>NZ_CP011371.1:5180917-6476147 GCF_001017435.1 Caldimonas brevitalea
AGATCCTGCGGGGCGAGGCAGACCGGTGGACCTTCGAGATGCGGTTGCGGCACCAGAACGGCCAGATGATCTGGGTCTCGGTGAACGCGACGGTGCTGCGGCTGCCGGACGCTCGTGCAGCGCGCTTGAATGCGGTGTTGATCGACGTGACACGTCGCCGCGAAGCCGACGAGCAGCGGCGTCGTTCGGAGCATCGGCTGCGCAAGGCGCTCGAGATCCAGACGGTGGGGGTGATCTTTTTCCGCACCAACGGCGCGATCACTTACTGCAACCCGGCCTTCTTGGCGATGAGCGGTTATGACGAAGTCGATGTGGCCGCCGGCCGCGTGCGCTGGGACGTGATGACACCGCCGGAGTGGGTGCCGGCGTCTTACAAGGCCATCGAAGAGTTCGTCACCGTGGGCCGTACGGTGCCTTACGAGAAGCAGTACATCCGCAAGGACGGGAGCCGCTGGTGGGCGTTGTTCGCCGCATCGCGGCTCGACGAAGAGCTGGGCATCGAGTTCATCGTCGACATCACCGCGATGAAAGAAGCACAGCATGCACTGCGCGAAGCCGACCGGCGCAAGGACCAATTCCTGGCCACGCTCGCCCACGAACTGCGCAACCCGCTCGCGCCCCTGAGCAACGGGCTCGAATTGTTGCTGCGGTCGCCACCGGCCGATCCCGGCGAGATGCGCGAATGGCACGAGATGATGTTGCGACAAGTCGAGCACATGGTGCACCTCGTGGACGACCTGCTCGACATCCAGCGCATCACCCACGACCGCATCACCTTGCGCCGGGAGGCCGTGGACCTGCGGCAGGTGTGCCGCGACGGCGTCGAGGAGAGCCTGCCGTTGATCCAGCGCGCCGACCACCGCCTGCATCTCGCGCTGCCCGATACGCCGCTGCTCGTGGACGGCGACCGGGTGCGCCTGGCCCAGGTGGTCACCAACCTGCTGAACAACGCGGCCAAGTTCACCCCCAACGGCGGCTCGCTGCACCTGAGCCTGCAGGCGGAGGGCGACGCCGCGGTGCTGGGGGTGCGCGACAACGGCTGCGGCATCGCGGCGCAAGCGCTGCCGACCATCTTTGAGATGTACGCCCAGGCAGCGCCGCCGGCCAACGGTTGCGAGCCGGGGCTGGGCATCGGCCTGGCCCTCGCGAAGCAGTTGGTCCGCCTGCATGGCGGCAGCATCGAGGCGCACAGTGACGGGCCCTCCCGCGGCAGCGAGTTCGTGGTGCGGCTGCCCCTGACCGACCCGCTGGCACTGCCACAGAGCCGTGGGTCGGCGGCCACGCCCGCGCCACAGGGGCTGCACGTGATCGTGGCCGACGACAACCAGGAAGCGGCCGACAGCCTCGCCGCACTGTTGCGCCTGATCGGCGCCGACGTGAGAGTGTGTTACGGCGCCGATGGTGTGCTCGAAACCTTGGAGCAAGGCTTCCCGGCCGATGCCGCGGTGATCGACCTGGGCATGCCGGACATGGACGGCTACGAGCTGGCGCGGCGGCTGCGAGCGGGCTCGGGCACCCCCGACCTGCTGCTGGTCGCCCTGAGCGGATGGGGGCAGGAAGCCGACAAGGTGTCGTCCGCGACCGCCGGATTCCAGCACCACCTGGTCAAGCCGCTGCGGTTCGAGCAGCTCGAATCCATCCTCGCGCAAGCTCGGCACTGACGGCCGCGAGGCACGATCGGCTGCCGCGCCACCTTCTCGCGCATCGCCACCCGGGGTTGCCGGCCGTTTCCAACATTTACTTCTCGTGCCAGCGTGTCAGGGGAGAAAGCAGGGCCAATGCGGGAGGCAGTGCTCGGCGACGGTGCCCGGGAATGGGAAACTCGCGCCCTGAGCGTTGCGACGCTGTTCGATCGTTTTTCGATGGCTTTCTTATCGATGTTGTCACCCTACGCAGCCCCCTGTCCCCTTCCGTTGCCCGGTTCGCACCCGGCCCTGTCGGCCCTGCGCCGCAAGGAGAAGCCGTGAGCGTTCCTCTGAGTGAGCAAGGCCTGCCTCCCCTGACCCGCCGGCTCGGGTTGTCGCTCGACGCGTGGCTGTGCGTCGGCCTCGCGTCGCTGGCCTTCGGGCTCGCATGGGTGCTGGCGCTGACCGCGCCGGACCGGTTGTTCGCGCCCGAGACGCTCGGGTATCGGTCGAATGCCGGCAACGTCTGGTTCCAGTCCGATGTGCTGCGTGTGCTGCAGGACATGAGCGACAGGCAGGCCGATCACCCGCGAGCGGTCGTGCACCCGCTGTTCTCGCTGCTGACACTGCCTGTGGTCACCGCGCTGCAATGGCTGCCTGGCGTGGACGCACGCGCGGCGGCGGCGCTCTTTTCGGCGGCCACCGCGGCCGCCACGGTGGCCCTGCTGTATTTGACGCTGCGCCGACTCGGGCGCCAGCGGGCCGAAGCGGCGCTGCTGTGTGCGCTGCTGTGCGCGAGTGCCGGCTGGCTGTTCTTCTACACGGTGCCCGAAGCCTTCCAGCTCGGCGGCCTGACCATCATGCTGGCCCTGTATGTGGCGGCCGCCCCCCCTGCGGCCAGCCCTCGGCGCGAGCAGATCCGCGTCTGGTGGGTCAGTGCCGCGACGTTGGCGGTCACGCTGACCAACTGGATGTTCGGCTGGCTGCTGGCGCTCGGCCGGCTGCGCCCACTCGCGGCCGCGGCCGTCACCGCCGGCGCGTTGGCCGCCGTCGCGGCGGGCGCCGGGCTGCAGCACCAGCTGCTGCCCAACCTGCCAGGCTTCGGCAGCCTCGGCGGCGAAACCTCGTTCATGCTCAAGGAAGAGGCCGGCGGCCCGTTGGCGGTGGCCAAGGTGTTCTGGTTCGACACCGTGGTGGCCCCCCGGCCTGACCTGACCGGCCCCAACCCGCATTGGCAGGCCTTGTCGTTCCAGCACAGCCCCCTGGGATCGGGCTCCCCCTTGGCATGGCCCGCATTGGCACTGTGGGCGGCCCTGCTGGCGCTCGGGCTGCTGCGGGTGTGCCGTCGCGGCGCCCTGCCGCCCGGGTTCCGCCTGGTGCTGGTGGGCGGGCTGGTCGGGCAGTGGGCGCTGCATGCGGTCTACGGCGAAGAAACTTTCCTCTACGCGCTGCACTTCCTGCCGCTGCTGGTGGTGCTGGCGTCACTCGCCTTCGATCTGCCGGCCGGCCGCCCGATGCTGTCGGCCGCCCTGTTCGCGCTGCTGGCCACGCTGGTCGGGCTGAGCCTGGTTCACAACGGCCAGGCGCTGGACCGCGCCAAGCAGCACGCCGCCGAGCAGGGTTCGACCCGCACCGACTTGCTCGAAGAAATGGCCCGCCGGCCCCTCGGGCCGTGGCCGCGCGGCCAGGCGCATGTGCTGCTCGGCGTGCCGGGCGCGTCGAGCGCCGACAAGGCGTATTTCGAGCCGGGCGGCAGTTTCTCGCCGTGGGTCGGGTCCTTCGGCGTGTCGGTCTGGGCGGTCGACGCGTCGGGCAGCGTGAAGGCGACCAGCGACAGCATCGGGTTGCGTGACACCCGGCAGGAGGTCGCGCTGGCGCAAGGGCGCTGGCCTTCGGTGGCATTCGCCACGCCGCTCTACACCGGGCGGTGGGCACAAGACGCCGCCGGTGTCTGGCAGCTGGGGTTGGAGGCCGCCGCCGGGTTGCCGGCCGGGCAGTCGCTGCAGCTGCTGGTGCGCGGCGTCGGCCCGGCTGCGGGCCCGCTGCGCCACCTCGAGTGGCGGCCCGCGACGCGCACGCTGCTGATCGAGGGCCGTTGGCGGTTGCGCCTGCCGGAGGGCGCGGCGGTGCGGCTGGGCGACGAACACCAGGACGGTTGGGAGACGCCCGCTGGCACGGCCACCTCCGTGCGCAGCCCGACCGGCTGGGCCTACGCCCGCATCGACTGGCCCGCCACGGCATCCAAGGCCAGCATCGAGGCGCTGGAGTCGGCCACCGTGCCGGCCCCGGCGCTGCGCGACGCCGTGCACCTGCCGCAGGTCGAGGTGCCGGAGCCGGCCTTCGTCGCCAGCCTGCACGCCCAGGTGCACCATCTGGCGATGTCGGTCGACGGTCGCGAGGTGCGCCCCGGCGACCCGCTCAACTATGGCCAGGCCTGGTTGCGCGACAGTGCCTATGTGGCCGCCGCGCTGGCGCAATCGGGCAACCTGGCGTTGGCACGCGAGCTGGCGCTCGACCTGGCCCAGCGCGACTTCTTCGGTGGCTTCGGTGCCGAAGCCGACGCGCCGGGCATCGCCTTGTGGGCGCTGCAGGAAGTGGCGTCGCGGCTGCGCGACCCGGTGTTCGACCGCTCGGTGTGGCCGGACGTGCAACGCAAGGCCGCCTGGATCGTCGCCTGCCTCGACGCCGAAGCCGTGCTGATGGCGGACCCGGAAGGTGCCGTGCTCGGCCGTCACGCCCTTGCACGCGACACGCGGCTGGCCTGCTTGCCCGCCGACGGCGACCTGATCGCCGGCCGCATGGACTGGCATGTGCCGCGGCTGTACCTCACGGCCTTCTCGTATCGCGGGCTGATGGACGCGGCCGAGTTCGCCACCCGGCTGGGCCACCGGGCGCATGCGGAACAGTGGACGCAAGCGGCCGCGCGCCTGCAGGCTGCCTGGAATGGTGAGCTGACCGGGGCGCCGCGCGAGCTGCCCAGCCGCGGCGACCTGGAGCTGTGGATCCGGGCTGCGGCGGCCGAGCACGGCCTGTACGGCGTGCGCAGCGCCGCCAAGCTGTGGTCTGCCAGCCGCAAGGCCGGTGGCGAGTTGAACAATCCGCGCACCTTCATCTCGGGCACCTGGCCCACCCGCGTCGCGCTGCAGGGCAAGCAGGCCTATGCGGAGCGACTGTTCCGGCAGCCGGTGCCCGGCCCGGCGCCCGGGCATGCGCGGCCCCGCTGGACCTATTTCGACATCGCGCTGGCCCACCAGGCGCTGTACCTCGGCCGGCCCGAGCGGGCCTGGGAAACGCTGCGGCGCTATTGGGACCACAGCGTCGCGCCCGGCACCTACACCTGGTGGGAAGGCGAGGGCGAGGAAAACACCTCCTACGGCTGGCAGGCGCTGCGCGGCTGGGTCTCGCCGCCCCATGTCACGCCGCACTACTGGACGGCGGCCGAAGTGCTGGCGCTGCAACTCGAGATGCTGGCGATGCTCGACGACGACGGCGGCGCGGCCCAACTCGTGATCGGCGCCGGGGTGCCGGCGACGTGGCTGACCGCGCCGGTGTCGGCCGCCGGCCTGCAGGTCCGCGGCGCGCGGGTCGACTGGCGCTGGGACGGTGGGCGCGTCGAGGTGAGCGTCACCGGAGCCCGCTACCCCGTGCGATTGGGGCCGTCATTCCCGGCCGGCACCCCGGTCACGGTGCGGCACGTGGACGGGCCCTGAAGCAAGCGCGCCTTCGCGCTCAGGTCGAGCGCGACAGGTCTGCCGCGTCGGCGCGGCCCTCGTGCCGGCGTCCGGCAGGGCCGAACACACGTTCGTAGGGGTCGATCAGGGCCAGCAGGCGACGCATCTCACCCTGGTCGGCCTCCCCGCTCGCGACAGCCCACAGCGCGTCGAAGCGCGCGGTGAGCGCCCGGTACTCCACCTCGCTGATCAAGGTCGCTGGCGGCGGAGGGGGCGCGACGCACCGCCCTTGTGCCCGAGGTTCGCCCGCCTGCTCACGCCGGCCCGGTTGTTGCGTGGCCAGGCCCATCATGCGGCGACGGCCTCGACGGCGGGGAACGGCTCCCGCCATGCGTCCAGTTCCTCCAGCCGGGCATGCCAGCGACGGATGTGGGAATAGGGCTGCAGCGGCAGCTTCGCGGCATCGGCATACGGCAGCGTGATGCCCACCGCGAAATCGGCCACGCTCAGCGTGTCGCCCACCAGGTAACGGCGGCCGTCGAGATGGGCGTCCAGCACCTTGGCGAAACGGTGGAACCCTTCGGTCGCCTTCTCGACCTCGGCTGCGTCGGGCGGCACGCCGAGGAAGTGGGCCTTGATGATGTGCTCGAAGTAGAGGGCGCCGGCGTGCGGCAGGAACTCCGCCGCATCCCAGGAGAGCCAGCGCAGCACCTCCACCTGCCGGTCGTCACGCGGCCACAGGTCGGAGCCCGCCTTGCGGGCGAGGTGGCACATGATGGCCGTCGACTCCCAGAGGTTGAGGTCACCGTCCACCAGCACCGGCACCTTGGCGTTCGGATTCATCGCACGAAACGCGGGCGTCTGGTGTGCACCGGCGGCGAGGTCGACATGCACGTAGTCGACCGGCGAGTTGAGGTACTTGGCCACGGCGCAGGCCTTGCGCGGATTGAGGACACGAGCGTAGTAGAGCTGCATGAAGAGGTCTCCTGAGGCGCGGCCGCCGCTCGAAGCCGACAGCGGGCCGCTGGTGTGGCGCCGCCGGTGCGGGTGGCCAGCGCCGGCGGGAGCGCATCAAAGATAGCAAGAAAAATGTACAGCGTCCACATTTGCGCAACGCCGTGGGCCCGCCCGGTGGTGGCGAGCCCTACGGCGAGGGAGCGGCCCGGCCCTGCGGGCGGGGCGGGTCAGGCGAGGCGGAAGCCGTCGTCGCCGAGATCTTGCATGCCGATGCGCCGGCCGACGATGCGGCGGGCGCCGCGCAGGTACTTGACGCCCGCGATGTGCGTCTTGCTCGACCAGCTGAGAGGATGCCAATGCTGGTTGATGAACAACACGTCCATGCGGTTCTTGGACAAGTCGATGTGCCAGAAGCCGAGGTGCTCCAGGCGCCGGGTGATGGTGGCGACCGGCTCACGCTGATTGGCGTCGAGGAAGTCATGAAACTCGATGGTCACCTGCCCGATGCGCCGCAATTCGTCGTCGCTGGCCGCTTCGAGCATCGCCACCTCCGCGCCCTCGATGTCGCACTTCAGCAGGTCGACGTGGTCGATGCCGGCCTGCTCCATGAAGCCGCCGAAGCTGACCGACGGCACGTCGACCGTCTCGGCCTTTTCGGCTTCGAGTTGCGAGAACACCACCGAGGCGCAGTGTTGCTTGTAGATGGACAGGCGCAACGTGCCGGGGCCACCGCCGATGGCGACGTTGTAGGGGTGGATGTGCGGGTCTCGCGGCAGTTGCTCGCAGAGGACAGGATGGGCCTCCGCGCCGTAGACCTCGCAGTCGAACAGCCTGCGCATGCGGGTCGAGAAGGCCCCGTGGTTCATCCCGAAATCGACGACAACACTGCGTGCGTCGACCCAGTCGCTGACGAACGTGTGACCATGGACGCGTATCACCTTCAAGAGCAGCTCCTTTTCCAACGGTAGGGCCTTGCCGGCGGTGTGCAGCAGTCTCAGCAGGTGTTGTGGGCGGGGCACCCCGGCCAGTGCGGCGCCTTGGTCGTGGCTCGTGCTCACGCCAGCGGAGGTTGTAGACGACATGCGGGGGGATGGGCGGCGTCGCCTTTTTAAAAGCGGGGACATCCCCCTGCTGCCTCGTTCTCGTCGTAGGGATTGCGAGGCCCGACCTCACGCCGATGGGGTCCGGTCGCTGTGCGTCCTCTGGGAGCCTGCCGCCGCTGGAATGGCATCATCGCGAGATGCCCCCTGCCCCGACCCGAGACCCTCTCCACGGCAAGACGCTGGAACAGTTGCTGACCGAACTGGTCGAGCACTTCGGCTGGCCCGAACTGGGACGCCGCATCGCCATCCGCTGCTTCACGCACGACCCCAGCGTGCGCTCGAGCCTGACCTTTCTGCGCCGCACGCCGTGGGCCCGCGCCAAGGTCGAAAGCCTCTACCTCTACATGCTGCGCGAGCGCGAGCGCCAGCGCCAAGCCGGTTCGTCGCAGGATCGATAGCGGCTGCGGCACGCCGCCGCCGGCGTCACGGCCCGAGGCTGCTGACGACCGGTGCTCCTGCCGTCGCACAAGACGCCAAGGCGGCTTGCACCATGGCCGGGGTCACCAGGCCCGGGCCATGAGGCGGCAGGGGATCGGCACTCTGCAAGGACCGCTGGGCGCGCCGGTACAAGGTGCAAGCCTGGGCCCGGTCTGCGATCGCAATCGTGCCCGGCTCGGCCTGCGCGTTGCGACGCCATAGAGCCTGTGCGAGGTGGTAGTCGGCGTAGGCCGACGCGTACAGCACCAGCCGCAGGCCACGCGCGGAGGTCGGCAAGGCCTCGTGTTGGCGCACCGCTTCACGGCCGATGCCGATACTCGCCTCGACGTCGCCCTGTGCAAGCGTGACGGCCGCCAGCTCTGCCCGGGTGCGTGCGAAGAACGCCTGCAGCATCGTGTCGTGGGGTGTTTGGTCGAGCTGTTGCTCCAGCAATTGCAGGCTCATGCTCTGCTGGCGCACCGCATGCTCGAACTGGCCCAGGCGGGCCAGGGCCAGCCCCAGGTACTCGTGTCCGAGGGCCAGCGCCCGCGTGACGACGGTGTCGTGCGGGTCGTTGCGCTGCAGTTGCTCCAACATCTGCAGACCCTCCTGGGCAGCCTGTGCCGCCGCACGCGCGAGTTCGCCGCTGCTGCCGTGCTTCAGGAGCCGCAGTCCATGCTCGAGCCGCAGGATGGCGAGATTGGTCGCCGCCATCCGGTCTTCCGGATGCCGAGCGAGCACGGTTTCGGTCAAACGCCGCGCCGTGGCGAGGTGCTTCTCGTAGGCCGGCCAATCGCCGGCCGACTCATAGGCCGACGAAAGATTGCCGTAGACGGCCGCCAACAGCGTCTGCGAGCGCACGTCACTGGGGTTGGCGGCAGCGGCAGCATGGGCGGCGGGCAGCGCGCGCTGCAGCAGTTGCAGCGCACCGGTGTGCCGGCCTTTGGCCTCGAGCAGGATGGCCTGGCGCATCAGCACCCGCGCCAGCTCCAGTTGCGCCGCCGCACGCGGCCCTCGGTCCAGCAGGGCACGTCGCGTCAGCGGCTCGAGCAGGCCTTGCGCCTTGGCATAGACGCGCGCGGCGGCGTCGAGGTCGCCGAAAGCGGCGTTGTAGGGTTGGCCCAGCGCGTCGCCGACCCGCAGGTAGGCGCGGGCGATCTCGATCTGCAGCTTCGGATCGTCACGCCGCTCGGTGCCCAGTTGCTCGAGGTAGGTCAGCGCCGTTTGCACCACCAGCTTGCGGGCGTCGGAGCTGCCCGGCAGGGTCCGGATCGCCTCGTGCATGTCGAAGATGAAGACATTGGCCAGATGCCGCACGCCGTTGGCATGCCGTTCGGCGCGTTCGCGCTGGCGGTTGGCCTCGTAGACCTCGTAGCCTGCGAAGCCGAGGCCGGCCAGCAAGGCGAGGTTGGCCACCAGCGCCACCCCCGCGGCAGCACGATGGCGCAGCAAGAAGCGATGCGCGCGGTAGCTCCACGCGCCACGCCGCGCCTGCACCGGCAACCGCTCGAGATGACGGAAGACGTCGTCGGCCAGCTGCTCGGCCGAGGCGTAGCGTCGAGCCGGGTCCTTGCGCAGCGCCATCATGACCACGGCGTCGAGATCGCCCTGCAGGTCGGCCCGCAAACGACGGTCGGCCACGGCCTGGCTGGGCCGTGGTGGGTCGACCTCGCAGACCGCGGCCGACCAGGCGTAGTGGTCGTCCGGCGTGACGCCCAGGTAGGGCGAGACACCGGTCAGCAACCGGTACAGCACGACGCCGAGCGCGTAGACGTCGCTGGTCGGCGCGACACGGCCGCCGCGCACCTGTTCCGGGCTGGCATAGGCCAGCGTCAGGGGCATCGCTGCGCCGGCGCTCGGGGCCGCCCCGTCGGCGTCGGTCACGTCGATCTTGCGCGCGATGCCGAAGTCGAGCAGCTTGATGACCCCGCGCTCGGTCACCAGGATGTGGCCGGGCGTCAGGTCGCAGTGCACCACGCCCTGTTGATGCACATAGTGCACCACCTGGCACACGGTGCGAAACAGGCGTAACCGCTGTTCGATGGACAGGCCGTTGCGCTGCGCATAGACATCGATCGGCTCGCCGGCCACCAACTCCATCACCAGGTAGGGGCGGCCGTCTTCCATCACGCCGCCGTCGTACACCTTGGCGAGATTGGGATGGTCGAGGCTGGCCATGATCTGTCGCTCGGCCCGAAAGCGCGCCACCGCGTGCTCGCGGTCCAGGCTGCCGCGCATCAGCTTGACCGCGACCTGCTGCTCATAGGCCCCGTCGGCCCGGGCAGCGCGGTAGACATCGCCGGTGCCACCGCGGCCGATCAGCGCGTGCAGGCGGTACGCCCCGAGCCGCTGGCCCGAGCGGATGTCGAAACGGGCCCGTTCGAGGGCGAGGGTCAGCACGGCCGCTCCGCCGGCGTCTGAAGGGGGTCGAGGTGACGTGTGCACATCGCAGAAGGTCTGTTGGAAAGCGCGAGGGCTGCCACGGCACGGCGCGCGGCATGCATGCCGCCGTGATGACGAGTGGCAACCGTCGCGCACTCGCCCGCGGCATCCCGTCGGCGCCGCTGTGCCAAGAATACGCGATGCGTGATGAAGGCCGACGGGATGCCGCGAGGCAGCGGCGAGCGAGGTGTGCCGCGGCGTCGGCAGGCTCAGCCGCGCAACGCCGGCAGCACCTGGCGCCCGTAGAACTCGATGAACTCGTCCTGCAAGGGCCCGACCTGATGCACGTCGACCGCAGCCACGCCTCGCGCCGCCAGCTCGCGCAGATGCTGCAGATGGCGCTCGACATCGCACGCGACGAGCACGTTCGCGTGCAGGTCCTCGGGCCGCACATGTCGCGTGGCCGCTTCGAAATGCTCGGGTTGCCTCAGGTCCCAGTTGACGTCGCTGCCCAGGCAGTTGAACCGCCAGTGCTCGAACGCCAGCCGCAGCGCCTGCGAGTCGTCCTCGGCCCAGCTGACATCGAGCTTCACATGCACCGGTTTCCCGGTACCGCCGCCGGCACGGAAGGCAGCGATCACCTGGTCGAGCCGCGCCAGGTCGCGGCCCAGCGTCAGCAGGCCGTCGGCCCAGCTGCCCAGCCAGCGTGCGGTCTCGACACCGGTGGCGGCACCGAACAGCAGGGGCGGCTGCGCCGGCCGGTCCCACACGCGCGCATCTTCGACGACGATACGCCCGCGGTGCGTGACCCGCTCGCCGGCCAGCAGCGCCCGCACGATGGCGGCGCCTTCCTGCAGCCGCGCGTTGCGCTCGTCCTTGGCGGGCCACGGCGCGCCGGTCAGCTGCTCGTTGATCGCCTCGCCACTGCCGAGCGCCACCCAGGTGACGCGCCCCGGAAACATCTGCGCCAAGGTGCCGATGGCCTGCGCCAGCACCACCGGGTGGTAGCGCCAGCCACCCGGCACCGTGATGGTCGAGAAGCGGGCGCTGCGGGTGGCCTGCAAGGCGGCACCCAGCCAGGCCCAGGTGTAGCCCGAGTGCCCTTGGCGCGGTGCCCAGGGCTGCAGGTGGTCGGAGCAGAACACGTCGTCGAAACCCGCCGCTTCGGCGCGCTGGGCCAGGCCCAGCAAGGCCGCGGGCGAAAACTGTTCATGTGAAGCGTGATAGCTGTAACGGGTCATCGATGCCTCCAACCTCGACATCAGCAACCCGTATGCCGCGCCGTGCTGAGGGCCCGGCGCAGACCTCCTCCGATGTTCACCCGCAGGCCGCGTCCCGCATCGAAAACGGGCCTCGCGCGAGCCGGTGGCATCATCGCGCTTTTCTATCTATCCACTGAAGGAGACAGCATGGCCACCACCACCCCGAGCGGACTGCAGATCGACGACGTGCAGACCGGCAGCGGTGCCGAAGCGAAGGCCGGGCGCAGCGTCCAGGTGCACTACACCGGCTGGCTGCACGATCCCAAGGCGCCCAATGGCCGCGGCCAGAAGTTCGATTCGAGCAAGGATCGCAACGACCCGTTCGAGTTCTCGCTCGGCGCCGGCATGGTGATCCGCGGCTGGGACGAGGGCGTGCAGGGCATGAAGGAAGGCGGCGTGCGCGTGCTGACCATCCCCGCCGAACTGGGTTACGGCGCGCGCGGTGCCGGCGGTGTGATCCCGCCGAATGCGACGCTGGTGTTCGAGGTGGAGTTGCTCAAGGCCTGAGCGGCCTTCGGGCTCGCGGTCGCGACGGTGGGCATGGCCGGCTGCCGGCCATGCCCCCGCAGGGCCGCTTCACCCTCGGCGCAGCCCGCGCTTGCGCCACACCAACAGGGCCAGCCCTGCCGCCATCAGCGCATAGGTTTCCGGCTCGGGCACCGGCGCGGCGGGCAGTCCCATCGCCATCACATCGGCACCCACCGACAACCCGGCGGCCGACGCCACCCGGGTCACCCGCAGGTCCACGTGGTCGCCACCGTAGATCGCGTCGACCTGGTACTGCGCGAGGTCGAGGTTGGTGAGGATGGCGAAGCTGCCGTCCAGGCCACCGGTCGCGGTCAACACCCGGTACTGACCTTCGGCGAGTGCGGCGTCGCTGAACTCGGCGAACAGCGTGCCGCCCAATACCGCGTGGCCACTGATCGAGACCACGTCGTAGCTGCCCGCACCGGCGATGTCCACGTCCAGCCGGCCGCTGCCGAACCGCACCTCGGCGCCGGTGAGCGAGGCAGAGCCGATCGCGTTCTCGAGGCCCGCGCCCCACAGGCCACCGGCGAACTCGATGCTGTCGGCCTGCAATAGGCCGTCGATCCAGGTCTGGCTGCGGCTGCCGCTTTGGCGGTAGAGGCCGGCGACCTCCAGCACGCTCCCCTCCCCGACCGCGATGCTGCCCTGGTTGGTCAACCCGGCATCGGTCTTCACGCTGGCGCCCTCCAGCACACGCAAGCTGCCGTCGTTGAGCGTCAGCGAGGCCAAGGCTTCGCGATCGACACCGCCGTGGTTGTTGAACAGCCGGGCCGCCGCGCCCCTGAGCTCGATGCGAGCCGAATTGCGGGCGATGCCGGCGGCACTGCCTAGGTTGAGGCCGATGACGTTGCCGTTGGACAGATAGGTGCCGCCGGTCAAGCGGCGGTCGGCCGCGGACCATTGCGCCAGCGAACCGCGCACGTCGATGCGGGCGCCACGGGCTTCCAGCGTGCCGGTGTTGTTCAGCGTGCCGGAGAAGATCATCTGCCCGGTGCCTTCGACGCGCAGCGTGCCGGCGTTGTTGAAGGTGCCGGTGGACTCGGTGGTGCCGGCGCCGATCTTCCGGTAGGTGCCGTTGTTGTCGAAGCGCGCCACACCGAGCCGGATCGGGCGTCCTCCGTTGTTCGCATCCAGGTTGGCCGCCGTCTCATCGATGAAGACGCGGCGCGACGCCACCGAGATGCGGCCGGACCCGGCGATGTCGGTCTCGCCGCTCCAGCTCGCGTGGCCCAACGACAGCCAGCCGTTGACCACCTTGCTGTACCCCGGCTCGACGTTGCCGTTGCCATCGGTGGTGTAAGACACCGCCCCGCCGTGCAGCCGCGCATTGCCGGTGACCGTGATGCGTCCCGGCACGTGCAGGTCCGCGACGCCCCAGTCGAATTCGTTGACGCGGATGTCCGGCGCGCTGAAGGAGCCCCACACGTCCGGCCCGTTCGACATCGGCACGGTGCCGCCGATGCGCAGCAGGGCCACGTTCACGGCCGTGTCGGTAGACACTTTGGCGGCGTTGCGCAGTTCGACCATGTTGCCGGCCAGCGCCACGCCGTTGCGGAAGGACGTCCGCCCGCCGTCGAAGGTGACCTTGCCGTCGTTGCGCAGTGTGCCGCGCAGGAACTCGATGGGCATGCCCCGTTCGTCGAAGCCGTCGTTCTTGAACACCAGCGAGCCGCCCCGCCCCACGGTCCAGTCGCCCGTGCTCAGCAGGCCCGACCAGTCGACCGAGAAGGTGGCCTTGCCGTTGACGCGGACCGTGCCGCTGTGTTCCAACACCTCGTAGCGGAACAGGTCCATCGACAGGGCCGCGCCGGAGCCGACATCGATCACGCCCGTATTGCGCCACTCGCCCGACGGTGTGCCCTGGACGGCCAATGTCCCCTGTCGCACGAACAGTGTGCCGGCGTTGTCGAACGTGGCGCCGGCCAGCGAGATGTCGGTGCGGCCCCGGCCCGCCTTCTCGTAGACCCCGGCATTGCGGAAGGCAGTCCCGACCTCGAGATAGTGGTCACCGCTGCTCGCCACGTCCTCCAGGCGCCCGGTGCTGCCCACGTTCAGGGTGCCCTGCAGCGACAGGCTCGACTGCCCGTCCAGCCAGCGGCTGCGCCCCCGCAGTTCCAGCGTGGATTGGTACCCCATGTACTTGTTGCCGCCGTTGCCGAAGCTGGCGTTGCCGTTCACCACGATCTGCGTGGTCGGGCCACCGAAGTCGGGTGAGAACTCGCCGGCGTTCCAGTGGAACTCCTGCACCGTCAGCGGCCCAGGCGACGACACCCGGCCACCGTTCATCCGGAAGATGCCCAGCGTGGAGGCTGCGCCATTCAGGCGCAATTCACCACCGCTCACGGTTAGGGTGCCGGTGCCCTGCACGCTGCCGACGTCGAACAAGCCACTGCGCAGGGTGGTGTTGTAGGCGCCGAGGAGCAATCGGGCTTCCACCCCGGCAGGCACGCTGGGTGACCAATTGGCGGCCACGTCCCAGAACGAGGCCCCCGGGCCACCGCCGCCCGTCCAGTTGAAATCGGCCGCGCCGGCGGTGCCGACGCAGCAAAAGGCGGCGCAAGCGAGCGCAATACGGCGGCGGGCAAGGGTGCGGCGGGCGCGGGCGGTGCGCCGGTCGACGGGCTGGATCATGATCTCCTCCAAGGCGGCGTTGCGTGCCCCTGTACGAAAGGAGACGAAGGATCGGGGCGCCCGACCGATGTGAGTGCGAACAGTGCAAGAAAATGTTTCTTGCGAACACGACCGCCACGTCCCAAGCGGGCTATAGAACGTCCCGGGATTGCGGGGGTGGTTCGGGCACGCCGGCTGCTATGCCGGCGGCTGCACCTTCATGGGGCGCTGGGTGGATCGACCCGGCCAACACCGCGCCTGCTACCGGGCGGCACACCCGGCGCCCGAGCGTGCCTCGATCCGGTCATCCTGCTGGGCTGCCCAGAGGTCCCAGAAGCGGTTCAGGGCGTCTTCCAGCGGCGGCAACATCACGGCCTTGACACTCGAGAGGGCGCTGTAGGAGGGCACCGGGGCATTCGGCGCCAGTTCCGCCGCGCAACAGGGCTGCAAGCACGCCGTATCGAGACCACCGCGTTGCGCGGCGCGCCGCAAGCACTGCCACCAGGTCACCGGCTGGCCGTTGGTGAGATGCCAGAGGCCGGCCTCGCCATCGATCAGCAGATCGAGGCAGGTGTGCACGAGATCGGGGACGTAGGTGGGCGACACGGTGACGTCGTCGGCCACGCGGAACACCTCACCCCGCGCCAGCGCCTGCAGGCCCCGCACCAACACATTGCGCCCGTCCCAGGGGCCGAACAAGGCGCTCGTGCGCACGACCAGCGCGCGCGCATGTTCGCCGAGCACGGCGCGTTCGGCCTCCACCTTGCTGCGGCCCAGCGTATTCAACGGCGCGGGCACGTCGGTTTCCACATAAGGGCGGCCCAGCCGGCCGTCGAACACCATCTCGCTCGAGAACGTCAGCAGGGGGATGTCGGCGGCCGCGCAGACCCGCGCCACCACCGCGGCACCCACGGCGTTGGCTGCCTCGCAGGCCTTCGGGTCGGCTTCGGCGCGGTCCACGTCCGGCATGCCAGCCGCATTGACGATGGCCCAGGGCCGGTAACGCGCCACGGCCGCTTCGACGGCCTGCACGTCGGTGATGTCCAGTGCGGCACGTGACATTGCATGGCAGGCCAGGCTGCGCTGCGCGCACAGGCGCACGAAGGCGCTGCCCAATCGGCCATCGGCACCGGTCACGAGGATGGCGGAGCGGTGGGCATCGCGACGTGGCTCGGGTTGCAGATGGAGCGGCGGCGGCTCGTGCTGGCGCACCACCGGCTCGCACAGGAAACGACCCGGCCGCCGCCACCAACCGGGCCCGTCCAACACCGGGTGCGAAGGCGCGCCGCCCGCCGACAGCTCCTGCATCAGCCGGGCCAGCGCCGTGGGCCGGGGCACCGCCGAGCGCACGTCGAACGGGCCGGGCTCGTAATAGCCCTTGCAGCAGGTGACGAGGCTGTTCCAGTCGTAAGAGCCGAGCAGCGCCCACACCGTCACCGCCCGCACGTCGGCCCCGCCCTGGCGCACGCTCTGTGCCGCGCGCCAGATCTCGACCAGCCACCTCAGCTGGTCTTCCCGATGGGCGTCGATGTGCGCTTCGGTGACCGCGATGGGCAACCGGTAGCGATCCCAGGCCTCCTGCAGCAAGGCGCCGACGCCGGGCGTGGGCACCGCGAAGGCGCGGGGCGTCTCGATGTCGGCGAAACGGTGCTCGCCGTTGCCGCCGTGATAGCGGGCCGGATAACGCTCCAGGTGCTCGTCCAGCCACCGTTCGCCGGTGATGTAGTAGTTGATGCCGAGGATGTCCGGCGGGCAGCGGTGCTCCTGGAACCACAGCAGCTCGGCAGGCGTCGCGCCGCTGCGCATCAGGTAGTCCCACAGCGCATGGTCGCGGTCGACCTTGCCGCACAGCAGGTCCCAGCTGAGCCAGCGCCGATGGTTGTAGAACTCGCACACCGAGCGCAGGGCCGGCGTGCTGTAGGTCTTGCCCAGGTCCTCGGTCTGCACCAGCTGCGCGCGCGGGTTGACGCTGCGGATCGCCTGCATCGACAGCACCACCGCGCGGCACTGATGCAGCAAGGCCCGCACGAAACTGCGGTCGCTGCGGGCATGTGGATACCAGACGCCGTAGAGCCCGCTGAAGCGCGCGGTGGTCAGCGGCTCGTTGACCGGTGTGTACCGCTCCACCCACGGGTAACGACGCGCCACCTCGGCGGCGAAGGCCGCCAGCCCGGTGGCGAACCCCGGGTCCACCAGGCTGGTGTGCTGCGGGCCGCTGCCGTGGTGCACCAGGCCGACGATGGGGCTCACGCCCAGCTGCCTCAGGCCGTTCAGCCGGGCATCGGACCACGCCCATTGCGCATGCTCCAGCGCGCCCGGTGCCGTGCGTTCCCACAACACGGGGTAGCGGATGGCCCGGATGCCGAGCGAGGCGAACCGCTCCAGGTCGTCCGGGCGCATCGCATGGCCGTTGCGCTCCATCTGGCTGAAATATTGGTCTTCGACACGATTGACCGTGCACTCCAGACCGCCCCACAGTTCCATGCCGTCCTCGGCAGGCTGCCCTGGTACAGCTCGCATCACCACCTCGAGGTTCAAGTTCGACGTCCGTGCCTTCTTGCAACCGACGGGCCAGTGCGCGGCGGGGCGGGCCCACGCCACCGGCCGGGCTGGGGGCTTGGCGCGGCGCGGCCTGCGAGCGGTCGGGCCGCTGCTGCCGGCCATCGCCCAGCCCGGGCGCCATGTAAGCCTTGCCAGGCATCGAGCGATCTGCGCTGGCAGGCTTGCCGACGCGACGAGCCGAGAAGCGCGCCTCGCGGCGACAAGCGACAATCATGGCCGGCGCGCTGCGGCGCCGTCAGCCAATCTTCAGCCTGGCCGCCGGGGCCCCTGCGGGCCAGCCCGACCTCGTTGCTCCACGCCTTGACGATGACACTTTCTGCTTCCGGTGCCCCCGACACGTTCGTGACCACGCTCGCCAACGGCGTGCGCGTGCTGGCCCTCCAGATGCCGCACCTGGAAACCGTCAGCGTCAGCGTGTTCGTGCGCAGCGGCAGTCAGCACGAAAGCCGCACGCTCAACGGCATCAGCCACTTCGTCGAGCACATGGCCTTCAAGGGCACGCACCTGCGCAGCTGCCAGCAGATCAACCTCGACGCCGAACGGCTCGGGGCCGAGGTCAATGCGCACACCGACAAGGACCACACCGCGTACCACATGCGCGGGTTGCTGCGCGACACCGGCCGGCTGATCGAGATGCTGGGCGACATCGTGCAGAACAGCACCTTCCCCGAGGCCGAGCTCGAGCGTGAACGCCAGGTGATCCTGCACGAGTTCCTGGACGACGAGGACGACGGCCTGTCGACCGCCTACAAGCTGTTCGACAAGACCTGCTTCGGCCCGCACCCCGTGGCGCAGCCCATCATCGGCACCCGTCGCAGCATCGAGCGGTTCAGCCGCGGTGACTTGCTGGGCCATGTGCAGCGGCTGTACACCGGCGCCAACGTGATCGTCGGCGTGGCCGGCGCGGTCGACCCGCAGCGTGTCGTCGAGCACGCCGAAGCGGCGTTCGGCGCAATGCCCCGGGGCAGCGAAAACACCGTGGCGCCGGCCACTTATGTCGGCGGCATCACGACGCGCCGCATCCCGGGGGTGAGCCAGACCCATGTGGTGCTGGGCTTCCCCATCCCGTCGCTGCGCGAGGACGACGCCGCCAGCCTGGTAGCTGCCGCGCTGTTCGGCGAGGGCATGAGTTCACCGCTGATGGATCAGATCCGCGAGCGCCTCGGCCTGGTCTACCACGCGGCCTGCTCGGCCGATGTGATGGACGTCTGCGGCCAGTTCGTGATCGAGGCGTCGACGATGCCCGAGCACCTGGAGCGCCTGGTCGGCGAGGTGATGCAGCTGCTGGCCTCGCATGCGGAGTCCACCGACGCTGTGGGACTGGAGCGGGCGCGCAACCAGCTCGCGGTGCGCAGCCTGCAATCGCAGGAGCGGCCTTTCGGCCGGCTCGAGTCTGCCGCCCAGGACTTGTTCGTGCACGGCAGGGTGCGCACACCCGCGGAATGGCTGCAGCGTGTGCACGCGGTCAGCGCCGAGCAGGTGCGCGAGGCGTTTGCCCGGATGCTGGCGGTGCCGGCCGCGCTGGCCGTGGCTGGCAAGGTCGGCAAGAGCGCCCAGGAGCGCCTGCACGAGTTGGTGGTGTCGGCGCGCGGCCACTGACGTCAGCGCCCTGCCCTGCCCGCCGCCGCGTCAGGTCCTCACCCGACGACGCCGATGTTCCAGGGCACGAACTCGTGGTCGCCGAGCCCCAGTCGCTCGCTGCAGGTCTTCTCGCCCGAGGCCACCCGCAGCATCCGCTCGAAGATCTGCTGCCCCATTTCCTCGACCGACGCCGTGCCGTCGAGGATTTCGCCGCAATTGAGATCCATGTCCTCGGTGAGGCGGCGGTACATCGGCGTGTTGGTCGCGAGCTTCACCGACGGCACCGGCTTGGCGCCGAACATCGACCCGCGGCCGGTGGTGAACAGAATCAGGTTGGCGCCTCCGGCGATCTGGCCGGTGGCCGAGCAGGGGTCGAAGCCGGGCGTGTCCATGAACACCAGTCCGTGCTGGCGCACCGGCTCGGCATAACGATAGACCTCCATCAGGCCGGTGGTGCCGCCCTTCATCGACGACCCGAGGCTTTTCTCGAAGATGTTGGCCAGGCCCCCGGCGTTGTTGCCCGGGCTCACCTTGCCGTTGATCTGCACGTCGCGCCCGAGCGTGTACTCGTCTTTCCACCAGCGCACCCGCTCGAGCAGCTTCTGGCCGACCTCCGGCGTGCGCGCCCGGCAGGTCAGCGTGTGCTCGACACCGTAGATCTCGGGGGTCTCGCTCAGGATCGCGGTGCCGCCATGCGACACCAGCAGATCCACCGCCGCACCGAGGGCTGGGTTGGCGGTGATCGACGAGAAGCCGTCCGAGCCACCGCATTGCAGGCCGATGGTCAGGTGTTGGGCCGACACGGCCCGCCGCACCACCCGGTTGGCCTCGGGCAGCAGTGCCTGCACCGCCTCGATCGCCGCGGCGATGGTCTGGCGCGTGCCGCCTTGCTCCTGCATCACGAAGGTGTGCAGCCGCGGGCCCGCGCTCAGGCCTTGTTGCTGCAGCAGGCCGGCCAGCTGGTTGCGTTCGCAGCCGAGCCCGATCACCAGCACCGCGGCGAAATTCGGGTGCACGGCATAGCCGCCCATCGTGCGGCGCAACAGGTCCATCGGCTCGCCGCTCATCTCCATGCCACAGCCGGTGTCGTGCGTGAAGGCGGCGACACCGTCGATGTTCGGGTAGTCGGCCAGCCGCTCGGGCGTGAACCACTGGGCCACCTTGTGGCACACCGTGGCCGAACAGTTCACCGTCGACAGGATGCCGATGTAGTTGCGGGTGCCGACCCGGCCGTCCGCGCGCACGATGCCCTGGAACTGCGCACGCTCGGCCTCGGGGCGCAACGGTGTCGGCCGATAGTCGCGGGCGAGCGCCGGGTCGCGGTCGAACTCGCGGAAATCGATGTTGTGCGAGTGCACCAGCGTGCCGGCCGGGATGTCGGCCGCGGCGAAACCGATCACGACGTTGTATTTGCGGATCGGCTCGCCGGCCCGCAGCGCGCGTGCGGCGATCTTGTGGCCGGGGCCGACCTGGCTGCGCGCCGTGAAACCTTCGCCCGGGACCGGGGTGCCGATCGCCACGTCGACCCGTGCGATGACGACGTTGTCGTCGGGATGGAGCCGGATCACCGGGCCGGCGATCCGTTTGCTAGCCATTTGCAGCATCAATCAATCCCCCCTGACGATCTCGACCCAGGTCGGGTTCTGGCCGACCGGCTCGGTGTGCCGCGTCGTGAGCCGCCCTGTTTCGGCATCGATGGCACACACCCGCACCGCATGCGACAACTGCCCGGCCACGATCAGATAGCACCCGCTCGGGTCGATGTTGAAGCCGCGCGGCTGCAACTCGGTGTCGACATGCCCCTGCAGCGTCAGCCGCCCCGAGGTGGCGTCGACCGCAAAGCAGGCCAAGGTGCTGGAGGTGCGCTCGGAGGTGTAGAGGAAGCGCCCGTTGGGCGTCAGGTGCAGGTCGGCCGCCCACGGCCTGCCCTCGAAACCTTCGGGCAAGGTCGGCAACGTCTGCAGTGACGCCAGCGTCCCCTGCGCGTCGTCATACGCCAGCACCTCGACGGTGGCGTCGAGTTCGTTGAGCAGGTAGACGAAACGGCCGTTCGGGTGGAACACGAGATGGCGCGGCCCTGCGTGGGCGCGGCCTTCGAAGTGCGGCACGGCATTGGGGCGCAATGCACCGCTGTCGGCATCGAACGCCCATTGCATCACGACGTCGGACCCGAGGTTGCTCACGAACAGATGCCGGTTCGACGGCGCCACCAGCGTCGCGTGCGCATGGCGGCCGGTGGGCAGCACCTGCGCGGGCGCCTCGGCCTGGCCCTCGGGCCCGATCGGGCTGACGCTGAACAGGTTCCCGGGGTAGGACGCCGCGAACAACCACTGCCCCCTGCGGTCCGTCGCCAGGTGGGCCATGCTGTCGGGCAGGGGGGCGGTGCCGATGAGGTGCAGCCGACCGTCGTCGGCGTCGACCTCGAAGCTCGCCACGTGGTACGGCTGCGTTCGCACCGCGGCATACAGGCGGCGGCGGTCGGGGCTGAGGGCCAGCGGGCCGACCTGGCCTTCGAACGTCACGGTCTGCAGCGGGTGGAGGCGGCCGCTGTCCACGTCGAGCGACAGCACGGTGATGTCACGGCTGTCGGCGTTCGACACATAGACGCGGGTCGACATGGTGCTCTCTGTCACGGCTGTACCTTTGCTTGTTTGACGACCCTCGACCACTTCGCCAACTCATCGCGCCCGAACGCGGCGAACTGCTCCGGCGTGTTGGGGGTGTGGTCGACGCCGAGGCTGTCCATCCTGGCTTTCACCTCGGGCATCGCGACGATCTCGCTGAGCTCCTCATGCAGGCGCTTGACGATGGGCGGCGGTGTGCCGGCCGGCGCATAGAACGCCTGCCACGACGACACGTCGAAGCCGGGCACGCCCGCTTCGGCCATCGTGGGCACGTCCGGCAGCGCCTTGCTGCGCTGCGCCGACGTGACCGCCAACGCCCTCACCTTGCCGCTGCGGATGTGCGGCAAGGCCACCACGGTGGTTTCGAAGCTCATCGGAATCTGCCCGCCGATCACGTCCTGGATGGCCGGCGCACTGCCCTTGTAAGGCACGTGCGTGAGCCGGGCACCCGTCATCAGCTTGAAGGTCTCGCCCGACATGTGCTGCGAGCTGCCGGTCCCGGCCGACGCGAACGGCAGCGGCGCCGCCTGCGCCTTGGCCTGCTGCACCAGCTCCTGCACCGTCTTGACCGGCTGGCCAGCGCCCACCAGCAGCACGTTGGAGATCGAGCCGAGCAGCATCACCGGCGTGAAGTCCTTGGCCGCGTCGTAGGGCAGCTTGGGCTGCAGCGCCGGGTTGATCGCGTGGCTGGCCACCGTGCCGAGCAGCAGCGTGTAGCCGTCGGCAGCCGCCTTGGCCACCGCATCGGCGCCGATCACGCCACCGGCACCGGCCTTGTTTTCGACCACCACCGTCTGCCCCAGGCGCAGCTGCAGTTGCTGCGCCAGCAAACGGGCCAGGATGTCCGACGTGCCCCCGGCCGCGAACGGCACCACCAGCCGGATCGGCTTGGCCCGCGGCCATTCGTCTTGCGCCGACACGGCCGGCGCGGCGGTGATGCAGACGGCCGCTGCCAACCATGAGCGTCGTGAAATCCCCATCTGAGCCTCCTTACTTGAACAAGGCCGGCAGCCACAGCGAGAAAGCCGGCACGTAGGTGACGAGCAACAAACACAGGCCGAGTGCGCCGTAGAAGGGTGCGATCGAGCGCATCACCTGCCCAACCGAGATCTGGCCGATGGCACAGCCGACGAACTGCGTCGTGCCCACCGGCGGCGTGTTGAGCCCGAGCGCGCAGTTGATCAGCATCATCACGCCGAACTGCACCGGGTCCATGCCGAAGGCTTGCGCGATGGGCAGGAAGATCGGCGTGCAGATCAGCATCGTGGCGGCCATGTCGAGAAAGGTTCCGAGCACGAACAGCAGCACGTTGATCATCAGAAAGATCACCCAGGGCTCGCTGGTCACGCTTTGCATCAGCTCGCCGGTTTTCTGTGGCACTTCGTACAGCGCCATGAAGTAGCCGAACGCCGACGAGATGCCGATCAGCAGCAACACCACACCGGTGGTCTTGCAGGCCTTGGCACAGGCTTTCAGAAAGTTCTCCCAGCTGAGCGTGCGGTAGACCACCGCGGTGATCAGCAGCGCCCAGAACACCGCGGTGGCGGCCGATTCGGTGGCCGTGAAAATGCCCGACAGGATGCCGGCCAGGATGATCACGACGATCAGCAGCCCGGGCAGCGCGCCGAGGAAGGCGCGCAACACCGCGCCCCAACCGGGGAAGCTGCCGTGGGTCGGATAGCCGCGCTTGACGGCCACCCAATAGGCGGCGGCGAGGTTGCACAGCGTCAGGATCAGCGCCGGGATCACACCGGCCAGGATCAGGCTGAACACGCTCACCGAGGCGATGCCGGTGGTGGCGAGCGTGAAGATGATCAGGTTGTGCGAGGTGGGTGTCAGCGCGCCGACCAGCGCCGCATGGGTGGTGACGTTCACCGCATAGTCGGCGTGGTAGCCCTCTTTCTTCATCAGCGGGATCATCACCGAGCCCATCGCCGACACGTCGGCCAGCGGCGAGCCGGCGACGCCGCCGAACAGCGTGCAGCCGAGCACGTTGCTCATGCCCAGGCCGCCACGTACATGCCCGACCAGGCTGTTGGCGAAGCGCACGATACGGTCGGCAATACCGCCGTACAACATCAGCTCACCTGCGAACACGAAAAACGGGATCGCGAGGAAGCTGAACACCTGCATGCCGCCCAGCATCTTCTGGAACACCACCGCGACCGGCAGGCCCGCTGCCAGGATGGTGGCGATCGACGACAGGCCGATCGCGAACGCCACGGGCACGCCGAGCACCAGCAGCAGCGCAAAGCTGCCGGCGAGAACCATCAACTCCATGTTCACTCCCTGGGGCCGTGGGCCCGCTCGGTGCAGTCGCGCACGTCGCATGGCCGCGATGTGCAAGGTGGCGGGCCGGCATCGCGGGGCGGGCCGCTCAGTGACACGCCGGCTCCACGTCTTCGCCCCGCAGCAGTGCGACGATGTGTTCGATCGAAAACAGCAGCACCAGCACGCCGCAGACGACCAGGGCCAGGTAGTCGAGGCCCACGGGCACCCCCAGCATGGGCTTCAGGTCGCTCCATTTCAGTCGCGTCCACATCCAGCCGTTCCACGCCATCAGCGCGCCGAAGCTCGCGACCAGCGCATGGATGAGGACCTCGAGCTTGCGACGCCAGCGCTCGGGCAGCAAGGCGATGAAGGATTCGAGCCCGATATGGCCAGCGTCGCGCACGCCCACCGCGACCCCCAGGGCCGTGACGTACAGCACCAGCAACAGGGCCAGCGCCTCGGCCCAGGTGGGGGTGTCGTTGAACACATAGCGGCCCACCACCTGGATCTGCACGCTGAGGATCACGCCCACCAGGCCGACCACGGCCAACAGCAGGCTGGCCTTGGACAACACGGCGCACAGCCGGGTGAATCCGCGCAGTGGGTGGGCGGGTCGACCGGCCGCGGTCACGACGGCAGCAGCAGCGGCGACGCTCACTTGAGGTCCTGCACGGCCTTGACCAGCCGCTTGAGGTCGGGGGTGGTGATGAAGCGGTCGTAGACCGGCCCCATCGCACTTTGGAACGAGGCCTTGTCGACGTCGTCGACGATGGTCGCGCCGCCGGCCTTGACGTTGGCGAGCGATTTGGCCTCTTGCGCGTCCCACTTCTTGCGCTGGAACGCGACCGATTCCCTGGCCGCGGCGCGGATCAGGTCCTGCTCCGCCTTGGGCAGCTTGTCGAACACGGCCTTGCTCATCACCAGCATCTCGGGCGCCATCGAGTGTTCGGTGCGCGAGTAGTACTTCACCGCCTCGAAGTGCTTGAAACCGTCGTACGAGGGCACGTTGTTCTCGGCCGCGTCGATCAGGCCGGTCTTGAGCGCGGTGTAGACCTCGGCGATCGGCATCGGCGTGGCGTTGGCCCCCATCGCGCCGAGCAGCGCGACCCACAGGTCGGACTGCTGCACGCGGATCTTCATGCCGCGCGCATCGGCGATCGAGCGCACCGGCTTCTTGCCGTAGACCGAACGCGCGCCGCTGTCGTAGAAGGCCAGCCCGACCAGGCCCTGGTCTTCGCAGCTCTTGAGGATCTCGTCGCCCACCGGGCCGTCGAGCGCACGCCGCATATGGTCGACCGAGCGAAACAAAAAGGGCATGGTCGGCACCAGCGTCTTGGCGCACATCGAATTCACCGGCGCGATGTTGACGCGGGCCATGTCGAGCGCGCCGATCTTCACCTGGTCGAGGGTTTCCTTCTCGGACCCGAGCACACCCTTGTTGAAGACCTTGATCTTGTGCTTGCCGTTGCTGCGCTTTTCGATCAGCTCACCCATGTACTTGACCGCCGCGACGGTCGGGTAGTCGTCGCTGTTGTGAACGTCGGCCGAGCGGAACTGGACCGCCTGAGCCGACAGCGACACCGAGGCCAGCATGGCGCTCAGCAGCACCCGCCGCCCGACCCGGCGCCAGGGTGGGCGGGACGCGGCGGGCGGGGCAACGGGCGAGGCGGTCTGGGAGGAAGCGGAAGCGCAGGGATGCGCTGTGCGGCGAGAGGGGGCCATGGTCGTCTCCTTGTCATTCGAACGGGCCGGTGCGCACGAAGGCGCCGCCCTGGTAGATCACGGCGGGGTCCTGGTGATCGAGCGTCGGCTGGCGGGCTTCGACCGCAGCGCGGAAAGGTTCGGAGCTGTCGAGCGGGCGGAAGCCCAGGTGCCGGGCGCAGCGGTTGTCGTACCAACGGGTGGTGTTGTCCGAGGTGCCGTACACGATGGTGTGGCCGACCACCGGTGCGGTCAGGCTGGCCATCACCAGCCGTTCGAGGTCGTCGAAGCTCATCCAGGTGGCGAGCATGCGTCGGTCCTTGGGCTCGGGGAAGGACGAGCCGATGCGCAAGCAGACGGTCTCGATGCCGTAGCGGTCGAAGTAGAAGCGCGACAGGTTTTCGCCGAAGGCCTTGCTGACGCCGTACAAGCCGTCCGGGCGCAGCGGCGCCTGCGCGTCGATCACCTCGTCTTGCCGGTAGTAGCCAGTGACGTGGTTGGAACTGGCAAACACCACCCGCTTCAGGCCGTTCAGCCGTGCAGCTTCATAGAGGTGGTAGACGCCGACGATGTTGGCCGCGAGGATGGGCTCGAACGGCGCTTCGACCGACACGCCACCGAGGTGCACCACACCGTCCACACCGTCGAGCAGGGCCAGCACGGCCGCCCGGTCTTCCAGGCGGGCCGGCACCAGTTCTTCGCCAGGCGCGGCCGCGCCGAGGTCGGCGATGTCGGACAGGCGCAGGACGTCGCAATAGGCTTTCAGGCGCTGGCGCAATTGCCGCCCCAGGCCGCCAGCGGCCCCGGTGAGCAGCAGGCGACGAAAGCGCAGAGGTGCGGAGGAGGCAGCGGTCAT
This sequence comes from Caldimonas brevitalea, assembly GCF_001017435.1. Classification (NCBI taxonomy): domain Bacteria; kingdom Pseudomonadati; phylum Pseudomonadota; class Betaproteobacteria; order Burkholderiales; family Sphaerotilaceae; genus Caldimonas; species Caldimonas brevitalea. The sequence continues at coordinate 5,207,068 of NZ_CP011371.1, forward strand.
TTGCTACAGTGAGTGGGTTGTCGTCGTCTGTTGTCGTACAACTCGTGCGATTATTCCCAGACCGTCTTCGTTGCCTCTTCGGACAAACCCTATGAGCTCCATCGCCCCCACCAGCCGCCGCCGGCCGCGCACGCTCGCCCTCGAACTGGTCGAGTCGCTGGGCGACCGGGTGCGCGACGGGCGGCTGCCGCAAGGCGCCAAGCTGCCCACCGAGGCCGCCATCATGGAGGAGTTCGGTGTCAGCCGGACGGTGGTGCGAGAGGCGATCTCCAAGCTGCAGGCGGCCGGCCTGGTCGAGACGCGGCATGGCATCGGCACCTTTGTCGTCGGGCTCGGTGACAGCGGGGTGTTCCGCATCGCGCCGGAGCAGGTCGCCACGCTGCGCGACGTGATCGCGGTGCTCGAATTGCGCATCGGCATCGAAACCGAGAGCGCGGCCTTGGCGGCCCAGCGTCGCACGCCCGAGAACCTGGCCGCGATGCGTGCGGCGCTGCACGCCTTCAGCGCCGCCATCGAGCAGGGTCGCGACGCGGTGGGGCCCGACTTCCAGTTCCACCTCGAGATCGCCCGCGCGACGCAGAACAGCCATTTCACGGACATCATGGCCACGCTCGGCGCCACCATCATCCCGCGCGCCCGACTCGAGCCGGCCCCGGTGATGAGCGACGAGCGGCGCGCCTACCTGCGACGCGTGAACGGCGAACATGAAAGCATCTTGGATGCGATCGCCGCACAAGACGTCGAAGCCGCGCGCGCCGCGATGCGCACGCACCTGGCGAACAGCCGCGAACGGCGCCGCCGGGCCGCGGGCGACGTGCCGGCCGCCTGAGACGCCGCGGCGAGCGCCCTCGCCCCTCGCCCCTCGCCCCTCGCCCCTCGCCTCTCGCCTCTCGCTTCCCTCACCGCCCCACGCCCTTCAGCTCAGGAGCGCGCCGCCCACGCTGCCCTCCGCATTTCTCCTCATTTGGCCCCACCCCGTTCGAGTTGTACGATGTCTTATCTCTTTTCGGAGTCATCATGTCCCCACAGGATCTCAAACTCGCCCTGTCGTCCGGCCTGCTGTCGTTCCCGTTGACCGACTTCGACACCCAGTTGCGCTTCGAGCCGGCCGGGTATGCCGCACGGCTCGAATGGCTGATGCCGTACGGCGCTTCGGTGCTGTTCGCCGCCGGGGGCACCGGCGAGTTCTTCTCGCTCGAACCTGTCGAGTACTCGCAGGTGGTGAAGACCGCGGTCGAGACGTGCCGCGGCCGCGTGCCCATCGTGGCCGGCGCCGGCGGCGGCACCACGCTGGCGGTGCGCTATGCGCAAGAAGCCGAGCGGATGGGCGCGCAGGGCATCTTGCTACTGCCCCACTATCTGACCGAAGCCACGCAGGAGGGGCTGGTCGCGCATGTGGAGGCGGTCTGCAAGGCCGTGAAGATCGGCGTGATCGTCTACAACCGGGGCGCGTGCAAGTTGACGGCCGCATCGCTGCTCCCGCTGGCCGAACGCTGCCCCAACCTGATCGGCTTCAAGGACGGCCTGGGCGACATCGAGCGCATCGTGCAGATCCGCCAGCGCCTGGGCGACCGTTTCGTCTACATCGGCGGCATGCCCACCCATGAGGTCTACGCGAACGCGTACCAGGCGCTGGGCGTGCCGGTGTATTCGTCGGCGGTGTTCAACTTCGTGCCGCGCACCGCGATCGAGTTCTACAACGCCTATGCGGCCGGAGACGCCGCCACCACCGGGCGGCTGCTCGACGAGTTCTTCCTGCCCTACCTCGAGATCCGCAACCGTGGGCAAGGTTATGCGGTGAGCATCGTGAAGGCCGGCGCCGCCGTGGTGGGCCACAGCGCCGGGCCGGTCCGCCCGCCGCTGTCCGACCTGAAGCCGGCCGAGGTCGAGCAACTGCGGGCGTTGATCCAGCGCCTCGGCCCGCAATGAGGGCGGGCACGCCCCTGCGCGGCACGGAGGTGGCCCGATGAGCACCCCGGTCATCCAGGAACTGCGCGTCGTCCCCGTGGCCGGGCGCGACAGCATGCTGCTCAACTTGTCCGGTGCGCATGCGCCGTTCTTCACCCGCAATCTCGTCATCGCGCGCGACAACGCGGGGCACACCGGCGTCGGCGAGGTGCCCGGAGGCGAGCCGATCCGCCAGACGCTCGAAGAGGCGCGTGAACTGGTCGAAGGCCGGCCGATCGGCGACCTGCAGGCCATCCTGAAGACCATGCGCGCGCGCTTCGCCGACCGCGATCGCGCCGGCCGCGGCCTGCAGACCTTTGACCTGCGCACCACCATCCACGCCCTCACCGCGGTGGAGTCGGCGCTGCTCGACCTGCAGGGCCAGCACCTCGGCGTGTCGGTCGCCGCACTGCTCGGCGAAGGCCAGCAACGCGACCAAGTGCGTCTGCTCGGCTACTTGTTCTATCTGGGCGACCGGCGCAAGACCGAGCTGCCCTACGCCGCCGAGCCCGATGCCGAAGACGACTGGCTGCGACTGCGCCACGAGCCGGCCCTGACACCGGCGGCCGTCGTGCGACTGGCCGAGGCCGCCCACGCCCGCTACGGTTTTCAGGACTTCAAACTCAAGGGCGGCGTGCTGCGCGGCGAAGAAGAGATCGACACGCTGCGCGCCTTGCACGAACGCTTTCCGCAGGCCCGCATCACCGTCGACCCCAACGGCGCCTGGTCGCTGGACGAGGCGGTGCGGTTGCTGCGCGATCTACACGGCGTGCTCGCCTATGCCGAGGACCCGTGCGGCGCCGAGGACGGCTATTCGGGTCGCGAGGTGATGGCCGAGTTTCGCCGCGCGACCGGGCTGCCGACGGCGACCAACATGGTGGCGACCGACTGGCGGCAAATGGTGCATGCGCTGAGCCTGCAGGCGGTCGACATCCCGTTGGCCGACCCGCACTTCTGGACCCTGGGCGGCTCGGTGCGCGTGGCGCAGACCTGCCGCGACTGGGGCCTCACCTGGGGCTCGCACTCCAACAACCACTTCGATGTGTCGCTGGCGATGTTCACGCACGTCGCCGCGGCGGCGCCCGGGCGCGTCACGGCCATCGACACGCATTGGATCTGGCAGGACGGCCAAGGGTTGACGCGCGAGCCGCTGCAGATCCGCAACGGCTGTGTGCAAGTGCCGGCCAAGCCCGGGCTCGGTGTCGAGCTGGACCTGCAGAAGGTCGAGCAAGCCCACGCGCTGTACCGCCAGCACGGGCTCGGCTCGCGCGACGACGCCATCGCCATGCAGTCCCTGGTGCCAGGCTGGCGCTTCGACCCGAAGCGGCCGTGCCTGGTGCGTTGACGACCCCCTTTTCATCGGAACAACGTCATGCACAAGAACCTGATCGGCGGCGCCTGGGTGGACGCGACCCGCGCCAGCCGCAACCTGAACCCCTCCGACACCCGAGACGTGGTGGGCGAGTACGCCCAGGCCGATGTCGAGCAGGCAGGCGAGGCGGTGGCAGCAGCGCACGCGGCGGCGCCCGCCTGGGCCCTCACCACACCACAACAGCGTTTCGATCTGCTCGATGCGGTGGGCAGCGAGATCCTCGCGCGCAAGGCCGAACTCGGTGACCTGCTGGCCCGCGAGGAAGGCAAGACCTTGCCCGAAGCCATCGGCGAAGCGGCGCGCGCCGGCTACATCTTCAAGTTCTTCGCCGGTGAAGCCCTGCGCAGCGGTGGCGACAGCCTGGCGTCGGTGCGGCCGGGGGTGGGGGTGGAGGTGACGCGCGAGCCGCTCGGCGTGGTCGGCCTGATCACACCGTGGAATTTCCCGATCGCCATCCCGGCCTGGAAGATCGCGCCCGCGCTCGCCTTCGGCAACACCGTCGTGCTCAAGCCCGCCGAACTGGTGCCCGGCTGCGCCTGGGCGCTGGCGGACATCCTGCACCGCAACGGATTGCCGCCTGGCGTGTTCAACCTCGTGATGGGCCGCGGCACCGACGTGGGCCAGGTGCTGCTCGACGACAGGCGGGTGCAGGCGGTCAGCTTCACCGGCAGCGTCGCCACCGGGCAGCGTGTGGCCGCGGCCTGCGCGGCGCGGCTTGCCAAGTTCCAGTTGGAGATGGGCGGCAAGAACCCGATGGTGGTGCTGGACGACGCCGACCTGGACGTGGCCGTGACGGCGGCCGTCCACAGCGGCTACTTCTCGACCGGCCAGCGTTGCACCGCGTCGTCGCGATTGATCGTCACCGAGGGCATACACGACCGCTTCGTGGCCGCGATGGCCGAGCGCATCGCGCGGCTGACCGTCGACGATGCACGCAAGGCCGGCACCGACATCGGCCCGGTGGTCGACGACCGGCAGCTGGCGCAGGATCTCGAGTACATCGAGATCGGTCGGCGCGAAGGCGCGACATTGCTGACCGGCGGCCAGGCACTCGAACGCAACAGTGCCGGAGCCCCGGGGTACTACCTGCGACCCGCGCTGTTCACCGAAACGACACCTCAGATGCGCATCAACCGAGAAGAAATCTTCGGCCCGGTGGTGAGCGTGCTGCGGGTGAAGGACTACGAGGAAGCGCTCGCGCTGGCCAACGACACGCCGTTCGGGCTGGCGGCCGGCATCGCGACCACATCGCTGAAGCACGCAGCGCACTTCAAACGGCACGCGCAAGCCGGCATGGTGATGGTGAACTTGCCGACCGCCGGGGTCGACTACCACGTGCCCTTCGGTGGCCGTAAGGCGTCGAGCCACGGGCCGCGGGAACAGGGGCGGTACGCGGCCGAGTTCTATACGGCGGTGAAGACCGCGTACACGCAGGCATGAAGGCGAGTGTCTACCGTCGCGCGCGGGCTGGCGTGCGCTCTGGCGGCACCGGAGCACGACGGGTGTGCCGAGCAGACGCCACACTCGCGGCGCTTTGGCACGGGCGTCCCGTTCTTCCCGGCGCAGACACATGAGGTACCTCGCTGCGCTGGCGACGCACGCGGCGCCCCAGGCTATTGCCGAGGACTGAAGGTGCGAGGAAACACCACCGGCCCGGTCCGATCGCGCAGCCGATAGCCCATCGCCGGCCGGTTGGAGTGGCCGGCGACGTATCCGGCCTCCTCAAGGAAGTGCGCCGCAAGCATGCGGGTGCGAAACCCGCTCTTGTCGACGTCGCGCCCCAGCACCACCTCGTACATGCGCTGCAACTGAGGCAAGGTGAAGGGCTCTTCGAGCAGGAACGCCGGCAACGACGTGTACTCGACCTTGCTGCGCAACCGATCCACCGCCGCCCGCAGGATCTCGGCATGGTCGAACGCCAGTGCCGGCCACCCGAGCACCTCGTCGACCTCGAACCACCCCACTTCTGCGGCATTGGCGCCCTTGGCGAGCTGCAGCCCTTCGGCGGGAATCAGCGCGAAGTAGACGTGGGTCGCCGACCAGCCGCGCGGGTCGCGCCGGGCGCCGCCCCAACTGCCCAGCTGTTCGAGATAAGGGCTCACCACCGCGGTCTTCTCGAGCAGCTTGCGCCGCGCGCAGGCCTCGAGGCTGTCGTCGCGGTCGACGTCGACAAACCCGCCCGGCAGCGCCCACAGGCCCGGGCAGGGGTCGTCCTTCACATTGGGCCGCTGTACCAGCAAGACCCGCAGGCGAGCTTCGATCACGGTGAAGATCACCACGTCGACCGTGGTGAACGGCAATGGGAAGTCGGGCTTGTGCGGCCTTCCCCGGCCACCTTCGGCACTCGTTTGTTGCATGGATGCTGCCGTGCGCACGCTGACGCTTGCGTTGTTCACATATAAGTTGTAATGTACAACTTGTTGTGAGTTGCACTGTACCACCGACGCGTTTGACCGACCCCGTGTCCCGTTCTCGCTGAAGGCACTCACTGGCTGGAGGGCCCTTTGCCCCAGCCCATGCATTAAAAGAACAACATGACAAATCCAAGCAAGCTGACGACGATCAGCAAATTCCTGAGCCTTGTGCTGCGCCACCAACCCCAGTCCATCGGCCTGCACCTCGACACGGCAGGCTGGGCCGCGATCGACGAGTTGCTGGCCCGCACCGCGGCCGCCGGCAAGCCGTTGACGCGCGACGTACTGCAGCAGGTGGTCGACACCAGCGACAAGCAACGCTTTCAAATCAGCGCCGACGGGCAACACATTCGCGCCAACCAGGGCCACTCGATCAAGGTGGACCTGGGTCTCGCCGCCGTGCCCCCGCCGGACGTGCTGTACCACGGCACCGCCGAGCGCTTTCTCGCGTCCATCCTTGCCGAAGGGCTGAGCAAGCGCGAGCGCCACCATGTACATCTCACCGAGGACCGGAAGGTGGCAGCCTCGGTCGGTCGACGCTACGGTCAACTCGTGTTGCTGCAGGTGGATGCGGCACAGATGGCGCGCGACGGCCGGCTGTTCTTCCGGTCCGACAACAACGTCTGGCTCACCGACGCGGTGCCGCCGCACTACCTGCAGGTGCTGCGATGAACGACGACACGGTGGTGATGTTCCGGCCCACAGGCCCCGAAGAGCTGGCGCTGGTCGCGCAATCCGGTTTCAAGCGTTGGCCGCCCCGTTTGCCCGACCAGCCGATCTTCTACCCGGTGTCGAACGAGCCCTACGCGATCGAGATCGCGCGCGACTGGAACGTGCCGGCCAGCGGCCAGGGCTACGTCACGCGCTTTCGGGTCCGCAAGTCCTTCATGGCCCGCTACCCGCTGCAGCAGGTTGGCGCCCGGCACCATACCGAGTGGTGGATACCGGCCGACGAGCTGGAGCAGTTCAACCAGCAGATCGTCGGCAGCATCGAGGTGCTGTGGCGCTTCGACACGCAGGGCGCCCACGCAACCGGCCGGCAGCTGGCGGTCGCACCCTACCTGGCACAGCAAGCCGGCTGGCCGCAGGAGGGCGAGCAGGTGATGGCACAGTACGACGCCACCTCGGTCATCGTCTACCAGGCGTACCGGCCCAGCATTGCCCGCTACGTGCTCGATCACGGCGAGTTCGGTGGCCCTGACTTCAGCTTCTCTCGCATGAGCTGGATCAAGCCCAACTTCCTGTGGATGATGTATCGCTGCGGCTGGGGGACCCAAGAGGGCCAGGAGACGATCCTCGCCTTGCGCGTGCGCCGCGAATTTTTCGACGCGCTGCTGGAACAAGCCGTGCCGTCGTCCTTCGACGCGACCCGGTATGCCTCCAGACAGGCCTGGTCTGACGCCGTCGCCGCTTCCGAAGTCCGCCTGCAATGGGACCCGGACCACGCGCCCAGCGGTGCAAAACTCGCGCGCCGTGCCGTTCAGCTGGGGTTGCGCGGCTCGGTGCTGGCCCGCTACGCAAAGGAGGCGCTGGTGGAGGTGGTCGACATGACCGGCTTCGTCGCCACCCAACGCCCCCATGCGGCCGACGACTCGAGCGAGCTGCTCACGCCGGTTGAAGAGGTTTATCCGGCACCCGCCACAACTACCACGGAGCCGAGCCGCTGATGGAGGTCAGGTCCTCGCTGGCCGGTGCGTGATAGCAAGCCCGCATGGATCGCCCCAGCCGCCTCGGCGCCGAGCGGCCCGGAGCCTGGGAACATGACCGTCATAGCCCCCTTCAATGGGGGTCTTTTAAACTATTAAATCGACTTACTTAATAGTTTTCGTACCATACGGTCTTCTGATTCCACAACCCGACCCCTCCAGGAGAAACGATGTCTCTGATCAACACCCCGCTCCAGCCGTTCAAGGCCACCGCGTTCCACAACGGCAAGTTCGTCGACATCACGAACGAGTCGGTCAAGGGCAAGTGGTCCGTGTTCATCTTCATGCCGGCCGCCTTCACCTTCAACTGCCCGACCGAGGTGGAAGACGCTGCCGAGAACTATGCCGAGTTCCAGAAGCTGGGCGCCGAGGTCTACATCGTGACCACCGACACCCACTTCGCGCACAAGGTGTGGCACGAGACCTCGCCGGCCGTCGGCAAGGCCAAGTTCCCGCTGGTGGGCGACCCCACGCACCAGCTGACCCGCGCGTTCGACGTGCACATCGATGAAGAAGGCCTGGCGCTGCGCGGCACCTTCGTCGTGAACCCCGATGGCGTGATCAAGACGCTCGAGATCCACGACAACGCGATCGCTCGCGATGTGAAGGAAACCCTGCGCAAGCTGAAGGCGGCCCAGTACGTGGCGAACAACCCGGGCCAGGTGTGCCCGGCCAAGTGGCAAGAAGGTGCTGCGACGCTGAAGCCGTCGCTGGACCTGGTCGGCAAGATCTAACCACTCTTGCTACCGCAGCCTGCGCGGCTGCTGCCATGTCCTCCCTGGCCGTCGGCAAGACGACGGCTTCGGCCGCCCCTCTTCGAGGCGGGGCGGCCTTTCTTTTTCTGGACCCTTCCTGAGAGGTGTATTCCATGCTCGACGACAGCCTGAAAGCCCAGTTGAAGTCTTACCTGGAGCGCGTGACCCAGCCGATCGAGATCGTGGCGGCGCTGGACGAGACGCCCGCCTCGCAGGAGATGCAGGGTCTGCTGCGTGACATCGAGTCGCTGTCCGACAAGATCACGCTGAAGCTCGACGACGACCGAAAAGACGTGCGACGCCCCTCGTTCAGCCTGCAACGTGCCGGCACCGCGATGGACCTGCGCTTTGCCGCCATCCCGATGGGCCACGAGTTCACCTCGCTGGTGCTCGCGCTGCTGCAAGTCGGCGGCCACCCGCCCAAGGTGAGCGAGGAGCTGATCAGCCAGGTGCAGGGCCTGCAGGGCGACTTCCGCTTCGAGGTTTTCATGTCGCTGACCTGCCACAACTGCCCGGACGTGGTGCAGGCGTTGAACCTGATGGCCGTGCTCAACCCGAACGTGCACGTCGTGACCGTCGATGGCGCGCTGTTCCGTGAGGAGGTCGAGCGCCGCGAGATCATGGCGGTGCCGATGATCTTCCTGAACGGGCAGCCATTCGGCCAGGGCCGGATGGACCTCGACGAGATCGTCTCCAAGCTCGACACGAACCGTGCGGCCCGCGACGCCGCAGCCCTGTCGGCCAAGGCGCCGTATGACGTGCTGATCGTCGGCGGCGGGCCGGCTGGCGCGGCGGCCTCGGTATATGCAGCACGCAAAGGCATCCGCACCGGCGTGGTGGCGGAGCGCTTCGGCGGCCAGGTGATGGACACGCTGGGCATCGAGAACTACATCTCGGTGCTGGCCACCGACGGGCCGAAGTTTGCGCAGGCGCTCGAATCGCACGCGAGTGCCTATGGTGTCGAGATCATGAATCTGCAGCGCGGCGAGAAGTTGATTCCGCCGTCGCAGCCGGGCGAGCTGATCCAGGTGCAACTGGCCAACGGCGGTGTCGTGCGCGGCCGCACCGTGATCCTGTCGACCGGCGCGCGGTGGCGTAATGTCAACGTGCCCGGCGAGCAGGAGTACCGCAACAAGGGCGTGGCCTACTGCCCCCATTGCGACGGCCCGCTGTTCAAGGGCAAGAAGGTGGCCGTGATCGGCGGCGGCAACTCGGGTGTGGAAGCCGCGATCGATCTGGCCGGCATCGTCGAACACGTGACGCTGATCGAGTTCGCCGACCAGTTGAAGGCCGACGCGGTGCTGGTGAAGAAGCTGCACAGCCTGCCCAACGTGACGGTGCACACCAACGCGCAGACCACCGAGATCAATGGCGACGGCAGCAAGGTCACGGGCCTGACGTTCAAGGACCGGGCGACCGAGGAGTTGCGCCAGGTGCCGCTGGCCGGCGTGTTCGTGCAGATCGGGTTGGTGCCGAACACCGAATGGCTGAAGGGAACGATAGAGCTGTCGCGCTTCGGCGAGATCGTGGTCGATGCGAAGGGCCAGACCTCGGTGCCGGGGGTGTTCGCGGCGGGTGACGCGACGACGGTGCCATACAAGCAGATCGTCATCGCCGCCGGGGATGGGGCGAAGGCGGCGCTGAGCGCGTTTGATCATTTGATCCGCGGTTGAGGCGGTGGCCGGGTTGAGCGCCTGCCTTCCGGGGCTGGTGCTGGCCGGTCTTACGCTTGAAATGACGCCGCTACCCCCGGGATGAAGGAAGGCCGGAAGCCCCAAACTTGTCTGCGGACGTAGGACCGCGGGCACTCCACCTGTCGCTTGCCGTCGAACGACCTACGCTTGCAGGTATTCGCATCAGCGACGCAGAATTCGCGCTACGATACCTGCCACAGTAGGTAACTCATGCGCGTTCCCATACACAACCCTGCCGATCTGGGCGTCGTCATCCGCGCCCTGCGCAAATCCGCCGGCATACGCCAGGATGATTTGGCGGCCACGGTGGGGGTCAGCAAGCAGTTCGCGACCGACGTGGAGGGTGGCAAGCCGACCGCCCAGGTCGGCCTGCTGATGAAACTGCTGGAGGAACTGGGTGGACGGCTGGAGGTCGAGGTGGCCGACAGTGTGAAAGCCACCCTGGAGGAAGTGCAGGCCCGCTTTGTCGCGCAAGGCGGCAAGCATCAGAAGCGCCGAGGTCGAACCCCGACCGCCTTCGCCACGGCCCCTAAGGACCAGGATCGGTGAGCCGCGCCCTGGTCGTTTATCTGAACGATCGCCGGGTCGGCCTGCTTCAGGAACACAACGACCTCTGGGCTTTCGAGTACGACCGCGAGTGGGCGTCTCACCCCACGAGCTTCGACTTGTCGCCAGCGCTGTCGCGCCAACAGACGGCGCATGCGGACGGGGCAACGCTGCGGCCCGTGCAGTGGTACTTCGACAACCTGCTGCCCGAAGAAGGCCTGCGCGAGGCGATCTCGTCTGAGGCGAAGATCCGCGGCGACGACGCGTTCGCACTGCTCGAGTACCTGGGCGCCGAGTCGGCCGGCTCCCTGACGTTGCTGCCACCCGGACAACCGCTGCCGCCACAGACCGGCCTGCAGGCCTTGCCGGATGCCGAACTCTCCCGCCGCATCGCGCGGTTGCCGCGGTCCACGTTGACGGCCGAGGCACCCAAGCGGATGTCAATCGCAGGCGCACAGCACAAGCTACCCGTGGTGCTGCAGGATGGCCAGCTGTTCGAGCCGATTGGCGCCACACCGTCGACCCACATCCTCAAGCCGAACCACCCGTCTGCCGACTATGCGGCCTCGGCTGTCAACGAGTTCGTGACGATGCGCCTGGCGCGCGCCTTCGGCTTGAAGGTTCCCACCGTTCACCTGCGATACGTGCCCGAGGCCATCTACTTGGTCGAGCGCTTCGACCGTGTGGTGGGTCCAGGCGGCGTGCAGCGGCGTCACATCATCGACGCCTGCCAATTGTTGAACAAGGCGCGCACGTTCAAGTACACCGGCCAGTCCGTCACGGCGCTCAACGACATCGTGAGCCTCACTCGCCATCGCATCGCCACCCGACAGGCGCTGTTCCGCTGGCTCTTGTTCAACCTGGCCATCGGCAATGACGACTGCCATTTGAAGAACCTCTCCTTCCTCGTGTCCCACGAGGGCATCGATGTGGCGCCCCACTACGATTTGCTCTCCACCTGCGCGTACCGCACGCCGCTGTTCGCAGAAAGACAGAACGCCAGCTGGTCGCAGACGGCCCTGCCGTATCCGCTGGCCATCGCCCGCAGCTTCGATCAAGTCACGTGCGAGGCGGTGGAGTGGGCCGCAGACGAACTGCGCGTGGGCTCCTTCGGTCGCCGGCAGATCCACCTCCTCGCTCAACTGCCTGCGATGTTGCAAGCGCTCGCGGCGGAAGTGCACGACATCCGCGACCGGCACCCGGACGCAGCCTTGCAGGCGGCCGGCGAGTCGAGGCTGTTGCGGGTGATCGAGCACATCGTCCTGCGCGACATGCTGACGACGCTGCGGGTACGCTGAGCCCTGTGTCCTCGCAAGGAAGCGCATTTCTTTCCAGATGCTCCTGGCCGTGAGGACATGTCACGCCGCTGCTGACTCCGTCCACTCAACTCTTGGTGCCAAGGGCTCGGCTATGACGGCGGACGAAAGAATTCTCAATCCGCTATCGGGGCTTGCCGAAGCGAAGCGTGAATTACCGCGGCATATTCCTTATGGAGTCGGCCTCACTAGCCAATGAATCAATCATCGGCGGGCAGTGCGTAATGCATTCCCAAACGTGACGCTCTGTGTTGAATAAGTCTCACGGAGCATGAAAGGAACGGAGGGCCGCTGCCCAAAGAGCCAGAACAGCACCGATGCCGGCTACACTGCCGCGCACAAAGGCGTCAGTCGCCGAGCCTCCGTCAAGAGTGGCCAGCGGCCGGGGCGGCTGTTGAACGAATATGAGCGAGGGACGAGGGGTGTTTTTGTTATTGCCGCTGCTGAGCGCCTATTTCATCGCCAGCGTGATTCTTTTTTGGATCGGTACCGCCGTTTCCATGTTGATTGCGCGTTGGTTCAACGCTCAAAAGCCGATTATGTACGTCATGCCCGTCGTGCTGGGTATCTGCCTTGCACCAGCGGGTGGCGCTGCTGGCCACGGGGTTCTGATCGTCCCCTTCATACTCACTTTGCTAGTGCCCAGTGACCTCGTCGTCAAGTGGGCGCTTGTCATGGTTCCCATTTGGACGGTTTGCTCCTACCGCACGTTCCGGTTTTTCGCGAACAAGCGGGGTATCGCAAATGAGCGGTAACGGGTAGCCAGTGGCGCGACTGCCACGACCGCCAAGCGGGTCGACCTCGCGAACAAGGTAGGCAAGACGCGCGACCGGACCACGCTGCTGCGTGGCGGTCAACGGGTAGGCCACCCGTGAAAGTCACGCAGCAGCCGCCCAAAAGAAAAACGCCTCAGATACCGAAGCATCTGAGGCGTTCTCTAGAACCTAAATTCTGGTGCGGCTGGCAGGATTCGAACCCACGACCCCTTGGTTCGTAGCCAAGTACTCTATCCAACTGAGCTACAGCCGCGAAGAACGCTAGTATAGCACTACTTTTTCTAGGTTGTCACTCCAATTCTGCGGCACGCCGGTAACACCGGTGCATGCGCGCCTCGTCGCCTTCGCGCTCGGCCAGCTGCGCCAGCTGCCGCCATGCCGCGCGGCGTTGGGCCGCCGGCAGGCCGGTGTGGTCGGCGCAGCGCTCGAGCTGCTGCTTGGCCTTGCCCCACAGCTGCAACTCACCAAGCGCGCGGCCCAGCGTGTAGGCCAGGAACGGGTCACGCGGTTCGGCCTGCGCGGCCGCTTCGAGGCGTGGCAACCAGTCAGGGCCGAGGCCGGACATTGCGGTCACCAGCGCCTCGCCCAATTCGGCGCGCTCTTCGCCGCCCACCGTGGTCACCTGCTCCCAGAACGGCTTGAGCCACAAACGTGCGTCTTCGTGGTACCCCATGCCCGACATCGCCCGAGCCGCATGGGCGGCCACATAAGGATCACGTCGGTCGCTCACGTCCAGCTGTTGCCACACGCGGCGCAACTGGTCGGCGTCGCGCGCCGAGTCGAGCGCCTCGATCGCCAGCGAACGCAGCAAACCGGCCGCGGCCGACTGCGAGAAGCCCTGGTGCTTGGCGAGCAAGCGCGCCGTCTTGAGCGCATCGAGCGGCCGGCGCGCCAGTCGGGCGGCCTGCAGTTTCAGGCGCAAGGCCTGCGTGCGGCGCGCCACACCGGGCGACAGTTCACCGATCAGGTCGAGGGCCCGGTCGGCGTCGCGGTCTTCCAGCGCCCATTCGGCGGCAAGCAAACGCGCGCCCTCTTCGGCAGCGCGTGTCGCGCCTTGCGTGCGCGACGCCACCAGCGCCTGCAGCAGATGTTCGTCGCGCCGCGCGCGGTCTTGCAAGCGGTGCATGCTGCCGGCCGCCAACAGATGGGCCAGCATCGCGAACTCGGGGTCGCTCCCCAGCTCGGGCGTCTCGGACTGGATGGTCATCGCGCGCTGCGCGGCCTTGTGGGCGCGCGTGTAGCGCGCGCCGAAGAACAGGGCCAGCGACTCGCGCAAGGCCTCCTGGGCCGACCGGTCGCGCTTGGCCACGCGCCACTCGCGGGCCCGCTTCGGCAGGCCCACCAGCGCGTTCAAGCCCTGCAGCGACACATAGACGGTCGCCACCGTCAACAGCAGCACGACGATGAACAGGTTGAACGACACGTCGAGCCGCCACGGCGGCCAGAACAACGTCACCAATGCATCGTTGGTGCCGAGAAAGGTGGCAGACACCACCGCAGCGGCGAACAGCAGGATGATCCAGATGATCGTGCGCATAGACGGGCTCGCTCAACGACCTGCAGCTGCAGCCGCCAGCGCGGTGAAGCTGTCGTCGGGCCGAGGCACGCTGGAGTGCACTGCCTGCGCCATGACCTGACGCACCAGTTCGTTCAGCAGCACCCAGCGGCGCGAGCCGCGCTCGAAATAGCGATCCAGCGCTTCCTGCGCGCTGTGCAGGTCCGACTGCACCGTCTCGAACTGGCGGCTCAGCAGCGCCAGGCGCGCATTCAGCAAGCGCAGCTTGAGGTTCTCCCGCAAGAAGAAGGTTTCTTCAGGCGCGATCAGCATCGCTTCGGGGCGGTCGATACGGCTCACCCGCACCAGCGTGCGCACCTCGTTCCAGGCCTTGTGGGCCGCGCGCTGCCACCAGGGGATCACGTCGGGCTCGCGGGCCGGCGGCACCACGCCGTTGACGACGCCGTGGCCACGCGCTCCTCCGTTCGCTTTCGACCCCGGCGTGCCAGGGCCCGCCGTTTTGGTCGGCCCTGCGGCGGCTTCGGCGCCCTCGCCCACCGAGGCGAGCAGAGGCACTTCATCCACCAGGCGGGCCGCCTCGTCGAGCTTGATCACCAGTGCCGACACGTCGGCCACGCCGACCGAGCGCACACGCTCGAGGTCGCGCGCAATCGCACGGCGCACACCTTCGAGGCGCGGCTGGTTGACACGCTGCAAACGCTCGTCGGCAGAACGCAAGGCGACCACCAGAGGTTCTGCGCTGCCGGTGATGACGGCTTGCTGCACGGCCAGTCGCAAGCCGGCGTCGATGTCGACCACCAGGTTCTCGTCACGCGAGCGCGACAACGACTGCATCAGCTCTTCGAGCTGGCCGCGCTGCAGGGCCACTTCGGCCAGCCTCGCCTCGACCAGCGCCACCTTGGCGCTCGCGTCGCGCGAGATGTCCTGAGCCTGCCGGGCAAGCGCACGCGCTTCGGTGGACTGGTCCTGGCTGTCTTGCTGGCGCCGCACCAGGTCTTGTTCGAGGCTCTGCACACGCTGCTGCGCCTGGTAGGCCAGCACCAGGCTGGCGCCGCACAGCAGCAGCAAGCCCGCGGCCGCGGTCCAGACGAGGCCGCGGCCGCCGCTTTGGTGGGGTGGCGGGCTGACGGGGGTGGGGGGCGCGGGGGCGACAGGATCGCCGGCGGCGGTATTCGGATTGACGGAGGAGGTGTCGCTCACAGTGCGAAGGATTGTATAGAGCGGTCGATGCCGGCTACGACGGCGTCGAGCGCAGGGCGCACCTCGATCACCGCTTGGCAGCCAAGGGCCCGCGCACGCTCTGCGATACGGGGGTGGGTCGCGAGCGCCCGGCTGTCGGCCCAACGGGTCGGCAGCGCGCGCGCAGTGCAACACGCTTCAAGATGGTCGATGGCTTCGGAGCTGCTGAAGAACCAGAGGTGCTGCTGCGGTGCGTCCACCACCGCGGCGTGCAGCAAGCGCTCCTGCTCGGCATCGAGTTGCGGCGGTCGGCGCCGATAGGCCGACAGGAACCGCACCTCGGCGCCAGCCGACGTGAGCTGGTCGGCGAGCCAATTGCGCCCGCCCTCACCCCGCACGATCAACACGCGAGCGCCTTGCCAAGAGTGTCGACCGAGTTCGACCCACAACGATTCGGAGTCGAACTGCGGCGCATCCTCGGCCGGGCGGCAGCGGTTGGCGGCCGGCACACCGGCGGACTGCAAGGCGCCGTCCGTGCCCGGGCCCGGGGTGGCCGCGAGGACCGTATCGGGCCACTGCGCCCCCTCGGGGCGGACAGCGAAAAAATGCTCGGCGGCATTCGGGCTGACGAAGACCACGGCACGGTAGCCATGCAACTGGTGCCACGCCGCGCGCACCGCCTCGACGTCGTCGGCCGACGTGATGCCGATCAAGGGCAGCGCCACGGCGTCGACACCGCGCGCACGCAACTGCTCGACCCACTGCCGCGCCTGTGCCGCCGGTCGGGTCACGAGCACTTTCATGTCAGAGCCGCTGCAAGATGGCCTCGGCCCCTTGCTCGCGCAGCAAGCCCGCCGCCTCGACGCCCAAGGCCTCGGCCTGTGCCGGGCTGTCGACCGCAGCACCCGCACGCGCGCGCAGCAGCGGCTGGCCGGCCTGTGCCGGGTCGCCGATGGCCGCGGTGAGTTCGAGGCGGCCGTTCTGCCACACGCCGTGCGCTGCCAGCGGCACGCTGCAGCTGCCGCCTAGCGCACGCGACACGGCACGCTCGGCCAGCGTGGCCAGCCAGGTGTCGCGGTCGATCAACGACGCCAGCTGCTCGCGCAACGCGGCCTGCCCGGTGGTCCTCACCTCGATGCCCAACGCGCCTTGTCCGGCCGCCGGGATCATCGTGTCGACCTCGAACACCTGGCGGATACGCTCGGCCAGGCCGAGCCGCTTGAGCCCGGCCGCGGCGAGCACGATGGCCTCGTACTGCCCTTCGTCGAGCTTGCGCAGCCGCGTGTCGAGGTTGCCGCGCAAGGGCTCGATGCGCAGGTCGGGCCGCAGCGCCCGCAGCTGCACCACACGGCGCAGGCTCGAGGTGCCGACGATGGCACCGTGCGGCAACGCTTCGAGGCTCGCATGGCGCGGCGACACGAAGGCATCGCGCGGGTCCTCGCGCTCGAGCACCGCCGCCAGCACGAAGCCCTCGGGCAGGTCCATCGGCACGTCCTTGAGGGAATGCACCGCCAGGTCGGCGCGGCCTTCTTCTAGCGCGGTTTCCAGTTCCTTCACGAACAGGCCCTTGCCGCCCACTTTCGAGAGCGAACGGTCAAGGATCTGGTCGCCACGGGTGGTCATGCCGAGCAACTCGACCCGGGCGGCGAAACGTTGTTGCAGCAGGGCCTGGACATGGTGAGCCTGCCAGAGCGCGAGGCGGCTCTCGCGGGTGGCGATCACCCAGCGCGGTGTGGTGTCGGTCGTCATGATCGGCGATGCTACCCGAGCAGCCGCCGCCAGCGAGGCCTAGGGCCTGTTTACACCGCAGATGGCGGTGAACAGGCCCTAGGGGAAACGGGTGCTACCATCCCGGGCTTGTAATAAAGTTACCAACTCGACGCTTACCGAGGTACCCATGCCCCGCGCCGCCCGCCCTGCCGCCTCCCCCGCCCCGTCGTCCTCGCGTCGCAGCGCCACTGCTGCTGCTGCCGCTCGCGCCGAGGACGATGCAGCCGAGAAAAACCGCCCGCTGGTCGAAGACATCCGTCTGCTCGGCCGCATTCTCGGTGACGTGATCCGCGAGCAGGAAGGCAAGCAGGCTTACGAGCTGATCGAGCGCATCCGCCAGTTGTCGGTGGCCTATCGGCTCAAGCGCGACACGCAGGCGGGCAAGTCGCTCGACCGGGTGCTCAAAAATCTGAGCGGCGACCAGACCGTGTCGGTGATCCGGGCGTTCAGCTATTTCTCGCACCTGGCCAACATCGCCGAGGACCGCCACCATGTGCGCCGCCGCGAGCACCACGAACGCCAGGGCCATTTGCAGGAAGGCTCGCTGGCGATGACCTTCGAGCGCCTGGCACAAAAAGACGTGCGCGCCGACGACGTCGCCAAGACGCTGGCCCACGCCTACATCTCGCCGGTGCTCACGGCCCACCCGACCGAAGTGCAGCGCAAGTCCATCCTGGACGCCGAACGCGCCGTCGCCGAGCTGATCGAGCGCCGCGACCACCTGCACACGCAGCGTGAACTCGACGAAAACGAAGCCATGCTGCGCGCCCGCGTGACGCAGCTGTGGCAGACCCGCATGCTGCGCTACTCGAAGCTGACGGTGGCCAACGAGATCGAGAACGCACTCAGCTACTACCACGCCACCTTCTTGCGCCAGATCCCGAAGCTGTATCGCGAGCTCGAGCACGCCCTGCCCGGCTTCGACATCCCGTCGTTCTTCCGCATGGGCAACTGGATCGGCGGCGACCGCGACGGCAACCCCAACGTGACCGCGGCCACGCTGGAACTGGCCTTGCGCGAACAGAGCGAGACCGCACTGCGCTTCTATCTGACCGAGGTGCACGAGCTGGGTGCCGAGCTGTCGGTGTCGGCGCTGCTGGTGCAGGTCACGCCCGAGATGCAGGCACTGGCCGAGCGCTCGCCCGACACCAATGTGCACCGCCTCGACGAGCCCTACCGCCGCGCGCTGACCGGCATCTACTCGCGCCTGGCCGGTACGCTGCACCGCCTGACCGGCACCGAGGCGCTGCGCCACGCGGTGGCACCGTCCACCCCCTATGGCTCGGCCGAAGCGTTGCTGGCTGACCTGCGCACCATCGAAGCGTCGCTGGTCTCGCACCACGGCGCGGCGATGGCCAGCACCCGGCTGTGCCCGCTGATCCGAGCGGTGCAGGTGTTCGGCTTCCATCTCGCCACCGTCGACCTGCGGCAAAGCTCCGACAAGCATGAGGCGGTGGTCACCGAGCTGCTGGCGCTGGCCAAGGTCGAGCCGCGCTACGCCGAGTTGAGCGAAGACGACAAGCGCGCCCTGCTGCTGCGGCTGCTCAACGACGCCCGCCCGCTGCAGGTGCGCGGCGCCAGCTATTCTGAACTGACCGAAAGCGAACTGGCCATCTTCGAGACGGCGCGCGAAATGCGCGAGCGCTTCGGCCCGCAGTCGATCAAGCACTACATCATCAGCCACACCGAGACGGTCAGCGACCTGCTCGAAGTGCTGTTGCTGCAGAAAGAAGCCGGCCTTGTGCGCGGCACGCTGGATGACGGCGCGAGCGCCGCGCTGATCGTCGTGCCGCTGTTCGAGACCATCGGCGACCTGCGCAATGCCGCGCCCATCATGCGCGAGTTCTATGCGCTGCCCGGCATCGTCGAGCTGGTCAAGCGCTCGGGCGCCGAGCAGGACATCATGCTGGGCTACAGCGACAGCAACAAGGACGGCGGCTTCTTCACCAGCAACTGGGAGCTGTACCGCGCCGAGATCGCACTGGTCGAACTGTTCGACGGCCTGCGCGACGAACACGGCATCACGCTGCGTTTGTTCCATGGCCGCGGCGGCACCGTCGGCCGTGGCGGCGGCCCCAGCTACCAGGCCATCCTGGCGCAACCCCCGGGGACCGTGAACGGCCAGATCCGCCTCACCGAGCAGGGCGAGGTGATCGCGTCGAAGTACGCCAACCCCGAGATCGGGCGCCGCAACCTCGAGACCCTGGTGGCGGCCACGCTGGAAGCGACCCTGCTGCACCCGACCAAGAGCGCGCCCAAGGCCTTCCTCGAGGCGGCCCACGAGATCTCGAATGCCAGCATGGC
The DNA here is from genome assembly GCF_001017435.1 of Caldimonas brevitalea. Classification (NCBI taxonomy): domain Bacteria; kingdom Pseudomonadati; phylum Pseudomonadota; class Betaproteobacteria; order Burkholderiales; family Sphaerotilaceae; genus Caldimonas; species Caldimonas brevitalea. The sequence continues at coordinate 5,226,363 of NZ_CP011371.1, forward strand.
CGCCTACCGCAACCTGGTCTACGAGACCCCCGGCTTTACCGATTACTTCTTCGCCGCCACGCCGATCCGCGAGATCGCCGAGCTGAACATCGGCTCGCGCCCGGCCTCACGCAAGGCCACGCGCGCGATCGAAGACCTGCGTGCCATCCCCTGGGGCTTCTCGTGGGGCCAGTGCCGCGTGGCGCTGCCGGGCTGGTTCGGCTTCGGCTCGGCCATCGAGGCCTTCCTGGCGGCCGACCCCAAGCAAAAGAAAGAACGCCTGGCGCTGTTGCAGCGCATGTACAAACAATGGCCGTTCTTCCGCACGCTGCTGTCCAACATGGACATGGTGCTGGCCAAGAGCGACATGGGCCTCGCCACGCGTTATGCCGAGCTGGTCGAAGACAAGCGGCTGGGCAAAAAGATCTTTGCCAGCATCCAGGCCGAGTGGCAGCGCACCCACGATGCGCTGACCTTGATCACCGGCGAAAAACGCCGGCTGGCCTCCAACCCGGCGCTGGCACGTTCGATCGAGCACCGCTTCCCTTACCTCGACCCGCTCAACCACCTGCAGGTGGAACTGATGCGCCGCTACCGGCAGCAGAAGCAGGCCGGCGAGGTGAGCGAACGGGTGCAGCGCGGCATCCACATCTCGATCAACGGCGTGGCCGCAGGCCTGCGCAACACCGGCTGACCAAACCGCGCATCATCAGTACAGCGGCGCGCCGGCCGTGAACCAGCGGGCGATCAGCGCCCGTTCGTCCTCGGTCATGCCGGTGGCGTTGTTCAACGGCATGCTCCGCTGCACCACGGCCTGCTGGTAGACGGCGGCCGCATGGCGGCCCAGCAACTCGTCGCTGTGCAGCGCGACGTTCTTGTTCTGCAACTGTGCGTTGTGGCAAGCCACACAACGCTGCTCGACCACGGTGCGCACCTGGGCGAGGGTGGGTGCCGCCGAGGCCGACGTTGACGAGACGGCGGCGGGACGTGGCGGCGCGGTCCACACCGCCACCGCGACCAACAGCAGCACGCCCGTCACCGCGTAATGCCAGGGCGCCCGGTGCCCGGCCACACGCGCCTTGTGACGCGCGACGAACGAATGCCGCACCAGCGCACCGGCCGCCATCACGAGCACCAGCACCCCCCAGTTGTGCACATGGCCGTACAGGTAGCCATAGTGGTTGCTGAGCATCGCAAACAGCACCGGCAGCGTGAAATAGGTGTTGTGCACGCTGCGCTGCTTGCCACGCTTGCCGTGCACCGGGTCGACCGGCTCGCCGGCGCGCAGCTGGGCCACCACCTTGCGCTGGCCGGGAATGATCCAGAACAGCACGTTCGCGCTCATCGCGGTCGCCATCATCGCGCCGACCAGCAGAAACGCCGCGCGCCCCGGGAACCACTGGCAGGCCAGCCAGGAGGCCCCCACCACCACGGCCGCCACCAACACCCCCACCAGCAGGTCCCCCCGCTTGCGCTGCCCGAACACACGGCACACCGCGTCGTACACCCACCAAAAGACGAGCAGAAACGCCAGCGCGGCCACCACGGCCGCCGCCGGGCTCCAGTCGTGCACGCTCTTGTCGACCAGAAAGGTACCGGCATTGAACAGATACAGCACCGTGAACAGGCCGAAGCCGGTCAGCCAGGTCGAATAGCTCTCCCAGTAGAACCAGTGCAGGTGCTCGGGCAAGCGCGGCGGCGCCACCAAATACTTCTGGGGGTGGTAGAAGCCGCCGCCATGCACCGCCCACAACTCGCCATCGACGCCCTTCTCGCGCAGGTCGGGGTCGGTCGGCCGGGTCAGGCTGTTGTCGAGAAAGACGAAATAGAAGGATGAGCCGACCCAGGCGATCGCGGTGACCACGTGGGCCCAGCGCAGCAGGAGGTTGGCCCAGTCGAGCAGGTAGGCGGTGTCCATGCGTTCACGTCGGTTGAGGGCGCGCTTCGGGCGAAGCGCACCCCATCGGCCTTACCACGGCGGGCTCTGTAAGGCACTGGCGTCGCGACCGCTGCATCGGCGGGCACCGCGGCGACGTGTCAGCTGTATACAGCTCAACTGCCCCGGTAGGTCGAATAGGCCCAGGGGCTGACGAGCAGCGGCACATGGTAGTGCTGCGCCGCATCGGCGACGCCGAACTCCACCGCCACCTCGTCGAGGAACGCCGGCTCGGGCAACGGCACGCCCCGGCTGCGGAAATACGCCGCCACCGCGAACACCAGCCGATAGCGCCCCACCTGCAAGCCGTCGCCTTCCAGCAAGGGCCCATCGGCGCGGCCGTCCGCATTCAGCTGCAAGGCTTGGACAGGACTCGCCTGGGCGTTCCCGACGCGGACCAGCGTCACCGCCATGCCGGCCGCGGCGCAGCCGTTCATCGTGTCGAGTACATGCGTCGTCAGCTTGCCCATGGCACCGCCTTGAAGGTGTTCACCGGCGCGCCATGGCCGGGCCATGCCAGCGCCGCAGAACGGGTTGCGCGTGTTGGAAAAGTGTATACAGTTTGCCGGACAACGCAACCGTCACGCGGACCCCACGCCTACTCTCATGCCGGCCCGTTCCGACCGTCCCGCACGCAGCAGCACCGCGTCCGCCGCCGGCAAGGCGCGGGCCCGCAACGGCACGGCGCAGCGGCAGGCCAACCCCACGCAACGTATCGTCGAGTCGATCACCACCGCCATCGTCGAGCGTCGCTTGATGCCCGGCACCAAGCTGGCCGAGCAGAAGATCGCCGACGTGTTCAAGGTCTCGCGCACCCTGGTGCGGCAAGCGCTCAACCAGCTCAGCCGCGACCGGCTGGTGACGCTGGAGCCGGCGCGCGGCGCTTTCGTCGCCCGGCCCAGCGTGGCCGAAGCACGGCAGGTGTTCGAGGTGCGTCGGCTGCTCGAGGCCGAGATGATCCGTCGGCTCGCAGCCCGCATCACCCCGGCCCAGGTGAGCGGGCTGCGCGAACATCTGCAGCGCGAGCAGGCCGCGGTGCAACGCACCGACGTGCCCGGCCGCACCCGGCTGCTGGCCGACTTCCACGTGGTGCTGGCCCGTCTGCTGGGCAACGACGTGCTGGCCGAGATGCTGCAAGACTTGTTGTCGCGCAGCTCGCTGATTTCGCTGATGTACCAATCGGCCCATTCCGCCGAACACTCTTTCGACGAGCATGTGGCGGTCGTCGACGCCCTCGAACGCCGCGACGCCAACGCGGCCGTGCGCTTGATGGAGCACCATCTGCACAACGTCGAGCGCAACCTGCAGCTCGATCCCCGTGTGCCCGACCTGCAAGCAGCCCTGGCACCACAGGCCGAACCGATCGACCCGACCTTCGAGCCCGTTGCGCCCAAGCGCCACCGCCGAGCCACACCAGCATGAGGTCCCGATGACACCCGCTGCGATGCCCCCTTACCCGCGTGACCTGATCGGCTACGGCGAACACCCTCCCCATGCCCGCTGGCCGGGTCAGGCGCGTATCGCCGTGCAGTTCGTGCTGAACTACGAAGAAGGCGCCGAGAACTCGGTGCTGCATGGCGACGCCGGCAGCGAACAGTTCTTGTCGGAGCTGTTCAACCCCGCGGCCTATCCGGCGCGCCACCTCAGCATGGAGTCGATCTACGAATACGGCTCGCGCGCGGGGGTCTGGCGCATCCTCAAAGAGTTCGAGAAGCGCGCGTTGCCGCTGACGGTGTTCGGCGTGTCGATGGCCCTGGCCCGCCACCCGGAACTGACCCAGGCCCTGGTCGAACTGGGGCACGAAATCGCGTGCCACGGCTGGCGCTGGGTGCACTACCAGAACGTCGACGAAAGCACCGAGCGCGAGCACCTGCAGCGCGGGGTCGAGGTCCTCGAGCAGCTGACCGGCGAGCGCCCGCTCGGCTGGTACACCGGCCGCGACAGTCCCAACACCCGGCGCCTGGTGGTCGAACACGGCGGCTTCGAGTACGACAGCGATTACTACGGCGACGACCTGCCTTTCTGGTTGCAGGTCCAGACGCGGGACGGTACGCTGGCCCCGCACCTGGTCGTGCCCTATACCCTCGATGCCAACGACATGCGGTTTTCGCTGCCGCAAGGTTATGCCCATGGCGACGACTTCTACACCTATCTGCGCGACAGCTTCGACGTGCTGTACGCCGAAGGCGACGAGGCACCCAAGATGATGTCGATCGGCATGCACTGTCGCCTGCTCGGTCGGCCGGGCCGCTTCAAGGCGCTGCTGAAGTTTCTCGATCACGTCGAGTCGCACGACAGGGTCTGGGTCACACGGCGCATCGACATCGCCCGCCATTGGCGCCAGACGCACCCCTACGACCCCGCCACCGCCTTCGTCTGGAGGGCCTGATGACGACCACAACGCTCTCGCTCGCCCAGCTCAACGCCGCCGACGAAGCCGGCTTCGTCGCGTTGCTCGACGGCATCTATGAACACTCACCGTGGGTGGCCGCGGCGGCCTGGCCACGGCGGCCGTACAGGACGCTGGCACAGCTGAAGCGGTCGCTGGTGCAGGCAGTGCGCGACGCCGGGCGCGAGCGCCAGCTGCAGCTGCTGCGGGCCCACCCCGAGCTGGCCGGCAAGGCCGCGGTGGCCGGCCAGCTGACGGCCGAATCGACCGACGAGCAGGCGCGTGCCGGCCTCGGCCACTGCAGCCCGGCCGAGTTCGGCACACTGCAGCGGCTCAACGTCGGCTACAACACCAGGTTCGGCTGGCCGTTCATCCTCGCGGTGCGCGGGCCGCGCGGCACGGGCTTGAGCCGCAGCGAGATCATCTCCACCTTCGAACGCCGGCTCGATGGCAGCGTGGAGTTCGAGTTCGCCGAGTGCTTGCGCAACGTCCACCGCATCGCCGAGTTGCGGCTGAACGAGCGTTTCGGTTTCGTGCCCGAACAGGGCAACCAGGTGTGGGACTGGGCCGAGCAGCTGGCCGTCCACAGCGACCCCGGCTATGCCGAGCACGGGCAGCTGACCGTCACCTATCTCACCGGGGCCCACCGCGCCTGCGCGGCACAGCTGTGCGAGTGGATGCGGGCTTGCGGCTTCGACGAGGTGGGCATCGATGCCGTCGGCAACGTGGTCGGGATGTACTTCGGCACCGCAGAAACGGAGACACGCGGGCCGCGGTTGCTCACCGGGTCGCACTACGACACGGTGCGCAACGCGGGCAAGTACGACGGTCGCCTCGGCATCCTGGTGCCGATGGCCTGCGTCGCGTCACTGCGCCGGGCCGGCCGCCGTTTACCGTTCGACCTCGAGGTGATCGGCTTCGCCGAGGAGGAAGGTCAGCGCTACAAGGCCACCTTCCTCGGCTCCGGCGCCCTGGTCGGTGCCTTCGACCCCGCATGGCTCAACCAGGTCGACGCCAGCGGTGTGACGATGCACGCCGCGATGCAGGCCGCGGGCCTCGCCATCGCCGACGTCCCCGAGCTCGAGCGCCAGCCCGAGGACTACCTGGGTTTTGTCGAAGTCCACATCGAGCAGGGCCCGGTGCTCAACGAACTCGATCTGCCGCTGGGCGTGGTCACCTCGATCAACGGCGGCGTGCGCCTGGTGTGCGAGGCGATCGGTACCGCCAGCCATGCCGGCACCACGCCGATGGACCGCCGCCGCGACGCCGCAACGGCGGTGGCCGAACTGGCGCTGTATGTCGAGCAGCGGGCAGCACGCGACGGCGATTCGGTCGGCACCATCGGCGTTTGGGACGTGCCCGGTGGCTCGATCAACGTCGTGCCCGGCCGCTGCCGCTTCAGCCTGGACCTGCGCGCGCCCACCGACCTGCAACGCGACCGCCTGCTGGACGACGTGATCGCCGAGGCCGATCGCATCTTTGAGCGGCGGGGCATTGTCTGGCAACACGAGACCGTGATGCGGGCCGCGGCGGCCCCGAGCGACCCGGCCTGGCAGGCACGCTGGGAGGCGGCCGTCGCCGCGCTCGGCTTGCCCGTGCACCGCCTGCCCAGCGGTGCCGGCCACGACGCGATGAAGTTGCACGAGCGGATGCCGCAGGCGATGCTGTTCGTGCGGGGCGGCAACGGCGGCATCAGCCACAACCCGCTCGAAACCATCACCAACGACGACGCGCAGCTGTGCGTCGACGCCCTTGCGCAGCTGCTCGACCAGCTGGCGCTCGTGTCCTCCACCCGCCCCACCTCGGAGGCCCGGCATGCAGCCACATGACCAACTCGACGCCTGGGTCGACGCGCATTTCGACGAGCAGGTGCGCTTTCTGCAAGAGGTGGTGCGTGTGCCCACCGACACCCCCCCGGGCCACAACGCCCCCCATGCGCGGCGCACCGCCGAGTTGCTCGCGCGCATGGGCTTCGAGGCCGAACAGCATGTGGTGCCGGAAGAGCGCGTGCGCGAGGCCGGGCTCACCTCGATCATCAACCTGGTGGTGCGCCGCCCCTACGGCGCCGGCCCCACCATCGCCCTCAACGCCCACGGCGACGTGGTACCGCCCGGCGAAGGCTGGACCCGTGACCCCTATGGCGGGCAGATCGAAGACGGCCGGCTCTATGGCCGCGCCGCCGCCGTCAGCAAGAGCGACTTCGCCACCTATACCTTCGCGGTGCGGGCGCTCGAATCGTTGGGGCTGCCGCTGCAGGGGGGCGTCGAGCTGCATTTCACCTACGACGAAGAGTTCGGCGGCGCACTGGGCCCCGGCTGGTTGTTGAGCCACGGCATCACGCGACCCGATCTGCTGATCGCGGCGGGTTTCAGCTACGAAATCGTCACGGCGCACAACGGTTGTCTGCAGCTCGAGGTGACCGTGCACGGCCGCATGGCCCATGCCGCGATACCGGACACCGGTGTCGACGCATTGCAGGCCGCAGTGCAGCTGCTGGCTGCGCTCTATGCGCGCAACGCGGCCTACCGGCAGGTGGTGTCGCAGGTGCGCGGCATCGAACATCCCTCGTTGAACGTCGGACGTATCGAAGGCGGCACCAACACCAACGTCGTGCCCGGCAAGGTGGTGTTCAAGCTCGACCGGCGCATGATCCCGGAAGAAGACCCGGCCGAGGTCGAGACCGAGCTGCGACGGGTCATCGCCGACGCCACCGCGGCGATCCCCGACATCAGCGTCGAGATCCGCCGTTTGCTGCTGGCGCGCGCGCTGCAGCCGCTGCCCGGCAACGCCTCGCTGGTGCACGCCTTGCAGCGCCACGGCGAACGCATCTTCGGCGAACCGATCCCGACCATGGGCAGCCCGCTCTACACCGATGTGCGCCTCTACAGCGAGCGCGGCATCCCGGCCGTCATCTATGGCGCCGGGCCGCACACGGTGTTCGAGTCGAACGCCAAGCGGGCCGACGAACACCTGGTGCTCGAGGATCTGCGCGGTGCCACCAAGGTGGTGGCCCGTACGTTGTTCGATTTGCTGCACTAGGGTGCGGAACGCGTCAGTGGGAACGGGCCGGCGCCGATGCCCGGCGGCGCCTTGACTCCCGCAAGGGCGTTGCCTAGATTGCTTGCTCGTCATGCGATCTTGTGTCGACAGACGCAGGACTCGCAGGAACAGGCCGGCGTCCTCCTTGTCTGGCAGCGAAGCCCCCCATGCACTTCGAATCGAAGTCCGAGGCCCCTCCCGTCGGAGACCACGACCGAGCCGGTTGGCAGCGGATGAAGCGGATGCTGGGCGAGGCCCTGACGCTATCGCCTTCGCAACGCCGCGTCTTCGTTGCCCGCCTGGCGGCCCACAACTCGACGCTGGCCGAGGATCTACGTTCACTGTTGGACGCGGCGGCCGCCAGCCGCACCCTGCTCGACCAGCCCGCGGCGACGGTCGACCGGGTCGAAAACGTTCGACGCATCGGCCAGCAGCTCGGTCCATACCGCATCGTGGCGTTGATCGACCGCGGCGGCATGGGCGAGGTCTACCGTGCCGAGCGGTTCGACGGCCAGTACGAGCAGCAGGTTGCGATCAAGCTGTTGCGTGACAGCGTCGACCGTGAACATGCCGTCTCGCGCTTTCAAATCGAGCGCCAGATTCTGGCCAGCCTCGACCACCCCCATCTCGCGAAAATATTCGACGGCGGCGTCACCGAGGATGGCCAACCCTACTTCGTGATGGAGCTGGTCAATGGCGAGCCGATCGACCTCTACGCCCAGCGTCGGAGGTTATCGATCGAGGAGCGTTTGCGACTGTTCCGAACCGTGTGCGCAGTGGTTCACCATGCGCACGGAAAAGGGGTGATACACCGAGACCTGAAGCCGAGCAACATTTTGGTGACCGACGACGGGGTGGTCAAACTGCTGGATTTCGGCATCGCCAAACGGCTTGCGCCAACCGACCATCCCAAGCGCACCAGCACCTCGACTGCGCAAGGCATCCTGACGCTGGCTTACTCCAGCCCGGAGCAAGTGCAAGGCCGGGAGGTCGGCCCGGCCAGCGACGTCTATTCGCTCGGCGTGGTGCTCTACCGGCTTTTGAGCGGCAGTTCACCCTACCTGGCAGCCCAGACCAACAGCGATTACGAGCTGGCGAAGGCCATCTGCGACGAGGAGCCGACGCGCCCTAGCAAAGCCGTCTCCGACCGTGAACTGAGAGCACGGTTGGCGGGCGACCTCGACGCGGTGGTGCTGAAGGCCTTGCGCAAGGACCCGGCGCTGCGCTATGCCAGTGCCGAGCAGTTGGCCGACGACGTTCTTCGGCATCTGGAGAAGTTGCCGGTGTACGCGCGCAGCGGCGCGTGGACCTACCGAACCGGGCGTTTCGTGCTGCGCCATCGGTTCGCGGTGGCGGCGGTGCTGATCGCCAATCTGGCGATGGTGGGCGGCCTTACCTTTGCCACCTATCAGGCTTACGTGGCACATCGCGAGCGCGAGCGTGCAGAGCGTCATTTCGGCAGCGTGCGTGAACTGGCCAACGTGTTCATCTTCGACATCCACGACGCCATCCGCGATCTACCCGGTGCGACTGCGGCTCGTCGCATGGTCGTGGAGAAGGCGTTGGCGTATCTGCAAAAGCTGAGGCAGGACGCGGGTGCCGACGCGAAGCTGCTGCTTGAAGTGGCCGCCGGATATCGCAGGGTCGCCGATGTGCAAAGTGCCGGCGGCGAACCGAACCAGGGCGATCCGAAGGGGGCCCTGTCCAACTACGGGAACGCGCGGGTCCTGCTCGAGTCGCTGATCGCCTCCCCTCGCGATCGCGGCGCCGACCTGCACGCGACACAGCGGGCGCTGGCGCAGGTCTGCGAGTACGAGGGCACGCTGTTGCGGGCGTTTGGCAAGTTCAACGAGGCCGATGCCATCTATCGCAAGGGCTTGTCGGTGAGCCACGATCTGACCGACGCGGACCCTTCTCACGAGAACCAGTTACAGCTCGCGAAGCTGTATTCGAGACAAAGTTATCTCAAGTTGCTTGCAGGCGATCGCGACGCCTACCTCACCACGTCCGACACCGCCATCCGCTTGTTTCAGGCGGCCGTCGAACGCGACCCTGCCGACGTCACCCCTGCCGCCTTCTTGGCCGGCGCTTATGCCACCCGCGGCGAGTACTTCACCGACACCCAGGCCTTTCAGGAAGCCATCGCATATCACCGCAAGAGCTTGGCCATCCTAGAGCGGTTGCATCGACTGAACCCTGATCGTCTGAGTTTTCTCAACCAACTCGCCGTGGCGCATCTCAACTTGGGTCACGTGTTCTGGAGCTTGGGCGACGTCCGGCAAGCTTTGCACGAAAGCCGACAGGCGATCGACCTGCATGCGTCCATGCTGGCCAAAGACCCTGGCGCGGTCAACGTCCGGATCGGTCTCGCCATCGCGACCGACAACACCAGTGAACCGCTGCTTCACCAGGGCGACGTCGCGGGCGCCATCAAGGCCGCGCGCACCGCCATCTCGCTGATCGACGACCTGCCCGAAGGCGCCCGCATGGACTTGTCCGCCCGAACGTGCAAAGTCAGCGCTCATCTCAACCTCGGCCTGGCCCTGGAGGCACGCGCTAGGAGCCCGGGCGGCAGCGCTGCGGCGGCGGATCGCGATCACCAGGAGGCCTGCGTGAACCAGCAGGCTGCGCTCGATCTCTTGCAGGAACTCCCACACGCGGCAAGGACCAAGCCGGGACGGATGTCCTGGGAACCTCAGGTGCGTGAGGCGCTTCAGCATTGCACGGGGGGGCAGAACCGGTCCTCACCCAACCCGGCGCATGCCCCTTGAGGCGCCACGAGGAGCCCTCCTGCCCTGTCATTTGCCCAGTTCGAACCCGCCCCGACGGCCGCCCCACGCGTCATGCCCGCCGTCACCGCCAGAACCACCCGTGAGGCGCCGTGCGGGCGCCGAGCCCGGCCAGGGCGCCAGCAGCCGGGCAGCGGGCCCCCATCCAGAGTGCAGCGTCCACCACAACACGGCCAGGCCGAGTGCGAAGGCACTGACCAAGCCCAACAGGCCGGCTGCGTCCGGGCCGATGCCGAGGTCTAGCGGCCACCAGCGCGCCACGCCTCGCACCACCACCGACGCCAGCACCGCCACGCCCAGGCAGACGCCGAACACCGTGCCGAGCAGGGTGGCGATCAGCCGTGCCGGCGAGGGGGCGATCGAGCCGGCCTCGCGCTGACCGGCCTGCGCCCAGCGCACCATCAGAAAGAAATAGGCCGGCAGCAGGAACAGGCCACACGCCAGCAAGCTGCGGTTCACGCCGCTCCCGAGAAAGCCCAGCAGGGCCTGCAGCAGCGTCGAGGGCGTTGCGCCGGCACCTGGCGTCCAGGCGGGCGCCCCTGGCCACGCGCCGCGGTCGTACAAGAAGCGGTCGTAGCCCAGGCCGTCCCAGCCGTGCACCAGCACGACAAACATGCCGAGGTAGCCGACCATCCAGTTCAGGTGCGTCGCCCGCGCACGACGCCGCCGAATCAACCACGCGCCCACGGCGAACCCTAGTGCGCCCTGGCTCACATTGGTGATGCCGAAGGCCAGCACGAGCAGCGGTGGCAAGGCCATGAAGCTCTCCGCCACCTGCATCGTCTCCCAGCTCGGATGCCGCAACAGCAAATACATCCCGGTCGGCGCCCACACCAGCGCGAGAAACAGCAGGGTCTGCGAGAAATAGCGGCTGTCGAGCGGGCTCGCCGTCTTTTGCAGCTGCGGCCCGGCCGCCATCGCGAGGCTGGCGCCCAGCCCCCAGGCCCAGAACACGTCTACTTGCACCATCTCGAGCTCCCGGTCGTCTGTGCCGATGGCGCCGATTCTTGGGTCGCATGAGGCTGGCGCGTGAGGGGTGCGCGCGCCAGAATACTTGTCATGGCAGGCCACCGTCCCTCCACCGCGCCACATTTCATGCCGCCGCCCGGGCCCGACGAGCCGAGCGTGGCGGGGGCCTACCCGGCGCTGCTTTTGGACATCGTCGCCGAGCGCGGCCACGACACCACCTCGGTGCTGGAAGCCGGCGGCCTCTCGGCCTCCGCCCTCGCGCCGCCCACCGCCCACCTGAGCGCTGCGGCCTATGCCGCTATGGTCCTGGAGGCGGCGCGCGTGACCGGCGACCCCGGCATCGGCCTCGCCCTCGGCTTGCGCCTGCATCCCAGCACCCACGGTTTTCTGGGCTATGCGCTGTTGACCTGCCGCACCTTGCGCGAGGCCATCGAGCTGGGCATGCGTTACTCGGGCCTGCGGCAACGCCACCTCGTGTTCAGCCTGCACGTCGAGGCCGATGTCGCCGCGCTGGAGGTGCGCGAGCTGGCCCCGATGGGCCCGGTCCGGCAGATCCTGCTCGAAGCCATGCTGGCCGGCGCCGCCCGCGCGCTGGGCGTGCTGCTCGGCGCGCCGTCGCCCGGGCTCGCTTTGTGGTTCCAGCATGACGAGCCACCCCACTTCGCCGCCTACCGCGAGCAGCTGCCGGCGGTGCTGTTCGGGCAATCGTCCAATCGGATGGTGTTCCCTTCCGCCTGCTTGGACGCAGCGCTGCCGCTGCACAACCGCGATGCACAAGCGCAGGCCGTCGGGCAGTGCGAGCACGAGCTGCAGTACGCGGGCGTCGGCGGTGATGCCGATCTGCCCGGCTGGGTGCAGGCGCAACTCGAACTCGAGTTGCTGCGCCCGCCCGCGCTGCCGCAGCTCGCGGCGCGCCTGCATCTGTCCGAGCGCACCCTCAAGCGCCGGCTGCAAGCCCACGGCACCAGCTTCCAGGCACTGCTCGAAAGCGCGCGGCGTCGGCGTGCGTTGCAATTGATCGCGCAACGCACCCTGAGCGTGGCCGACATCGCCGCCTTGCTCGGCTACCAGGACCCGGCCAACTTCACGCGCGCCTTTCGTCGCTGGACCGGCCGGGCCCCCAGCGAGCACCGGCTCGACAGCGGCGGCACGCTGCACCCGCCGCCGCGCTGAAGGTCCTCGGAAGTCAGCGCGCACAGCCGCCATGCGGACTGTCGCTCACGCGACTTCAGCCCCCTAGAACACAGGTCCCGACCTGCCCCCCCGCCTGCGGGGGTGGGCGCTGCCGCCCGCTGTACCGACTGTTACGATCGCCGGCAAAAGGAGAAGGGGTCCACGGAGAGGGCCCGGGCAGCGCCGAGGGGGCGCACCCGGGGCGTCGGGTCGGCGTCGGCAATGCTAGGCCGGTGCCGTCGCACGGGTGCGTCCGTGGCGGTCGTCAGCCATGCGCTCAACAAGATATATCGCCGAAGAATCGGCCATCGCCGGCAATGAGGCCACGCTCGCCTCGTTGTGGGCGCAGAACCTGCCGGACTACACGGCCGCGCTGGCGCAGGCCAAGCTGCAGCGCAGCTACCTGGGCAACCCGGCCGGCCCCGGTGCCTGCGTGCTGCTGCAGGAGCAAGCGAGTGCGCAGACGGTCGGGGTGCAGTGTCTGCATGCGCGCGTCTTCTGGCGTGGGAGCCAGCCCTTGCACGCCGCCGGCATGGCCGACTATGTGGTGGGCCAGGCGCACCGCTCGCTCGGCCCGGCGCTGACCTTGATGCGCCGCTGCATCGCGGTGGGCAAGTCGCGCTTCGATTTCGTCTACGGTTTTCCCAACAGCAAATCCGAGCCGGTGTGCACCCGCGCTGGCATGGTCCGGGTCGGCGGCGCCACACGTTACGCCAAGCTGCTCAGCAGCGGCTTGCTGTTGCGCCAGCGCGTGCCGAAGCCGCTGCAGCCCTGGCTCGCCGCGCCGGCCGACCTGCTGCTGCGGGCGTTCGACGCCGTGCGCCAACGGCGGCACGCCAACGCCTGCAGCTGGCGCGCGGTGCGCGCCGACGACCCGGGGCTGGCCCAGCTGTGGGAACGTCGGCCGGCCGAGCTGCTGTTGTCGGAGCGGTCGCCGGCCGTGCTCGCTTGGCGTTACCCGGCGCGCGCCGGCTGGCAGCTTTCATTGGCGAGTGACGCCGACGGCCAGCCTTGCGGCTATGTGGCCTGGCGCAGCGTCGGACACGACGTGCTGATCAGCGACTTCTTCTGCGCCGACCCCGACCGTGACACGCACCGCCTGCTGGCCGGGTTCTGCCACGTGGCCCGGCGCGAGCGTGCGCATGCCGTGTTTCTCGAGTTCTACGGACGCCCCCAGATCACCGGGGCCTTGCGGCGCGCCGGCTTTGTGCCGCGTCCGGCCCGCACGCCGATCTTCCTCGCGCATGGCGAGGAGACGGCCTGGGAAGATGCCGCGAGCCTCTACATCACCGCGTTCGACCGCGACGACGACTAGGGCGGCGGCATGTGCGGCATAGCAGGCATTTACGCCCCCCAAGCCACCCGCGGCCCCGAGCCCGAGGCGCTGCGCGCGATGATCGACCGGCTGCGGCACCGCGGCCCCGACGGCAGCGGTGTGTACACGCAGGGCCCGGTCGGCCTGGCCCATGCACGGCTGAGCATCGTCGACCCCGAGGGCGGCGCCCAGCCGCTGCACAACGAGGACCGCACGGTGTCGGTGGTCTTCAATGGCGAGATCTTCAATCACCGCGAACTGCAGCGTGAGCTGGAGGCGCGCGGGCACCGCTTTCGCACCCGCTGCGACACCGAGGTGCTGGTGCACCTTTATGCCGAGCACGGCGAGGCCTTCGTCGAGCACTTGAACGGCCAGTTCGCGATCGCGTTGTGGGACGCGACACGCCAGCGCCTGCTGTTGGCGCGCGACCGCACCGGCATCCGCCCGCTGTTCTACACCTGGCAGCAAGGCCGGCTGCTGTTCGCCTCCGAGGTCAAGGCCTTGTTTGCCGACCCGGCCGTGCCGCGCCGCCTCGACACACGTGCGCTCGGCGAGCTGTTCACCTATTGGGCGCCGCTGGCCCCGCGTTCGGTGTTCGAGGGGGTGCTGTCGCTGCCCCCCGGCCATGTGATGACCTTCGACAGCCGCCGCCGCACGCTGCGCCGCTACTGGGACTGGCAGTTTCCGACGGCGCCGATGCAGCCTTTGGCGAGCGAGCAGGACAGCGCCGAGGCCCTGCGCGAGCTGCTGCTCGATGCGCTGCGCCTGCAGCTGCGTGCCGACGTGCCGGTGGGGGCCTACCTGAGCGGCGGGCTCGACTCGGCCATCGTCGCGGCGCTGGTGCGCGAGCACAGCAGCGCGCCCTTACGCACCTTCTCGGTCACCTTCGACGACGACGAGTTCGACGAGAGCGCCCACCAGCAGGCGCTGGTGGCGCACCTCGGCACCGACCACACCTCGCTGCGTTGCACCCGCGCCGACATCGCCGCGGCCTTTCCGCGCGCCATCCGGCACATCGAATCGCCGGTGCTGCGGACCGCACCGGTGCCGCTGATGCTGCTGGCGGGCCAGGTGCGCCAGGCCGGCTACAAGGTGGTGCTGACCGGCGAAGGCGCGGATGAAGTGTTCGGCGGCTATGACCTGTTCAAGGAAGCCAAGGTACGCCGCTTCATGGCACGCCAGCCCGGCTCGGCCTGGCGTGCCCGCGTGCTGGACCGCCTCTATCCCTATTTGCGCCACTCGCCGACCGCGGCGCGCGGATTTGCCCAGCGCTTTTTCGCCGAGGGCCACGAGCACCTCGGGCAGCCGTTCTTCGCCCACCTGCCGCGCTGGACCACCACACAGCGCTGCTGGCAGTTCTTCTCGGCCGACCTGCAGCAGGCGCTGCAGGGCTTCGATGCACAGCAAGCGATACGCTCGGCACTGCCGCCCGAGATCGAGCACTGGGAACCGCTGTGCCAGGACCAGTACCTGGAGGCCCACACGCTGATGTCGGGCTATCTGCTGTCGTCGCAAGGCGACCGGGTCGCGATGGCGGAGTCGGTCGAAGGCCGCTTCCCCTTCCTCGACCACCGGGTCATCGAGTTCGCCAACCGATTGCCGCCCGGCATGAAGCTGCGCGGGCTGACCGAAAAATACCTGCTCAAGCAGTCGGTGCGCGGCCTGATCCCCGAAGACATTCGCCGCCGCACCAAGCAGCCCTACCGCGCCCCCGACAGCCAGAGCTTCTTCCACGACGGCCGCCCGGTCGACTATGTCGAAGACCTGCTGAGCCCGACCCGATTGCGCGCAGCCGGCTATTTCGACCCGGTCGCCGTCGGCAAGCTGTTCGACAAATGCCGTGCCGGCCGCGCGATCGGCTTCGGCGACAACATGGCCTTCGTCGGCATCGTCTCCACCATGCTGCTGCACGAGCAGATGCTCGCGCCGGCCGCCCCATCTCTTTGACCGCCCGGTCGCTGCCCTGCATGCTGCTCCACGACGATTTCGAAGCCTCGGTGCGCCGGCACCCGAACAAGACGGCCCTGATCTGCGGCGCCGAACGCCACAGCTACGCCGACATCGACCGTCTTGCCACGACCTTCGCAGCGCAGCTGCAGCGTGCGGGCATCGAGCGCGGCGACCGCGTGGCGCTGCTGCTCGACAACCGGGTCGAAATGGTGGCCGGCGTTTATGCCGCCCTCAAGATCGGCGCGGTGTTCATGCCGGTCAACCCGCTCACCAAGGCCGACAAACTCACCTATCTGCTCAACGACGCACGGGCGTCGGCGCTGATCACGCAGGCCACGCTGGCATCGGTCTACCGTGTTGCGCTGGCCGCCAACAGCAGTGTGCGGCTGTGCGCCGTGGCCGGCAGCGTGCGTGGCGACGGCCCGAGCGACGCTCGCGAGCAAACCCTGGCCTCGGCCGATGCGGCCGTGCCACTGCCCACCGTCGCCACCATCGACCAGGACCTGGCCGCCATCGTCTACACCTCCGGCTCCACCGGCTTCCCCAAAGGGGTGATGCTCAGCCACCTTAACATGCGCACCGCCGCGGCCTCGGTCAGCAGCTACCTTGGCTTGCGGGAGGACGACGTCATCCTGTGCGCCCTGCCGCTGGCCTTCGACTACGGCCTGTACCAGGTGCTGATGGCCTTGCGCCTCGGCGCCACGGTGGTGCTCGAGCGCTCGTTCAGCTTTCCGGCCAAGGTGCTGGAGACGATGGCGCGCGAGCGCGTGACGGTGTTCCCCGGCGTGCCGACGATGTTCTCGATGCTGTTCGAGCTGCCACAGCTGCTGGCGTCGACCGACCTGTCGGCACTGCGGCTCATCACCAACACCGCGGCGGCCTTGTCGGAAGCCCACATCGCGCGGCTGCGCACGCTGTTCCCGCAGGCCACCTTGTTCTCGATGTACGGCCTGACCGAGTGCAAGCGCGTCACCTATCTGCCACCCGACCAGCTCGACTGGCGCCCCACCAGCGTCGGGCGCGGCATGCCCAACGAGGAGTTGTGGCTGGTCGACGAGCACGGGCAGCGCCTGCCGCACGGCAGCACCGGCGAGCTGGTGATCCGCGGCAGCCACGTGATGCGCGGCTACTGGGAAAAACCGGCCGAGACCGCCGAACGCCTCAAGCCAGGCCCGCTGCCGGGCGAATCCGTGCTGTATTCGGGCGACATCTTCCGCAGTGACGCCGAAGGGTATCTCTACTTCGTCGCGCGCAAGGACGACGTGATCAAGAGCCGCGGCGAGAAGGTCAGCCCGCGCGAAGTCGAGAACGTGCTGTATGCGCTCGACGGCGTGCGCGAAGCGGCCGTGGTCGGCGTGCCCGACCCGGTGCTCGGCGAGGCGGTCAAGGCCGTGGTTGCCTTGCGGCCTGGCTGCAACCTGAGCGAACGCGACGTCATCAAACACTGTTTGGCCCACCTGGAGAGCTTCATGGCGCCGCGCTATGTCGAGTTCGTCGACAGCCTGCCCAAGACCGACACCGGCAAGATCAAGAAGACCGGCCTCGCCTGAGCCACCCGACATCACCACCATTTTTCCCGCCCCGTTCTTTACTTCACGAGCACCACATGCCCATCGCCATCAAGCAGCAGGTCCGCGCCTACATCCTCGACAACTTCCTGATGGGGACGCAAGGCGCCGAGTTCGCCGACAGCGACTCCTTCATGGAACACCACGTGATCGATTCGACCGGTTTTCTCGAACTGGTCACCTACCTCGAGGAGGCCTTCGGCATCCGCGTCGAAGACGAAGAGATGGTGCCGGAGAACCTGGACAGCCTCGACAACATCGAGGCCTATGTGAGCCGCAAGCTCACGCTGCACTGAGCTGGCGGCGATGAGCAGCAAGACCACGGTGCGTCTGGACACCTCGGTGCTCGCGCTCGACTGCGAACGCGAGGCGCAGCGCATCGCCGACTGGCTGCGGCACGGCATCGCGCAGCGTTTGCACCGACGCGGCGCGGTGGTGGCGCTGTCGGGCGGCATCGACAGCTCGGTGTGTGCCGCGCTCGCGGTGCGGGCGTTGGGGCCCGGCAAGGTGTTCGGGCTGTTGTTGCCCGAGCTGGATTCGAGCGCGAGCAGCGCCGACCTCGGCCGCAGCGTCGCCGAGCACCTCGGCATCGCCTACGAGCTGCACGACATCGCCCCGGCGCTGCAGGCGCTCGGGTGCTACCGGCAGCGCGATGCGGCGATGCGCGCGGTGTTCCCGGCCTACACCCCGGCGTGGAAGAGCAAGCTGGCGATCGCCGGTGGCACTGCCGGGCGCATCAACTGCTTCAAGCTGGTGGTGCAATCGCCCGACGGCGAGCAGCACGAGGCCCGCTTGCCGCTGAGGGAGTATCTGCAGATCGTCGCCGCGACCAACTACAAGCAGCGCATCCGCAAGACCGTCGAGTACTGCCATGCCGACCGGCTCCACTACGCGGTGATCGGCACGCCCAACCGGCTCGAGTACGACCAGGGCTTTTTCGTCAAGAACGGTGACGGCGCCGCCGACCTGAAACCCATCGCCCATCTGTACAAGACCCAGGTCTATGCGATGGCGCGCCATCTAGGCCTGCCCGAGGGCGTCTGCCAGGCCCAGCCCACCACCGACACCTACAGCCTGCAGCAGGGGCAGGACGAGTTCTATTTCGCGCTGCCCTACGCGCAGATGGACCTCGCCTTGTGGGCCCACCGTCACCAGGTGCCGCCCGAAGATCTGGCCGAGGCGCTCGCGCTCGACCTCGACACGGTGCAGTTCATCTACCGCGACATCGAAGCCAAGCGCCGCAGCACCGCGTATCTGCATGCGCGGCCGATGCTGGTGGAGACGGTCGACGAGGTGTGCGCATGACCGGGCCGGCCTTGCGACAGCCTGCCGACACGCACGCGCTCGGCGAGGCGGCCGAAGGCCTGTTCGCGCAGTTGTCGCAGGCGCTGCAGCAAGGCCTGCAGCAGCAGCCCGACAAGCCTGAAGAAACGCCGGCCAACACGCTGCGCGCCTTGTGGCACCTGGCCGCCGGCCGGCCGTTGTCGGCCCAGGCCGCAGCGGCCGCCGCGCTGCCGCCGCTCACGGCCCCGCAGCGCGAACGGCTGCACGCCCTGGTCGGCGAGCGCCTGGCCGGCCGCCCGCTCGCCCACCTGACCGGCCGGCAGCACTTCATGGCGATGGAACTGCTCGCCGGCCCCGAAGCGCTGATCCCGCGCCGCGAGACCGAGTTGCTCGGGCGCACGGCCTGCGCACTGCTCGGCGAGTTGGTGCACAGCCGCGCGGCGCCCGTCGCGATCGACGTCTGCACCGGGTCGGGCAACCTGGCGCTCGCGCTGGCCGGCACCGCCGCCGCAGCCCGCGTCTACGGCGCCGACCTGTCGCCCGAAGCGCTCGACCTGGCGCGCCGCAACGCCGACCACCTCGGCCTGTCCTCGCGTATCGATTGGCGCTGCTGTGACCTGCTCGACGGCTTCGACCCCGAGTTGCTCGGCGAGGTCGACCTGCTGGTCTGCAACCCGCCCTACATCTCGAGCGGCCGGCTGGCCGCGATGCCCGGCGAGATCGCCGGCCATGAGCCGCGCCTGGCCTTCGACGGCGGGCCGCTGGGCATCGCGCTGCTGAACCGGCTGGTGCGCGAGGCACCGCGCTTCCTGCGCGCAGGGGGATGGCTGGCCGTGGAGGTGGGCCTGGGACAGGGCCGCGCGATGCAGCAACGACTGGAGGCGCAGCGCCGCTTCCGCCCCGTGCGCCCGGTCCAGGACGAGGCCGGCGAGACCCGCGTGCTCGCCGCACAGCTGGCATGAACGTGAGGGACAATGGACCGATGTCCCTTCGCGGCTTGCATTTCGCCGCCTTGACCCCCATGACCCGCTTGACCGACATGCTCCGCAGCTCCGGCTGGGGGCGCAATCTGACGCCCAGTGAATTCGACCGCGTGGCCCGCGACGCGCAAGAGGTGACAGTGCCGGCGGGCGGCTATGTGGCCCGCAACGGTGAACCGGCCGAGCACTGGCTCGGCATCCTCCACGGCTTGGCCAAGATGTCGGTCACCTCGCCCGAAGGCCGCACCTCGACGCTCACCGGCGCCCGCACCGGCGCCTGGTTCGGCGAAGGCTCACTGCTGAAGAAGGAATTGCGGCGCTACGACGTGATCGCGATCCGCGACACCCGCGTGGCCCTGGTGCCGGCGGCCAGCTTCGAATGGCTGCGCGCCACCAGCCTGCCGTTCAACCACTACCTGCAAAACCTGCTCAACGCGCGGCTCGGCTTGTTCATCGGGCTGCTCGAATACGACCGTTTGCTGGGGCCCGATGCGCGCGTGGCCCGCTGTGTCGCCAGCCTGTTCAACCCCGACCTCTACCCGGAGCCCGGGCCGTATGTCGATCTGCTGCAGGCCGAGGTGGGGCTGCTGTCGGGCGTCTCGCGCCAACGCGCCAACGTCGCGTTGCAGCGATTGCAGCAAGCCGGGTTGATCCGCATCGAGAACCGCGGCCTGACGGTGCTTGACCTGGGCGGGCTGAGGCGGTTCGCCGGCGGCGGCTGAACATCCGGCTCACCTACACTGACGGCTTCACCTTGCGCGGCCGTGTGCCGAGACCTTGCATGGGCTGGCACGGCCACCTCGATCTTCACTACCGCTACGACGGTCAACGCACCACCGCCCTCGACCGGCACGAGGGCCCACTGCGGGTCCTGGCCGGCCTTCATCCCGAAGGCCCGCAGATCTGCCATCACGTGCTGGTGCACGCCCCCGGCGGCATCGTCGGCGGCGACACGCTGGACCTGCAGGTGCGCGTCGATGCCGGCGCCCATGGCCTGGTCACCACACCCGGCGCCACGCGCTTCTACCGCAGTGCCGGCGACGAGGCCCGGCAGTCGCTGACGGCACAGGTGGCCGAGGGCGGCCGCCTCGAATGGCTGCCGCTGGAGACCATCGCCTACGACGGTTGCCGCGCGGTGAACCGGCTGCAGTTCGAACTGGCGCCCGGTGGCCAGATGATCGGCTGGGACGTGCTCGCGCTGGGCCTGCCGGCCGCGGGCAAGCCCTATCTGCACGGGCGTTTCGAGCAGCACCTGGAATGGCCCGGCGTGTGGCTGGAACGTGGTGTGATCGACACCGACGAGCCCGGCTGGGAACGCCTGCTGGACAGCCCGCTGGGCTGGGACGGCCAGACCGCACTGGCGACGATGTGGTGTGCGAGCGGCAACGCCTGGCAGCGCACCGAGCTCGAAGCGCTGGTCGACGCGGCGCGCGAAGACCTGGGCGGCGACTCCCCGGTGCCGCGCGCCGGCGTCACCTCACTCGACGCGCGGCTGGTGGTGCTGCGCGCGCTGGCCGGCCGCACCGAGCCGTTGTGGGCACTGCTGCAGGCGGTGCGCCGGCGCTGGCGCCGGCTGCTGTGGAACGCGGGCGACGTCGAACCGCGGGTGTGGCGGACCTGAGGGCAGAGACGTCAGATCGACATCAGCTGCCGCACCCCGTCGGCCGCCATGTCGCGCCCGGCGCCTTGGCGCAACACCTCGCCCCGCTCCATCACCAGGTAGCGGTCGGCCAGTTCGGCGGCGAAATCGTAGTACTGCTCGACCAGCACGATGGCCATGTCGCCGCGCTCGGCCAGCTGGCGGATCACGCGGCCGATGTCCTTGATGATGGACGGCTGGATGCCCTCGGTGGGCTCGTCGAGGATCAGCAGCTTCGGGCCCGGCGCGAGGGCGCGGGCGATCGCGAGTTGCTGCTGCTGGCCGCCCGAGAGGTCGCCGCCGCGGCGCTGCAGCATCTGCTTGAGCACCGGGAACAGCTCGAACAGTTCGGCCGGCACGCCGCTGCGCCCGGGCTTGCTCGCCAGGCCCATGCGCAGGTTCTCTTCGACCGTGAGCCGGCCGAAGATTTCGCGCCCCTGCGGCACATAGCCCATGCCCTTGCGAACCCGCTCGTAAGGGCTGTCGCGGGTGACGTCGTGGCCGTCCAGCACCACACTGCCGCTCTTCACCGGCACCAGGCCCATCAGGCTCTTCAGCAAGGTGGTCTTGCCGACACCGTTGCGCCCGAGCACCACGGTGACCTCACCGGCCCGGGCTTCGAAACCGACGTTGCGCAGGATGTGCGAGCCGCCGTAGTACTGATGGATGGATTCGACTTTTAGCATCTAGCGTCCTAGGTAGACCTCGACCACTTTGTCGTTGGCCTGCACCTCGGCCAGCGTGCCTTCGGCCAGCACACTGCCCTCGTGCAGCACCGTCACCCGCTTGGCGGGCCCGCTGCCGCGGGTCAGGGCATCGATGAACTTCATGTCGTGCTCGACCACCACCAGCGAGTGGCGCCCCTGGAGCGACAAGAACAGCTCCGCGGTGCGTTCGGTCTCTTCGTCGGTCATGCCCGCGACCGGCTCGTCGAGCAGCAGCAACTGCGGGTCTTGCATCAGCAGCATGCCGATCTCCAGCCATTGTTTCTGCCCATGCGACAGCAGCCCGGCGATACGCTGGGCCTGGTCTTTCAGGTGGATCAGCGCCAGCACCTCGCCGATGCGGTCGAGTTGCTCGGCCCCGAGCCGAAACCACAACGACGCCCGCACCCGCCGGTCGGCCTTGAGCGCCAGCTCGAGGTTCTCGAACACCGTCAGCTGCTCGTAGACCGTGGGCTTCTGGAACTTGCGGCCGATGCCGGCCTGGGCGATACGGCTTTCGCTCAGGCGCAGCAAATCGATGGTGGAGCCGAACCAGGCCTGCCCGGCGTCGGGCCGTGTCTTGCCGGTGATGACGTCCATCAGGGTCGTCTTGCCGGCGCCGTTGGGGCCGATGATGCAGCGCAACTCACCGGCGCCAATGCTGAGCGACAACTGGTTGAGCGCACGAAAGCCGTCGAAGCTGACGGTGATGTCGTCGAGATAGAGGATGGCGCCGTGGGTCAGGTCGACCTGGCCCGGGGCCAGCACCCGGCCGTAGCTCGCCTCGCGCCCGCCCGAGCCGCCGGCTTCGGTATGCCGGCGGCGCACCGCCGCGCCGGCCTGCATCAGATCGGGTGTCATGAGCGCACCTCCGGGTCGTCGCGGCGTCGGCCTTTGAACAGACCGACGATGCCCTGCGGCAGGAACAGCGTCACCGCGATGAACAGCGCACCGAGGAAATACAGCCAGAACTCGGGGAAGGCGACGGTGAACCAACTCTTCGCGCCGTTGACAAAAAACGCGCCGACGATGGGGCCGATCAGCGTGGCCCGCCCGCCGACTGCCGCCCACACCGCCATCTCGATGCTGGCAGCCGTCGACATCTCGCCCGGGTTGATGATGCCCACCTGGGGCACGTACAGGGCACCGGCCACACCACACATCACCGCCGACAGCACCCAGATGCTGAGCTTGTACCAGAGCGGGTCGTAGCCCGAGAAGCGCACCCGGGTCTCGGCATCACGGATGGCCTGCAAGACCCGGCCGTATTTGCTGCCGACGATCCAGCGCGCCAACAGATAGCAGCCGATCAGCGTCAGCCCGGTCGTGACGAACAGGCCGATGCGCATGCCGGGCGTGGCCAGCGGCATGCCCAGCAAACGCTTGAAGTCGGTGAAGCCGTTGTTGCCGCCGAAGCCGGTTTCGTTGCGGAAGAACAGCAGCATCGCGGCGTAGGTCAGCGCCTGGGTGATGATCGAGAAATACACCCCCTTGATGCGCGAGCGGAAGGCGAAGTAGCCGAACACGAAGGCGAGCGCGCCGGGCACCAGCACCACCAGCAGCGCCTGCGCGAGGAACGACTCGCTGAAGGTCCAGTGCCACGGCAACGTCTTCCAGTCGAGGAACACCATGAAGTCGGGCAGATCGGCCGCATAGTTGCCGTCGCGGCCGATCTGGCGCATCAGATACATGCCCATCGCATAGCCGCCGAGCGCGAAGAACACGCCATGGCCGAGCGACAAGATGCCGGTGTAGCCCCAGATCAGGTCGATCGCGAGGGCGCAGATCGCGTAGCACATGATCTTGCCGATCAGGCTGACGTGGTAGTCGCTCAAGTGCAAGGCATGCCCGGGCGGCAGCGCGAGGTGCAGCAGCGGTGCGACCAGCACCACCGCCACCACCGCGGCGAGCACGCCTGACCAGGCGCGCCGGCCGAGCAGGAAGCCGGGCGAGGGCCTGAAGGCAGGGGTGGAAAGAACAGCGCTCATCTACAAGCTCCGGCGTGGGGTCGGGGAAGAAGAACGGGATGTCTCATGCCTCGGCACTCCTGCCCTTGACCGCGAACAGGCCTTGCGGGCGCTTCTGGATGAACACGACGATGAACACCAGCACCAGGATCTTGGCCAGCACGGCGCCGGCCCAGCCTTCGATGAACTTGTTCAGGATGCCGAGGCCGAGCGCCGCATACACCGCGCCGGCGATCTGGCCGACACCGCCGAGCACCACCACCATGAACGAGTCGACGATATAGCTCTGCCCCAGGTCCGGCCCGACGTTGCCGACCTGCGACAGCGCGCAGCCCGCCAGCCCGGCGATGCCGGCACCGAGCGAAAACGCATAGGTGTCGACGCGCGCGGTGTTGACACCGACACACGAGGCCATCGGTCGGTTCTGCGTGACCCCGCGCACGAACAGCCCGAGCCGGGTGCGCGAGATCAGCAAGCTCATGCCCAGCAGCACCAGGCCCGCGAAGGCCAGGATGGCGAGCCGGTTGTACGGCAAGGTGAGGTTGCTCATCACGCTCAGCCCGCCGCTCATCCAGGCCGGGTTCTCGACCTGCACGTTCTGCGCGCCGAACAGCGAGCGCACCGCCTGCATCAACACCAGGCTGATACCCCAGGTGGCCAGCAGCGTTTCGAGCGGACGGCCGTAGAGCCAGCGGATCACGCCGCGTTCGAGCACGGCGCCCACCAAGGCGGAGCACAGGAAGGCCGCCGGGATGGCCGCCAGCAAATACCAGTCGAACAGACCCGGCATCCAGCTGCGAAACAGGTACTGCACGACATAGGTCGCGTAGGCGCCGATCATCATCAACTCGCCATGGGCCATGTTGATGACGCCCATCAGGCCGTAGGTGATGGCCAGGCCCAAAGCCACCAGCAGCAGGATGCTGCCCAGGCTGACCCCGGAGAACAGCACCCCCAGCCGCTCGCCCCAGGCGAGCCGGTCTTCGACCTGGCGCAAGGCCGATTGCAGGGCGGCACGCACCTCCGCATCGGGCTCGACCAAGCTGTCGCCCTCCTTCTCCAGCCGGCCCAGCAACAGCGTCCGGGTCGCGGCCTGGCCGCTGTCAGCGAGGGCCTGGGCGGCTTCGAGCCGTTTGCCTTTGTCGTCGGAGGTGATCAGCACGGTGGCACGCATGCGTTGCAGGCGCGCTTTCAGGTCTTCGTCGGTCTCGGCGGCGGCGGCCTTGTCCAGCAGGGGCAGCAAGGCTTCGTCCACCTTGTCCTGCAGTTCGTCGACCGCTTGCGCGCGGCGCGACACGTCGGGCGAAAACAGCTTGAGCGCCGCCAGCGCGCCTTCGAGCGCCCGCCGCATGCGGTTGGAATTGACGACGTCCTCGGCCTCGGCCGGCAGCTGGGCGGGCGCCCCGGTCGCCGCGTCGCGTGCGCTGCCGTCCTGCACGATGTACACCTGCTCGCCAGCGAGCTTGACCTCGTCGCGCAGCAGCGCCTCGACGAAGGTCTGCAAGGCCGGGTCGCCACTGGCAGCCGCCTGGTTGAGCGCCTCGATACGCTCGTCGTTGTCGCCGCCCGCCAAAGCGCGCAGCTGCTGCGGCGTCAGTGCGGCGGCGCTGCCGGCGGCCAGCAGGGCCGCCCAGGCGCAAGCCCGCAGCAGGCGCGCGGCACAGTTCAACACGATCACTCGCCGTCCCTCCGGTCGGTGCGCACCGCGGTGCGCCTCTGCCTTGGTTCTGGTGCGCAGCGGGTGGCAGCAGCGCTCGCCGCTGCCACCCTGCATCACGCTGCGCTTACATCTTTTCGGGCTCGTCCTTCTTCTTGTCGTTGCCGGCGATGTAGGGGCTCCACGGGTTGGCCCGCACCGGGCCCTTGGTCTTCCACACCACGTTGAACTGGCCGTCGGCCTTGACCTCGCCGATCAGCACCGGCTTGTGCAGGTGGTGGTTCTTCTCGTCCATCTTGGCAACGAAGCCCGACGGCGCCTTGAAGGTCTGCCCGGCCATCGCGGCGATGACCTTGTCGGTGTCGGTGCTCTTGGCCTTCTCGACCGCCTGCTTCCACATGTAGATGCCGATGTAGGTGGCTTCCATCGGGTCGTTGGTGAGCGGTTTGTCCTTGTGGCCGGCGATGTTCTTGGCCTTGGCGTAGGCCGCCCACTTCTTCATGAACTCGTCGTTGGTCGGGTTCTTCACGCTCATGAAGTAGTTCCAGGCCGCCAGGTGGCCGACCAGCGGCTTGGTGTCGACACCGCGCAGTTCCTCTTCGCCGACCGAGAAGGCCACCACCGGCACATCGGTCGCCTTCAGGCCCTGGTTGCCCAGCTCCTTGTAGAAGGGCACGTTGGAGTCACCGTTGATGGTCGACACGACGGCCGTCTTCTTGCCCTCGGACGAGAACTTCTTGATCTTGGCAATGATGGTCTGGTAGTCGCTGTGGCCGAAGGGGGTGTACTCCTCCAGGATGTCGGCATCGGCCACACCCTTGGACTTCAGGTAGGCGCGCAGGATTTTGTTGGTGGTGCGCGGGTAGACGTAATCGGTGCCGAGCAGCACAAAACGCTTGGCCGAACCACCGTCCTTGCTCATCAGGTATTCGACCGCCGGGATGGCCTGCTGGTTGGGGGCGGCGCCGGTGTAGAAGACGTTCTTCGACAGCTCTTCACCCTCGTACTGCACCGGATAGAACAGCAAGCCGTTTTGCTGTTCGAACACCGGCAACACCGACTTGCGCGACACCGAGGTCCAGCAGCCGAACACCGCGGCCACCTTGTCCTGGCCCAGCAGCTGCTTGGCCTTCTCGGCGAACAGCGGCCAGTTGGAGGCCGGGTCGACCACCACCGGCTCGATCTTCTTGCCGAGCACACCGCCTTGTGCGTTGATCTCGTCGATGGCCATCAGGGCCACGTCCTTCAGCACGGTCTCGGAGATCGCCATCGTGCCCGACAGCGAATGCAGCACGCCGACCTTGATGGTCTCGGCCGCGTGTGCCGCCGGCAGTCCGAAGGCGGCGACGCCGAGCGCCACGGCGGACAAGGTCTTGACGAGGTGACGACGAGAGGATTTCATAAGGAACGCTCCAGGTCTGCGAACACGGCTCCGACAAGGCCCTCCCTCATCGGATGAACGCAGCTTAGGCAGCGGGGGTGCCGGCCGGAATACGCCAAGTGGCGTATGCCGTCGCGCGTGCGCCTCGGATCGGGCCGCGGGTCAACGCTGCCCGAGCAAGCCGACCCGACCGATCGCGACGCTCGCCGCCGCGGTGCGCGTCTCGACGCCGAGCTTCTCGTAGACATGCTCCAGGTGTTTCTTCACCGTGGCCGGGCTGCTGCCCAGGATGTCGCCGATGTCGCGGTTGGTCTTGCCCTTCACCACCCAGTAGAGCACCTCGGCTTCGCGCAGCGTGAGCTTGAAGCCGAGCGTCAGGGCTTCGATGGCCGCGGCGTCCGACGCCTCGTGCATCACCAGCAACCATTCGTCGTCGCCGGTCTGCCGGTGCAACGCGAAGACCAGGCGCCGAGGACCTTGCGTGACGGTGCGGGTGACCGGCTCGCGGGGGTTGAGCGGTGCCGCGGCCTGGCTCGCGACCCAGGCCAGCAGGTCGGCCGGCAACACCGCATCGCGGCAGCCCAGATAGTCTTGCAGGAACTTGCGCGCCAGCGGCGTCTGCCACACGACACGGCCGTCGCTCAGACGCACCGACAGCGTCGCATGGCCGAAGGCGTCGAGGGCGTTGCGGGCCTGCCGGGCCAATCGAGCACCCTGCACATGCGTGACGATCCGCGCCACCACCTCTTGCGGGCGGATCGGCTTGGTCACGTAGTCGACACCGCCGGCCTGGAACGCCGCCACCACGTGTTCGGTCTCGGTCAACCCGGTCATGAAGATGATGGGCACGTGCGCCGTTTCGGGCTGCGCCTTGAGGCGGCGCGCCACCTCGAAGCCGTCCAGGCCGGGCATCACCGCGTCGAGCAGGATCACGTCGGGCACCGCCTGGGCGGCGCGCGACAAGGCGCTGGCGCCATCGGTGGCCACCAGCACGGTATAGCCCGACTCGTCGAGCGCGTCGTGCAGCACCGCGAGGTTGTCGGGCACGTCGTCGACGATCAGCACGACGTCGGACTCGCTGCGGTCGATCGGAAGGTCAGGCGGCGGAAGACTCATGGCGGGCCTTGTGGAGCAAACGCGACATCGCGTCCAACTGGAACTGACGGGCCAGCTCGCGCATGCTGGTGACGAATGCGGCATGCCGCTCGCCGTCGGCCTCGATCTCGTCGAGCAGCCGCATGATGCCGCGGTGGTAGCCGAGGTCGACCAGCTGCTGCAGCGCTTGCAGCCGTGCCGGCGAGGGCGGCACCCAGGCGGCGGCAGGCGTCTCGGCCGTGGCCCGGGCGGCCTCGATCCATTCGAGCTGCAAGCGCCGGCCCAGCCAATCGAGCAGCTCGCCGAGCCGCACCGGCTTGACCAGAAAGTCGGCTGCGGAGATGCCGACGTCGTTGTCCAGCCCCTGGTCGAACGCATTGGCCGAGACGATCGCCACATGGGCCTGCGGGCACAGGCCCTCGGCCCGCAACGCCCGCAAGGTCTGCCAACCGTCCAGCCCCGGCATCGCCAGGTCCATGAAAATGGCGTCGGGCTCGAAGTCGCGCACCGGTTGCCGCAACAGTGCCAAACACTCGTCGCCCGACGCCGCCTGGCGCAACTCGAAGCCGAGCGGGGCCAGCAAACTCACCAGCAAGCCGCGGTCGTCTTCCTGGTTGTCGACCACCAGGATGTGCCGGCGCGGCCCGCGGTAGCCGGTACGTGGCCGCGGCGGCGTGCGCTCGGCGAGGGCCATGCGGGCCTGGGGCAGAAACAGCCGGATGCGAAACAGCGTGCCGACACCGACGGTGCTGCTCACGGTCATCTCGCCGCCCATCAACTCGGTCAGCATCTTGCTGATGGTCAGCCCCAAGCCGGTGCCGCTGCCAGGCTCGGACGCGGCGGCGCCACCGCGGGCGTAAGGCTCGAAGATGCGCTCGATTTCCTCGGGCGCAATGCCGGGGCCGCTGTCTTCGACCTCGAACAATGCGATCTCGCGGGCATAGCGCAGCCGGAAACAGACCCGGCCGTGCGCCGTGAACTTGACGGCGTTGCCCAGCACATTGATGAGTATCTGGCGCAAGCGCTTGCCGTCGGCCCGCACCACCTCGGGCACGCTGCCCTGCACTTCGTAGGTGAAGGCCAGGCCCTTGGCAGCCGCCTGCAGCTCGAACAGCCGCACCATCTCGCGCAGCACCTCGGCAAACCGCATCGGCGTCGGCTCCAGCGTGAGCTTGCCGCTTTCGATGCGGGCGATGTCGAGGGTGCCTTCGATCAGCGACAGCAGATGGTCGCCGCCCCGCCGGATCACCGACACCGCCTGGCGGCGGTGCGGCGGCACGTCCTCGTCTTCGTCGAGCAGCTGGGCATAGCCGAGGATGCTGTTCAAGGGCGTGCGCAGCTCGTGGCTGATGGCCGACAGGTAGCGGCTCTTGGCCTGGTTGGCCTGCTCGGCAGCCCGCTTGGCCTGCTGCAACTGTTCATCGGTGCGGCGGTGCGACTCGATTTCGCGCACCAGCAAATGCGTCTGACGGTTCGACTCCTCCTGGGCGACCTGACGGCTCTTGTGCGCCAGCACCAGCCACCAGGCGACCACACCGCCGACCACCACCAGCGACGCGTAGAGCTTGACGAGCGCGAGCCGCAGCGCCGGTCGCAGTTCGGCCGCGTGCGGCCCCATCGAGGCCAACTCCTGGTGATAGACCAGCGCGAACACGACGCCCAGCAGCGGCACGCTGACGCCCATCAGCAGCAGGAAGTGGCCCAGCTCGGTGTTCATACGCTGCCACAGCGGCGCCGGCAGCAGGGCCTTCGACACCGACGCCCATTGCGCCGACAGGCGCGCGTGCGGCTTGCACAGGTCGTGGCAACGGGCGTCGAGCGAACAGCACAGCGAGCAGATCATGCCCTGGTAAGCCGGGCAGTGGGTGCTGTCTTCCCGTTCGTATTCGCCGTGGCACACGGTGCAGCGATAGGCGCGCGGGGGGCTTGCCGTGTCGACCGGCGCCGGCGTTGCGGGCCGCGCCAGGTAATAGCGCCCGCGAGTGGCCCAGGCAATCGCCGGCGCCGCAACGAAGGCCGTCACCAGCGCGATCAGCGCCGAGAACGCCTGCGCCGTGGCACCGAGCAACCCGAGGTGAGCGATCACCGACAACACCGAGGCGATGCCCATCGCCCCCACCCCCACCGGGTTGATGTCGTACAGATGGGCGCGCTTGAACTCGATGCCCGGCGGCGACAGCTTGAGCGGCTTGTTGATCACCAGGTCGGCCACCACCGCCATCATCCAGGCGATCGCGATGTTGGCGTACAGCCCGAGCACCTTGCCGAGCGCCTGGAACACGTCCAGCTCCATCAGCAGCAGCGCGATCAGCGTGTTGAACACCACCCAGACGACACGGCCCGGGTGGCTGTGCGTCAAACGGGCAAAGAAGTTGGACCAGGCGAGCGAGCCGGCATAGGCATTCGTGACGTTGATCTTGAGCTGCGAGATCACGACGAAGGCCGCCGTCGCCGCCACGGCCCAGCCCACATGCGAGAACACATAACCGTAGGCGACCAAATACATCTGGTTGGGGTCGACGGCCCGGTCGGCCGACACCGAGTGGCTGATGGCGAGGTAGGCCAGCAAGGCGCCGCCCAACATCTTCACGACGCCCAACACCACCCAGCCCGGCCCGCCGATCAGCACACCGGCCCACCAGCGCCAACGCCGCCCAGGCCGCTGCTCGGGCATGAAACGCAGGTAGTCGGCCTGCTCACCCATCTGCGTGACGAGCGCGATGCCGACCGTGGTGGCGGCGCCGAAATGCAGCAGCTCGAAGCGGGGCCCGGCCTGGCCCTCGCCACCCTCGCCACCGTACCCCAGCAGCCCGCGCAGCACACCGGGGTTCTCGGCGAACACATAGATGAACGGCAGCACCAGCATCAACAGCCAGATCGGCTGGGTATAAACCTGCAAACGGCTGATCGCGGTGACACCGTGGGTCACCAGCGGGATCACCACCAGCGCGCAGATCAGATAGCCCCAGCCGGGCGGGATGTCGAAGGCCAGGTCGAGGGCGTAGGCCATGATGGCCGCTTCGAGCGCGAAGAAGATGAAGGTGAACGAGGCGTAGATCAGCGAGGTGATGGTCGAGCCGATGTAGCCGAAGCCGGCACCGCGGGTCAGCAGGTCCATGTCGACGCCGTAGCGCGCCGCGTAGACGCTGATCGGCAAGCCGGCCAGGAAGATCACCAGGCCGGTCGCGACGATGGCCCAGAAGGCGTTGACGACGCCGTGTTCGACCAGCAGCGTGGCGCCGACCGCTTCGAGCACCAGAAAGGACGCGGCGCCGAACGCAGTGTTGGCGACCCGCAGCTCCGACCACTTGCGAAACGTGCGCGGGGTGAAGCGCAGCGCGTAGTCTTCCAGCGTCTCGCTGGCGACCCAGCGGTTGTAGTCGCGGCGCACCTTGATCACCCGCTGCAAGGCCTCGCCGCCGCCGGTGGGCGTGGGGGCGGGCGAGACCGCCGCTCGGCTCGGGTCCGTCTCTTGCATTGGTGGGCGCTCCGTCATGTTGTCACGGCGAGCGCCTGCCGCAAGTTCGATGCCTTGCCGCCGGTCGCCGCCCACGCCCCACCATGGAACTGACCCCGCGCGAGAAAGACAAGCTTTTGATCTTCACGGCCGCCCTGCTGGCCGAGCGTCGCAAGGCGCGGGGTCTCAAGCTCAACTACCCCGAAGCGGTGGCCCTGATCAGTGCCGCCATCCTCGAAGGCGCCCGCGACGGCAAGTCGGTGGCGCAGCTGATGAGCGAGGGCAAGACGGTGCTGGGCCGCGCCGATGTGATGGACGGCGTGGCCGAGATGATTCCCGACATCCAGGTCGAGGCCACCTTCCCCGATGGCACCAAATTGGTGACGGTGCACCAACCGATTGCGTGAACGACACACGCAGTTGGTGCAGATCTACTCCCCACGCCCCTGAATGATGCCCATGACCCGATCTTTGCCCTGTTCGCTGCTCCGAGCCGGCCTGGCCGCCCTGTCGCTGTGCGTCACGTCGCTGCCGGCGCTCGCCCATGCGGGCGCCGACGCCGGCGGTCACCACGGCTTCTGGGCCGGTGTGTCGCACCCTTTGCTCGGATGGGACCACCTGGCCGCGATGTTGGCGGTCGGGTTCCAGGCCGGCACGGCTGCCGGCCACGACCCGGCGCGGCGGTGGGTCGGACCGCTGGCCTTTTGCGCACTGCTGCTGGCGGGCGCGCTGGCGGCTCGCGGCGGTTGGCTGCCCGGCGGCTTGGAAGTGACGCTCGCGGTGTCGCTGCTGGTGTTCGGGCTGCTGGCCGCCAGCGGTCGGCGGTGGCCGCCCGCGGGGGTCGCTGCCCTGGTCGGCGGCTTTGCGCTGTTCCACGGTGCGGCGCACGGCCACGAGCTGGCCGGCGCGGCGGCACTCGCCGGCATGCTGCTCGCCACGGCCCTGCTGCATGCCGCCGGCATCGCGCTGGGGACGGCGGCGCGAGCGCGTGGCGCGCTCTGGCGACGACTGCCCGGTGCGCTCGTCGCCGGCCTCGGCGCCTGGGCCGTGGCACCGCTGTGGATGGCGGCTTGAGACGGGAAGGAGCACGCCAGATGATCCCCGGAGAACTCTTCACCGACGGCCCCGACCATGCCCTCAACCCCGGGCGCCGCACGCTGGGCCTGGTGGTGCAGAACAGCGGCGACCGGCCGATCCAGGTCGGCTCGCACTACCACTTCGCCGAAACCAACCCGGCACTGCAGTTCGACCGCGAGGCAGCCCGCGGCATGCGGCTCAACATCGCCTCCGGCACGGCGGTGCGCTTCGAGCCCGGGCAGCAACGCACGGTGGAACTGGTGGACTATGCCGGCGAGCGGGTGGTCTACGGTTTCCGCGCCGCGGTGCAAGGCGCCTTGTGAACGCCTGCTGCCACCGCCCGGGCGTCGTGCCCGGCGCCGCCTTGTCCCCGCATGCCTGCTGATCCGATTGCCCCACAAGGAAGCCCATGGCCACTCTGTCCCGCCGTGCTCATGCCGAGATGTTCGGCCCCACCGTCGGTGACCGCCTGCGCCTGGCCGACACCGACCTGATCATCGAAGTCGAGCAAGACCTCACTGTGGCCGGCGGCCATGGCGAGGAAGTGAAGTTCGGCGGCGGCAAGACCATCCGCGACGGCATGGGCCAGAGCCAGCGGCCCAACGGCCCGGGTGCCTTGGACGCGATGGACTGCGTGCTGACCAATGCGCTGATCGTCGACCACTGGGGCATCGTGAAGGCCGACATCGGCCTGAAGGGCTCGCGCATCGCCGGCATCGGCAAGGCCGGCAACCCTGACGTGCAGCCGGGGGTCGACATCGTCATCGGGCCGGGCACCGAGATCATTGCCGCGGAAGGCATGATCGTGACGGCCGGTGGCATCGACACCCACATCCACTGGATCTGCCCGCAACAGATCGACGAGGCTTTGAGTTCGGGCGTGACCACGATGCTGGGCGGCGGCACCGGGCCGGCCACCGGCACCTTCGCGACCACCTGCACGCCGGGGCCGGCCAACCTCGAACGTATGCTGCTGGCGGCCGAGGCCTTCCCGATGAACCTGGGTTTCTTCGGCAAGGGCAACGCCAGCCGCCCGGAGGCCTTGCGCCAGCAGGTCGAAGCGGGCGCGGTGGCGCTCAAACTGCACGAGGACTGGGGCACCACACCGTCGGCCATCGACACCTGCTTGAGCGTGGCCGAAGAGCACGACGTGCAGGTCGCCATCCACACCGACACGCTGAACGAAAGCGGTTTTGTCGAAGACACCGTGGCGGCCTTCAAGGGCCGCACCATCCACACCTTCCACACGGAGGGTGCCGGGGGCGGACATGCGCCCGACATCCTGAAGGTGGTGGGCGAGGCGAACGTGCTGCCCAGTTCCACCAACCCGACCCGGCCCTACACCGTCAACACCCTCGACGAACACCTCGACATGCTGATGGTGTGCCACCACCTCGATGCCAACATCGCCGAAGACCTGGCGTTCGCCGAGAGCCGCATCCGCCGCGAGACCATCGCGGCCGAGGACATCCTGCACGACCTCGGCGCGATCAGCATGTTCTCGAGCGACTCGCAGGCGATGGGCCGCGTCGGCGAGGTGATCCTGCGCTGCTGGCAGACCGCCCACAAGATGAAGCAGCAGCGCGGCGGGCTGCCCGGCGACAGCGAGCGGCACGACAACGCCCGCGTCAAGCGTTATGTGGCCAAGCTGGCGATCAACCCGGCGCTGACGCACGGCATTGCGCACGAGGTGGGCAGCGTCGAAGTCGGCAAATGGGCGGACCTGGTGCTGTGGCGGCCGGCCTTCTTCGGCGTCAAGCCTTCGCTGGTGCTGAAGGGCGGCTTCATCGCGGCGGCCGCGATGGGCGACCCGAATGCCTCGATCCCGACGCCGCAGCCGGTGCACTACCGGCCGATGTTCGGCAGCCATGGCGGCGCGCTGGCGCGCGGCTCGCTCACGTTCGTCAGCCAGGCCGCGTTGCAGGGCGGCGTCGGCGAGCGCTTGCGGCTGACCCGCACGGTGGCCGGGGTGCAGGGCTGCCGCAGCGTCCGCAAGCAGCACATGATCCACAATCACTACACACCGCAGATGCAGGTCGACCCGCAGACCTACGAGGTGCGCGCCGACGGCCAGTTGCTGCGCTGCGAGCCGGCCAGCGTGCTGCCGATGGCGCAACGCTATTTCCTGTTCTGAAGCCTGAATCGAGCCGCCCATGGACCTACCGATGCTGCTGCTGCCCCCGACCGGCCATTTGATCGCGTTTGCCGGTGCCAGCCTGCTGCTGGCGGTGACGCCCGGGCCGGCCGTCATCTACATCATCACCCGCACGCTCGCGCAGGGGCGCCGCTCGGGCCTGGCCTCGGTGCTGGGCGTGGCGCTCGGCAACCTCGGCAACGCGTTGGGCGCGTCGCTGGGCCTCGCGGCCTTGTTCGCGGTGTCGTCAGCGGCCTTCACGCTGGTGAAATGGGCCGGCGCCGCCTACCTGATCTACCTCGGCGTGCAGGCGCTGCGGGCGGCCACGCCGCTCGACACGACCGGGGCCGCCGCACCACGGCCGGTGGCCAAGGCGCGTTTGTTCGCCGACGGCTTTCTGGTCGCGCTGCTCAACCCCAAGACCACGCTTTTCTTTGCGGCCTTCTTGCCGCAGTTCATGGCGCCGAACGCGCCGGTGATGCCCCAGGCCGTGCTGCTGGGCAGCCTGTTCGTGCTGATCGCGGCGAGCAGCGACGCCGTCTATGTCTGGCTGGCCGGGGCACTCGGTCCCTGGTTGCGCTCGCGCACGGCGCCGCCGCGCTGGAGCCGCTACCTGGCCGGTGGCAGCTACATCGGGCTGGGGGTGCTGACGGCGCTGAGCAGCCGCTCGACGTCGCGCTGACGGTACGGCGGCCGCTTCGCTATGCTGTCCAGCTTCCAAGATCTCGCTGACTGAGAGACGCCATGCTGACCGTCAACAAACTCCTGCCCCAAGGCCGCGGCCTGGCCCCGGTGCTGCTCAAGCGCGCCGCCAGCGTCGAACTCGATTGGGACGTGCGCCAGAAAAGCCGCTTCGACGCCACCGACAGCACCGGCCGGGCGCTGGCCGTGTTCCTGCCCCGCGGCACGTCGGTGCGGGGCGGTGACGTGCTGGTGGCCGAAGACGGCTCGCTGGTGCGCGTCACCGCGGCGCCACAGGACGTGATGGTGGTGACCACCTGCGCCGAGCACGGCAGTCGCTTCGACTTGCTGCGCGCTGCCTATCACCTGGGCAACCGCCATGTGCAGCTCGAGCTGCAGCCCGACCGCCTGCTGCTCGAGCCCGACCATGTGCTCGCCGACATGCTGCGCAAGATGCACCTGGTCGTCACGCCAACACAAGCCGCCTTCGAGCCCGAAGGCGGGGCTTACGCGGCGGGCGGGCATGCGCACGGGCACGGCCACAGTCACGGACATGACCACGACCATGGGCACGGCAACGCCTCTGCCGCAACGACAGAGCCCGGGCACGGGCCGCACTGCGACCACGAGCATCACGGACACGAACACGGGCACGGGCACGGCGATCCCAAGCCGGACGCGGCGGCGTCAGGGCACGTGCACGGCCCGCATTGCCGGCACGGCCACTCGCATTGATGCCGCGTGTGCTCGACCGGCGGGCCCCGGCCGCGCCCAACCCGCACACCCTGCTGCAGCTGATGTGGCTGGCGTCGCCGGCCTTGCCGGTCGGCGGCTTCAGCTATTCCGAGGGCCTGGAAGCCGCGATCGAGAGCGGGCGCGTCACCAACGAGACGCAGGCCGGTGACTGGTTGCTCGATCAGCTGCAGCTGTGTCTGATGCGCAACGAGCTGGCGGTGCTGGCGCAATCGCTGCGCGCCTGGCGACGTGGCGACGCCGAGCGGGTGGCCGAACTGAACCAGTGGGTGTTGACGACCCGCGAGTCGGCCGAGTTGCGGCAGCAGACCGAGCAGATGGGCCGCTCATTGGCGCAGTGGCTGCGCCTGCGTGCCGAAGACCCGCGCCTGGCCGTGCTGGAAGCGCTGCAGCCGGCGCCGACCTATCCGGTGGCCTTCGCCCTGGCGGCGGCACAGACCGGCGCCGCTCCCCGGGAGGTGCTGCTGTGTTTCGCCTTCGGTTGGTCCGAAAACATGGTGCAGGCGGCGATCAAGGCTGTCCCGCTCGGCCAGAGTGCCGGCCAACGTATGCTGGCCCGTTTGGCCGACGCCATTCCGCCCGCGGTCGAGCAGGCGTTGCAACTGCGTGACGCGCAGCGCCAGGCCTTTGCACCGATGCTCGCGATTCTGTCGTCTGTCCACGAAACCCAATATTCAAGGCTGTTCCGCTCATGACGTCCGACACCACCGCCCGGCCCGCCGGCCGCACCAAAGCCCGCCCTCCTCTGCGTGTCGGCGTCGGCGGCCCGGTCGGCTCGGGCAAGACCACGCTGGTCGAGATGCTGTGCAAGGCGATGCGGGACCGCTGGGACCTGGTGGTGGTGACCAACGACATCTACACCAAGGAAGACCAGCGGCTGCTCACCGTGGCCGGGGCCCTCGAGCCGGAACGCATCATGGGCGTGGAGACCGGCGGCTGCCCGCACACGGCGATCCGCGAAGACGCGTCGATCAATCTGGAAGCGGTCGACCGGATGCTGCGCAAGTTTCCCGACGCCGACATCGTCTTCATCGAAAGCGGCGGCGACAACCTCGCGGCCACCTTCAGCCCCGAGTTGTCCGACCTGACGCTGTACGTGATCGACGTGGCCGCTGGCGAGAAGATCCCGCGCAAGGGCGGGCCGGGCATCACGAAGAGCGACTTGTTCGTGATCAACAAGACCGACCTGGCCCCCCATGTGGGGGCCGACCTGGCGGTGATGGAGGCCGACACCCGCCGCATGCGCGGGCAGCGGCCGTATGCGATGACCAATCTGAAGACACGCGCCGGGCTGGACGACGTGATCCGGTTCATCGAGACCAAGGGCTTGTTGACCGTTTGAGCGCCTGCGGCCCTGCTGGGCCGCGCCCGGGAGAGCGCGGCACCGCACCTTGCGCGTGCACCCGGTCGAAGGCGGCACCGTTGCTCCATCGGCGGTGACCGTTGTTCGCCAACGGCGTCGGCAGATCTTGACGCAGCCCGGCCTCGCAGTAGGGTGGCGGTTTCGTCTGCCCGGCCGACCCGGCCCTCTCGCTGCATGCAAGCCCTGCTCGTGACCTCAGCCGCCGTCTGTGCCTTCGTGGTCGCCGGCTGTAGCGCGCAGCCGTCCGGGTCCGCAGCCAGCCCGGAAGGGTTGGCGCGTGTCGAGCAGGCCTGCGTCGATGCGATGGTGAAGAGCCGCTGCAGTGTCATGGCCGGGCCCTCGGCCGCTGAAGGCGCCAGCACGGTCTTCATCGCCGGCGTCGGGGCTGTGGACGTGCAGGCCTACCGCGCGTTGCGTGCCAGCGGCGAGGCGATGTGCGAGGTGGTCCGTCGCAGCTGTGAGCAAGACTGGAACGGACAGCAGTGCGTCACCGCGCGTCACCTGTGGACCGCCGCCAACACGGCGGCCCCATGACGTCCTGCCGAGAGGGGGCCGCGGAGCAGCCACTCCTGTCGCACACGTCTGTTGCGCAGACCACCGCAATGCCTCGCCAACCTTTACATGCGGTTGCGCACCCCCCGGTTGACGCTGCACGTCCTGACAGCTGCAATCGCCTCCAACTCAAACACCGGGTCGCCGCGCGCTTGGCGGGCGAACGACCTCATCTGCGCAGTGTTGTGGCTGTGTCATGCCATCCGCCGTGCGGCGGCCGAGAGAGGGCACCATGATTCCTGCGGACGCACCGCGCCAGTTGTCCCCCGTTGCCGCCGCGCGCGCGGCGATCTTCGTCGCCACTTTGCTGCTGGCGTCGTGTGGTGGCGGCGATGAGAAGTCGAGCGGTGCGCCTGCGGGCGCCCCTGAGTCGGCATCGCAACCTGAACCTGAACGACGGCCGGCCGTCGAAGACCACGCGCTGGCGTGGTCCCAGCCCAGCACCTGGGGCGGGCAGCTGCCGACGGCCGGTGTCGAAGTGGTGATCCCGGCCGGCAAGATCATCACGCTCGACACCGACACGCCCCCGCTGGCCGGCCTGCGCATCGAAGGTACGCTGCGTTTTGCGCGCCGCAACGTCGCGCTGACGGCCGGCTACATCGACGTCACCGGCGCCTTGGAGATCGGCACGGCCGATGAGCCCTACACCCAGCAGGCCGTCATCACCTTGACCGGCGCGCCCAGGACACCGAACGACGGTGTCTCCCGCGGTCTCAACGTGCGCGGGGGCCGACTCGAGATCCACGGCGCGGCGCCGCAGCCCGTGTGGACCCGGCTGGCTGCGCATGCGACGGCCGGCACCACGAGCTTGCAGCTGAACGACACGACGACCGGCTGGCGCGCCGGCGACCGCGTGGCGATTGCGCCGACCGACTTCTATGGCGCCACCGCCACCGAACGCCTGACCTTGTCGGCGGCCGGCGGGACGCAACTGACCCTGAGCACGCCGTTGGCCAAGTTCCGCTGGGGCCGGCTGCAATACGTGACCGACCACGGCATGAGCCTGACCGAAGACCCGAGCTTCGTGCCGCCGGCCAGCCCCGCTCCCACCGTGTTGGACGAGCGCGCGGCGGTCGGCAACCTCAGCCGCAACATCGTCCTCCAGGCGCCCGACGACGAAGCCTGGCGCAACAGCGGCTTCGGCGTGCACGTGATGATCATGAACCTGGCGTCCAAGGTGGTGGTCGACGGCGTCGAGATCCGGCGCGCGGGCCAGGCCGGCGTGGTGGGCCGCTACCCGTTCCACTGGCACATGCTGAGCTACGACGAGCAGGGCCAGCTGCGCGGCGACGCGGCGGGCCACGTGATCCGCAACAGCAGCGTGTGGGACTCCTCACAACGCTGCATCGTCGTCCACGGCACCAACGGCGTGCAGGTGCTGCACAACATCTGCCACGACATCGCCGGCCACGCCTTCTTCCTGGAAGACGCGGTGGAACGCCGCAACGTGTTCGAAGGCAACCTGGCGCTCAAGATGCGGGCCCCGCCGCCCGAGCGGCGCCTGCAGGTGCACGAGGGTGAGATCCACGAAGCCGGCCCGTCCGGGTTCTGGTTGACCAACCCCGACAACATCGTGCGCCACAACCTGGCGGGTGACACCGCCGGCAACGGCTTCTGGCTGGCCTTCCCGCCCAAGCCGCTGGGGCTGTCGGCCCGCGTGCCGCTGCGGCCCGACCGCATGGCCCACGGTGTGTTCGAGCACAACACCGGCCACAGTGCACGCGCCTCGGGCATCTTGCTCGAGCACGTGCCGATCGACGCTGCAGGCAACACGGTGGGCAACTACTACATCCCGACCGCCGACGGCACCGACGGGGGCCCGCGCCTGAAGTTCACGCTCAAGCGCATCACCTCGTACAAGAACAACGGCGGCGCCTACCGCAACCGGGCGGTCAACCCGCAGTATGTCGAGTGGGTCACGGCCGACAACGTCGGCACGCACTTCGCCGGCGCGGTGCAGGTCGGCGAGTTGACCCGGGCGCTGGTGATCGGCACCAGCCTCAACCAGCAGACGCTGCCTCCGTCGGACGAGCCGCCGGTGGCCTTCGCCAGCTACCACTCGGCGCTCGACATGCACCACAACACCGTAGTGAGCTTCCCGTTCGTCGCCGGCAAGTCGAGCGGCGTGTTCAAGACCGATGACTACTACCTGATGGGCGTCGACAAGGGGCCGGTGCGCAATGCCAACAATCGGCTGATCCAGAGTTCGCCGGGCTACCGCACCCTGCCGCCCCACATGGACGGACAGCCGCTGAACCGGCGCCACTGGACCTTTGCCGGTGCGTTGTGGGACCCGCACGGCTATTGGGGCCCCAAGGGCAATTACTGGGTCTACGACGTGCCCTTCCTGACCAGCGGCGCCCAGTGCGCGGCGGCGGCGCCCGCGGGCCAGAACGGCAGGAGCTGCGACGGCGAGTACTACGGCGTGCAGAGCTACAAGACCGATTTCGACCCGAGCGACTACTCGTTCACGTCCCCCGTCGAAGTGACCCGACAAGACGCTACCGGCAACACCATCGGCACCTGGTCGGTGGCCGACGGGACCGTTTCGACGATGCTGGGCCACATGCGCCACTTCGCGGCCCGCAACGGCGGCCGCTACGTGCTGAGGTTCCCCGGCCGGCCGCTGCCGCGCTCCATCGAGCTCAGCATCACCAACGTCTACCGCAGCTCCGATGCCTTCATCCTGGCGGTGAGCTTCGACGGTTCGCTCGACGCCACCGGCTACCTCACCTCGTGGCACAACCGCGCCGAGCCGAAGTCGTGGAGCCCCGACACTCGGCCCGACCATGTGCGCCGTTTCACGCCGGCCAACAGCTATGCGGAGGTGCTGAACGGCAACGGCAACCTGGTCTGGCAGGACCGGGCCAACCACTTGGTATGGGTCAAGGTGCAAGGTGGGCTGACACCGCAAACCGGGCCGGTCAACTCCGACCAGGACCTGTACCGCACCTACGGGCTGTTGCTCTACCCTCGATAAAGGCGGACGCCAGGGTCCGGGCGGGTTGAGTTGCATCGACCCGCCTCGGGCCTCCTGCGCACCCCGGCCCCGCCGGCCATCGCCGGCTGACACGGCACTCGGCGGGGGGGCCCTGCCGGGCCGGCGACGGAATCCACATTCCCTCGGAAAAAGCGGGAATATCAAGGGAATTTCCCCCCTTTTGGGCCATCCCAAAGGAGATACAAGCACTCACAATCGTGGGTTCGCATTGGAGGAACGATGTCCCAGGAATTCTCGAACCCGATCGCCCGACGTGCTTTGCTGAAGGCCGCGGGTGCCGCGGCGGCCGCGATCGCCCTGCCCACGACGGTG
Organism: Caldimonas brevitalea; assembly: GCF_001017435.1. Lineage (NCBI taxonomy): Bacteria > Pseudomonadati > Pseudomonadota > Betaproteobacteria > Burkholderiales > Sphaerotilaceae > Caldimonas > Caldimonas brevitalea. Next base: position 5,267,507 of record NZ_CP011371.1, read on the forward strand.
CGTGCCCAAGAGCAAGCCTTTGTGATCGGCCAGACGGCATCTCTCACCGGCCCGCAGGCCTACCCCTATGTGGAAATGAACCGGGGCATCAAGGCGGCGTTCGACGAAATCAACGAGCGTGGCGGGGTCGAAGGGCACCGTCTCGAGTTCCGCAGCCTGGACGACGCCGGCATGCCGGAGAAAGCCACCGAAAACGCGAAACAGCTGATCGAGCGCGACAAGATCGTCACCTTCTTCGCCTGCGGCGGCACCACCAGCGTGTTGGGCCTGCTGCCGGTCGCGCAACAGGCCAGGGTGCCCCTGATCGCGCCGGCCACCGGAAGTGACGCGCTGCGTGTCCACAATCCGCTGGTGATCCACACGCGCACGAGCTATTCGGGCGAGCTGAACAAGATCGCCCAGCAGCTGAGCACCACCAGCTTGCAGAAGTGCGCCGTGATCTACGGCAACGACCCCTTCGGCAAGGCCACGCTGGCGGCCTTCGAAGCGGCCGCGAAGCGCCACAACAATACCGAGTGGAAGGCATTTCTGCTCGCGGGCGACAGTGCCGAAGAGGTCCAGAAGACCGTCGCCGAGGTGGTGGCCTTCCAACCATCGTCGCTGCTGTCGCTGGCGATCGGGACCGGGAGCATCCTCTCCTGGCGTTCCTTGCGCCAGAAGCTGCCCATGGCCGCACCGTTCCTGATCTCGTTCTTCGGCGTGAAACCGCTGCTGGACATGCTCGGCGACAGCGCCAAGGGGGTCACGGTGGCCCAGGTGGTGCCGAACCCGGACAGCGGCACGATCGCCGTGGTGCGGGCCTACCAGGCCGCGCTGAAGAAGGCCGGCAACCCGACCACCTCGTACCCGTCGCTCGAGGGCTACATCAGTGCGCGCATCCTGGCCGAGGGCCTGCGCCGCGCCGGCCGCGGCGCCAGCAGAGACAGGCTGGTGGCCGCCTTCGAGACCATGCGCCCGTTCGACCTGGGCGGCTACGAAGTGAGCTACGGCCCGCGTGACCACGAAGGCTCGAGCTTCGTGGAACTGACCTATTACAACGGCGAGCGGTTCCGCCGTTGAACGAACGAACCCGGTCACGACGAGGGGCCCCGACGGGGCCCCTTTTGTTTGTGTCGCGCGCAAGGCCCGGCGGGCGGGCCCCTGTGCTTCTGTGCGCCAGCGCCTCTCAGCGCAGCGAGCCGGCGCTGCGCAGGGCCTGCACCGCGCCGCTGCCGATCGCCGCGCCGAAGCGCTTGACCAGCCGTTCCGCGACGTTCTCGCGCGGCGTGTAGTCGATCACCTCTTCGGCCTTGACCACCTCGCGCGCGACGTAATCGAGCGTGCCGAAGTGGTCGACCAGCCCCAGCGCCACCGCTTGTTCGCCGTTCCAGAACAGGCCCGAGAACAGCTGCGGCTCGGGCTTGAGCCGGTTGCCGCGGCCTTCTTTCACGACGCTGATGAACTGCTGGTGGATCTGGTCGAGCATGGCCTTGGCATAGGCCTTCTCTGTTTCCGACTGGGGCGAGAACGGGTCGAGAAAACCCTTGTGCTCGCCGGCCGTCAGCAAGCGCCGCTCGATGCCGAGCTTGTCCATCAGCCCGGTGAAGCCGAAGCTGTCCATCAACACACCGATCGAGCCGACGATGGACGCCTTGTCGACATAGATCTCGTCGGCCGCCACCGCGATGTAGTACGCGCCCGACGCGCACACTTCCTCGACCACCGCGTACACCTTCTTCTTGTGCAGCTCTTTCAGCCGGCGGATCTCTTCGTTGATGATGCCGGCCTGCACCGGGCTGCCGCCCGGCGAGTTGATGCGCAGCACGACGGCCTGGGCGCCGGCGTCTTCGAAGGCGTTGCGCAAAGCCGACAGCAGGTTCTCGGCGCTGGCCTCGGCGTCGACGGCGATTTCGCCGCGCACGTCGATCAGCGCGGTATGCGGCCCGGTTTGTGCGTTGGTCGCCGCACGCTGGCTGTAGCCCAGCGCCAGGACGGTCAAGGCCACCAGCAACCATGCCAGGCGGAAGAAGATGCGCCAGCGCCGCTCGCGACGCCGGTCGTCGAGGTAGGCGCGTGCCAGTTGCGCCACCAGCGCGGTGTCGCTGGGCGCCGCGGGAGCCGACGCGGCCGCCGGGGCCCGGACCGGCTCGGCTTGCACATCGGGCAGGTCGCCGGGATCGTTCGAATTCATGGTGTCCCTGAAAAAACGAAGTGGAGAGTACAACCGCCGACCAGGGCCGGCGGGCTGCCCCGAGCCTCGAGGCGTGCCGGCTTCAGTCGGTGAAGGCGGGCTGAATATCGCCAGAAGGATACCAATAGACCTTGCCGTCGCGCTCATCAACCTCAACGCGGATCAAGCCCTCGCCACGACACGGGCCGCCGACGCAGTGCCCATCCCGCGGGTCATACAAGGCCCCGTGGATCGAACAGATGATCCAGTCCCCGCTGTCGTCCAGGAACTGGTTGGGCTGCCAGTCCATCTCGACCGGCACATGGGCACAGCGGTTCACATAGGCCACCGGGCGGCCATCGAAGCGCAGCGCAAAGGCGCGTGCCCCCTGGCTCCACAACACGATGTCGAAGGGCACGGCGGGCCCGCGCTCGACCAGGGCGTCCGCCTCGCACAACTCGACTTCCGTAGGCTTCAAAACTTCACTCATCACGACTTCCTACCGATCACAACATCCACGCGCCCTCAGGCGTTTGCATCCAGCCATTGCTGCAGCTCGCGCACCGAGTGGGCGACGAAGCGCGGCCCGTAGTCCTGGAAGAACGTGGGCTCGTGCGCGCCGTAGCTCACCGCGACGCTCGCCGTGCGCGCGTTCACGGCCAGCTGCAGGTCGTGTGTGGTGTCGCCGATCATCAGGGTGCGTTCCGGCTCGACGCCGAACTCCGCCATCAGCTCTTCGAGCATGCGCGGGTGCGGTTTCGGCAAGGTTTCATCGGCCGTGCGGGTGGCGTCGAACACGCCCCGCAGCAGCACCGTCTTGAGCGCTTCGTCGAGCCCGCGGCGCGACTTGCCGGTGGCCACCGCCAGCCAGTGGTGGCGCTGCTTCAAGGCCTGCAGCATGCCCAGCACGCCCTCGAACAGCGTCAGCTCGTGCTGGCGCTTGAAATAGTGCTGACGGTAGCGTTGCGTCAGTTCGGGGTAGAGATGCGGCGCCAGGCCCGGTGCGGCGTGCTCGAAGGCTTCCTGCAAGCCCATGCCGATCACATAGGCGGCGCGGCTGTCGTCGGGCACGGGCACCTTCAGATCGGCGCAGGCGGCCTGGATGCTGCGCACGATCAGCGCGGTGGAATCGAACAAGGTGCCATCCCAGTCGAACACGATCAGGTCGTACTGGCGCGGGCGGTGAAGACGGTGGTCGTTCATGGATGGGCCGGCAGCACCGGCAGGGCAGACAACAATTCGGTGCACTCGGACGGCAGCGGCGCTTCCAGCTGGATGGTCTCGCCGTTCGCCGGATGTTCGAAACGCAGCCGACGGGCGTGCAAAAACATGCGGTCGAAACGGCACCCGGGCACGGCCTCGCCGCGGGCGAGTGCCTTGTTCAGCGCGAAATCGCCGTATTTCTCGTCGCCGGCGATCGGATGGCCTTCGTGCAGCAGATGCACGCGGATCTGGTGGGTGCGGCCGGTCTTGATGGTGACATCGAGCAAGGTGAAGCCGGCATAGGTTTCGGCGATGCGCACCAGCGTGATCGAGCGGCGGCCATCGTCGTCGGCCGGCGACACCGCGCGCACGCGCCGTTCGCCCTCGCCGGTGAGGTATTTGTGCAGCGGGACGTCGATCACCTTGCGGTTCGCCGGCCAGGCGCCGACCACCAGCGCCGCATAGGTCTTGCCGGTCTCGCGCTGGCGGAACTGGTCCTGCAGCAGGGTCAGCGCGCTGCGCTTTTTCGCCAGCAACAGCACCCCCGAGGTCTCCTTGTCGAGCCGGTGCACCAGTTCGAGGAAGCGGGCCTGCGGGCGGGAGCGGCGCAATTGCTCGATCACGCCGAAGCTCACACCGCTGCCGCCATGCACCGCGACGCCGGCGGGCTTGTTGACCGCGAGCAGATGGTCGTCCTCGAACAACACCGGGAACTCGCGCGCCGGCGCCGGCGGGGCGGAGGCGCGCTCGGCCTGACGCACCGGCGGCACGCGGACCTCGTCGCCCAGGGCCAACCGCGTGTCGGCGGCCGCCCGGCCCTTGTTGACCCGCACCTCGCCGCTGCGCACGATACGGTAGACGTGGGTCTTCGGCACGCCCTTGAGCGTCTTCAGCAGGAAGTTGTCGAGCCGTTGACCCGCGGAGCCTTCGTCGATCACCAGGCGCTGCACGGCCGGTGCGCGCGCCTCGGGCCCGGCGCTGGGGACCACAGCCTGTTTCGGGGCCGCTGGCCGCGACCCGCGTGGGGCGCGGCCAGCGGTTTCAGCAGGTTCCACCTGCCTTGGCCGTTTCGCCCCTATAATCCGTTGCACCACGTTTGCGTTGTAAGTGTTTGATTTTCAAGAGTTTACCCGCCACTCTGCCGACCCTGATCGGAAGAGTGTCGACAGCACGGGCAGGCAAAGTGGTTCGCAAGGCCCAGGCGTGATGAAGTTGCAAAACGCCGGCCCTGCATATTTGGTGATGCAACGCAGTCCGGCATGGCGGGCCGCTTCCCAAGGTGAAGTGGCGGCCGAGGTTGGGGCTGCGATAGAGCGAACGTCGAAAGAACCCAAGAACAAGGTTTCCGGCCGCAGGCCGGGCCCGCCCGACCGTTGGGGGCCGACCCGGCCCGCGGCGACATCGGGTGTCCGCCTGCAGCCCGCTCCGAAGACTCTCCCCACGGATGCTGTTCCCCCTCCCCTCGCTTCCCCCCTTGCGCTGCACCGCCGCGGATGTGACCCCGCGGCCGGTTTGCGCCTGGCCGCACGTGGCACGCCTGGTCGTGCACCACGCCGGGAAGGAGTCGGGGCGCATCAGGGCCGCCCTTCCCTCGAAGGGCGTGGTCATGCGGATGCATGCGCCAACGCTGTTCTCCTGATCTTGAAGATCAGAGCAGTCCAGGGCGATTCCTTTCGGTTCCACCTCGTTTCTCGTGCATCGATGAGTCGCCCCTGACAGTGATTGTCCGAGGCGACATGTTGGTATTGCCGCGACCGCAGATGTCGCCGGCAGGAGGAGCGCAATGAAACGCATGCTGATCAATGCGACGCAGCAGGAAGAGCGTCGCCTGGCTATCGTCGATGGCCAGAAACTGCTCGATTTCGAAACCGAAATCGAAGGACGGGAACAGCGCAAGGGCAACATCTACAAGGCGGTGGTCACCCGCGTAGAACCGTCGCTCGAGGCCTGTTTCGTCGACTACGGCGAGGAGCGCCACGGCTTTTTGCCCTTCAAGGAAATCTCCCGACAGTATTTCAAGGACGGCGTGGACGTCCGCAACGCCAAGATCTCCGACGCGATCAAGGAAGGCCAGGAACTGCTGGTCCAGGTCGAGAAGGAAGAGCGCGGCAACAAGGGCGCCGCCCTCACCACCTTCATCTCGCTGGCCGGCCGCTACCTGGTGCTGATGCCCAACAACCCCCGCGGCGGTGGTGTTTCTCGCCGCATCGAGGGTGAGGACCGTGAAGAACTGAAGGAAGCCCTCGACCAGCTCGATTACCCGAAGGGCATGAGCCTGATCGCCCGCACCGCAGGCATCGGCCGCAGCGTCGCCGAGCTGCAGTGGGACTTGAACTACATGCTGAAGCTGTGGACCGCCATCGACGGCGCAGCCCAGTCTCGCAAAGGCGCCTTCCTGATCTACCAGGAATCGTCGCTGGTGATCCGCGCGATCCGCGACTACTTCACCGCCGACATCGGCGAAATCCTGATCGACACCGACGACATCTACGATCAGGCCCAGCAGTTCATGAACCACGTGATGCCGGACAACTCCGGCCGCGTGAAACGCTACCGCGACGACGCGCCGCTGTTCAGCCGCTTCCAGATCGAGCACCAGATCGAAACGGCGTTCTCGCGCACCGTCAACCTGCCCTCGGGCGGCGCCATCGTGATCGACCACACCGAAGCGCTGGTGTCGATCGACGTCAACTCGGCGCGCGCGACCCGCGGCGGCGACATCGAGGAAACCGCCACCCGCACCAACCTGGAAGCAGCCGACGAGATCGCCCGCCAGATGCGGCTGCGCGACCTGGGCGGCCTGATCGTGGTGGACTTCATCGACATGGAAGAGTCGAAGAACCGCCGCGAGGTCGAAACCCGGCTGCGCGACGCGCTGCGCCAAGATCGCGCCCGCGTGCAGTTCAGCTCGATCTCCAAGTTCGGCCTGCTGGAGCTGTCGCGCCAGCGCCTGCGCCCGGCACTGAGCGAAGGCTCGCACATCACCTGCCCGCGCTGCAACGGCACCGGCCACATCCGCGACACCGAGTCGAGCGCGCTGCAGATCCTGCGCATGGTGCAGGAAGAGGCGATGAAGGAGAACACCTTCGCCGTCCACGTGCAAGTGCCGGTCGAGGTGACCTCCTTCCTGCTCAATGAAAAGCGGATGGAGATCAACAAGATCGAGTTCAAGCAGAGCGTGAAGGTGCTGCTGGTGCCCAATAAGCACCTGGAGACGCCCAACTACAAGCTCGAACGCCTGCGCCACGACGACCCGCGGGTCGAGAACCTGCAGGCCAGCTACTCGATGATCGAGGAGCCGGACGACGAGGTCGGCATCACCCGGCGCGAGAAGGCCAAGCCCAAGCAGGAACCGGTGATCAAGGGCCTGCTGCCCGAGCAGCCGGCGCCCCCGTCGCCGGCCAAGGAAGTGGCCCCGGCGCCGGCCCCTGTGGCCGCCGCACCGGTCACGACCGCGCCTGCCGCGGCGACGCGCCCGAGCGCTGCGGCGCCGGCCGCCGGCGGCGGCTTCTTCGGCTGGATCAAGAAGCTGTTCGGCGCACCGGCCGCGCCGGAACCGGCGCCGGCGCCCGTGCCGGCTCCCGTCGCCGCCCCGGCCGCGAAGGAAGCCCAGGACGGGCGCCGTCGCGGAGGTGGCGGTGAGGCGCGCGGCGAACGCGGCGGTGAGCGTGGCGAGGGCCGACGCGGCGGTGGCCGCGGTGGCCGCGAGAACGGACGCGAGGAAGGCGCGCGAGCCGAAGGCCGACGTGAAGGTCGCGAGGGCCGGGAAGGCCGTGACCGCAACCGCGACCAGCGTGGCAAGGCCGCGGGTGCCGATGTCGGCACCGCGATGCCGCTGGAGCTGAGCGGGGAGGCCGGCGCACGCAAGGAACGCCCGCCACGTGAACCGCGCGAGCCGCGTGAACCGCGCAACGTCGAGGCACGTGAAGGCGCTGCGCCGCAAGAGCCGCGTGGCCGCGGTGAGGGTCGCGGTGAGGGTCGCGGTGAAGGCCGCCGCGGGCCCCGCCCGGAACGCGAACTGCCGCCCGCGGCAGAGACCGTCGAGGCCGGCGAGGAGGGTTTTGCCGACACCGTGCCGCAAGACGGTGCCGTGGAAGCCGCCGGCGAGGCGCAGCGTGACGGACGCCGCCGCCGCCGCGGTGGCCGCGGCCGCCGTGAGCGAGATGCAGCGACCGAGAGCCAGGACCTGGGCGGCGAAAGCGCCGAAACCGGCGACACCACCGCCTTGCAGCCGGACAACGCCGGCCTGCTGGGCGAAACGCAAGTGGTGGACACCGGCGCCGCGGCCGAGCCGTTGAGCGCCGAGGCCGAAGCGGGCGGCGACGACACCGCCGCACGCGAAGGCGAAGGCCGCCGCCGCGGCCGTGGGCGCGACCGCTACCGTCGCGAGAAGCGCGAGCAGGACGGCACCGCACCGTCGGAGGTGGTGACCGAGGCCGAGGTCGTGGAAGGCGAACCGGCCGATCTGCAAGACGTCGCGCCCACCAGCCCTGCCCCCGCCGCAGAGCCGGCCGTGGTGCCGACCCCGGTGGCAGCGCCGGCGGTTGCTGCTGCGGCACCGCTGCCCGCGGTGGCGCCGCAGCGTCCGCAACCCTTCGTGCTGCCGCTGGCCGACCTGCAGAACGTCGCCGCGCAAGCGGGGCTGGAATGGGTCAACTCGGACGCCGAGAAGGTCCGTGCCGCCCAGGACAGCATCGCCCGCGAGCCCCAGCCGCCGCGCGTCCCGCGTGAGCGCAAGCCGGTCGTGACGGTCGACGAAGGCCCGCTGGTGCTGGTCGAAACCCGCACCGACCTGGCCCGCGTGACCCTGCCGTTCGAAACCGGCGCCGAGGTGCGCTGAACCCGGAAGGCGCCGGCCCCGGCGCCCGGTCCAGGCAAACGACAACGCCGCCGAAGGCTGACTTCGGCGGCGTTGTCATTTGAAGCGCGGCTGGCAGCCTCGCCATGCCGGGCAAGCGGGCGGTGCAAAGGCCGGCGCAGACCGACCTGCCGCGCACCGTGAAGCACGGCCCACCGCCGTCTGCAATACCTTTGCACGGGTGCCGCAGCCGCTTCGAGCAGCGGCGGGAGCGTGAACGCGCTCGACGGGCGGCCCACCCCGTCCGGCACACCTTTTTCGGCATCGCAAAACCCGAATCCGAGTTTCGTCATCTCCTGCTTTGCGCCTCGCCTCTCGGCGCCCAGACTGCTTGCCGTGACCCCGCAGGGGGCACGACGAAAGGAACTGGAGATGCAAGAGAGCACAGAAATGAAACAACGGACGCCCCAGCGCGTGCTGGTCGTCGGCGGCGGTTCGGGCATGGGCCGGGCCGTGGTGGCGCAATTGCTCGCGCGCGGTGATGCGGTGGTGGCCGCCGGCAGAAGCCGGCCGCGATTGAACACGCTACGCGAGGCGCTGGCCACGCCAGCGAGGCTGGACACGGAGACGGTCGACGTGACCCAGGAGCAAGACGTCGAGCGGCTGTTTCGCGGCATCGGCGAGCTTGATCACATCGTCTGCACCGCCGCCGACATCGCCGGCGCCTACGAACTGCTGCCACAGCTGAGCATGGCGGCGGTGGAACGTGTCGTCCGCTCCAAGCTGCTCGGCCCCTTGATGCTGGCCAAGCACGGAGCGCCGTGTCTACCGACCACCGGTTCCATCACCTTCACCTCCGGCATCGCGGCTTATCGGCCGGCCCCCAAAGGAGCGGCGGTTGCCGCGGCCAATGCGGGCCTGGAGGGCCTGGCCAAGGCGCTCGCCGTGGAACTGGGGCCCGTGCGGGTCAATGTGGTCTCGCCAGGCTGGGTCGACACCGGCATCTGGCAACACGTCGCCGGGGATGCCAAGCGCAGCGTGCTCGACGCCATGGCCGAGCGACTACCGGTGCGCAGGACCGGGCAGCCGTCCGACATCGCGCAGGCCATCCTGCACCTGCTCGACAACGGCTACATCTCGGGCACCGTTGTGCACGTGGACGGTGGGCACCGTCTGGCCTGACACCACCTCTCGCGCCGTTTGCAGAAACACCCGCAGCGCCGGGGCAGGTCGCCGCTGGCGGCGGGACACCATGAAGATCGGCACGGTCGCGAACCGATGATCGTCGAGCGGCACCAGCGCCAGACCTTGCGAGGCGCCAGGAAATGAAACGGCCAGGCGCGGCACGATCGACACGCCGGCGCCGGCGGCCACCAAGGCACGCGCGGCGGCGATGCTGCCGCTTTCCATGCCGACCTGCAGGGGTGATCCCGACGCGGCGGACACAGCGTCAAGCAGCCCTCGGTAGACGCACCCCCTGGCGGTGGCCACGACACGTTCACCCGCCAGATCCTGCGGCGACAAGGCGCTGCGTTGCGCCAGCCGGTGGTGTTGCGGCAGGATGACCACCGCTTCATCTTGGCCCACGCGCTCTGTCTCGAGTTCGGCGTCGTCGGCATGGCTGAAGAGAAAGGCGGCGTCGAGCGTGCCGCCCTTCACCCCCAGTCGCAACGCGACCGTGGCGTCGGTGTCCAGGACCAGCTGCACCTGGGGACACCGGCCGGCGAAGACCTCAGCGATACGCGGCAACACCGCGGCGCACAACGACTCCAGAGCGCCGACCCGGAGCTGGCCGCGCATCGCCTCGGCATGGGCAGCCACCGCGGCTTCCGCCTGGCGGCTCAGGTCGAGTAGCTCCTTCGCATAGTCGAGCAGCACCTCACCTGCCCCGGTGATGCGAAGACCGTCGCGCGTGCGCATGAACAGCTTGGCGCCGAGGTGCGCCTCCAGCGCGGACAACTGCTCCGACACGCTCGACGGCGACAGATGCACCAGCCCGGCCGCTCGCGTCAGGTTGCGCGTCTGGGCAATCGAGACGAACACCTGAAGCTGGCGGAGCTGGAGTGGCATGGCGCCGGGGGCCCAAGGGCAGAGCGGGCCGGCGGCTCAGGGCAGGCGGGCGAGTGCCTGCTGGTAGCGCGGCTGGTGCATCAGTTCGTCCCAGGTGTGCGGGGCGGTCTGGGGCAGCAGGTCGAGACGCCGCGCTTCGCTGTCGGCGCTGGCCTGCCAAAGGCCGTCGGCCAGGGCTTGCTCCAGCCCGTCGAGCAGTTCGTCGACACCCGCGCCGCCGTTGAGCGACTGGTTGCACAGCAGCACCAGGTCACAACCGGCATTGAGCGCGGCGATCGCACCCTCGACCGGCGTGCCCGCCACGGTCGCGCCCTGCATGCTCAGGTCGTCGCTGAAGATCACACCGGTGAAGCCGAGCCGCGTGCGCAGGATGTCTTGCAGCCAGCGGTCGGAAAAACCGGCCGGCTGGGCGTCGACCTTGGGGTAGATCACGTGCGCCGGCATCACCGCGGCCAGCGAAGTGCTGAGCCACTCGTAGGGCTTGGCGTCGTCGGCGAGGATGTCCTTGAGCGAGCGCTTGTCGACCGGCACGTCGACATGCGAGTCGGCCGCCACGTACCCGTGCCCCGGGAAGTGCTTCCCGCAGGCCTGCATGCCGGCCAGCAACAGCCCTTGCATCACGCTCTTCGCCAGCATCGTCACGACCCGGGCGTCACGATGGAAGGCGCGGTCGCCGATGACACCGCTAGGGCCGTGGTCGAGGTCGAGCACCGGCGTGAAGCTGAAATCGACACCGCAGGCCCGCAGTTCGGCGGCCAGGATGTAACCGCATGCGGTGGCGGCGTCGGTCGCCAGCAGCGCATCCTGCATCCACAACTCACCGAGTGCGCGCATCGGCGGCAAATGGGTGAAACCGTCGGTCTTGAAGCGCTGCACCCGGCCGCCTTCATGGTCGACGCAGATCAACACGTCAGGCCGGATCGACTTGATCTCGGCGCACAGCTCGGTGAGCTGCTGGCGGCTCTCCCAATTGCGGGCGAACAGGATCAGGCCGCCGGTGAGGGGGTGCTGCAGCCGGCGGCGGTCGTCGTCGTCCAGTCGGGTGCCGGCGATGTCGAGCACGACGGCGGCATGGTCGGTACGCTGGGATGCATCCATAACAGGTTCAGTCTTTCGTTTCGACCACCACAAAACTGGCGGCATAGTCGGATTCGTCGGTCACGCTGAGATGCGCGCGCAGGCCGCGCTCGTCGAACCAGGCGGCGAGCTGGCGGTGCAAGCGGATCTCGGGCTTGCCGCTCGGCGCCTTGACCACCTCGCAGTCGCGCCAGGTCATCGGCATGCGCATGCCCATGCCGATCGCCTTCGAGAAAGCCTCCTTGGCCGAGAACCGGGTCGCCAGGTAGCGCAAGCCGCGCGCCGGCACCCGGGCGAGGCGCTCGCGGAACACGCTCATTTCGTGCGGGCCGAGCACCTTGGCCGCAAAACGTTCGCCGTGACGGGCGTAGGCCGCTTCGATACGGCGGATGTCGCAGATGTCCGTGCCGATGCCGTAGATCATGCGCCCTGGTTCCTCGCCAGCACCGCCTCGGCCTTGAAGTCGCCGATCGCCTGGCGCAGCCCGACGAACACGGCATGGCCGATCAGCGCATGGCCGATGTGCAGCTCGGTGACCTCGTGCAGCGCGGCCACCGCATAGGTGCTGCTGGCAAAGGGGTGCGGCGCCGGCCGGTCCCACACCGCCAGGCCGTGGCCGGCGTTGGTCTGCAGGCCGGCGGCGCGGCCCCGGCGCAGCCCGTCCTGCAGCCGCTGCAGCTCGGCCGCCATGCGCACCCGGTCTTGCGCCCACCAGGCCTCGGCATAGGCGCCGGTGTGCAGCTCGACGCAGGACGCGCCGGCAGCGGCGCTGGCTTCGATCTGGCGCTCGTCCGCGTTGATGAACAGCGACACGCGGCAACCCGCCGCAGCCAGGCGCGCGCAGGCGTCCTGGATGCGGGCGAACTGCCCGGCGACGTCGAGCCCGCCCTCGGTCGTGACCTCCTGGCGCCGCTCGGGCACCAGGCAAACGTGCTCGGGCCGCACCCGCTCGATGATGCCGATCATCTCGTCGGTGACGGCGGCCTCGAAGTTCAGCGGCACCTGCAATGCCGCCTTCAGCCGGGTCACGTCGTCGTCGCGGATGTGACGACGGTCTTCGCGCAGGTGGAAGGTGATGATGTCGGCCCCCGCCTCGACCGCCAGCTGCGCGGCGGCCACCGGGTCAGGGAACTGCCCGCCGCGCGCGTTGCGCAAGGTGGCGACATGGTCGATGTTGACGCCGAGCAGTGGCGCGTTCGGGGGACCGGCGAAGATCATTTTTGCTGGAGCTCCATCATCAGTTGCCGCGTGCGCAGCACCGGCGTGCCCAGATGATAGTGAAGCAGCGGCCGCAACACGCTTTTCAACTCGGGCAGGGACGCGGCGCAGGCCTGCTGCATCGCCTCGAGCGAGCCGCTGTCGAGCGCCGCGTCGAGCGCCATCAAGGTGGCGCCGCGCAGGGCCGGCTCGCCAGCGCGCGCCAGCCGGACGCCGGCTTCGCCGTGCAAAGCGTAGGCTGCCCCGGGCTGCAACGGCTCGACCGTGAGGGTGACCAGGCCCAGTTCGGGCAGCACGCCGATCTCGCGCAGCAAGGTCAGCTCGAACGCGCGCAGCGCGGCCTGGACGACCGTTTCGTCGTCGGCCGCCAGGCCGGGCAGCGTCGCGGCATAGGCGTCGAACAGCCGCGGATGGGCGTCGGCGCGGGCCAGCAGCTTCATCAGCAGTTCGTTCAGGTAGAAACCGGTCAGCAGCGCCGCGCCGGTCAGCATTGCCGTGCCGCCCGCCCATTCCGCGGCCTTGAGGGTGTGGACCTCGGCGCCGCCTTCTTCGCGGCTGCTGAAGCTCGCGCTGACGCGCTGGAACGGCAGCAACACGGCGCGCAGTTGCGAATACGGCCGCTTGGCGCCTTTGGCGACCACCGCGACCCGGCCGTGCGCCCGGGTGAACAGATCGAGGATCAGGCTCGATTCGCTCCAGTCGTAGCGGTGCAACACGTAGGCCGGCTCGGCCGCCACGCGGAACCCGGGGCGAGGTGCGCTGCGCGGCCGGCTCGACGCCATCGTTCAGACCCGCCGCAGCGCCCGCGGCTCACTCATAGCCATAGCTGCGCAGGCGCTGCTCGTCGTCGGCCCAGCCTGAGCGGACCTTGACGAACAGTTCGAGAAAGACTTTCGCGTCCATCAGCTTCTCGAGTTCCTGGCGGGCTTCGGTGCCGATGCGCTTCAGGCGCTCGCCGCCTTCGCCGATCACCATGCCCTTGTGGGCATCGCGCTCGACGACGATGGTGGCCGCGATGCGCCGCAGCAACCCCTCTTCCTCGAACTTGTCGATCACGACGGTCGATGTGTAGGGCAGTTCGTCACCGGTGAGGCGGAACAGCTTTTCACGCACGATTTCGCTGGCGAGGAAGCGCTCGCTGCGATCGGTGAGGGCTTCCTCGTCGTACCACCAGCCTTGCTCGGGCAGGTAGGGCCGCACGATGTCGAGCAGGCGCCGCACGTCCTCCGGGCGCTTGGCCGTGAGCGGCACGAATTCGGCGAACGGATGGCGCTCCTGCATGCCCTTGAGCCACGGCGCCAGCTCGGCCCGGCGCACCACCTTGTCGAGCTTGTTGGCGACCAGGATGACCGGTTTGCCCTCGGGCACCAGGGCCAGCACCTTGGCGTCGTCGAGCCCGAACCGGCCGGCCTCGACGACGAACAGCACCACGTCGACGTCGCCCAGCGAGGCGAGCACCGTGCGGTTGAGGGTGCGGTTGAGCGCGTTGCCGTGGCGGGTCTGGAAGCCGGGTGTGTCGACGAACACATATTGGGCGTCGCCGGCGGTGCGGATGCCGGTGATGCGGTGGCGGGTGGTCTGCGCCTTGCGCGACGTGATGCTGACTTTCTGCCCCACCAGGGCATTCAGTAGCGTCGACTTGCCCACGTTGGGCCGTCCGACGATGGCGATCAGCCCGCACCGCTGGCCGTCGGCCTCCGGCACGGCGGGGTCGGGCGATTCGGCGTCGGGCGCCGGGGAAGATGTATCGACGTTCACGTTCGAGGGTCCATGGCAGCCGGGGCTGCGTTTGCAAGGGGATCGGGAGGGCTCAGCGGGCCCCGGACGCCTTCAGTTTAGCGAGCACGGACTGTGCCGCCACCTGTTCTGCGGCGCGGCGGGAGGCACCCTCGCCGTTCTCGCTGATCTGCAGGGCCGGAACGGTGCAGCTGACCACGAATTGCTGCTGGTGTGCATGACCCCGTGTCGCCACGATGGCATAGCTCGGCACGGCCAGCTTGCGGGCTTGCAGCCATTCCTGCAACTCGGTTTTCGCGTCTTTGGCGCTGTTGCGCAAGTCCGGCTCGGTCAGCACCGGCGTGAACAAGCGCTGCACCACGGTGCGGGCGGCGTCGAAACCGCCGTCGAGGTAGATGGCGCCGAACACGGCTTCGACGGCATCGGCCAGGATCGACGGTCGCTGCGCCCCGCCGCTACGCGCCTCGCCTTCGCCGAGCCGCAAACAGGCGGGCAACTCCAGGCCCAGGGCGATGCGGTGTAGCGTGTCCTGCCTGACCAGGCTGGCGCGCACGCGCGACAGGTCCCCCTCGTCGGAGCCGGCAAAACGTTCGTAGAGGAGGCCGGCGATGGCCAGGCCCAGGACCGAGTCGCCGAGGAATTCAAGCCGTTCGTTGTGGTCGGCACCGAAGCTGCGGTGCGTCAGCGCCCGTGCCAGCAGCGCGGGGTGCCGGAAGCGGTAGTCGAGCCGTCGCTCGAGGGCTTTGATCAGGTCACTCACGTCGAATTCCAGCGCGCTGCAGCGGGGGCCAAGGCCGGCGACGCCGGCCGGCCGTCACTCGGAACGGCCCGAATACTTGATGACGAGGTAGACCGGGTCGAACAGCTTGACCTCGGCGTCGTAGGCGAAGCTGACCACCACGCGGTCGTTTTCCTTGGTCACGATCAGATCGCTGCCCGAAATCGACTGGATCGAATACTCGATCTGTTTCTGTCGGTCGAAGGCCGCGCGGATCTCGGGCACCGAGGTAGCGCCTTCCTGGGCCACCTTGTTCACGGCGCTCCGAATCGTCAAGTATTCGTTCACCGTCGGCAGCACCTTCATGGCCACCAGTGCCAGCATGCCGATGACGACGGCCCAGAACAACAGGCCCAGCAGGGAGACGCCGCGTTGGCGTGCCGGTGAAACATGCATCATCGTTGTGCTCCTCGAGCCTGTTGTACTTGTCGTGCTTGCGGTGAACCGCGGTGCGCCGCCGACCCGTTTACTTGAACCCACCAATACGGCCGAGATTACCCAAATTCATCCAGATCCAGAAGGCCTTGCCGACGATGTTCTCGTCCGGCACGAAGCCCCAGTACCGGGAATCCTGAGAATTGTCACGGTTATCGCCCATCACGAAGTAGTGACCGGCCGGCACTTTGCAGGTCACGCCCTCCGCCGTGTAGCTGCACTGGTCCCTGTACGGGAAGTCGTCGGCACCCACGATGAAGGGCGCCGCATCCTTGTTGGTCAGCACGCGGTGTTCGTTGCCGCCGAAGGTCTCGGAGAAATGCTGTGAGTAGCGGCGGCTGTCCTCGTCGTAGTACTCGCCCAGCGATTCGGTCGGCACCGGCTGGCCGTTGATGAACAAACGCTTGTTGAGGTAGGCCACTTGGTCGCCCGGCACGCCGACCACCCGCTTGATGTAGTCGATGCGGGTGTCCTTGGGGTAGCGGAACACCATCACGTCGCCGCGCTTGGGATCTTCGTTGGCGACGATCTTCTTGTTGATCACCGGCAGGCGCACGCCGTAGTGGTATTTGTTCACCAGGATCAGGTCGCCGACCAGCAGGGTGGGCACCATCGAGCCGGACGGAATCTTGAACGGCTCGAACAGGAAGGAGCGCAGCAGGAAGACGATGCAGATCACCGGGAACAGACCGGCGGTCCAGTCGAGCCACCAGGGCTGCATCAACAGGCGCTGCTTGGCTTCGTCGATGTTGCCGTCGACCTCGGCAATGCCCTGGCGCGCCAGGTCGTTGCGCCGCACCGCGTGATGGGTCTCGACCGAGGCCGCGGCACGCTCGCGGGCGGGCCGGAAGTGGAGGCGCTCGGCGAGCCAGTAAACCAGTGTCACGAGGGTCAGCACGAACAGCAGCAGCGAGAAATTGCCGTGCCATTCGCCCAGATACCAGCCGCCCAAGTAAACGATCAGGCAGGCATACAAAGCTGCAGTGAGCAGTCCCATCCAGGCTCCAGTAAGAGGGGAAATCAGATCGCGCGAGGCGACAGTATCTCAAGCAAGTGCCTCGGCCCGCCGCGCGGCGGGCGTGGGGCGGTGGCCCGCAGGCTCAGTCGTCGACTTGAAGGATGGCAAGAAAGGCTTCCTGCGGCACTTCGACGCTGCCGATTTGCTTCATCCGCTTCTTGCCCGCCTTTTGCTTCTCGAGCAGCTTGCGCTTGCGCGAGATGTCGCCCCCGTAGCATTTTGCCAGCACGTTCTTGCGCATCGCCTTGATGGTTTCGCGCGCGATGATGTTGGCACCGATGGCGGCCTGGATCGCCACGTCGAACATCTGCCGCGGGATCTGCTCGCGCATCTTGGCGGCCACCGCACGGCCGCGGTACTGGCTCTGGCCGCGGTGCACGATCAGCGACAAGGCGTCGACCCGGTCGCCGTTGATCAGGATGTCGACCTTCACGACGTCGGCGGCACGGTACTCCTTGAACTCGTAGTCCATCGACGCGTAGCCGCGCGAGACCGACTTCAGCTTGTCGAAGAAGTCGAGCACGATCTCGGCCAGCGGCAGCTCGTAGGTCAGCATCACCTGCCGGCCGTGATAGGCCATGTTCAGCTGCACCCCGCGCTTCTGGTTGGCCAGGGTCATCACCGGCCCGACGTAGTCCTGCGGCATGTAGAGGTGCACCGTGACGATGGGCTCGCGGATCTCGCGGATGCGGCCCAGGTCGGGCATCTTGGACGGGTTTTCGACCAGCACCACCTCGCCGCTGTTCAGCTCGACCTCATAGATCACGCTGGGGGCCGTGGTGATCAGGTCCTGGTCGAACTCGCGCTCGAGCCGCTCCTGCACGATTTCCATGTGCAGCAGGCCGAGGAAGCCGCACCGGAACCCGAAGCCGAGGGCCTGCGACACCTCGGGTTCGTAGCGCAGCGACGAGTCGTTGAGCTTGAGCTTTTCGAGCGCGTCGCGCAACTGGTCGTACTCGCTCGCCTCGGTCGGATAGAGGCCGGCGAACACCTGCGGCTGGATTTCCTTGAAGCCGGGCAGCGCCTCGGTCGCGCTGCCGAGGTTGTTCGGCAGCTTTTTCTCGAGCGTGATGGTGTCGCCGACCTTGGCCGCCTGCAACTCCTTGATACCGGCGATGATGAAGCCCACCTCGCCCGCCTTGAGCACCTCGCGCGACAGCGACTTGGGCGTGAACACGCCCAATTGCTCGGCGTTGTAGGCGGCATTGGTCGCCATCATCCTGATGCGCTCGCCCTTCTTGAGCTCGCCGTCGACGACCCGCACCAGCATCACGACACCGACATAGTTGTCGAACCAGGAGTCGATGATGACGGCGCGCAGCGGCGCATCGTAGCGGCCGCGCGGCGACGGCATGCGCGCGATGATGGCTTCGAGGATGTCGTCGATGCCCATGCCGGTCTTGGCCGAGCAGGGAATGGCGTCGCTGGCATCGATGCCGATGACGTCCTCGATTTCCTCCTTGGCGCGCTCCGGGTCGGCCTGCGGCAGGTCCATCTTGTTGAGCACTGGCACCACCTCCACGCCCAGCTCGAGGGCCGTGTAGCAGTTCGCGACCGTCTGCGCCTCGACCCCCTGGCTCGCGTCGACCACCAGCAATGCACCCTCGCACGCCGACAGGGAACGGCTCACTTCATAGCTGAAGTCGACGTGCCCCGGGGTGTCGATGAGGTTGAGGTTGTAGACCTGGCCGTCGCGCGCGGTGTATTGCAGCGCGGCCGTCTGGGCCTTGATCGTGATGCCGCGCTCGCGTTCGATGTCCATCGAGTCGAGCACCTGCGCCTCCATCTCGCGATCGCTCAGGCCGCCGCAGCGCTGGATCAAGCGGTCGGCCAGCGTGGACTTGCCGTGGTCGATGTGGGCGATGATGGAAAAGTTGCGAATGTGCTTCATGGGAACGATCGAGCGCTCATGTGAGCGTGTAGAGGCCACCGCGCCGTGGTGCCGTGGCGCCGCGCTGGGCCTGCGCGGCAGGCGGCCCGGGCCGCACTGGAGCGCGGCCCGGGCCTAAAAAAAAGGCGCGTCGAATCGGCGACGCGCCTTCCAACAAAAAGGTATGGCAACTGCTTTGTTGGACCTTCATTGTAGCCAAAACCCCTTCGGCGAGAACCGCGTGGCCCCTTGCGGGACCCTCGTTGCACTGTGCCAACAGCACAGTTTATCTACATCTTATCCACAGAGTTGTGTGGACTGCCTGGGGATAGTTGCAAAGCTGACCGACTCTTGAAGAGGGGACAGCGGAAAGCAGTTTGCGTCGTCCGTGATTTTATCGAAATGTACCTGGAATAGCGGCCCGTGCGAGCTTGATGTTAGCGGCCACAAACATACAACGACGGACTTATCAACACGACTTTTGTGTACCGGACGTTCCAGCGGTGTCTTGATATCGCGCGGCATTGCACCACGTGAAAAGACCCGACAACTTGCTAGGTTGCCGGGCCTCTTCTGGAGGACCGGCGGCCGTCGGAACGGTCGCCGGCCCCCCGCCGCTCAGCGTGCCGGGCGAATCACCGCGTACTGCGCCCACTCACCCCGCCGGAACAGGATGTTGAAGGGTTTGCTGCGGTCGATGCGGCTTAGGACCGCTTCGAACTGGCGTCCATCCTTCACCTCGGTGTTGCCGACGGCCAGGATCACGTCGCCTTCGCGCAGCCCGCCCCGGGCGGCCGGGCCTTCGGCCGACTCGACGCGCACGCCACCCTTGACGTTGAGTTCGCGTTGCTGCGCTTCGGTCAGGTCGGCCACCACCAGGCCGATGCTCTGCGCCGCGGCACCGCTGCTCGGGCCGCTGGCGCGCGGCTCGCCGCCTTGCGCTCGCCGCGGCCGATCGGGCTCGATCTCGGCCACGGTCACCGTCAGGTCACGGTAGCTGCCGCGACGGAACACCTGCAAGCCTAGCTTGCTGCCAGGCTTGCTGTTGCCGACGATGCGCGGCAAGTCGCCGGCCCGCTCGATCGTCTTGCCGTCGAAGCGGGTGATGATGTCGCCCGCTTCGATGCCGGCCTTCTCGGCCGGGCCGCCGGCCTCGACGCTGCGCACCAGCGCGCCGACCGATTTGCCCAGGCCCATCGATTCGGCCACTTCCTTGGTGACCTGGTCGATCTGCACCCCGATGCGGCCGCGGATCACACGACCGGTGGTGCGCAGTTGCTCGGCCACACGGGTCGCCTCGTCGATCGGGATCGCGAACGAAATGCCCATGAAGCCGCCGGAACGGCTGTAAATCTGCGAGTTGATGCCCACCACCTCGCCGCGCAGGTTGAGCAGCGGCCCGCCCGAGTTGCCCGGGTTGATCGCCACGTCGGTCTGGATGAACGGCAGGTAGTCGCCGGTGTCGCGTGCCTTGGCGCTGACGATGCCCGCGGTGACCGTGTTCTCAAGGCCGAACGGCGAGCCGATCGCCATCACCCATTCGCCCACACGGAGCTTGCCGACATCGCCGATGCGCACGGCCGGCAAGCCGGACGCGTCGATCTTGACCACCGCCACATCGGTGCGCTTGTCGGCGCCGATGATGCGCGCCTTGAACTCGCGCTTGTCGGTCAGGGTGACGTAGACCTCGTCGGCTCCCTCGACGACGTGGGCGTTGGTCATCACGAAACCGTCGGACGTGAGGATGAAGCCGGAGCCGACGCCGCGCGGCTGTTCTTCTTCCGGCCCGGGGCGCGGTTGGCGACGCGGGTCTTGTCGTGGGCCAGGCTGGCCCGGCATCGGGATGCCGAAGAAGCGCCGGAAGAACTCCTGCATCTCTTCGTCCATCGGTGGCCCGCCAGGCGTCTGCCCGGCGCGCACCTTTTCGGTGGTGCGGATGTTGACCACCGAGGGGCCGACGCGCTCCACCAGTTCAGTGAAGTCGGGCAGGTCGCGGCCTTGTTGCTGGGCGTGGCTGGTTGCGGGCAGCGCCAGCACGAAACTGGCGGCGGCCAGCATCGCGAGCAAGGCGTGGCGAAGCGAGGGCAACCGTCCACTTGTATGGATTTTGTTGGCAGTCATCAATCACCTCAAGGAAGCAGGCTGCGAAGAGGTCGCAGCAACCGGCGGAACGCGTGATTACTTCTTGCGTTCCAGGCCCTGCACGAACATGCGCAGGGTCGCGGGCGGGACTTCGCCGACGGCGGTGACCCACCAGTCGCCATGGCGGCGCGTGAGCGTTTGCGTCGCCCCCATGCTCATCAGCGTCTCGGTACCGTGGCGCCCGGCGTCATAGGGCTCGACGAAGATGGAAACATGGGCAAGCCCGTCGGAGAAGATGGTCTGCAGGAGCTGTGGCGGCGGCCCCCCGGGCGCGCTGGCGGCGCTCGCCCCGAGCGCGCGCTTGACGCAGTTGACGTGCCGGAAGCCGGCCACTTTCTGCTTGTAGACCCAACCTTCTTGTTCGTAGTCGGTCTTGCTGAGCGTGGGACGGTCGACCCGGTAGCCCTCGAGCCGCTTCATCGGCTGCACCACGGTCTCGGGCTGCGACTTGACGCCGATCGCCACGTCCGAGAAAGCCGACGACTCGAGCACTTCGGTGCCACGCCCCAGCACTTCGGCCCGCAACAGCAAGCCACTTTGTTTCTCGGACCAAAGGCGGTAGCCATAGCGGTAGTGATCGCGCGGCCGCACCAGCAGCACTTCGGCCTCATGCCCCGCGACACGCTCGCTGCCTTGCCTGTGCACTTCATAGTGGTCGGACAGGCGATCGCCGTCGGTGTGCAGCAGCGCCGGGAAGGTGCTGAGCGTCTCGCGGTGCTCGACCACCGCGACGCGTGGCCCCGGCCAGAGTGTCGCGACGAGGTCGTTGTGCCGATACACACGACGCATCTGGCCATCGAGCGATTCGATGCGTTCGAACTGGTTGGCGCCGTCACAGAAATGCGCGATGCGCGAACTCGCAACCTGGCCGCCGGCGCTGACCACAAACGTGCCTTGGAAGTTGCGCCGCTGGGCTGCCTCGTGGATCCGCAACAACCAGTTGCGAACTTCGACCCGGTCGAGCGGTGCGTCGGTCGCGGCCTGGGCCAAGGCACCGAAGCTGATGAAAGCCATCATGCCCAGGCCCCACCAGGGGGCGAACCAGCGTCGCGCTTGCATGCCCATCATTCAGCGATTCTGGCCTTCGTAAGTCGCACTGCGCAGGAAGCCCGACGGCACGCCAAGCGCCGAACTGCCACCGAACTGCTTGTGGGCCGAGAGGTACTGATCGAGACGCGGGTCGCGCAACAGCCCGTGACCGACCGCAATTTCCGTCTCAGGTTGGGCCGGCGTCGAGGCCGCCACGGTCTGGAGCGGCGCGGCCACAACGCCCGGGGCGCCGGCCTGCACCATCTGGGGCGCACCGGTCAACGCACCACCCGGCGTCGAGACCCGGGTCACGACCAGCACACCGGCCACCGCCATCACACCGGCCGCGGCCGCCATCGGGGCCACCCAGGAGCGCCGACGGACCGCGATCGGCGCGCCATTCGCAACCTGCACCGTCGCATCAGGCGCGTCGACACGCGCCGTGGACGGTGCCGGCGCCATCACCACGGCTTCCTGGGCCAGGCGCTCGCGCAAGCGGGCCAGGAACTTGTCGTCCTCGCCGTGCCCGCAGAGGTCGTCGGAGCGCATGACGTCTCCGATCAAGTGATAAACGTGCCAGGTTTCACAGGTGCCGGCCCGCACCGCCGCATCTTCTCGCCAGCCGCTCAGCGTACTGTGCAGCTCTTCGGCGCCGGCCTCGCCGTCCGACAAGGCCGACAGGCGCTCGCGCGCTTCCGCGCTCAGGCCACTCACACGCATTCCATCCGTCAACATTTGTGCACTCCTACTCACCAACGCTTGCCGTCCGGCGTGTCCAGCAGGGGCCGCAGGCGTTCGGCAATCGCCTCGCGTGCCCGGAAAATACGTGAACGCACCGTCCCGATCGGGCAATTCATCACGTCGGCGATCTCGTCATAGCTCAAGCCTTCGATCTCGCGCAGCGTGATGGCCTGGCGTAAATCCTCGGACAGGGCCTCGATCGCGGCATTCACCGTGGCGGCGATCTCCTTGGAGGAAAGCACGGCCTCGGGCGTTTCACCATCGCTTAGTTCGTTCTCCACCCGGGAAGTTTCGTCGTCGTCGTCGACCGACGACAAGGCGCTCTCGGTGACCAGCGGGTCGCGCTTGAGTTCGACCAGGGCTTTCTTCGCGGTGTTGACCGCGATCCGGTACAGCCAGGTGTAGAAGGCGCTTTCGCCGCGGAACTGCGGCAGCGCCCGGTAGGCCCGGATGAAGGTTTCCTGCGCGATGTCCTGGATCAGGTCGGCATCCCGCACCATGCGGGCGATCAGCCGCTCGATCTTGCGCTGGTACTTGATCACCAGCAACTCGAAAGCCTTCTGGTCGCCGCGCTTGACGCGTTCTATCAAGAGGGCATCGGCGTCAGCGCTCATGCAGTGCGGGGTTCGTTGCGGCAGAAGAAGACGCCGCGGGAGTGGGCGAATATAACGCACAGCGCAGTGCGTGCCAGGACAACGGGAGGCCGCGCGCTTGCACCGGCAGGTAGAGCCGGCCGCGCCACCCCCCCTGCTCGGGACACAGCCGCAACCACAACCAGGGCCCCAGGTCGGCCAGCACCTCGACACGCCCGGCGTATTCGACCGATGCGGCGCGCCCCAGCAACTGCCAGCGCCACTGCTGGCCGTCCCACTGCAATCGGCAAGGCGGGCGGCGCCATTGCCGGGCGGCCAACACGAAGGTGAGCACCGAGACCAGCCCGAATGCGGCGCCGAGGACCGGCCGTTCGCGCAGGGCCGGCCACCAGCCGGCCAGGCTCGCGGCCGAAACCGCGAGCAGCACGGCGACCGCGGCTTGCCACTGTCCGTAGTGCCGGACTGTCACCTGCAAGGCTGGCGCCGTGGACATGCGGCGGCGGCAGCAGCGGGAAAGTAGGCGTCAGACCCGCTTGAACACGAGCGAGCCGTTGGTACCGCCGAAGCCGAAGTTGTTTTTCAGCGCGATGTCCATCTTCATTTCGCGCGCCGTGTTGGCACAGTAGTCCAGGTCGCACTCCGGATCCTGGTTGAAGATGTTGATGGTGGGCGGCGCAATCTGGTGGTGCAAGGCCAGCACGGTGAACGCCGACTCGATACCGCCGGCGCCGCCGAGCAAATGCCCGGTCATCGACTTGGTCGAGCTGATGACGAGCTTCTTGGCCTCGTCGCCGAACGCGAGCTTGATCGCATTGGTTTCGTTGGCGTCGCCAAGCGGCGTGGAGGTGCCGTGTGCGTTGAGGTATTGCACCTGGTCGGGGTTGATGCCGGCGTCGCGCAGCGCGTTCACCATCGAGCGGCGCGGCCCCTCGACATTGGGCGCCGTCATGTGGAAGGCGTCGCCGCTCATGCCGAAGCCGACCAGTTCGGCGTAAATCTTGGCACCCCGCTTCTTGGCATGCTCGTACTCTTCCAGCACCAGCACGCCGGCGCCCTCGCCGAGCACAAAGCCGTCGCGGTCCTTGTCCCAGGGACGGGACGCGGTTTTCGGATCGTCGTTGCGCGTGGACAGCGCGCGGGCGGCGGCAAAACCGCCGACGCCCAGCGGCGAGACGGTGGACTCTGCGCCGCCGGCGATCATCACGTCAGCGTCGCCGCGTTCGATCAGACGCCCGGCCGCACCAATGCTGTGCAGGCCGGTCGTGCACGCGGTGACGATCGACAGGTTGGGCCCCTGAAAGCCGTACTTGATCGACACATGCCCGGAGATCATGTTGATGATCGAGGCCGGCACGAAAAACGGCGAGATGCGCCGCGGGCCGCGCGCCGTCATCTCGGCATGGGTCTCCTCGATCATCGGCAGGCCGCCGATGCCGGAGCCGACCAGACAGCCGATGCGCTCGGCCAGTTCTGCGCTCAACGCGTCGCCGGTGGGAAGCCCGCTGTCTTGCACCGCCTGAATGGAAGCCGCCAATCCGTAGTGGATGAAGGTGTCCATGTGGCGGGCTTCCTTGCCCGGGATGTAGTCCTCGATGTTGAAGCCCTTGACTTCACCTGCGAAACGGCAGGCCAGGTTGCTGGCATCGAACTTGGTGATGTGGTCGATGCCGGGCTTGCCAGCGAGAAGATTGGACCAGGACTCGGCCACCGTGTTCCCCACGGGGGTCACGAGGCCCAGACCGGTCACGACGACACGGCGACGGCTCATGCGCGGAATACTCTGTTCAGTCGGGAACCCGGCAGGCCGATCAGGCCTTCTGGTGCTTCAGGGCGTAGTCGATGGCCAGTTGGACGGTGGTGATTTTTTCTGCCTCTTCGTCCGGAATCTCGATGCCGAATTCGTCTTCGAGTGCCATCACCAGTTCGACGGTGTCGAGGGAGTCAGCGCCGAGGTCGGCGACAAACGCCTTCTCGTTGGTGACCTCGCTTTCGGCCACGCCGAGTTGTTCGGCAATGATCTTTTTGACGCGTGCTTCGATATCGCTCATGACTCCTCCAGGAGGGTTTTCAAAAAACAGCCCGTGATTCTACGGCGAAGGGGGTGACAGCTTTTCGGTCCCCGCTTTGCCGCCGCTCCGGACGGGCTCCAGCCGGTGGGACGCCGCCGCATGCGGCGCCGCTCGCTCAGTTCATGTACATGCCGCCGTTCACGTGCAGCTCGGCCCCGGTGATATAGCCCGCCTGTGGCGATGCCAGGAAGGCGACCGCGTGGGCGATGTCCTCGGCGCGCCCCAGCCGGCCGAGCGGAATCTGGCTCATCAAGGCCTCGGTTTGCTGGTCGGACAGCGCCTTGGTCATGTCGGTTTCGATGAAACCTGGCGCAATGCAGTTCACGGTGATGCCACGGCTGCCCAGCTCACGCGCCAAGGCGCGCGTCATGCCCGCGACGCCGGCCTTCGCTGCAGCGTAATTGGCCTGCCCGGCATTGCCGCTCGCACCCACCACCGAGGTGATGTTCACGATGCGGCCATAACGTTGTTTCATCATCGGGCGGATCACTGCCCGGCTGAGCCGGAACACCGCCTTCAAATTGGTATCGAGCACCGCGTCCCAGTCTTCGTCCTTCATCCGCATCGACAACGTGTCGCGCGTGATGCCGGCGTTGTTGACCAGCACGTGCAGCCCGCCGAACTCTTTGATGATGCGCTCGACGGTGGTTTCGACGCCGGCAGCATCGTTGACGTTCAGGCACACGCCGCGGCAGCCTTCAAAGCCGCCCAGCGCTTCACTGATGGACGCGGCGCCGGCCTCGCTGGTCGCGGTGCCCACCACCTTCATGCCCTTGCCCGCGAGTTCGAGCGCGATCGCACGCCCGATGCCCCGGGTGGCGCCGGTGACCAGCGCAACCTGCGTTGCAGCTTGGATTTCGTTCATTGCAGCAGCCCCTTCACCTCGGCCAGCGACGCCGGATCGTAGATCGCGCCCGTGACCAGCTCGGCATCGATGCGCTTGACCATGCCCGACAGCACCTTCCCCGGGCCACATTCCACCACATGCGTGACGCCGCGGGCCTTGAGCGCCTGGATCGACTCGACCCAGCGCACCGGCCCGAACGCCTGGCGATAGAGCGCGTCGCGAATCGCGGCGGCCTCGGTCTCGACCTTCACGTCGACATTGTTCAGCACCTCGATACGGGCGGCGGCGAACGGCGTCGCGGACAGTT
The DNA here is from genome assembly GCF_001017435.1 of Caldimonas brevitalea. NCBI lineage: Bacteria > Pseudomonadati > Pseudomonadota > Betaproteobacteria > Burkholderiales > Sphaerotilaceae > Caldimonas > Caldimonas brevitalea. Next base: position 5,293,588 of record NZ_CP011371.1, read on the forward strand.
GGTCGCGCAGCCGCTCGGCGGCAGGCTTCATCAGGCTGGAATGGAACGGCGCCGACACCGGCAGGGCCAGCGCGCGCTTGGCGCCCTTGGCCTTCAACACGTCACACGCCAGCTCGACCGCGGCCTTGGTGCCGGCGATGACGGTCTGTTTCGGGTCGTTGAAGTTCACCGCTTCGACCGCTTCGCCGCTGCGCGCAGAGGCTTCGGCACAGCCTTCGCGCACCACTGCGGCGTCGAGCCCGAGGATCGCGGCCATGCCGCCGCTGCCCACCGGCACCGCCTCTTGCATCGCCTGGGCACGGAAGCGCACCAGCGGCAACGCGTCGGACAGGGTCAGCACACCGGCCGCGACCAGCGCGCTGTACTCGCCGAGCGAATGGCCGGCGACCACCGACGGCGTGCGCCCGGTCTCTGCCAACCAGGCGCGGTAGCAGGCCACGCCCGCGGTCAGCATCACCGGCTGGGTGTTGGTGGTCAGGTCGAGGGCTTCCTTCGGCCCTTGGGCGATCAAACGGCCGACGTCCTCGCCCAAGGCATCGGAGGCCTCTTGCAGGGTCTCGCGAACGGCGGCGTGGTCGCCCCAGACGTCGAGCATGCCGACGGATTGCGAGCCCTGGCCGGGAAACACGAAGGCGAACTGACTCATCTCGGTGCTAGCGTGTGTGTGGAGGAAACGCAGTGGCGTAGAACGGGCGGGTGCCGCCGTGGCGGACTCAGAGGTCGAGCAGCACCGCGCCCCAGGTGAAGCCACCGCCGACGCCCTCGAGCATCACGGTGTCTCCTGGACGAATGCGCCCGCCGCGCACTGCGTGGTCGAGCGCCAGCGGGATCGAAGCGGCGGACGTGTTGCCGTGCTCGTCGACGGTCACGACCAGCTTGTCCAGTGGCAGCTTCAGTTTCTTGGCCGTGCCCTGCATGATGCGGATGTTGGCCTGGTGCGGGATCAGCCAATCGATGTCGGCTTCGGTACGCCCCGCCTTCTCGAGCACCGAGCGGGCGACGCTTTCGAGCACGCCCACGGCCAGCTTGAACACCGCCTGGCCGTCCATCTTGAGCAGCGGATCGCCCAGCACCTGGCCACCGGCGACGGTGCCCGGCGTGCAAAGAATGCCGACATGGCGGCCGTCCGCATGCAGCTCGCTGGCCAACAGCCCCGGGCGGTCGCTGGCCTCGAGCACCACTGCGCCGGCGCCGTCGCCGAACAGCACGCAAGTGGTGCGGTCGTTGAAGTCGAGGATGCGCGAGAACACCTCGGCGCCGATCACCAGCGCCTTACGCGCGGCACCGGCCTTGATCATCGAGTCGGCCACCGTCAGGGCATAGACGAAGCCGGAGCACACCGCCTGCACATCGAAGGCCGCGCAGCCGTGCACGCCCAGCTTCTGCTGCACCAAGCAGGCGGTGGAGGGGAAGATCATGTCCGGTGTGGACGTGGCGACGATGATCAGATCGATCTGGTCTGCCGTCACCCCCGCCGCTTCCAGCGCGTGACGCGCCGCATGCGTGGCGAGATCGCTGGAGGCGACGTCCGGTGCCGCGAAGTGGCGGGCCCGGATGCCGGTGCGCTCCACGATCCACTGGTCGGAGGTTTCAATGCCCCGTTGCGCCAGCTCGGCCGCGAAGTCCGCGTTGCTGACACGCCGGGGTGGCAGATAGCTGCCGGTCCCGGTGATCCGGGAATGAATGGATGAAGAAACGGTCATGCAGTCGTTACGACCTGCACCTGGTTGTCCGACCCGGCCGCAGTCGGCAGGGCCTGGAGCGTCTCCAGGATTCGGTCATGCACCCGGTCGAGCAACCGGTTCCGGGCCGCATCATACGCTCGATTCAGGGCCTGCTCGAACGCGAAGGCGTCGGCCGAGCCGTGACTTTTGAACACCAGCCCGCGCAGCCCGAGCAGCGCGGCGCCGTTGTAACGGCGGTGATCTACGCGCTTTTTGAACTGGTTCAGCACCGGAAGCGCGACGATGGCGGCAAGTTTGGTGGCGAAGTTGCGCGTGAATTCCTGCTTGATGAAGCTGGAGAGCATGCCGGCCAACCCCTCGGACGCCTTCAACACGATGTTGCCGACGAAACCGTCGCAGACGACGATGTCGGTCGTGCCCTTGAAGATGTCGTTGCCCTCGACATTGCCGAAGAAATTCACGTGCCCCGCCTCGGCGACCGAGCGCAGCAACTCGCCGGCCCGCTTGATCGTTTCGCTGCCCTTGATCGCTTCTTCGCCGATGTTGAGCAGGCCGACGGTGGGGTTGTCCTTGCCCTGCACGGCCGCCACCAGCGCGCTGCCCATCACGGCGAACTGCAACAGGTGCTCCGGGCCGCAATCGACGTTGGCGCCCAGATCGAGCACCGTCGTGTAGCCGTCTTTCTGGTTCGGCATCACCGTGGCGATGGCCGGGCGGTCGATGCCTTCGAGCGTTTTCAGCAGGTAGCGCGACACCGCCATCAAGGCGCCGGTGTTGCCCGCCGAGACGCAGGCGTCGGCAGGTGCAAGGCCGTCGTCGGCCGGCTTCACCTGGCTGATCGCGACCCGCATCGACGAGTCCTTCTTGCGCCGCAGGGCCACCTCGACCGGATCGTCCATCTCGACCACCTCGGTGGCCGCGACGATGGTGCAGCGCGGCCACGCCGCCGCCGATTGCAACGCCTCGGCACGGCCGACCAGGATCAACTCGGCTTGGGGGTGTGCCTGCAGGAAGGCCTGACAGGCGGGCAAGGTGACGGACGGACCGAAGTCGCCGCCCATACAGTCCACGGCCACCCGTACCGGACGTGCAGCATTGTCAGCAGAGATACTCATCGCCAGTACCGGAGGACGCGAAGGACGCCGGGAACACCAGGAATGGGCACGGGCAGGCGCAGGCGCACAGCCGACGGCCGCCCTGACATGCAGCACCCGAGCGCACAAATGCCGCCGCCACGGCAGACAGCCGAGCGGACTCACGCAAACAACGGCAACGGGAGACGATAGATCGCGACACGGGTTAAAACACCCTCATGCGCACGGCGCGATGACGCACCCCGGCGCGGACGGATTCGCTCCCTGAGGCATGCCCGGCAGATTCACGGGCGTGCAACGACCGACTCGCTTGCCGAGCCGGCGTGCCGTGCAACGGCAGCGCCGCGCCCGCCAGCAAGCTCAGGCGTCGGCCTTGGTCTTGAGGACCTTGCGCCCACGGTAGAAACCGGTGGGGCTGATGTGATGACGCAAATGGGTTTCGCCGGTGGTCGGCTCAATCGCGGTCCCCGGGGTCGACAGGTGCTGGTGGGCACGATGCATCCCGCGCTTCGACGGCGATTTCTTGTTCTGTTGAACGGCCATGGCTCGCTCCTTGGGAAAACCCGAGATTCTAACACTTCTCGCCCGGCCGACGCCAGCACCCCGAATGAGCAGGAGTTCCGCATCGCGGGAGTGTCAACGCCGAGGCAGATCAGGACGACGACGTCGGCTTCTTCAGCTGGGCCAGCACCGCAAACGGGTTGGGCCGCTCGGGCTCACCCGGCACATCGGCCTCGCCCACCTCGGCGCCTGCCAGTTGGGCCGGCGGCGCGCAGGCATCGTGCCGGGGCACGAGCGGCAACGCCAGGATCAACTCGTCTTCGACCAGTTCCTGCAGGTTGAGGCTGCGCGACAGGGCCAGCACGTCTTCCTCGCTGTCCGCGTCGATCTGCGCCGCCGTCGCCTCGTCGGCCACGAACCTGAAATCGCGTTCGACCTCCAGCGCGGTTTCCACCGGCTGCAGGCACCGCTGGCATTCGAGCCCGAGCACCGTGCTGGCGCTCACGTGCATCCACAACTCCGCCGCCGCGCCGCGCTTCTCGACCTGCCATCCGCGTGCCGCCCATTGCACCGGCTGATCGCCCGCCTGCGCGTCGGCATGCGCCTCCTGGGCCAAGCGGGGCAGCGCGGCGAGCGGCCATTCCCCCCGCACCGCCACCTGGGCCTGGATGAACTCGCGGACGTCCAGGCGCTGCGGATTGAACTCTTTTGCCTTCATCTGGCGAGTGTAGCGCCGCGCTTGCAGCGCTTTGCCGGTGAAGGACAATCGACGCCATCATGCTCGACACGCCCCCCTCCTCCGCTGTGCCCCACCCCCTGCCCCGCCCGCTGATCCTCGGCTCGACCTCGCGCTACCGTCGCGAACTGCTGCAGCGGTTGCGCCTGCCCTTCGAGGTGCTGTCACCCCAGGTCGACGAAACGCCCGCCGCCGGCGAGGCGCCGGCCGACCTGGCCGTGCGGCTCGCGCTCGCGAAGGCACGGGCGGTGGCGGCGCAATCGCCCGACGCCGTCGTGATCGGTTCGGACCAGGTGGCCGACCTGGCCGGCGAGCCGATCGGCAAGCCGGGCGATCATGCCCGGGCCGTCACGCAGTTGCGCCGCATGAGCGGGCGCGCGGTGGTGTTCCAGACCGCCGTGGCCGTGGTGTGCCGCGCCATCGGCTTCGAGCAGGTGCAGCGCGTGCCGGTGACGGTGCGTTTTCGCACGCTGGACGACGCCGAGATCGAACACTACCTGCGAGCCGAGCAGCCGTATGACTGTGCCGGCAGCGCCAAGTCGGAAGGGCTGGGCATTGCGTTGTTGAGCGCCATTGAGTCCGACGACCCGACCGCCCTGATCGGCCTGCCGCTCATTAAGACCTGCGAGTTGCTGCGCGCCGCTGGCGTGCCGCTGCTCGGCGCTGGGGCCGGGTCTTGAGCGCGTCGCCCGGGCGCTTGTATCTGGTGCCCACGCCCCTCGACTTCGGCACCCTGGGCGCCGGCGCGACGCCGCCGCCGCTGACGCAGGTGCTGCCGCAGCAGGTGCTCGACGTGGCCGCCGGGCTGACCCACTGGGTGGTGGAGAACGCCAAGACGACGCGTGCCTTCCTGAAGCGCGTGCACGCGGTGGTGCCGCTGGCGCGGCCGCTGCAGGAAATGGTCATCGCGGAACTGCCCCGCCCCCCCAAGGGCAGTGCCAGAACGCCGCCGCCGGACGGCCAGCTCGACCTGCTGTTGCAACCGGCCGCGGCCGGCCACGACATCGGGCTGGTTTCGGAGGCCGGCATGCCGGCTGTAGCGGACCCGGGCGCCGACGTGGTGCGGCGGGCCCACGAACTGGGGCTGCAGGTGGTGCCGCTGGTGGGGCCTTCGGCGCTGCTGCTGGCGCTCGCGGCCAGCGGCATGAATGGCCAGAGCTTCGCCTTCGTCGGCTATCTGCCGGTGGACGACGGCGCACGCGCCAGCCGCATCCGCGAACTGGAAGCCCTGGCCCGGCGCAGTGGCCAGACCCAGATGATGATCGAGACGCCCTATCGCAACCCGGCCCTGCTGGCGGCGCTGCTCGCACATCTGCAGCCGACGACACGCTTGTCGGTCGCCTGCGGTCTCACGTTAAACGGGGGGTGGAACCGCTCGTTCGCCGTCTCGCGCTGGAAACAGCATCCGCAAGCCCTGCCAGCCGACGTGCCGGCAGTGTTCGCGATCCACGGCGGGTGACGGCGCACCGCCGGGTGGTCGCCGCGGCGGGCACAAGACTGCCGCCGGGACGCGAGCCCGCTGCTCGAGGCACCCGCCTGCCGCACCGAAGGTGCGATCAGCTCTTCTTGCCGCCGCCCAGCAGCGCCGCCACCTTGCGCTTCGGCTTGATATAGGGCGACGCCACCCGCGAGAGGGCGGGCGGCGTGCCGACCGGCTGTTTCTCCCAGCCCGGGTCGGCGCTGGGGTCCGCTTCGTAGGGCTTGCTGAAGAACGGGTCGCTGGGTGTCGTCGAGCCCATCGCATAGCCGCCGTAGCCGCGTGGATGGCGCGGGGCACTCGGCTGCGAGGACGACTCCTCGTCGTCCTCCCGGCGGCGCGGCGGCCGGCGCAGACGTTCTTCTTCGAGTTCGAGGGGCTCGATCTCGATCTTCTTCTTGATCAGCTTCTCGATGTCGGCCACCAGCCGCTGGTCGCCGCGCGAGACGAAGGACACCGCGAGACCCGACGCGCCGGCCCGGCCGGTCCGGCCGATGCGGTGCACATAGTCTTCGGCGTTGAAGGGGATGTCGAAGTTGAACACCGCCGGCAGGTCGGCGATGTCGAGCCCACGGGCCGCCACGTCGGTGGCCACCAGCAGTTCGACCTCGTTGCGCTTGAAGGCCTCGAGGGCCTTGAGCCGCTCGTCCTGCGACTTGTCGCCGTGCAGCGCCGCCGTCTTCAGGCCGTCGCGCTCGAGCGAACGCGCCAGGCGGGCGGCACCCAGCTTGGAATTGACGAACACGATGGCTTGCGACAACGTGCGCTCGCGCAGCAGATGCCGCACCGCGCGTCGCTTGTCGTCGTCTTCGACGGCGTAGAAACGCTGCTCCACCGTCGTCGCGGTCGCATTGGGCCGCGCCACTTCCACCAGCACCGGCTCCTGCAGATAGCTCTGCGCCAGCTTCTTGATTTCGGGCGAGAAGGTGGCCGAGAACAACAGCGTCTGGCGCTGCGTCGGCAGGTAGCTCAGGATGCGCTGCAGATCAGGCAAAAAGCCGATGTCGAGCATACGATCGGCCTCGTCGAGCACGACGTATTCGACCTGGCTCAGCGTGCAGTTCTTGGCCTGGATGTGGTCGAGCAAACGGCCCGGCGTCGCGATCAGCACTTCGACCCCGCGGCGCAACTCGGCCGTTTGAGGGTTCATGTCGATGCCGCCGAACACCACTGCCACGCGCAGCTGGGTGTGGCGTGCATACGCCTTGACGTTGGCGGCCACCTGGTCGGCCAGCTCGCGCGTGGGCGCCAGCACCAGCGCCCGCACCGGGTGACGCGCCGGGGAGGCGCTGCCGTTTTCGTGCTTCAGCATCTTCTGCAGCAACGGCAGCGAGAACGCGGCCGTCTTGCCGGTGCCCGTCTGGGCCGCGCCCATCACGTCCCGACCTGCCAGCACGATGGGAATCGCCTTGGCCTGGATCGGCGTCATCGAGGTGTAACCCTGGTCGGCGATGGCCTGCTGCAGCTTGGCGTCGAGAGGGAGGGAGGAAAACTGGCCGCCTGCGATGGGGCCCTCAGAAGCTTCGGTCATAAGTAGCACATTATCGTCCAGGCTGCCGGAACCGCCTCCTGTGCTGTACTAAAGCCCCGTTTCGGCGCCGTTCAGCGCCCAGTGGCACGGCGGTATTCGGGCACGCAGTCGGCCAGCCAGCGCTTCACCGCTTCGTCCCCCTGCGTGGCGTCCAGGGCGGACAGCACCTCGGGCGTGCGCCGCAACCATTCGGCCTCGTGGTCCTGGTGCAAGCGGGCGACGCGCAACCGGGCGATCGGGGTCGGGAGTGTGGTGTCGCTGTCCGCCAACAGCTCCTCATACAGCTTTTCACCCGGGCGTAAACCGGTGAACACGATCGAGATGTCGGCCAGGCTGTGGCCGGACAGGCGGATCATGTCGCGCGCCAGTTCGGCGATCCGCACCGGCTCGCCCATGTCGAGCACGAACACCTGGCCGGTCTCCCCCATCGCACCGGCCTGGATCACCAGGCGTGCGGCCTCGGGGATGGTCATGAAATAGCGGGTGATGTCGGGGTGGGTCACCGTGACCGGGCCGCCACGGGCGATCTGCTCCTTGAACTTGGGGATCACGCTGCCGCTGGAGCCGAGCACATTGCCGAAGCGCACCGCCATGAACCGGGTGGCGTGCCCTTGCGTCGCCAGGTGGGAGATGACCATCTCGGCCGCCCGCTTGGTGGCGCCCATCACATTGGTCGGGTTGACGGCCTTGTCGGTCGAGATCAGCACGAAACGTTCGGCGCCGGCCTCGGCCGCGGCGCTCGCCGCCAGGTAGGTGCCCAGCGTGTTGTTCTGCAGCGCCGCCCAGCTGTTGTCTTCTTCCATCAGCGGCACATGCTTGTAGGCCGCGGCATGAAACACCACCTGCGGTTTCCAGCGTCCGAAGCTGTGGCGCAAATGGGCGGCGTTCTTGACGTCGCCCACCAGCCGCACCAGCGCCACATGCGGGAATTGCTCGCTGAGCTCCTGTTCGATGCGGTACAGCGCGTATTCGCTGAGTTCGTACAGCACCAGCCGGCTCGGGCCGTAGCGCGCGACCTGGCGGCACAGCTCCGAGCCGATGCTGCCGCCGGCACCGGTGATCAGCACCGTCTTGCCGTTCAGGCACTCCGAGATGCCGGCCTCGTCGAGCCGCACCGGCTCGCGTCCCAGCAGGTCTTCCGGCTCGATTTCGCGCACCCGGCCGACCTGCGACCCCTCGCGCAGCTCCTGCGCGGACGGCACGGTCAGTACCGGCAGGCCGGTCTGCGCGGCGGCTTCGATGACCCGGCGGCGCTCGGCCGGCGGCAGCGACGGCATCGCGACGATCAAATGTGTGACGGCCCGGCGCTCGACATGGCGCGCCAGCTCGGCCAGCGGGCCGAGCACCGGCACCCCGCCCAGGCGCGCGTGCTGCTTGGCCGGGTCGTCGTCGAGCAGGCCGACAATCACATAACCCTGGTGCTGCACGCCGGCCAGCAGCAAGCGCGCCGCCTCGCCGGCGCCCAGCACCAGCGCCCGCCGGGTCTCGACGCCGTTGCCGGCGTGGCGGGCCCGCAGGTGCTCGTACAGCATCCGGTAGGCGACGCGCGCCCCGCACAGTCCCATCAGGCTCACCACCGGGTGCAGCGCGAGCACGGCGCGCGGCACCTCGGTGAGTTGCGCCATCAACACGATCACGGCGCCCAGCAGCCCGGCGATGGCACAGGCCAGCGTCAGGCGCTTGACCTCCCCGAAACCCGAAAACCGCCACAAGCCACGCGGCACGCCGGCGGCCCAGAACACCGTCAGGTAGAGCCCCACCAGACCCAGCAGCACCCAGGGGTCGTAGTCGGGGCGGGCACTCAGCCAGCGGTCGAAACCGAGCCGGAACAGATAGGTGACGTTCCAGGCCAGCGCGATCACGACACCGTCGATCAGCAGCGACAGCGGCCGGCGGTGCGCCCGGGCGCGGGTCAGGAAGGCGTCGAGGGTGTGCCAGAAGAACATGCAGAAGAAGAGGGTTCAGCGGGTGACGATCACGAACAGCGTGCGCGCCAGCAGCCGCAGGTCGGTCCAGAAGCCTGCCTGCTCGACATACTGCTGCGCATACCGCAGCTTGGCCGGCAGCACCTCTTCGACATAGGTGCGCTCGGGGTCGCTCGACGCCGCCAGCAGCTCGCTTTCGCGCCGGTATTCGATCGACGCCAGGTCGGTGATGCCGGGGCGCACCGACAGCACCTGCTCGCGCACGGCCGGTGGATAGTAGGCCAGGTAGCGCGGCACCTCCGGGCGTGGGCCGACCAAACTCATGTGCCCAAGTAGCACGTCGATCAGCTGCGGCAGTTCGTCGAGCTTGCTGCTGCGCAGCAGCGCGCCGACGCGGGTGATGCGCGGGTCGGCGCCAACCGTGATCTGGCGGCCCGCGTCGGCCGGCCGGTGCTGCATGGTGCGGAATTTGTGGATGCGAAACGGCTGGCCGTAACGCCCCACCCGCTGCTGGCGAAAGAACACCGGCCCGGGCGAGTCGAGCTTGACCGCCAGCGCGATCAGCGCCATCACGGGCGCCAGCAGCACCAGCCCGAGGCCGGCCGCCGCCAGGTCGAACAATCGCTTGCCCATGGCCGCCGGTTCACCCCAGGATGCGGCGCAGCGCGTCGATCACCCGCTCGACGTCGGCGTCGCACATGCGGGTGTAGAGCGGCAGGCTGATGATGGTCTCGTAGGCCCGCTGGCTGTGCGGGAACTGCGCCGGGCTGAGCTGGTAGCGATCACGCCAATAGGGGTGCAAATGCAGCGGGATGTAGTGCACGCTGCAGCCGATGCCGGCCTCGAACAAGCGCTCGATCACCGCATCGCGGCCGACGCTCGCGGCCTCGGTCAGCCGCACCGCATACAAGTGCCACGCGTGCAGGTCGCCGGCCGGCGCATCGGGCGGCGTCTGCAGCGGCAAGGCGGCGAGCGCCTCGTTGTAGCGTGCCGCGATCTCGGCGCGGCGGCGCTGGAAGCCGTCGACCCGGCGCAGCTGGTGCAGGCCCAGCGCGGCCGCGATGTCGGTCAGGTTGTACTTGAAGCCGGGCGCGACGATCTCGTAGTACCAGCTCGGCACCTTGGCAGTGAAGCGGTCGAACGCGTCCCGGTTCATGCCATGCAGCCGCATCACACGGGCGCGTTCGGCCAGGGCCGCATCGCGCGTCACCAGCATGCCGCCCTCGCCGGTGGTCATGGTCTTGTTGGCATAGAAGCTGAACACCGTCGCGTCCGAGCCCAGCGTGCCGACCAACTGCCCCTGCACGGTGGTCGGCAGCGCATGCGCCGCGTCTTCGACCACCTTTAGGCCATGGCGGCGGGCGATGTCGAGCAGCGCCGGCATGTCGGCCGCCAGCCCGGCGTAATGGACCGGCAGCAGCGCCTTGGTGCGCGGCGTGATGGCGGCCTCGACGGCGCGCGGGTCGATGTTGAGCGTGGCCGGGTCGATGTCGACCAGCACCACGTCGGCGCCGAGGTAGCGCGCCACCTCGGCGGTCGCCGTGAAGGTGTAGGTGGTGGTGATGACCTCGTCGCCCGGGCCGATGCCCAGCGCTTCGAGCGCCAGGTGCAAGCCGGCCGTGGCCGAGTTGACCGCGATCGCGTGCAGCTCGCCGGGCGCTCCGCCGAGGTACTCGGCGAAAGCGGCTTCGAAACGTTTGGCCTTCGGGCCGGTGGTGATCCAGCCGGAACGCAGGGTCTCCACGACTTCGGCGATCTCCTCCTCGCCGATTTCCGGCAGCGCGAAGGGCAGGAAAGGCAAGCGGCTGTCTTGCGTCATGGCGATGGGCTCTTTTCGATCCACGCCAGCACATGGGTGCGCAGCGGGACGAGGGTGTTGAACAGGGAATACAGCGACGGATGGACCCGCACCACGGCGCGTGCCACCGGCGGCGCCAGCGTCAGCCGCCGCACCGACAGCCGGCCTTGCGGAAACAGCTGGCGCAGGCGGCGCAGCGGCACACCCCGCACATCCGGATTGCGGGGGTTGTCGTAGATGAAGTCGTACCACAGCACGCCACCGCCGGGGCGCACCCACGACCACATCAAATCGGCCAAACGCTGCTGGAAGGTGTCGTCGAGCAGCGAGGAAAACACCGTCGACTGGTAGACCACGTCCTGGCTACCGGGCTCGATCTGTGCGGCCAGCGCGAGGGCGTCGGCGCAGTGCACCGCGAGCGTGGCCGGCAACACCCGCCGCGCCTGCTCGGCGCGCTCCTCGAGCAGTTCGATGCCTTGCAGGTGTTCAGGCGCACAGCCCAGGCGCAGCAGTTCGAGCAGATTGCCACCGGTGCCGCAGCCGACCTCCAGCATGCGGCGCGACGCCAGGTCCCACCACCCGAGGCGGGCAAACAAGGCGGCGATCGCACGCTGGCGTTCTTGTGCCGCGAGCAATGCGGACGGGTTCAGCAGGCTGTAGCGCGGATCGACCGGCGGGCGGCGCGCGTAACGCTCACGCACCGCCTGCGTTTCATCGGGCGCACCGCTTTGCGTCACGCGGGGGTGGGGGTCGGCTGACATCACCACGGTGTTCCCTTGCGCCGCTAGCGCGTCAGGCGCGAGAAGCGCGGCCGACCGGTGGTCGCGCCGCGCAGCACGTCGCACCAACCCCAGACCGAGCCGATGCCGTAGCCGAAGTGATAGGCGGCGATGACCGCCGGCAGCCGCCACAGCAAGTCAAGGCCGGTGTGCCGGGCGATCAGCACCGACGCGAGCAGCACAGCGACGGCGTACGCACCCGCGAGCGCGCCCGCCAGGCCCGGCCAGACCCCACACATCGCGAGCAGCAGGCTCACGCCCAGGACGAGCACATACAGCCCGGGCAGCAGCTGACGCAGCGATGCCGCCTGGCCGTGCTTTTTCATCACGAAGGGTTTCCAGTAGCCGTACTGCAGGTACTGGCGGAACAGCGCGCCGAGGTGGGCCCGCGGCCGGTAGGTCGAGCGGATCGCCGGCGACTGCCAGATGCGGCCACCGCCCTTGACGATGCGCAGGTTGTGCTCGTCGTCCTGGTTGCGCACCAGCGTCTCGTCGAAGCCACCGAAGCGCTCGAAGCTGCGGCGCGGCCAGCAGCCAAGGTAGACGGTGTCGACCTCGCCGTCGTAGTCGAGCTGGCGCGAACGAGCGCCGCCCGCCAACCAACGCGACTGGAAGGCGGCGGCCACGGCCCGCTGCATCGGGGTGACACCTTCGGCGTGCCACGGACCGCCGACGTTGTCGGCCCCGGTGGTAGCCAAGGTCTGCAGGCACTGGCCGATGTAGTCGTCGGCATAGGTGGTGTGCACGTCCATCCGCACGATCACCTCGCCGCTCGCCTTGGCCAGCGCACGGTTGAGGCCGGTCGAGACGATGCCGCCCGGGTTGTCGATCACCACCAGGCGCGCATCGCGGGACGCCAGTTCGGCCAGCAGCTCGCGGGTGCCGTCGTCGCTGCGGCCGTCGGTGATCACCACCTCGAGGCCCCAGTCGGCCGGCAAGCGCTGTGCGGCCACGGAAGCACAGAAGGCCTCGATGTGGTGGCGCTCGTTACGGCAGGGCACGATCACCGAGACGCGCCGGCTCATGAGGAATGCTCCGTGCGGCGTACCGCGCGCGGCCGTGCGACGTTCACAAGTAGGCCTTTCCGAGCAGTTCGCGATAGAGCCGGTCCATCCGGTCCATCTGATGCCGGCGCGATGCGTGAGGCTCGACCTTGCGGCGGTTGGCCTCGCCCATCCGGCCGGCCAGCAGCGGATCGCCCAGCAAGCGGGCGAGCGCGTCGGCCAATCGCTGCGGATTGCGCGGCGGCAGCAGTTCGCCGCCCGTGCCGTCGACCCACTGGCGATTGGCGGGCAGGTCGGACACCAGCACCGGCAAGCCGGCGGCCATCGATTCGAGCAAGGCCACCGAGGTCGCGTCGCTGCTCGGCACCGAGACGCTCACGTGGGCCTGGTTCACCAGCTCGGCCATGCGATCTTCGTCGACGCGCCCGTGGAAGCGCACCACCGAGCCGAGCTGCAAGGCCTCGGCCTGGGCCCGCAGACGCGACTCCAGCGCACCGCCGCCGAGCAGGTGCAGCTCGAGGGCCTCGTCGGGTGCCCGCGCGCGCAAGGCGGCGACCGCATCCAGGATCACGTCGATGTTGTAGTTGGGCTCCCAGGCGCGCAGGCTGACGATGCGAAACGGCCGCAGCGCCCGCGGCTGGGGGCGGAACTTGGCGGTGTCGGCACCCCAGAAGATCTGGTGCAGGGCGGCCTTCGGCCGGTAGTGGGCGATCTCGTCCAGCATGTCCTGGCTGTCGGCCGTGATCAGGTCGGCGCGGCGCAAGCTGAAGCGCGTGACGAGGCGCACCGCCCGGTTGTACACGGGCGACACCAGGATGTCCGAGCCCCACCCGGTCAGCACCCGCGGCGCCCCACCGCACGCGGCCGCCCACAAGCCGTAGGAGGTGACATAGTGGCCGTGCACGATGTCGGGCCGCAGCCGGGCCGCCAGCCGTCGCACGCGCGGCAAGGCGGCGAACCAGGCCCAGTTGCCGTCGGGCGTCGAGAGGGCATGCACGGTCGCGCCCGGGATCGGGTGGTGGCGGCGCGACACCACGCTGCAATGCCAGCCGCGTTCCACCATCGCGGTCACCCAGCGCTGGGTGTGCACGCTCTCGGCGTCGGCGAAAAACAGCAAATGCGGCCCGTGGCTCATGGTTCGCTCGACGGGGACGGGGCCCAGCCAGTGCCGCAGTAGTGGGGCGCGAGCTCGGGGTGGCGCGCGATCCAGGCCGCGTCGAGATCCCGCACGTCGCCGAGCACCCGGGCCGGCTGGCCGCCGATCACGGCGTGGTCGGGGAAGTCGCCGTCGACATAGCTGAAGGCGCGCACCAGCACACCGCGGCCCAGCCGGCTGCCGGGCATCACGACGCTGTGGGCGCCGATGAAGCAATAGGGGCCGATGTGGGTGGCCGCGCGCTGCACGCCGACCGGCTCGGGGTGGCCCCAGTACTGCCGCCCCATCAAACGCGTCGCGACATGCGACGAATGTGTCAGCACCGCGACGTGGTGCGTGATCTGCGTGCCCTCGCCGATCGTCAGCCCGCCCGAGGCGTCGATGAAGTTGAAGTGGCCGATGTAGACATGGTCCTCGATCTGCAGCCGCGCCTCGCCCTGCAACTCGCTCGTCGTGCTGACGCGGGTGTGCGGCAGCCACACGCCGTCGTGACGGCGCAGGCCGTACAACATGCGCGGGCGCACCAGGGTGCGCAGGCACCGGGACACGAGGGATTTGACGACGGACATCGGAAATGGACAAAAGGACCGCGCCGCAAGGCGGCGCGGCTCGCAGTCTACCGGGCCGCGGCCCGCAGGGGGGCGCTCAGGTCGGCCACCAGTTGCGCTGGCCGCGGGCGCAGCAGCTCGGCCCAACGCAGGCCGGCGTGGCGACGGAACAGCGCCAGCCCCCAGCCGATCGCGAGCAGGTACGACGCCGAAGTGGCCAGCGCACCGCCCACCGCACCGAGCCGCGGCACCAGCAGCGCGCAGACGACCACGTTGACCGCCAGCGACAGCGCCGCCACCGCGGCCGACAGCTGCGGGCGGCCCAGAAAGTTGGTGTAGTAAGCCGACAGCGTCGACGCGCTGGCATAGGCCCAGACGCCGGGCAACAACAAACACAGCAGCGGCACCGAGGCCACGTAGGCGGGGCCGAGCAGGTGCGGCAGCACCCACCAGGCCAGCGCGATCAGCACCGGCGAAACCAGCAGCAGGATGGCGAGGTTGAGGTGCATCACCCGCACCGTGAGGCCGGTGGCCGCCACGCGGTCCGGCGACCCGATGCGGGCATAGGCCGCGACACTGACCGACGACGAGACGAACCACAGCAGTTCGGCCGCGGTCACCGCCACCGAATAGACGCCCGCGACGCCGACCCCGGCATAACGTTCCACGATGAACAGGTCGACCCGGTAGTTGAGCCAACTCACCAGATTGGTCAGGCCGACCACGGTACAAAACCGCGCCTGCCCGCGCCACTGGGCCCAAGCAAAGCCGGCGGCACCGCTGTCACGCCAGGCCCAGATGGCGGCCAGCGCCCCGGTCAGTGCCCGAGCCGCCAGCCAGATGGCGAGCACTTCCATCAGCCCCGGGTCGCCGACCCAGGCCCACCAGCCGGCCAAGACCGCCAGCGTGAAGATCGGCGGCGCCAGCGCGATCGCGTTGATGGGGCCCATGCGGCCCTGCCCAAGGTAGAGACCGGACACCGTGGGTGACAGCAGCAGCAACGGCGCCGCGAGCGCCAGCAAGGGCAGGAAGCGATAGGCGGGCTCGTCGCCGACCGCCAGGCCCAGCCCTGCGAACACGCCCGCGCCCAGCACGCCGCCGAGCAGCGCCAGCGCCAGCGCGCCCGCCAGCCAGGCGCCACTGTCCTGACGGTGGTGCGACACCTGCCGCGCGATCACCAGACCCAGGCCTGAAAACAGTGCCGCGTAGACCGACTCGGTGGCCACCAGCAGCGAGAACACACCCTGCTCGTGCGGCCCCTGGCGCGCGACGATCACGACGATGACCAGGCCCAGCCCGATCGCAACCAGCTTGGCGGCGAAATGGCTCAAGGCACCGCGGGACAGCGAGGGACGGGACATCGGCAGCGAGGCGCAGGAGAAGAGGTGAAAGCGAGGCCCAGGGCCGGCGCGGGAGGCGGGGGTGGCCGATCATACGGCCGGCCCCGGCCCGCCCGGTAAAATCGTCCGCTTTTCCACGCCCGAGCCCGTCATGACCGACCGCGCGACGCCGCCCTCTTCCCCGGACGCAACTGCTTCCGACCCCAATCAGCTGATCGCCGAACGCCGCGAGAAGCTGTCCCAGATCCGCCAGCAAGGTGTCGCTTTCCCGAACGACTTCAAGCCCAGCCATGCGGCCGCGGCCTTGCACGCCGAATACGGCGAGCTGGCCAACGAAGCGCTGGAGCCACAGGGCATCCAGGTGCGCGTGGCCGGCCGCATGATGCTGAAGCGGCTGATGGGCAAGGCCAGCTTCTGCACGCTGCAGGACGCGAGCGGCCGCATCCAGCTGTTCATCACCAACGACGGTGTCGGCGATGCGGTGCACACCGCCTTCAAGCACTGGGACCTGGGCGACATCCTCGGCTGTGAGGGCACGCTGTTCAAGACGCGCACCGGCGAGCTGTCGGTGCGCGTGAGCGCGCTGCGCCTGCTGACCAAGAGCCTGCGGCCGCTGCCGGACAAGTTCCACGGCATGACCGACCAGGAGCAGAAGTACCGCCAGCGTTACGTCGACCTGATCACCGACGACGACGCGCGTCAGCGGTTCGTCGCGCGCAGCAAGGCGATTTCGTCGATCCGCAGCTTCATGATCGACAACGGCTTTCTCGAAGTCGAGACGCCGATGCTGCACCCCATCCCGGGCGGCGCCAACGCCAAGCCCTTCGTGACCCACCACAACGCGCTCGACCAGGAAATGTTCCTGCGCATCGCGCCCGAGCTGTACCTCAAGCGGCTGGTGGTGGGCGGCTTCGAGCGGGTGTTCGAGATCAACCGGAACTTCCGCAACGAAGGCATCTCGGTGCGTCACAACCCCGAGTTCACGATGATGGAGTTCTACGCGGCCTACTGGAACTACCACGACCTGATGGACTACACCGAGGCGGTGATCCGCCACGCGGCACGCCAGGCCGCGGGCACTGCGACGCTGAGCTACCAAGGCAAGCCGGTCGACCTGGAACGCCCGTTCGCGCGCCTGAGCATCCGCGACGCCATCGTGCGGCACGCCAGCTCGGTCAGCGCCGAACAGATCGACGACATCGAGCACTTGCGCGGCGTGTTGCGCAAGGCCGGGGCCGAGGCGCCGGCGCACTGGGGCCTGGCGCAAGTGCAGTTCGCGGTGTTCGAGGCGCTGGTCGAAGAGCAGCTGTGGGAGCCGACCTTCATCATCGACCACCCGGTCGAAGTGTCGCCGCTGGCCCGCGCCTCCGACACCAACCCCGAGGTGACCGAGCGCTTCGAGCTCTACATCACCGGCCGCGAGATCGCCAACGGCTTCAGCGAGCTGAACGACGCCGAAGACCAGGCCGCACGCTTCCACGCGCAGGTGGCGAACAAGAACGCCGGCGATGAAGAGGCGATGTTTTTCGACGCCGACTTCATCCGCGCGCTCGAATACGGCATGCCGCCGACCGGCGGTTGCGGCATCGGCATCGACCGGCTCATCATGCTGGTGACCGACTCGGCCAACATCCGCGACGTCATCCTGTTCCCGGCACTGCGCAAAGAGGCATGAGCCCAAGGGGCTCGCACCGCAGTGCGCAGCACGGAGGTTACTCAATGAGCGACGACACGCGGCTCGACTCGCTGGACCTGATCGAAAACGCGATCTGGGAGCAGCTGGTCGACGCGGCCCACCACAAGGGTCACGACTGGCGTACCCCGGTGCTGGCCACCGCGACGCCCGACGGCGTCAATGCGCGCACGGTGGTGCTGCGCGAGATCCGGCGCGGGCAGCGTGAGCTGCTTTTCTATACCGACTCGCGCGCGGCCAAGGTGCAGGAGATCGCGACGGCCCCTCACGGCATGCTGGTGATGTGGTCCCCGCAACTCAGCTGGCAGCTGCGCTGCCAGGTGGCGCTCGACGTGCAGTACAGCGGGCTCGACGTGCTGTCGCGCTGGGCCCAGGTGAAGCTGTCGCCGGCCGCGCAGGACTATTTGTCGGCGGTGGCCCCCGGTACGCCGGTCGACCTGGCCACGCCGCCGCAGCGTGCCAGCCGCGAGCATTTCGCGGTGGTCACCGCCGCCGTGACGTCGCTGGACTGGCTGGAGTTGCACCCGGAAGGCCACCGTCGGGCGCGTTTCGATGTCGATGGCGCCCGCTGGCTGCAGCCTTGAACCCGCACCTCAGCGCTGCCGGAACTCCGGCTTGCGCTTGTTGACGAAGGCGTCCATGCCTTCTTTCTGATCTTCGGTGCCGAACAGCGCGTGGAAGGCGCGCCGCTCGAACAACATGCCTTCGTTGAGCGGCGCTTCGAAGGCGCGATTGACACATTCCTTGGCTGCCATCAGGCTGGGCAGCGAGTAGCCGCAGATCGCGTCGGCCGCGGCGAACGCCTCTTCCAGCAGCTTGTCGGCCGGCACCACCCGCGACACCAGCCCGGCCCGCTCGGCCTCGGCCGCGTCCATCATGCGCGCCGTCAGCACCAGGTCCATCGCCTTCGCCTTGGAGATGGCGCGCGGCAGCCGCTGCGTGCCACCGGCCCCGGGGATGACGCCGAGTTTGATTTCGGGCTGGCCGAACCGTGCGCTGTCGGCCGCGATGATGAAGTCGCACATCATCGCCAGCTCACAGCCGCCCCCCAGCGCATAGCCGGCCACCGCCGCGATCACCGGCTTGCGCACGCGCTTGAGCGTCTCCCAGTTGCGCGTGATGTAGTCGGACTTGTAAACGTCCATGTAGGTCCAGGACGCCATCGCTGCGATGTCGGCGCCCGCCGCAAAGGCCTTTTCGCTACCGGTGATCACGATGCAACCAATCGTGTCGTCACGGTCGAGCCGATCCAGTGCCTGCCCCAACTCGTCCATCAATGTGTCGTTCAAGGCGTTGAGTTGCTTGGGCCGATTGAGGGTCAGCACGGCGGTTTTGAGAGCGGCGGTGCCGCGCACTTCGCTGAGGATCAATTGAGTGTCCACGGGGGTTCTCCTTTCGAGGCCGCACTATACGGCCGGCCTGCGGTTGCAAAGGACAACGCGACAAGACGCTTGGTTTGGAAACAACCCGTGAACATTGGCAATAGCACCAGGAGGGCGTAGGCGGTAAGCTCCCCGTCAGGACGACGGGACGTGCGACGGGGGAAACGAGCGATGGCAACCGTATACCGCAAGACCGACAAAGGTCATGCAGAGATCGCCACGCGCCAAAACCGTCTGGCGATGAAGCTGCGCACCGCGCTCATCATGGTTGATGGCAAACGCCAAGACGAAGAGTTGAGGCGCTTGATCCCCGGCGAAGCACAAGAGTGGCTCGAGATCCTGCTCGCCGAAGGCTACATCGAAGTCATCGCGGTGACCGGCGGCCGGTCCACCTCGCGCCCCGCCGGCGAGGAAGACTTGTCCATCTCCGCCTTCCGTCCTTCGTCGCCGCCCGGTGGCCGGCCGGTCGACATGTTGCGGCTACAGGCCGTACGTTTCATGAGCGAACAATTGGGGCCCTTGGGCGACAGCCTGTCCATGCGGATGGAAAAGGCCAGGACCTGGGAAGAACTCCAACCCTTGCTCACCACCGCCCACCGCATCATTGCCGACAACCGCGGCGGTGCCACCGCCGAGGCCTTCAAGGCGGCGTTTCTCGATTCCGGCGCATGACCGGCAAGGCCTGCTCCGGCAGCTTCGAGAGCATCAGGTCGATATAGGTCTCGGCGTCCTGCTGGATGCGGATGCGCACCGGCAAATACATCAAGCTGGGAGCGAACCAGATCTCGGCCGTCAGTTCGTCACGCGAGGCCACCTCGCGGCGCGGCACGAGGTGATAGGCCGGCAGGCTGCCGAACGGCGTCTCCAGCCGCTCTTCGCCCACCACGTCATAACGCCAGCGGTCCTGGCGGCGTGGCAACGCGAGCGGGAACTCGATGGCCTGCCCGGGGCGCAGCAGTTCGGGGTGGCGCAGCAGCCGCTGCGTCAGCTGCACGAACTGGCTCGCGGTGTCCTGCACGCCCGGCTGGGCCGGCACCTGCCGGCCGTTGTTCAGCGTCACCCACTCAGGCTCGAACACCACGCTGGCGCGGCGTTGCCGAAACGGCATCGACGTCACCTCGTCGTAACGTCGTGGCGCCAATCCGTCCGGCGTGATCGCGCCGTCGCTGCTCATGCGGCGGCTCATCAGCGGTGCGAAGCTGGGGCCGACGTAGACATCGACGTGCACCTGGTAGCGGTCGCCCTCCTTGATCCACTCCACTTGCGCGCTACCGCTCACCTCACCGCGGTAATAGCCCGACAGCGTGTAGCTCATGCGGGTCGACGGGGGCCACTCGAAAGCTTGCGGGGCGGTGCCCGTGCCTGCCGGCTCGCCGCCGGCCGCGTCGGACCCGGACGCCGTCGCGCTCGGTGCAGCGGCGGAGGCCGCCTCGGCAACGGCAGAAGCGGCGGGGTCGGCGACAGGCGCTGATGCGACGGCCTCCGGCGCGGAGG
Organism: Caldimonas brevitalea; assembly: GCF_001017435.1. NCBI lineage: Bacteria > Pseudomonadati > Pseudomonadota > Betaproteobacteria > Burkholderiales > Sphaerotilaceae > Caldimonas > Caldimonas brevitalea. The sequence continues at coordinate 5,313,731 of NZ_CP011371.1, forward strand.
CCGTCGCTTCGACCGGCTGCAGGTCGGCCGGAAGCGCTGGTTCCGCAACCGATGCGGCCGCGTCGGGGGCCGACGCCGAAGCGGCGGGCATTTCCGGGGTCGGCACCGGCGTGGGGACACGGGCCGAACGCCGAGGGCGGGGCGCCGCGGCCGGGCGGCGAGCCGGCGCAGGTGCCGGCGGTGGCGGGGCCAGTTCGAGTTGCCGTGTGTACATCACCTGCAGCCGCTGCGGCATTGCCTCGCCCTCGGCCGTCGGCAGCCGGTCCGCCACCTCACCCGTCAGCCAAAAATGCGACAGCGCAACGAAGAGCACGAGCAGCAGCAAGGCCGCGCGCCGTCGCGGGCCGACCCACCTGCGCCCCTCGCGCGGCGTCAACGCGCGCTCAACCATGCCTCACGCAACGCCGCCGTCTCGCGACCGGCCGCCGGTGCCACGCCCAGCGAGCCGGGGCCCGGCACCGCCGTGGCTGCGGGCACTTGCAGCGGCAGACGGAGCAGCCGTTGGTCGCGCGAGACGAGCAGTTCGGCCGGTTGGCTCTCGGTGGCGTACAAGGGCAAGTCGTCCAGTTTGCGCAGCCGCCAGTCGTTCACGGCCAGCAGCTCGTCGCCGGCCGCCAAACCCGCCTGTTCGGCGGCGCTGCCGCGCATCACCGCCTTGATCGAGACGCCGCCGGCCGCATCGGCCGAACGCACCCCGAGACGCAGCGGCCAAGGCGCCGGCTGCTGTTTCCACTCGACCCCGACGGCCTGCAGCAAGGTCACGAGCGGCAGGTCCTGCGTGCCGTGCACCCAGCGCGACAGCTCGCGCGCATACGAGCGCCCGCCCACCTGCTTGAGCGCCGCCGCAATATCCGCCTCGCTGATCGGCCCGCCCGACGAGCCGGCCCACAGCTGCCGCATCACCTCGTCGAGATTGCCCTTGCCCTCGCCGCGCAGCGTCAGGTCCAGCGCGAGCGCGACGAGTGAGCCCTTGGTGTAGTAGCTGACGGTGGCGTTGACGGTGTTCTCGTCCTGGCGGTAGTACTTGACCCAGGCATCGAAGCTGGCCTGCGCCACGCTCTGCACCTGCCGCCCGGGCGTCGCCAGCACACCGCTGACGGTCTTGGCCAACAGCTTCAGGTAGCGCGCCTGGTCGATCAGGCCGGCCCGCACCAGGAACAGATCGTCGTAGTACGAGGTGAAACCCTCGAAGAACCACAGCAGCTGGGTGTAGTTCTCGGCGGTGTAGTCGTAGCGGGCGAACTCCGCCGGGCGCAAGCGTTTGACGTTCCAGGTATGGAAATACTCGTGGCTGATCAGGCCCAGCAGCGTCACATAACCGTCGCTCTGCCCGGCCTCGCCCACGCGTGGCAGGTCGCGGCGGCCACAGATCAATGCCGTGCTGGCCCGATGCTCCAGCCCGCCGTAACCGTCGTCGACTGCGTTGAGCAGGAACACATAGCGCTTGTACGGCGGCTTCTTGCGTCCGTGCCAGAAAGCGATCTGCGCTTCGCAAATCCGCCGCGTGTCCTGCAGCAGTCGCTCGCCATCGAAGTTCGGCAGTGCGCCGGCGACGACGAACTCGTGCGGCACACCGCCGGCGCGAAACTCACCGCGCCAGAACCGCCCCAGCTCGACCGGGTGGTCGACCAGTTCGTCATAGTCGCCCGCTTCGTAGCTGCCCTGTCCGCGCGCGTCGGTTTGCACCGCGCCGAGCGCGGTCGCCACCTGCCAGCCCTTCGGCAGCGCGCGGATCTCGACGCGCTGCGGCTCCTGCTCGCGGCCTTCGACGCGCAAAAACACTCCGGTGCCGTTGAAGAAGCCGCGCGTCGCATCGAGAAAAGCCGCCCGCACCGAGGTGTCGAAGGCGTAGACCTGATAGCTCAGCTCGAGCGCGCCCCGCCCTTCGCAGCGCACCACCCAGCTGGCCTTGTCGACCTGCTCGGCCGACAGCTCGCGTTGCCCCTGGCGGGCCGTCAGCTGCTGCAGATGGCGGGCGAACTCGCGCACCAGATAGCTGCCCGGAATCCAGACCGGCAGCGACACGCGCTGCTCCGGCGCCGGGTCTGGGATGCGCACCACCACGCGGAACAGGTGGGCGTGCAGATCGAAAGGTTCGATGCGATACGAAATCATGCAGGCGTCGCTCGGTTCGGGGTGAGGCTCGGCTGCCCGCGGCAGCCAGAAAAAACAGCTGGGGTTGGCCACTGCGGTGAGCCGAAAACGCAGCAGCAGCCAGGACGCCGTGCCGTCTCAGGAGCGCGACGGACCCGCCACACGACTCAACAGCAAGCGCCAAGACCGCGCCGGCAGCCGGCCGGCAGCGGAGATTGTCGCCGCTGCCGCGCGGGCGCGCCGCGCGCCGCCGGGGGCGACCGCCGCCCGTTACCTCCTGTCATTGTTCCTGGTTTCGCAACGACTCATTGCCTGGGCAGTGATTTCCCGAACCCAGGGAAACCCCTAATCTTCAGCCATCGGATACGCACTTCATGCCACAAGCAACGCAAGTCCGAACTTCTGAAGAATCGAAAGGAACTGCCGTGAACAAGATCGTCGCCGCTGCCCTCGTGTCTGCCGCCACCCTGATGTCCGCCACCGCGTTCGCCCAGGAAGCCACGCCGGACCCCGCACCGAACGGCAAGTCGGAGCGCACCCGCGCCGAAGTGCACGCAGAGTTGATCCGGGCCCGCGATGCCGGCGAACTGAAGGTGTTCGAGGAAGGCTATTTCCCGCAAGTCGCCAGCACCCGCACCCGTGCCGAAGTGGTCGCCGAACTGAAGCGCGCCCAGGCCAACGGCGAATACGCCGCGTTGCACGCCGAGCCGTTCGACCCGGTGGTCTACCAGGACCTGGTGGCCAAGAACCAGGAAGCCAGCCGTTACGCGGCCCAACCGGCCGCTCCCGCGGTACAGTAATCGACACCACCCAGGTGTCCCGGGAAGCAAAACGCCGCGCAACAGCGCGGCGTTTTTCATGAAGACGACGACCGCCCTCGGGCAGCACGCCGCCGCGCAGGCGTTCGCCCTGCGCCAAGCGCTGACCGCTTCAGCGCTTGGCCTGCGCGACCGCCGTGAGTTGCTGCTCGATCTGTTCGGTGTTCATGGCCCCCGGGACCCGGGTGCCGTCCTCGAACACCAGCGCCGGCGTACCGGTGACGCGGTGCTTGCGGCCGAGCGCGCTGTTGCGCGCGACCGGGGTCTGGCAACCCTCCGGTGCGGGGGCCGGCTGCACGCTGCGCAGCATCCAGTCCAGCCAGGCCTTGGTGCGGTCCTTGGAACACCAGATGGCGTCCGACTTGGCCGCCGAATCGGCCGCCAGGATGGGATAGAGGAAGGTGTAGACCGTGACGTCCTTCACGGCCTGCAGGTCCTGCTCGAAACGCTTGCAATAGCCGCAATTGGGATCGGCGAACACGGCGATCTTGCGCTTGCCCGTGCCGTTCTTCCAGACGATGGCGTCTTTCAGCGGCAGCGACGCGAAATCGATCGCGGTCAGCTTGTTGATGCGCTCTTCGGTCAGGTTCTTGCGCACGCGCGCGTCGATGATCTCGCCCTGGATCAAAAAGTTGCCTTCGGCATCGGTGTAGACGATGTCGGTGCCGAAGCGCACTTCGTAGAGCCCGTCGACAGGCGCTTTCGAGACCTCGTCGATCTTCGGCAAATTGGGCAGGCGCTCGGCCAGGTTCTTGCGAATCACGGCCTCCTGCGCAACGCCGGCGCTGGCAATGAGGGTCAACAAGGCGGCGGTGGCGACGCGGCGCAACTTCATGGACAGGGTTCTCCGAAACAGGGAAATGAGAGGCAGGCGGCCGTGATGCACGACGCGTGTCAGGAATCGAGCGCGCGCCCGGTGAGCCAGCGCTTCAGCGGGGCGAGTTGGTTGACTAGAGTCAGGCCGCGATTGCGAAGTTCCCGCACCGGGCCGGATTCGACGGCGAACAGTTGCAAGAGTCCGTCCGTGACGCGTCCCATCGCCCAGGTCGGGGCCGCCCGCTCGCGCTCGTACCGGCGCAGCAGCTTCTCGTCGCCGACACTCCGCCACGTTTCGCGCTCGCGCAACACGCGCGCCAGCACCTCCACGTCGGCCAGGCCGAGGTTGAGGCCCTGCCCCGCCAGCGGATGCACCACGTGCGCCGCATCGCCGAGCAACACCCAGCCGGCGCCGCTCCAACGGCTTGCCTGTGCCAGTGCGAGCGGCCAGGCTGCACGGGCCGAAGCCAGACGCAGCGTGCCCGCCGAAGCGCCGACAGCATCCTGCAGGGCCTGCGTGAAGCCGGGCTCGTCCAGCGCCATCAGCGCTTCGGCTCGCGCCTCGGGCAGCGACCACACCAGGCCGTAGCTGTGGCCCGCCTCCGGGCGGTCGAACGGCAACAGCGCCAGCACGTCGGGCGATCGGAACCATTGGCGCGCGACACCACGATGCGGCTGGTCGGCCACGAGGCGCGCCGCGATGGCGGTCTGGCCGTAGCCATGCCGCTGCCACTCGACGCCGCGCACTTCGCGCTCAGTCGACGCCTTGCCCTCGCACACGGCCACCAGGGCCGCCGTGACCGGGGCATCGACTTCGGTGATGTGGGCCTGGAAGCGCACTGCCTGGGCCAGCGAGGCCTCGAGCGCAGCGGCGTCGACGATCCACGCCAGCTCACCCACCCCCTGCTCCCAGGCCGAGAACTCGAGCGCGGCGACCGAGCCTGCATCACCTTCCACCCGCATGTCGTACACCGCTGTAGCGGCCAGCGGCGGCAAGCCGTCCCACACCTTCAGCGCCCGCAGCAGCTCGACCGACTTGGCGCTCAAGGCATAGGCGCGCACGTCCTCGCCCGGCGGCACGCTCGGGCGGCTCAACGCAATCTGGAGGCCCAGCTTCGCCAGGCTCAGCGCAAGCGCCTTGCCGACGATGCCACTGCCCCGTATCGAAACGTCATAGCGGTTCATCGCCGGCGATTGTAGGGGCCGCGCCACGGCGCGCTCCCGTCCCGTGCCGCGGCTCTCGCACAATGCGTGGCGATGAACACAAGCAAATCGAGCCCCTGGGTCAAGCGCATCGCGCTGGGCGTGGCGGCGCTGCTGGCCTTGCTGGCCGCGGCCGCCACCTATCTGATCGTCAGCTTCGACGCCAACCGCTACAAGGGCGTGCTGGTGGACTGGATGCGCGAGCACCGGCAACGCACGCTCACCATCGGTGACGTCGGTCTCAGTGTGTTTCCTCGACTGGGTGTGACGCTGCGCGACGTCACGCTCAGTGAACACCAGCGGGCCGACGAGTTCGTCCACCTCGAAGAAGCCAAGCTCGCCGTCGACCTGCTGCCGCTGTTGCGCCGCAGGCTGGTGGTCGACCGGGTCACCGCGCAAGGCGTGCGGCTGGCCTACCGGGTCGACGCGCAGGGTCGGCGCAACATCGACGACCTGCTGGCACCCGACGACCCGAAGGCCACACCCGACGACAACGAGGCCAGCCGCCAGCTGAGCTTCGATGTGCAAGGGGCCGAGTTGCGCGCGGTGCGGCTGCGAGTGGACGACGTCCCGGGCCAAGTGCGCGGCGAGGTTGTCGTGCAAACGCTCGACCTGGGCCGGCTGGCCGACGGCGCCGAGGCGCCGCTGACGCTCGACGCGCAGCTGGCCTTGCAGCAACCGGCCGTCGAAGGTCGGTTGCAAGGCCAGACCCGGCTGACGCTGGACCGCACACGCAGCGCCGTCCACCTGCGCGAAACCGAGCTGCGCTACCAGGGCCACGCGCTGGGCCTGCGCGAGCTCGACAGCCGGTTGAGCGGCGCCTTGTCCTACGACGGCGCGCAAGGCGCCCTCGGCGCCGAGGGGCTGAAGCTGGCCACCAGCGCGATGTTGGGCGCGGTGAAGCTGGAATCGTCGACGCTGTCGGTGCAGCGCTTCGGTTATCAACCGCAACGCCAGGCCCTGTCGCTCGAACAACTCGGCCTGCAGTTCAAGGCGGTGCGCGACAAACAGCCGATCGAGCTGAGCCTGTCGTGGCCCCGCCTGCAGGTCGAAGGCCAGGCCCTGCAGGGCAGCGCCTTGCAAGGGCAGCTGGCGCTGGGCGGGCCGCAACCCTGGAAGGCCGAGTTCCGCTCGGCCGCGCCCAGCGGCAATTTCGACCAGGTGCGCCTGCCCGCCTTCGAAGCCACGCTGCACAGCAGCGGCACGCGCCGCCTCGGCGGCACGGTGCGGGCCGACCTGGCGCTGCAGCCGGCGAAGGCGGCCCTGGCCCTCGACGCCCTGAAAGTGCAGGCGCAGGTGCAAGACCCGCAGCTGAAGCCCTTGGCGGTGCGCCTCGACGGGCGGCTCAGCGCGTCGACACGGGCGGCCTCCTGGGAGCTGAAAGGCGGCCTGAACGACAACACCTTCAACACCCGCGGCCAGGCCACCTTCACCGGCACGGTGCCGCACCTCGACGTCAGCGGCGAATTCGCGACGCTCGACGTCAACAGCCTGCTGGCCGACGCACCGACGACCCCCGCGCAGGACCGCCCCGCCACACCGACCAGCGGCCCCGCGACCGCAGCCGACACCCCGGTGGACCTCGCACCGCTGCGGCAGCTGCAGGGCAAACTGTCGCTCAAGGCGGCTCGATTGATCTACCGGCCCTACCAGCTCGACGACGCCCGCATCAATGCCACGCTGGAAGGCGGCATGCTGCGGGTGAGCCAGTTGGCCGGGCGCATCTGGGGCGGCAGCATCGACGCCAGCGCGTTTGCCGACGCGCGTGCGCAGCGCGTGATGTTCAAGGGCACCGGCAACGACATCGACGTCCACGCGGCCTTGCAGGACATCGCGAAGAAGGACGTGCTCGAAGGCCGCGGGCGGGTGCAGGTCGACCTCGAATCGGCCGGTCGCAGCGTGCAGGAACTGAAGTCGCGCCTGGCCGGGCAAGCGGCACTGCAGTTGCGCGACGGCGCGATCAAGGGCGTCAACCTGGCGCGCTCGCTACGCGAGGCCAAGGCGGCGCTGTCGATGCGGCAAGACAAGATCCAACAGGCCCGCCAGTCTGAAAAAACCGACTTCTCGGAACTGAGCGCGACCTTCCAGATCGCCAACGGCGTCGCCCGCAACCAGGACCTCGACGCCAAGAGCCCCTTCCTGCGCCTCAACGGCGAGGGCACGGTGGACGTTGGCAAGAGCCGCATCGACTATCTGGCGCGCGCCTCGGTGGCCAACACCAGCAAGGGTCAGGGCGGCGACGAGCTGACGGCGTTGCGCGGCGTGACGGTGCCGGTGCAGCTGAGCGGCCCGCTCGACGCGGTCGACTGGCGTATCCAGTGGTCGGCCGTGGCGGCGGCGGCGGCCCAGGCCGCGGTCAAGCACCAGCTCGAAGACAAGCTGCTGAAAGAGCTGGGCGGCAAGCGTGCGGCGCAGGGAACGGAAGCAGCCGCGTCGGCGCCGGCGCAGAATGCACGGGACGCGGCACGCGACAAGCTGAAAGACAAACTGAAGGGATTGCTGAAGTGAGCGACGAGAACTTCGTGGTGTCGGGGTTGCATGTCTACCCGATCAAGTCCTGCGCGGGCGTGGCGCTCGACGAGAGCTTGTTGATCGAAACCGGCCTCGAATTCGACCGCGCCTGGATGGTGGTCGACGCCCACGGCGGCTTTCTGACCCAGCGCGAGTTGCCGCGCATGGCGCTGATCCGTCCGCAGCTGCGCCATGCCGACATGGTGTTGCGGGCGCCCGGCATGCTGGCCCTGCACATCGCCTACGACACCGTCGAGACCCCCACCACCGTGCGCCTGTGGAACGACGACGTGAAGGCCTACGACATGGGCGACCTGGCGGCGCAGTGGTTCAGCGACTTCCTCGGCCAGCCGGTGCGGCTGGTGCGCTTCGACCCGGAGCAGAAGCGGCTGTCCAACCTGAAGTGGACCGGCGGCCGGGAGGCCGAGAACCAGTTTTCCGACGGCTACCCGGTGCTGGTGATCTCGCAGGCCTCGCTCGACGGCTTGAACGAGCGGCTCGCGGCGCGCGGCCAGGCGCCGGTCGAGATGTCGCGCTTTCGGCCCAACCTGGTGATCGCCGGCGCGCTCGATCCGCACGCCGAGGACTATTTCGACGTGCTGGAGATCGCCACCGACGAGGGGACGGTCCGGCTGCAACTTGTCAAGCCCTGCCCGCGCTGCCCGATCCCCAATGTCGACCCGGCGACGGGCGAAACCGGGCAGGAGCCGATCGACACGCTGACCACCTACCGCGCCGACGACCGCGTCGACGGTGCGATCACCTTTGGCATGAACGCCATCCTCCTGGACGGCATCGACCACGTCTTGCGCGTCGGCGCCGCCGGCACCGCGACCCTCAAGTTCTGACAGCCGGCCTGGCGGCGGCGGCGCTGCCGCCGGTGCGCCAAATGCCCCGGCCGTGCCCGGCCGGCGGCCCGCCCCGTAAAATCCCCGGTTTCCCTCTCCTACCCGGAAAGCCCGCCATGAGTCTCAAATGCGGCATCGTGGGCCTGCCCAACGTCGGCAAGTCCACCCTGTTCAACGCCCTCACCAAAGCCGGCATTGCCGCCGAGAACTACCCGTTCTGCACGATCGAGCCGAACGTCGGCGTGGTGGAGCTGCCCGACTCCCGTCTGCAGGCCCTGGCCGAGATCGTCAAGCCCGAGCGTGTGGTGCCGGCCATCGTCGAATTCGTCGACATCGCCGGCCTGGTGGCCGGCGCGTCGAAGGGCGAAGGCCTGGGCAACCAGTTCCTCGCCCACATCCGCGAGACCGACGCCATCGTCAACGTGGTGCGCTGCTTCGACGACCCCAACGTGATCCACGTGGCCGGCAAGGTCGACCCGATCGCCGACATCGAGGTGATCCAGACCGAGCTGTGCCTGGCCGACCTCGCCACCGTCGAGAAAAGCCTGCAGCGCTACAGCAAGGTCGCCAAGTCCGGCGGCGACAAGGAAGCCCAGCGCCTGGTCGACGTGCTGAAGAAGTGCGAAATCGCACTCAACGAAGCCAAGCCAGTGCGCTCGATCGCCTTCAGCAAGGAAGAAGCGGTGGTGCTCAAGCCGCTGTGTTTGATCACCGCCAAGCCGGCGATGTTCGTCGGCAACGTCGATGAAAACGGCTTCGAGAACAACCCCTTCCTCGACCGCCTGCGCGAGTACGCCGCGCTGCAGAACGCGCCGGTGGTGGCGATCTGCGCCAAGACCGAGGCCGAACTCGCCGACATGGGCGAGGAAGACAAGCTGATGTTCCTGCAGGAAATGGGGCAGGACGAGCCGGGCCTGAACCGTTTGATCCGCGCCGCCTTCAAGCTGCTCGGCCTGCAGACGTATTTCACCGCGGGCGTGAAGGAAGTGCGCGCGTGGACCGTGCCCATCGGCGCCACAGCCCCGCAGGCGGCCGGCGTGATCCACACCGACTTCGAACGCGGCTTCATCCGCTCGCAGACCATCGCCTACGACGACTTCATCACCTACAAGGGCGAGCAGGGCGCGAAAGACGCCGGCAAGATGCGCGCGGAAGGCAAGGAATACGTCGTCAAGGACGGCGACGTGCTGCATTTCCTGTTCAACGTGTGAGTCGGGAGCGCGATTTCTGCAGATTTCGGTAGGCTTCTGGTGGACTCCGCAGGATCCCAGCCTCTCAGCCAAGCCCTTGATACTCAAGGGCTTTTTCATTTCTAGAGCTTTCCTGACATGTCCTGAGCATGCAGACGAATGTTGCCTACACAGGTGACTACAGCTGCTCACCGATGCGCGTTGCCGCGTTGCCGAGCCGAAAGCCGCGCTCTACCGCCTAAACGACGACCGAGGACTGTCCGAGTCCGATCACACGAACGGCCGTTTCATCAGGACGCTGAAGCCGGTCGAGCCGCTGGGAAGCACACGCGGTAGCAGACGTATCAAGCCCATGACGTCACTGCAGAGTTGCGTGCGGTAGGGCACAGACGCCGCCCTGCGTGCGAGAGCAGGATCTTTGGCAAGTGGGCGTTCGGCCGACAACTACACGGCCTCGATCGCACGTCTGGAGAACAGCATGGGTCAATTCCGCAAGGGCGCTTCCTTCGACACGCAAGGGGAGGACGGCTGTGCCGACAGTGTCGTTGCGTGGGTGGAGTACATCCACATGGACGAGGGCGGCAGGGAGCGCTACAACGGGGAGCCGAGTGGCTTCGAGTCCCTTCGCCTCGAAGATGGACGTCATGTGCGGGCCATGGGAGATGAGCGCTATGAAACCGGCTCCTCGGGCCTGGTCTTGCACCGTGTCTTCAGAAGCACCCCGGCACACGACTTTCACTGATCGCCGCGCGGTTTCTCATGACCATCATGCCCCCCGCTCCATTCTTCCACCTCGCGTCCGGTGCGCTGCGCTTCTGGGTGTTGCAGGACGATGGACGCTGTGTTGGCGCCTCGATCTCAAAGGAAACGCTGCACTACTGCTTCCGGGGCGACAGCTACGGCGAGAACGCCGTAGCCACCTACGAGGTGAATCGCCGATGCATCGATGATGCAGTGCGGCGCCGCACCGCCGCTGGCTCTCTAGAGCCGGTGATGTTGCGCGACACGGACGTCTCCGACGGACGTCTCCGACCTCAACCGCCGCGACCCGGCGCGTGAACCGCAGGAGCGATCCTGGCGGTCCGGCGTGCGTGGTTTACCGCGTCCACCAGCTGGTCGTAGCGGGAACCGGCGAACAGGTAGCGGCCTGCCTCGAACCCAATGCCAAGAGATGCCATCAGCACGCAGCCGGCGTCGCCGGGAGGATCACGCCTCGGGTCCGGTGCGAAGACGGTGGCCTGGTCCTGGTCCTTGCCGGGCCGGCGGCTGCCCCGTCTCGAATCGGCAATCGCGTCGGCCACTATGTCGTATCGGTAGCCGGGGTACTCATAGCGAAATCCGTCGTAGTGGATGGCGTGGTTCGCCACCAGACGCTCGCGCCCTTGGCGCCGGGTGTCTGAGAAGAAACCGTCCTTCGACGTCAAACTGTCCAGCGTGCTGCGGTACGGCATTGCGATGTTGTGGCGACGTGACTTACGCATATTTGACTTCCGTGCTCGTGTTGAACTGCCAATTGCACTGTAAGCGCCGCTCCAAGCCAGTGTCTGTGCGCGAGCGAACGTCTTGGCAACCGGTAGCGCAAAGAACCTCCCTCAGCGCTGAGGGCGTGAAGAACGTTCGCCGGTCGGCGCAGCGCGCGGCCCACAGTGTGCAGACCGTCCGCTACCAAAGGTGATGCAGGCGCCACGCTCCACTCGAGCAACGGGGAGCAGGTGATGTCCACAGCGGTCGGGGCCACAGGTGCTGCCGAGCGCCAAAAGATGCGCAACGGTCACCGCCGGCTCTGCACCCGCCGCATGCGGTGTGCGACCAGCAGTCGCATGGCGGCGGAGCACCGCGGCGTTCACGGCGCGCCCTACGCTTGGTCAGACGTCAGTTCGAACGGCTCTTACACCGAAGGCCGTGGCCCCCACGCGACTGGCGAATGCTGCACTTCTTGTTCGAGCACGCGCTGCGCGCTGCAGCTGGAGGCGAAGAAAGGCCAAGCGCGCACTGGACGTTGCTTGTGGGCAGCGACGGGGGATTGCGTCGACGATGGGCGTCTTATCCGGGAGTTCGGATGACGTGATCGGTGCCGCCGACCGATCGCAGCTTTACCGTGCCTCTGCGTCGGGCGAGGGACTCGTAGACCTTGACGTACTCGCTCGCCATGATGGACGAAACATAGCGTCGCTCGAAACCGCGACGGCAAGCCTGCCGGTCGATCTCCCCAATGCTCCGTGCCGCCTCGATGGCCTGCGACTGGTTGCTTACGACGAATCCGGAGACGCCATGGTCCATGACCTCAGGCACGGCGCCGCGGGCATAGGCGACCACCGGTGTGCCGCAGGCCATGGCCTCGATCATCACGAGCCCGAACGGCTCCGGCCAGTCAATGGGAAACAGCAGCGCACGTGCGTTGCCGAGGAGCGCGTTCTTGTCGCCGTCGCCGACCTCCCCCTCGAATGCGATAAGCGGATGATTCAGCAGCGGACGGATGACGGTCTCGAAGTAGTTCCTGTCTGCAGCATCGACCTTCGCCGCGATCCGCAGGCGGGTGTTGCACGCCAGGGCGATCTCGATGGCCCGGTCCAGGCGCTTCTCCGGCGACACGCGGCCGACGAAGGCAAAGTAGTCCTGCGGTGTGCCGTTGAAGTCGTAGAGCGCCAGGGGCAGACCGTGGTGCACCGTCGCACACCAGTTTGCCTGCGGCAGCAAGCGCCGCTGAGCGTTGGAGATGGCCACGACCGGATGCTCTGCGAAGTGCTGGTGCAGCGCCGCCAGATCGGGCAGGTCGAGCCGGCCGTGAAGTGTCGTCACGCAGGGCGTCAGGCAGCGCCGGGCCATGGGGTAGTGCGTGCAGTCGACGTGAAAGTGGATCACGTCGAACTGGTCGGCGCGGCGGCTCACTTCGTCCAACATGATGGTGTGCCACACCGCGGGATCGCAGGGTCGCGGATGATTGCGCAGGCTGCGATCGCGGACCGCCACGAGGTCGGCGGAAGTCACCGAGTCGCCGCTGGCGAACAGCGTCACGTCGTGCCCGCCTGCTACCAGCGCTTCCGTCAGGTAGGAGACCACTCGCTCCGTGCCGCCATAGGCCTGCGGAGGCACGCTTTCCGCAAGGGGGGCTACTTGTGCAATTCTCATCGGTAGCCTTTGTCGCGCCCGGCCGCATCCACGCGGGATGTCGGCGAGCGCCGTTCGGGTTCTGGAACTGAGCCGATCGGCCGGCGCTGATCGACGCGGTTCCCGGGGCAGCGTGTCAGCACCGGGCACGGCTCTATGGGCCGCAGGCTGTGGGGCGGGCCGGATGACCCGGCGCTGCGGCGTGTGGAGTTCGACCTGGCGGGTTTGGTGAGATACCTGCTGCAGCACTTGCTGCTGCGACCTGCACGAGGTGTGATGACTGAAGCCGATCAGCCGCGGGAGAACAGGAGCCCCACCGCGAGGCCGAGGACGGCAGACGCAGCGAGCGCCCCCCAAGGGTAGACGCGGACATAGCTGTCCACGCTCTGTACCGCGCTTCTCGCACCGGAAGCAATCGCTGTTTCGAGTCGGTGAAGACCGGGGGCGTGCTCAGGCGTGCCACCCCACAGCGCCGGCCCTTCCTTGCGCGGCGTCGATCGTTCGATAGCAGGCCCGAGTCCGAGAGCAGCCAAGCGATCTGCATCGTCATCTACGACGGGCACCGCGGGCGTGCTCGGCTTGTTCTGTTGTTCATTCATGACTTCTCCAATCCGGTTGCGTATCGAGAAAATCGGCCTGACTCATTTCGCGCTGCCGAACGGGCGACCCGAGCCGTTTGGCCACGGCGCGAGCATCCCAACCGACGATGCCGTCGAGCCAGGCGAGAAGCGTGGCGCGGTGCGGCGATGGGTAGAGCGGCAGCCTGCGTGCTCTATGTCGGGCGGTAACGTCCATATGCTGCATCTTCCATTGCGACGCGGCAGATGTCTGTGCGGTTACGCACACACCATGCGCTCGCTCGGCACTTGGGCTGGACCGTGGGGCAACGCACCCTGATCAAACACCCCTGACTTCGCTCTTTGCCGTCGGGATGCAACTGGGCGGGCCGCTGCGCGACCATCGCAGGGGCGCGAGCCGGCGGTCATCTTCGCACCTTGCTCCGGGGGCGTGAATCCACCGATGCCTATGCATGCGAATGCGCTCGTCGACGCAGGCATCGCAGTGCAGCTCATCGACCCGTTCCGAGGACACGGAATCCGCCGCGCGATCAGTGATTGGCTCCAGTTGTCGCAGGCGGCCTCTTCGTACGACGTGCTCGCGACGATGCTCTGTGCGTTGGCAGACGGTCAAGCCGAAGCGGTGCATGCACACTCGCGACATGGCCCTTGCCGAAAATCACCTGCTCGCCCTGCTGCCGCGCCGCGACCGCGTGTCGCTGCTCGCCGCCTGCGAAACGGTGCAGTTGGATCTGGGCGAGGTATTGTGCGAACCGGGCGAGCCTACTCGCCACGTGTACTTTCCCTGCGATTGCTTCATTTCGCTGGTATCGGCGATCCGGGGCGAGCCCGGGCTCGAGGTCGGCATGGTGGGCCGCGAAGGCATGCTGGGGGCGCAGCTCGCCCTCGGGGTGAGCGCCATCCCGCTGCATGCGGTGGTACAGGGTGCAGGCATGGTACGGCGCATTGCGGCGAGACGGTTTCGCCGCGAGCTTGCCGGCAGCAAGGCGCTCCAGCTGACGCTGAACCGCTACGTCTACGTGCTGATGGCGCAGCTTGCGATCTCGGCCGCTTGCACGCGGTTTCACAACGTCGAGCCGCGGCTCGCCCGCTGGCTGCTAATGACTCAGGATCGCGCGCATTCCGACAGCTTCCACTTGACCCATGAGTTCCTGGCCCACATGCTGGGCGTGCGCCGCGTCGGCATCACCGGTGCGGCCAGCGATCTGCAGCGGCAGGACCTCATCCGCTACCGCCGTGGAGACATCATCGTGCTCGATCGCGCCGGCTTGGAGGCGGCTGCGTGCAGCTGTTACGCAGCGGATCGACGCGCCTACGACGCGACGATCCGGTGAAGGATCGCCATCTCCCGCCTCATCCCAGGCAACTCAGCGACGAAGTGCCGCTGGCCGCGCGCTCATGGGCCGCTCACTGCAACGGCGCGGGAAGGTTGTTCCACTCGCCGACCAGCGCTATGCCGAGGCGATCCTGCAGCGGCCGTAGCGCGGGAAGACGTGTTGACGGGACACACACGGCGGTCACGCCGATGAACCCGGAGATGTGCTTCAGCGCACCGACGCACTCGGTCCGCTTTGTCAAACTGCTTGAATCCAGCGGTGTGAATGGCTGGAATGGAGCAACGTCATGAATGAAATCAGAACCAGGCAGCGTCCCTTGGCGCCGTCGCAGTGCGAAGCGGAGGACAGGTTCACATCTGAGGGCGGTTCGGTGGGACCGCGGCGGCCCGCGGAGGTGAGGCGCAGCCTGACGATCGCGCCGGCCAGCGATCGTGTCGGGGGAATTGCAACGGTGGAGCACACCCTGGGCCAACCCTCCCGAAGCCCGGGCGCCGACAGCACTTCAGATGGACTTGATGCAGGACATGAATGTTGACTTTCGGGAGGGGACGTATCTGTACGAACGCCAGCGTTTCCTCTTGCTTGAGCAAGCAATCGATTATGCCGAGAGCACCCTTCGGGCCCGAAGCCGGGACCGCGAGTGAGGTCGGTGCCGGCCAAGAGGCGGCCCGTGCTGACCCTGCAACTGAATTCGGCGCTGCGACAGTCGGTCGGGGGGCGCTCGCAGCGTCGAGCGCCGCCTCTATTGCGCCGTCCCAAGCGGAAGCAAGCGCTCGTATTCCTTCCTGACCACCGAATAGCACTCGCAGGTCCGTTGCTCGAGCCCCTTGCGGTCCACCACCGTGATGTGGCCGCGCCGGTACGTGATAAGTCCAGCGCGCTGCAGGTTGGCTGCTGCCTCGGTCACACCTTCGCGCCGCACGCCGAGCATGTTGGCGATCAACTCTTGCGTCATGACCAGCTCGCTCGACTGCAGCCGATCCAGGCTGAGCAGCAGCCAGCGGCACAGCTGCTGATCCAGCGAGTGATGGCGGTTGCACACCGCTGTCTGCGCCATCTGCGTGATCAGCGCCTGCGTGTAGCGCAGCAGCAAATGCAGCACCGGACCGGAGCGGTTGAACTCGTCCTTGAGCAAATGCCCGCGCATGCGAAAGCCTTCGCCCACGCTTTGCACGACCGCGCGGCTGGGCGTGGTCTCGCCGCCCATGAACAGCGATATTCCGACGATGCCTTCGTTGCCGACCACGGCGATCTCCGCCGAGGCGCCGTCTTCCATCACGTACAGCAGCGACACGATAGAAGTGGTGGGGAAGTACACATGGGTCATGGCCATGCCCGACTCGTACAGCACCTCGCCGAGCGGCATCTCTACCGGTTCGAGCGCTGATATCCAGCGCGCCCACTCCTCGGCGGGTAATGCTGCCAAAAGGAGATTCTTCCTGGGATCCGGACGCGTTGCCATGACAGCTCCAGCACAGCCAAGATCCGAAGACCGCCGAAGCGGCGGCCTTTGCGGAGGTCGACTGCTGAAGTATAGGCAGCGAGTGTGCGCAAGCGCACCAACGCCGCGCTGCACCGGGGACGGGGTATCGAGCGGCCCGTGGCCCACAAGATGTCCAGAAAGACGCCGGCGCGAATGGCTTGAAGCGGTGCGCTTCGGCATCTGGGGTAAGCGACCCGCCTGTCGTGGTCCAAGCTTGATCGACACCTCGACAAGGGATTCACCCCGAAGAGAACCCAGTAGAGACGAGCAAGAAGACCAGACGAACCTTCGACGCGGCATTCAAGCTGCAAGTCGTGAAGATGATTCGAGAACAAGGGCTCGGCGTCGGGCAGGGGAGGGCCGAACTTCGGCGGACGTACACCGGCTTCGCTGCTCCCTCGTGCTCGACCTTCTCGGTCGCTTATCGTGATCGGCAAGGTTTCAACCCTCGAGAGCGATCGCATATGGTGTCCCCCATCAAAGGTCCTGGGCACGCGCCCGTCCAGGCCAACACCCCCGCCCAGCGTTCGTTGTCGTCCAGCCATGCTTCGGCGTCATCCGCCCCGGACACACAAGGCCAGCTGGGTGGCGACGGAACATTGAGCGGACTGCGCAGCCGACCGGCGAACCTCGCACCCACGAACTCGGCGCCGAGCCTCCATGGCGACGCCGCGTTCTACGGGACCTTTCGCAGTGTGATGACGCACGGCGTGCTCTCGCAGCCCGAAATGCGGCAGCGCGGCGTCGACTTCAACGCCTCGCACGACGGCAACGCGCGCGACACCGACCAGGTCGAAGTGACCCGCATGCCGGGCCGACAACCGGCCGACGCGCAGGCGCAAGTGGCGCAGAACGCCGTGACGAACCGGCATCACGGTGCGCTGACGGTCGCGCTCGAACGTGACACCGCGCTGCCGGCTCGCGCGCCGACCGAGCAGGAGACCCTCGCACGCCTGAGTAATGAGCAACGTGCCGACCTGCAGCAGCTCCCGGCCGACTTCCGGGCCATGGCACTCCGGACGCTGGGTAACGAGCAGGTGTTGACACCTGCAGGCCAAACCGAAGCGTCGCGACGCATGCACAGCTCCTTCGTCGTCACCGCCGATGCCTCGGGCCCCTCGGCGTCTGCCGCGGCGCACGAGCAACAGCGCGCACCGATCAGGCCGGGGGAGATGCAGCAGGTCCTGGTGCCAGCCGAGCACGGTCCGACCGCCGGACAGGCGCTGCGAGATCTGCGGGCGCGCGGCGCGACCGAGCTGCCGTCCCTGCAGACAGTGCCCAGCACGACCGCGCTGTCGCCGCAATACCATGACCGACGCGGCAACGCCGTCAGTGTCGAAGGAGCCTCCGCGCCCGCCTACCACCGGCCGATCGCCCAGCAAGCTGCACAACGCGGCGACACGGACATCCACCTCGTCAAGACCGGGACCTCAGGGCAGGACCCGGCTGCGGCGGCCCTGCGGCCCCGGTCGGACTCGATCTGACGCTCCGGGCAAGCGGTTCGGCACCGCGCCATCAGGCCATGCCTGGAACGCTCGTGTGCGCCGGCAGGCATGGCGATAAGATGCCGCCCGGCATCGAGCCAAACCTAGACGGAGATGACGACCCATGGATGACCGGCTGTGCAAGCCCACGCCGCAAGCGGCTCACCGCCACAACTTCCTGTTCAACGCATGACAGACACCCGCCCGCCCGTGCCCCGGGTCTCGTTGTGCCCCAACGGTTTGCAGTTGTCGCGCATCGTCGCCGGCGCCTGGCGCATGGACGCCTGGGGCTGGACGCCGCAGCAGCGCCAGCGCTGGATCGAGCAGAACCTGGAGGTGGGCGTCAGCAGCTTCGACCACGCCGACATCTACGGCGGCTACACGGTCGAGGCCTTGTTCGGCGAGGCCCTCGCGCTGGCACCGTCGCTGCGCGCACGTTTGCAGCTCGTCAGCAAGTGCGGCATCCAGCTGGTGTCGGCGGCGCGCCCCGAGCACCGGCTCAAGGCCTACGACACCTCCTACGACCATATCGTCGCGTCGGCCGAACACTCGCTGCGGGCCTTGCGGACCGATCACCTCGACCTGCTGCTGCTCCACCGGCCCGACCCGCTGATGGACGCCGACGAGGTGGCGCGTGCCTTCGACCACCTGCGCCAGGCCGGCAAGGTCCTGCACTTCGGCGTGTCCAACTTCACCCCGGCGCAGTTCTCGCTGCTGGCCAGCCGCACCGCGCTGTCGACCAACCAGGTCGAGTGTTCGCCGCTGCAGTTGCAGGCCCTGCACGATGGCACGCTCGACCAGGCCCAGCAACTGCGCCTCAAGCCGATGATCTGGTCACCGCTGGCCGGCGGTCGCCTGTTCACCGGCGACGACGAACGCAGCCGCCGCGTGCGTGCCTGCCTGGAGCGCATTGCGGCGCGTTACGGCTGCAGCCCGGCCAGCGTCGCCTATGCCTGGCTGCTGCGCCACCCCGCCCTGCCGCTGCCCATCGTCGGCTCGCGTCGCATCGAGGCGGTGCAAGAGGCGGTGGCGGCCTTGTCGGTGCCGCTCGACGCGCCGACCTGGCACGAGATCTGGTCGGCCAGCACCGGCCACGAGGTGCCTTGAAAAACCCGCACGCCGCCAGCGCACCCATGCCATGAGCCCGTCCGAACTGCAACGCTGCCTGTCGGTCCACCCGCG
The DNA here is from genome assembly GCF_001017435.1 of Caldimonas brevitalea. Taxonomy (NCBI): domain Bacteria; kingdom Pseudomonadati; phylum Pseudomonadota; class Betaproteobacteria; order Burkholderiales; family Sphaerotilaceae; genus Caldimonas; species Caldimonas brevitalea. Next base: position 5,332,383 of record NZ_CP011371.1, read on the forward strand.
CCTGGCCTTCGTCGACCTCGAGACGACCGGCGGCAGCGCCGGCAGCGACACGATCACCGAGGTCGCCATCATCGAGGTGGATGCTGCCGGCGTGCGCGAGTGGAGCAGCCTGGTGTGCCCGGGCCGCCCGATCCCGCCCTTCATCCAGTCGCTGACCGGCATCACCGACGCGATGGTGGCCGACGCACCCCGCTTCGAAAGCCTGGCACCCGAGATCGTCCGCCGGCTCGAGGGACGGCTGTTCATCGCGCACAACGCCGGCTTCGACCATGGCTTTCTGCGGCATCATCTGCAGGCGATCGGCGTCGCCTTCGCGCCGCAGGTGCTGTGCACGGTCAAGTTGTCGCGCCGGCTGTATCCCGAGCAGGAGCGCCACAACCTCGATGCCCTCGTGGCACGGCACCGCCTGCAGGTCACCCACCGGCACCGGGCCCTGGGCGACGCGCAGTTGATCTGGCAGTTCTGGCAGGCAGCGAGCCGGGAGCTCTCGGCCGACGTGTTCACCGGCGCCCTGCGGCGTCAGCTGGGGGGCGCCGCGCGCCCCGCCCAGCTCGAGTTGCCCGGGCTCCACGACCTGCCCGAGGGGCCGGGCGTCTACCTCTTCTACGGCGAGCACGACGAAGCCCTGTATGTTGGACGCGCAAGCCGGCTGCGGCAGCGCGTGCTGTCGCACCTGCGCAGCGGGCAGGCACAGGGCAAGCCGCTGTCGCAACAAGTGCGACGGGTCGAGTGGCGAGCCACCTCGGGCCCGCTCGGCAGTGCGCTGCAAGAACTGGCGTTGCGTCAGGTGCTGCAGCCACGACACAACGCCCCTGCCGCGCCGGCGCAGCCACTGCCGCAAGCGGCCGTGCCAGCGTGGCCCTACCCCGGCGCCATCGGCGTGCGGGAGGCGGATGCTCTCCACCTGCTGGACCGTTGGTCCTATCTGGGGACCGCCCGCGACGGCGATGACATCGCCGCGCTGCTGCACCGACCCGCCCGCTTCGACGCCGAGACCTGCCAGCTGTTGCTGGCGCAACTGAACAGATTGCCGGCCCGCCGGGTCACCTTGCTCGACGCCCAACTCGACCTGTGGTCTTCGGCTTGCGCCTGACGGCGAGACCTAGTGTCCTGGTAGAGGATGAAGCCTCATCTTCTACCAGGGTCTATGTTCACATTTTGTTCTTGCTGCCTCCACATCATCGCCTAGTGTGAACTGGCCCGACTTGCAGGGCCGCGCCTCTCCCAGCGCGCACCCTGCGGACGCGGCCTGCTGTCCCCCTTGCAGTTCATAACCAAGAGACCGATGTCCCGGCAGGCCGGGCCAACTGCCGGGCGGAACGACGCACCTCAGCGCCGCCTCGACGCGGCCCACATATGTTTTTCGAATCCGCCAGTCGGTGACGTCTCCGACCGGCAGCCCCCGCGGGTGCTGCCGGCAGATGTCGCTCGCCCGTCGCCCTCACGCCGCATGCGGCGCCAGTGCGAGGGCCGCACTGGCAGCAGCACCTCGACCCCAACACAAGGAGTTCTCTCATGGCAATCCTGAACGGCACCCCCGGCAACGATGTCATCACCGACACCTCCGCCGACCCCACCTCGATCCTCAATGCCAACTGGTCCGCCGGTGAAGACCGCTTGATCGGCCTGGAAGGCGATGACACCTATCTGCTCAACTCGGCCGGCGACCGTGCCATCGAATTCGCCGACGAAGGCACCGACACCGTCATCTCGCGCCTGGTGGCGATCACGCTGACCGACAACATCGAGAACCTGACGCTCGACAACACCGCCCCGGTCACGGCGTTGAACGGCGCCGGCAACGCGCTCGCCAACATCATCACCGGCAACTCGGCCGACAACCTGTTGAACGGCCTGGGCGGCAACGACACGCTGTCCGGCGAGAACGGGGCCGACACGATCAACGGCGGCGACGGCGATGACATCATCAACGGCGGCAACGGGGCCGACACGCTGAACGGCAACGCCGGCGCCGACTCGATCAACGCTGGCAACGGCACCGACATCGTCAACGGCGGCGCCGGCGGCGACACGCTCAACGGCGACAACGGGGCCGACACCCTCAACGGCGGCGACGGCAACGACACGCTCAACGGCGGCAACGGCGTCGACGCGCTCAACGGCGGCAATGGCGCCGACAACCTGAACGGCGGCAACGGAGCAGACGTGCTGGCCGGCAATGCCGGCAACGACACGCTCAACGGCGACAACGGCACCGACACCCTGTTCGGCAATGTCGGTACCGACACGCTCGACGGCGGCGGCGGCAACGACGACCTGCGCGGCGGCAACGGCAACGACACCCTCACCGGGGGGGGCGGGGCCGACACCTTCGTGTTCGGATTCCGTGGCGCTGCCGACGCCGACGCCATCGTCGACTTCGTCACGGCCGACAGCATCGTGCTGATCAACCAGCTCGACAACGGCCTGCCGGGTGCCATCAGCCCGGGGGTGCTGGGCCTCACCTTCGTCGGTGGCAACGTGCCCGGCAATGCGCTGGCCACCGGGTCCTTCTTCAAGGGCGCCAACTTTACGGGCAATGCGGCAGGCAACATCAGCGGCATCTACGTCGACACCACCGACGGCGAGATTTGGTACAACCCGACCACCGCGGCGGGCGGTGATGCGGCGCTGCTGGGCACGGTCACCGTCGTCGCGGCCGGTACCGTGACCGCGGCCGACTTCATCTACGGCGCCTGACGGCGCCCGGGCCGGCGCTTTGCCTGAAGGGCGCCGGCCTTTCTGCTCTCTCTTCGTGTGGCACATGCCACCGCCTGCTCCTCCGCGGCAGGCGAGCCATTGAGGCGCGGCCCACGCCGCCGCCATCGTCTTCCGCCCTCACCACGCCGACGTCCGCACTGCGGCCTCGGCACGCGCCTTGCCTCGCAGCCCCTCATGGCACGCCGCGGCGATCCAACCGCCCGGCACCGCCCTTCATACCTCTAAATTCAAGGGAGTGTTCCAATGCCGCAAGCGCAGCAACCACTGCAGTACGTCCGCTACAGCGACCAGATCGAAACCCGGCAGGCCGACGAAGAAGAGCTGATCGACAAGATCGTCGCCTCGATGGGCCGGGTGAACCGCAAGGTGTTCGACCGTCACCGCCACGCCACCCGCGACGCGCATGCCAAGAGCCACGGCGTGCTCAAGGGCGAGCTGATCGTCTACGACGGGCTGCCCGAGCCGCTGCGTCAAGGTGTGTTTGCCGCAGCGCGGCGTTACCCGGTGGTGGCGCGACTGTCGAGCGCTCCGGGCGACATCCTCAGCGACCGTGTGCCCTCGCCGCGCGGCATGGCCCTCAAGCTGATCGGTGTCGACGGCCCTCGGCTGCTGCCCGGGCGCGGCGAGGCACGCACGCAGGACTTTCTGCTCGTCAATCATCCCGTGATCCCCTTCGGCCACGTCCACGCCTACTGGGAAGTGCAGCAGACGATGGAAAAGCACGCAGACAACCCGGAACTGGTGCGCCGTGCCGTGGCGGCACTCGCGCGCGGCGCCGGCAAGGTGGCTGACCTGCTGCACGTCGACCATCCGACGCTGGAGGCGGTGGGCAGCCCCGACCTCCACCCGCTCGGCGACACCTACTACAGCATGGCGGCGTTGCGCTACGGCGACTACGTGGCCAAGGTAAGCGCGGCGCCCTTGTCCGAAAACGTGAAGCGACTTGCCGGCCAGCATGTCAACGGCGACGGCGACTCGTTGCTGCGCGACCTGGTGGTCGACTTCTTCGCGGCGCAAGGCGCGGAGTACGAACTGCGTGTGCAGCTGTGCACCGACGTACAGCGCATGCCGATCGAAGACGCCTCGGTGGTGTGGCCCGAATCGGACTCGCCCTACCTGCCGGTCGGCAAGCTGGTGTTCCCGGCGCAGCCGGCCTACAGCCCGGCCCGGCGCGTCTATGCCGACGATGTGTTGTCTTTCAACCCGTGGCACGGCATCGAGGCACATCGCCCCCTCGGCTCCATCATGCGGGTGCGCATCAAGGCTTACGAGATGTCGTCGCGCTTCCGTCATGAGATGAACGTCCGCGAACGCGTGGAGCCCCGCTCGATCGACGAAATTCCGGACTGATCGAGCACGTCGCGCTCGACGCGGCTCATGCCACCGAAGGAGAACCGATGCACCCCCACCTGCCCTCTCCCTCCCGCCCGCTGCGACGGACGGCCGTCCTGGCCTGCGGCCTGGCGCTGCTGGGCTGCGGTGACACCGCGAACCTGACGGTCGCTGCGGGCACGGGGCCGGCGCCCCAACTGCCCGAGCCCAACCGCACCTTGATCCCCACCGTGCACATCGCACCGGCAAAAGGCTGGCCGGAGGGCGGCAAGCCGAGCCCGACCGCGGGCCTGGCCGTGGTGGCCTTCGCACGCGACCTCGACCATCCGCGCTGGCTGCATGTGCTGCCCAACGGCGACGTGCTGGTGGCCGAGAGCAATGCGCCGCCCAAGCCGGAAGGCGGAGGCATCCACGCCTGGGTGATGAAGAAGGTGATGCAGAAGGCGGGCGCAGGGGTGCCGAGTGCCAACCGCATTACCTTGCTGCGCGACACCGACGCAGACGGCATCGCCGAGCAGCGTTCGATCCTGCTCGAAGGGCTCAACTCGCCGTTCGGGATGGCACTGGTCGGCGCGCACCTGTACGTCGCCAACACCGACGCGGTGCTCCGCTTTCCCTATACACCGGGGCAAACCCGGCTGACCACGCCGGGCGAGAAGGTAGTCGACCTGCCGGGCGGGCCGATCAACCACCACTGGACCAAGAACATCATCGCGAGCCCTGACGGCCGCAAGCTCTACGTCACCACCGGTTCGAACAGCAACGTCGGCGAGAGGGGCATGGAACACGAAGAAGGCCGGGCCGCGATCTGGGAAGTCGACCTCCAGAGCCGGACGCACCGCATCTTCGCCTCGGGCCTGCGCAACCCCAACGGCCTGGCCTGGCAACCCGCCACCGGCGCCTTGTGGACCGCCGTCAACGAACGCGACGAAATCGGCAGCGACCTGGTGCCCGACTACATGACCTCGGTGCGCGACGGCGGCTTCTACGGCTGGCCCTACAGCTATTTCGGCCAGCATGTGGACACCCGTGTCTCGCCACCGCGCCCCGACCTGGTGGCCAAGGCCATCGTCCCCGACTACGCGCTCGGACCGCACACCGCGTCACTCGGGCTGGCATGGTCGGGCGGCACCAGCCTGCCGCCCCTCTACGCCAGCGGCATGTTCGTCGGCCAGCACGGCTCCTGGAACCGCAAGCCGCTGAGCGGCTACAAGGTCGTGTTCGTGCCCTTTCGAGACGGCCAACCGAGCGGCCGGCCGCTCGAGGTGCTGACCGGCTTCGTCAATGACCAGGGCGAGGCCCAGGGCCGCCCCGTCGGCGTGGCGCTCGACCAGCACGGCGCCTTGCTGGTGGCGGACGACGTCGGCAACATCGTCTGGCGCGTCACCTCAGCCGCACCCCGCTGAGGCGTTCGCCCCGGCCCGGCGGCGCCGGCCCGACACCGACGCGCTGAACGTGGGCTGGCTTTCCGCGTCCGCCCCCCCGACGACGTAACGGATTGCGGCGTTCGCACACCGCTGTCGCCGCGTTGACCACTGTCGGGCTGCCGGTTGGAGCCGCCCGTTGCTCGCAGCGCGCAGCCGCCCGCCGGGACCGCGGCCCCTCTGGTTCGCCAAGCCCGTAATTCCCCGCTGTTCGTAGTCTCTTGAAACCACGTCGGCCATCCCTATAATTCGTCCTGTTAGCACTCCTTCCAAGCGAGTGCTAGTGATGCAGATGAGCGCTCACTTGCGCTCATTCCTTTTCAGGAAGTGCCTTCTCAACCAAGGAGATGCAATGAAACTTCGTCCGTTGCACGATCGCGTGATCGTCAAGCGCCTCGAAAACGAAACCAAGACCGCTTCGGGCATCGTGATCCCCGACAACGCCGCCGAGAAGCCCGACCAGGGTGAAGTTCTCGCGGTGGGCCCGGGCAAGCGCAACGACAAGGGCGACTTCGTGGCCCTGAACGTCAAGGTGGGCGACCGCGTGCTGTTCGGCAAGTACAGCGGCCAGACCGTCAAGGTCGACGGCGACGAGCTGCTGGTGATGCGCGAAGAGGACCTGTTCGCCGTCATCGAGAAGTAATTCTCCGACCGCAACGACCTCACCCACAAGTTTCAAGCATACGGAGAAATCAAACATGGCAGCTAAAGACGTCATCTTCGGCGGCGACGCCCGTGCCCGCATGGTCGAGGGTGTCAACATCCTGGCCAACGCAGTCAAAGTGACCCTGGGCCCCAAGGGCCGCAATGTCGTGCTCGAGCGCTCCTTCGGCGCCCCCACCGTCACCAAGGACGGTGTGTCGGTCGCCAAGGAAATCGAGCTGAAGGACAAGCTCCAGAACATGGGCGCCCAGATGGTCAAGGAAGTTGCTTCCAAGACCAGCGACAACGCCGGTGACGGCACCACCACCGCCACCGTGCTGGCCCAGGCCATCGTGCGCGAAGGCATGAAGTATGTGGCCGCCGGCATGAACCCGATGGATCTGAAGCGCGGTATCGACCGTGCTGTGACGATCCTGGTCGAGCAGCTGAAGAAGGCTTCCAAGCCGACCACCACCAGCAAGGAAATCGCGCAAGTCGGTTCGATCTCCGCCAACAGCGACGAGTCGATCGGCAAGATCATCGCCGACGCGATGGACAAGGTCGGCAAGGAAGGCGTGATCACGGTCGAAGACGGCAAGTCGCTCGAGAACGAGCTGGACGTCGTCGAAGGCATGCAGTTCGACCGCGGCTACCTGAGCCCCTACTTCATCAACAACCCCGAGAAGCAAGCCGCGCTGCTCGACAACCCCTTCGTGCTGCTCTACGACAAGAAGATCAGCAACATCCGCGACCTGCTGCCCACGCTGGAGCAAGTGGCCAAGGCCGGCCGCCCGCTGCTGATCATCGCTGAAGAAGTCGAAGGCGAAGCGCTGGCGACCCTGGTGGTCAACACCATCCGCGGCATCCTGAAGGTCGTGGCCGTCAAGGCTCCGGGCTTCGGCGACCGTCGCAAGGCCATGCTGGAAGACATCGCCATCCTGACCGGCGGCAAGGTGATTTCGGAAGAAGTCGGCCTGACGCTCGAGAAGGTGTCGCTGGCTGACCTGGGCCAGGCCAAGCGTGTCGAAGTGGGCAAGGAAAACACCACCCTGATCGACGGTGCTGGTGCTGCCGCTGACATCGAAGCGCGCGTCAAGCAGATCCGCGTCCAGATCGAGGAAGCCACCTCCGACTACGACCGCGAGAAGCTGCAAGAGCGCGTGGCCAAGCTGGCCGGCGGTGTGGCCGTGATCAAGGTCGGCGCTGCCACCGAGGTCGAGATGAAGGAGAAGAAGGCCCGTGTCGAAGACGCACTGCACGCCACCCGTGCCGCCGTCGAAGAAGGCATCGTGGCCGGTGGCGGTGTCGCGCTGCTGCGCGCCCGTCAGGCTGCTGGCGAGATCAAGGGTGACAACCCCGACCAAGACGCCGGCATCAAGCTGATCCTGAAGGCCATCGAAGCCCCGCTGCGCGAGATCGTCGCCAACGCCGGCGACGAGCCGAGCGTGGTCGTCAACGCCGTGCTGAGCGGCAAGGGCAACTACGGCTTCAACGCCGCCAACGGCCAGTACGGCGACATGATCGAGATGGGCATCCTGGACCCGACCAAGGTGACCCGCACGGCACTGCAAAACGCCGCCTCGGTCGCTTCGCTGATGCTGACGACCGAGTGCATGGTCGCCGAAGCGCCGAAGGAAGACGCGCCCGCCGGCGGCGGCATGCCTGGCGGCATGGGCGGCATGGGCATGGACATGTAATGTCTTTGTCCTGATCTGCTGACAGCCGATCGAAAAGGGCCGCTGCACAGCGGCCCTTTTTTTCTTTTCGCTCGCGCAGGGTCTGTCTCATGATCACGTATGGGTGGGATAGGGCCCGAAACTATCCGCCGCGCGACCAGGCGGCATGCTGCAGCAATCGGCCGACCAACAGCCGCACGTCGCCGGCCTTCTGCAGAGAGATCTTCACGCCGGCCTCCTGCAATCGCGACACCAAGGCTTCGTCGCGTTCGGCTGACATCACCGCGACCGTGCCCGGCATGCCGCCCGGGCGCTGGCGCAGCACGTCGAGGATCGGAAACACGTCCCCATCGGGCAGGTTCACGTCGCTCAGCACCGCCTCGATCGGCGGCCCGTCGGCCTGCAGGGCTTCGATGGCCTGCGCGACCGTCGTCGCCGTGTGCACCTCGAAGCCCTGTTGCTCGAGCGCCTGCTCGAGCAACATCGCGTAGACCTCGGCATCCTCCACCAGCAGCACCCGCGGCCGGGCGCGCTCCCGGGCCGGCGGGTCAGCCGGGAGCGGCTCGCCGTCGACACGGCGCGCCTGCAAACTCAGCACCACCGTCGTCCCCACCCCGGGTTGGCTGTGCAGGGTCAACTGGCCGTGCATCAGCACGGCGAGGTCACGGCACAACGCCAGCCCCAGACCCGAGGCGCTCTCGGATGCAGCGCGGCCTTGTGCGCCGACGAAATAACGCTGAAACAACTGCGCCTGCTCCTGCGCCGTCAGCCCGGGCCCCTGGTCGGACACGGCGATCTCGACGGTGTCATGCGCCGGCTGGCGGCCCTCCACCGGCTCGCAGCGCACCCGGACGCACACTTCACCGGCGTGCGAGTACTTGATCGCGTTGCTGAGGAGGTTGCGCACGATCTGCTGCAGCCGCATCGCATCGATGCACAGCAGGGGGTCATGCTCGGCCGGCACCAGCCGCAGCGACAAGCCCTTGGCCTGTGCCGCCGGCCGCATCTCCTCGACGACGCTGCTCAGCGCCGGCGTCAGCCGGGCCGACTCGACGCTCAGCTTGAGCCGCCCTTCCTCCAGCCGGTCGCGATCGAGCAGGTTGTTCAGCAGCCCCAGCGTCGCCCGGGCCGACGCGGCGAGCGGCGCGATGATGTTCGGCGTCGCCTGCTGCGCGCTGCGCAGCAACTCGGTACCGGCGATGACCGAGTGCAGCGAATTGCGCACCTCGTGCGCGAGAAAGGTGACGAAGCGCTCGACGGCAACGCTGTGGCGCTCGGCCTCTTGCTGCGCCAGGCGCGTGCGCCGCACTTCATCGCGCAGCCGGCCGATGTGCCACCACCAGGCGCCGAGCAGGACCAGCAGCAAGCCGACCGCCCACGGCAAGGTTCGCAGCAGCGCGACACGCACCGCCCGCTGCGGCGAGGGTGGCGCAATCCAATGGCGCTTCAGCTCCACCAGTTCGTCCTGCATCACCGCGTCGAGCGCCCGCCTGAGCAAAGGCGGCAGAGCCGCGTCGGTCCGCGCCACGGCCAGCGCGTGTTCGTGGCGCACCTCGCCGACGGCCCCGGTCAGTTGCATGTCGCCGTAGAGGCGCTCGCCCCACTGTGTCGTCACCTCCAACAGCCCCGCCAGCGCCGCGTCGGCCTCGCCACGCCGCACCCGTCCGAGGCAGCGGTCGACGTCGTCACAGGCCACCTGCTTGATGCCGGGGTACCGGGCGTCGATCAGCGGCCGCGAGAAGTGCTGCGCCGGCAGGGCCAGCCGACGCCCGTTCATCTGCTCCAGGTCCCACAGAGTGGTACCGGGACGGCCGATCAGCACCATCGGGTATTCCATGAAGGGCCCGACGAAGCGCAGCTGGCTGCCGAGTTTTCCGGTTTCGATCAAGCCGACGCCGACGTCGATCTCACCGTTCGCCATCGCCTGGGCGATCTCGGGAGCCCCCGCCGCCCGCCAGCGCCCGACGCGCAGCCCGAGCCGTGCGAGCACGACGCGCAGCACGTCGACCGACAGACCCGCCGGCTCACCTGAGGCATCTAGAAAAGTGAAGGGTGGGTGGTGCACCACCACACCGGCGACCAGCGGCCTCATCTCCCGCAGGTGGTGCAGCTCGTGCGCCGTGAACACCAGTTGACTGCTGCGTTTGACCGCCACCGGCCGCGGGCTCCAGCGCTGGATGATCTCGAGTCGACGGGCCTCGCCCAGGGTGTCGAGCGCCGCCGAGATGCGCTGCGCGAGCGCTGCCCGATTCGACGGCACGACAAAATGCAACTCGCCGGACGGCAATGTCAGCGTGCGGGCGAGACGCAACCCCGTCAGGCGCTCGCGCTCGATCAACGCGACGATGGCCGGCTCGGCTTCGAGCAGCATGTCGGCTCGACCCTCGAGCACGCTCCGCAGGCCTTGTTCCAGCGAGCCCACCTCCACCCGCGTGGCCGCCGGGAACAACTCGCGTGCCCTGACCGCCGACACATAACCGGTGACCACCGCGATGCGCCGGCCGCCGAGGTCCGGCGTCGTCGGTGCGGAGGTGTCCGCGGCGCGGGTGACCAGGGCCTGGTTGATCACGGCATAGCCCATCGAAAACGCCAAGCCGCGCTCGCGCTCGGGGGTGCGCGCCACCGAACTGGCCAGATCGATCTTGCCCTGGCGCAGATCGGCTTCCAGGGCCGGGTAACTCTCGTAACGCACCGGGAGGATGACCGCGTCGAGCTTGGGGGCCATGCGTTGCAGCAACTCGAGGTCGGCGCCCCCGGGCGGCCCCCCGGACGGCCACATCTGGAAGGGGCCGAAGTCTGCCAGCAGGCCATAACGCAAGACAGTGCCAGGCGGTGTGTCGGGGCCCGGCGCTGACGGTGCCGACGGCGGGGGTGAAGCTTGCTGCGCCAGCGCCGGCCCGGCTGGATCGTCGAGCAGCAGCGCGAGCAGCGGCAGCACCAGTAGCGCCAGCCGTTGGACCCGGCGGGAGACGGATGGCCCGCGTGGCGGCGCGCGCGCTGGAACTCGCGCCCACGCATCCGCCCCCACCGCCCGTGCGGACAGACGCCCTGCGCTCCCCGTGCCGGCGCCCGAGGCGCACAGGCGGCGGCGACCTCCCCAAGAGGGGACAAGACAGGACGGCAAGGCCACGGCGGTCTCCGGTGATCTTGCCGACGTTAAACGCAGGGTTGTTCCTTGCCAAGGGAAAGGCGAGCCGCCGCAGCGGCGCGCCTTGACGGGTCACGGCGGGCGTGCTGCCGGCTGCGCGGCGAGGGGGAAGCGAGAGGGCCGGCCGGGCACCCAGGCCGCGGCCAGGACCGACGGTGGCGTCGGGAGAACCTTAGCCGGGCACCGGCCCGGCGGCGGAGAAATGCTCGCGCAGCGCCGCGCTCACCAGTTCCGGTTCCTCATGCACGATCCAGTGACTGGCGCCCGGCACACGGCGCAAGGTCATCTGCGGCACATAGGCCTCCAGCCCATCGAGCAGGCCAACCGGCAGCGCCACGTCGTTCTCGCCCCACAGCACCAGCGTGGGCACGCGCACCGTCACCTGCTCCGGCTGGAACTCGATCTTCAGCGCGGCGCGGTCCGCTTCGGTCGGCGGCCGCAGCGGCGAAGCCCGGTAGTAGTTCAGCGGCCCGGTGAGGCCCGCGTCCCACACCGCGCGGTATTGCGCTTTCACCGCGTCGGTCAGCCAGTCCTGCACCACGCCCATGTTGGCGAAGAAGGGCCACAGCTTGGCGTAGTCGTCTGCCGCCAGCAGCGTCTCCGCATCGGGGCGGCACAGGAAGTTCATGTAGGCGCTCGACTCTTGCTGCGCCGGGTTGCGCTGCAGTTCGCGCAAAAATGTCGCCGGGTGCGGCGAGTTCAGGATCGCCAATCGGCCGATCAGCTGGGGCTGCTGCACCGCCAGGTTCCAGGCCACCGCGCCGCCCCAGTCGTGGGCGACCAGACCGGCCACCGGCGCCCCGAGCGATTCGATCAGCGCGACCAGGTCCTGCACCAGGTGCTTGGCCCGGTAGGCTTCGACCTCGGTCGGCTTCGATGAGGCCTCGTAGCCGCGCAGGTTGGGCGCCACACAACGCCAGCGGTCGGCCAGCGACAGCATCACGTCGTCCCAGATGAAGGCCGCCTCGGGAAAGCCGTGCAAGAACACCAGCACCGGGGCATCGCGGGGGCCGCAGGCGCGGCACGAGAGCCGGATCCCGTGCGGCAGGTCGGCGAAGTAGGTCTCGATCGCGGGAGAGGTCATCGACGGGCTCCGATCATGCTGACTTGGTTGACGAGTATCAAGTCGGCCTGTCGGACGCCGCGTCACCTAGGCGACGTCGGCCGGCCCGGGTGCCGGCTCCGGATGGGCCCAGCCGTGCAGCGTCAGCGCCAGGTCTTCGAGCCCGGACTTGTTGAGCGCCGAGAACAGCGTGATGCCGATGTCGGCCTCGTCGGTGACGAACTCGCCCAACACCTGCTGGGCGTCGCGCAGCGCCTGCGCCTGTTCCTTGCGGTTGAGCTTGTCGGCCTTGGTCAGCACCACCAGCAGCTTGACCTGGCCAGAGCTCACGCGCGGCGCGACGAACTGCAGCAGCTGGTGGTCGAGGTCTTTGATGCCGTGGCGCGGGTCGACCAGCAACACCACGCCGCTCAGGCAGCGCCGCACTTCGAGGTAGTTGGCCATCACCTCCTGCCAGCGCAGCTTGGCCGAGCGCTCGACCGCCGCATAGCCGTAGCCCGGCAGGTCGGCGAACACCGTGTCCGCGGCGGCTTTCGGGCCCAGCTCGAACAGGTTGATGTGCTGCGTGCGGCCGGGCGTCTTGGACGCGAAGGCCAGCTGGCGCTGCTGCGTCAGCGTGTTAATGGCGGTGGATTTGCCGGCGTTGGACCGGCCGACGAAGGCGATCTCCGGCAGCTCGTGTTGCGGCAGTTGGTCGAGCTTGCTCGCGGTGGTCAAAAAACGCGCGGTGTGGGCCCAGCCGAGTGCCACCTTGGCGGTGACCTCGGCAGGCGAAGGACCCGCGGACGGGGGCTGGGAGGGTGCGCCGGAGCGTTGGGATTCGGACATTGTGGAGCGCATTGTAAAATCCCGCGGTTTTGCACCCGGCCCACAAAATCCCTCCCACGCCATGAAATCTGTCGTTTCCTTGCTGCTCGCTGCCTTCGCAGCGGCTCCTGCCGTGGCGGCCGACGCCGCGGCTCCCGCAAAGCCCGACCTTGCCAAGGGCCAGGCCATCGCCACCCAGGTGTGTGCGGCCTGCCACGCGGTCGACGGCTCGCGCGGCAGCCCGGCCAACCCCATCCTGCAGGGTCAGCACCCGGAATACATCGTCAAGCAGCTGACGGAGTTCAAGGCGGCCAAACGAAAAAACCCGGTGATGCAGGGCTTCGCGGCAGCGCTCAGCGAGGCCGACATGAAGAATGTGGCGGCCTTCTACGCCAGCAAGGAAGTCAAACCCGGCTTTGCCAAGAACAAAGAGCTGGTCGAGCTGGGCGAGAAGATCTACCGCGGCGGTATCGCCGACAAGCAGGTGCCCGCTTGCGCCGGCTGCCACAACCCCACCGGGGCCGGCATCCCGTCGCAGTACCCCCGCCTGGGCGGCCAGCACGCCGACTACACGCTGGCGCAGCTGAACGCCTTCCGCGCCGGTGCCCGTGCCAACAACGCCCAGATGAGCGCGATCGCGTCGAAGATGTCGGATCGCGAGATCCAGGCGGTTTCCGACTACATCGCCGGTTTGCGCTGAAGCGCAACTGGACGCCGGGCCCGAAGGCCTGTCGACACGGCGGTGGCGGATGCGGTGCGGCGTGAAGGCCGTGGGCCAGGCGCAACACGCAACCGCGTCAGTGACGGCAGCCCGTGCCGGGCGGCCCTGATGGCCGACAGAGGCGGGTCCCGGGAGGGATGCCCGCCTTTTTTCTTTCCCGGTGCGGCCATAGCCCGCCGGGCCCTCGCCCGCCACGCCCCGGCCCGATAATCCTCGCCCATGTCTGCCTCCACCACCGGTCTTGAAGTTCGTTCCCGCTCGCGGGTGTTGCGCGAAGCCGTGGAGCTGGTGTCGTCGATGCGCTTCGCGATCTCGCTGCTGACCGTGATCTGCATCGCCTCGGTGATCGGCACGGTGGTCAAGCAGCACGAGCCGTTGGTCAACTACGTCAACCAGTTCGGCCCCTATTGGTCCGAAGTGTTCGGCGCGGCGCGTCTCTATTCGATCTACAGCGCCTGGTGGTTTTTGTTGATCCTGGCCTTCCTGGTGGTCTCGACCAGTTTGTGCATCGCGCGCAACACGCCCAAGATCCTGCACGACCTGAAGACCTACAAGGAGCATCTGCGCGAGCAGAGCCTGCAGGCCTTCCACCATCGCTTCACCGCCGAGCTGCCCGAGACGCGCGACCAGGCGCTGGAGCGGTTGACACGATTGCTGCAGCGCAACCACTGGAAGGCCCGCGCCCAGGTGCGCGAGCACGGCGTGATGGTGGCGGCCAAGAAGGGCGGCGTGAACCGGCTCGGCTATCTGGCGGCGCACTCGTCCATCGTGTTGATCTGCCTCGGCGGCCTGTTCGACGGCGACCTGGTGGTGCGCGCCCAGATGTGGCTGGCCGGCAAGACACCTTATGCGGGCAGCGGCTTCATCCGTGATGTAGCCGACGAACACCGGCTGAGCCTGCGCAACCCGACCTTCCGCGGCAACATGCTGGTGCCTGAAGGCTCGCGCTCGGACACGGTGATCCTGAACCAGTCCGATGGCGTGCTGCTACAGCCCGTGCCGTTCGACATCGAACTGAAGAAGTTCATTGTCGATTACTACGAGACCGGCATGCCCAAGCTGTTCGCCAGCGAAATCGTGATCCACGACCACGAGACCGGTCGCGCCATTCCGGCCACCGTCAAGGTCAACCAGCCGGCCTTCCACCGCGGTGTCGCGATCTACCAGTCGAGCTTCGACGACGGCGGCTCGAAGCTGAAGCTGCAGGCCTACCCGATGAATGGCGGCGCCAAACGTTTCGAAGTCTCCGGTGAAGTCGGCGGCTCGACCACCCTGACCAACCGCGATGAAAAGCTGGGCCTCGAATTCACCGCGCTGCGGGTGATCAACGTCGAGAACCTCGGCGCACCGCAAGGCGCCACCGACGTGCGCAAGGTCGACCTGGTGCAAAGCCTTGAGAGCCACCTCGGCTCGGGCGCCAAGACCAAGGGCGAGAAAACGCTGCGCAACGTCGGCCCGTCGATCAACTACAAGCTGCGCGACGCGAGCGGCCAGGCGCGCGAGTTCCACAACTACATGCTGCCGGTGGAGCTGGACGGCCAGCGTGTGTTTCTGGCCGGCGTGCGCGAGACGCCCGCCGAGCCGTTCCGCTACCTGCGCATCCCCGCCGACGACCAGGACAGCCTGGAGACGTGGATGCGCATGCGCGCCGGCGTGCTGAACCCCGAGTTGCGCGATCGCGCGGTCGACCGCTATGTGGCGCAGGCGGTGGGTGCCGACAAGCCGGAGCTGGCCGAGCAGTTGCGGGTGTCGGCGCAGCGCGCGCTGCGTTTGTTCGCCGGCGACGAGCCGGGGGCGCCGGGCAAGCCGGTGACCGGCGGCCTGCAGGCGATCGCCGACTTCATGCAGGCCAACGTGCCCGAGGCCGACCGGGGCCGCACGTCGGAAGTGCTGATCCGCATCCTCAACGGCACGCTGTATGAGCTGACGCAGCTGACGCGCGAGCAAGCCGGCGCCAAGCCGCTGCCGGGGGACGAAAAAACCCAGGCCTTCATGACCCAGGCGGTGCTGGCCCTGTCCGACGCCGCCTTCTACCCCGCCCCGGTGCTGCTCGAGCTGAAAGACTTCCAGCAGGTGCAGGCCAGCGTGTTCCAGCTGGCCCGCGCGCCGGGCAAGAAGCTCGTGTATTTGGGCTGTTTGCTGCTGGTGCTGGGCGTGTTCGCGATGCTGTATGTCAGGGAACGGCGCGTCTGGATTTGGCTCCAAACCAGGGCCGAGGGCGGCACCCAGCTCACGGCCGCCCTGTCGTCCACCCGAAAATCGCTCGACATCGACCGCGAGTTCGATTCCCTGAAAACCGCTCTGCTCGCCCCAGTGGCACCGGAGGCACGATGAACACCACCACCCTCAGCCTGAACGCACCCGGCTATTTCGCCCGCCGCAGCTGGTTCGACTGGTTGTTCGCGCTGGCGGTCGTGGTCGGCGCCGGTTACGCCTTCGCCCGCTACGCCGGGGCGATGGACGAATACGAAAAAGCCATCCTGATCGGCGCGGCGCCGGCCGCCGTCTGGATCGGCTGGTTCTGGCGGCCCTTGCGCACGCTGATGTTGGCCACCGGCGGCGCCGCCCTGCTGGCCATTGCGCTCTACATGCGCAGCACCGACGCCTTTGGGGCCGACCTGGCGCAGGCGGACCAGGTGTTCCTGCTCAAGTATTTCCTGTCCAGCCAGAGCGCGATTCTGTGGATGAGCGTGCTGTTCTTCATGAGCACCGCGTTCTACTGGATCGGTTTTTTCGCACGCGGCACCAGCGGCACGGCCGAAAAGCTGGCGTCGCGCCTGACCTGGGTGGCGGTCGGCATGGCCTTGATCGGCACGCTGGTGCGCTGGTTCGAGAGCCACCAGATCGGCCCCGACATCGGCCACATTCCGGTCAGCAACCTCTATGAGGTGTTCGTGCTGTTCTGCTGGCTGACGGCGACTTTCTACCTGTATTACGAAGACCTGTACAAGACCCGCGCGCTGGGCGCCTTCGTGATGCTGGTCGTCAGTGCAGCCGTCGGCTTCTTGCTCTGGTACACCGTCGTGCGGGGCGCACACGAGATCCAGCCGCTGGTGCCGGCACTGCAGAGCTGGTGGATGAAGCTGCACGTGCCGGCCAACTTCATCGGCTACGGCTGCTTCGCGCTGGCGGCCATGGTCGCCTTCGCCTACCTGATCAAGCAGCAGGCCGGCGAAACGCGCTGGTACAAGCTGGCGCCGCTGTGGGCGCTGGGCGTGGTGCTGTGTTTCGAGCCGGTGGTGTTCCGGCCTTCCGCCGACGGGGGCACCAGCCGCTACTGGGCGGTGTATTTCGGCATCTCCGCGCTGATCGTCGCCGGCATCCTGATGGCCCGCCGCCGCATCGCCGAGCGCCTGCCCGGCCCGGAGATTCTCGACGACGTGATGTACAAGTCGATCGCGGTCGGCTTCGCCTTCTTCACGATCGCCACCATCCTGGGCGCCTTGTGGGCCGCCGAGGCCTGGGGCGGCTACTGGAGCTGGGACCCGAAAGAAACCTGGGCCCTGATCGTCTGGCTCAATTACGCCGCCTGGCTGCACATGCGGTTGATGAAGGGCCTGCGCGGCACGGTGGCGGCCTGGTGGGCCTTGACCGGGCTGGCGGTGACCACCTTCGCCTTCCTGGGCGTGAACATGTTCCTTTCGGGCCTGCATTCCTACGGCGAGTTGTGAGCGCCGGCGCCTGAGGGCGGCGTATAGTGGGTGGATCCACTCCGTCCATGCGCCGCCTGCCATGCCTTTCGTCGCTCGCAACTTTCACGGCGTTGTTGTCAGCCTGCACCTCGAGCCGACGCCGCACACGCAGGAATTCCTGCCTGACAACCATCCGGACGTCGAAGCCTTCGTCGGCCGCAAACCGCCGGCCCCGCGCAGCGAAGACCGCTTCCAGGCGCTGGACGCCGATTTCGTGCGCGTGCTCGAAGACGTGATCGACCTGCTGATCGCGCGCAACCTGATCCGCATCACCGACCTGCCGCCCGAGGCGCAGCAAAAGCTGTTCTCGCGCAAAAGCTTCCGCGACAACCGCAACCGCAACTCGCTCAAGCTGTTCGACCCGGCTGCCCTCGACGCCGTCACCCATCTGCCCCCGGTCGCCGACGGCGAGCCGCCGCCCGCGACCGGCCTCGACGTCATCGACACCGACTTCCACGACGACCTCGGCCGCTGAACCCGGAAGCGCCGTGCGCCCAGGCCGGTGCCGGTGGGCCGCCGGACGGGTCGGTGTAACCGTTGTGCGTCGGCATGCGTATCTGCAGGAGGAACCAAAATCCTTTCCTGCCCGTCGAACCAGCAGACTGCCCGAAAGACCCGCATGCATTTCCTCGACAAAAACCGCGGCTACGAGCACCCGACCGCCTCCGACATCACGCCGCGCGCCGTCTACGAGCAGCGCCGCGAACTGTTGCGCTGGATGGCAGCCGGCGGCGCCGGTGTCGCGCTGGCCGGGTGGGCCCAGCGCGAGGCGCACGCCCAACAAATCGCCCGTCCGCAGAAGCTCGCCGCCCTGTCGGCCACCCGCAGCACGCTCCCCGGTTCCGTGACGATGGAGAAGCCGACCCCCTACGGCGATGTGACCACCTACAACAACTTCTACGAGTTCGGGACCGACAAGGAAGACCCGTCAAGGCTGGCCGGCACGCTCAAGACCCGGCCGTGGACCGTGACGGTGGAAGGCGCGGTGGGCAAGCCGCGCGTCTGGGCGCTCGACGACCTGCTCAAGCTCGCGCCGATGGAAGAGCGCATCTACCGGCTGCGCTGCGTCGAGGGCTGGTCGATGGTGATCCCGTGGGTGGGCTATTCGCTGGCCGAGCTGATCAGGCGCTCCGAGCCGACCGGCAACGCGAAGTTCGTCGAATTCCACAGCCTGGCCGACAAGCGGCAGATGCCCGGCGTCAACTCGCGGGTGCTGCTGTGGCCGTATGTCGAGGGCCTGCGGCTCGACGAAGCGATGCACCCGCTCAGCCTGCTCGCCTTCGGCCTGTACGGCGAGGTGCTGCCCAACCAGAACGGCGCGCCGGTGCGCCTGGTCGTGCCATGGAAGTACGGCTTCAAGTCGGCCAAGTCCATCGTCAAGATCCGTCTGGTCGAAAAGCAGCCGGCCACCGCCTGGAACGTCTCGGCGCCGCAGGAATACGGCTTCTACTCCAACGTCAACCCGAAGGTCGACCACCCACGCTGGAGCCAGGCCACCGAGCGGCGCATCGGCGAAGACGGCCTGTTCCAGCGCCGGCGCCCGACCACGCTCTTCAACGGCTATGAAGCCCAGGTCGGCCAGCTGTACGCCGGCATGGACCTGAAGAAGTTTTACTGACGACGCGCGAGCCACCGTGCGCAGCCTGCTCCACCCCGCCGCCAAGCCTGTCGTCTTCGTCCTGTGTCTGCTGCCGCTGGCGGCGCTGGTCTACGGCGCGGCAACCGACACGCTGGGGGCCAACCCGGCCGAAGCGCTGATCCGTTCGCTGGGCGATTGGACGCTGCGCCTGCTGTGCGGCACGCTGGCGGTGACGCCGTTGCGGCAGGCCACCGGCTGGCATGCGCTGGCGCGTTTTCGGCGTTTGCTGGGGCTGTTCACGTTTTTCTATGGCGTGTTGCACCTGCTGGCCTACGCGTGGTTCGACATGGGTTTCTACCTGGACGAGATCGTCCGCGACATCGCCAAACGCCCGTTCATCCTGGTCGGCTTCGCGGCGCTGCTGCTGATGCTGCCGCTGGCCGCGACCTCGTTCAACCGCGCCATCAAGGCGCTCGGCGCCACCCGCTGGCAAACACTGCATCGGCTGGTCTACGCGGTCGCCGGCCTCGGATTGCTGCACTTCTTCTGGATGCGTGCCGGCAAGAACGACCAGGCCGAGGTGGCGGTCTACGCCGCCGTCCTCGGCGCCCTGCTCGGCTGGCGCGTGTTGAGGCGGCTGCGCTCGCGTGCGCCTAAGCTGCAGCGCGCCTGAGCCCTGCGGGCGGGCTGCAGCTTCTTCAGCGCGGGCCGGCCTTCGGCTGCTTCCAGACGGCCACTTCGAGCTGCACGGTCTGCCGCTCATGGCCCAGCCAGATCTGGCCGTCCTGGATGGTGCATTGCAACCGCATGGTGCGCTCGACCAGGGCCGCCAGCGCCTGCACGGCCTCTTGGGACAGGTGCAGCACCTTCAGGTTGTCGTAGCGCTCCAGTGCGCTGCGGTTCTGGGCCCACCAGACCTCGGCGGTGCGGCCGAAACACAGCAGCACCACCTCGCGGGCGCGGTGGCTGGCCTTGCGCAGCAGCTTCTCTTCGGGCTGGCCGACGTCGACCCACAGTGAAATGTCGCCGGTCAGCTCGCGCTTCCACAGGTCGGGCTCGTCGTTGCTGGTCAGGCCGTTGGCAAAGGCCAGGGTGTCGTCGGCATGCAGCGCGAACGCCAGCACCCGCGCCATCAGGCGCTCGTCGTTTTCGGAGGGGTGGCGTGCAAGCGTCAGCGCATGGTCCGCGTAGTAATGACGGTCCATGTCGGCGATCTGAAGATCGACCTTGAAGATGGTGGATTTGAGGGCCATGGCGCGAAGTCTGTCACAAGCGCGGCGCCTTGGGCGTGCTCGCGCCGCACATCGGGACCGCCCCTCACCCGTGGTGTCGCCCAGGGCAAGGACCGGCCGCACGACGCTGGCGCCCGAGGGCGGTACTATCAGGGCAACGTGACCCCCTACTCGCTGCGGCGAGACTGAAAGGACGAGATTGGCAACCCCGAATTACTCCTACGAGAAGCGCCAGCGAGAACTGGCCAAAAAGCGCAAGAAGGAAGAAAAGCTCAAGCGCAAGAGCGACCGCCCCGACGCGCCCTCCGAACCCCAGGCGCCCGAAGCGAACACCGGCACCGGCGAAAACGCCCCCGGCGGCTCCGACACGCCGCCCTCGCAACCCTGAGAAGCGTCGCCTGCGAGCGGCGCACCAGGCAGCGCTATTCGCTGCCGCCGCTTTGCTGCAGCGCCCACATGCGCGCGTAGCGCCCCGCTGCGGCCAACAGTTGCGCGTGCGTGCCGCGCTCGACGATACGCCCGCCCTCCATCACCAGGATCTCATGCGCGTCGACCACGGTGGACAACCGGTGCGCGATCACCAGCGCCGTCTTGTTGCGAGCCGCCGACGCCAGTTCGGCCTGGATCGCACGTTCGTTGGCCGAGTCGAGCGCCGACGTGGCTTCGTCGAAGATCAGCACCGGCGGGTTTTTCAGCAGCGTGCGGGCGATCGCGATGCGCTGCTTCTCGCCCCCCGACAGCTTCAACCCGCGCTCCCCCACCATGGTGTCGTAGCCGAGCGGCGTCGACACGATGAAGTTGTGGATGTGGGCCGCGCGGGCCGCCGCCTCCACCTCGGCCCGTGACGCGCCCGGGCGGCCGTAGGCGATGTTGTATTCGACCGTGTCGTTGAACAGCACCGTGTCCTGCGGCACGATGCCGATGGCCTGGCGCAGGCTCGATTGCGTGACGCTGCGGATGTCCTGGCCATCGATCGTGATGCGCCCGGCGCCAACGTCGTAGAAGCGAAACAGCAGCCGCGCCAGCGTCGACTTGCCGGCGCCGGAGGGCCCCACCACCGCCACCTTCTTGCCCGGCGGCACCTCGAAACTCACGTCGTGCAGGATCGGCCGGGCCGGGTCGTAGGCGAAGCCCACATGCTCGAAGCGCAGATGGCCGTCGTGCACCTGCAGCACGGCCGCGTCGGGCGCGTCGTCGATCTCTCGCTCGCGCTCGAGCAGGCCGAACATCTTCTCCAGGTCGGTCAGCGCCTGCTTGATCTCGCGGTAGATCACGCCCAGGAAGTTCAGCGGGATGTAGAGCTGGATCATGAAGGCGTTGATCATGACCAGGTCACCCAACGTCATGCGCCCCGCGGCAACGCCCTCGGTGGCCCGCCAGAGCATTCCCACCAGCGCGGTCGCGATGATGAACTGCTGCCCGCTGTTCAGCAGCGACAAGGTCGATTGCGACTTCAGCTTCGCGCGCCGCAGGCTCTCCAGGCTTTCGTTGTAGCGTCCCGCTTCATAATCTTCGTTGTTGAAGTATTTGACGGTCTCGTAGTTCAGCAGTGAATCGATGGCCTTGGTGTGCGCCTTCGAATCCAGCTCGT
Source organism: Caldimonas brevitalea (assembly GCF_001017435.1). Taxonomy (NCBI): domain Bacteria; kingdom Pseudomonadati; phylum Pseudomonadota; class Betaproteobacteria; order Burkholderiales; family Sphaerotilaceae; genus Caldimonas; species Caldimonas brevitalea. The sequence goes on from NZ_CP011371.1 coordinate 5,354,011, forward strand.
TCATCGTCTTGCGGAACTTGGTGCGCCATTCGGTCACCGTCACCGTGAAGCCGATGTAGAACACCAGCGCGAACGCGGTGATGCCGGCGAACCAGGCGTCGAACTTGAGGCCCAGCAGTGACAGCACCAGCACCACCTCGATCAGCGTCGGGATGATGCTGTAGAGCGAGTACGAGATGAGCGAATGCACACCCCGCGTGCCACGCTCGATGTCGCGCGTCATGCCGCCGGTCTGGCGTTCCAGGTGAAAACGCAGGCTCAGGCTGTGCAGGTGGCGGAACACCTGCAGCGAGATGCTGCGCGCCGCACCTTCGGTGGCCTTGGCAAATACCAGCTCGCGCAACTCGGTGAACAGCGACGTGCACAGCCGCAGGCCGCCATACGCCAGCAGCAGGCCGACCGGCACCACCAGCAGCGCGCGCACGTCGCCGGGCGCGATCGACATGCTGTCGACCAGCCGCTTGAGCAGCAGCGGTACCGCGACGTTGGCGAGCTTCGCGCCCACCATGAAGCCGAGCGCCAGCAGCACCCGCCAGCGGTAGTGCCAGAGGTAGGGAAACAAGCGCCCGAGCGTGGCCCAGTCGGACCGCGGCGCGGCGGCAGATCCGGTGTCGTTGGGGGCAGGATCGGGCAGAGTGAAGGCAGCACGGCGCATCGTGAAACAATCTCGTATCTGAAGTAGTCGATTTCGTTCGTTTAGGAGAGAGGCCCATGGCCGACCAATCCAGCCCCGTGCTCGCAACCCCTCTTGCCGTGAGTTTGCCCAATGACATGGAACTCGTCCTGCGGGTGTGTCCGATGCCCGCAGACGCGAATGCCAATGGCGACATCTTCGGCGGGTGGATCATGGCGCAAGTCGACCTGGCCGGCTCGGTGCTGCCGGCGCGCGTCGCCAAGGGCCGCATCGCGACCGTGTCGGTCAACCAGTTCGTCTTCAAGCAACCGGTGTCGATCGGCGATTTGGTGTCGTTCTACGCCCGCGTCGAGCGGGTCGGCCGCACCTCGATCACCGTCCACGTCGAGGTCTATGCCGAGCGCAACCCGGCCGACCTGCATGTGGTCAAGGTGACCGAGGCCAATCTGACCTACGTCGCGATCGACGCTGAAGGCCGTCCGCGACCGCTGCCGGCCTCCGCGAGCACCGCCAGCCCGGACCGATAAGCCTTGCCAACAACCCCGCGATTTGCATGGAAATGTAAGGAAGGAATGTAGTTTGCTCCACCCGGTGTGCACACCAGGAGAAGCGGATGAAGATTGCGCAAGTCGCGCCGCTGATCGAGAGCGTTCCCCCCAAGGCCTACGGCGGCACCGAACGAATCGTGTCCTACCTGACCGAGGCCCTGGTCGCGCAGGGCCATGAGGTCACCCTTTTTGCCAGTGGTGATTCGATCACCACGGCCGACCTGGTTCCCATCATCGACCGCAGCCTGCGCACGCACCCGCGCCGTCCCGACCCGGTGCTGTGGCACACCCTGCTGCTCGACGAAGTTTTTTCGCGTGCCGACGAGTTCGACGTCATCCACTTTCACGTCGACACCTTGCACTATCCCTTGGCGCGGCACTGCGCCACACCGCACGTCACGACCTTGCACGGCCGCCTCGACCTGCCCGACCTCGACCTGTTGCACCGGCGTTTTCAGGACCTGCCGCTGGTGTCGATCTCGGACCGGCAGCGCCTGCCCTTGCCCGATGCCCATTGGTGCGGCACCGTCCATCACGGGCTGCCGCTCGACCTCTATACCTTCCAGCCGCAGCCGCAGGACTATTTCGCCTTCGTCGGCCGTGTCTCGCCCGAGAAGCGGCTCGACCGGGCCATCGAGATCGCGCTCGCCTGCGACACGCCGCTCAAGATCGGCGCCAAGGTTGACGACAACGACCGCCCCTACTTCGACCAGTATTTGCGCCCGCTGCTCGAGCACCCGCTGATCGAGTTCGTCGGCGAGATCGACCAGTCCCAGAAGAACGATTTCATCGGCAACGCACGCGCGCTGCTGTTCCCCATCGATTGGCCCGAGCCCTTCGGCCTCGTGATGATCGAGGCCTTCGCCTGCGGCACACCGGTGATCGCCTACCCTTGCGGCTCGGTGCCCGAGGTGATGCAGGACGGTACCACCGGTCGGATCGTGCACGACCAGGCCGAGGCGATCGCCGCGGCGCGAGACGTCGGGCGCATCGACCGCGCCGCGTGCCGGCGGGTGTTCGAGCAGCGCTTCACCGCCACCACGATGGCACAGCGCTATCTGCAGGTCTACCAAATGCTCGCCCGCCCCTTGCTCGCGCATGCGGCGCGAAGCCGAGGGCTCACCTCCACGGCACGTATCGAACGTTACGCCGGCCCGGTGGCATTGCGGTGAGCGTGCACCCGTGCGGGCGCCCATATTGGCGGGCGCATGCGCCTGCGCAGGAGTCACAGCGTGACAGACAAGATCAGGATAGGTGACAAGTGGTACGTCAGTGCGCACGCTGCGCGCACCGAAGATGACCCGCATGTGCTGAAGCACGACGAGGCCTTCGTGCTGCTCGACCGCTACGGCGACATCCAGGCGCTCGGCGCTGGAGAACAAGGTCTTTACCGCGAGGACACGCGCTACCTGTCGCACCTGGAGTTGCTGATCGACGGCGTGCGGCCGATGTTCCTGGGTTCAGCGGTCAAGGAAGACAACAGCTTGCTGATCGTCGAACTGATGAACCCCGATTTGCCCCGCAACGCCGTGCCCAAAGGCACGCTGCACCTGTTCCGGGCCAAGCTGCTGTGGGAGAACACCTGCTATGAGCACCTGCGCATCACCAACCACGGGGATGAACGGGCCAGGCTCCGCATCACGCTGAACTTCGATGCCGACTTCGTCGACTTGTTCGAGGTCCGCGGCATGGAGCGCACCGGGCGGGGCGAACGCGCGCCGACCACCTGCAGCGCGGACGAAGCAACGCTGGGCTACCGCGGCCTGGACGGACGCACCCGTCGCACCCGCATCCGCTTCGAGCCACAGCCCGTGGCGCTGAGCGAGAACCATGCGGACTTCGACCTCGAGGTCGATCCGAAGGAAGAAGAGCACCTCTACATCACCTTCAGCTGCGAGCAAGAAGTGGCCGAGGACGCCGTCGCGGCCGCGCCGTCCCAACTCGAAACGACCACGCAACCCGCGCCGAGCGGCCTGCTGCATTACGACATCGCCTTCCGCAACAACGACAGCGCACGGCGCAACGCGATCAGCACCGCCTGCCACATCGAGACGTCGAACCCGCTCGTCAACCTGTGGTTGAAGCGCTCGGTGTCCGACCTGGCGATGCTGACCACCGAGCTGCCCACCGGCCCCTACCCCTACGCCGGCGTGCCGTGGTACTCGACCACCTTCGGCCGCGACGGCATCCTGACGGCGCGCGAATACCTGTGGGTCGACCCGGCACTGGCGCGGGGCGTGATCCGCTTTCTGGCGGAAACCCAGGCCACGGCCGAGGACCCGGAGCGCGACGCCGAACCCGGCAAGATCCTGCACGAGGCGCGCAAGTGCGAGATGGCCAACACGCGCGAGATCCCGTTCGGCCTCTACTACGGCACCGTCGATGCCACGCCCTTGTTCGTTGGGCTGGTCGGCGCCTATTACCGCCGCACCGGCGACCTGGAGTTGGTGCGCCAGGTATGGCCCAACGTGCTGCTGGCGCTGGAATGGATCGACCGTTATGGCGACCGCGACGGCGACGGCTTTGTCGAGTACGCGCGACGCAGCAAGGACGGCCTGGTGCAGCAGGGCTGGAAAGACTCGAACGACTCGGTCTTCCATGCCGACGGCCGCATGGCCGAACCGCCGATCGCGCTGTGCGAGGTGCAGGCCTACGTCTACGAGGCCAAGCTGTTTGCGGCCGAACTGGCCAGCCAACTGGGCGAGCACGAGCGCGCCGCGCAGTTGCGCGAGCAGGCCGAGACGCTCAAGCGCGAGTTCCAGGCCAAGTTCTGGTGTGAAGAGATCGGCGCCTATGCACTGGCGCTCGACGGCCACAAGCAACCGTGCCGGGCGGCATCGTCGAACACCGGCCACGCCTTGTGGACCGGCATTGCGGCGCCGGAGCATGCACGGCGCATGGCGCAGCGGCTGCTGCATCCCGACTTCTATTCCGGCTGGGGCGTGCGCACGATTGCGGGCGGCCAGGCGCGCTACAACCCGATGTCGTACCACAACGGCTCCATCTGGCCGCACGACAACGCACTGATCGCCGCCGGCATGGCCCGTTACGGCTACACGCAGGAAGCCTTGCGGGTGTTGTCCGGTTTGTTCGATGCGAGCCTCTATTTCGGCCAGCACCGTCTGCCGGAGCTGTTCTGCGGCTTTCCGCGGCGGCCCTCCGAAGGCCCCACCCTCTATCCCGTGGCCTGTTCGCCGCAGGCGTGGGCGGCCGCGGCCGTGTTCGGCATGGTCCAGGCGGGACTGGGGCTGGACGTGTGCTGCGACCCGCCGGAAGTGACGCTGCGCGCGCCGCGCCTGCCGGCCTTCATCGACTGGGTCAAGATCCGCAACCTGTCGATGGGCCCTAACACGGTCGACCTGTTGCTGCAGCGTTACGACCAGAACGTCGGCATCGAGGTGATGCGCAAGAGCGGCGAAATGGCGGTGCGGGTGGTGATCTGAGCGCTCCCTCGCGGGTCAGCGCGGGGGCGTGCCCAGGGCGGTGGTCGGCAGGAAAGGCGGCAGGTCCTGCCGTAACGATTGCAGGCGTTGTGCAATCAGTTGCCCGACGTGAGCGGCCCATCGGGCATACAGGGTCGGCCCGGGATGGAAGCCGTCCTCGGCCATTTCGGATGCCGCCAGCTGGCCGTCGGCCAACTCGGGCGGCAGTTCCACGTGCAGCACCTGGCGGGTGCGGGCCCAGGTCGCTTGCGCTTGGTTGAGCCGGCGGGCGTCGTGGCCCAGCACCGAGCGCAGTGGCCACGGCAACAGCGGAAAATGCTCCAGCGGCGGCGTCGCCGACCACAGGACCAGCGGCGCCTGGCAGTGCTGTTGGAGCCCGGTCCAGAGCGCGTCGCGCTCGCGCACCGCGCGCGGCGGCGGCACCTGCGTCAGCACGTCGTTGACGCCCAACACCACCAGCACCACGTCGCAAGCGCCCGGCGCGGTCGCGCGCAACAAAGCCAAGGCATGTTGCGTCGTGAGGCCGGTCTCGGCCAGGAGGCGCCAGCTGACGGGCCGGTCCAGCCGCTGTGCGAGGTCACGCGCGAGTGGACAGGCCAAGGCCTGATCCTGGGTGGCGGCACCGACGCCCGCAGCCGACGAATCGCCGACCACCAGCAGCCGCAAAGGGGCGGCCGTCGTCGACGATGTGTCGGCCGCAGCACTGCCTTGGGGCCTTTCGAGGCCTTCGCGCGCACCGTCCGCCTCGGGCAGGACCAGCGCGCGTTTGCGGATGCGCAGCCCCTGGGCGACCAGCAGCGGCGACAGGGTCAGCTTGGTGAAGCCCCACATGCGCGCGGCACGACGACGAGCGCGTGGCTCACTCGAACTTCGAGAAGTCGGGCTTGCGCTTTTCGAAGAAGGCCTGGAAGGCTTCGCGCGCTTCGGGGCTGCGCAGGCGCTGGCCGAAGATCTCGGCTTCGACCGCGATCGCCTCCTGCACCTGCTTGGCATTGGCCCGGCGCAGCAGCTTCTTGGTCTCGCGCACGGCGGAGGGCGGCAAGCCATTGAAGCGCTCGGCGACGCGGCGCGCGTGGTTCACCACTTCGCCCGCCGGCAGGATGGCGTTGATGATGTGCATCTCCAGCGCGTCTTCGGCGCTGAACGGGTCGCCCAGCAGCAGCTTCTCAGCCGCCTTCAACGGCCCGGCCAGCAGCGGCACCATCAGGCTGGAGGCGAACTCGGGCACCAGGCCCAGGCTGGCGAACGGCATCGCGAAGCGGGCGTCGTCGGCAGCGTAGACGAGATCGCAGTGCATCAGCAGCGTGGTGCCGATGCCGATCGCGGCACCCGTCACGGCGGCGACCACCGGCTTCTCGGAGCCGGTCAGCTGGCGCATGAACTGGAAGGTGGGCGAGTCCATGCCTTGCGGCGGGCGCTGCATGAAATCCTCGAGGTCGTTGCCCGACGTGAAGATGCCGGGCTGGCCGGTGATCAGCACCGCGCGCACGCTGCTGTCGCTCTGGGCGGCCTGCAAGGCGTCGGCCATCGACTGGTACATCGCCGCCGTCAGGGCGTTTTTCTTCTCGGGGCGTGCGATCTCGATGGTCTGCACCCCGTTCAACACGGCGCTGCGAATGCTCATGACCGGCTCCCTTCCTCGCTGCCGCAAGTCATGCCGTGGATGGTCTTCATGCTGTTGTCTCCTGGTTGAAGCCTTGAAAGCCCTGGAACAGTTCGCTCGCGCGACGCCACAGCGTGGCTTCGAACTGCTCCCTGAAAAATCCGAAATGGCCGATGCTCGGGGCGTTCGCGTCTTGCGGCGTGATGCGCTCGATGCGACGCGGTGCATTGGCATAACAATCGACCAGCACGCGGGTGCCGCGCTCGGTCATCAGCTCGTCGTCGGTCATCGACAAGGCCACCACCGGAAAGCGCGCCTGCTCGAAGGCGTGGCGCACCGCGTCCCCCTCGGCCCCGACGTGGTAGCGGGGGTGCAGACACCAGCGGCGCCATTGCAACGCCACCCCCGACGGCAGATCGCCCACCTTGCGCAGCCGGCGGCCCGGGAAATAGCCGAACAAGCGCGTCGCGATGGGCACCACCACGTGCCAGAAATAGAGCACCATGCGCCGGGTGCGCGGCGCGTTGTCGCGCCAATAGCCGCTGCCGGCGGCCACCGACACCAGCGCCGCAACGCGGTCGCGGTTGCGCAGCAGGCCGGGCAGCTGCGCACCCAGGCTGTGGCCGATCAAGTAGAGGGGCAGCTCGGGCGCCGCCTCGCGCACCGCATCGATGGCCGTGTCGTAGTCTTGTGCCCAGTCGAACAAATCGGCCTTGAAGCCGCGCAACGAGCCTTTCAGCTCGGCCGGCCGCGAGTCGCCCATGCCGCGGTAATCGAAGGTGGCGACGAGATAGCCCTCCTCCGAGAGCCATTGCGCGAACGGGCGGTAGTACTCCTGCCGCACGCCCATCGCCGGCCCGATCAACACCGCCGCGCGGGCTTCGGACACCTGCGAGTCGGGCTTGTAGAAGCGGGCGGCGACGCGGGTGCCGTCCGCCGTGATCAGCTCGACTGTTTCCATGGGCCCCTCTCCTGAAAGAATTCTTGATTTTGTTCTGATCGCGCATCACTTGCGCAAGTAACAAGGGCCGCATTTGCGGCCCTTGTCGTCAGGGTTTACACCCGCTCAAAGATGCCGGCAGCCCCTTGTCCGGTGCCGACGCACATGGTCACCATGCCGTACTTCAGGTTGTGGCGGCGCAGTGCGTGCACCACGGTGGCGGAGCGGATCGCCCCGGTCGCGCCCAGCGGATGGCCCAGCGCAATGGCGCCGCCCATCGGGTTGACCTTGGAGCGGTCGAGGTTCAGCGTGTCGAGCACCGCCAGCGACTGGGCCGCGAAGGCTTCGTTCAGCTCGATCCAGTCAAGGTCGGCCGCGCTGATGCCGGCGTAGCGCAGCGCCGCCGGGATGGCCTCGATCGGGCCGATGCCCATGATGTGCGGCGGCACGCCCTTGCTGGCGAAGCTGACGAAACGCGCGAGCGGCTTCAGGTCGTACTGCTTGATCGCCCGTTCGGAAGCCAGGATCAAACAACCGGCGCCGTCGGAGGTCTGCGAGCTGTTGCCGGCGGTGACACTGCCCTTGGCGGCGAACACGGCCTTCAGCTTGGCCAGGCCTTCCTTGGACGTGTCGGGGCGCGGACCTTCGTCGACGTCGACGGTGCGGGTCTTGACGCTGATCGAGCCGTCGGCCAGGTTGGGGAAGCGCTCGACGATTTCGACCGGGGTGATTTCGTCGCGGAACTCGCCAGCCTGGATGGCCTTGAGCGCCTTCAGGTGCGATTGCAGCGCGAATTCGTCCTGCGCTTCACGCGACACCTTCCACTGCTCGGCCACCTTCTCAGCGGTCAGGCCCATGCCGTAGGCGATGCCGATGTTCTCGTCGCGCAGGAACACCGCCGGGTTGATCGACGGCTTGTTGCCGCTCATCGGCACCATGCTCATCGACTCGGCGCCGCCGGCGATCATCACGTCGGCTTCACCGACGCGGATGCGGTCGGCTGCCATCTGCACGGCACTCAGGCCCGAGGCGCAGAAACGGTTGACGGTGATGCCGCCGACCGTGTTGGGCAGGCCGGCCAGCAGCGCCGCGATACGTGCGACGTTCAGGCCCTGCTCTGCTTCGGGCATCGCGCAGCCGATGATGGCGTCTTCGATGGCCTTCGGGTCGAGCGTGGGCACCTGCTTCAGCGCGCCCTGGATCGCGGTCACCAGCAGGTCGTCCGGGCGGGTGTTCTTGAAGTAGCCACGGCCCGACTTGCCGATGGGCGTGCGCGTCGCCGCGACGACGTAGGCTTCTTGAATTTGCTTGCTCATGTCTGATTCTCCGAGCGATTAGTTGCGAACCGGCTTGCCGGTCTGCAGCATGCCCATGATGCGTTCTTGGGTCTTCGGGCTGTCCAGCAGCGAGCAGAAGTGCTTGCGCTCGAGGGCCATCAGGTATTCCTCGGTCACCAGCGAGCCGGCCTCGACTTCGCCGCCGCACACCACGTCGGCGATCAGGCTGCCGATGTGATAGTCGTGCTGGCTGATGAAGCCGCCGTCGCGCATGTTGACCAGCTGGTTCTTGATGGTCGCGATGCCCGAGCGGCCTGCCACCGGGAACGGGCGGCGCACCGGCGGGCGATAGCCGCTGTCGAACAGCGACTTGGCCTGCTGTATCGCCACGTAGAGCAGTTCGTCCTTGTTCGGCACGATCACGTCGCTGTCGAGCAGATAGCCGAGCTTGCGCGCCTCGATCGCGCTGGTGCCGACCTTGGCCATCGCGGCGCTGGTGAAGCCGTCCGTCAGGAAGCTCAACACCGGCGCGTTGGCATTGCCCGCGGCAGCCATCTCGGCAGCACGGCGGGCGATGTAGGTCAGGCCACCGGCGCCCGGGATCAGGCCCACGCCCACTTCGACCAGGCCGATGTAGCTTTCCATCGCGGCGACACGCTTGGCCGAGTAGACCGCCAGCTCACAGCCACCGCCCAGCGCCATGCCGCGGATCGCGGACACCACCGGCACGTTGGCATAGCGCAAACGCAGCATGGCGTCCTGCAACTTCTTCTCTTCCGGCGCGATCGCCTTGGAGCCACCGGCCATGAAGGCGGGCAGCATGGCCTGCAGGTCGGCGCCGGCCGAGAACGGCTCGTCGGGCGACCACACGACCACACCCTTGTACTGCGCCTCGGCCAGGTCGACCGCCTTGTTCAGGCCCTCGACCACACCCGGGCCAATGGCGTGCATCTTGGTCTTGATGCTGACGATGACCACTTCGTCGTCGAGCGTCCACAAACGCACCGAGTCGTCTTCGTGCAGCGTCTTGCCGGCGGTCTCGGGTGCTTGGACGCCTGCGCCCAGCACGTCTTCGGCAAACAGCTGGCGCTCGTAGACCGGCAGCTTGCTGCGCGGCACGTACGTGTTCTTGGCCGGCGACCAGGAGCCTTCGGCGGTGTGCACACCGTCGCGGCCGTCGAACACCCAGGCGGGCAGCGGCGCCTTGCTCAGGGCCTTGCCGGCGTCGATGTCTTCCTTGACCCACTGGGCCACCTGCTTCCAGCCGGCGGCTTGCCACAGCTCGAACGGGCCTTGCTTCCAGCCGAAGCCCCAGCGGATCGCGAAGTCGACGTCGCGCGCGGTTTCGGCGATGTCTTGCAGGTGCACCGCGCAGTAGTGGAAGCCATCACGGAAGATGGCCCACAGGAACTGCGCCTGCGGGTTGGTCGATTCGCGCAGCAGCTTCAGACGCTCGGCGGCCGGCTTCTTCAGGATGCGGCCGACCAGTTCGTCGGCCTTGCCACCCGCGGGCACATAGTCGGCCTTGGCCGGGTCGAGGCGCAGGATGTCGCGGCCGGCCTTCTTGTAGAAACCGGCGCCGGTCTTCTGGCCCAGCGCACCCTGCTCGATCAGCTTGGCCAGCACCGGCGGCGTGGCATAGGTCGGGAAGAAGGGGTCATCGGCCAGGTTGTCCTGCAGCGTCTTGATGACGTGCGACATCGTGTCCAGGCCCACCACGTCGGCGGTGCGGAAGGTGCCCGAGCTGGCGCGGCCGAGCTTCTTGCCGGTCAGGTCGTCGACCACGTCGTACGACAGGCCGAAGTTCTCGGCTTCCTTGATGGTGGCCAGCATGCCGGCGATGCCGACGCGGTTGGCGATGAAGTTGGGCGTGTCCTTGGCGCGCACGACACCCTTGCCGACGCTGGTGCTCACGAAGCTCTCGAGCTGGTCGAGGATCTCGGGGCGCGTGGTCGGGGTCGGGATCAGCTCGACCAGGTACATGTAGCGCGGCGGGTTGAAGAAGTGGATGCCGCAGAAGCGCGGCTTGATTTCTTCAGGCAGCGCCTCGGACAGCTTGGTGATCGACAGGCCCGAGGTGTTGGACGCGACGATCGCGTGGGGTGCGATGTGGGCGGCGATCTTCTTGTAGAGATCGAGCTTCCAGTCCATCCGTTCGGCGATCGCCTCGATGATGAGGTCGCACTCCTTGAGCTGGTCCAGGTGCTCTTCGTAGTTGGCCTGGCCGATCAACGCCGCGTCTTCCGGCACGCCCAGCGGCGCCGGCTTCAGCTTCTTGAGGTTCTCGACGGCACGCGTGACGATGCCGTTCTTCGGGCCTTCCTTGGCCGGCAGGTCGAACAGCACCACCGGCACCTTGACGTTGACCAGATGGGCGGCGATCTGCGCCCCCATCACCCCGGCCCCTAGCACGGCCACTTTGCGGACTTGGAATCGACTCACGGAGTTCTCCTTGGATAGGGGCCGGCCCTGCGGATGCGCAGGCCGGCCCGGACTCATTCGACGCGCTGCCAGACTTGGGTGCGCCCGAGCATGGGGGCACCGATATAGCCGCGCACTTCCAGCTTCTGGCCACCGTCGGTGGGCTTGAGGCGCACCTTGTAGACCTTGCCGTTGTTCGGGTCGAGGATGTCGCCGCCGTCCCAAAGCTGGGCATCGTCGGCGTTTTTCTTCACGTTGCGAATGATCGTGAGGCCCGCCACAGGCTTGTCCTTGCGATCATCGGAACACTTTTCACACACGGCATCGGTCTTGGCCTCGGGGTCGAGCACCTTCTCGACACGGCCCGTCAGACTGCCGCCACTCTCGGTGATGCGCACCAGCGACTTCTCTTTCTTGGTCGAGTCGTCGATGGTCTTCCACAGGCCCACTGGGCTCGGTTGCGCAAACGCGGCGGTGGTGACGAGTGCGGCAGCGAGGGCCAGAAGCTTCTTCATATGTTCTCCTTGATGGTGTTTGAAACGAACAGGCCACGCATCTGCACGGCCTGTTCGCGACACCAGCTTAGAACAAAGCTTCGTCCATCTCCATCAGGGGCTTCACACCTGCGCGGGCAGTGCGGATCAGCGACGCCGTTTCGGGCAGCAGCTTGGCGAAGTAGAAGCGCGCGGTGATCAGCTTGGCCTTGTAGAAGGGATCGCCCGAGTCGACCTTGGCGAGCGCCACCTTGGCCATGCGGGCCCAGAAGTAGGCAAACACCAGGTGGCCGCAGACACGCAGGTAGTCGACCGCGGCACCACCGACTTCATCGGGGTTCTGGAACGCCTTCATGCCGATCTCGGTGGTCAGCTTGGTGACCTTGTCGCCCAGGTCCGCCAGCGGGTTGATGAACTCCTGCATGTTCTCGTTCACGCCCTCTTCCTCGACGAAGGCCTGCACGATCTTGCCGAACTTCTTCAGCTTGGCGCCGTTGTCGGCGAGCACCTTGCGGCCCAGCAGGTCCAGCGACTGGATCGTGTTGGTGCCTTCGTAGATCATGTTGATGCGGGCGTCACGGACGTACTGCTCCATGCCCCACTCTTTGATATAGCCGTGGCCACCGAAGACCTGCATGCAGTGCGAGGTGGCGATCCAGCCGTTGTCGGTCAGGAAGGCCTTGACGATCGGCGTCACCAGGGCCACCAGGTCGGCAGCTTCCTTGCGCTCGGCTTCATCGGTGCTCGACAGCTCGCGGTCGATCTGGAACGCGGTCCAGATGGCCAGCGCGCGGCCGCCTTCGGCATAGGCGCGGGCGGTCAGCAGCATCTTGCGAACGTCGGGGTGCACGATGATCGGGTCGGCCGGCTTGTCGGTGGCCTTGGCGCCGGACAGCGAGCGCATCTGGATGCGGTCTTTCGCATAGGCCACGGCGTTCTGGTAGGCCACTTCGGTCAGGCCCAGCGACTGCATGCCGACGCCGAGACGGGCCGCGTTCATCATCACGAACATCGCCTGCAGGCCCTTGTGGGGCTCGCCCACCAGCGTGCCGACGGCGCCGTCGAGCACCATCTGAGCGGTGGCGTTGCCATGGATGCCCATCTTGTGCTCCAGGCCGCCGCAATAGATCTTGTTGCGCTCGCCCAGGCTGCCGTCCTTGTTGACGACGAATTTCGGCACCACGAACAGCGAGATGCCTTTGGAGCCTTGCGGCGCGTCCGGCAGGCGGGCCAGCACCAGGTGGATGATGTTCTCGGCCAGGTCGTGTTCGCCGGCGGAGATGAAGATCTTCTGGCCGGTGATCTTGTAGGTGCCGTCGCCCTGCGGCTCGGCCTTGGTGCGCAGCAGGCCCAGGTCGGTGCCGCAATGCGGCTCGGTCAAGCACATCGTGCCGGTCCACTGGCCGGCCGTCAGCTTGGGCAGGTAGGTGGCCTTCTGCTCGGGCGTGCCGTGCGCGTGCAGCGCTTCATAGGCGCCGTGCGACAGGCCGGGGTACATGGTCCAGGCCTGGTTGGCCGAGTTGAGCATCTCGTAGAAGCACTGGTTCACCGTGATCGGCAGGCCCTGGCCGCCGTACTCGGGGTCGGTGCTCAAGGCCGGCCAGCCGCCCTCGACGTACTTCTGATAGGCCTCCTTGAAGCCCTTGGGCGCGGTGACCTCGTGCGTGGTCTTGTCGAGCTTGCAGCCCTCTTCATCGCCGGTCTGGTTGAGCGGGAAGATCACCTCCGCGGCGAACTTGCCACCTTCCTCCAGCACCGCGTTGATCGTGTCGGCATCGACCTCGGCGTGGGCGGGCATTTGCTTCAGCGCATCGACGACGTTGAGCAACTCGTGCATCACAAATTGCATGTCGCGCAACGGCGGGGTGTACTGGGCCATGGAGGAACTCCTAGAACGGGTTGGAAGTTATCGAGGGGAGACAGGGGTCGCGGTTTTCGTCGTCTTGCGCGCAAGCGTCGCCACCTGGGGGGCCGCGTCGGTGGCGTAGTGGTTCACGATGAAATCGAAACCGCGGCGGGCGCGGTCGAGGGCACCGGGAGAACGCAGGAAGCGGGCGTCGTGGTGCAGCGCGAGGATCAGGCCGTGCAACTCGAACAGCATCTGCATCGGGTCGACGCTGTCGTTGAGATGCGCGCACTCGACCGACAAGGCGATGGCACGGTGGAGGGCGCGGTGCCAGGTGCGCACCATCTCCACCAGCGCGTCGCGCACCGGACCGGGCCGGTCGTCGAACTCGACGGCGCCGCTGATGTAGATGCACCCCGAGTCGATTTCCACCGACACGCGGCGCACCCAGCGCTCGAACAGGGCCCGCAGGCGCGGCAGGCCTCGAGGCTCCAGCACGGCCGGGAAGAAGACCTCTTCCTCGAACTTGCGGTGGTACTCGCGGATCACCGAAATCTGCAGCTCTTCGCGCGACCCGAAGTGCGCGAAGACACCCGACTTGCTCATGCGCGTCACTTCGGCCAAGGCCCCGATCGACAAGCCCTCGAGGCCGACCTGCGAGGCCAGGCTGAGAGCCGCCTCGAGGATCACCGCCTTGGTCTGCTGCCCCTTCTGCAGCCCGCGCGCCGGCTCGCGTGCTGCGTCGCGCGGGGGTTTCGAAGAGGTGGAAGAAGGGGTGCTCACGGGTGGCCGAAATAAAACGAACGATCGTTCTATTTTGCAGAAATCCCGGCGCCCGCACTGCAGAAGCGCGAGGTTTTTCTAGAGTGACGTCCCTAGAATGCGACAGGACGTCGAGACCCAGGGTTTACACCTATCAACGCGGACGGTCGCCGTGGGGTAAACGGCGGCCGGGTGAGCGGTGGAACGTCGCGGGGGCGGATAGGGGTCACACCGGCGCGCGCGTGGGGCCGACGGTGTGGCGCTGAAGCGGGTCTCGTCGTGCGCTCACATCAAGAAGGCGCATGTCGCGTGCCCGCCCCCGAGTTCTGACGCAGCAGCGTGCACCGCTGCGCCGCGCCTGCTGGCGCCCCGGGCAGGGGTGCCCCGCCCTCGCCGGCGTGGACAGCCAGCGCAAGTGGTTCGCCCACCGGCCATCGTTTCAGTTGCACGCGCTCAGCCTCGGCGGTCGATGCGCGCCCCGGCGATCACGCCGCCCTCGCGCTAGTCCTCCGCCAAAGCGCCGTCGTGAGGCGCCGCGTCGTCGAGCTCCGCCGCCTTGCGATCGAGGCCAGGCTTCAGGTCACGCACGCTCTCGAGGAAATCGTCGGTCGGAGCGGCCGGGGCCAACCGCAAGGCAGGTGGCGGCAGCGTGCTGAGATACAGCTCGTCGGTGAGGCGACCGGTGCGCTGGTACTGCAGGGCGGCAGCCGTGCCGACCGCCGCGGTCGCCATCAGCGCGGCCACCCAGCCGAGCAGGCGCCGGCGCGCGGGCAGCACCGCGCACAGATGGGCATGGATGGCCACTGCGATCACGGCCGCCTCGGCCACCGGCCGCAAGCGACTCAGCAGCACCCAGGACGTGGCGAAGGCCAGCACGGCAAGCACCGCACTCAGCAGGTTGGACGCCAGCAGGCCGGTGGAAGCGATGCGCACGTGGGTCCAGTAGTCGAAGCGATGCTGGAACAGCTTGGACCCCAGCGCCCACATCAGGCTCCACAGCGCCATCAGCACCACGACCGTGATCAGCATGGTGGCGAAGCCGCTCAAGAACTCGCCCGGGTTGCTCTGCAGGTACTGGCGCCAACCGAGCCATCCCACCAAGCCCCCCAGCGCCCCCAGCACGAGCGCCGGGCGCCAGCGGCTGGGCTCGGGGACGGGCAGTTCGGGCGCGAGCGCCTGCAGCGGCAGGCGGACCCGCAGCCGGGTGCGCCCGACCAGCCAGTCCTCGCCGGCAGGCCGGCTGACCGTCACGCCAGCGGCCCATACCTCACGCCCGCGCCGGACGCCGTTGCGCGTCTCGCCCACCGTGAGTTGCAAGCCGGGGCCGGCGTGGTCGAGCGTCAGGTGATGGGCTGCAACGTATGGGTCGTCGAGCACCACGTCGTTGTTCAACGCGCGGCCGATGCGCACCGGCCAGGCGCTGACGGCAAGCGCCTGGCGCACCTGGCCGTCGCGGTCCAGCACCTCGATCAGGCCTACTTTTTCCATGCGTAGCCTTCGATGTAGTGACGCGCCAGCTTCATGGCATTTTCGAAATCCACGCCACGTGCATCGAAGCGCCCCTGGACGCCCACCGTGTCGTCGTCGAGCGTCGCGACGAGCACGCTCAGGTCGTACAGGCCGCGCAACTTCTTGTAGGCCGACAGACACAACACGGTGCGCAAGGGCAGGCCTGCGCGGTCCACGAAACCCTCGCGACAGGATGCGGCCGTACGGTCCCGGGTCGGGCGGTCGGGGAACGACTCGTTGCGGAAGCTCGCCGAGTACTGCGCGGAGAAACGCAAGGCTCCCAGCTTGCGGCCGTCATAGGCCTCGTGACGCACCGTCAAACCGCCGGTCTGCAGCCAGTCGCTGACAAAGATGTGCGTGTCCATCTGGCAATCGGAGCGCTCGAATTCCAGGCCCTTGGTCTCTGCCTGCGTGGTGCTGCCCCAGCAGCGCACGAAGCTCTCCTCGGGCACCGGGACCGTGTAGCGCGGGTGCGGGGGCGTGCGCCACGCTTGCTTCAGAAAGCGTTGGGTCAGCTGGTGCTGGTGGGCCATCAGCTGCTCGCTCAGCCGGTCGTAGACCGACTCGACGATGGGCGGCGCGGTACGCCCTTGTTCCAGCAAGGCGCGGCCGAACTCGGCCGGCACCAGGAAGCTCACCTGTTGGCCGTCACGGCGCGTCGCGACGTTGACGCCGATCACCTGTCCGCTCTCGTCGAGCGCGGGCCCGCCGCTCATGCCCGGGTTCAGTGCGCCCCCGAAGAAGATGTTGGGGTAGAAGCTGCGCTCCACCAGCCCGTTGTAGTTGCCCTCGAGGACGGCGAAGCCGACGTCGAGTGGATTGCCCAGCGAGTAGATGCGCTCGCCTTTGGACAAGCTGCGCGCCGAGGGGCGGAACGACAAGGGGGCGCGGCCCTGCAGCCCCGCGTCGCCGGCCTTCACCAGGGCAACGTCGTGCACGGCATCGAAGGCCAGCAGTTGCAGCGGGCCCTCGCGCCCGTCCGCCGTCGTGTAGACGAGGCGGTAGCGAGCCGGCTCGAGCGCCGCCTGGCTCACCACGTGGTAGTTGGTCAGCAAATGGCCTTCCCCGGTGACGAGGAAGCCGGAGCCCACCGAGGACTGGCTGGCCTGGCCCTTGAGCAGCGTGCGCACCTGCACCAGCTGCGCACGCGTGCGCTCGTACAAGCGCTGTGCGGAGGCGGACACCGGGGCCGGCGCACCGAGGCTGGCGCCCGGCTCGGGTACGGCGGCCGGGGGCGGAGGGGACACCGTCTGGGCGCGCGTGGCGGTGATGCACAGCGCCACACAGCAGGAAACGGCAGCGTGGCGCGCCACGGCAGAGAGGAACTTCATGCGGGCATTGTAGGAAGGCGGCGCCGCGCCCCGCCTCATCGGCCGCGCGGGGGCCGCAGGGCCTTGTCCTGCACGAGGGACAGGCAATGCGCGGTCGTGCCCTGTGCCCGACGGTAGGCATCGTTACCTGCGAGTGTTGGGCGCATTGCCTGGGTGTTCTCGCAGGAAGAACCCCGAGACTCGGAAACGCCTTGGGCCGCACCGACGGCCTGCGCGAAGCGAGGGCAGACGCCGGTGTCAGGCAAATGACGAAGATGTGTGAAATACGCCTTTGTTGTTTGCTTGTGGCCGCGGGACGCCCCCTCTTGAGCCGGGAATACGAATTGCACTATGCTCGACGTAGTGAGGCTTAGCGATGGATGTGTTGCAGCTCGACGTATCCGGCCGCCCTCAAGCGTGGATCTCGCCCAAGGATGCGGCCATCCTGTACGCCAGCGACTGTGTCGCCTGGACGTTGGGGGATCCCTTTCTCGTGTTGCGAGGGGGCATCCAACGTGTGAGCGGCTTGCAGTCCCGTATCGAGCTGCACCCCATCGTCGCCGTGCGAGGCGCGATTCCAAGCCGCGCCTGGCGTCAGGTGCCGGCCTTGTCCAATGGCAAGCTGTTCGTCCGCGATCGCCACCTGTGCGCCTATTGCGGCCACCAGTTCCACCCCGAAGACCTCACGCGTGAGCACATCGTGCCGACCTCTCGCGGCGGCTATGACAGCTGGATGAACTGCATCACCGCCTGCCGCAGCTGCAACGGCCGCAAGGGCAGCCGCACGCCGGAAGAGGCCCACATGCCGCTGCTGTACCTGCCGTATGTGCCCAGCCTGCACGAAGACATGATCTTGCGCGGCCGCCGTATCGTGGCCGACCAGATGGAGTTTCTGCTGGCCAGCGTGCCGCGCAACAGCCGGTTGCACGGCTAGAGGGCTGGGGTGGAGCTGCCGCCCTGCGGAAACGTCTTGAACTCGCGCCGGGCTCCTGCTTAAACGCCCGGACACATTCGCCCTCCTCGGACCCTCCGCAACCGCCGTCGGCGCCTCGGCGTTCGCATCTCACCCGCCCCGCAGATGCGCCCCCAGCATTCCGCGCCGGAGGCGACCGGCCCGCGGATCGACCCCCTAGCCCTTCTGCCAGCTGCAAAGCGGGCCTTCTTATGCGAAAAACGCGTTATCAAAACACTTTTTATTCGTTAGACAAATAAAAAGTGGTTTTGATAATCGTTTTCCGCATGCCAACAAGGAGGCAACCATGGCCAGTTTGCGTTTGGGCGACCTCGCCCCCGATTTCGAACAAGAGTCGACTGAAGGTGTCATCCGCTTTCACGAGTGGCTCGGCAGCAGCTGGGGCGTGCTGTTCTCGCACCCCGCCGATTTCACGCCGGTGTGCACCACGGAGCTGGGCTTGACCGCCAAGCTGAAACAAGAGTTCGCGAAGCGCAACGTCAAGGCGATCGCGCTGTCGGTCGACCCGGTGGACTCGCATCAGAAGTGGATCGGCGACATCAACAGCACCCAGAACTGCAGCGTCAACTTCCCCATCCTCGCCGACGCCGACCGCAAGGTCGCGACCCTCTACGACATGATCCATCCGAACGCGAATGCCACCTTGACGGTGCGCTCGCTGTTCGTGATCGACCCGCAGAAGAAGATCCGCTTGGTCATCACCTACCCCGCCAGCACCGGCCGCAACTTCGACGAGGTCCTGCGTGTGATCGACTCGCTGCAGCTGACCGACCACCACAGCGTGGCGACGCCGGGCAACTGGAAGCAAGGCGATGACGTGGTGATCGTGCCGTCGCTGCAAGACCCGGAACTGATCAAGCAGAAGTTCCCCCAAGGCTACAAGGCGGTGACGCCGTATCTGCGGTTGACACCGCAGCCCCAGCCGCAGTCCCAGAACTCATAACGACGCGAGAGAAAGCTGCAGGTCGGCCAGGTGCCGCAGGGCCTCTTCGAGGCCTTTTCAAGCCCCCCGCCGGCCTGCAGGTGCCGCCATGAACTTCCAGCAACTGCGCTCCGTGCGCGAAACCGCCCGGCGCGGCTTCAACCTCACCGAGGTGGCCAATGTCCTGCACACCTCGCAGCCGGGTGTCAGCCGGCAGATCCGCGAGTTGGAAGACGAACTGGGCATCGAACTGTTCGTCCGCGCCGGCAAGCGCCTGACCGGCCTGACGCCGCCCGGCGCCGAGGTGCTGCCCATCATCGAGCGCATGTTGCTCGACGCCGAGAACCTGCGGCGCGCCGGCGACGACTACGCGCAGCAGTCGCGCGGCAAGATCTCGATCGCGACGACCCACTCGCAAGCGCGTTATGCATTGCCGCCGGCGGTCAGCGATTTCCGCAAGCACTTTCCCCATGTCACGCTGAACCTGCACCAGGCCTCGCCCAAGCAGGTGGCCGAGATGCTGCTGACCGGCGAAGCCGACATCGGCATCGCGACGGAAGCACTGGCACGCTACGACGACCTGATCGCACTGCCCTGCTATCGCTGGACCCACTGCGTGATCGTGCCGCCCGGGCACGAACTGCTGGACGGCGAACCGGTGACGCTGGAGCGCATCGCACGCTATCCCGTCATCACCTACGACGAGGGCTACACCGGGCGAGCGCACATCGACGAGGCGTTCTCCCGCGTCGAACAAAAGCCCGATATCGTGCTGACCGCGATGGATGCCGACGTCATCAAGACCTATGTCGAGCTGGGCATGGGCATCGGCATCGTGGCGTCGATCGCCTATGACGAAGAGCGCGACCGCGGGTTGCGGGCGATCGACGCACGGCATTTGTTCGCGGTCAACATGACCCGGCTCGCGATACGGCGCGGCACCTATTTGCGCGCATACGTCTATGCCTTCATCGAGTCGTTCGCCCCGCCCCTGACGCGGGCGGTGGTCGACCGGGCCTTGAATGCGGCGCCGGGCATGAGCTTCGAGATCTAGCGCCCCCGACCGGACGCGAGCCGTCCCGTCGACGCCCACGACCCTTGTCGCCTCGTCTACAGTGAGGCCCATCGCAACGGCTGGAGCAGACGGGCATGGCGAACACGGGCCGCATCCGCGTGGGCATCGGGGGTTGGAGCTACGAGCCTTGGCGCGAGACCTTCTACCCCGACACACTGCCTTCGCGCGAGGAACTGCACTACGCCAGCCGGCGTCTGACCGCAATCGAGATCAACAGCACCTTCTACCGGGCACCGGGCCCCGAGGTGTACGAGCGCTGGCGCAGCGAAACGCCGGACGGTTTCATGTTCTCGCTCAAGGCGCCGCGCTACATCACGCACCGCAAGGTGCTGGCAGAGGCGGGAGACTCGGTGGCGCGCTTCCTCGAGGGCGCCGGCCGCCTCGGCGACCGGTTGGGACCGGTGGTGTGGCAGTTGCCGCCCAGCAAGCGCTTCGACACCCAGGACCTGAGCGCCTTCCTGGCCCTGCTGCCGGAACAGGTCGCGGGGCTGCGCTTGCGTCACGTGGTGGAGGCCCGCCACGACAGCTTCCGGGTCCCCGAGTTTTTGTCGCTGGTGCGCTCACGCGGTGTCGCCGTCGTCTACACCGACTCGCCCGACTACCCCAACTTCGCGGACCTCAGTGGGGACTTCGTCTACGCACGGCTGATGTGCTCGCAGCCCGACCTGCCCACCGGCTACCCCGACGAGGACCTCGACCTGTGGCTGGACCGCGCCCGTCTGTGGGCGCAGGGACAGGTGGCGGCGGACCTGCCGCGCATCGACACAACACAAGACACGGGGGCCGCACCGCGCGACGTCTTCATCTACTTCATCAACGGCGCCAAAGAGAATGCGCCGGGCGCTGCAGGCGCCTTGCTGCACCGCCTCGGGGTGCTCGATGCACAAGGTCAGGTGGCGGCGCTGCCGTAAGAGTCCATCGCCACGCCGCCCCGCCCTGCCGGCACCGAGCGCGGCCAGCGGCGCCCCTCAAAGATGCTTGTAGTAGAAGGTCGTCGAGCAGAACCCGCCGCGCGGCATCAAGGCGTAGTTCGGCACGTCGCCGACCCGCTGCCAGCCGGCGCGCTCATACACCCGCTGCGCGTCCGCGCCGGTCACGGTATCGAGCACCAGCACGGTCTTGCCCAGCCTGCGCGCGGCATCGTCCAGCGCAGCCATCAGCCGCGCCGCAATACCGCGCCGGCGCGCCTTGCGGTGGACCAACATCTTGGCCACGTCGCCGCGGTGAGGCTGGTTGTCGGGCAGCGACACGATCAGCTGCACCGTGCCGACGATCTGCCCTTCCGGGTCTTCGGCGACCAGCACCACCCGCTCCTGGCGCACCACGGCCTCCGCCACGCCACGCCAAAACGACATCGCCCGTTCACGTGGCAACGGCCACATGAAGCCGACCGACGCGTCGCCGTCGACACAGTCGATCAGCAGATCGGCCAAGGCCTCCACACACGCCGCGGCCTCGTTGGGGCCCAAGCGCCGTACCGTCACGTCCTCGACCTTCATGCAGTCCTCCTGGTGGGCATCGTCAAAGGCAGGGTGACCAGCGCGACGAAGTAGCGCGCCGGCCTGCGAGTGGGGTTGTGGTAGGTGATGGGCCGGTCCAGGCGCATCGCAAGGCAGTCGCCGGTCTCGAGGCGCCATGAGGTGTCGCCGACGGTCACGTCCATCACGCCGTCGATCAGCCACACCTGCTGCTGGGTGTCGACGTCGCGGAGGGTGGTCTCATAGGCCACCCGCTGCCCCGCGGGAAACACGACTTCGACCAGTTGCAGCGGCGAGGGCGCCGGCGGAGACAGGTTGCGTCGCACATAGCCCGAGGCCGGGTCGGTCCACAGCGGCTGGTCGGCCGCGCGGGCGATCGGCGACGGTGGCGAGGCCGGCGCGGGGACGTCTTCGAAGAACGACGCCAGCGTCACGCCCAACCCGGCCGACAGCTTGTCGAGCACGGTCGCGGTGGGGCTGCTCTGGCCCCGCTCGATCAGCGAAATGTTGGATCGGCTGACGCCGCTGCGCTGGGCCAGCGCGTCGAGGGAATAGCCGCGGGCCTCGCGCAGTTCGCGCACCCGCCGAGCGATGCGGTCGTTGATGTCCATGCGTCCATCATACTGGACAATCGTTTCCAGTAAAGTGACAGCATCGCCGCCGGTCCGGCCGCGCGACAGCCTGCCCGGTCTCGCAAGCGAGATGGGCAGGGTCACAAGGGATCGATGGAGAGGGGTCGCGACACGCAGCCGCAACGTCGGTGGGCGGGTCGTGCAATACCGCCGCCGCGGCAAGGCCCGCAGGGCGTCAGGCCGCCGCGTGCTCGAACCGGGTCACGCGGCGCGGCCGCAGGTGCACCGAGGCGCCCTCGTGCAGGCCCAGCTGCTCGCGCAGCCGGTGGTACTCGGCGCGCGGCAGTTCGACTTCCACATAGCTGCCATCGTCGACCCGCTTGAACTCGAGCCGGGTGTTCGGCCCGACGGTGAGGGCCTGGGCCAGCGTCACCGCCAGGGTCGTGGTGTCGGCCACGGTGACGATTTCCAGTTCATGCGGCCGCACGTAGCTCACGCCCGCATCGCCCGCAGCAGCAGCGCCCGGGGCATGGCCCAAGCGACCGTGGAAGAGATTGACGTCGCCGAGAAACTGCAGCACGAAGGGTGTGGCCGGATGGTCGTAGACCTCGTCGGGTGTGCCTTCCTGTTCGATGCGGCCGCGGTTCATCACGACCACGCGGTCGGCCACCTCCATCGCCTCGTCCTGGTCGTGCGTGACGAACACGCTGGTGACATGCATGTCGTCATGCAGCCGCCGCAGCCAGCGCCGCAGTTCCTTGCGCACCTTGGCATCGAGCGCACCGAAGGGTTCGTCGAGCAGCAACACCTTGGGCTCCACGGCCAGCGCGCGGGCCAGCGCGATACGCTGGCGCTGGCCGCCCGACAACTGGTGCGGGTAGCGGTCGGCGATCCAGTCGAGTTGCACCAGCTTCAGCAGCTCGCTCACCTTGG
The DNA here is from genome assembly GCF_001017435.1 of Caldimonas brevitalea. Taxonomy (NCBI): domain Bacteria; kingdom Pseudomonadati; phylum Pseudomonadota; class Betaproteobacteria; order Burkholderiales; family Sphaerotilaceae; genus Caldimonas; species Caldimonas brevitalea. The sequence continues at coordinate 5,376,751 of NZ_CP011371.1, forward strand.
CGCGGATCTCGCGCTCGGGCGGGCGGGTCGCCTTGGGGCGCACGCGCAGGCCGAAGGCGACGTTTTCGAAGATGGTCATGTGCCCGAACAACGCATAGTGCTGGAACACGAAGCCGACCTGCCGATCCCGCACATCGGCAAACGTCGCGTCCTCGCCATGGAACAGCACCGACCCGCTGTCGGGCCGTTCCAGCCCAGCGATGATGCGCAACAGCGAGGTCTTGCCCGAACCCGAGGGGCCGAGCAGCGCGACCAACTCACCAGACGGAATGTCGAGATCGAGGTTGTCGCACACCACCGTCTCGCCGAAGCGCTTGTTGACGCCACGCACCTGAATACTCATGCGAATTCTCCTGCCATCTGCTTCTCGCGCCTGACGCGCTGCTCGACGGCGAACTTCAAGACCAGCGTCACCAACGCCAGGCCAGCCAACAAGGACGCCACGGCGAACGCGGCGGCGAACTGGTATTCGTTGTAGAGGATCTCGATGTGCAGCGGCATCGTGTTGGTCTGGCCGCGGATGTGGCCGGACACCACCGACACTGCGCCGAACTCGCCCATCGCCCGCGCATTGCACAAGATCACGCCATACAGCAGCGCCCACTTGACGTTGGGCAGCGTCACGCGCCAGAAGATCTGCCAGCCCGACGCCCCCAGCACCCGTGCCGCCTCTTCCTGCTCCTGCCCCTGCGCCTGCATCAACGGGATCAGCTCGCGCGCGATGAACGGAAAGGTCACGAACATCGTGGCCAGCACGATGCCCGGCACCGCGAAGATGATCTTGATGTCGTGGTCGCGCAGCCATTCGCCGAACCAGCCCTGCAGGCCGAACAGCAGCACGTAGATCAAGCCGGCGATCACCGGGCTGACCGAGAACGGCAGGTCGATCAGGGTCAGCAGCACGTTCTTGCCGCGGAAATCGAACTTGGCGATACACCAGGCGGCTGCGATGCCGAACACCAGGTTGAGCGGCAAGGAGATGGCCGCCGCCGTCAGCGTCAGCTGGATGGCCGACCAGGCGTCGGGCTCGACGATGGCCGCGAGGTAGACGTCGAGGCCCTTCTTCAGCGCCTCGTAGAACACCGACACCAACGGCACGAACAGGAACAAGGTGAGGAACAACAGCGCGACCGAGATCAGCAGCACCCGCACCCAGGGCGCTTCTTCGGTGGCCGCGCGCACCCGGGGCGGCGGCACGGCTGCGGTGACCCGCGGGGCGGGGAGCGGCAGGCTGGCGGACGTCATGGCAGGCATCTCGAACAAAAAAGCTCAACGGCCCTGGCGCTTGCGCGTCCAGGCTTGCAACATGTTGATGAACAGCAGCATCGCGAACGAGGTGACCAGCATCACCACCGCGATCGCCGTGGCCCCGGCATAGTCGTATTGCTCCAGCTTGGTGATGATCAACAGCGGGGTGATCTCCGACACCATCGGCATGTTGCCGGCGATGAAGATGACCGACCCGTACTCGCCCAGCGCACGGGCGAACGCCAACGCGAAGCCGGTCAGCAGGGCCGGCGTCAGGATCGGGAAGATCACGCGCGAGAAGGTTTGCCAGCGCGACGCGCCGAGCGTGGCCGAAGCCTCTTCGAGTTCACGCTGCAGGTCCTCCAGCACCGGCTGGACGGTGCGCACCACGAAGGGCAGCCCGATGAAGGTGAGCGCCACGAACACGCCCAGCGGCGTGAACGACACCTTGACGCCCAGCGGCTCCAGCCAGCGGCCGATCCAGCCGTTGGGGGCGTAGATCGCGGTCAGCGCGATGCCCGCCACCGCGGTGGGCAGCGCAAACGGCAGGTCGACCAGCGCGTCGACGATACGCCGGCCGGGAAACCGGTAGCGCACCAGCACCCAGGCCACCAGCAACCCGAACACCGCATTCAGCACGGCGGCCGCGAGCGAGCTGCCGAAGGTCAGCCGGTACGAGGCGAGCACCCGGGGGGACGTGACCGCTTCCCAGAACTGGGGCCAGGTGAGGGTGAACGTGCGCAGGAAAGCGGCCGACAGCGGAATCAGGACGATCAGGCTGATGTAAAGCAGCGTGAACCCCAACGCGAGGTCAAACCCGGGCAACACGCTGTGCCGGCGCAGCAGAGTACGAGACAGGATCATGAGGACAGCCCTCGGGCGCCGAACAACTGCACGCCGTGGCGCGCTGGCAGGGGGGCCTCGCCGCGGCCGCAAGGCCCGCGACGACCGGCAGCAAGACAGGCGGCGACAGCAAACATAAAGGACCCGCGACGTGGCAGATGCGGCATCCTAGGGAGGGCATCTTCTGCAGGGAACGAATCGATCCGCCCATCCTTACTCGTTTTTCGAGTAAGGCCACCCGTCGCCGGGGTCGACGCGCGGGCGGTGGGCGCCGGTTCGCTTACTTACGCGTGAACACCTGGTCGAACACCCCGCCATCGGCAAAGTGCGTTTTCTGCGCCTTGCCCCAGCCGCCGAACACCTGGTCGACGGTGAACAGCGAGACCTTGGGGAACTGCGCCGCGTACTTCGCGGCGGCCTGGGCGTCGACCGGCCGGTAGTAGTTCTGGCCGGCGATGTCCTGGCCTTCCGGCGAATACAGGTACTCGACGTAGGCCTGCGCCGCCGCCCGGGTGCCCTTCTTGTCGACCACCTTGTCGACGACGGCGACGGGCGGCTCGGCCAGGATGCTCACCGACGGGGCGACGATGTCGAACTTCTCGGGCCCCAGTTCCTTCTTGGCCAGCAAGGCCTCGTTCTCCCAGGCCAGCAACACGTCGCCGATGCCGCGCTCCACGAAGGTGGTGGTGGCGCCGCGGGCGCCCGAGTCGAGCACCGGCACATTGGCCAGCAGCTTGCCCACGAACTCGCGCGCCTTGGCGTCCGAGCCGTATTTCTTCTGGGCGTAACCCCACGCGGCCAGGTAGTTCCAGCGGGCGCCGCCCGAGGTCTTCGGATTGGGCGTGATCACCTGCACGCCCGGCTTCACCAGGTCGTCCCAGTCCTTGATGCCCTTGGGATTGCCCTTGCGCACCAGGAACACGATGGTCGAGGTGTAGGGCGAGCTGTTGTGCTGCAACCGCTTCTGCCAGTCACCCGGCAGCAGCTTGGCGCGCTCGCCGATCTCGTCGATGTCGTAGGCCAGCGCCAGTGTCACGACATCGGCGTCCAGGCCGTCGATCACCGAGCGCGCCTGCTTGCCCGAGCCCCCGTGCGAGGTCTTCACGGTGACGTTGTCGCCCGTCTTGCCCTTCCAGTACTTGGCAAACGCCGGGTTGTATTGCTGGTACAGCTCGCGCGTCGGGTCGTAGGACACGTTCAGCAAGGTGATGTCCTTCGCCAACGTCGCGGTGGCGCTCGCACCGAGGGCCAGCGCGGCCAGGCTCAGACGGATGAATCGGGAGGTGGTCATTCGGGCTTCCTTGTAGATCTCGTTTCAATCGCCTTGAGCGACGTCCGGGATGCTAAAAACACCTAGGTATGCAAGGAAGGAATCGATCTGCTCTTTGTTATACGAAAAACGAGTAAGTCGTGCAGGAGACTCAGGCGAGGGTCCACCGTCGGCCTAAACGGCAAACGAAAACTCGAGCGGGTGAGCCCGCTGAGGCCGGCGGGAACGCTCCACCTGGTGCACCAGCAACTGCGCCAGCGTCTTGGCCTGCGGCAGCGGCCCGAACCCCGAATCGACGTTGACGTGCCCCACGTCTCCCAGGTTGATGAAGTGGCAGCCCCAACGCCGCGCCCAGTCGCGTGCCGAGTCGAGGCGCATCCACGGGTCGGTCTCGCTGCCCACCAGACAGGTGGGCAGGGCCAGAGGGTGCTGCGGCAGCCGCGCCGCAAGGCCGAACTTCTCCGGCTCGGCCGGTGCCACCAGCAAGGCCGCCTGCACGCCGCTGCGCGCGTGCGGGCCGGTCGCCTGCCGCCGCTGCAGGTGATGCACCAGTGCCAAGCAGCCGAAGCTGTGCGCCACCGCCACCCAGGCGGATGCCGGCTCGGCGGCCAGCGTGTCCTCGATGCGGTCGGTCCAGCGGTCGAGATCGGGCACCGCCCAATCGTCCTGCTGCACGCGCACGCTGCGTTTGAACTGCTGTTGCAGCCAGCTCTGCCAGTGCTCGGGCGGGCTGTCGTGCAGCCCGGGAATCACCAGCAGCCGTACCGGATCGCCTCGATATGCCATCGCCGGCCCTCTTGCGGTGATGCGCCCCGCTCAGAGCGTGGCGATGGAGACCTCGGTGGACTTGACCAGCGCGATCACTTCCTTGCCCACCGTCAGGCCCAGCTCCTTCACGGAGCGGGTGGTGATGACGGACGTGACGATCAGGCCACTCGGGGTTTCGACGTCGATCTCCGACACCACCGGCCCTTCGATCACTTCCTTGACCTTGCCACGGAACTGGTTGCGCACGTTGATCGCGGTGATGCTCATGAAATCTTCTCCTGTGTAGCGGACGGGGGGGCTGGACGCCGCGGAGCCAGTCAGCCCGCAGCGCAAGAGCCGCAACGGTAGCCAAGCGCCGACGCTTTCCGAACGAACGAATTCGGCACAACACATGCAGAAAGCGCATGAGAAACACCGCAAGGCGCCGGCCGATACCACCGCTCACGCTGACGACTCTGGGCGCATATACAAAGCCGAAAACAAACGTTGGCGCCCCCGGGTCGGGACCTTAAGGTGGCCCCTCCTCCAACAGAGCCGCCTCCTTTGGGCCCCTGCCTGCCGTGGACAAGTTGCTGACCTTCCCCGATGCCGCCTCGATGGCCTTGTCGATCCGCGCCAAGGCCTTGCTGTTCCACGACGCCCGATCGGTCGAACTGCTCGAACACGTCGAACGTGTGGCACGCAGCGAAGCCACGGTGCTGGTGATCGGCGAAACGGGCACTGGCAAGGAATTGATCGCGCGCCACATCCACACCCAGAGCGGGCGCAAAGGCCCCTTTGTCGCGGTCAACTGCGGCGCCTTCAGCGAAACCTTGATCGACGCCGAGCTGTTCGGCCACGAGTCGGGCGCCTTCACCGGCGCGTCGCAAGCGCGGGCGGGCTGGTTCGAAGCGGCCAACGGCGGCACGCTGTTCCTCGACGAGATCGGCGACCTGCCGCTCGCCTTGCAGGTGAAGCTGTTGCGCGTGCTGCAGGAGCGCCAGGTGGTGCGGCTCGGCTCACGCCGTGCCACCGCGCTCGACGTTCGCCTGATCGCCGCCACCAATATCGAGCTGCGCCAGGCCGTCGAAGCACAGCGTTTCCGTGCCGACCTCTACTACCGGCTCAGCGTCGCGTCGGTGAACCTGCCGCCGCTGCGCAACCGCCCCGGCGACATCCTGCCGCTGGCCCGCCATTTCATCGGGCTCTACAGCGGCAAGCTGCACCTCGACAACGTGATGCTGGCCCCCGATGCCGAGGCCGCGCTGCTGGCTTATGCCTGGCCAGGCAACATCCGTGAACTCGAAAACGTCGTGCACTACGCGCTGATCGTGTGCCGGCACGGCGTGATACGCGCCAGCGACTTCCGCTTCGCCCCTACCCTCGCCACACCGGACGCCGCCCCGCGCGGCAGCGGACCTGCCTACGCCGCGCCGCCGCCTCTGACCCATGCACACACCGAGGGCACACCCCTCGACTCGCTGCTGTCGGCCTTCGAAACCTTGATCGCGGGGGGGCAGGAAGACCTGTTCCACACCGTCGAGTCGGCACTGGTGCGGCACGCCTTCCACCACTGTGACGACAACCAGGTGCAAACAGCGCGCTTGCTCGGCGTGACCCGCAACACCTTGCGGACCCTGCTGAAACGGTATGGCCTGCTCGGCGAGCCGGCCGAGTTGCAGCCGGGGAGCGCCGTCGAGGAGTCGGCGGACCACGCCTTCACGCATTGAGGACGGGCGGCGAAAGCACCCCTCCCTGCTGTCACCGTCTTGCCTCACCACGGCGGCGGCCCGCACGGGTCGCGCCTTTCTCGTCCGCAGCAGCTGCGGCGCCGACCTTCGTGGCGGCGTGCCCGCCCCCACCCCGCTTCACCCTCCCCGAGATCCCCCGTATCCGGTGCACCGGACGGCTTGTGCTGCGCCGCAGACATCGCCTTGCACTGCCCTCTGCTACAGGCGCAAAACTCATAAGCTCATGCTGAAATCGCGCTTGACGAGGGAGACGAATCAATCGCAGTTGCGTTGCCCTTCGACAGTCCCCAACCCGAGTTCCCAGGAGCCCCTTATGAAAGCGTCGATGCAAATGCCGATGAACGAGATGAACCCGATGGCCAGCATGCCGATGATGATGCCGATGGGCATGATGAGCCCGATGATGAGCCACATGAGCTGCGAGATGACCGAGGAGGGTTTGAGCTGCACGATGACGCCGGTCGAAGGCATGTCGATGGAGATGATGCGCGACTGCTGCGAGATGATGAACTCGATGGCCGAGCGTGGCATGCCTTGCACGATGAGCTGCAACGGCATGCCGATGATGATGGTGTGCGGCATGCCGGTGATGCCGGAGATGCGCATGGAGATGACGGACGACGGCATGCGTTGCACGATGATGGCCAGCGACGGCATGCCGATGGAGATGATGTCGATGTGCTGCGACATGATGACCCGCATGATGTCGTGCGGCATGTCGATGACGATGATGTGCGGCAGCATGCCCTTGATGGTCTGCACGCACTGAATCTCGTGCCTCCGACCGCGTGGCCGGCGCCGTCGGCCACGTCGCAACGCCGGGCTTGCCGCCCGGCGTTTTTCATGGCGCGGCGGGTGTGATGTAGCCCGACCGCCTGCTCGACGTCGGACCTGCCGGCCGGTCAGTCGCGCGACAGCGCGGCCAGCGGATGACGTGTTTGCGTCACCCAGAACGCCAGCACTTCGTCCGCCTGAAGGTTGCTGCAGCGCACGCCGCCCGGCCCTTCAAATTGGACCGCTTCGCGCGGGCCCAGCAGGTGCACCGCCTCACCGACGGTAACCTCGAGTTCACCTTGCACCACCACCACGTTCAGGACCTGGGTCGCCTCCGCGTCGCCCAGCTCCACGCTCGCACCCGTGGCAAGGCGCAGCTCGTGGAACTCGGCGTGCAGGGGCCGGTGGTGTGCGAACAAGGCCCGACGGTGGCCCGTGCCCCGCGCCAGCGGCCCCAAAGCCTCCGGGTCGACCGGGAGCACCAGGGCCTCCGGCTGGCGACGCGGCTGCAGGAACGACGTCAGCGACACGTCGAGCGACGCGGCGATCAACCACAGCGTGCGCACGCTGGGCACGCTGCGGCCTTGCTCCAACTGGCCCAGCATCGCCCGTGAGACGCCACTGGCACGCGCGAGACGCTCGAGCGACCAGCGCCGCTGACGCCGCAGCCGTTTGAGATGGTCGCCGACCAGCTGTGCCAGGCCGGCATCGGCGAGGTCGCGCGGGCCCAACCCCGGCGCTGTTTCGGAAGACGACGGCGACAGGCCGTCCGCGGACGTCACGCCTTGTTGTGCGGCCGCCGACACATCGGCCGGCCCGCTGCCGCCGCCCGGGTACGCTGGTTTGCGCATGTCTGGTGCGGGTCAACCGCGGCTCGCGCGGCGCAATCGTCCCCCGGCCCCGGCCGCCGCCGGGGCGAAGACCCATGGGCTGCAGGGCCACCCGCCGGGGCCCGCAGCCTGCGCCAGCAGCGCGGCAGCTCGGGCGGCCTGCTCGTAACGCCGGCGCAGCTGTTCGATTTCGTGACGACGACGCGCGGTGAGGAGGCGCCGGCGGGCGGCGACGAAGTCGATGATGTGGGCACTGTGGGTCATGGCAGCAGTGTGGTTGCGAGGAGAAGAAGCGCAGGCCAGGGACGGAAGACAAGATAGCGCGATGGCCCGCCGCACCGAACGACGCATTCCAGATATGGATAGCTGCCCGGCATGTGTGCGACTCCCGCAACCGTCTGGGCCCAACGCCGGCCGCGGCCTCTGCCTTTTCTCGCGCGGTACCGCCGTCGCTGCGCCTGCACGCTCAGGCGCCTGCAACTCGGCCGTCGGCCTGGTAAACCGGCCAGTAGGTCTCCAGCCGCAGTTCCTTCAACGCCGCGCTGAGCGGACGGCTGTCGATCCAGCTGTCGACGTCGAATTTCGAGCGGATCAGCTTGAAACGTGCCGCCTGTTCGACCGCGTCCTTGTACCGGGCCACCAGGAACGGATCGAAGTTCGGGTTCAGTCTCACTCGCAGGGGCTCGCCAGCGTAGTCTTCCTTCCAGTGCTCGTAGGGGGTGCCGGCACGGGCCCACAGCCGCAGAACTTCTTCTCGGTGGGCCTCGTCGGACGCCCATCGTGCCGTCTTCACGGCCGCCTTGACCACTCGCGCCGTCGCCTCCGGGTAGCGCTGCGCGAAGGTGTCGGTCACCAGCACCGCGCTTTGCCGTGTGTACACCGGCGACTGGCCCTTCGTGGTGTAGAGGATGCGGATACCGCCCTTGTCGCGCAGGCGCAGCAGGTCCTGCCCGCCGATGGCGGCGTCGACATCGTTGGTGCTCACCGCCGCGAGCGCGGACGCCGTGTCGAGGTTGACGAGGCGCAGGTCTTTTTCGCGCAAGCCGTGAGCCTCCAACAATCGCAGTGCCGGCAGATGGATGTTGGTGCCCTTGAACAGCGACACCCGCTGTCCCCGCAGATCGGCCAGCGTGCGCAGCGGCGAGCCCGACGGGACGGCCACGTAGAGGTTGGCCCGCACGCCGGTCGCCAGCACCAGCCGCGTCTTCAGCCCGCCGGCACGCCCGATGATGGACGGCAGGTCGCCCTGGAAGGCGAAATCGACCTGCTGGTTGGTGAGCGCCTCGTTGACGGCGGGGCCGGCGCCCTTGAACGAGTACCACTCGACCTTGATGCCGTCAGCCGCGAACTCCTGTTCGATCCACCCTTTGGCATGGGCGATCGCCATCGAGCTGGCGGAAAACGACGGCGGGGTGCCGGTGAAGGCTTGCGCCACCGCGATGCGGATCGCGGCAGGCTGCTGTGCCGGTGCGCTGTGCGCCCGGCGTGCCGACCCCGCGGCCGCGAGCAAGGTGACGGCGCCGACGGTCTTGAGCAGGTGACGTCGGCCGTCGTCGAACTCATGGGGAGGTAGAGGTTGTTCTGTCGTGTCCATGCGCATTGCCGTAGAGCGCGGCGTCCCGTCGAACCCCTTGGTTCGGCCTGCCGCGAGGGACCTCTTTGCAAGGCCTGTGCCGCTGACGGCCCCGTGCCACTGCAACGCGGCATAGGCCCCGCTGTTTCGAACCCAGCCCGGCTTGCTGCAGACCCAGCACCTCGGCACGCCCTGGCGGGTCCCCTGCGGAAAAGCCAGCAGCCACGACCGCCGCGAGCCCTTCTGGCGCTGGCATGTCCTTCGCATCACGGCGGTCCCCACCCACTTCACCGCCCCACGGCTCCCGCCATGACCTACGACGCTGCAAGCTCCACCGCCGCCGCTCCCTCCCGCGAGACCCACACACCGCCCACCGCGCCGCACCTCGAGATCGTCCCCGTGGCCGGCCGCATCGGCGCCGAGATCCGCGGCATCCGCCTGGGAGCCGACCTCGACCCGACGACCCAGCACGCGATCCGGCAGGCGCTGTGGCGCCACAAGGTGCTGTTCTTCCGCCGCCAGCACCACCTCGACGACGCCCACCAGGAAGCCCTGACGGATGTGTTCGGCGGGGCGCCCGTGCCCCACCCCACCGTGCCGGTCAAGCCCGGCAGCCGGTACATCCTCGAACTCGATTCGCAGCACGGCGGGCGCGCCGACTCCTGGCACACCGACGTCACCTTCGAAGCGGCCTACCCCAAGGTGTCGATCCTGCGCGCCGTCACCGTCCCTGCCGCCGGCGGCGACACGACGTGGGCCAACACCGTGGCCGCCTACGAAGACCTCCCGGCGCCGCTACGCCAGCTCGCCGACACCCTGTGGGCAGTGCACAGCAACGACTACGCCGCGCGGCGCCCACACGCCAGCGAGGCCGACCGCGAGCGGCACCGCACGGTGTTCGCGTCGACGGTGTATGAGACCGAGCATCCGGTCGTGCAGGTGCACCCCGACAGCGGCGAGCGCGCGCTGATCCTCGGCCATTTCGTCAAGCAGTTCGTCGGCTTCAACCGCTTCGACAGCCAGCGCTTGTTCGAGATCTTTCAGGCCCACATCACCCGGCCCGAGAACACCGTGCGCTGGCGCTGGGCCGAAGGCGACGTGGCGGTCTGGGACAACCGTGCGACCCAGCATTACGCGATCAACGACTACGGCGATCAACACCGGGTGGTGCGCCGCGTGACCGTCGACGGCGGCGTCGCCGTAGGCCTGGACGGCCGGCACAGCGTCACCCGCAGCAAGGTGACGCGCAGCAGCGACGTTGCCCTGGAGGGCGCTTCATCACGGCGAGCCGAGTCGACGACGGCCTCGCCCGTGGCGTGAGTCAGGCCGCCGGCTTGGCGCACGGCCCGGCGCTGTCTGCGATACCGAATCGCAGGAGCGGAGCGCTCAGGCGAATCGCCACGCAACACGCGCCGGCGGCGAGAATAGGCGCCATCGACGGCTGACAGGGACAGGCCTCTGCGCCGCGCCACGCCGCCCGTCCGGCGGCTGGCCCGGCCGCCTGTCTGCCTCGCATTGTTGTTTGTGTTCCACGCGCCCTCCTGCCTGCATGAAGCTCTACATCGCCCGCCACGGACAAACCGACCTCAACGCCCAGATGCGCTACCAGGGCAGCAGTGATTGGCCCCTCAACGACGAGGGGTTGCGGCAGGCACAGTTGCTGGCCGAGCGGTTGCCGGGCGATATCGATCACATCATTGCCTCACCCCTGCTGCGGGCCCAGCAGACGGCGCAGGCGGTGGCCGGCACACGGGGCCTGCCGGTCGTGACCATGCCGCAGTTCCGGGAACGCGATTACGGCTGCTTCGAAGCTTTGAACCGCGAAGACATCCTGGCCCGCTACGCCGAGCTGTGGCACGCCAAGATTGCGCAGCAATGGGATGCGGCGCCGCCCGGCGGCGAGACGGTGCGCGAGGTGGTGCAGCGGGTGGAGGCCGGGCTGGTCGAACTGCAGGCGCGGCTGCCGGGTGCGACGGTGCTGTTGGTCGCGCACGGCTTCGTGGCCCGCGCGGTTCATTTCTTGTTGACCCGGCTGCACGAGGCCGAGTTCTACCTCGAGCCGATGCTGGGCAACGCGGACTTCCTGCACTACCCGGAATTCGGGCATTGGCGGGGGCGACCAACGGGCAGCAGCAGCAGCAGCCCCGGCGAAGCCGTCGCCGAGGGCCTCTGACGTCGGCGGCCGGTCGCTGACCGGCCCCCGGCCCCCTTCTTGATGATCATCAGGGCGATGACGGCCGCCACGTCCTGTGCGGCCGCCCTGACGTCACTACTGCCGCTCGACCGCGCCGAGATCCAACCCGCTGCCCACCACCAGCCGCTTGGCCAGTTCGGTGGGGTTCTGCATCTCGTAGGCGACCACATAGGCCTGCGCCGCCGCCGGGCCGGCCTGTGCGTTGTCGAGCACCGGGCTGCCGGCCAGCGGCCGCATCGTGGCCAGGTCGACCGGCGGGGTGGTACCGGTGATCAGATTGGCGGCGCCATTGAGCTTGCCGCCCACCGTGTGCCACGGGCCGGCGTCGCTCCAGCGCGCGTCGATCCAGTTGCGGCCCAGGTTCAGGATGCCGCCCGAGGCGATGCCGGGGGCGTTGTCCTGCTTCTCGCGCATGCGCGGGTACTTGATCGCCGGATCGAACATGAACACGTTGTTCCAGACCTCGGCCTTCTCTTCGGTGGTCGACAGCTGGAACAGCACCGCATAGTCGTCGCCGGTCACGTGCACGGTGTTGTTGAAGAAGTACAGCGTGCCCTTGCGGTAGCTGGCTTCGTTGCCGGCATGGTCGCCGCCGTAGTGGATCGTCGTGCCGGTGCGGCCGTCCTTGACGATCTGGTTGCCATAGACCCAGCTGCTGCGGTAGGCCGGGTCGAGCTTGGCGGTCTCGGCGTAGTCTTCGGTCTCGACCAGGTCGATCGAGTGGGCACCGCCTTCGATGCGGTTATAGCGGATCACCGGTCCGACCGAGCGGTCCTTCAGCGCGTTGCCGAGCGCGCCGGGACGCATCGGACCATAGCGGTTGAACTCATAGACGACGTTGGCGCTCTGCACGTAGGTGGTGTGGATCAGGTAGCTGCCCGCCACGCCGTTGCCGTGCATGTAGTTGCCGGAGATGCGCAGGTTGCGCGTGACGCTGAACTCGCCCTTGCCCTGGTTCTGCCATTCGTCGCTCGAGCGGCTGAAGATGGCCTGGGTGCAGTCGGTGATCTCGTTGTCGGCGATCACGATGTTGTGGCCGCGCTCGACCCACACACAGGCGCCGAACTCGACATAGGGACGGCGCACGCCGGTCGAGTCGGTGAAGCTGTATTGCGGATGCGCGCCGCGGATCGACAGGCCGTCGATCTGGATGTACTTGGGGTAGGCCTCCCACAGCTGCGGCTGCAGGCGGTGGATGGTCACCACCGAATTCTGCTCGTACAAGGGATGGGCGTACTTCAAGCCAGGCCGTGTCGTGGCGTCCTTGCCGTCGACGACCGGGCGTTCGCCGTTGGGGCCTCGCACGCCGCAAACCCGCACTGGGGCGTCGGCGCGGCCTTCGGCGTTGAGCATGATCTTGCCGCGATAAGGGGTCGAACGATGAAAGATGCGGACGGTGTCGCCGGCGGCCAGACGCTCCCAGGGCACCTGGTCGAGCGAGGCGATCTGTCCGGCCCCGGGGCCGACCTGGTAGTCACGCCCCTTGCCGGAGGGTTCGCAGGGGGCGAGTGCCAACACTTCAGCCGGTGCAGCGTGTTGCCCCGGGTTGTCACTGGTGTCGCCACCGCTCCCACCACTATCAGTGCCGCCGCCGCTGCCGCCTCCACAGGCGACCAAGAGGGCGGTGGCGATGGGGACGAGGACCCATGACGTGAGGCGAGTTGACGGCCGTAGGCACGAGAAATGCGCCTTGGAAATGTTCTTCATATTCGTTTCTTCGGCCTTCCCGCGTACGCATTGGCGTAGGGCCGCCTTTCCCTGCGCGGGACTGTAACACGTGCTTTCAGGGGTGCGGGCTGGCAAGGATGTCAGTGTGGGGGGGGAGGAGGGGGTGGGTGCGGTGATCGCACGGGGGGCGGGTTGGGGCGGCGTTGTGGTCGCCCCTGCGGGGCGAATAGAGCAGCGCCAACCGAAACAGCAGCAGCAGCAAGAAGCCGCGCCCGAGCCGCCCCACCTCAACACCCCTGCTGCAATCCCAACACCCACCCACCACCTGCTGACTTTCCAACACAACAGTTGGATTCCCAACAACCAACACCGCCACCACCCCCTCCCCTCCCCTCCCCCAAAACCCAACCCCCCTGCCACTTCCAACCCCACCCCCCACCACCACCCCCTCCTGGCCCAACCCTTGCAGTCATGGAACCTGCCATGACAAGTTATCAAGCCCACGTCCACCCCCCAGGCCCCGGCGGCGGCGCCGACACGCTCCCCGCCCCCCTGGGAGGACGCCGGCCGGTCACCCTCTACAGCCGCATCCGCGAAGACCTGCGCGCCCGCATCCTCTCCGGCGCCTGGCAGGCCCACGACCGCATCCCCTCCGAAAGCGCGCTGATGGCCCAATACGGCGTCAGCCGCATCACCGTCCGGCAAGCCCTCGGTGACCTCGAGAAAGAGCGGCTGATCTTCAAGGTCCCCGGCAAGGGCTCCTTCGTCGCCCAGACCAAACCGTTCCAGGAGCTGGGCCGGCTGCAAGGCTTCGCCGAAGCAATGGGCGCCCTCGGGCACGAGATCTACAACCGCGTGCTGAGCGTCACGACACAGGCCGCCCCCGCACAGGTCGCCGACCGCCTGCACCTCGCACCGGGCGCGCCGGTCACCGAGATTCGCCGGGTGCGCCACCTCGACCGACAACCGGTGTCGCTCGACCTCACCTGGGTGCCCGTGCACATCGGCCAACGCCTCGCCGACGCCGATCTCGCCACGCGCGACATCTTCGTGATCCTCGAGAACGACCAAGCGATCCCGCTCGGCCACGCCGACCTCGTGATCGACGCCGAGACCGCCGACCCCGCGCTCGCCAACTGGCTCGGCATCGCCCCCGGCGACCCGGTGCTGCACATCGAACGCCTCACCCACACCCGCGACGGCGTGCCGATCGACTACGAACACCTCTATTGCCGCGCCGACAACTTCCAGTACCGCCTGCGCCTGCAGCGGCGCTGATGCATGGCCGGTCTGCCCCCTACGAACGTAGCCCACCAAGAGAACAGCGAGATGAACACCCTCGAGCAAGAAGTCGACGTCCTGGTCATCGGCGGCGGCACTGCCGGCCCGATGGCCGCCGTGAAAGCCAAGCAGGCCAACCCCGCACTGCGCGTGCTGCTGCTGGAAAAAGCCAACGTGAAGCGCAGCGGCGCGATCTCGATGGGCATGGACGGCTTGAACAACGCCATCATTCCCGGCCACGCGACGCCCGAGCAGTACGTGCGCGAGATCACCATCGCCAACGACGGCATCGTCAACCAGAAGACGGTGATGGCCTACGCGGCCAACAGCTACGCGATGATCGAAGAACTCGACCGCTGGGGCGTCAAGTTCGAGAAAGACGAAACCGGCGACTATGCCGTCAAGAAGGTGCACCACATGGGCAGCTACGTGCTGCCAATGCCCGAAGGGCACGACATCAAGAAGGTGCTCTACCGCCAGCTCAAGCGCACCCGCGTCGAGATCACCAACCGGCTGGTCGCCACCCGGTTGCTGACCGCCGACGGCCCGCAAGGCCGGCGCATCGCCGGCGCGATGGCCTTCGACTGCCGCACCGCCGACTTCCATGTGATTCGCGCCAAGTCCGTCGTGCTCGCGACCGGCGCCGCCGGCCGGCTCGGGCTGCCCGCCTCGGGTTACCTGTTCGGCACCTACGAGAACCCCACCAATGCAGGCGACGGCTACAGCATGGCCTACCACGCCGGCGCCGAACTCTCGGGCATCGAGTGTTTCCAGATCAACCCGCTGATCAAGGACTACAACGGCCCGGCCTGCGCCTACGTGACCGGCCCCTTCGGCGGCTACACCACCAACGCCGACGGCGAGCGCTTTATCGAGTGCGACTACTGGAGCGGCCAGATGATGTGGGAGTTCTACCAGGAACTGCAGGGCGGCAAAGGCCCGGTGTTCCTGAAGCTCGACCACCTGGCCGAAGAGACGATCTCGACCATCGAGACCATCCTGCACACCAACGAGCGACCGAGCCGCGGGCGTTTCCACGCCGGGCGCGGCACCGACTACCGCGAACGGATGGTCGAGATGCACATCTCCGAGATCGGCTTGTGCAGCGGCCATTCGGCCTCGGGCGTGTGGGTCGATGAACACGCCCGCACCACGGTGGCTGGCCTGCATGCC
Source organism: Caldimonas brevitalea (assembly GCF_001017435.1). Classification (NCBI taxonomy): domain Bacteria; kingdom Pseudomonadati; phylum Pseudomonadota; class Betaproteobacteria; order Burkholderiales; family Sphaerotilaceae; genus Caldimonas; species Caldimonas brevitalea. The sequence goes on from NZ_CP011371.1 coordinate 5,392,103, forward strand.
GCTGGCGACCTCGCCTGCGTGCCGCACAACTACATGCTGGGCGCCTTCGTCTACGGCCGCCTGGCCGGCGAAAGCTCGGCCCGCTGGTGCGCCGAACAAGAGCATGCGCCGGTCGACGCCGAGCAGGTCGAGCGCGAGCGCCAGCGCGTCTGGGCACCGCTGCAGCGCGAGCGCGGCCTGCCGCCCAACCAGGTCGAATACAAGCTGCGGCGCATGGTCAACGACTACCTGCAGCCACCCAAGGTGACCCGCAAGATGGAGATCGGCCTGGATCGCTTCGAAGGCATCCGCCACGACCTCGACCAGATCAAGGCGCGCGAACCGCACGAGCTGATGCGGGCGATGGAAGTGCACTTCATCCGTGACTGCGCGGAGATGGCGGCACGCGCCTCGTTGTTCCGCACCGAAAGCCGCTGGGGCCTCTACCACGCTCGCGTCGACTACCCGCAGCGCAACGACGCCGACTGGTTCGTGCACGCCCAGCTGCAGCGCAACGAGCGCGGCGAAATGGTGTGCTTCAAGCGGCCGATCGATCCCTACATCGTGCCGATCGCCGACACCGAGAAGCAGGCCTACCAGCGGCTGCGCATCGCCGCCGAACCGACCGCCCTCGCGGCCGCCTGAACCCCGCGGCGCACGCCCCGAAGACAGAGGAAATCAATCCATGCAATACGCCCCCACCGCCCTCAACCCCAGCAGCGTTCCGGTCAGCGTCGACCCCGAAAAGTGCATCGCGCACAAGGGCTGCACCGTGTGCGTCGACGTCTGCCCGCTCGACGTGCTGGCGATCGACCTCAGCAAAGGCACCGCCTACATGAAGTTCGACGAGTGCTGGTACTGCATGCCCTGCGAGAAGGACTGCCCGACCGGCGCCGTCCATGTCGACATCCCTTACCTGCTGCGCTGAAGCCACAAGAGCGACCCACGAGAGAGGACTGACCCATGTTCCGCATCCCCCTGACCCCCCTGCTGCCCCTGGCCGGCCTGGTGCTCGCCTTTTCGATGGCCGGCACCGCCCGCGCCGAAACCGTGATCCGCGTGGCCATCGGCACGCAGGACACGACCATCAACTGCGCTACCGGCGGCCTGCTGGTCCGCGAGTTGAAGCTGCTCGAGAAATACCTGCCGCGCGACGGCAAGTACCAGGACGTACGCTACGACATCCAGTGGAAGAACTTCACCTCGGGCGCGCCGCTGACCAACGAGATGGTGGCCGACAAGCTCGACTTCGGTGCGATGGCCGACTTCCCCGGCTCGCTCAACGGCGCCGCCCACCTGAAGGCCGGCAAGAAGAGCATCTTCTTGTCGGTGCTGTCCGGCAGCACCATCGGCAGCGGCAACGGCATCGTCGTGCCCAAGGATTCGCCGGTGCAATCGGTGGCCGAACTCAAGGGCAAGCAGATCTCGGTGCCGTTCGCGTCGACCGCCCACGGCATGTTGCTGCGCGCGCTGAAGGCGCAAGGTTTCGACCTCGAACGTGACGTCACCATCCTGACGCAGGCGCCCGAGGTCGCCGGCTCGGCGCTGCAGGCCAACAAGATCGACGCGCACGCCGACTTCGTGCCGTTCGCCGATCTGTTCCCCTACCGCGGCTTCGCTCGCAAGATCCTCGACGGCGCCCAGACCAACGCACCGACGTTGCACGGCACGCTGGTCAACGCCGACTACGCGAAGAAGTACCCGGAAGTCGTCACCGCCTACCTGCGCGCCGCGATCGAAGCCGACCGGCTCTACGCGGCCGAACCGGAGAAGTACAGCGAGCTGATCGAGAAGGTCACCGGCATCGAGGCCGAGGTCAACTACCTCTTCCATGGCCCGCTCGGCCTGCAGACCCGCGACTTCACTTGGAAGCCCGAATACCGCCAGGCCATCGCGACCTCGATCGACACGCTGCGCCTGCTCAAGCGCCACGACTCCGACCTGCGCGCCGACACCTTCATCGACGACCAGTACATCCGCGCGGCCTTCAAGCAGGCCGGCCTCGACTATGAAGCCCGCCTGAAGGACTACGATCGGTTGCCGCTCAAGGCACAGGACGCGTTGACCGGCAAGCCGATCACCGACGTCGCCCGCGTGGCCCAGGTGTGGGTCGAGGGCGAGCCCAAGGTGCGCCACTACGTGGGCCCCGAGAACGCGTTGGCCGACGTCAAGAAGCTCGAAGCGGCGGGCAAGAAGATCCGCATCGTCTATGCGCAAGACCGCAAGCTCGGCATCAAGCTGTTGGCGAACCAGGCCTGGTTCTCCGCCGACGCCCGCGGTCAGCTCAACGCCTTCCTGCTGAAAGATGCCGCCGTCGCTTGGGCCCAGGCCAACCAGGGCAAGGTACTCGACTACGCCCAGGCACGCGCCGGGTCTGCCGCCCAAGTCGCGGCCAAGTGATGCAAGGGGCGATGCGATGAGCGCTGTGGCACCTGTTGTTGCACCCTTGCCCACCGTGGCAGCGGGGCGGGAGGCCCGGCCTCGCCGCGCCGCGGCCACCGCCGGCCGCTGGGCGGCGCGCGGGCTCTCGCTCGCCGCCTGTTTGCTGCTCTGGCACTGGGCGTCGACGACCCACCTCAACCTGGGCGTGATCACCTTCGCCAACCTGCCGCCACCCGTCGAGGTGGCGCAGGCCGGCTGGGACCTGCTGCAATCGCCCAAGCTGCTGCACCACCTGGGCTACAGCCTGTGGCGCATCGCGGCCGGTTTTGCCGCGGCCGCCCTGCTGGGCATCGGCCTGGGGCTGCTGATCGGCCGCTTCCGCTGGGCGCAGTCCACGCTGCTGCCGCCGTTGGAGGTGTTGCGGCCGATCCCGGCGGTCGCATGGATCCCGCTAGCGATCCTGATGTTCCCGTCGTCGGAGGTGTCGATGATCTTCATCACCTTCACCGGCGCCCTGTTCCCCATCCTGCTCAACACCGTGCACGGCGTCGAAGCCGTCGACCCGCGGCTGATCGCGTCGGCGCGCAGCCTCGGCACGCGCGGCTGGCAGGTGTTCTCGCAAGTGGTGCTGCCGGCCGCCGCGCCCAGCATCGCCACCGGCCTGGCCATCGGCATGGGCACCTGCTGGTTCTGCCTAGTCTCGGCCGAGATGATCTCGGGCCAGTTCGGCATCGGCTACTACACCTGGGAGTCCTACACCTTGCAGAACTACGCCGGCATCATCGTCGGCATGCTGTGGATCGGCCTGTTCGGCATGGGCAGCAGCGCGCTGATCCGCCTCGTCGCCCAAGCCTTGATGCCGTGGTATGCAGCCAACCGGAGGTCGGCATGAGCGCACCGCACACCCCACCGCAGGGCCGCATCGACATCGAGGGCCTGCACATCGAGCTGGGCCACGGCCAGGATCGTTTCGAAGCGCTGCACGACGTCGGCTTCTCGGTCGCCCCAGGCGAGTTCGTCTGCCTGCTCGGCCCTTCGGGCTGCGGCAAGTCGACGCTGCTCGGCGCGTTGGCCGGCCACCTGTCGCCCACCCGGGGCTCACTGCGCCTGGACGGCCAGACGCTCAACGGCCCGGCGCCGGAGCGCGGCTTGGTGTTCCAGCAGCACACGCTGTTCCCCTGGCTGCGGGTGATCGACAACGTGGCCTACGGCTTGAAAATGCAAGGGGTGCCGCACGACGAACGCCGCACTCGTGCGCATCAACTGCTCGACAGCGTGGGGCTGGCCGGCTTCGAGCGGCACTATCCGTCGCAACTGTCGGGCGGCATGCAGCAGCGTGTCGAGATCGCCCGCGTGCTGATCAACCGCCCGCGGGTGCTGCTGATGGACGAGCCCTTCGGCGCGCTCGACGCGTTGACGCGCGTCAAGATGCAGCAGCTGTTGCTCGATCTGTGGGCCCGCGTGCCCACCACGGTGATCTTCATCACGCACGACATCGACGAGGCCCTGTTCCTCGCCGACCGGCTGCTGGTGATGAGCGCCCGCCCCGGCCGCATCCTAGAAGACATCACGCTGCCGTTCGCCCGGCCACGCGACGCCGAACTGCTGACGCAGCCCGAGTTCGTTGCACTGAAGCGGCGCTGCCTGGCCCTGCTGCACCACGGCGCCGGCAGCGTCCAGAGCCTGCCGCGCTTGTCGCCGCTCGGCGCCGTGCCGCCAGCGCCGGCAGCCGCGGCCCGTTTTGCCGTTTGACCCCTCGGGCTGTTCGAACCACACACGGCATCGACACATCCTCATCATGACCGACACCACCGTTGACGGGACCGACCTGCCGGCCCGCTTGCACCACCCCGACGCCGGCGTGCGACGCATCGCCCTGCTGGAACTGGCCGACCTCGAAGACGAGGCCCATCTGCCCGACCTCACCGCCGCGCTGGGCAGCGACGCGGCGCCGGAAGTGCGTTGCGAGGCCGCCCGCCTGCTGGCCGCCTGGGACGACGGCGACGTCGTCGAGGCGCTGGCGCGCGCGCTGCTCGACAGCGACCGCGAGGTGCGCGAAGCCGCGGCGCAAAGCCTGACCGAGTTGAAGCGCCCCGAGGCGGGCGAACGGCTGCTGCCGTGGGCCGCGCACGAAGACGGTTTCGTGCGCGCGGCCGCGTTGCGGGCCTTGAAGGAACTGCGGCTGCCGAGTGCCGCCGACGTGGCCGCGCCCTCGCTGCAACATGCCGATGCGAGCGTGCGGCGCGAAGCCGTGGGGGTGTTGGGATGGCTGAAGCACACGCCCGCACTGCCGGCGCTGGCCCGATTGGCCACCGATGATGCCGACCCTGAAGTGCGGCGTGCCGCCACTGGCGCGTTGGGCCTGGCCGATGCCGATGCCACCGCCGCAGCACTGCCCGCCCTGCTGGCGGCGCTGCGCGATCCGGTCTGGACCGTGCGTGAAGAGGCCGCCACCACGCTGGCCAAGCTGAAGCCCGCCGCGGCCCTGACAGCCCTGCTGGCGGCGATGGACGACGACTACTGGCAGGTCAAGCTGCGCGCCGCGCGCGCCCTGGGCCGGCTGCAAGACCGCGCAGCCCTCGGCGTGTTGAGTGCGGCCCTGGTGCACCCGGCCGGCAACTTGCGCAAGGAGGCCGCCATCGCCTTGGGCGAGATCGGCGACCCCGCGGCGCTGCCGGCCTTGCAGGTTGCGGCCGGCGACCCGGACCCCGAAGTGCGCAAGGCGGTGCGCCTGGCGGTGGCCCGGTTGACCGGCGGGCACCCGTGATAACACCGCTTTCCCTGCAACTCGACCCGGAGCGTTTGCGGCTGCGCTGGGCCGATGACGCCGAACACACGCTGGGCAGCGTGGCCTTGCGCCGGCACTGCCGCTGCGGCGACTGCCGGGCCGCGGCCTTGCACGACCGCGCCGTGGCGGTGCCATCGGACGTCCGGCTGGTCGATGCCCAGCCCATCGGGGCCTACGCCGTGCAACTGCTATTCAGCGACGGCCACGATCGGGGCATCTACCCCTGGCCTTATCTCCGAGAACTGGCGGAGAAGGACGCGGCCGAGCGCGCGATCGACGGGGGCTGAGCTACGCGTTCAAGCGGTGCTCAGCTGCGGCTGGGGCGACCGAAGAGGTCGTGATCCGGGCGGCGTTTCGGCATTGCGTGCGCAACCAGGTGAGCGCCGCCAAGCTGCTCGGCATCAGCCGCAACGCGATGCGCGCCCAACTGATGAAGATCGGGGAGATCGACCGTCCCCGCTGCCGCTCAGGGCCGCTGCAGATGCGCTGCCGTCTCGTCCAGCAGCGCAGCGACCAAGGCCGCGAGGGCCGGATCGGGCCGCAGCGGTTGCCTGCTCGCGACGCTGCGCAACAACAGGCGCAAGGTGTCGGCGTTCGGCATCACCGTGCCGAAAAAGCGGGGCTCGCCCAGATGGACGATCAGGACAACGGGAAAGTCCTCGACCTCCAGGCCGCCGAGCAGTTCGGCTTCGTCCTCGATGTCGACCCAGCGGAAGGCCACCTGCGGCCATTCCTCTCGCAGTTGGGACCAGATCGCTTGGTAAGACCTGCACAGGTGGCACCAGTCAGCGCACAGACACACCGCAAGGGTGTCAGGCCGGAAGGCGGGAATGAGCATGTCGGAAAGCGTAGCGCAGGCGCCAGGTCCGAGTGAGAGGGTGGGCTATTGCGCGCCACGCTGACGTCTACCCCGGGTTGGCCTCGGTGCACTCTCGCATCTACCGAGATCTTAGTGCCCGTCCGTCTCTCGGTCGTCGTCTCGGCAAACACCGAACGCGCATGCCTGCGGCCCTTGATCCGCCTTGCACTGGCTCACGTTGGACGCCGAAAAGCCGCCCGCGCGTCTTCGACACGCGGCCTGACCGAGCAGCCGTCGGCATGATCATTGATGAGCCCCATGGCCTGCATGAATGCGTACACCGTGGTCGGCCCCACGAACTTCCACCCGCGTCGTTTCAGCTCTTTCGACAACAGGATCGACGCGGGCGACGTGGGGGCCGTCTGAGGCGCCGGCAGCGAGAGACGATCCGGCTCGTGGCGCCAGAAAAAGGCCGCCAGCGAGCCCGCCTCTTCCACCAAGGCCTCCGCACGCGCGGCGTTGTGTATCACGGCCTCGATCTTGCCTCGATGTCGCACGATGCCCTCGTCCTGGAGCAGCCGCTCGACGTCAGCCGCGCCGAAGCCGGCCAGCTTGCGAAAGTCGAACTGCAAAAAGGCAGCGCGGAAGCGATCGCGCTTGTTCAGGATGGTCCGCCAGCTCAGGCCGGATTGAAACCCTTCCAGGCAGATCTTCTCGAACAGCCGCACATCGTCCGCGACGGGGAAGCCCCATTCATGATCGTGATAGGCAAGAAACTCCGGAGCCGCACCGCACCACCGGCAGCGTTGCAATCCATCCGGTCCGGTGAAGCCCGCGCTCATTCAGAGACTTCCGTGCTGCATGCCCGAGTCTCCATCAGGAACGCCAGACGAGGATCGGCCTTCGACAGCGCGACGTCGACGACCTCCGCGCTCACGATGTCATGAACGACAAATGGATCCTCGGCAAGGCGCCGTTGCAGTGCCGCCGAGTCCAGGCCCCACGCGAGTATGGCGCCGCCCCCCTGCCCTTGCAGGCTGCCGGAGGCCAGGAACACGCCCTCGTCGAATCCGCGCTGCAGCCACGCCTTGTGCGCCGCCATCCATGCGCCCGCCTGGGACCGGTTGGCCGAGAACCTGAGCAGCACCACGAACATGTCATTTTCCTTTTGCCGAACGAGAAGAAACCGAGACCGTGTGCAGCCACTTCAGCAGTTGCTCGACCTCCTGATGGATGAACCGCTCGTCGTCGAAGGCGTTTGCCAGGGTGGCAATACCCTGGCTTCTTGCCAGCAGGTGCATCGCCAGCTTGTCGGCCTCGTGGCCGGCGCCGAGCAGCGCAAACTGGCTGCCGAGCCACTCGCGGAACAAGGTAAACAACACACTCGCCCGGGGCAAGGCCGGGTGCTCGAGCTTGGCCAGTTCGGTGCACAAGCTGCCCACCGGACAGCCGTGTTTCCGTATCCTGGCGCCGTTCATCACCATCATCTGAATGAAGCGGCGGATGCGCTCCACCGGCGTGTCGGCTTCGACCGCCCAGGTGTCGAGCATCGCGTTCGTGTTCCCCCTGCGCCGCTCGATGACGGCATCGAGGATCTCGTCCTTGGTCTTGAAGTGGTAGTAGAAGTTTCCGCGTGACAGCCCGACCTCGGCGGCGATGTCCGCAAACGAGGTGTGCTCATAGCCACGTTCGTAGAACAACCGGTCCGCGACGCCGACGATGCGTTCCCGGGTCCGTGTGTTCGGTTCTGCCTTGGTTGGAGCTTGGGACGTCACGAGCTTTCGCTGTTGCAGGGTCGTTGGGTGCAGGATTAGGACGAACGCCCTAGATGGGCAAGATATTAGGACGCTCGACCTACAGCGTCAAGCAGACTGGCGCCCTCGACCGGCCCACAGCTTCGCCATCCCAGTCGCATGCCAGGGCGCCCTCCAAAGTTGCTGCCCTCCCCTGTCCTTTTCCGAGGATCTTCAGAGCCAACCTGATCGCGGTGCGCACCGTCGACAAGGACAAGCCGTGGGTGGCGAAGCTGCTCAAGGCGTATCAGTCGGCCGAGGTGCGCAAGCTGGTCGAGAGCACGTTCGCGGGGTCGATGGTGCCGGCGTTTTGAGAGCCGCTGAGCGCGGCATGCTGGTTGAAGAGGCGCCTTGGGGCCGGGCACGCCGCGTTACCGGACCTGCCCAGTGCAAAGAACATCAGGCTGTAGCAGAGGAAGCTCGCGGCCAGCGCAAACGCGATACGAGGCAGATCAGGGCCGGCCCCGCTGGACGCAGGCTTCGGTGCCCCCGAAAGCAGCGCCCCCGCCGCTCGCCGCGGCGCAGGCACCCACCACCCTATGGCGGCCAGGACCAGGCCCGTCACGGCAACCACCGCCCACCAGAGCACGCGCCAGTGGTCGAACCAAGGTGAGACGAGCATCACTGCGGCCAAGCCGGCGGGCATGAAGCAGCTCCACAGGGCGAAGGCGCGGTTGAGCTGCGCGGGCGACACGACACGTCGCAGCACCATGGGCCCTGCGACGGTGACCAATAGAAAACCCAGGCCCTCGACGACGCGCGACACCAGCAGCAGGCCGAGGCCGACAGCTTGAGCGCCGAGGCTGCCACCGAGCGCCATCACCGCCAATCCGAGCACCAGCATGCGGCGGTCACCGGCAGCGGCAACCAGCGTCCCCGCCGGCACGCTGGCGAGGGCGCCCAGCAAGGCGAACATCGCGCCAAGGGCGCCGACCTCCGTCAGGCTCAGTCCCAACTCCTGCTGCAGCTGCGGCACGACCATGGCCACCTTGCCGAGATGGACGGCGGTGACGGTCCCGGCCGCGACGACGGTCAGCACCGCGGGCCAACCGGTGCGCGCGGACGGGCGGTGGCTGTGGCTCGATCGGTCACGCCAACGCTGCGTACAGCGTTGAGAGCCCTCGGGCGGCCGCGCGGTGCTCATGACATAGCCTCCGGGCTGTGCTCGGCAGTGCGACCGCCTGCGCCCGGCGAAGGTGCGCCCGATGCCGCGTCGGCCACGCGGGCGCGACGCAGCGCTTCAGCGAGACGCGCCACATGGCGCCCCTGGAAGCGCGCGCCGTCGAGTTCGTTCTGCGTGGGCTGACGGTCGCCGCCGTGACCGTCGTCGGCGATGGTGGTCGCACCATAGGGCGAGCCGCCGGTGATCTCGTCCATGCGGAGCTGGCCCTTGAAGGTGTAGGGCAGGCCGGTGACCACCATGCCCAGGTGCAGCAGCACGATGTGCGTCGAGAGCAGCGTCGCCTCCTGCCCGCCGTGCTGGCTGCCGGTGACGTGAACACGCTGCCGACCTTGCCCACCAGGGCATCGTTCGCCCACAGCCCGCCGGCCTGGTCGAGGAAGTTCTTCAGCTGCGCCGCCATCGTGCCGAAGCGCGTGGGCGTGCCGAGGACGATGCCGTCGTAGTCGGCCAGCTCCCGCACCGTCGCGATCGGCACGCTGCCTGCCGGCTTGTAGCCGGCCTGTTGTGCGACCTCGGGCGGAACCAGTTCGGGCACACGTTTGAGGGCCACCGATTCGGCGCCGCCCTCGCGTGCGCCCTGCGCCACGGCTGCGGCCATTTGTTCGATGTGCCCATAGGACGAGTAGTAGAGGACGAGGATCTTCGCCATGCCTGACACTCCAAGGAATTGCGATGGGCAGCAGTATGGGAAGTCCTGTCGATCGACAGAAGTCATAAAATTTCGGCCAGACTGATCAAGCAAATCGATCATGTTGGAGGGCGTCACACTCGACCAGATGCGCATGTTCACGGCGGTCGCGGAGGCCGGCAGCTTCCGCTCGGGCGCCGCGCGGCTGCGACGCGCTCAGTCCGCCGTCAGCCATGCGATCGCCAACCTCGAAGCACAGCTCGGGGTTGCCCTGTTCGACCGCGGAGGCCACCGGCCCGTGCTGACGCCGGCCGGCCGCGCCTTGCTGGAAGACGCCTGCGCCATCCTGCTCAAGGTCGACCTGATGCGGGCACGCGCCCGCGGGGTGGCGCAAGGCCTGGAGCTCGAACTCGCCATCGTGGTCGACACGCTGTTTCCGCTGCCGCTGGTGGCCGCGGCCCTGAAGGACGTGCGCGACACCCTGCCCTCGGTGCGCCTGCGTTTGGCCGTCGAGCCGCTAGTGTCCTGTCTCAGAAATACGTGGCATTTCGACGGGCCGAAACGGGGATGAGCGCAAGGCGCGAAGCCGGGCAGATACCGGGTGGTATCTGCCCGGCTTCGCAACGCGGCGATCGCCCCGTTTCGGCCCGCCCCGCAGGGGTTCGGCCAGATGGCGCCCTCGCAGGCTTGCCGGTCGGGGTCGATACCACCCGGTATCGACCCCGACCGGCGCACCCGCGATCATCACCATCTGACCGAATCGAAATGCCACGTATTTCTGAGACAGGACACTAGGCGGGCCGCTGCAGGCCCTGCGCGATCAGCGCTGCGACCTGGCGATCATGGCCGGCGAGGACTTTCTCGATCCGCGCATCGAGTTCGAACTGCTGTTGCCGGTGGCGATCGTCGCGGTCGTCGCGGCCGGGCATCCGCTCGCGCAAGCCGCTGGCCGGGGCACGGCCCTCGGCGCGGCGGAGCTGGTGCAGCACCTGCAAATCGTGTTGGAAGATCCCACCGATTTGTCTGAAGGCAGGGACTTCGGCGTGCTGTCGCCGCAGACGCTGCGCGTGCAGGCGCAGGAGGCCAAACGCGCCTTGATCCTCGCCGGCGCCGGCTGGGGCCGGCTGCCGCGCTGGAGCATCGAGCGGGAACTGGCCGAAGGCCAGCTGGTGTCCCTGCCGCTCAAGGTCTTCGGCCGGCGCGGCGCCGCGCTCACCGCCACCTACCTGGCGCGCCGCATGGACCAGGTGCTGGGGCCGGCCGGCACCGCGTTGCGCGACGCGCTGCATCGCAGGGCCCGGGAGTTCGACACAGACGGGCGGGCCGACACCTCGGCATCCCGCCCCGCCTTGTCGCGGCGAGCGTCATGAGCCCTCGCCCGGCCACTCTGAAGTGGGCTCGCACCGGAGTGCGTCAGCACGGGCGTTACCCAGCGAGCCGCGCACCGCGCTCACCTCGGTTCTGGGCGGTGCGCCAAACACCCGCCGGTACTCCCGGTTGAACTGCGACGGGCTCTCGTAGCCCACGCAGTGGCCGGCGCCGGCCGCGTCCAGCCCCTCGCCCAGCATCAGCTGACGTGCCCGGTGCAGCCGCAGGTGCTTCTGGAACTGCAGCGGCGTCATCGAGGTGACCTGCTTGAAGTGGTGGTGCAGCGTCGACGGGCTCATGTGCACCTCGGCGGCCAGCTGCTCGATGCGCAGCGGTTTGTCGAAGCGACGCTTGATGAACTCAACCGCCGCCGTGATACGGCGCGCCTGGCCCCTGCCCGCCGCCATCGCGGCGAACCCGGGCCCCAGTGTGCCGATCAGCAACCGGTAGTGGATCTCGCGCAGCGCCAGAGGCGCCAGCACGGCGCTGTGTTGGGGCGTGTGCAACAGCCTCAGCAGCCGCGCCACGGCGTCCAGCAGGTCGTTGTCGACACGGGCGGCCGCCAGCCCCCGCTCGGGCAACCGGTCGGCAGCGGGAAGGACCGACGGATGTTCGGACAGCAGCGACGCGATGTCGCGCGCATCGATCTGCAGCACGACGCACAGGTAGGGCCGTTCCGGTGTGGCCTGCACCACCTGGCCGACGGGCAGCATGGTCACGGAGATCAGCAAGTAGTGCAGCGGGTCGTAGACGACCAGGTCCTTCCCGAGCCGCGCATGCTTGCGGCCCTGGACCACCAGCGCCAGCCCGGGCTCGTACACCGCCGGCAACGGCTGACCGGGGGCGCTGGCGCGCACGAGTTGCAGCGGCGCGATCGGCGTTTGGTGCAAGCCGTCGGTCGGCGCGTAGGCCTGCACCAACTGCACCAGGTCGTGCAGGCGTTGCGCTGGGGGTGCGGTCGTAGACGAAGGTGGCGTCGCGGCTGGCAGCAGGGCATCGGGCATGCGGCGGATTGTGACCCGCCCGGCGACGCCGGGGTGCGCACGCCGGAGGATCGTGCAAGCATTGCCGAGCATCGTGCTAACGCGGGCGGCCGGCGCGCCCTTACGCTCTCCCCTACCGATCCACCTGTTGAATGGAGCCGCCCATGACACCCTCTCACCCCATCCCCCGCCGCCAACTCGGTCAGGGCCTCGCGGTTTCCGCCATCGGCCTGGGCTGCATGGGCATGTCGGACTTCTATGGCCCGGCCGACGAAATGGCCTCGCTCGCCGTGCTGAACCGTGCGGTCGACCTGGGCGTGAACTTCCTCGACACCGCCGACATGTACGGCGTCGGGGCCAACGAACGCCTGCTGTCGCGCGTGCTGTCGTCGCGCCGTGACGAGATCGTCATCGCAACCAAGTTCGGCAACGTGCGCGCCCCCGACGGGGCGATGCTCGGCATCGACGGCCGCCCCGAGTATGTGCGCCAGGCTTGCGACGCCAGCTTGCAGCGCCTGGGCGTGGACCACATCGACCTCTACTACCAGCACCGGGTGGACCGCCAGGTGCCGATCGAGGAAACCGTCGGCGCGATGGCCGAGTTGGTGCAGGCCGGCAAGGTGCGCTACCTGGGGCTGTCGGAAGCGTCGGCCGAGACCTTGCGCCGGGCGGCGCGTGTGCACCCGATCGCGGCCTTGCAAACCGAGTACTCGTTGTGGACGCGCGACGTCGAGCACGACGTGCTGCCGGCCTGCCGCGAACTCGGCATCGGCTTCGTCGCCTACAGCCCGCTGGGCCGCGGCTTCCTGACCGGCGCCATCCGCTCGGTCGACCAGCTGGCACCCGACGACTGGCGGCGGCAGAACCCGCGTTTCCAGGCCGAGAACCTGGCGACCAACCTGGCGCTGGTCGACGCGGTGAAGGACCTCGCCACCTCGCGCGGCTGCACGCCGGCACAGCTGGCGCTGGCGTGGGTGTTGTCGCGCGGCCCGGATGTCGTGCCGATTCCGGGCACGCGCAGCCTCGAGCGGCTGGAAGAGAACGCCGCCGCGGTCTCGCTCACGCTGACCGACGAGGACGTGCGGCAGCTGGACGAAGTGCTCACCCGCCGCCGTGTCGCGGGCGACCGCTACCCGGCGGCGAACATGGCGGTCTTGAACGCGTGACCGGCAGCGTCGTCGAGCGAACTGCGGCCGTTGCCTAGGCGCCCGCCAATGCCTGGTCGAGGTCGGCCAGCAGGTCGTCGATGTGCTCGATCCCGATCGACAAGCGCACTGTGTCTTCCGACACGCCCGCCTTGCGCAGCTCTTCCGGCGACAGCTGGCGGTGCGTGGTCGAGGCAGGGTGGGTGGCCAGCGAGCGCACGTCACCGATGTTGACCAGCCGCGTGAACAGCTGCAGCTTGTCGAGGAAGCCGGCACCGGCCTCGCGGCCGCCCCGGATGCCGAAGGTCAGCAGGCCCGAGGCCTTGCCCGACAAATACTTGCGCACCAGCGCATGGTCGGGGTGGTCTTCGAGACCGGCGTAGTTGACCCACTCGACCTTGCCGCTCTGGCGCAGGTGCTGGGCCACCTTGAGCGTGTTGTCGCAAATGCGGTCCATGCGCAGCGACAAGGTCTCGATGCCCTGCAGGATCAAGAAGCTGTTGAACGGCGAGATCGCGGCGCCGGTGTTGCGCAGCGGCACGACGCGGGCGCGGCCGATGTAGGCGGCCGGCCCCAGCGCTTCGGTGTAGACCACGCCGTGGTAGCTGACGTCGGGCTCGTTCAATCGCTTGAAGCGTTCCTTGTGCTCGGCCCACGGGAACTTGCCCGAGTCGACGATGGCGCCGCCCAGGCTGCTGCCGTGGCCCCCGAGGTATTTGGTCAGCGAGTGCACGACGATGTCGGCGCCGTGCTCGATCGGGCGGCTCAGGTACGGCGTCGGCACCGTGTTGTCGACGATCAGCGGCACGCCATGGCGATGTGCCACCTCGGCGATCGCCGCAATGTCGGTGACGTTGCCCTGCGGGTTGCCAAGCGATTCGACGAACACGGCCTTGGTGCGCGCGTCGATCAGCGGCTCGAAGCTGGCCGGGTCGCGGTAGTCGGCAAAGCGGCTCTGGATGCCCCACTGCGGCAGCGTGTGCGCCAGCAGGTTGTAGGTGCCGCCATAGAGCGCGCTGGAGGCGACGATGTTGTCGCCGGCCTCGGCAATGGTCAGCAGCGCATAGGTCACCGCGGCCTGGCCCGAGGCGAGCGCCAGCGCGCCGATGCCGCCTTCGAGCGCGGCTACCCGCTGCTCCAGTACCGACTGCGTCGGGTTCATGATGCGGGTGTAGATGTTGCCCTGGACCTTCAGGTCGAACAGGTCGGCGCCATGCTGCGCGCTGTCGAAGGCATAGGCCACGGTCTGGTAGATCGGCGGGGTCACCGCCTTGGTGGTCGGGTCGGGCTCGTAGCCGGCATGCACCGACAACGTTTCAAACTTCCAGTTCGGGTCGCTCATCGAGGCTCTCCTAGTCAACGGTTCGGACGGCCTGAGGCTCAGACTGCAAACCGCAAGCCGGAGGCGGGGCGCTCGTGCGCCGGCAGCCACTGGGCGTCGGGACGCTCGGGCGGTGCCGGCTGCTGCAAGACCCGCTGCAGGATACGCTCCTCGGTGGCCGCGAAGGCCGCCGTGCCACGCGAGCGAGGGCGCGGCAACGCGATGCGCTCGTCGAGTGCGATCTGGTGCGATTCGACCAGCAACACGCGGTCGGCCAAGGCCACCGCCTCGGCCACGTCGTGCGTCACCAGCACCGCAGTGAAGCCATGCTCACGCCACAACCGCTCGATCAGTTGCTGCATCTCGATGCGCGTGAGCGCGTCGAGCGCACCCAGCGGCTCGTCGAGCAGCAGCAGGTGCGGGCGGTGCACCAGCGCACGCGCCAACGCGACCCGCTGGCGCTGCCCGCCGGACAACACCGCCGGCCACTCGTCGGCGCGGTCGGCCAACCCGACCTGGGCCAAGGCCTCGCGGGCACGCTCGCGACCTTCGCGCCCGGGCAGGCCGAGGGCGATGTTGTCGAGCACACGTTTCCACGGCAACAAGCGGGCATCCTGGAACATGATGCGGGTGCCGTCGTGGCGGTTGCCCGGCGCCAGCGCCTGGCCGTCGAGCGAGACGGCACCGGTGTCGGCCCCTTCCAGGCCGGCCAGCAGCCGCAGCAGCGTGCTCTTGCCGCAACCGCTGCGGCCGACGATGGCGACGAACTCGCCCGGGGCGATGTCCAGCTGCACACCGTCGAGCACAGGCCGGCCGCCATAAGACTTGCCGAGCCGGCGCACCGAGACGGCGGTGCCGGGCAAGGTGTCGCGCTTCACGCGGGCGGCGGGGGGCGCGGCGGTTTCGCGCGCGGTGCGGTCGATGAACACGGGCAACTCCAGTTCTGATGAGGTCACATGCATGGCGCTTCCTTGGGCGCCTGGTCAGGCTCGCCCTGCCGCCTGGTAGCCAGGGTGCCAGCGCAGCCACCAGCGTTCCAGCCCGCGGGCCAGCACGTCGGCCAGCTTGCCGAGCAGCGCATAGAGCAGGATGCCGACCACCACGACATCGGTCTGCAAGAACTCGCGCGCGTTCATCGTCATGTAGCCGATGCCCGATTGCGCCGAGATGGTTTCGGCGACGATCAGCAGCACCCACATCAGCCCCAGCGAGAAGCGCAGGCCGACCAGGATGGACGGCAGCGCGCCGGGCAGGATCACCTGGCGGTACAAGGCCCAGCCGCTCAGGCCGTAGCTGCGCGCCATCTCGATCAGGCCGCGGTCGACGGAACGGATGCCGTGGAAGGTGTTGAGGTAGATCGGGAAGAACACGCCGACCGCCACCAGGAACAGCTTGGCCCATTCGTCGATGCCGAACCACAGGATGACGAGCGGGATCAGCGCCAGCGCCGGGATGTTGCGCACCATCTGCAGCGTCGAGTCGAGCAGGGTCTCGGCGATGCGGAAGGTGCCGGTCAACAGGCCGAGCAGCAGGCCGAGGCCACCGCCGATGGCCAGGCCCGCCAGCGCCCGGCCGGTGCTCACCCACACGTGCTGCCACAACTCACCCGACGAGGCCAGGTTCCAGAACGCAGTGAGCACGGCCCACGGCTCGGGCAGCACCCGGTTGGACAGCCAGCCGGTGCGCGAGGACAGCTCCCACAACGCGAGGATGGCCACCGGCACGGCCCAGGGCAAGGCATTGCGCCACAGGCGCCCGGCGTCGGCTGCCGCGAGGCGCGGCGAATCAGACGGCAAGGTGGAGGTCTTGGACATGGTGTCGGGTCTTGGCTTCAAAAGACGTCTCGGGCGGCTCCAGCAGTTCCAGCCGGTTGCCGAAGGGGTCTTCGACGAAGGCGCGGCCGTCGCTGAGGGCCGAGCGGTCGACGCGGTGGCCGGCCGCCTGCAAGGCGTCGGCCAGGCGTGCCACGCCGACCACCCGCAGTGCGAGATGCGCCTGCGGTGCGACGCCCGTGTAGCGGCCCTCGCTCAGGTCCAGCCGCTGCCAGCCGAGCGAGAAACGCAGCACACCCGGCCGGTCCAGCTCGGGGTGGCGCACCTCGGCCAGGCCCAACAGGCCCTGGTAGAACGCCCGCGCCGCAGGCGAAGCGCCGAAGGGTATCGGCAGTTGGATGTGATCGACGCTGTGGATCTCGGCCATGCGGTACTCCTCAAAGTGTCATCAACTCGCGCCGACCTTCTGCAGCGGCGCCGGTGCGGCGGCGTCGTGCGCAGGCGGCACATAGCTGTTGGCGACGATCTCGCCGAACGGCCCGGTCAACACTTGGTGCGCCGGGGCCTGGCCGTCACGCTGCAAGGGCAGCAGCGGGAACACCAGCTCGGCGAAACGGTGCGCTTCTTCCAGGTGCGGGTAGCCGGACAGGATGAAGTACTCGAGCCCGAGGTCGGCGTACTCTTTCAAGCGCGCCGCCACCTGCTCGGGGTTGCCCACCAGCGCCGTCCCCGCGCCGCCGCGCACCAGCCCGACGCCGGCCCACAGGTTGGGGGAGATCTCCAGCCCTTCGCGGATGTTCTGGCGGTTGAACTTGCCGCGGTGCAGCTCGGCCATGCGGCGCTGGCCCACCGAGTCCATCTGCGAGAACTTCTTCTGCGCCGCCTCGACGGTCTTGTCGTCGAGGTGCGAGACGAGTTCGGCCGCGGCCTGCCAGGCGGCTTCTTCGGTCTCGCGCACGATCACGTGCAAGCGGATGCCGAAGCTGAGCGTGCGGCCGTACTGGGCGGCGCGGCGGCGGATGTCGGCCACTTTCTCGGCGACGGCGGCCGGCGGCTCGCCCCAGGTCAGATAGGTGTCGAGCTGCTGCGCGGCCAGTTCGTGGGCTTCGTCCGACGAGCCGCCGAAGAACAGCTGCGGATACGGCTTGTGGATCGGCGGGTACAGCGTCTTGGCGCCCTTGACGCGCAGGTGATCGCCTTCGAAGTCGTAGCTGCCACCCTCGTGGCTGCGCGCCAGGATCTCGCGCCAGATGGTCAGGAATTCGCGCGACAGTTCATAACGTTCGGCATGGCTGAGGAACAGGCCGTCACCTTCGAGTTCTTCGGAGTCGCCACCGGTCACCAGATTGACCAGCAGCCGGCCGCCCGACAGGCGATCGAGCGTGGCCGACATGCGAGCGGTTTGCGACGGCTGCATCAGCCCGGGGCGCAGCGCGACCAGGAATTTCAGCCGGCGGGTCGCGTCGATCAGGCTGGAGGCCAGGATCCAAGAGTCTTCGCACGAGCGGCCGGTGGGCAGCAGCACACCTTCGTAGCCGAGGCTGTCGGCGGCGATGGCGACTTGCTTGAAGTAGTCGAAGGTCGCGGCACGCGCGCCCTTGGTGGTGCCGAGATAGCGCGAATCGCCGTGGGTGGGGATGAACCAGAGCACTTTCATGACGTTGTCCTGTGATGTTTTTTCGTAGAGGCGCGGCGGGTCGGGCGGGGTGTGTCAGGGGTCCGTGGAGCTCGCGTCGAGATCAGCGCGCGCCGACGCGTTGGGCGGCCAAGGTCGCGCCCGGCTGCCACACCACGTCGGCCACCTGCACGCGCCGCGGCACCAGGCCCAGCGCATGGAAGGCATCGGCGACCTGCTGCTGCTCGGACACCACCTGGGGCGTCAACGGGCGCACCGGCGACGGCGGGCGACGTGAGATGAACAGATGTACGGTGGCCAGGCTGAGCCCGCTGAAGTCCGACACGAACTGCGCCACTTCGCGCTTGTGTGTTTGCAAATACGCGTCGGCCCGGGTGAGTTCCTCGAGCAGGCCCGACACCACCTGCGGGTGCTGCTGCGCCAGGGCCGGCGACGCCAGGTAGAACGAGTTGTTGCTCGTCAGGCCTTTGCCAGTGGCCAGCACGCGGGGCCGGATCGCCAACTCGGTGGCGGCGTAGTACGGGTCCCAGATCACCCAGGCGTCGACGCTGCCACGCTCGAAGGCGGCGCGCGCGTCGGACGGCGGCAGGTAGACCGGGTGGACGTCCTTGAAGGTCAGCCCGACCTGCTTCAAGGCCTGCACCAGCAGATAGTGCGCGCTCGAACCCTTTTGCAGCGCGACGCGGCGGCCCTTGAGGTCGGCCAGCGTCTTCAGCGGCGCGTCGGGCTTGACCAGGATGGCCGAGCTGAACGGCTTGGCCGGCTCGACCCCGACATAGGCGAGGTCCTTGCCGGCGGCCTGCGCGAACACCGGCGGCGTGTCGCCGGTCAGGCCGAACTCGAGGCCACCGACGGCCAGTGCCTCGAGCAGTTGCGGGCCGGCGGGGAACTCGATCCACGAGACCCGCGTGTTCGGGTAGCGCTTTTCCAGCCAGCCCTGTTGCTTGACGATGAGCAGGTTGATGGCCGACTTCTGGAAGCCGATGCGCAGCTCGGTCGGGCCAGCGCTGGCGGCGAACGCAGCGGCACCGGGCAGCCCGAGCCCGAACGCCAGCGCCGCTTGCAGCAGCACGCGACGGGTCGCGGGGCTCATGGTGCCGTGCCGCGGGCGACCGCGTTCGACGGGTTGGGCAGCGCGTCGGCGATGCGGATGGGCTTGGGGATCAGCTTGAGCTTGTGGAAGACATCGGCGATCTTCTGCTGCTCAGACGCCACCGCCGGGGTGATGGACTGGATGCCGTAAGCGAAGCGGCCGGCGGCCACCTCGGCGACGCGCAGGTCGAGGCCGATCTGCGGCGCCAGGAACTGCGCCACTTCCTGCGGGCGGGACTGGGCCCATGCATCGAGCTGGGCCAGTTCATCGACGATGGCCTTTACGACCGTCGGGTGCTGTTCGGCATACGGGCGGGCGGCCAGGTAGAACTGGTGGTTGGCGACCAGGCCCCGGCCGTCGGCCAGCACGCGGGCGCCGAGTTGCTGCTCGGCCGCCGCGAGGAAGGGGTCCCAGATCACCCACGCATCGACGCTGCCGCGCTGGAAGGCGGCCCGCGCGTCGGCGGGCGGCAAGAACACCACCTGCACATCCTGGTAGCGCAGGCCCGCCTTCTCAAGCGCCTTCACGAGCAGGTAATGGACGTTGGAGCCCTTGTTCAGCGCGACCCGCTTGCCCTTCAGTTCAGCCACCGACTTCAGCGTGGACTGCTTCGGGACGACGATGGCCTCCGCCTGCGGCGCGGGCGGCTGGTTGGCCACATAGACCAGGTCGGCGCCGGCGGCCTGCGCGAAGATCGGCGGCGCTTCGCCGACGGTGCCGAAGTCGATCGAGCCGACGTTGAGACCTTCGAGCAATTGGGGCCCGGCGGGGAACTCGGTCCACTTCACCTCCACCCCTTGGGGCGCCAAACGCTTTTCCAGCGTGCCGCGCGCCTTCAGCAGGGTCAACGTGCCGTACTTCTGGTAGCCGATCCGCAGCACCTGCGGGGCCTTGTTCTGCGCTTGCGCGACGGGGCTGACCGCGAGGCCGGCAGCGGCCAGCAACGCCAGGGTGCCGGACATCCAGCCGCGACGGGTGGTCCGGGGGGTGGCAAGCGCCGGCACGTTGCCGGGCAGCAGCTTCGAGAAATCGCTCATCGGGTGCTTTCGAATCACAGACAGAGAAAAAGCCACCCCGCACGGCCGACGGCCGTGTTGGTTCGGGGTGCAACGCCCTGTTGAGGGGGCGAGGAGACGCCAGCGCAGATGCGCTGGACAGCAGCAGCCAGGAGATCAGCTACACGACACCAGCGCGGCCTGGGCCGTCGCGTCGGCGGTGGGCTGGCGTTCGACCAGGACCTGCAGCGACCGGTCGAGCCGCTCGAGGATGGCGGGATGGGGCAGATAGACCTGGGTGTCGTGGGCCGGCAGTTGCGACTCGGCCGCGAACACGCCGTCGAGGATGTCGCGCGCGCCCAGCGCCGACAACACCGGCTTCAGCGCGTAGTCGAGCGCGAGCAGGTGGGCCGGGCTGCCGCCGGTGGCCAGCGGCAGCACCGTCTTGCCGCGCAGGCCGTCTTGCGGCAACAGGTCGAGGAACAGCTTGAGCAGGCCGCTGTAGGCAGCCTTGTAGATGGGGGTGGAGACGAGCACGACGTCGGCGTCGAGCACACGGTCGAGGGCCTGGCGAATCGCGGGGTGGGAGGCGTCCGCCAACAGCAGCGGTTGGGCCGGCAACGAGCGGACCGACAACACTACGCTCGAACGCGCCACACCCTCGAGCCGCGTTTGCGCCAGCTGCAGCAGCCAGCTGGAACGCGAGGATGCGGAGGGGCTGCCGGAAATACCGATGATCTTCATAAGTCGGGCCTGTCTGTCGCCATGAACACGATAGGCGCAACGATAGAAGCGTGCAGACTCGACGCGAACGAAGCTTTTCGGCTTAGTTAGAGAGAAAAGTGCATGACCTGTTGGCGGGTACTGAGGACGGTGGGCTGACGGGTGCGCAGCATCAGTTGCCACTCAGTTGCCAAACAGCGAGAAGAACACCTATAATGGCGGGCTCTTGGCGCTTTAGCTCAGTCGGTTAGAGCGACGGAATCATAATCCGCAGGTCCGGGGTTCGAATCCCTGAAGCGCCACCAGACACTGAACCCCTTGTCGATCGACAAGGGGTTTTTCGTTTCCGGGGCCGCAGTGGCGGGTTCTCAACACCTTGTCCCGCGTTCGCCACCGGCTTTGCACCGCTTGTTCACAGAGTTATCCCGTGACACGCGCGAGTCGGCCGGCGCGGCCACATCGCCCGCCGCGGTGCGGGGTCCGGGGAAAAAGGGCGCTGGCCTTCATGCTTAAAAAGCCCCCCGAAGGCCAGCGCCTCAAACACGGGCCACTGCACACGCGCAACCGCACGGCTGGAGACAGCAGGTCGGGCCGTCGCCGGGCGCAAGATGTGCGTTTTTCCCGGTCGACCGGTCGTGAGCAGTAGTTGACAAAACTGTTCCACAGTCTACTGGCCAAGCAACAGTGCGGCCTCCCCCGTAAGTGTGGTTTCACATCTTCCGCGTGCGCAGAACGTACAGCCAGGGGTGGCGATACACTTGCAAACTCGCTCAGCCGCTGGTCGAAGGCGGCTTTTTTCATCGACAGCCACTGGATCTACACCATGTCCCGCTGTGTCTTGCTCGGCCTTGCAGCCGCCCTCGCCGTGCCCGCCCTGGTGCAGGCCCAGGTACAACGCCAATTTCCCCAGAACGCACTGCGCGGCCAGATGGTCGTGCACCAGCCGCCCGTCATCGTGCTCAATGGCAAGGAGGCGCGGTTGGCGCCGGCCGCCCGCATCCGCGGGCAGAACAACATGATCTTGATGTCCGGCAGCCTGGTCGGTGCCGAGCTGCCGGTGAACTACACCGTGGACGACTACGGGCTGGTGAAGGACGTCTGGGTGCTGCGCCCGGAAGAAGCCAAGAAGCTCTGGCCCAAGCACCCGGAAGAAGCTGCCCGCTGGGCCTTCGACCCGGCGGCACAGACCTGGATCAAGCGTTGAGGAGCGGACGATGACAGCCCCCAAGACCGACGCGAAGAAGGTCTACATCAAGACCTTCGGCTGCCAGATGAACGAGTACGACTCGGACAAGATGGCCGACGTGCTGGGCGCCGCCGAAGGCTACCAGCCCACCGACGACCCCGAGCAGGCCGACCTGATCCTGTTCAACACCTGCTCCGTGCGCGAAAAGGCGCAGGAGAAGGTGTTCTCCGACCTCGGGCGCTACAAGCACCTCAAGCAAAAGGGCGTGAAGATCGGCGTGGGCGGCTGTGTCGCGAGCCAGGAAGGTGCGGCCATCATCGAACGTGCGCCTTATGTCGACGTGGTGTTCGGCCCGCAAACGCTGCACCGGCTGCCCGAGATGCTGGCGAGGCGCGAGCGGCAGGGCCGCCCGCAGGTCGACATCAGCTTTCCCGAGATCGAGAAGTTCGACCATCTGCCGCCCGCCAAGGTCGAGGGTGCGAGCGCCTTCGTGTCGATCATGGAAGGCTGCTCGAAGTACTGCAGCTACTGCGTCGTGCCGTACACGCGCGGTGAAGAAGTGTCGCGGCCGTTCGAGGACGTGCTGGTCGAGGTGGCCGGGCTGGCCGACCAGGGGGTCAAAGAGGTCACCCTGCTGGGGCAGAACGTCAATGCGTACCGCGGCAAGATGGGCGATACCGACGAGATCGCCGACTTCGCGCTGCTGATCGAATACGTCGCCGAGATCCCCGGCATCGAGCGCATCCGCTACACCACCAGCCATCCGAACGAGTTCACGCAGCGCTTGATCGACGTCTACGCCCGCGTGCCGCAGTTGGTGAGCCATCTGCACCTGCCGGTGCAGCACGGCTCCGACCGCATCCTGATGGCGATGAAGCGGGGCTACACCGCGCTCGAATACAAGAGCACCATCCGCAAGCTGCGGGCGGTGCGGCCGCAGCTGAGCCTGTCGAGCGACTTCATCGTCGGCTTCCCCGGCGAGACGGACGACGACTTCGCCAAGATGATGAAGCTGATCGACGACGTCGGCTACGACGCCTCGTTCAGCTTCATCTTCAGCCCGCGCCCCGGCACACCGGCCGCCGCGCTCGAGGACACGACGCCCAAGGACGTCAAGCTGCAACGGCTGCAGCACCTGCAGGCCACCATCGAGGCCAACGTGCGGCGCATCAGCGAAAGCCGCGTCGGCACGGTGCAGCGCATCCTGGTGGAAGGCCCGTCGAAGAAGGACCCGACCGAGTTGATGGGCCGCACCGAGTGCAACCGCATCGTCAACTTCGCCGCCGGACCGCAAGCCCAGCGCCTGGTCGGCCGGATGATCGACGTGACGATCACGCAAGCCCTGCCGCACTCGTTGCGCGGCGAGGTGCTCACCCGTGAGGGTGTGGTGGCGCAGCCCGCCTGAGGCACCGGCACAGGCGGAGCTGGGCCGGACTCAGCTCAGCTCAGCTCTCGCACCCGCGCCGCACTGCCGCGGCGCATCTGCCCCAGCAATTGGTCGAGCCGCTCGATCAGCGTCTGCGGGTCGCCCTTCAGATGGCGCGGTACGTGCGCGATCGCGGCGTGCCAGTGCAGCGCCTCGAGCGGCGGCAGCTCGGGATGGTGGTGCAGGCCCAGCTCGAGAATGCGCTCGGCCAGGGCCTGGGCTTCGCTGGGCGTCTGCACGTGTTCCAGCACCACGGCGTAACGCTGGTCGTCGAGCCGGATCGGCAGGTCCCCGGGGCTGCAGGCTTCGCGGATCACGCGGCCGCAGACCTTCGCCACCACCTCAGGTGCGACCGGGCTCGAACCGCGGCGCAGCTCGTCATGGTTGACCAGATGCAGCATCACGATGGCGCCGTGGGTGTTCAAGCGCAGGCCGCGCACCGCCATGGCCATCAGCAGCGACGGCAGTTCACCGGCCTGCAGCAAGCCGGTCCAGCGGTCGCGCTTGGCGCGGTCGCGCTTCAAACCCGGCTCGCTGAGCACCTCGCGTGCGCTGAAATTCAGCGCGTAGGTGAGCACGGCGATCTCGATGCCGACACCCGTGAGCATCGCGTAGCGGCCCCACCCATCGGCCGCCAGCCAGCCACGCAAATAGGCGAGTTGCGCGACCACCCCCGCCGCGGCAGCGGCAAAGGCCGCGACATACCAGCGCATGTAAGGCAGCCGCACGCCGCGCACGGTCCACAGCAACAGGCCGACGCTGACGACCACCAGCACGTAGTAGGCGTGCTGGGCCCCCACCACCGACGACCGCAACGCCAGCGCGGGCCACACCACATAGGCGCCGGTCAGGGCGACGCCGAAGGCGGCCACCGCAAGCGCCCAGGCACTCGCGCGCAACCCGCTCAGCGCCTTCGGCAGCGCCCGCCGCACGAACAACAGGCTGACCGATGCGAGCAGGGTGCCGACCACCAGCCGCGCCGCCTGTGTCGCACCCGCATCCTGGCCGCCCCCGTAGGCGCGCGCATAGCCCATCTGCACCCACTGGAAGGCCGCCATCAGCACCACATGCAGGACATACCAGCCACTGACCGCGTCGCCGCGCAGCAGGGCCTCGACCAGGCCGTAGACGACGGCCATCGCGACGACGCCGAGGAACACGCCGATCCACAGGTGTTCGATGGCGCGGTGGCTGTCGTAGGCCGATTTCTCCCACACCAGCGGCGTCGGCACGAAGGGGTCGGCGTGGCGCAGCCTCAGCAGCAGCTCGCCGCCAGCCGGCGTCGCGGAGGGCACCGGAAAGGCGAGTTCGGGCGCGGGCAGCGGCCAACGTGACGGCGCGATCGGATCACCGGCCACCAACCGGTCCCAGCCACCACGCGGACGTGGCAGGTACAGGCTGGCTTCGCTGACCACGGTCCGCGGCAGTTCGAGCACGACCTCCGACTCGCCGGCGCGCGACAAGCGCCACCGCAGCCATACGGCGGCGGGCGCCGCCGCCACCTGCTGCCGCGGCCCCAGCACCCGCCAGCCCCGGGCCGCCCGCGCCTGATCCGGCGTCCACGCGCCCTGCGGGTCGATCAGGTACTCGGCACGCCCGACCAGCGACAGGGGCGCTGCACCGGCCAGCACCGGCGCCGCCAGTACGACAAAGCAGCACAACAGCCAGCGCCACAGCCGACCCCAGGGTGACCACGGGGCGGCCTTCAGCACCACCCTTCCCCACCCCGGGGCAGCGCCGTCATGCACGGCGTCGCGGCCCCCAGCCGGCCCACGACAGGCCGGCCGAACTGGCGAGCACCATCGCGGCATAAGTGAGCACATGGCCGTCTCGCTCCAGCAGCACCAGGCCCAACACCAGCGCCGCGGCCGCCGCCGCACCGCTCCACAGCGCCAGGCGGCGCCAGCTCACGCCTTTCAGGCTGCCCCGCCAGAGGCATTTGGCGAACAGCGCGCTCAACAGGCCCAGGCCGATGGCGGGGGTGAAAAAGTTCAGCAAATGCCAGGCGGCGTCGAGGGGGCCCATACGGCGGCTTCGAGGTTGGAGTGGGGAGTGTCGTAGTCGTTGATTTCGATCAAGCCCATAAGACCTACCCCAAGTGCTTGAAAGAGCTTCAAATTTTATAATCGAGCAAATGAGTGTCTTTGCCCTCGGCCTGAACCACACCACCGCCCCGGTCGACCTGCGCGGGCGGTTCGCGTTCACGGTGGAGCAATTGGGCCCGACACTGCAGAGCCTGCGGGAGCGGCTCAGCCTGCGGCCCGAGGCGGCGCTGATTTCCACCTGCAACCGCACTGAACTGTACTGCGCCGCGCCGACCGATGCGGTGCACCCCGCGATGGACTGGCTGGCCGGCCTGGGCGGGGTGGGCAGCGGCGAGCTGGCCCGCCACGCCTATGTGCTGCAGGGCGGGCAGGCGGCCCGCCACGCGTTCCGCGTCGCCAGCGGCCTCGATTCGATGGTGCTCGGCGAGCCGCAGATCCTGGGCCAGATGAAGCAGGCGGTGCGCGAGGCCGACGCTGCCGGCACGCTGGGCACCACGCTGCACCAGCTGTTCCAGCGCTCGTTCGCCGTCGCGAAGGAAGTGCGCACCTCGACCGAGATCGGCGCCCACTCGATCAGCATGGCCGCCGCCGCCGTGCGCCTGGCCGGACAGTTGTTCGAGGACCTGCGCGAAGTCAAGGTGCTGTTCGTCGGCGCCGGCGAAATGATCGAGCTGGCGGCGACCCATTTCGCCGCCAAGGCGCCCAAGGCGATGGCGGTGGCCAACCGCACGCTCGAGCGGGGCGAGAAGCTGGCGACCCATTTCAGCGCCGAGGCGATGCGGTTGGTCGACTTGCCGCAACGGCTGGCCGAATTCGACATCGTCGTGTCGTGCACCGCCAGCTCGGTGCCCATCATCGGGCTGGGTGCGGTCGAGCGTGCCCTGAAGGCGCGCAAGCACCGGCCGATCTTCATGGTCGACTTGGCGGTGCCCCGCGACATCGAGCCCGAGGTGTCGCAGCTGTCCGACGTCTACCTCTACACCGTCGACGACCTGTCGGCCGTCGTGCAGACGGCCGGCGAGAAGCGCCAGGCGGCGGTGGCGCAGGCCGAGGCCATCATCGAGACCGGCGTGCAGAGTTTTGTCCACTGGCTCGACCAGCGTGCCAGCGTGCCGCTGATCCAGGCCCTCAACGCGCAGGCCGACAGCTGGCGCGAAACCGAGCTGGCCCGCGCGCGCAAGGCGCTGGCCCGCGGCGAGGACGTCGAGGCCGTGCTCGACGCCCTGTCGCGCGGCCTGACGCAGAAAATGCTGCACGGCGCGATGGCCGAACTGCACAGCGCCAGCCCCGAGCATCGCGAGGACGTCGCCGAGACGGTCTCGCGGCTGTTCCTGCGCGGCACCTCCCGCCCCAACGGCGGCCGCCGTTAGCGTCTCCCTCGCGCGCGATCGCGCGAGACCGGCGCCGGCGCGCCTCTCGGCGGTCGCGTGCGGAAAGCCCATGATGAAAAACGCCTTGCGTCAACAACTCGACCGTTACGTCCAGCGCCTGCAGGATCTGGACGCGGTGCTCGCCGCGCCCGACGTCGTCAGCGACCTCTCGCGCTTTCGCGGCCTGACGCGCGAACACGCGGAAGTCGCCGCCGTCGCGCAACGCTACCAGCGCTATCTGCAGCGCGAGCGGGACCTGGCCGGCGCGCGCGAGATGTTGTCCGACCCCGACATGGCCGAGATGGCCCAGGAGGAGATCGGCAGCGCCGAGACCGAGCTGCAGCGGCTGGAAGCCGAACTGCAGCGCGCGCTGCTGCCGCGCGATCCGGACGACGCCCGCAACGTGTTCCTCGAAATCCGCGCCGGCACCGGCGGCGACGAATCGGCCCTGTTCGCCGCCGATCTGCTGCGCATGTATTTGCGCCACGCCGAACGGCAGGGCTGGAAGTGCGAGCTGATGTCGGCCAACGAGTCCGACCTGGGCGGCTACAAGGAGGTGGTGGCCCGCATCGAGGGCACCGACGTGTATGCACAGCTGAAGTTCGAATCGGGCGGCCACCGCGTGCAGCGCGTACCGGCCACCGAAACGCAGGGCCGCATCCACACCAGCGCCTGCACGGTCGCGGTGATGCCCGAGCCCGACGAGGCGGAAGAAGTGGCGATCAACCCGGCGGAACTGCGCATCGACACCTTCCGCGCCAGCGGCGCCGGCGGCCAGCACGTCAACAAGACGGAGTCGGCGATCCGCATCACCCATTTGCCCACCGGCCTGGTGGCGGAGTGCCAGGACGACCGCTCGCAGCACCGCAACAAGGCCAAGGCGATGGCGGTGCTGGCGGCACGGCTGCGAGAGCGTGAACGGACCGAACGCCAGGCCAAGGAAGCCGCGACCCGCAAAAGCCTGGTCGGCACGGGCGACCGCAGCGACCGCATCCGCACCTATAACTTCCCGCAGGGCCGCCTGACCGACCACCGGATCAACCTGACCCTCTACCGTCTGCAGGCCGTGATGGACGGCGACCTGGACGAGGTGCTGGGCGCGCTGCGCACCGCCCGGGAGGCGGAGCAACTGGCCGAGCAGCTCGACGCGCTGGAACTGGGGAATGCATGAGCGCCGCCCGGCCGCCCGAAGGGGCTCGCGCCGCAGTGCGCAGCACGGAGGCTTTCCAATGAGCGCCGCCCGGCCGCCCGAAGGCGCTCGTACCGCAGTGCGCAGCACGGAGGTTTGTCAATGAGCGCCGCCCGGCCGCCCGAAGGGGCTCGCGCCGCAGTGACCATGGCGGCCGCCTGGGCGTCAGCCGTGCAGCGGGGCCTCGAGCGGCTCGACGCGCAACTGCTGCTCGCCCATCTGCTCGGCTTGCCGGCCGCCCGGGCCCGCGCCTGGCTGCTCGCGCACGACACCGACCCACTCGCCCCGGCCGTCGCGAGCCGATATGCCGAACTGGTCGAGCGACGGCTCGACGGCGTCCCGTTGGCCTATCTGGTCGGCGAGAAGGAGTTTTACGGGCTGCGGCTGGCGGTCTCGCCGGAGGTGCTGGTGCCGCGGCCCGACACCGAAACGCTGGTGGCATGGGCCGTGGAGCTGGCGCAGCCCCTGCCGGCGCCGCGCCTGGCCGACCTCGGCACCGGCAGCGGTGCGATCGCCCTCGCGCTCAAACACCTGCTGCCGCATGCCGAGGTCACCGCCACCGACCTGAGCCCCGCCGCGCTCGCGGTCGCCCGCGGCAACGGTGAACGGCTGGGCCTGCCGGTGCGCTGGCGGCAGGGCTGCTGGTGGGAGGCGCTGGCGGGCGAGGCCGACGAACAACACTACGACGTGGTGGCCAGCAACCCGCCCTACATCGCCGAGCGTGACCCGCACCTGGCTGCCTTGCGACACGAACCGCTGCAGGCCCTCGCCTCCGGACCGCTGGGCCTCGACGCGCTGCGGCAGATTGTCGCCGGCGCTCCGGACCACCTGACCGACGGCGGCTGGCTGTTGTTCGAGCACGGCCACGAGCAGGCCGACGACGTGCAGGCCCTGCTGCGCAAGGCCGGCTTTGTCGACGTGAGCACCCGCGTCGACCTCGCCGGCCGCCCCCGCTGCACCGGCGGCCGGTGGCAGGTCTCGCGCTGAGCCGAGCGGTTCGCGTCCTGAACGTCGCGTCGCAACGCGTATCAAAGAGTTTCTGTAGCACCGAGCTGTGGCATGCGGCACGCGACCGTCAGGTCTCGTGTGCCACCCTATTGGCGACGCACCCTGAGAGGTCTAGCATGATCCCATCGTCGTGTCGGCGCCGCCCGCTCGTCTTCTGGGAGGGCTCGGCGCCTTGAGGAGCGAGCCATGAAGACCGCCGTGTTCGTTCGTCTCGGCGCCGCGTGCGCCACCGCCTGCCTCTGTCTCACCGCGTCTGCCCAGAGCGCTTTGTCGGTACGGGTCGAGGGCCCCGGCTTGAAGGCCGGATACGCCCTGGGCATGCGGCCCGCCGCCAGCCTCGGCGTGAAAGGGCTGCAGTGGAACCGGTGGCGCGACGACGTCGGCGCGCGCGGGTTGCCCGCGTTGGGCCTGAGTGAATGGTCCGTGCTCGGCGACTACTACTTCCGCCAGGACGCAGGCCTGCGGGCCACCGGCGGTGTACTCAAGGCCGACAAGGCGCAGCGCGCCGCCCCCGAGGAGCGCCCCGCTCCGGCGCCCGCCTATGGGACCGGCGCGCGCAGCAGCCCGACACTGGGATTCGACAGCAGCAGCACCGCCGTGCCTTATCTGGGGATGGGATACAGCGGCGCGGCGCCCTCCGGCGGCTGGGGCGTGTTCGCCGATGTCGGCGTGGTGATGTTGAAGCCGAAATCCACCGTCAAACTTGGCTCGGCGGCCAACGGCGCCTGGTACAGCAACGAATGGACGCGCCGCGAGGGTGAGGTCGACCTGCCCCGTGCCCTGGGCGAGTGGCGACTCTCGCCGCTGGTCCAGGTCGGCGTTTCCTATTCGTTCTGAGGCCAGCCCGCCAGCCCCGACCGGGGCGCGCAAGGACTTGACGCAACGCGCTTCGGCCTGCGGTTTTTTGCTCTATAAAGTGGGCTGCTTCCCGATCCAACGCATCCACACACCCCACCATGAGCGACGTTCAACAGCGTATCGACGACCTCGTCAAGAACAACCGGGTGGTGCTCTTCATGAAGGGCACTGCGCAATTCCCCATGTGCGGTTTTTCGGGCCGTGCAGTGCAGATCCTCAAGGCCTGCGGCGTCACCGACCTGAAAACCGTCAACGTGCTGGAAGACGAAGAGATCCGCCAGGGCGTGAAGGAATACGCCAACTGGCCCACCATCCCGCAGCTCTATGTCGACGGCGAGTTCGTCGGCGGCTCGGACATCCTGATGGAGATGTACCAAGCCGGCGAGTTGCAGGACGTGCTGCGCTCCTCGTGACCCGCCACAGCGACCTGGGGGCCCGATTCCGGGCGCTGCCTCCCCGGCCGTCCCCGGCGGGCCTCGCATGACCGCCCGGCTGGTGGTCGGCATCACCGGCGCGACCGGTGCGATCTACGGCGTGCGCCTGCTGCAGCGCCTGCGGCAGCTGGAGGTCGAGACCCATCTGGTGGTGACGCCGGCCGGCGTGCTGAACGTGCACCATGAACTGGGCCTCGACCGGGCGACGCTGGAGGGCCTAGCGGCCCGCGCCTACCACCCCGGCGATGTTGGCGCGGCCATCGCGAGCGGTAGCTTCCAGGCCGACGGCATGCTGGTCGCGCCTTGCTCGATGAAAACGCTGGCGGCCGTCGCCCACGGTCTGTGCGACAACCTGCTGACGCGCGCCGCCGATGTCACGCTGAAAGAGCGCCGCCGCCTGCTGATGATGGTGCGCGAGACACCGCTGCACCTGGCCCATCTGCGCAACATGACGGCGGTGACCGAAATGGGCGGCGTGATCTTTCCGCCGCTGCCGGCGTTCTATCACCGGCCGCAAAGCATCGACGAACTGGTCGACGAAACCGTCGAGCGGGCGCTCGCGCTGATGGGAGTGCGGCAGGCCGCCCCGCGGCCCTGGCAGGGGCTGTGAGACCGCCGGCGCCTCAGTCGCGCAGTTCCCACAACTTGCGTGAGGCGAACACCGCGCTCGGGTATTCCGGGCGGCCGCGGCTGCCGTTGTAGCGGCCGAGCGCCAGGTAAAGGTCGCCCTTCTCGATGTCCACGTAGTGACGCAGGATCACGCAGCCGAAACGCAGATTGGTCTGCATGTGGAACAGCTTGCCGGGGTCGCCGTCGCCGATCAGCCGGCTCCAGAACGGCATCACCTGCATGTAGCCGCGCGCACCGACGCGGCTGATCGCGTATTTGCGAAAGCCGCTCTCCACCTGGATCAGGCCGAGCACCAACGCCGTTTCGAGCCCGGCACGGTGGCTTTCGTACCAGACGGTCTCGAGGAATTCGAGGCGGGTCTGGGTGTCGGGCTTGCGCTTTTTCAGCCGTTCGCTCATCGCGCCTAGCCAGCGCAGGTAACGCAAACGGTCTTCGATGTTGGTGAACACGGCCTTGGGCGGCGCCGTGTTGCCGATGGCGGCCGACAACGCGGTCTTGACCGCATTGGCCAACGGCTCCTCGACCTGCCCGCCAGCCCATGCAGGGCTGGCACCGCCCGCCAGCAACAGGCCGGCAGCGGTGCCACTCAACCAGTCGCGGCGCGTCAGTCCTGCACCGCCCCACACCGGTCGCGTCATGCGCCGAGCTTCTCCCGCAGCAGTGTCACCACGTCGGCCACGGTCACCGAGGTCGCTTGTGCGTCGCGGCGACCCTGGTATTCGAGCTTGCCGTCCTTCAGGCCGCGGTCGGAGATGACCACCCGGTGCGGCACGCCGATCAATTCCCAGTCGGCGAACATCGCCCCGGGGCGCTCACCGCGATCGTCCAGCAACACGTCGACGCCCAGCGCGGACAGCTCGTCGTGCAGTTGTTGCGCAGCGGCTTGCACCTCAGCGGAGCGGTCGTAGCCGATCGGGCACAGCACCACGGCAAACGGCGCAATCGAGGTCGGCCAGATGATGCCGCGCTCGTCGTGGTTCTGCTCGATCGCGGCGCCGACGATGCGGGTCACGCCGATGCCGTAGCAGCCCATTTCCATCGGCCGCGGTTTGCCGTTTTCGTCCAGGTAGTTGGCGTTCATCGCGGCGGAATACTTGGTGCCGAGATAGAACACGTGGCCGACTTCGATGCCGCGCTGGATCGCGAGCACACCTTTGCCGTCGGGCGACGGGTCGCCTTCGACGACGTTGCGGATGTCGGCGACCGCGTCGGGCTCGGGCAGGTCGCGGCCCCAGTTGACACCGGTCAGGTGGAAGTCGGCCTCATTGGCGCCGCTGACGAAATCCGCCATCTGTGCCACGGTACGGTCGGCGATCACCTTGACCGGTTTCTTGACCCCGACCGGGCCCAGGTAGCCGGGCTTGCAGCCGAAATGGTCGGCGATCTCGGCCTCGGTCGCGAAGCGGAAGCCGGCCTTCAGGCCCGGCAGCTTGCCGGCCTTCACTTCGTTCAGGTCGTGGTCGCCGCGCAGCAGCAGCAGCCAGACGGTCGTCTTCACGATGTCGCCGGCCTCGTTTTTCTCGTCGGTCGCGAGCACCAGCGACTTCACCGTCTGGGTCAGCGGCAGGCCCAGCAGTTCGGCGACCGCGGCGCAGGTGCTGCGGCCCGGCGTCGCGGTTTTCTCGAGCGCGCGGGTGGCGGCGCCGCGGCTGGGCAGCAAGGCCACGGCTTCGGCCAGCTCGATGTTGGCGGCGTAGTCGGAGTCGGGGCAATAGACGATGGCGTCTTCGCCGGTCTCGGCGATCACCTGGAACTCGTGCGAACGGTCGCCGCCGATGGCGCCGGTGTCGGCGGCCACCGCGCGGTAGCGCAGGCCCAGCCGGTCGAAGATGCGGCCATACGCCGCATACATGTTTTCGTAGCTCTTGCCGGCCGATTCGACGTCACGGTCGAAGGAATAGGCGTCCTTCATCGTGAATTCGCGGCCGCGCATCACACCAAAACGCGGCCGGCGTTCGTCACGGAACTTGGTTTGGATGTGATAGAAGTTTTTCGGCAGCTGGCGGTAGCTGCGCAGTTCCTGCCGCGCAATGTCGGTGATCACTTCTTCCGACGTCGGCTGGATGATGAAGTCGCGCTCGTGGCGGTCTTTGACGCGCAGCAGCTCGGGGCCCATCTTGTCCCAGCGGCCGGTTTCCTGCCACAGCTCGGCGGGCTGAACCACCGGCATCAGCAGTTCCACCGCACCGGCGCGGTTCATCTCTTCGCGGATGATGGCCTCCACCTTGCGGATCACGCGCAGGCCCATTGGCATGTAGTTGTAGATGCCGGCGCCCAGGC
Source organism: Caldimonas brevitalea (assembly GCF_001017435.1). Taxonomy (NCBI): domain Bacteria; kingdom Pseudomonadati; phylum Pseudomonadota; class Betaproteobacteria; order Burkholderiales; family Sphaerotilaceae; genus Caldimonas; species Caldimonas brevitalea. Next base: position 5,425,117 of record NZ_CP011371.1, read on the forward strand.
GCTTGATCATGCCGGCGCGCATCATCAATTTGTGGCTCACGACCTCCGCATCGGCAGGCGCTTCTTTTTGCGTGGAAATGAAGAACTGAGAGGCTTTCATGGATGAAGGCCCGCATCGGCAACCCGAGCAGGCGGCAGGCAGCAGGGCTTAGGAGGGGTTGAAACCGCACCGGCCAGTGCAATAATGGTTTCAGTTGACAAAATTGAGGTTTGATTATGCTCGACCGGGAAGGCTTCCGGCCCAACGTCGGCATCATCCTGCTCAACCAGAAGAATCAGGTTTTCTGGGGCAAGCGCATCCGGACGCACTCTTGGCAGTTTCCCCAAGGGGGTATCAAACACGGCGAGAGCCCCGAGCAGGCGATGTACCGTGAACTGCATGAAGAAGTCGGGCTGAAGCCCGAGCATGTGCGCATCTTGGCCCGGACCCGCGACTGGCTGCGCTACGAGGTGCCGGAGCACTACATCCGCCGTGATGCGCGGGGGCACTACAGGGGGCAGAAACAAATCTGGTTCCTGTTGCAACTCACCGGGCGCGACTGCGACATGAATTTGCGGGCGACCGACCACCCGGAGTTCGATGCCTGGCGCTGGAACGAGTACTGGGTGCCGCTGGACGTGGTGATCGAGTTCAAGCGCGACGTCTACCAGATGGCGCTGACCGAGCTGGCGCGCTTTCTGCCGCGCGCCAACCACCACAATCGGTATCTGCGAGGCGGCATGAGGCCGCACCACCGCGACGAGACCGCGCCGCGTACCGAGCGGGGTTCGGCCCAGACGGTGGCGGAGCCGCTGGACGGCGACCTCGACGGCAATCTGTAGCGTCGGGCCGGCAGGCGGCGCAAACACCGCCTCGCGCCGGGCGCGGGCCGCGCAGATCCACCGCCACGGCATCTTCGCCACGCCAAGGCGACCGGTGCGCCTGCTGGCCCTCAGGCCAGCACGAGGTTGTCGCGGTGGATCATTTCCGGCTCACCGGTGAATCCGAGCAGTCGCTCGAATTCGCTCGAAGGCTTGCGGGCGATCAGGCGCGCCTCGCTGCTCGAATAGTTGGCGAGGCCGCGGGCCACCTCCAGACCGCTCGGATCGCGCACCGCGATGACATCGCCGCGCGCGAACTCACCGATCACCTCGACCATGCCGATCGGCAGCAGGCTCTTGCCGTCGTCGCGCAATTTCTTGACCGCGCCGTCGTCGATCACGACCGCACCGCGCAACTGCAGATGGTCGGCCATCCATTGCTTGCGGGCCGCGAGCTTGGGCGTCGACGCCAGCAACAGCGTGCCGATCGACTCGCCGGCCGCCAGGCGCAGCAGCACATCGGGCTCGCGGCCCCAGGCGATCACCGTGGAGGCGCCGCTGCCGGCGGCGCGCTTGGCGGCCAGGATCTTGGTGATCATGCCGCCCTTGCCGATGCTCGAGCCGGCGCCGCCGGCCATGCGTTCCAGCTCGGGGGTGCCGGCCTCCGACACCTCGATGAAGCGCGCGGTCGGGTCCTTGCGCGGGTCGGCGGAGTACAGGCCGCGCTGGTCGGTCAGGATCACCAGCGCGTCGGCCTCGACGAGATTGGCCACCAGCGCGCCCAGGGTGTCGTTGTCGCCGAACTTGATTTCGTCGGTCACCACGGTGTCGTTCTCGTTGATGACCGGCACGACCCGCAGGCGCAGCAGCGTCAGCAGCGTCGATCGGGCGTTCAGGTAGCGCTCTCGATCGGCCAGGTCGGCATGGGTCAGCAGCACCTGGGCGCTGCCCATACCCTGCTCGCGCAGCTTGGTCTCGTAGATCTGCGCCAGGCCCATCTGGCCCACCGCGGCAGCCGCTTGCAGTTCGTGCAGTTCCTTCGGCCGGCGCGCCCATCCGAGGCGTTTCATGCCCTCGGCAATGGCGCCGCTGGACACCATCACGATCTCGCGGCCTTGGCCGGCGAGCGCGGCCAACTGCCGGCACCAATGGCCGATGGCCTCGGCGTCGACACCGCGACCTTCATTGGTCACCAGGCTGGAACCGACCTTGACGACGATACGTCGTGCGTTCTTGAGCGCGTCACTCATGCTGCAGGGGAGAGGCGAAAGTCGAAAGCGGGCTGGGTAAGTTCAGGGTCACCGGAAGCGAGGGTCGTCGGACGGCGGCGCGGCCGGAGCCGCCGGGTCCGGGGCAAAGCGCACGTCGACCGGTTCGATCACCGGCTCCCGATGCGCCGCGACGTGATCGTAGATGGCGCGGATCAACCCCTCGCAGCCCTCACGCGTCAACGCCGAGATCTGGTGCACCGGGCCCTTCCACTTCATCCGCTTGACGAAGTCCTTGACACGCTGCTCGCGCTCCTCGACCGGCACCATGTCGAGCTTGTTCAGCACCAGCCAGCGCGGCTTCTCGTAGAGGGCCTGGTCGTACTTTTTCAGCTCCCCGACGATGGCCTTGGCCTGCGCGACCGGATCGACGCCCTCGTCGAAAGGCGCGATGTCGACAAGATGCAGCAGCAAGCGGGTGCGCTGCAAATGCCGCAGGAACTGATGGCCCAGGCCCGCGCCTTCGGCCGCGCCCTCGATCAGCCCCGGAATGTCGGCGACGACGAAACTCTGTTCCGGGGCGACCCGGACCACGCCGAGGTTGGGGTGCAGTGTCGTGAAGGGATAGTCGGCGATCTTGGGGCGGGCGTTCGAAATGGCGGCGATCAGCGTCGATTTGCCGGCGTTGGGCATGCCCAGCAGGCCAACATCGGCCAGCACCCGCAGTTCCAGCTTCAGGCGGCGCTGTTCACCGGGCCAGCCCGGCGTCTTCTGACGCGGCGCGCGGTTGGTGCTCGATTTGTAGTGCAGGTTGCCGAAACCGCCGTCACCGCCCTTGGCCAGCATCACGCGCTCGCCGGGCACCAACAGCTCGGTGATCACCTCGCCGGTGTCCGCGTCGCTGATGATGGTGCCCACCGGCATGCGCAGGACGATGTCGTCGGCGGCGGCACCGAACTGGTCCGAGCCACGGCCCTGCTCGCCGTTGCGCGCCTCGTGGCGGCGGGCATAACGGTAGTCGATCAAGGTGTTCAGGTTCGGGTCGGCTTCGACAAACACATGCCCGCCCCGCCCGCCGTCGCCACCATTGGGGCCACCGAAAGGGATGAATTTTTCGCGGCGAAAGCTGATGCAGCCGCTGCCGCCATTGCCCGCCGCGACGTCGATGTACGCTTCGTCTACGAATTTCATGCTTGTGTGTCCGACTTCGATACGTCCCGCCGGCCTTCGCCCTTAGGCGTCCTCCGCCCCAACAGGGACCAGACGCCAGCGATGATGAGCAACAACGGCCACCAGCGCGTCAGCGCCTGCAGGCTGATCCACCCGAGGTTGTGCGCCAGCAGGACCGAGCCGATGACGATGAGCAGTACGCCGCTCTTGTTCATGCCGCCCTCCAGGAGTTCACGCCGTCGTCCCGGGCGCGTGGGTGGCGCCTCGGAACGGCGCCGCCTTGCATGCCAGCCGCGCCGCGGCAACGGCAGCAGGGAAGATGGTACTTGATGCCCGGGCCCGCTGGCTCGCCTGCTGGGGCGCCGCCGCAAACGACAAAGCCCCGGCGGACCGGGGCTTTGTCAGAAGACGCGCAAGCGCCGCTCAGACGGGCGTGACGCTGACGGTCTTGCGGTTCTGCGGGCCCTTCACCGAGAAGGAAACCTGGCCGTCGACCAGCGCGAACAGCGTATGGTCGCGACCGGTGGCCACATTGGTGCCCGCGTGGAAACGGGTGCCGCGCTGGCGCACGATGATCGAGCCGGCCGGGATGACCTGACCGCCGAACACCTTGACGCCGAGCATCTTCGGTTGGGAGTCGCGGCCGTTCCGGGTGGAACCGCCGCCTTTTTTCTGTGCCATGGTTGATTAGCTCCTTGACGTTGCCGACGGATCAGACGCTGACAGCGCCGATTTCCAGCTCGGTGTAGGTCTGGCGATGACCTTGATGCTTCTGGTAGTGCTTGCGACGGCGCAACTTGAAGATGCGCACTTTGTCGTGCTTGCCATGCGCCACCACGGTGGCCTTCACACTCGCGCCAGCAACCAAGGGCGTGCCGACCTGCAGTTCTGCGCCGCTACCCACGGCGAGGACTTGGTCGATCACGATCTCTTGGCCAACTTCCGCAGCAATCTGTTCTACCTTGATCTTTTCGCCTGCAGCAACCTTGTATTGTTTGCCGCCGGTTTTTATGACCGCGTACATATCAGCCCCTTCACAGGCCCGTAGGCCCACATGCTTCGCGAGCTTCCCGAGCGCCGCACACGACACCACCTACAAGACACGCCCTCAAGAACGCGCTGCAGGCCGTCTGTCACGACGGCAGCCGGGTGAGACACCCGGCCGAGAAACCCGCACGAATAATCCCGGCCTTTTCAGCCGAGCCCGAGAGTGTAGCACGAACGAGGAAGACGACCCCGGCGCGACCAGGGTCCACACCCCACGGACCGTGGCCCCCGTCACGCCCGGCGCGGCTCTACACCCCGCTGATAAGCCATCGACAGCGCGCGAACCCGCAAGGCCGCTCTCTATAATTTGCGCACTCTGCTTCAAGGTCTCGCGTGTCAGTCCCACTTGCCTCCGCCTCCTCGCCCCCGAATGCCCTCGCGCTCATCGCCGACGAAATGGGCGAAGTCGACAAGGTGATACGCCAGCGGCTGACGTCAGAGGTGGTGCTGATCAACCAGATCTCCGACTACATCATCAGCGCCGGCGGCAAGCGCATCCGACCGATGCTGGTGCTGCTGTTCGCCAACGCACTCGGCTTCACGGGCCGCGAGCGCTACGAACTGGCCGCGGTGGTCGAATTCATCCACACCGCAACCCTGCTGCACGACGACGTGGTCGACGAGTCGCAACTGCGGCGCGGGCGTGACACGGCGAATGCCCTGTTCGGCAACGCCGCGAGCGTGTTGGTGGGCGATTTTCTCTATTCACGCTCGTTCCAGATGATGGTGTCGGTCAACCGCATGCGGGTGCTCGATGTGCTGGCCGATGCCACCAACGTCATTGCCGAGGGCGAGGTCCTGCAGTTGATGAACATGCATGACCCGGACATCGACATCCCGGCTTACCTGAAGGTCATCCGCTACAAGACGGCCAAGCTGTTCGAAGCCAGCGCCCGGCTCGGGGCCGTGCTCGCGGGGGCATCGCCCGAGACGGAAACCGCCTGCGCCAACTACGGCCGCTGCCTGGGCACCGCGTTCCAACTCATCGACGACGTGCTCGATTACCAGGGCAACACCGCAGAGCTCGGCAAGAACGTCGGCGACGACTTGCGCGAGGGCAAGCCGACCTTGCCACTGTTGCTGGCGATGGAGCGCGGCAGCGCCGAACAGCGCGACTTCATCCGTCATGCCATCGAGCACGGCGAAGTCGAACGCCTGCCGGAGATCATCCGCATCGTCGCGCAGACGGGCGCGCTGGAAGCCACCCGGGAAGCCGCGCGCGCCGAGGCGCAGCGCGCTCGCGACACGCTCGATGCAATTCCCCCTTCGCCTTATCGAGAAGCTCTGCTAGAATTATGCGTTCGCTCGATAGACCGGTCTTCTTGAGACCGTCACGAGCACGGCAAGCAGAGCCAGCCGTCGTTGCAGCGCTCGCCCCGGGGTAGCCCCGAAGGCAAGCATCGAGCGACGACTTATCTGCCCCGCTTGCCGACACACGGGGTGTAGCTTAGCCTGGTAGAGCGCTACGTTCGGGACGTAGAGGCCGGAGGTTCGAATCCTCTCACCCCGACCAGATACCAAGACCTGCACATCTGCAGGTCTTTTTCATTTCTGAAGATCAATTCACCTCGGCGCACAGCCGAGGGCGAGCGCTTCGCGTCGCCCGGCAAGGCGCTGCGCCGCAGACGCCGTGACCCGGCGTCCACCGTCTTGCGGCCTCGCCGCGACCCGGACGGGATGTGCACCGCCCAGCGGGCAACGGCCACTTCCTCAGCGTCGCTCGCACAGCGGCAAAAGCGGCGTCGCGCGCTCGACACGCCCGTCATGACGATTTGCCGCAGGGCTGCGGTTTATTGCACGGACCTACTGGCTTCCAAGGTTTACAGTGCCAACTGAATCAGCGATGATTTGGCGGCTTTTGGCGCTCCTAGGAGGCCCATTCCGAGCACTTTTGCTCACATTGCGCTGAGATCCCCCCATCCATGGACACACTGGCCGAGGCCCCCAACCTGACCCTGTCTGGCGTTGCCCGGGTGCTGGTCAATGCCGGCAAGCTCAATGCGAAGACGGCAGAAGAGTTGGCGAAGGCCGCCAAAGAGAAACACGTCAGTTTCATCGCGGCCGTGATCGCGGCCGGTGCCGTGTCGCCGGCCGACCTCGCGCACGCGCTGTCCACGGCCTTCTCGTTGCCGCTGATCGACCTGAATGCGGTCGATGTGCCGCGGCTGCCCAAGAATGTGATCGAGTCCAAGTTGGCGGCTCAATATCAGGTGGCCGTGCTAGGCAAGCGCGGCAGCCGGCTGTTCGTCGCCGGCGCCGACCCGACCAACCAGGAGGCGCTGGAGCGCATCAAGTTCGCCACGCAGTTGACGCCCGAGTGGGTGGTGGTCGAACACGACAAGCTCCTGAAGCTGCTCGAAAGCACGGGCACCTCGGCCGCAGAAGCGCTCGAGCAGATGGCCAATGCCGAGTTCGATTTCGACGTCTCGGAAGACGATACCGGTGAGAAGGAATCGCAGGACGTCGCGACCGACGTCGAAGACGCGCCGGTGGTGCGCTTCCTGCAGAAGATGCTGATCGACGCCATCAACCTGCGTGCGTCCGATTTGCACTTCGAGCCTTACGAACAGAACTATCGGGTGCGCTTTCGGGTCGACGGCGAACTGCGCGAGATCACGCAGCCGCCGGTGGCGATCAAGGAAAAGCTGGCGTCGCGCATCAAGGTCATCTCGCGCCTCGACATCGCTGAAAAGCGTGTGCCGCAAGACGGGCGCATGAAGCTGAAGTTCGGCAACCGTGCCATCGACTTCCGCGTCAGCACCTTGCCGACCCTGTTCGGCGAGAAGATCGTGATCCGTATTCTCGACCCGTCCAGCGCCAAGCTGGGCATCGAGGCGCTGGGCTACGAGAAGGAAGAGAAAGACCGATTGCTGAAAGCGATCGAGCGCCCCTACGGCATGATCCTGGTCACCGGGCCGACGGGTAGCGGCAAGACGGTGTCGCTGTATACCTGTTTGAACATGTTGAACCGCCCCGGCGTCAACATCTCGACGGTCGAAGATCCCGCCGAAATCAACCTGCCCGGCATCAACCAGGTTAACGTCAACGACAAGGCCGGACTGACGTTTTCGACCGCGCTGAAGGCCTTTTTGCGCCAGGATCCCGACGTCATCATGGTCGGCGAAATCCGCGACCTGGACACGGCCGACATCGCGATCAAGGCCGCCCAAACCGGCCACATGGTGATGTCGACCCTGCACACCAACGATGCGCCGACCACGCTGACCCGTCTGCGCAACATGGGTGTGGCCTCGTTCAATATCGCCTCCAGCGTGATCCTGATCACGGCACAGCGCTTGGCGCGCCGGCTCTGCGAGAACTGCAAGGCGCCGGCGACTTATCCTCGCGAGGCGATGCTGAAGGCCGGCTTCCAGGAAGCGGAACTCGACGGCGGCTGGAAGCCCTACCGCGCCGTGGGCTGCGCCAATTGCAACAATGGGTATAAAGGTCGTGTCGGTCTTTACCAAGTGATGCCCATCTCGGAAGAGATCCAGCGCATCATCCTGTCCGACGGCAGCGCCCTGGACATTGCTGCGCAGGCCGCGAAAGAAGGCGTGCGCGACCTCCGGCAGTCCGGACTGGTGAAAGTGAAGTTGGGCGTCACAACGCTCGAAGAAGTGATCTCGGTCACAAACGAATAGACACGACAAATCGGGGGTGGTGAGCCCCGGAGGCATTATGGCAACGGCTGCTGCGGCGAAGAAGGTTCAAGATTTCGTTTTCGAGTGGGAAGGCAAAGACCGCAATGGCAAGCCGGTGCGGGGCGAAATGCGCGCCGGCGGCGAGGCAATGGTCAGTGCCAGCTTGCGCCGCCAGGGCGTGCTGGTCACCAAGGTCAAGAAGCGGCGCATGGGTGGCGGCAAGGCCATCAAGCATAAGGACTTGACCGTGTTCACCCGCCAGCTCGCGACGATGATGCGCGCCGGCGTGCCCTTGCTCCAGGCCTTCGACATCGTCGGTCGCGGCAGCACGAATGCCAAGATGGCGCGCCTGGTCAACGACATCCGCAGCGACGTCGAAACCGGCACCAGCCTGTCGTCCGCTTTCCGCAAATACCCGCTCTACTTCGACGCGCTCTATTGCAACCTGGTCGAGGCCGGTGAAGCCGGCGGTATTCTGGAAACCCTGCTCGACCGGCTCGCCACCTATCAGGAAAAGACGCTGGCGATCAAGGCCAAGATCAAATCTGCGCTGATCTACCCGGTCGCGGTGCTGGTGGTCGCCTTCGTCGTCGTCGCGGTGATCATGATTTTCGTGATCCCGGCCTTCAAGGAGGTCTTCACGTCTTTCGGCGCCGACCTGCCCGGGCCGACCTTGCTCGTGATGTCGATTTCCGAGTTTTTCGTCGCGTACTGGTGGTTGATCTTCGGCGTCACGATTGGCGGCACCTATTTCTTCTTCCAGTCGTGGAAACGCTCGGAGAGGATGCAAAAGACGATGGACCGCCTGCTGCTGCGCGTGCCGATGTTCGGACCGCTGGTCAACAAGTCAGCCGTGGCGCGCTGGACCCGCACGCTGGCCACCATGTTCTCGGCCGGTGTGCCGCTGGTCGAGGCGCTCGACTCCGTGGGCGGCGCGTCTGGCAACGCCGTGTTTGCCGAAGCGACCGAGAAGATTCAGAAAGACGTCTCGACCGGCTCCAGCCTCACCATGTCGATGCAGAGCACCGGCGTGTTCCCGACCATGGTGCTGCAGATGTGCGCGATCGGCGAAGAATCCGGTTCGATCGACCACATGCTCAACAAGGCGGCCGAGTTCTACGAGAACGAGGTCGACGAGGCCGTCAAGGGTCTGTCCAGCCTGATGGAGCCCGTCATCATCGTGGTGCTGGGCAGCATCATCGGCGGCATCGTCGTCTCGATGTATTTGCCGATCTTCAAGCTGGGTCAGGTGGTGTGAGCGGTGCGCCGGCCTGCATCACCGGGCACACCGCGAAGGCGGGCGCGCCGGCAGGCAGGACGGCTCCCGGCAGCCGGCCCAATTGAAAAGGCGACGCCTCATCGCACGGCGTGCCCTGCGCGCGTGACGCCGCCGCAGCGCGGCGCCCCAGGCCGTCGGCCTCCGCGATCGGGCTCGACGCCGCGCCGCAACAGCGCCGATATCCTGCTGCCTCCAGGGGCGGTTGCGGTGGAGCCGATCCGGCGCGCCTTGCTCCCTCTCGACAGTCTCCCGCCGAACCCCCTCTCGCCCCCTTCATCGCATGAACGCTGAACTTCTCCACTGGTGGCTGTCGCCGCTGGCGCTGGGCCTTCTGGGGCTGTGCGTGGGCAGTTTCCTCAACGTGCTGATCTACCGCCTGCCGGTCATGCTCGAGCGGCAATGGAAGCGTGACGCCTGCGAGATGCTCGAACTGCCCTTGCCGGAAGAAGGCGCGCCGTTCAATCTCGCGGTGCCGCGTTCACGTTGCCCCCACTGCGGGCACACGATCCGCTGGCACGAGAACCTGCCCGTGCTGGGTTGGCTGCGGCTGGGTGGACGGTGCGCCCAATGCAAGGCGCGCATCTCGATACGCTATCCGCTGGTGGAGTTGCTCACCGGCGTCCTGTTCGGTGCGGTCGCCTGGAAGCTCGGCCCGCAACCGAGCGCCTTGCTGTGGTGCGGCGTGATGGCGGTGCTGGTGGCGCTGGCCTTCATCGACTGGGACACCACGCTGTTGCCCGACGACCTCACGCTGCCCTTGCTGTGGGCCGGCCTGGTCGCCGCCGCGCTGGGCTGGAACCTGCCACTCGGCACGGCCTTGTGGGGTGCGGTGGCCGGGTACCTGGTCTTGTGGGCGGTCTATTGGCTGTTCAAGCTGACCACCGGCAAGGAAGGCATGGGCTTCGGCGACTTCAAGCTGTTGGCCGCCATCGGCGCGTGGCTCGGTTGGTCGATGCTGTTGCCGGTGCTGATCATCGCGTCGGTGCTCGGCACCGTGGTGGGCCTGGGGATGAAGGCGACCGGCCAACTGCGCGAAGACCGCTATGTGCCGTTCGGCCCCTTTCTCGCGGGGGCCGGCATCGCCGTGTTCCTGATCGGCCCATCGACCGTGTCGGCCTGGCTCGGCTGGTATTGAGGATCACACCCCATCAAGGACACGCGCGACATGACAGCAACCTCACGGCGGATCGGGCTGACCGGCGGCATCGGCAGCGGCAAGAGCACCGTCGCGGCGATGTTGGCCGACCTGGGCGCGCTGATTGTCGACACCGACGCCATTTCCCGCTCGCTGAGCGCAGCCGGCGGCGCGGCCATCCCGGCCCTGCGGACCGCCTTCGGCGATGACTTCATCGATGCCGAGGGCGCCTTGGACCGCGCCCGCATGCGGTCGCTGGTGTTCCAGGACCCTTCGGCCCGCACCCGCCTCGAGCGACTGCTGCACCCTTTGATCGGGCAAGAGACGGTGCGGCAGGCCGCCTTGGCCACCCCGGGTCAGCCGGTGGTGTTCGACGTTCCGCTGCTGGTCGAGTCCGGACGCTGGCGTGCGCTGGTCGACTGGGTGCTGGTGGTCGACTGCACACCCGAGACGCAAGTCGAGCGGGTGGTGCAGCGATCGCAGCTGGCACCAGCCGAGGTCGAGCGCATCATCGCGCAGCAGGCGCCTCGCGCCGCTCGGCTGGCCGCCGCCGACGTGGTGATCTGCAACGATGGCCTGACGCTGCAAGAACTCGAGGCCGAAGTGCGCGCGGTCTGGCAGCGCTGGCAGCTCGACAGCCCCGCCGGCTGAGGGCACTCGTCGACGTCAACCTTGCAACGTCGGCGCCATATTGTGAGAACAGGCCCTCGCCTGTTACGGTGTCTTGCGTGGGTTTGGCCGGGGGCAATGCCTGTGAAACAATCCGCGTAGCTTCGCCCACCGACGGCCCGGCGCCTGCGGACCGAGGAAACCTGCCTTGACACTGTACGAATACCCCTTCAACGAAAGCATCCGCACGATGCTGCGGCTCGAACACCTGTTCGACCGACTGGCCCAGCTGATGCCGCGAGAAGCCCCAGTCGACCACCACTACTCGCTCGCCACGATCTTCGAGATCATCGACGTCGCCTCGCGCGCCGACCTCAAGTCCGACCTGTTGAAGGACCTCGAACGGCAGAAGACACTGCTGAACGGCTACCGAGGCAACCCGTCGATCTCGGAGCGTGTACTGGACGACGTGATCGGCCGCATCGACCACGCCTTCAACGGCCTCAACCAGCTGCCCGGCAAGGCCGGCCATGCCTTGACCACCAATGAGTGGCTGATGAGCATCCGCAGCCGCATCAGCATCCCCGGCGGGACCTGCGAGTTCGACCTGCCGGCCTATTACGCCTGGCAGCAGCTGCCGCCGGCACAGCGCCAGGCCGACCTGCAGCAATGGGTGTCCACCCTGCTGCCGCTGGCTGAGGCGCTGAACCTGTTGCTGGGCCTGTTGCGTGATTCGGGCATGCCGCACAAGGTGTTGGCCCAGCACGGCCAGTACCAGCAAAGCCTGCCGACCGGACGCACCTTCCAGCTGCTGCGGGTGCGCATCGACCCCACCCTGGGCCTGATCCCCGAGATCAGCGGCCACCGGTTGATGGTGTCGATCCGCTTGATGCGCCAAGACCCCGAGGGCCGTTTGCGCCCCGCGAACGAAGAAGCGAATTTCGAACTCGCGTTGTGCTGATGGACCCTCAGAAACCGGCGCCCGTGCGGCGCACCGTCACCTGCCCCAATTGCAAAGGGGAAAGCGTGTACGGGCCCGAGAACCCGTACCGGCCGTTCTGCAGCGCCCGCTGCAAGAACATCGACTTCGGCGCCTGGGCCAGCGAGAGCTACCGTGTCGAGGACAGCACGCCGCGGCAGGACGGCCTCGACGACGAGAACGGTAGCGGTGCGGCACGCTGAAGGCGCGCCGGTGTCGCTCAGTTCACGGCGCCAGGGTGGGTCGGGCCGCTGAAGCCTCGCTCTTCGGCAAACCAGGCCAGCACCGGCACGGTGCCCGGCAGCACCGGGTGCACCTCGACCGGCAGCGTCTGCCAGGCCATGGCCTGGCGCTCGCGCATCTCGAACTCGCCGCGCCATTCGTACACCTTGCAGAAGTGCAGGCGCACCAGGGCGTGCGGATAGTCCACCATCTCGACCTTCCAGGGGTGGACGGACCCGATGGTGATGCCCAGCTCCTCGTGCAGTTCACGCCGCAGTGCCGCTTCGACCGTTTCGCCGGCCTCGAGCTTGCCGCCGGGGAATTCCCAGTGGCCCGCGTAGACCTTGCCCTCGGGCCGCGACGTCAACAGAAAGCGGCCTTTGGCGTCGATCAGCACGCCCACCGCCACGTCCACCGGCGTGCGGCTCACCGTGTGCCCCCCTCGCGCCGACCGGCGTAATCGCGAGCGAACTGGTACGCCACCCGCCCCGAACGCGAGCCCCGCTCCAGCGCCCACACCAGCGATTCCTGCCGCGCCGCCTCGATGGCCGGCTCGTCGACGCCGAAACTGCGCAGCCACTGCGCCACGATGGCCAGGTATTCGGCCTGGCTGAAGGGATAGAAGCTGATCCACAGCCCGAAGCGTTCGGACAGCGAGATCTTCTCTTCGACCACCTCGCCGGGGTGCACCTCACCGTCCTCGGTGTGCTGGTAGCTGAGGTTCTCTTTCATGTACTCCGGCAGCAGGTGCCGGCGGTTGGACGTGGCGTAGATCAGCACATTGGCCGATGACGCCGAGACCGAGCCGTCGAGGATGGACTTGAGTGCCTTGTAGCCCGGCTCGCCCTCGTCGAAGCTGAGGTCGTCGCAATAGACGATGAAACGCTCGGGGCGCTCGGCCACCAGGTCGACGATGTCGGGCAGATCGACCAGATCGGTCTTGTCCACCTCGATCAGCCGCAGGCCCTGCCCGGCGAACTCGTTCAAACAGGCCTTGATCAGCGACGACTTGCCGGTGCCGCGTGCGCCGGTCAGCAAGGCGTTGTTGGCGCCCCGCCCGGCGACGAATTGCGCGGTGTTGCGCCACAGCCGTTCCTTCTGGCCCTCGACCTCGCGCAGGTCGGACAACAGGATGCCGGCGACATGGCGCACCGGCTCCAGGCAGGCCGACCCGGCACGCTTGCGGTAACGGAAGGCCACCGAGGCCGACCAGTCGGGTGCCGTCAGCGGGTGGGGCAGTACCGCCTCGAGGCGGCTGAGCAAGCTTTCGGCTCGCGCGATCAAGGCGTCCAGGGAAGCAGCAGGCATCTTGGTGACAGACAGGTCTGGTGGGTCAGTGGAGGCTGGCGAACGCAGTGTAGCGGCGCTCATTGGAACACCCCCGTGGCGCGCACCGCGGCGCGAGCGCCTTCGGGCGGCGCTCACCCCCGCGGCACTTCCATCACCCGGCCGTCGGCCGTCACGAACAGCCGATCGCCTCCGGCCGGGGTGATGCGATGCATGCCGGTAAAGGCGCCGAACGCCGGCAGCACGCCGACAGCTGGACCGAGCCAGAAGCACGGCAGGCGCAAACGGTCGAGGGCACGGCCGCTCAGGTTGAAACAGGGATGCAAATGGCCGGCCAGCACATAGGCGTTGGCCACCTGTTGTGGATGGTGGCACAAGGCGAAGGGCCCGAGCCGGTACGGCTCGTCGACGCAGCGGATGCGCAGGGCAGCGGGCGGGTCCCCGGCGCGGTCGTCGTGGTTGCCGCGCACCAGCACAAGGTCGAGGTCGGGATGCGCGTCGCGCCAGCGCTGCAAGGCGCCCAGCGTGCCCGGTGCGTGGGCACGCGCCGAATGAAGAAAGTCGCCAAGGAAGACCACCCGCCGGCACGCGGTGCGCTGCAGCAGGGTGTCGAGCACCGCCAGCGTTTCGGCCGTGGTGCCGCGCGGCACCGGCACGCCCCAGCGTCGGAACGACACCGCCTTGCCGATATGTGCATCGGCCACCAGCAAGGTCTGGTGCGCCGCCAGGTAGGCTGCCTTCTCGGGCAGCAGCGTCAGCGGCTCACCTTGTAGCTGCGTGGTCAGCACCGCGGGCGGTCAGCCTCCGACGAGTTGCTTCAGGCTGGCTTCGAGGTGCTCGCTGGGCGAGCGCTTGAAGCCCGAGCGGGCATAACGGTGCAGGCGGCCGACGATGAAGCTGGTCAACGCCGAGGCCAGCGCGGTGCCGTCCACGGTCGGCGTCACCGAGCCGCCGGCATCGGCCGCGCTACGCAGGCTCTGGCGCAGTTGCGACTCGATGCGGTCGAAGAACTGGTTCATGCGCACCAGCAGGCGTTCGTTCTCGAACACCAGCGCGTCGCCGACCATCACGCGGGTCATGCCCGGGTTGCGTTCGCCGAACTGCAACACGACGACGGCGATCTTCTGCGCCTGCGTCACGCCCTGCGGCTCGCGCTCGGCGATCTGGTTGACCAGCGTGAACACGCTCTGCTCGATGAACTCGATCAGGCCCTCGAACATCTGCGCCTTGCTGGCGAAGTGCCGGTAGAGGGCGGCTTCGGAGACGTCGAGCTTGGCGGCCAGGGCCGCGGTGGTGATGCGCTCGGCGCCCGGCTGCTCCAGCATGCCGGCCAGGGTCTGCAGGATCTGGATCCGGCGCTCGCCAGGCTTGGGCCGCTTGCGCGCCGGAACGTCACTCCCTCCCTCCGAGGGCAGGTCCGGGGACGAGGTCACCATAGTGATAGGGGCATTGTTTTCGGACATGACAGCTCGCGTAACTTTTGTAGCGAGCGGATTCTCGCATGCACGTAAGTCGGACGACGCAGCACGTAAACACCTACTTCGGGTCCGTGTGAATTGCGTCTCACGTATCGCTGCATCCACACCGTCCGCATCCCCAATTTGCGTGCAGATTTCTGGTGTGCGAGCGTGTCTTCGACCAGGACGCAGCGATGCGCGGGCGTTTTCAGACGCGCCAGCACGTGCCGCAGCATGCGCGCATCGGGCTTGGGGCGGAAGTGGCCGAACATGCGCATGTCCTCGATGCACAACAGGCCGTCGAAGCAAGCGCTCAGCCGCAGCTCGGCCAGCACCCGGCGCGCGTAGGCCGCGGGCGCGTTGGTCAACACGTACTTGCGCCCGGGCAGCCGCTTCAACGCCGCCTTGTCATGTGCATGCGCGCGCAGGCGCTCCTCCAAGCCGGGCAACTGGTGGGTCACATGCAGGAAGTCGGTCGCGCTGATCTGGTGGTGGCGCACCAGGCCCAGCAGGGTCGCGCCATAGCGGCGCCAATAGTCGCGCCGCAGAAAGTCGGCCTCTTCCGCGCTCACCTGCAGCGTGCGCCGAATGTAGTCGTTCATCGACACGTCGAGCATCGAGAACGCCGCATGCGAGGCGTCGTGCAAGGTGTTGTCGAGGTCGAACAACCAGACCGGCTGGCGCGAGGTCGGCAGGGCACGGTTCATCGGGTCACCGCATGAAAACGGCCGCATCAGCGGCCGTATGGAGGGGTATGAGGCCGCCGTTCAATGCGACCGGATCATGGTGCCGTAGGCCTGCTCGGTCAGGATCTCGAGCAGCATCGAGTGGGGCACCCGGCCGTCGATGATGTGCACCGAATTGACGCCGCTCTTGGCCGCATCGAGCGCCGACGCGATCTTGGGCAGCATGCCGCCCGAGATGGTGCCGTCGGCGAACAATTCGTCGATCTCGCGGGCCGACAAGTCGGTCAGTAGCCTGCCGCTCTTGTCGAGCACACCCGGCGTGTTGGTCAGCAGCACCAGCTTTTCGGCCTTCAAGACCTCGGCCAGCTTGCCCGCCACGACGTCGGCGTTGATGTTGTAGTTCTCGTTGTGCTCGCCGAAGCCGAGCGGCGAGATCACCGGAATGAACTGGTCGTCCTGCAGCGCCTTCACCACCGACGGGTCGATCGATTCGATCTGGCCGACCTGGCCGACGTCGTGCTCCTTCGACGGATCGTCCTTGTCGAGCATCTTCAGCTTGCGCGCGCGGATCAGCCCACCGTCCCGCCCCGTCAGGCCGACGGCCTTGCCGCCCGCGACGTTGATCAGGCCGACGATGTCCTGCTGCACCTGGCCGGCCAGCACCCATTCGACCACTTCCATGGTCTCTTCATCGGTCACGCGCATGCCTTGGATGAAGGTGCCCTTCTTGCCGATCTTGGCCAACGCCTCGTCGATCTGCGGGCCGCCGCCGTGCACCACCACCGGGTTCATGCCCACCAGCTTCAGCAGCACCACGTCTTCGGCGAAATCGAGCTGCAGCGCCGGGTCGGTCATCGCGTTGCCGCCGTACTTGATGACGATCGTCTTGCCGTGGAACTTGCGGATGTAGGGCAAGGCCTGGGCGAGGATTTCGGCCTTGTCGCGCGGCGAGACGTGGGCGAGATCGGCTTGGTGGACGGCGTGGCCGGCAGCGGGGGGCTCGTTGCTCATGGAATCTGGACTCCGTAGGCGGGGTGTGCGGAATGAAACAGGTCGACGTGATTTTAGAGGGGGTCGCCTGACGCCGGCTTGAACACCGGCTCCGGACCCCCAGTTGCCGTTGCACGGCCGCGCTAAGCTTGCGGGCAAGGCACACGCCCTTGCGCCCGCGGGCGCGTGCGCCGCCACCCAACGGAGTTGTTGTCATGTCCACCCGACGCCATGTTCTCGGCACCCTCGCCGCCGCCGCGGCCACCGCATTCGTCTGGCCCGCCCAGGCCGCCAAGACACCACAACAGCGCATCGAGGTCTGGAAGTCGCCCACCTGTGGCTGCTGCACCGCCTGGGTGGAGCACCTGCAGCAAAACGGTTTCGAGGTGACGGTGCACGAGGTCGAGGCGCCCGGCGAGTACCGGGCGCGTTTCGGCTTGCCCGACACCTATGGTTCCTGCCACACCGGGCGGGTCGGCGGCTACGTGCTCGAAGGCCATGTGCCGGCACGCGAAATCGTCCGGCTGCTGAAAGAAAAGCCCGCCGCGGTGGGCCTGGCCGTGCCCGGCATGCCGGTGGGCTCGCCCGGCATGGAAGTGGGCGCTCGCAAGGACCCGTACGACGTGCTGCTTGTCACACGGGACGGCAAGGCTCGCGTCTACCAAAAGTACCCCTGAGGCGTTAAGGGGCAGGAAGGAGAAAACCGAGATGAAACGTTGGATGGCCACGCTCTTACTGCTCGCGTCGGGTGCCGCGATGGCGCAGATGACCGACGGCGAAGTGCGCAAGATCGACAAAGACAACGGCAAGATCACGATCAAGCACGGCGAGATCAAGCACCTGGACGTGCCCGCGATGTCGATGGTGTTCAGGGCCCAGCCGGCGGGTCTGATCGACAAGGTGCAGGTGGGCGACAAGGTGCGTTTCCGCGCCGAGAAGGTCGGCGGCACTTACACCGTCACGTCGATCGAGCCGCAGAAGTAAGCCTGGCTCCGCTGCCGGCCTCGGGGGCACGCGCTGCCCCCTTTCACACCAGCGGTGGCAAGGCTGCGCAGCAGACGGCCAGGTGGTCGACCAGGGCGCGCACCCGCGCCGGGATGAACCGGTTGCTGGGCAGCACCGCATGCAGCGGAATCGCCTCCCCCTGCCAGCCGGGAAACAAGCGCACCAGGCGGCCCGCGAGCAGATCGGCCTGCACGTCGAGTTCGCTCTTGTAGGTCACCCCCAGGCCCTGCACGGCCCAGCGCCGTGCGATTTCGCCGTCGTCGCACTGGCGCCGGCCCGTCACCCTCACCTCGCACCCTCCGCCGCCCACCGCGGGCCAGAACGGCCACACGGTGTTGCGCCGGTTGCGCAGGCGGAATGTGATGCACTCGTGCGCCGACAGGTCTTCCGGCCGCTCGGGCGTGCCGTGCTCGGCCAGATACCGGGGTGACGCGCAGGCCACCCGCCGGCAATCGAGCAGTTTGCGGGCGACCAGGCGGCTGTCGTCCAGGTGGCCGTAGCGCAAGGCCAGGTCGACCTGGTCCTTGACGACGTCCTGCAGGCTGTCGCTGACCCGCAAATCCAGCTCCACGCCGGCATGACGGGCCAGAAAGGTGTCGAGCCAGGGCAGCAACACATGGCGGGTCAGGTCGCTCGCCGCCGTCAGCCGGACCGTGCCGCGCAGCGCCTGGCGGTCGTCGCCGATCTGGGCCACTCCTTCATTCAGCAACTCGAGCGCACGCCGCGCGTAATCGGCCAGCACCTCGCCTGCCGGTGTCGGCCGCATGGCCCGGGTGCTGCGCTCGAACAACCGCGCCCCCACCCGCGCTTCCAGCCGTTGCAGCATCGCGCTGGCCGCTGCCGGCGAGACGTCGAGCAAGCGCCCGGCGGCCGACAGGTTGCCGCCAGCCGCACAGGCCACGATCAGGCGCAGCTCCTGGGTATTTTCAATTTTCATTTGAATGAGTTGCTTGTTATTCGCGACTTATCAACCATGAATTGAATCAACAGAATAGCGCCTCCTCTGCCCTCTCCACCCAAGGAAGCACCATGAAAGCCGTCGGCTACACCCACAACCTGCCCAGCGACGATCCCCGCGCGCTGATCGACCTCGAACTGCCCTCCCCGGTCCCCGGGGCGCACGATCTGCAGGTGCGGGTGCAGGCGGTTTCGGTCAACCCGGTCGACACCAAGGTGCGCCGCAAGCGCCCGGCCAGCGAGGTGTCGCCGCAGGTGCTCGGATGGGACGCGGTGGGCACCGTGCTCGAGGTGGGATCGGCGGTCCAGGGCTTCCGGCCCGGTGACCGGGTCTGGTACGCCGGGGCCATCGACCGACCGGGCAGCAATGCCGAACAGCAACTGGTGGACGCGCGCATCGTCGCCAAGGCGCCGTCCCGGCTGTCGGACGCCGAAGCGGCGGCGCTGCCGCTGACCACCATCACCGCGTGGGAGCTGTTGTTCGATCGCCTGCAGGTGCCGCGCGCGGCGCCCCAGCCCCAAAGCGCCGGCCCTGCCGCTTTGCTGATCACCGGGGGCGCCGGCGGCGTCGGGTCGATCCTGATCCAGCTCGCACGCCAGCTGACCGACCTCACGATCGTGGCCACCGCATCTCGGCCGTCGTCACGCGAGTGGTGCCTGGCGCTCGGCGTCCACCATGTGATCGACCATCGCGAACCGTTCGTGCCGCAGCTGCAGGCGCTGGCGCTGCCGCCGCTGCGCTATGCGGCCAGCCTCACCCACACGCCGCAGCACTACGCACAGCTGGTCGAAGCCCTCGCGCCGCAGGGGCGTTTGGCACTGATCGACGACTTCGAGCCCGGCGACATCGACGTGATGGCGCTCAAGGGCAAGTGTTTGTCGCTGCACTGGGAAATGATGTTTGCGCGCTCCTTGCACCAGACGCCCGACATGGCCGAACAAGGCCGCTTGCTCGGCGAGGTCGCGGCGCTGGTCGAGGCGGGGCGGGTGCGCAGCACGCTGAGCGACAACCTGGGGCCGATCAACGCCGCGAACCTGCGGCGGGCCCACGCGCTGGTGGAGAGCGGGCAGGTGCAGGGCAAGCTGGTGTTGCAAGGTTTCGGCGACTGACACCGCCGCGCCGCGCTCAGGGTGTCCAGCGTCTCAGCAAAGGCGTGACGTCGAGGTGCCGCGCGGCGGCCGCGGCCGCGCCGCCTTCGAGCCAGGGCATGATGCCCAGGCAGGGCGCGTCGAAGCGACCGCCCAGGCTGCTGTGCAACGCCGCGATGTTGTCGTCGGCCCAGGCCATGCCCGGGTCGACCCGGTTGCCGACCCACCCGGCCAGGGGCAGCCCGCGCGCGCGGACCACCTCGGCCGTGAGCAGCGCATGGTTCAAACAGCCCAGCCGCAACCCCACCACCAGCACCACCGGCAGCCCCAGATCGGCCGCCAGCTCGTCGGCCCCGCCGGCGTCGCCGAGCGGGACACAAAAGCCGCCCACACCTTCGACCACCACCACGTCGGCGCGGCGGGCGAGATGGTGCGCGCCGTCCAGCAGGGCCTGGCGCGACAGCACCCGGCCCGCAAGGCGTGCGGCGATGTGCGGCGCGCAGGGTTCGTGTAGCAGCGTTGCGCACACCTCGTCGTCCGCAAGATCGACGTTGGACGCGGCCTTCAGGGCCTCGACATCCTCGTTGACCTGCCGCCCGTCACGCCACACCGTGCCGGCCGCCACCGGTTTGTAGCCGGCGCAGCGCAATCCACTCGCGGCCAGGGCTTGCAGCAGCGCCGCGCTGACGAAGGTCTTGCCGACCTCGGTGTCGGTGCCGGTCACGAAACATCCCTTGGTCACCGCGCCACCTCCCCTGCGGCCCGCGCCAGCGCCTGCACCAACCGGTCGACGTCGGCTTCCCGATGGGCCGCGCTGAGGGTGATACGCAAGCGGGCGGTGCCGGCCGGCACGGTGGGCGGGCGGATGGCTGGCACCCAGCAGCCCTGGGTTTCGAGCGCCGCGGCCAGTTGCAGCGCGTCGGCGTTGGCGCCGACGATCAGCGGTTGGATCGCAGTGTCGGACGGCGCCAGACACCAGCGGTGGCCGGCCAACACCTCGCCCAGTCCGTCGCGCAAGCGTGTCACCAGCGCCCGCAGGTGCTGCCGGCGCTGTTCGCCCTCGTCGCCGCGGATCAGATCCAGGCTGGCAAGCAGCGCATGGGCCAGCGGCAGCGGCGCGGCGGTGGTGTAGATGTAGGTGCGCGCGCTCTGCACCAGCCAGTCGATCACCGTGGGATGCGCGGCGACGAAGGCACCGGCGACACCCGCCGCCTTGCCCAGCGTGCCCATGTAGATCAGACGCTCGCTGCACAAGCCGAAGTGCGCGAGGCTGCCCCGCCCCTGCTCGCCCAACACGCCGAAACCATGGGCGTCGTCCACCACCACCCAGGCGTCGTGGCGCTCCGCCAAGGCGAGCAGTTCGGGCAAGGGCGCGATGTCGCCGTCCATGCTGAACACCGCATCGGTGACGATCAGCTTGACCGGGCTGCGGCAGGCCGCCAGCTGCGCCTCGAGCCCGGCGACGTCGGCGTGGGCGTACTTCTCGACCGCGGCCTTCGCCAGGCGCGCGCCGTCGATCAACGAAGCATGGTTGAGGGCCTCCGAGAAGATCGTGGCCTGTGCATCGCCGAGCGCGGTGAGCACGGCCAGGTTGGCCATGTAGCCGGAGCAGAAGAACAAGGCGCGGGCGTCCGGCACGTGCGGCGCCAGCATCTCGGCCAGCCGCTGTTCCAGCGCCACATGCACCGCATGGTGCCCGCTCACCAGGTGCGACGCACCGCTGCCGACACCATCGCGCTGCGCACCTTCGATCAACCCGGCGCGCACGTGCTGGTGTTGCGCCAGCCCGAGGTAGTCGTTGCTGCAAAAGGCCAGCATGTCGCGGGGCGGCGACGTGCCGTCGGCGACCTGCTGGTGCGGGCCGCACGCGCCTTGTGCGGTGCGGCGTCTGCGCAGCAGTGCGTCGGCGCGGCGGGCCGCGAGTTGACGCTCGAGATGGTCAAGCAGCATGGCGGCTCCCGGGGGTGGAGGGCAGCACCTGGTCGAGCGTGTCGAGCGTGCGCTGGGCGAGCCAGGCCGCGCCGTCGGCGTCGAGCACATAGGGCGGCATCAAGTAGACGGTGCGGCCGATCGGGCGGATCAACAGGCCCAGCTGCCGACCGGCCAGGTGGAAGCGTTCGGCAAAAGCCGGGTCGGCGAGGTCTGCGCGCACGTCGAAGGCCCACATCATGCCGAGGTGGCGCAGGCCGCCGCTCACCCGCGGGTCGTCGTTCACCCGCTGCAGCACCGCGGTCAGCGCCTCGGCGGCCACCCGGTTGCGCTCGAACACGGGCTCGGTGTCGAAGCGGTCGAGCACGGCGAGCGCGGCACGACAGGCCAGCGGGTTGCCGGTGTAGGAGTGCGAGTGCAGGAAACCGCGGGCGGTGTCGTCGTCGAGAAATGCGTCGTAGAGCGTGTCGCGCGCGAGCACGAGCGACAACGGCAGATAACCGCCGGTGATGCCCTTGGAGAGGCACACCAGGTCAGGCCAGACAGGGGGCGTTTCGCTCCCTGCCGCCGCCTGCTCAAAGGCGAAGAAGGTGCCGGTGCGTCCGCACCCGACGGCAATCTCGTCCGCGATCAGGTGCACCTGGTAGCGATCGCACAAGGCGCGCGCCTCGCGCAGGTAGAGCGGGTCATGGAGGGCGATGCCGGCGGCGCACTGCACCAGCGGCTCGACGATCAGCGCGGCGATGTGGGCGTGGCGTGACGCGAGCATCGACTCGAGGTCGGCCAGCGCGCGGCGCGCCACGTCGGCAGCCGACTCGCCGGGCTGCGCCTGCCGGGCGTCGGGCGACATCACGATGTGCGAGCGCATCAACAGCGGGTCATAGGCATCGCGAAACAGCGCCACGTCGGTGACGGCCAGCGCGCCGATGGTCTCGCCGTGGTAGCCGCCGCGCAGGCAGACGAACTCGCGCTTGTCGATCAGGCCCCGGTTGCGCCAGCTGTGGAAGCTCATCTTCAACGCGATCTCGACCGCCGAGGCACCGTCGCTTGCGAAGAAGGCGTGCCCGAGCACACCACCGGTGCGGGCGGACAGGCGCTCGGCCAGTTCGACGGCAGGCGCATGGGTGCAGCCCGCGAGCATCACGTGTTCGAGCCGGTCGAGCTGGTCTTTCAGTGCCGCATTGATGCGGGCGTCGGCATGACCGAACAGGTTGACCCACCAGGAGCTGATGGCGTCGAAGTAGCGCTTGCCTTCGTGGTCGGTCAGCCAGGGGCCTGCGGCGCTCGCGATCGGCAGCGGCGGCACCGCCTGCAGCCGCTTCATCTGCGTACACGGATGCCACACGCTGGCGACGCTGCGTTGCTGCCAGCGCGCATTGGCGCCCTCGCCCCCCGGCCCTGGCAAGGGGGGCGCGGCCTCATGGGCCGTGACGCGAGCTTTCATCGATGTCTCCCTCGGCGCGGTCGGACCGCCGGCCAGCCGCGAAAAAACGACGATCTTAGGAAGCGTCGCGGCGGCCCGCAACCCGTCTCCTCCAGCGAGGTTGTAGGCCGGTTGGCAGCAGTTGCCGACAGCAGTGCGCCTACGGCCGCCAAGGGCGCGGCTTTTGTCTCGAACCTCGGGGCCCACGAACGCCGTGATATTGCGTGAGCGTCAAAACCGCCGGCCGCCACGCGGCCGTCCCGACGATAGAGCCGGCTCACTAGACGTTTAGGCTGTGACCCCGAGACCGCGCTTCTATAGTCCCGCCATGCTTTCAAGGCCCGGGCCGTCCCCGTCATGTTGAAGAAACTACCGCACATCGCAGATGAAGACACGCTGCCGAGCGCCGACGGGGCCGACCCGGCCCTCGCCGCTTCGGTGCCGGAGGCCGCCCAGCGCATCTGGCTCGCCGGCCTCGGCGCTTATGCCCGTGCCCAGGCCGAGGGGGGCAAGGTGTTCGAGGCACTGGTGCAAGAAGGCGTGAGCCTGCAACGCAAGACACAGGCGCTGGCCGAAGACAGCCTGGCGGCGCTCGCGGCCCGCGTCGGTGCTGGCGTGGCAGGGCAGCCGGGGGGCCAGCTCGAAACCATCTTCGAAACGCGGATCGCGCAGGCCTTGACCCGGCTCGGTGTGCCGCTGCAGCGCGACCTCGAAACGCTGCTGGCGCGCATCGAACGGCTGGATCAGGCGGTGGCGCAGTTGGCGAACCAGGCGACCCAGAATCCCGACAACGACCGAGCCGGCCGGCCGGCACCATAGGCCTCCCGGGAGGCAGCGGCGGGGGGCCACAAGCGGGGCCCGGTGGCAAGCCAGCGAGCAAGCCGGCGAAGCTGACTTCGCAGCAGCTCGCCGCCCTGCTCGCCGACCGCGGCTCAACTGCGGTAGTCGGCGTTGATCGACACGTAGTCGTGCGACAGGTCGCAGGTCCAGACCGTGGCCGTCGCGTTGCCGCGGCCGAGCAGCACTCGCACGGTGATCTCGCTTTGTTTCATCACCCGCTGACCGTCGGCCTCCTGGTAGGCCGGATGGCGGCCGCCCTGGCGGGCCACGTGCACATCGTCGAGATAGAGGTCGATGCCGGTCTGGTCGAGATCGGCGATGCCCGCATAGCCCACTGCGGCCAGGATACGGCCGAGGTTGGGGTCGCTGGCGAAAAAGGCCGTCTTGACCAGCGGCGAGTGGGCGATCGCATAGGCCACCTGGCGGCATTCGTCGACCGAGGCGCCGCCGTCGACCTGCACCGTGATGAACTTGGTGGCCCCCTCGCCGTCGCGCACGATCGCCTGGGCCAGCTGCTGCGCGACCGCCACGACTGCGTCGCGCAAGGCCCGGCCCTCGGCCGAATCGAGCGCGGTGATCGGCGCGTGGCCGGCCTGACCGGTGGCGATCAGCATGAAGCTGTCGTTGGTGGAGGTGTCGCCGTCGATGGTGATGCGGTTGAAGGACAGGTCGGCCGCTTCACGCACCAGTTGCTGCAGCGCCTCGGGCGCCACCGCCGCGTCAGTGGCCATGAAGCCGAGCATCGTCGCCATGTTGGGCCGGATCATGCCGGCACCCTTGCTGATGCCGGTGATGCTGACCTCGCGGCCGCCGATCTGCAGGCGACGCGAGGCGGCCTTGGGCAGTGTGTCGGTGGTCATGATGGCTTCTGCCGCAGCACCCCAGTTGTCGACCTTCAGATCGGCCAGCGCGCCCGGCAGGCCGGCCTGGATGCGGTCGGCCGGCAGCGGCTCCATGATGACACCGGTCGAGAACGGCAGCACCTGCTCGGGCGCCACCTCGAGATGGCGCGCCAGCGCGACGCAGGTCGAGAAGGCGCGCACCAGGCCGTCTTCGCCGGTGCCGGCATTGGCGTTGCCGGTGTTGATCACCAGCGCCCGCGTGCCGACGTTCGCGGCCAGGTGCTGGCGGGCCAGTTGCACCGGTGCGGCGCAGAAGCGGTTTTGCGTGAAGACGCCGGCGACCTGGCTGCCTTCGTCGAGCACGATGACCGTCAGGTCGCGCCGGTTGGCCTTGCGCACGCCGGCCATCGTGATACCGAGGCGGACGCCGGCGACGGGGTGGAGGGTGAGCGGGTCGGGAGCGCTGAGATTGACGGGCATGGGCGGGCTCGGCTGCGTGGAGGGGATGGGGGAGAAAACGCTCGATTGTAGAGACCGCACCGCGAGATTCCGAGGCGCGTCACTCGCCGCGCCGAGCGCTCGGTGATCCGCTGCCGGTGGCCGACGCCGAAGGCCGGGGCGCGTGAACGCCACCAACGAAAAGGGCTCCCGCAGGAGCCCTCAGCCGCATCTCGCCCCGGCGGGTGCCGGGGCTGGAACGCTCAAGTCAAGCGGCCATGGCACTGCTTGTACTTCTTGCCGCTGCCGCAGGGGCAGGGGTCGTTGCGGCCCACCTTGGGCACTGCGCCGGCCGCGGTGGCCGTATCGGTTTCGGTCGCGATGCTGCCGTCGTCGTTGGGGTGCGTGTAGGTGACGTTGGAGATGTTCTCCGCCCGGTCTTCCAGCGCCTCGGTCGCCTGCGCGATCTGCTGCTCCGACTGGATGCGCACGGTCAGCAGCACGCGCGTGACCTCCATCTTGACGATGTCGAGCAGCTGCGCGAACAGCTCGAACGCCTCGCGCTTGTACTCCTGCTTGGGGTTCTTCTGCGCATAGCCGCGCAGATGGATGCCCTGGCGCAGGTAGTCGAGCGCGGCCAGGTGCTCACGCCAGTGCGAGTCGATCGATTGCAGCAGCACCATACGCTCGAACTGCGTGAACTGCTCCTTGCCGACCTGCGCCACCTTGATCGCATACAAATCGTGGCCGGCCTTGACCACCTTCTCGACGATCTCGTCGTCGGTGATGGACTCGCTCTTCTCGACCTCGGCCTTCAGCGGCAGGTCGATCTGCCACTCTTCGCGCAGCGTCTTCTCGAGGCCGGCCAGGTCCCATTGCTCTTCGAGGCTCTGCGCCGGCACATAGGTGCGCGCCACGTCGGTCAACGCCCCTTCGCGCAGGTTGGTGATCTGCTGGCTCAGCTCGGTCGCATCGAGGATCTCGTTGCGCTGTTGGTAGATGACCTTGCGCTGGTCGTTGGAAACGTCGTCGTACTCCAGCAGCTGCTTGCGCACGTCGAAGTTGCGCGCCTCGACCTTGCGCTGGGCGCTCTCGATCGAACGCGTCACGATGCCGGCTTCGATGGCCTCGCCGTCGGGCATCTTCAGCCGGTCCATGATGGCGCGCACGCGGTCGCCCGCGAAGATGCGCATCAACGGGTCTTCGAGCGACAGGTAGAAGCGCGACGAGCCCGGGTCTCCCTGGCGGCCCGAACGACCGCGCAGCTGGTTGTCGATACGGCGCGACTCGTGGCGTTCGGTGGCGATGATGCGCAGGCCGCCGAGCGACTTGACCTGCTCGTGCAGGCCTTGCCATTCGCTCTTCAGCTGCTCGGCGCGGCTGGCTTTCTCGGCGTCGCTGAGCGCCGGGTCGGCCTCGATCAGCTGCACCTGCTTCTCGACGTTGCCGCCGAGCACGATGTCGGTACCGCGGCCGGCCATGTTGGTCGCGATGGTGATCATCTTCGGCCGACCGGCCTGCGCG
This sequence comes from Caldimonas brevitalea, assembly GCF_001017435.1. Classification (NCBI taxonomy): domain Bacteria; kingdom Pseudomonadati; phylum Pseudomonadota; class Betaproteobacteria; order Burkholderiales; family Sphaerotilaceae; genus Caldimonas; species Caldimonas brevitalea. Next base: position 5,451,675 of record NZ_CP011371.1, read on the forward strand.
ACGATCTCGGCTTCCTTGGCGTGCTGCTTGGCGTTGAGCACCTGGTGCGGCAGGTCGGCCTTCTTGAGCAGGCCCGAGATCAGCTCGGAGTTCTCGATCGAGGTGGTGCCCACCAGCACCGGCTGGCCGCGTTCGTAGCAGTCGCGGATGTCACCGATGACGGCGTCGTACTTCTCGCGCGCGGTCTTGTAGACCAGGTCGAGCTGGTCCTTGCGCTGCATCGGCCGGTTGGGCGGGATCACCACGGTTTCGAGGCCGTAGATCTCCTGGAACTCATAGGCCTCGGTGTCGGCCGTGCCGGTCATGCCGCCGAGCTTGGCGTACATGCGGAAGTAGTTCTGGAAGGTGATCGACGCCAGCGTCTGGTTTTCGGCCTGGATCTCGACGCCTTCCTTGGCCTCGACGGCCTGGTGCAGGCCGTCCGACCAACGGCGGCCCTGCATCAGCCGGCCGGTGAACTCGTCGACGATGATGACTTCACCGTTCTGCACCACGTAGTGCTGGTCGCGGTGGTACAGGTGGTTGGCCCGCAACGCCGCATACAGGTGGTGCATCAGCGTGATGTTGGCCGGGTCGTAAAGGCTCGCGCCTTCGGCGAGCAGGCCGGCCTGGGCCAGGATGCGCTCGGCGTTCTCATGGCCGTCTTCGGTCAGGAACACCTGGTGGGTTTTCTCGTCGACCGTGAAGTCGCCCGGCTCGATGATGCCTTCGCCGGTGCGCGGATCGGCCTCGCCGATCTGCTTCTTCATCAGCGGCACCACCTTGTTGATGCGCTGGTACAGCTCGGTGTGGTCTTCGGCCTGGCCGCTGATGATCAGCGGCGTGCGGGCCTCGTCGATCAGGATCGAGTCGACCTCGTCGACGATGGCGAAGTTGAGGCCCCGCTGCACACGGTCGGCGGTCTCGTAGACCATGTTGTCGCGCAGGTAGTCGAAGCCGAACTCGTTGTTGGTGCCGTAGGTCACGTCGGCCGCGTAGGCGGCCTGCTTTTCTTCCCGCGGCATCTGCGGCAGGTTGATGCCGACGCTCAAGCCCAGGAAGTTGTAGAGCCGGCCCATCCATTCGGCGTCGCGCCGGGCCAGGTAGTCGTTGACGGTGACGAGGTGCACACCGCGGCCGCTGATCGCGTTCAGGTACACCGGCAAGGTGGCCATCAGGGTCTTGCCTTCACCGGTGCGCATTTCGGCGATCTTGCCGTCGTGCAGCGCCATGCCGCCGATCAGCTGCACGTCGAAGTGGCGCATCTTCAGCGCTCGCTTGCTGCCCTCGCGCACGGTGGCGAAGGCTTCGGGCAACAGGTCGTCGAGCGACTCGCCCTTGGCCACCCGATCGCGAAACTCCTGCGTCTTGCCGCGCAACTGCTCGTCGTTCAGCGCCTCGAACTGGGGCTCGAGCGCATTGATCTTCTCCACCACACGCCGGTATTGCTTGAGAAGGCGGTCGTTGCGACTGCCGAAAATCTGGGTGAGAAGCTTGGGCAACATGCGGTTCGTTCTTGAATGATGAAAGCCGGCGACGCGTGGCAGGCGGCCCTCGGGCCGCATCGATGCACACAACGCTCACGCCGGGAATGGCAGAAAGCCGGGATGTTCCGATACGCGCTCAGGCCGCTTGTGGGTCAGTCGTGAGTCAGCACAAGTGAGTCAGCACAAGTGAGGCCGCTCGCCGCCTTTGCAAGCAGACCCCTGGGCCTGGGCATCGGGCGGGTGAGTGACCGCTCCAAAAGCGTCGGAGTTTAGCACCGGGGCAGCCTGCGCCGCCCTGTGCCGGGGCGGGTACGGCGAGCGCTCAGGGCGCGGCAGGCGTGGCGTCGATGCCGACCGCGGCGACGCTGCGGGCCACCCGGCTGTTGCGGCCGCGCGAGGGCCGCTCGGCCACTGCCGTTGCAGCAGGGGCGTCGTTGGTGAGGAACTTGGCCGGGTCCTGGTGCACCCCGCCCATCAGCACTTCGAAGTGCAAATGCGGGCCGGTGGAGCGGCCGGTCGAACCGACGTGCGCGATCACCTGACCGCGCTTGACCAGGTCGCCCTGCTGGGCCAGCAAGCGCGACGCATGGGCGTAGCGGGTGACCAGGCCGTTGCCGTGGTCGAGGTCGATCATGTTGCCGTATTGGGGATGCGCTTCGGCCCGCACCACCACACCGCCGGCCGCGGCCATGATCGGAGAGCCGGTGGGGGCCGGGAAATCCAGCCCGGTGTGCAGGGCGGAACGGCCCGAGAAGGGGTCGCTGCGGAAGCCGAAACCGGAACTGGTGTGACCTTCGACCGGCTTGGTGTTGGGCACCATCAGCGACTTCATCTGCTCTTCGAACAGGCGCGCCTCGATCATCGTGAAGACGTCGGCGCGCTGCGCCGAGAACTCGTCGAGCCAGTCGATGGCGCGGTTCAGCTCGGTCAGCGACGGGCGGCCGCTGGGGATGAACGGGCCGCCCTGCCCGCCCGGGCCGGTGGCTTCGCCGGGCTTGGCGGGCTGCGTGTCGCTGGCCGGCTTGATCTCTTCGGGCTTCAGGCCCGCCAGACCCGAGACCCGCTCGCCCACCGCTTCGAGGTGGATCAGCTTGGCCTGCATCTCGCCCACCCGCTGCGCCATCGCGTCGAGGTTTTCACGCATGAAACGGTCGCGCTGGGCGAACTCGTCCTTGACGACCAGCTTCACCAACTGGCTGACCACCGGCCAGCCGTCACGCGCGGCCTTGAGGAAGATGAAGTGGTAGATCGCGCCCGACAACGCGAGCATTGCAGCGGCCAACAGAAGCACCAGGAATGCCAATTGCCACGGCGCCAGCTGAAGGACGCGCGTCCTGGCCAGCCGGCCGTGGGTGATCATGATCTGCATCGCTACACTCCTGTCATGAACCGTCGCGCGGACCGCACGCTACCCATCCACGAAGCCCTCAGCCGCCATGCGGGGCTGGCTCGGATTCAGCAGCTGATGCGTGAATCGAACGAGCGCTTCGAAGTGGTCCGTCCCCTCCTGCCTCCTGCTCTCGCGGCCCATGTCAAAGCCGGGCCTGTCGACGAGCAGGGCTGGTCCCTGTTGGCCCCCAACGGGGCCGCCGCAGCCAAGCTACGGCAGTTGCAACCGCGCCTGGAAGAGGCACTGCGGCAACGTGGCTGGCAGGTTAGCGCGATCAGGGTGAAGGTTCAATCAGGCTGAAACGCTCAGCCGCAACCGCGCGTAACGCAGCGGTAAGCCTTCACGAATGATGGATAGGTGGTGCCGACTATCTGACTCGAACAGATGACCTACCGCTTACAAGGCGGTTGCTCTACCAACTGAGCTAAGCCGGCATGAAGACGTGCGGGCGATGCCGACGTCAGGTGGCGTTGCGGACGTAACCGCAACGCGAGGATTTTACTTGACGCGCTTTTACTTGACGCGCTTGAGCGAAGGGCGGCCCCCGGCCGGCGGTGTCGGCGGCTCGGTGGACGCATCTTCACCTTGCGGCGACGGAGACGGCGGCACGCGCTCGGCCGAAGCCGACGTCGGCGGTGCCAGCTTCAGGCTTGGGGCCATCTCGCCGCGAGCGGCGGCTTCGGCCTCCGGGTCAGCCTCGTCGTCGCTCGCCTCGGCGCCGGCAGTCGTCGGGTCGCCCGGCATCTGGAACGCCATGCCCTGCCCGTTCTCGCGGGCATAGATGGCGATCACATGGTCGACCGGCACGACGATGTCGCGCGGCACACCGCCGAAACGGGCACGGAACTCGATGTACTCATTGCCCAGCTTCAGGCCACTGGTGGCGTCGAAGCTGACGTTGAGCACGATCTCGTTGTTCTTGACGTACTCCATGGGCACCTGAACCGACCGGTCCACGAACACCGCCAAGTAAGGCGTGTAGCCGTTGTCGGTGCACCAGTCGTGCAAGGCACGGATCAGGTAGGGCCGGGTCGAATTGCCTGTGCCACCACCGGTCGATTGCAGATTGCTCATGTCTGAAGCACTTACTTGCGCATCACCTTTTCGGACGGCGTCAGGGCCTCGATGTAGGCGGGCCGCGAGAAGATCCGCTCGGCGTACTTCAGCAACGGCGCGGCGTTCTTGGACAGCTCGATGCCATAGTAGTCGAGACGCCACAGCAGCGGCGCGATCGCCACGTCCAGCATGGAGAAATCCTCGCCGAGCATGTATTTATTCTTGAGGAAGATCGGCGCGAGCTGGGTCAGGCGGTCGCGGATCTGGGCGCGCGCCTTTTCGAGCTGTTTGTCGTTGGGCTTCATGCCGCGCGACTCGAGTACGTTCACATGCGTGAACAATTCCTTTTCGAAGTTCAACAAGAACAGGCGCACGCGAGCCCGCGCGACCGGGTCGCCCGGCATCAGCTGGGGGTGCGGGAAGCGCTCGTCGATGTACTCGTTGATGATGTTCGACTCGTACAGGATCAGGTCGCGCTCCACCAGGATGGGCACCTCGTTGTACGGGTTCATCAAGGCGATGTCTTCGGGCTTGGCGAACAGGTCCACGTCCCGGATCTCGAAGTCCATGCCCTTTTCGAACAGCACGAAGCGGCAACGGTGGGAATACGGACAGGTGGTCCCGGAGTAAAGCACCATCATGATGGCGTGCTCCTAAAAGCGCAGGGGTTGATTCAAAAACACAAACGGAGTGGGCGACGGTCGTACGCCCACTCCGAGCGGTACAGCGCCGCCGCAAGGGCGGCACCGCACACGATCACTTCACGTCTTTCCAGTAGGCGGCATTCAACCGCCAGGCGATCAAGGTGAAGATCGACAGGAAGATCAGGACCCAGACGCCCAGGCGAACCCGGGTCGTCTGCACCGGCTCGCCCATCCATTGCAGGAAGGCGACCAGGTCGGCCACTGCAGCGTCGTACTGCTGGGGGGTGAGCTTGCCGGGGGTCAGTTGCTCGAAGCCGGCAAACACCAGGTGCGTCTTGCTGGGATCGTGGTGATCCTTCTCTTCGACGTACTTCGCGGCGCGCTGGCCCTGCAACTCCCACAACACGTGCGGCATGCCGACGTTGGGGAAGGCCAGGTTGTTCCAACCGGTGGCCTTGGTTTCGTCGCGGTAGTAGCTGCGCAGATAGGTGTAGAGGTAGTCCGCGCCGGTGCCGCTGTGCGAGGCGCGCGAGCGGGCGATCACGGTCAGGTCGGGCGGGGTGGCGCCGAACCAGTCCTTGGCCTGCTTCGGATCCATCGACACCTTCATGGTTTCACCGACTTTTTCGGAGGCGAACATCAGGTTGGCCTTGATCTGATCTTCGGTCAGGCCCAGGTCACGCAGCCGGTTGTAGCGCATGAAGGCGGCCGAGTGACAGTTCAGGCAGTAGTTGACGAACAGCCGGGCGCCGTTTTGCAGCGCCGTCACGTCGGTCACGCGGCTCACCTCGAAGCGGTCCCAGGGGACGCCGCCTTCCGCCGCACGCGCCGGCGACATGCCGATCGCCAGGGCGAGCGACGCCAGCAGGGAGAGGATCAGTTTTTTCATGATGATGCTTGTCTCCTGCTTGCTCAGTGGGCGGCGTAAACCACACGTTGAGGCACCGGCTTGAAGGTGCCGATGCGGCTCCACCAGGGCATCAGCAGGAAGAAGCCGAAGTAGAACAGCGTCCCGACCTGGGCCACCAGGGTGCCGACGTCGGAGGGCGGCTGGATGCCCAGGTAGCCGAGCACCAGGAAGTAGACGACGAACACACCGTAGAGGTAGGTGTGCCACTGCGGACGGTAGCGGATCGACTTGACCGGGCTGCGGTCCAGCCAGGGCAGGAAGAACAGGATCACGACCGCCCCGCCCATCACGACGACACCCCAGAACTTGGCGTCGAAGGTCTTGAGCAGGAACACCGCCACCAGCGCGCCGACCAGCGCGGCCAGCTTGCCCTTGGCACCGAAGCCACCCTTGAGCACGGCCAGCACGGCGCCCAGCGCGACCACGATGCACAGCACGTTGACCATCTGGTCGGTGGTCGCGCGCAGCATCGAATAGAAGGGCGTGAAGTACCAGACCGGCGCGATGTGCGGCGGCGTCTTCAGCGGGTCGGCCGGGATGAAGTTGTTGTATTCGAGGAAATAGCCACCGAACTCGGGCGCGAAGAAGATCACTGCGGTGAACAGGATCAGGAACACCGACAGCGCGTAGATGTCGTGCACCGTGTAGTACGGGTGGAAGGGAATGCCGTCGAGCGGATGGCCGTTGGGCCCCGGGGTTTCCTTGATCTCGACGCCGTCCGGGTTGTTCGAGCCGACTTCATGCAGCGCGATGATGTGCGCGACGACCAGGCCGATCAGCACCAGCGGGATCGCGATCACGTGGAAGCTGAAGAAGCGGTTCAGCGTCGCGTCGGAGACGACGAAATCGCCACGGATCAGCAGCGCCAGGTCGGGGCCGATGAAGGGCACGGCGGCGAACAGGTTCACGATCACCTGGGCGCCCCAGTAGGACATCTGGCCCCACGGGAGCAGGTAGCCGAAGAAGGCTTCGGCCATCAGGCACAGGAAGATCGCGCAGCCGAAGATCCACACCAGCTCACGCGGTTTGCGGTACGAGCCGTACAGCAGGCCGCGGTACATGTGCAGGTAGACGACGATGAAGAAGGCCGACGCACCCGTCGAGTGCATGTAGCGGATCAGCCAGCCCCAGGGCACGTCGCGCATGATGTACTCGACCGACGCGAACGCGAGGTTGGCGTCGGGCTTGTAGTGCATCACGAGGAAGATGCCGGTGACGATCTGGATCACCAGCACCACCAGCGCGAGCGAACCGAACACGTACCAGAAGTTGAAGTTCTTGGGCGCGTAGTACTGGCCCACGTGCTCGTTGTACAGCTCGCTCAGCGGAAACCGGTTGTCGATCCAGTTGAGCAGCTTTTGCGCGGCGGGGGCGCCAGCGGGAGCTTCTTTGAATTTAGCCATGGGGTGTCACCTCAGAATAGGGCGTCGTCGGCTTCAGGCCTTCTTGTCCTCGCCGATCAACAGCTTGTTGTCCGAGAGGTACATGTGCGGCGGCACTTCGAGGTTGTCCGGCGCCGGCTTGTTCTTGAACACACGCCCAGCCATGTCAAAGGTCGAGCCGTGGCAGGGGCACAGGAAGCCGCCCTGCCAGTCGGCCGGCAGCGACGGCTGCGGGCCCGGCTGAAAACGGCTGGTCGGCGAGCAGCCGAGGTGCGAGCAGATGCCGACGCCGACGAAGATCTCGGGCTTGATCGAACGATGCGGATTCTTGGCGTAGTCCGGCGTCGGGACTTGCGTGCGGGCGGACTGGGGGTCGGCCAGTTCGGCCTCGGTTTTCTTGAGTGACTCCAGCTGCGCGGGGGTGCGTTTGATGATCCACACCGGTTTGCCGCGCCACTCGACGGTGGTCATTTCACCCGGTTGCAAGGCACTGATGTCGACCTCGACCGGTGCCCCTGCGGCGCGTGCCTTTTCGGAGGGCTGGAAGGTGCTGACGAAGGGAACGGCAGTGGCAACGCCACCGACGGCACCCGCGCCACAAGCAATGGCCACCCAGGTTCGGCGGCCTTTATCCACTTGCTGGTCACTCATGGGGATCCTCAGAAGCACTTCTACAGTTAGGGGCAACCCGTGATTCTAGCCCACAGCCACAAGCTGAAACCAGCCATGGCGGGCCGCTGCGCGGCTGTGATGGAGATCCAGGCCGGCGGCGGCCCCGCGCGGGTGTGACGCCTCGCAAACCGGCAGTCGCTCCAAGCTGGGCAATACTCGCCTTTCGCGGCGCCCGGGCCCCGGGCGCCCGGATCAACCCCGGTCAGGAGGCCCGCATGGGATTCGCAAAGGAGTTCAAGGAGTTCGCCGTCAAAGGCAACGTGATCGATCTCGCCGTCGGCGTGATCATCGGCGGAGCCTTCGGCAAGATCGTCGACTCGCTGGTGGGTGACGTGATCATGCCGATCGTGAGCCGCATCTTCGGCGGGCTGGACTTCTCGAACTACTTCATCCCGCTGGCCGGGCAGACCGCGACCACCTTGGCCGAAGCGAAGAAAGGCGGCGCGGTGTTCGCCTACGGCAACTTCATCACGGTCGCGCTGAACTTCATCATCCTGGCGTTCGTGATCTTCCTGATGGTCAAGCAGATCAACCGGGTCAAGCATCAAGCCCCGCCGCCCGCGCCCGCCGCTCCGCCGGAACAGGTGGTGTTACTGCGGGAAATCCGGGATGCACTGAAAAGCAACCGGACGTAACAATACTGTTCTTTCGGGCCCACTCAAGGGGCCCGAGATGGCGAACTGTTCACGCTCGCCTCGCTGCACGGAGTTCGACCATGTCGTAAGCAGGTTTTTCACGCGATACTGCGATTTCCTGATAACGCAGGTGCGATGAGCCTCCCCGACCCGCGACTCCACGCCGCCATGCAAGCGGCGGTGCAGAAGATTCTGTCCACCGTGTCGACCACCTCCAGCCGGGTGGTCGACGTGATGGGCATGCTCGCGCTTTCGGCGAAGAGCAACGCGCAGCGGCAGGGCTACATGGCCGCACAGTTCGACCTGCAACGGTCCTTGCCGAACTTCAACATGACGTTTTCGACGGTGTTGAACGAGAAGGTGGCGCAGGACCTGAACCCCGGCCAGGGCACCCGCGGCTTCGCGGCGACCAACTGGGCCTCGCTCAGCTTGGTCGACGACAGCGAAGTCGAGGAGCAGGTGACGGCCCACCGGCTCGGCCTCGAGATCGCCCACCAATGTGAGTGGGAACTGCGCGAGCTCGACGCCTACATGGGCACGCTGCTGGGACTCGAACGGGCCGACCCGGACCGCAACCCGATCCGGCCGGAGGTGCTCGGCAAGGCCTTGTTCCGCGCCATCGAGGCGGCATCGCCCGACGCCTCGGTGCGCAAGACGCTGGCCGGCGAACTGGGCCACGCGCTCGCCAAGTCGATGCGCGAGTGTTACGGCGAGATCGTGGCCGACTTCGGCCGCCGGGGCATCCAGCCCGCCGGGCTGGTGGTGCGCCAACGGCCCGCGGCCGGCTCCGGGGACACCGCCGCCGGCGCGCTGCCGGGCGGCGCGGCAAGCGGTACCGCCAGCGACGCCCCCCGCGACGCCGGCCCCACCGACCCGCGGCAGGCGGCGGCACAAGCGCTCAGCGCGCTGTTCGGCGTGGCGCCACCGACCGAGCTGGCCACGGTGCCGGTCGATCTCCCGATGGGCGATACGCGCTCGAGAGGGTTGGGCTCGCGCTTCGGCAGCACCGGCGCCGGGTCGGGCTTCGGCGCGTCGGGGCAGAGCACTTCCGGGCACGGCGCGTCGGGGCAGAGCACTTCCGGGCACGGCGCGTCGGGCCATGGCATGTCCGGGCACAGCACCTCCGGCCACGGCATGTCGGGATACGGCACCTCCGGATATGGCACGTCACGACAGGGCGGCGCGGGCGGCACTGCCGCGGGGGCCTTGGCGGCCAGCGACGCCCACATGCTGGACGTGATCCGGCGGCTGGCCTTCCTCAGCAGCGTTCCGGCGTCCCTCGACGGCCCGGTCACCACCACCGACTGGCATCCGTCCAGCGGCGCGTCGATCGGCAGCGCGGCCGGCGCGGGGCGCGGAGTGCCGACGTCTTCTTCGGGACTCGGCGGCCTGATGGCCGTCAACCTGATCCGCACCCACCGCGAAGAGCTGATGCGGGCCTCGACCGGCACGCTCGATCACATGGTGATCGACATCGTCGCGTCGCTGTTCGACCAGATCCTGTCCGACCCGAAAGTGCCGCCCCAGATGGCGCGGCAGATCGCGCGGCTGCAACTGCCGGTGTTGCGCGTGGCGCTGAAGGACATGCAGTTCTTCTCGTCGCGCAGCCACCCGGTGCGCAAGTTCGTCAACCGCATGGCGTCGATCGCCTGCGCGTTCGAAGAGTACGGCGAGGGGCCGGGCAAACGTTTCCTGGACCTGGTCCGCGACCTGGTGCAGCAGGTGGTCGAGGGCGACTTCGACCAGATGGAGCTGTACGAGGCCAAGCTGCGCCTGCTGGAAAACTTCGTCCAGGAGCAAAGCCGCGACGAAGCGCAGGCGCACGCCGAAGCGGTCGAGATGCTGGCGGCCAAGGAAACCCAGCTGCGCGTGCAATCGCGTTTCGAGCAGCAGGTGCAGGCGCTGCTGCGCCCGATCGCGCTGCCGGACTTCCTGCGCGAGTTCCTGCAGGGGCCGTGGAGCCATGCGGTGGTGGCGGCGACCTTGCGCCACGGCGCCGAGGCCGAGCCGGCGCAGCGCTTGCGCCGGGCGTCGCGCGAGCTGATCCTGAGCGTGCAACCGAAAAGCACGCCGGCCGACCGCAAGCAATTCATCCTGACGCTGCCGCAGCTGATGAAAACGCTCAACGAGGGCCTGGCGATGATCCGCTGGCCCGACGAGCAGAAAAAAGCCTTCTTCGCCGAGCTGCTGCCGCTGCACGCGCAATCGCTGAAAGGCCAGGCGCTGACGGATTTCCAGTTGCGCCAGCTGGAAATCCACCTGCAGGCGCTGGAGCGCCAGCCGGTGCCGCCGGCCGACGACCTGCCCGATGTCGCGCCCACCGCCACCCTGGCCGGGGGCGACACCGGCTTCTCCGAGGACGAGGCGGCACAACTCGGGCTGGTCGAGGAAAGCTCGATCGACTGGGACGGCAACGTCGACATCGACCTGGCGAGCCTGGACTCGGGCTCCAGCGACCTCGACATCAACCTCGACGGGCTGGGCCCCGAACTGGTGCCGGAAACCCCCACCAAGGGCCTGCAGTTGGCGCAGTGCGTGCAGGCGGGCATCGCCTACCAGATGCACACCGAAGAAGGCTGGCAGAAGGTACGGCTGAACTGGGTCAGCCCGGGGCGCACCTTCTTCATCTTCAGCCAGGGCAAGAAGCACCAGAAGATCATCTCGCTGACCGGCCGCATGCTCGCCAAACTGTGCGAGACCGGCCGTTTCCGCGCCTTCGAGCAGGCCTACCTGATCGAGCGCGCGGTCGCACGCGCCCGCAAGCAGCTGGCCGCGCTGTCGACGACCAGCAAGGCGTGACACGGCGCCTTCGCGCGCCGCTCAGGCAGCCGACAAACGCCGGGCCATCTCGATCGCGGCGATCATGCTGGCCGGGTCCGCACGGCCTGTGCCGGCCAGGTCGAACGCGGTCCCGTGGTCGGGACTGGTGCGGATGAACGGCAGGCCCAGCGTCACGTTCACGCCGCGCTCCACGCCCAGGTATTTGACCGGGATCAGGCCCTGGTCGTGGTACATCGCCAGCACCACGTCGAATTCGCCCGGGTGGTCGAGCGTGTTGCGGGCGCGCATGAACACGGTGTCCGGCGCATAGGGGCCGCGCGCATCGATGCCTTCGCGCTGCGCCGCCTCTATGGCCGGCCCGATGATGCGCAATTCCTCGTCACCGAACAGCCCGCCTTCGCCGGCGTGCGGATTGAGGCCGGCCACGCCGATGCGCGGGCTCGGCTGGCCCCACAAGGCCGCCGCCCGGTGGACGATACGCAAGGTTTCCAGCACCGCGTCGAAGCTGACCGCGTCGATCGCCTGGCGCAGCGACATGTGGATCGTCACCAGCACCGTCTTCAGCTCGTCGTTGGCCAGCATCATGCGCACCGGAGCGCCGCCGGGCCCATTGGCGTAAGCCTGCAACATCTCGGTGTGACCGGGAAAGGTGACGCCCGCCAGCGCCAGCGCTTCCTTGTGGATCGGGGCCGTGACCACCCCTGCCACCTCACCGGCGGCCGCCAGCTCGCAGGCCGCGCGGATGCAATCGTGGGCGGCGGCACCGGCGCGTGCGTCGACACGACCGAGCGGCAGATCGTCGGGCAGGCGCACCACCGGCAACACGCCGAGACAGCCGGGCGGCAGGGTCAGCGCGTCGGCGGCACGCTCGATCACCGCGACGGGCAGCAGGCCGCCGGTGGCCTCCGCCGCGCGCCGCATCACCGCCGGGTCGCCGAGCACGAAGGCCTGCCGGGCCGCGCCGCAGCGCACCGCCTGGACGACGATCTCGGGGCCGATGCCGCAGGCGTCGCCCATCGTGATGGCGAGGGGCCGCATCGTGGGGGCCCGCGCTGAGCCGTCAGGCATGTGTACGGCGCTCATTCGGTAACCTCCGTGCTGCGAACTCCGGTGCGAGCCCCTTCGGGCGGCCGTGCGGCGCTCATTGAGTAACCTCCGTGCTTGCGCACTGCGGTGCGAGCCCCTCCGGGCGGCCGTGCGGCGCTCATGCCGGGTTCTCCACATCGATGAATTCGTGTTGCAGGCCAAAGCGCTCGGCCACATGCGCCGCCACGGCCGGCGCACCGTAGCGTTCAGTGGCATGGTGGCCGCAGGCGAGAAAGGCAACCCCGGTTTCGCGCGCGTAATGCGCTTGCGGCTCGGAGATCTCGCCAGTCAGGAAGGCGTCGGCGCCGGCCGCAATGGCCGCCTCGAAATAGTTTTGAGCGCCGCCGGTGCACCAGGCGATGCGGCGCAGTGCCCGCCCGTCGCCGGCGACCGTGACCGGCGGCCGCCCCAGGCGCGACGCCACCCGGGCCTCCAGGGCCGGCAGGTCGAGCGGCTGCTCGGGCACGCCCAGCCAGCCCAGCTCCTGTTCGCCGAAGCGGCCGTCGGCTGCCAGGCCCAGGCGCTCGCCCAGCTGTGCGTTGTTGCCGTAGTCGGGATGGGCATCGAGCGGCAGGTGGTAGGCGTACAGGTTGACGTCGTCGGCCAGCAGCCGCTGCAGCCGCTTTTTCATCCAGCCCACCACCCGACCGTCCTGGCCGCGCCAGAACAAGCCGTGGTGCACCAGGATGGCGTCGGCACCTCGGGCGACGGCGGCCTCGATCAACGCGAGGCTGGCGGTGACACCGCTGACCAGCTTACGAACCTCGGCCCGGCCCTCGACCTGCAACCCATTCGGCCCATAATCCCGGAACCGATCCACCTGCAACAGGTTTTTTAGGTACGAATCCAGTTCATCGCGGTGGGTCATCGAAACACGTCCTATGCGCAAAACTTGGCTGATTTTCTCGCAAGCGGTCACGGTGGCCGTGGCCGCGTTGTTCGTCGTCGCAACACTGAAGCCCGAGTGGATGCAGCGCCACCCCGCCAGCGTGGTGCCGACCGTGTCGATCACCGAGGCCCCGCCCCCGCCGCTGGTCGCTCGCGCCACCGGTGGTTATGCGGCCGCCGCCAAGCGCGCCTCACCGGCCGTCGTCAACATCGCCACCAGCAAGGCACCCGCCCGCTCGCCGCAGAGCGAGGACCCGTGGTTCCGCTTCTTCTTCGGTGATCCGGGCCAGGCGCAACCGCAGCTCGGCCTGGGGTCGGGCGTGATCGTCTCGCCCGAGGGATACGTGCTGACCAACAACCACGTGATCGAAGGCGCCGACGACATCGAGGTGATGTTGAGCGACGGCCGCAAGGCCCACGCCAAGGTGGTCGGCACCGACCCGGAGACCGACCTGGCCGTGCTCAAGCTGACGCTGGAAAAGCTGCCGGCGATCACCTTCGGCGACTCCGATTCGCTGGAGGTGGGCGACGTGGTGCTGGCGATCGGCAACCCCTTCGGCGTCGGGCAGACGGTGACCTCGGGCATCGTCAGCGCGCTGGGCCGCAACCAGCTCGGCATCAACACCTTCGAAAACTTCATCCAGACCGACGCGGCGATCAACCCCGGCAATTCCGGCGGCGCCTTGGTCGACGCCGCCGGCAACCTGATGGGCATCAACACCGCAATCTACTCGCGTTCGGGCGGCAACATGGGTATCGGCTTCGCGATCCCGGCCTCCACCGCGCGGCAGGTGATGGAGGCGTTGATCAAGGAAGGCCAGGTCACACGCGGCTGGATCGGCGTGGAGCCGCAGGACCTGACACCCGAGATGGCCGAAACCTTCAACCTGCCGGTGAAGGAAGGTGTGCTGATCACCGGTGTGCTGCAAGGCGGGCCGGCGCAGGAAGCCGGCGTGCGACCGGGCGACGTGGTGACGGCGGTGGCCGACCAGAAGGTGAGTTCGACGGTGCAGTTGTTGAATGCAGTGGCCGCGTTGAAGCCGGAATCGCGCGCGGCCCTGACGGTGCAGCGTGGCGAGAACAAGCTGGAACTGCAGGTTCATGTGGCGCGGCGCCCCAAGGTGTCGCGGCGCGGCGCCGAACGCTGAAGAAGCGCGGCCCCTCCCGGTGCCTTCCAGGGGGGCGCCTGCAGCGGCGCGGGGCCGGCGGCGGCCCGAGGCAAGAGCCGGAGCGGCATCGCCGCCTCCGGCAGGAGCCGATCTGAACGCCTGACCGCCCCGAAAGGCGGTCCAAGCGGATGTACGGCGCGCACCGGCGGGCATCTACCACGCCGTACCGCCGATCAGGCCGGCGTATCTTCCTCGGCGTCCGGCGCCTTGGTGTGCTTGATGAACACCTGCGCCGCCCAGATGCCGACCTCGTAGAGCAAACACATCGGCACCGCCAGCGCCAGTTGCGAGATCACGTCGGGCGGCGTGACGATGGCCGCGACGATGAAGGCCAGCACGATGAAGTAGCTGCGAAAGGCCTTCAGTTTCTCGATGCTCACCATACCCAGCCGCGCCAGCACCACGACGACGATGGGCACCTCGAAGGCGAGACCGAAGGCAAGGAACATGGTCAGCACGAAGCTGAGATAGGCCTCGATGTCCGGCGCCGCGGTGATGCTCTTGGGCGCGAAGCTCTGGATGAATGCGAACACCTGGCCGAACACGAAGAAATAGCAGAACCCCACCCCGACCAGGAACAACAGCGTGCTCGAGATCACCAGCGGCAGCACCAGCTTTTTCTCGTGCGAATAGAGCCCCGGCGCGACGAAAGCCCACACCTGGTAGAGCACCACCGGCAGGGCCAGCAAAAACCCCGCCATCAGCGTGATCTTGAGCGGCACGATGAAGGGCGAGATGACGTTGGTCGCGATCAGCGTCGCGCCCTGGGGCAGGTGCGAGACCAGCGGCGCGGCCAGCAGGTCGTAGAGCCCGGAGGGGCCGGGCCACAGCGCCAGCGCACCGAAGGCGATGCCGACCGCGATCAGCGCACGGATCAGCCGGTCGCGCAGTTCGACCAGATGTGAGACAAAAGGCTGCTCGGTCCCCTCCAGTTCGTCGCGGGGATCTTCGTTGGACGGATGGCTCACGGACGGGCTTTCGATGCAGCGCGCGGCGGACGGAAGCGGGCCACACGCGCGGCGCCGGATTGGGCGCGCGTGCGCACGCCGTGGCGCTGCTTGTACCACTGCGGCACCGCGCCGCGCTTCAGGCGCCAGTTCTTCTTCGGATGTTTGTATTGCGGTGCGGGCGGTTCCCAGCCGTGGTCGGCCAGGGCTTCCGGGTCGCTCGCGCGGTTTGAGCCGGTGGCATCGGACCAGGCTTGCTCGAATTCGGTCGACGCGTCGTGCACCTCGCGCGAAATCGATTGCTCCACATTGCGCGCCGCGTCCTCGAACTCGCCGCGCATCTTCTTGAGCTCTTCGAGTTCGATCGAGCGGTTGACCTCCGCCTTCACGTCGGCCACATAACGCTGCGCCTTGCCGAGCAGATGGCCGACCGTGCGGGCCACGCGGGGCAGGCGCTCGGGCCCGATGACGATCAGGGCCACCGTGCCGATCAACGCCAGCTTGTCAAAACCGAGATCGATCATGGGATGTCACGCCGCGGGTGGTCAGGGGCCGCCCCGGGCCGGCCGCGGCGGCGCTCGGGTCGCGTCACGACTTGCTCTTGGCCTCGACGTCGATGGTCGACTTGTCGGCCGCCTTGTCGGTGGTCACCTGCTGGGCCGGGCTGTCGGCCGCGCCGTCGCGCATGCCGTCCTTGAAACCCTTGACCGCACCGCCCAGGTCGGACCCCATGTTCTTGAGCTTTTTGGTGCCAAACACCAGCACGACGATCAACAGCACGATCAACCAGTGCCAGATGCTGAAGGAACCCATGATCTTCTCCTTACGACAGAGTCAAATTTTAAAGTCAGCCGATCTTCCAGGGCCGCGGACCGCCCATGACATGGACATGGAGGTGGTATACCTCTTGCCCACCGTCGACGCCGGTGTTGACCACAGTGCGGAAACCGTTGGTCGCCCCCTGCTCCCGCGCCAGTTTGGGCGCCAGCGCGAGCATCCGGCCCAGCAGCGCCTCGTGCTCGTCGCCCACCTCGAACAGCGAGGGGACGTGCAGCTTGGGAATGATCAAAAAATGGATGGGCGCGTGCGGCCGGATGTCGTGGAACACCAGCAGTTCCTCGTTTTCGAAGACTTTCTTCGACGGGATCTGGCCATCGACGATCTTGCAGAAGATGCAGTTCGGGTCTCGGTTCATGCTGGTCTCAAATGGGACGGTTGGCGGACAAATTCATCCAGCCGCGGATGATGCGGTAGAGAAGCCAGATCGAAATCAGGGTCCAGGCGATCATGCCGGGCACCAGGAACAGCAGCCACAACGGCAGGGTCAGCAGGTAAAGCCCGCCCGCCCAGAGCACCGAGCGGATGCGCCAGCTGAAGTGCGATGCCTGCCACGTGCCGGCGGCGTCGTCTTTCTTGACCAGGTCGAGGATGATGGCGACCAGCAGCAGCGCCACGCCGGCCTGCACGCCCGGCAGCACCGCGGCAACCGCGACGATGGTGTGCAGCAGGTAGCTGACGACACCCAGGGACTTGAGCGAGCGCTCGCGCTCGCCGAGGTCGATGATCTCGCTCATGGCGTGTTGGCCTCCTTGTCACTGCCCGCCGCCGGCGCAGGTGCACCGCGGCGCGCGAACTCTTCCAGACCCGACAACCCCTCGCGGCGTTCCAGTTCGGCCAGCACCTGCTCGGGGCCGAGGCCGAAGTGCGCCAGCGCCACCATCGAGTGGAACCACAGGTCGGCCACCTCGTAGACGATCTTGGCGGTGTCGCCGTCCTTGGCGGCCATCACCGTCTCGGTGGCTTCTTCGCCGACTTTCTTCAGGATGGCGTCGGTGCCCTTGTGGAACAACCGGGCCACATACGACGCCTGCGGGTCGCCGCCCTTGCGCGACTCGATGACCGCGGCCAGGCGCTCCAGGGTTTGGTTGGATGACGTCATTTGTAGATCCGTTCCGGGTCTTTCAAGACCGGATCGACGGCTTGCCACTGGCCGTTCCGCAGCACGCTGAAAAAGCAGGAATGGCGGCCGGTGTGGCAGGCGATGCCGGGCTCGTGGCCGAGTTGCTCGACCGTCAGCAGCACCACGTCGGCGTCACAGTCGATGCGCAGCTCGTGCACCTTCTGGATGTGGCCGGATTCCTCGCCCTTGTGCCAGAGCCGCCCGCGCGACCGGCTCCAGTACACGGCCTCGCCCAGTTCGGCCGTCTTGGCCAGGGCCTCGCGGTTCATGAAGGCGAACATCAGCACGTCTTTGCTGCCACGCTCCTGCGCGATGACAGGCACGAGGCCCTGCTCGTCCCACTTCACTTGATCTAGCCAGTTCATCCCGGCAGTGTAGCAACCGCGTGTGACGCGGCGGCGGCGGGGCCGAAAGCGTCAGTTGCGCACCGGAATGCCGCGCGATGCCATCAGTTGCTTGGCCTGGCCCACGGTGTACTCGCCGTAGTGGAAGATGCTCGCCGCCAACACGGCGTCGGCGCGGCCCTCCTGGATGCCGGCGGCCAGGTGTTCCAGGTTGCCGACACCACCCGAGGCGATCACCGGCACCGGCACCGCGTCGCTGACGGCGCGCGTCAGGGCCAGGTCGAAGCCGCTCTTGGTGCCGTCGCGGTCCATGCTGGTCAGCAGGATCTCGCCGGCGCCGTGTTCGGCCATCTGCCGCGCCCAGTCGACCGCGTCGAGGCCGGTGTTCTTGCGCCCGCCATGCGTGTAGACGTCCCAGCCGCCGCCCGGGCGCGCCTTGGCGTCGATCGCGACGACGATACATTGCGCGCCGTACTTGCGCGACGCGTCGCGGATCACCTGCGGGTTCGCGACCGCAGCCGAGTTGAAGCTCACCTTGTCGGCGCCCGCATTCAACAGCCGCCGCACGTCTTCGACCGTGCGCACGCCGCCGCCCACCGTCAGCGGGATGAACACCTGGCTGGCGACCGCCTCGATGATCGGCAGGATCAGGTCACGGCCGTCGCTGGTGGCGGTGATGTCGAGAAAGGTCAGCTCATCGGCGCCCTGCTCGTTGTAACGAGCGGCGATTTCGACCGGGTCGCCCGCGTCGCGCAGTTCAACGAAGTTGACACCCTTGACGACCCGGCCGCCGGTGACGTCGAGGCAGGGGATGATACGTTTGGCGAGCATGGCGACAAATGGTGTGGGGGGGAGGACGGCTCAACCGCCCCCGCCGTTGAGTTGATCGGCGCGCTGCTGTGCGGCGACGAAGTCGAGGGCGCCGGTGTAGATCGCCCGGCCGCAGATCACGCCTTCGACACCTTCGCTCTCCACGGCGCAGAGCTTCTCGATGTCGGCCAGGTTGCTCAGTCCGCCCGAGGCGATCACCGGGATGCTGAGCGCTTGCGCCAGCTTGACGGTGGCGTCGATGTTGATGCCGGTGAGCATGCCGTCGCGGCCGATGTCGGTGTAGATCACGGCTTCGACGCCGTAATCCTCGAACTTGCGCGCCAGGTCCACCACTTCGTGGCCCGACAGTTTCGACCAGCCGTCGGTCGCCACCTTGCCGTCCTTGGCGTCGAGCCCGACGATGATGTGGCCGCCGAAGGCGGTGCAGGCGTCTTTCAAAAAGCCCGGGTTCTTCACCGCGGCGGTGCCGATGATCACGTAGCTGAGGCCGTCGTCGAGGTAGCGCTCGACGGTGTCGAGGTCGCGGATACCGCCGCCGAGCTGCACCGGTATCTCGTCGCCGACCTCGGCCAGGATGCTCTTGATGGCCGCCTCGTTGACCGGTTTGCCGGCAAAGGCGCCGTTCAGGTCGACCAGGTGCAGCCGCCTCGCGCCTGCCTCCAGCCAACGCCGGGCCATGGCGGCCGGGTCTTCTCCGAAGGTGGTGGAGTCGTTCATGTCACCCTGTTTCAGGCGCACGCACTGGCCGTCTTTCAGGTCGATGGCAGGGATCAGCAACATAGCCGAAGCGATGGGAGGTGGAGGAATGGGGGGCGGAGAGAGGAGGTGTGCAGTGCCGTCAAGGCTTCCAGGTCAGGAAGTTGCGGTACAGGGCGAGGCCGTGGTCTGCGCTCTTCTCCGGGTGGAACTGCGTGGCAAAAATATTATCCCGGCCCACAGCACAGGTAAAGCGAACGCCGTACTCGGTTTCCCCCGTGCTGTGGTGCGGATGCCGCGTGCGGGCATGGAAGCTGTGGACGAAATAGAAGTAGGCGCCGTCGGGAATGCCAGCCCAGATCGCATGAGGTTGTGACTGGAACACCCGGTTCCAGCCCATTTGAGGCACCTTGTAACGACTGCCGTCGGGCTGGATCTGCCCGTCGAGCTGGAACCGCACCACGTCGCCGGGGATCAGCCCCAGGCCCTCGGTGGGGCCCTCTTCGCTTGATTCGAGCAGCATTTGCATGCCGACGCACACCCCCAGCAAGGGCTTGTGCGCCGCGGCATGCAGCACCGCCTCCTGCAGCCCGGAGGCCGCCAGTTCGTGCATGCAATCGGGCATCGCGCCCTGGCCGGGCAACACCACCCGCTCTGCCGCATAGACCTCGTCGGCACGGCTGGTCACCACCACCTGCACACCCGAGCCTTGCGCCGCATGAAGCACCGCCTGCGAAACCGAACGCAGGTTGCCCATGCCGTAGTCGACAACTGCAACGGTGGGCATGGCTTAGAGAGATCCTTTGGTGGAGGGAATGATGCCGGCCATGCGAGGGTCCAGCTCGAGGGCCATGCGCAGCGCACGCGCAAAAGCCTTGAACACCGTCTCGCACTGATGGTGCGCATTCTCGCCACGCAAGTTGTCGATGTGAAGCGTCACCAGCGCATGATTGACGAAACCCTGGAAGAACTCATAGGCCAACTGTGTGTCGAACGCGCCAATCGAGCCGGCTTTGAAGGGCACGTGCATCGTCAACCCGGGTCGACCCGAGAAATCGACCACCACACGCGACAACGCTTCGTCGAGCGGCACATAGGCATGGCCGTAGCGGCGCAGCCCCTTCTTGTCGCCGACCGCTTTCGCCACCGCCTGGCCCAGCGTGATGCCGACGTCTTCGACCGTGTGGTGGCCGTCGATGTGCAGGTCGCCCTTGGCGTCGATCTCGAGGTCGATCAGCCCGTGGCGGGCGATCTGGTCGAGCATGTGGTCGAAAAAGCCGATGCCGGTGGACAACCGGGCGACGCCGGTGCCGTCGAGGTCGACGCGCACGCGGATCTGGGTTTCGGCGGTGTTGCGCGTGACTTCGGCCACGCGCGTCGATCGGGTCTCGGGTGTCGTCATTTCGGGCCTCATGCCACGCTCTCGCGCAAGGCGGCGATCATCAAGTCGTTCTCTTCGGCGGTGCCGACGGTCAGGCGCAAACAGTTGGCCAGTGCCGGGATGCTCGACACCTTCTTCACCAGCACGCCGCGCTGCTTCAAGTGCGCGAAGCTGCGCTCGGCGTCGGGCATGCGCACCAGCACCATGTTGGCGTCGCTCGGAAAGGGCAACACGCCGGGCATCTCGCGCAAGGCCTCGATCAGACGCTCGCGCTCGGCCCTGAGCAAGGCCGCCTGTCGGGCGAACTCGGTCTCGTGTTCCAGTGCGAACAAGGCGGCTTCACAGTTGAGCACGCTGATGTTGTAGGGCGGGCGCACCTTTTCGATCTGCTCGATCAGGCTGCTTCGCCCCATCATGTAGCCGATCCGCACGCCGGCCAGGCCGAACTTGCTCATCGTGCGCATCAGGATCACGTGCTCGTGGCGCGTCAGGCGGTCGAGATAGGTCTTGCTGGAGAACGGCTGGTAGGCCTCGTCGATCACCACCAGCCCGGGCGCAGCCTGCACCACCCGCTCGATGATGGTGTCGTCGAACAAATTGGCGGTCGGGTTGTTCGGGTAGGCGATGTAGACCAGCGCGGGCCGGTGCGTTTCGATGGCGGCCAGCATCGCCGGCTCATCGAGGTCGAACCGGTCCGGCGTCAGCGGCACGCCGACGTAGTTCAAGCCGTGCAGTTCGGCCGACACCGCATACATCACGAAACCGGGCGACGGCGCCACCACGCTCGCACCCGGCCGGTTGCAGCACAGGGCCAACAGCGAGATCAGCTCGTCCGAGCCGTTGCCCAGCATCAGCGCGTAACCCTCGGGCAGCCCCGCGTGGCGCGCCAAGGCGCGGCGCAGGTCTTCGACCCGGTCGCCGGGGTAACGGTTGAGCGCGACGGCCCCCAGGCGCTCGCCCAGTTCGCGCTGCAGCGCGAGCGGCAGCGTGTAGGGGTTTTCCATCGCGTCGAGCTTGACGTAGCCGGCGCTCGGCTGCACCACGTAGGGCAGCATGGCCTGCAGATCGGGCCGCAAAAAGGCCGACATGCGTTGTTCGAGGCTGGCCATCTCAAGCTCCTTCGGGGGTGTCGTCGGACAAACGCATTTCGGCCGCGCGCGCATGCGCCTGCAACCCCTCGCCATAGGCCAGCTCGGCGGCGATGGGGCCGAGCGCCTGCGCGCCGGTGGGGCTGACCTCGATCAGGCTGGAACGCTTCTGGAAGTCGTAGACGCCGAGCGGCGACGAGAACCGGGCCGTGCCGGAGGTCGGCAGCACATGGTTGGGCCCGGCGCAGTAGTCGCCGAGCGACTCGCTGGTATAGGCCCCCAGGAAGATCGCGCCGGCATGCCGCAACAGCGGCTCCCAGCGATGCGGGTCGCGCGACGACACCTCCAGGTGTTCCGGCGCGATGCGGTTGCTGATCTCGCAGGCCTCTTCCATGCTGCGGGTGTGGATCAAGGCGCCGCGGCCTTCGAGCGAAGCGCGGATCACGTCGCGGCGCGGCATCTCGGGCAGCAGCCGATCGATTTCGGCCCGCACGCGCTCGAGGTAGCCGGCGTCGGGGCACAGCAGGATGCTTTGCGCCAGCTCGTCGTGCTCGGCCTGGCTGAACAAATCCATCGCGACCCAGTCGGGCGGCGTGCTGCCATCGGCCAGCACCAGGATTTCGCTCGGGCCGGCGATCATGTCGATGCCGACGGTGCCGAAGACGTGCTTCTTCGCACTGGCCACATAGGCATTGCCGGGGCCGGTGATCTTGTCGACCTTGGGCACCGTCGCGGTGCCATAGGCGAGCGCCGCCACCGCCTGCGCCCCGCCGATCGTGAAGGCGCGGTGGACGCCGGCGACGGCCGCCGCCGCCAACACCAGCGCGTTTTTCTCGCCGCGCGGCGTCGGCACCACCATGACGATCTCGCCGACACCGGCAACCTGCGCCGGGATGGCGTTCATCAGCACACTCGACGGATAGGCGGCCTTGCCGCCCGGCACGTAGATGCCGACGCGGTCGAGCGGCGTGACCTTCTGGCCCAGCAGCGTGCCGTCGTCGTCGTGGTAGCTCCACGAGCGCCCGCAGGCCTCGAGCTGGCGCTCGTGGTAGGCCCGCACCCGCCGTGCCGCCGCCTCCAGCGCCTGGCGCTGGGCGGGGGTGATCTGCTCGAGCGCGGCGCGCAACTCGGTTTGCGTCAGCTCCAGCGCGGCGACCGAGGTCGCACCCAGTGCGTCGAAACGGTTGGTGTAGTCGAGCACCGCGGCGTCACCACGGCCGCGCACGTCGGCCAGGATCTCGGCCACGCGCTGCTCGATCGCATGATCCGTCTCGGCCGCCCAATGCAGCGCGCGATGGAATTCGGCTTCGAAGTCCGGCGCGGTGGTGGCGAGTTGACGGATCTGCACCTTCATGACGAGGTCACCTTGGGTTGGGGTTGGAAGACGAGACGACGCTTTCGAACACGTCGATGATGCGGCGGATCGGCTCGCGCTTGAGCTTGAGCGCCGCCTGGTTGACGACGAGGCGCGACGAGATCTCCATGATCTGCTCGACCTCGACGAGATGGTTGGCTTTCAGGGTGCTGCCGGTGGACACCAGGTCGACGATGGCATCGGCCAGCCCGGTCAGCGGCGCCAGCTCCATCGAGCCGTAGAGCTTGATCAGGTCGACGTGCACACCCTTGTCGGCGAAGTGCTGGCGCGCCACGGTGGTGTACTTGGTCGCCACCCGCACCCGCGAGCCCTGCTTGACCGCGGCGCCGTAATCGAAGTCGGCACGCACCGCGACGCTCATGCGGCATTTGGCGATGCGCAGGTCGAGCGGCTGGTACAGGCCCTGGCCGCCGTGCTCGAGCAGCACGTCCTTGCCGGCCACGCCGAGGTCGGCGCCGCCGTATTGCACGTAGGTCGGCACGTCGGTGGCGCGCACCAGCACCACCCGCACATCGTCGCGGTTGGTCGGCAGGATCAGCTTGCGCGACTTCTCGGGGTCTTCGGTGACCTCGATGCCGGCCGCCTTCAACAGCGGCAGCGTCTCTTCGAAGATACGTCCCTTGGACAGTGCCAGCGTGATCATGCCTTGGTCCGCTCGATGTCGGCGCCGATGCCGCGCAGCTTGGCTTCCATCTGGTCGTAGCCGCGGTCGAGGTGGTAGATGCGGTCGACGCGCGTCTCGCCCTCGGCCACCAGCCCGGCGATCACCAGGCTGGCCGAGGCGCGCAGATCGGTGGCCATCACGGTGGCACCCGACAGCCGTTCGACGCCCTGCACCACCGCCGTGTGCCCGTCGACCTCGATGCGGGCGCCCAGCCGCACCAGCTCGTTGACGTGCATGAAACGGTTCTCGAAGATGGTTTCGGTGACCTTCGCGGTGCCGTCGGCGACGCAGTTCAACGCCATGAACTGGGCCTGCATGTCGGTCGGGAAGGCCGGGTACTCGCTGGTGCGGAACGACACCGCCTTGAGGCGGCCGTTGCCCTTGACGCGGATCGAGTCACCGCCGGCCTCGATCACCGCGCCTGCTTCGCGCAGCTTCTCGATCACCGCATCGAGGTGGTCGGCGCGCGCGCGCTTCAGCACCACGTCGCCGCCGGCGGCGGCCACCGCGCACAGGAAGGTGCCGCATTCGATGCGGTCGGGGATGATGTCGTGCGCCACGCCGTGCAGGCGCTCGACCCCCTGGATGCGGATGCGGCTGGTGCCGTGGCCTTCGATGCGGGCGCCCATGCCGATCAGCATTTCGGCCAGGTCGGGGATCTCGGGCTCCTGCGCGGCGTTTTCGAGCACCGTCTCGCCTTCGGCCAGCGTGGCGGCCATCAGCAGGTTCTCGGTGCCGGTGACGGTCACCATGTCGGTGGTGATGCGCGCGCCGCGCAAACGCTTGGCCTTGGCAACGATGTAGCCATGCTCGACCTGGATCTCGGCGCCCATGGCCTGCAAGCCCTTGATGTGCTGGTCGACCGGCCGCGAACCGATGGCGCAGCCGCCGGGCAGCGACACGGTGGCCTGCCCGAAGCGCGCCAACAGCGGCCCGAGCACCAGGATCGAGGCCCGCATCGTCTTCACCAGGTCGTAGGGCGCTTCGGGCTTGTCGAGCGCGCCGGCGTCGAGCACCACCTGGTCGGGCAGCGCCTCGGACCGCTCGGCGCTGACGCCCATGTTGCGCAACAGCTTCAGCGTGGTGTTGACGTCCTGCAGCCGGGGCACGTTGCGCAGCGTCACCGGCTCGGCCGTCAGCAGCGCCGCGCACAACTCCGGCAGGGCGGCGTTCTTGGCGCCCGAGATCGTGACGTCACCGTGAAGCCGGCGGCCACCGCGTATGAGGAGTTTGTCCATGGTGTGTGGGGTGGACCGCCCCGCGCCACGCTGCTGTCGGACCGCTCACGGCGTGCGGTGTGCACGCGTGGAGTCCTGCACAACCGCGCCGCAGCAGCGGTTGCCGATCAATGATGGTGGTGGTTGGCCGAAGTGTGGGCCCACTCGGCAGGGGTCAGCGTCTTCATCGACAGGGCGTGGATTTGCTCGCGCATTCTATCGCCCAGCGCCCGGTACACCGCCTGGTGGCGCGCCACCCGGTGCTTGCCCTCGAACTCCGTCGAGACGATGGTCGCGAAAAAGTGACGGCCGTCCCCCTCCACCTCCAGGTGCTCGCACGCGAGCCCCTGGGCGATGTAGTCGCGGACCTCTTGGGGGGTGGGATCGGCCATAAGGGCGCAATTATGACTCAGTGGCGCAATTTGTACCCGGAGCGCAACAGCAGCAGCGCGGCCGAGGCGATCAACGCGAAGCTCGTGCCCACCACCGTCAGGCTCAACCACGGCGACACATCGCTGACGCCGAAGAATCCACGCCGGAAGCCGTCGATCATGTAGAAAAATGGATTCAGATGGCTGATGTTCTGCCAGAAAGACGGCAGCGAGTGCACCGAGTAGAAGACGCCGGACAAAAACGTCATCGGCATGATGATGAAGTTCTGGAACGCCGCCATCTGGTCGAACTTCTCCGCCCACAGCCCGGCGATCAGGCCCAGCGACCCCAGCATGCCGGCGCCCAGCAGCGCGAACACCAGGATCCACCACGGCTCGGCGAACGCCGGCGGCGCGAACCAGACCGTGACGGCGAACACCCCCAGCCCGACCGCCAGGCCGCGCACCACCGACGCGCCGACATAGGCGGTGAACCAGGCCCAGTGCGACAGCGGCGTGACCAGCAAAAACACCAGGTTGCCGGTGATCTTGCTCTGGATCAGCGACGACGAACTGTTGGCGAACGCGTTCTGCAGCACGCTCATCATCACCAGGCCCGGGATCAAAAAGCTGGTGTAGGCCACGCGGTCGTAGACCTTCACGTGATCCTCGAGCACGTGCCCGAAGATCAGCAGGTAGAGCACGGCCGTCAGCACCGGGGCCGCCACGGTTTGGAAGGCGACCTTCCAGAAGCGCAGCACTTCCTTGTGAAACAGTGTGCGAACGCCGGCGAAACGGGTGATCACTCCCGCGGGGATGCGCCCCGTCATCATCGAGACACCCCGGCAATCTCGGGCCGCCGCACAAAGGCACCGGGATAGGTGTCGGCCTGCATGATCTCCAGGAACACGTCTTCGAGGTCCGCGCGGCCGATCTCGAGATCTTCGACCTTGCACCCGGCCTGGCGCAGCAGCACCAGGATTTGCTCGACCTCGCGTGCGTCATGCGCCTTGATCTGCACGATGCGCCCGATCCAGCGGGCCTGCTCCGACAGCGCAGACGGCAGTTCGCCGTCGAGCTTGAAGCTCAGCATGGTGCTGGCGGTGCCCGACAACAACGACGTGGTGCGGTCGAGCGCGACGATCTGGCCCGCCTTGAGCATCGCGATGCGATGGCACAGCGCCTCGGCCTCTTCGAGATAGTGCGTGGTCAGCAACACCGTGTGCCCTTCCCGGTTGAGCCGGCCGATGAACTGCCACAAGGTCTGGCGCAGTTCGACGTCGACGCCGGCGGTGGGCTCGTCGAGCACGATCACCGGCGGCCGGTGCACCAGGGCCTGCGCCACCAGCACGCGACGCTTCATGCCGCCCGACAGCCGGCGCATGTTGGCGTCGGCCTTGTCGGCCAGGCCCAGCTGGGTCAGCAATTCGTCGATCCAGTCGTCGTTGCGGCGCAGCCCGAAATAGCCCGATTGGATGCGCAAGGCCTCGCGCACCGTGAAGAAGGGGTCGAACACCAGTTCCTGGGGCACCACCCCCAGGTGCCGGCGTGCCGTGGCGAAGTCGGTCACCACGTCGTGTCCGTGCACGCAGACGGTGCCGCTGCTGGCGCGCGCCAGCCCGGCCAGCACGCTGATCAGCGTGGTCTTGCCGGCGCCATTCGGCCCCAGCAACCCGAAGAACTCGCCAGGCTGGATGTCGAAGCTGACGCCTTTGAGAGCCTGCAGCTCGCCCTTGGGGCCCGGATAGGACTTGAACACATGCTGGAAGCTGACGGCTGGCATGGCGGCAGATTGTAGGCAGCGCCCGCGGGGCTGTCGCGTCGGGGTCTTGGTGCGTTCCCCGCCCCGCCCGAATTTGCTAGATTGCTTGGCAGCCGCTCGCTCGCCCCCGAGGGCGGGCGTCACGGTCCGGGAGCCCACATGCCGCAGAAGAAGCCGCGCCGTACGGCCGAACGTATCCTCGAAGTCACGCTCGATCTCTTCAACCGCTTTGGCGAGCCCAATGTCTCGACCACCCTGATCTCGGCCGAACTCAACATCAGCCCCGGCAACCTCTACTACCACTACCCGGCCAAGGACGAGCTGATCAACTCGCTGTTCGACCGCTACGAACGTGCCTTGGGTGAACTGCTGGGGGCGGCCGACAACGTCAAGAATGTCGAAGATGCCTGGCTGTTCTTCCACATGCTGTTCGAGCTGATCTGGGAGTACCGCTTCCTCTACCGTGATCTGAATGACCTGCTCAGCAAGAACCGTCGGCTCGAAACACACTTCCAGTTCGTGCTGAAGAACAAGTCGCGCGCCGTGCAGGCAGTGCTGGACGGCCTGTGCCGCCACGCCGCGGTCCGCATTTCACCGGCCGAGGCCGAGCCGGTCGCGACCGCGATGGTGGTGGTGTTGACCTATTGGCTCAGCTATGAATACGTGCGGGACCCGCGCAAGGCCCTCGAGCCCGAAGGTGCCGCTCAGGCTATGGTGCGCGGCGCCCATCATGTGCTGAGCCTTTTGACGCCCTACCTCGACGCCGCCGGCAAGGAGCATATGCTCGGCCTGATCTCGCGCTACGAGACGCGCCAAGACGGGCGCGGCACCACCACCCCCTGAACGAGACGCCCCGATGCACCGCTGGTTGGCCTTTCCCTTTCCCGACGCGCAATACGACTATGCCGGCCCGGCGCTGCGCGAGCACTGGGCCCGGCTACACGCCGGCGACGCGGTGCCCTTCCCCGAAAACGAGGCGGTGCAACAGGCGTGGCGTTGCTTTCATGCCGGCGAATTCGAGCAGGCGGTGCGCGCCGGGCTGGCGGCCGGCCCGGCTGGCCTGACGGTGGCGAACAAGGCACAGGCGGTCTACGCCACCTACCTCGAACCCAACGAAAAGCACAAGCTGGCGCTGCTGCTCGAGGTGGCCGAACGTGCGCAGGCGCAATGTGCCGGCCAGCCGGACGACGCCGGCGCCCACTTCTGGCTCGGCTACGCGCTGGGGCGGTATGCGCAGGGCCTGAATCTCCTGCGCGCGGCCGAGCAGGGCCTGGGCCCGCGGGTGCGCGAGGCGCTGGAAGCGACGCTGCGGCTGGCGCCCGCCCATGCCGACGCCCGAATCGCGCTTGCCGCACTGCAGGCCGAACTGGTCGACAAGACCGGGCCCCTGCTCGGCAAGATGCAGGGCGCCAGCAAGGCGTCGGCCGTCGCCCTGTTCGAGGCAGCGCTGCAGCTGAATCCCACCTCGGTGATCGGCCGTATCGAGTACGGCATCGGCTTGATGATGCTGGAAGGCGAGGAGGCACTCGACGCCGCCGAGCGGCTCTACCACGACGCAGCGGCCTGCCGGCCTGCCGACGCAACCGAACGCCTGGCGGTGGAGGCGGCGATCTCTCTGCTGGACGTCTGAGTCTCGAGGCGCAGCGGCCGGCGCCTCACCGCATCGGCCGGCTGAGGAAGCGCGACCCCTGCGCCACGAAACGCCACGGCAGCTCGGTCGCCTTCGAGATGCCGATGCGGGCGCCGGCCAACACCGGCAGCGGCTCGGTGGCCGGCAGCCATTGGAACGGCGGCTCGGTCACCGGCACGCCGTCGTGGCCGCCATCGATCGCCAGCGCCTGGCACAACCGGCCCGGGCCGGCGCACAGCAGCGACGGCGATTGCACACCGCGCCGGGCCTGCATGACCTGGATGCCGTGCGTCGGCTCGAGCGCACGGATCAGCACCGCGGCCCCCTGCCCGGTGGCGCCACACACGATGTTCAAACACCAGTGCATGCCGTAGGAACGGTAGACGTAAGCGCGGCCGGGCGGGCCGAACATCGCCGCGTTGCGCCGAGTCGGCCCCGCGTAGCTGTGCGAGGCCGGGTCCTTGCGGTCATAGGCCTCGGTCTCGACGATGCGCCCGCCGACACCGTCGACCAACAGGACGACACCGATCAACGACCGGGCGAGGTCGACTGGAGGTTGGCCGAAATCGATGGCCGCAACGGCACTTGATCCGGCATCAGGTCCCAAAGCCGTCACGCCCCGCAACCCACATGTGGTGCCGAACTGTGCAGAAGTTCATGAACCGACCCTGCGCCCCTGCGGGAAACCGCCGAGTCGACACCGCAGAGGGCCAACGCAAAATCGTTTTGCAAAATGTGAGGGTGGTCACTTGAAGTACGCCAAAACAAGCCAGGGCAGCGACGTCATCAAGTCCAGGACAGTCGCGTTGAGCCCCAAGCTGCGCACCTTGCTGCTGCTGTGCGACGGACACCGTTCCGACGCCGAGGTGCTGGGCACGACCCACGGCATGGGGGCCACGCCGGCCGACCTCCACGAGTTGTTGACGCTTGGGCTCATCGAACCCGTGGGCGGCATGCGGCCCCCGCCGGCGCCAGCCAAACTCGCGGCCCAGAGCGCGCCCGAAGCCCTCTCCTTCGCCCCGACGATACCCAACGACACCGCGCAGCGCTACCAGGTGGCGTACCGGCTGGCGACCCAGCTGACGTCCGAACTCGGCCTGCGCGGCGTGCGCCTGCAGCTCGCGGTCGAGGCGGCGATGACCCTGCAGGATCTGCAGCAGCTGGAGCCCCGGCTGCACGAAGCCTTGCTGGCCACCCACGGGCCGGCCAAAGGGGCCGACAAAGCACGCGAACTCGGGCGCGCCCTGCACGGCCAAGGCTGAGCACGCCAGGCCCGGCGCACCGCCCCTCGGTGCAACTCAGCGGGGCGAGCCGCGATGCTGGTCGCGCGCGGCATCGGGCCGGGTGGTGCGGGGAGGCCCGAGGGCGTCGGCGTCCTGCTCGGACAAGCCATCGTGCCCCAGCGCCATGTCCATGCCGGCTCCCGGATCCTCCTCGCCGGCCACCGATTCGGCCGACAGATCCACCGCTGCGCCCTGATGCTGCTGCGCGTCGGCTACGGGCGTTGCACCGGCTCCCTTTGCGGGGGGCGGGGTGGCGGATGGAGGGTTTCGATTCGAATTGCTCACTGTGGCTCCTGGTGACGGAACGAACGGCATCGGTCTGCCGCCGCGATGGATGCCCTGCACCACTGCAATCGCTATACCCGCGGCTCCGGGGCACCCCGGCCGCCGCCACGTGTCGCCCCGACCGGCGCCCGCGTACCGACTACACCTGCGTGTAGTCCGTACCGCGCCGCGGCGCTGGGCACCCCGCACCGTCGTCGCCCCAGATCGGCGCTCGCCGCCCGGTACACTGATCTGTCGGGACAGGTCGCCTCGCAGGCCGGTTGTGACGGGCTGCTGGCGCTAGACTGCGCAGCCGGGGCCCCGCCCCCATCGCAGGCCGCATGCGGCCGCGGCAGCGCGCGACCGCGGCAGCGCGCGACGTTCGTGCGGTCGTCCGCCCTTTATCCTTGCCATCATGTACGCGAAATTCTTCGGCTTGCGGCACGAGCCTTTTTCGATTGCCCCCGATCCGCGCTACCTGTTCATGAGCGACAGGCACCGCGAAGCGCTGGCGCACCTGCTCTACGGGTTGCGCAGCGGCGGCGGGTTCGTGCTGCTGACCGGCGAGATCGGAGCCGGCAAGACCACCGTGTGCCGCTGCTTCCTCAAGAAGATCCCGCGGCGTTGCAACGTCGCCTACATCTTCAACCCGAAGCTGACGGTCCACGAGCTGCTGAAATCGGTCTGCGACGAGTTCCGCATCTGCTACGAACATCAGGGCCCGGGCCCGGCGACCGTCAAAGACTACCTCGATCCCCTCAACGACTTCCTGCTCAAGGCCCACGCCGCCGGTCAGGACAACGTCCTGATCATCGACGAGGCGCAGAACCTGTCGGCCGACGTGCTCGAACAGCTGCGGCTGCTGACCAACCTGGAGACCAGCGAACGCAAGCTGCTGCAGATCATCCTGATCGGCCAGCCGGAGCTGCGCGGCATGCTGGCGCGGCCTGAGCTGGAACAGCTGGCCCAGCGCGTGATCGCCCGTTTCCACCTCGAAGCCCTGTCCGAGGCCGAAACCGCGCAATACATCCGCCACCGCCTGGCCGTGGCCGGCATCAGCGGCCCGGTGCCGTTCGACCGCAAGGCGATGCAGGCCATCCACCGGCTGTCGCGCGGGGTGCCCCGCCGCATCAACCTCTTGTGCGACCGGGCGCTGCTCGGCGCGTACGCCAGCGGCAAGGCCAAGGTCGACGCCCGCATCGTCGACAAGGCCGCGCGCGAGGTGTTCAACAGCAAGACCGAGCGGTCCGCCGTGCCACTACGCCGCCGCCCGCGCCGCATGGCCGCCGTGGGGCTGAGCCTGGCCGCAGGTGCCGCGGTGGTGGGGGTGGCCGCGCTTGCGCTCGAAGGCCGCTTCGATCGCCATGCCGTCGCCGCCGCACCGGCTGCTGCGGCCTCGGCCGCCCTGGCGGCGTCGGCGCCGGCGTCGTCGGCTTCACCACCCAAGCCGTCGCTGGTCAGCGTGGCCGCACCCGGTTCCGGGCCCGCCACCGGCAGCGCGGCGGTGCCGGAGAGCGATCTCAGCGCGTCCAGCGCCAACCTGCTGCGCAGCGAAAAAGACGCCTGGCGCGAGCTGGCCCAGGCCTGGGGTGTCACGCTGCCCGAGGGTGA
Organism: Caldimonas brevitalea; assembly: GCF_001017435.1. Taxonomy (NCBI): domain Bacteria; kingdom Pseudomonadati; phylum Pseudomonadota; class Betaproteobacteria; order Burkholderiales; family Sphaerotilaceae; genus Caldimonas; species Caldimonas brevitalea. The sequence goes on from NZ_CP011371.1 coordinate 5,483,178, forward strand.
CCCCTGCGAACAGGCCGCCGGCCGGCAGTTGCACTGTTTCCGCACCGGCGGTGGGCTGGCATTGATCCGGCAACTGGCCCGGCCGGGCATCCTGACCCTGCACGACCACAACGACAAGCCCGCCTACGCACTGCTGACCGGCTTGGGCGACCGCAGTGCCACCTTGCGCGTGGCCGGCGTGACGCAAAAGGTCTCGCTGACCTCGCTGGCCCGCATGTGGCGCGGCGATTTCTCGACCTTCTGGCGGACGCCGACCGGCTACCAGGACAGCGTGGGCGAGGGTGATGCCGGCCCGGTGGTCGACCACCTGGTGCGCTCGCTCGCCAGCGCCAATGGCCGCCCGCCGCCGACCGGGCCGCACAGCTTCGACGCCGCCCTCAAGTCGGAGGTCTACACCTTCCAGCTGGCGCAAGGGCTGAAGCCAGACGGCCGCGCAGGCCCGACCACGTTCATGCAGCTGAACCGCGCCACCGGCGTCGCCGAACCGCGCTTGCAGACTGAAAGGTAGCGCGATGTCCTACATCCTCGACGCCCTGAGACGGGCCGACTCCGAGCGCGAACGCGGCGCGGTGCCCAGCCTCCACACGATGCCGGCACCGGCCGTCGTCGACGACGGCGACGGCGACGACGACGACACGCCGCGCGCCAAGCCCTGGGTCTGGATCGCAGCCGGCGTCTCGCTGGGCTTGCTCGTGCCGCTCGCATGGCAGATGTTCGGGCGCGACGACCCGCCCCCGAGCGTGGCCCTTGCCCCGGCGCCGGCGGCCGCCCTGCCCGCGGCACCGCCACCGGCCCTGCCGCCCGAGACCGCGATGACACCGGCCGAGCCCCCCTCACCGCCGCCGCTCGTCGACCCGGCGCCCGCGCGCCCTGCGACGGCGCCGATGCACCCGGCCGAACGCCACGCCGCCGCGCTGGAACCCCCGCGTGCTGCGACCAAAAAAGGCGCGCCGGCCGAGACCGCCGCCCCAGCCGGCGAGAACCGCACGGCGCGCCCGACGCCGCCGCCGGCCAAGCCCGCGTCCGAAGGTCGCATCTATGCCGAGCACGAGTTGCCGGCCGAGATCCGGCGCGACCTGCCGAAGGTGGCGGTGGGCGGCTCGATCCACTCCGACAACGCCGCCGACCGCATCCTGATCATCAACGGCGGGCTCTACCACGAGGGCGACCGGCTCGAACCGGAGCTGACACTCGACAAGATCGAGCTGAAGCGGGCCGTGCTGAAGTTCCGCGGCTACCGCTACGCGATCAGCTACTGACCGCCCGCCAGGCCGGGCTGGCGGTCAGCCCTGGCGTGCCAGCACCGGCCGCAAGGCGCCGCCGGTGTGGCTGCCGGCCGCCACCACCGCTTCCGGCGTGCCCGCCACCACCACCCGTCCGCCGTGCACGCCGCCTTCAGGGCCGAGGTCGACGATCCAGTCCGCCTCGGCAATGACGTCGAGGTCGTGCTCGATCACCACCACGCTGTGCCCGCCGTCGACCAGGCGGTGCAGCACGCGGATCAGTTTTTCGACGTCGGCCATGTGCAGGCCCACGGTGGGCTCGTCGAGCACGTACAGCGTGTGCGGCGCCTTCTGGCCGCGCCGCGTCACGTCGTCGCGCACCTTGCTCAGCTCGGTGACCAGCTTGATCCGCTGCGCCTCGCCGCCGCTCAGCGTCGGTGACGGCTGCCCCAGCGTCAGGTAGCCGAGCCCGACGTCCTTCAACAGCTGCAAGGGGTGCGAGATGTTGGGCATGGACGCGAAGAACTCGACCGCCTCGTCGACCTCCATGTTGAGCACGTCGCCGATGCTCTTGCCGCGCCAGGTCACCGCCAGCGTCTCGGCGTTGAAGCGCTGGCCGTGGCAGACGTCGCAGCCGACCTTCACATCGGGCAGGAAGCTCATCTCGATGGTGCGCATGCCCTGCCCTTCGCAGGCCGGGCAGCGGCCGTCGCCGGTGTTGAACGAGAAGCGCGCCGGCGCGTACCCGCGCGCCTTGGCCTCGAGGGTTTCGGCGAACAGCTTGCGGATGGTGTCCCAGAAGCCGACGTAGGTGGCCGGGCAGGAGCGCGGCGTCTTGCCGATCGGCGTCTGGTCGACCTCCAGCACCCGGTCGACGCGCTCCCAGCCCTCGATCGCGCTGCAGCCGCTGAAGGCCGGCAGGCCTTTGCCACGGTTGGCGACGATGGCCTGCACATTGGTCAGCAGCACGTCGCGCGCCAGCGTCGACTTGCCCGAACCGCTGACGCCGGTGACCGCCACCAGCCGGTGCAACGGCACCTCGACCGTGACCCCGCGCAGGTTGTGCAGGTTCGCCCCGCGCACCACCAAGGCGGGCGCGCCGTCGGCGACCTCGCGGCGCGGCTGCAGCGGGTGCAGCAGCGGGCGCGCCAGGAAGCGGCCGGTCAACGAATCGGCATGCAGGGCCAGCTCTTCGGCCCGGCCTTGCGCGATCAATCGGCCCCCGCGCTTGCCGGCCCCCGGCCCGATGTCGATGATGTGGTCGGCCCGGCGGATCGTGTCCTCGTCGTGCTCGACCACCACCAGCGTGTTGCCCTGCGCGCCCAGCTTGTGCAACGCGTCGAGGAGGATGTTGTTGTCGCGCGGGTGCAGCCCGATGGTGGGCTCGTCGAGCACGTAGCACACGCCCTGCAAATTAGAGCCGAGCTGGGCCGCGAGTCGGATGCGCTGCGCCTCGCCGCCCGACAGTGTGGGGGCGGCGCGGTCGAGCGTCAGATAGCCCAGCCCCACCTCTTCGAGGAATTCGAGCCGGCTGCCGATCTCGGCGATCAGGTCGCGTGCGATCGCGCCTTCGCGCCCGTCGAGCTGCAGCGATCCGACCCAGCCGCGAGCATCGCCGACCGAACGCGCGGCGATCTGTGCGATCGATTCCTCGCGGAAGCGGATCGCCAGCGACACCGGGTTGAGCCGCGCGCCCAAACAGGTGCCGCAGGGTTGATCGGCCACACCCTCGACTTCGGGCTCGGCGAAGGTCTGTTCACGGCCCTTGTTGTCGTCGTCGCGCTGGGTGTCGTCGAAGGCCTTGCGCTGCTCGCGCGTCAGTTGCACGCCGGTGCCGACACATTCCATGCACCAGCCGTGCTTGGAGTTGTACGAGAACATGCGCGGGTCCAGCTCGGGATAGCTGGTGCCGCACACCGGACAGGCGCGCTTGGTCGAGAACACCTTGACCTTGCCGATGCCGTCCGTGGGCGTGCCCGCCGCCATCGCCGCGCGCAGCCCGTCGAGCGGCGCGAGCAAATGCATCACGCCCTTGCCGAGTTCGAGCGTGCGGGCCAGCAGCTCGCGCAAGGCTGCCTCGTTGTCGGCCGAGACGACGATGTCGCCCACCGGCAGTTCGAGCGTGTGCTCCTTGAAACGGTCGAGCTTGGGCCACGGGTCGACCGGCACGAACGCACCGTCGACGCGCAAATGCGTGTGGCCGCGCGCCTTGGCCCATTTGGCCAGGTCGGTGTAGAGGCCCTTGCGGTTCACCACCAGCGGCGCCAGCAGGCCCACGTGCTGGCCCTTGTGGTCGCGCATCAGCTGCGCGGCGATCGATTCGGGCGTCTGCGGGCGCACCTCGGCGCCGTCATGGATGCAATGCTGCACGCCCAGCTTCACATAGAGCAGGCGCAGGAAATGGTAGACCTCGGTGGTGGTCGCCACCGTGCTCTTGCGCCCGCCGCGCGACAGCCGCTGCTCGATCGCGACGGTGGGCGGGATGCCGTACACCGCGTCCACCTCGGGGCGGCCGGCCGGCTGCACGATGCTGCGGGCGTAGGCGTTGAGCGATTCCAGGTAGCGCCGCTGCCCTTCGTTGAACAGGATGTCGAAGGCCAGCGTCGACTTGCCCGAGCCCGACACGCCGGTGACCACGCTGAACTTGCCGCGCGGGATGTCGACGTTCATCGACTTGAGGTTGTGCTCGCGGGCGTTGACGATGCGGATCACCTCGTCGGTCGCGCGGGCGGCTTCGCGGCGCGAGCGCAGCAGCGATTGCAGCGGCCGGCCCTCCTCCACCCGCTGGCCGTTCAGGCCCAGTGCCGCCTCGTATTCGCGCAAGGCCTGGCCGGTGTACGAGCGCGGATGCGCCTTGACGTCGTCGGGCGTGCCGGTGCACACCAGCTCGCCCCCCTGCTCCCCGCCGTCCGGGCCCAGGTCGACGATCCAGTCGGCGGCACGGATCACGTCGAGGTTGTGCTCGATCACGATCAGCGAGTGGCCGGCGTCGAGCAGCTTGCGGAAGGCCCGCATCAGCTTGGCGATGTCGTCGAAATGCAGCCCGGTGGTGGGCTCGTCGAACAAAAACAGCGTGCCCTTCTTGGCCACCGCCTGGCGGCTCGCGGTGGCGTTCTTGGCCGCCTCCGCCAGAAAGCCCGCCAGCTTGAGCCGCTGCGCCTCGCCGCCGCTCAGCGTGGGCACCGGCTGGCCCAGCTTGACGTATTCCAGCCCGACGTCGACCAAGGGCTGCAGCACGCGCAGCACCGCGCGGTCGTCCTTGAACAGCTCGGCCGCCTCGCTGACAGTCAGCTCCAGCACGTCCGACACGCTCAGGCTGCGCCAGCCGCCGGCGCCCTGGCGTTCGATGTGCACCTCGAGCAGCTCGGCGCGGTAGCGCTTGCCGTCGCAATCCGGGCAGCGCAGGTAGACGTCGCTCAGAAACTGCATCTCGACGTGCTCGAAACCCGAGCCGCCGCAGGTCGGGCAGCGGCCGTCGCCGGCATTGAAGCTGAACATGCCGGCGCCGTAACCGCGCTGTTGTGCCAGCGGGGCAGCCGCGAACAGCGCGCGGATCTCGTCGAAGGCGCCGACGTAGCTGGCCGGGTTGGAGCGCGCCGTCTTGCCGATCGGCGACTGGTCGACGAACACCGCATCGGCCACCCAGTCGGCATTCAGCAACCGCTCGTGCTCGCCGGGCGTTTCGGTGGCCTTGCCGTAGTGGCGCGACAGCGCCGGGAACAGCACGTCCTGCATCAGCGTCGACTTGCCGGAGCCGCTGACGCCGGTCACGCACACCAGACGCTGCAGCGGGAACTCCACCGAGACGTTGCGCAGGTTGTGCTCGCGCACGCCTTCGAGGATGAGCTTGGGTGTGCTGTCGTTGACCACCCGCCGCAGGCCGATGCCGATGTGTTTGCGCGCACCCAGGTAGGCGCCGGTCAGGGTGTCGGCCTGGCGCAAGGCGTCGGGCGGGCCGTCGAACACGATCGCGCCGCCCTTCTCGCCGGGGCCGGGCCCCATGTCCAGCACCCGGTCGGCAGCCAGCATCACGGCCGGATCGTGCTCGACCACCACCAGCGTGTTGCCGGCGTCGCGCAAGCGGTGCATCGCTTCGACGATACGGTTCATGTCGCGCGGATGCAGGCCGATGCTCGGCTCGTCGAGCACGAACAGCGTGTTGACGAGCGAGGTGCCGAGCGCGGTGGTCAGGTTGATGCGCTGCACCTCGCCGCCCGACAGCGTGCGGCTCTGCCGGTCCAGTGTGAGGTAGCCGAGGCCGACGTCGCACAGGTAGCGCAGCCGGGTGCGGATCTCGTCGAGCAGCAGCTTGAGCGCTTCGTCGAGCAAACCGCTGGGCAAGGTGAGGCTGTCGAAAAAGCGCTTCAGGCGCTCGATCGACAGCATCATCAAATCGTGCAGGCCCAGGCCGGGCAGCGCTTCGAGCTGCTCGCGGCGCCAGCCGGCGCCGACCGGCAGGTGACGCTTTTCGGGCGGCAGCACCGCGTCGGCGTCAGCCTTGGAGCCGAGCCGCCACAGCAGCGACTCGAGCTTCAGCCGGGCCCCCCCGCAGTCGCCGCAGGGCGTGTAGCTGCGGTACTTGGACAGCAGCACCCGGATGTGCATCTTGTACGCCTTGCTTTCGAGGTACTCGAAAAAGCGCCGGATGCCGTACCACTGCTTGTTCCAGTTGCCGCTCCAGTGCGGCGAGCCCTCGATCACCCAGTCGCGCTGTGCCGGGCTGAGCTGGCTCCAGGCCGTGTCGCGCGGGATGCCGGCTTCGCCGGCGTACTTGAGCAGGTCGTCCTGGCATTCCTTCCACGCCGGCGTCTGCAGCGGCTTGATCACGCCGGCCCGCAGTGTCTTGCGGTGGTCGGGGATCACCAGCCCCCAGTCGACCCCGATCACGCGGCCGAAACCGCGGCAGGTCTCACAGGCGCCGAAGGCCGAGTTGAACGAGAACATCGCCGGCGTCGGCGCGCTGTAGCGCACCTCGCTGTCGGGGCTGTGCAGGCCGGCGGAATAGCGCCACAGCTCGGGCTCGGCGTCGTCCCGCAGCGCATAGACGTTGACGCGGCCGCTGCCGCGCTTGAGCGCGACTTCCAGCGCTTCGATCACACGCGCGCGTTCGGTGCCGGGCAGGCGGAAGCGGTCGGCCACCACGTCGAGCACCTTGCGCGGGCCGGTCGGCGTGGCGACCTCGCGCTCGGCCTGCACGCGTGTGAAGCCACTCGCCGACAGCCACTGCTCGACCTCTTCGGGCGAGGTGTGGGCCGGCAGTTCGACCGGAAAGGTCACGATCAGCCGCGGTGCAGCGGCGGCGCTGCGCTCGCTCAGGTCGGCGTAGATCGATTCGGGGGTGTCTTCGCGCACCGGCTTGCCGGTCTGCCGGTCGAACAACTGCGCCGCCCGCGCGTACAGCAACTTCAGGTGGTCGTTCAGCTCGGTCATCGTGCCGACCGTGGAGCGCGAGGTGCGCACCGGGTTGGTCTGGTCGATCGCAATGGCGGGGGGCACGCCGTCGACCTTGTCGACCGCCGGCCGGTCCATGCGGTCGAGGAACTGGCGCGCGTAGGCGCTGAACGTCTCGACGTAACGCCGCTGCCCCTCTGCGTACAGCGTGTCGAAGACCAGGCTGGACTTGCCCGAGCCGGACGGGCCCGTCACCACCGTCAGTTCGCCGGTGTGGAGGTCCAGATCGAGGTTCTTCAGGTTGTGCTGTCGTGCGCCGCGGATGCGGATGACACCGGAGCTCATGGGGGAGGGTCTTTCTGGGAATGCCGGCCAAGCGGGCCGCGGGACATTCTAGGGAAGCCGGCCTGGCATGTCGGACAGGTCGTGGATGGCCCCAAAACAGGGGGGCAGCCTGGGTCTGGCGGTGCTTCCCTGGCACTTCATACAGAGGTCAATCCGCCGTCTAGATGTTACAAAAGCCGCGCTTCAGGCCCCGTTCAGGTTGGAGGGCTTGGCATGCGGGCGGCGGCTTGCCTCGCGGTGTGCATGCGTTCGCCCACCCCTCTCACCACACGACCGGAGAGTACGCAGATGAGCTTCAAACACTGGGGAGGTTGGGCGCTGGTCCTGGCCCTCACGCAAGCCCTGGCCGGCGCGGCAGCGGCGCAGGTGTTGATCGGCCAGACCGCCGGGTTCTCGGGCCCGGTGGCGGCAGGCGTGAAAGAAACCACCGACGGCGCCCGGCTCTATTTCGACGCGGTCAACGAGCGCGGCGGCGTGTACGGCCAGAAGATCGAGCTGGTCTCGCTCGACGACAAGTTCGAGCCCAAGCTGGCCGCCGTCAATGCGCAGAAACTGATCGTCGAGCAGAAGGTCAGTGCGATGTTCCTGACCCGGGGCACCCCGCACACCCAGGCGGTGGCGCCCTTGCTGGCCGAACACCGGGTGCCGTTGGTCGGCCCATCGACCGGCGCCGTCGTGCTGCACGACCCGGTGCACCCCTACATCTTCAATGTGCGGGCCACCTACCAGCGCGAGGCCGAACGCGCGGTGCGGCACTTGAGCCTGATCGGCATCGACCGCATCGCGGTGGTGCATGTCGACGACTCTTTTGGCGCCGATGCGCTGGCGGGCGCGATGCGCGGCTTCAATGCGGTCAGCAAGCAGCCGGTGCTGGTGGAGAAATACGACCGCAGCAAGCCCGATTTCATGCTGCTCGTGCCCCGCATCGTCGGTGCCAACAGCCAGGCGGTGCTGTTCATCGGCGCGGCCGCAGCCCTCGTCGACGGCACCCGGGCGCTGCGCACCGCCGGCTCGCGCGCCCAGGTCGTGACGCTGTCCAACAACGCCTCGGCCGGCTTCATCAAGCAGATGGGCGACCTGGCGCACGGCACCATCGTGACGCAGGTGTTCCCGTATGAACGCTCGGTGGCCGCGCCTCTCGTCAAGGAGGCCCTCGACCTGGTGCGCAGCAAAGGCGGGACCGAAGTGTCGCCGGCCATGATGGAAGGCTTCGCCTCGGCCAAGGTGCTGGTCGAGGCCTTGCGGCGTGCCGGTCCCCAGCCGAGCCGCGACAAGATCGTCGCGGCGCTGCACAGCCTGAGGAAGTACGACCTGGGCGGCATGGAGATCAGCTACACGCCCGCGGACCACTCCGGCCTCGACTACGCCGACCTGTCCATCGTCGACTCGAACGGCCGCTTCCGGCGTTGAACCATGGCAGCAGCGGCGGGGCACGACCACGGTGAGGGCCACGAAGGTGCGCCGCCTGCTGCCGCGGGCGGACGACACACACCAGAGCGGGCCGTCTCGCCCTCAGGCCGCCGTTTGCCGCTGCACGAGCTCACACCGGTACAAAAACCGGCTCACCAAGTCCCACTGTGCCGGCACGTTGAGCGCAGGCGCATGCCCGCAGCCGGGCACCGTGACCACCGTCGCGCAGGGCCCGCGCCGTTGCATCGCCTCGGCCACCTCGGGCAGCAGCAGGTCGGACTCGGCGCCGCGCAAACACAGCACCGGGATGTCCAGGCTGTCGTAGACCGGCCACAGGTCATAGTCGCGGGGGTGGCGGGCGAATTGCATCGCGATGGCCGGGTCGTAATGGGTGGTGACGCGCCCGCCCGGCAAACGCCGCGTCGAGGTTTCCGCCATGCGGCGCCATTGCGCGTCCGACATCCAGCCATAGGGCTGGTAGACCGTCCGCAAGAAATCCTCCAACTCGGTGACCCGTTCGAACGACGGCGGTTGGCCGGCGTAGTCGCGGATGCGGGCGATCGCCGGCTCGGCCAACTGGGGCCCGATGTCGTTGAGCACCAGCCCCTGCACCCGCCCGCGCAGCGTGGTCCCCGCCGCCAGCATGCCGATCGCGCCGCCCATCGACGTGCCGAGCCAGAACATGCGGTCGAGCTTGAGCTGGTCGACCAGCGAGGTCGCCAGCTTGACGTAGAACGACAGCTGGTACTCCTGCTCGGGTTCGGGGCTCCATTGCGACAGGCCGCGGCCCAGCGTGTCGGGGCAGATGACACGGTAGCGGCTGCACAGGTGCTGGGCCACCTCGTCCATGTCGCGCGCGGTCCGGGCCAGGCCATGCCACGCCACCACCGTCTCTCGATGGTGCGCCCCCCATTCGGTGAAATGGATCTCGCGACCTTCGCACGCCAGATAGCGGGATGTGAAACTCATGACGTCTCCCTTGACTCCTGCACAGGAGATTCGTGACTCGAAAACCAGCTGTCCGTCGCACGCCGGCACGCACAATCCCTGCCGGGGCCGGGACCGGCCTCGACGACGACACGACAGATGCGGGATCGGATCGGCGCCAGGGGAGCGGCCCCCGAGCACCGGCTCGGCGGGGCTAGGACATGGCGCTGCACTCTTCCTGGGGTTCACCCGGGCCCGATGCCGATGCCGCTGCCGTGCCCGGCTGCGGTGCAAGGGCGGCGCGCTCACGCAGCCGGCCCACGATGCCGGTCGGGAAGTGGTAGACACACAGCACGAACAGCACGCCCAGCCACAGCAGCCAGCGGTCGGGCGAGACCAGTTGCGACAGCAGCGGCACACCTTCGACCGCGCCGGACGCCAGGCGCATCAGGTCTTGCAGATAGTTCTGCGTCAGCACGAACAGCACGCTGCCGACCACCGCGCCGTAGAGCGTGCCCATGCCGCCGATCACGACGATCAGCAGGATGTCGAGCATGATCTCGAAGCTGAGCGAGGTGTCCGGGCCGTTGTAGCGCAGCCAGACGGCCAGCATGCAGCCCGCCAGCGTCGCGAACAAGGCCGCCAGCACGTTGCTGAGCGTGCGGTACACCACGGTGCGGTAGCCGATCGCCTCGGCCCGGAAGTCGTTCTCTCGGATGGCTTGCAACACCCGCCCGAAGGGTGAGTTGACGATGCGCAGCATCAGCAGCACCAGGGCGGTCGCGATGGCGAACAGCAGGTAATAGCTGATCAGCCGCCCGTCGATCAACACCCCCAGCACCTCGCTCTCGAAGGGCTCGAAACTGGGGCTCAGCCATTCGGGCACGCGGAAGGTCAGCCCGTCTTCGCCGCCGGTGAAATCGGACAGCTGGGACGCGAGCGTCTGGAAGGCGGATGCCACAGCCAGCGTGATCATCGCGTAGAACATCGCCTTGACGCGCAGGCTGAACAACCCGATCACGAGCGACAGCACCAGCGACAACAACAAGGCCGCCGCGATGCCAACGCCGAGCGCGCCCCATCCGTCACCGAACCGGTGCGAGGCGATCGCGACACCATAAGCGCCGATGCCGAAGAACATCGTGTGGGCGAAACTGACGATGCCGGTGTAGCCCAACAGCAGGTCGTAGCTCGCCACCAGCACGATGAAGATGAGGATCTTGGCCGCCACGTTGAGCGACTTGCTGCCGGGCAACAAGAAGGGCACCAACAGCAGGCCGAAGAAGATGACGACCAGCGCCAGGGCCAGCCAGCGGCTCCTGGGAAGGTCGTAGGACAACAGCTTGCGCCATGACATGAGCAGCTCCTTTTTCAACGACCGGTGACGGGGTACAAGCCCCGCGGGCGCCATAGCAGGATCAGGACCATCAGACCGATGTTCGAGAACAGCGCCACCTTGGGGGCCAGAAAGCCGGCATAGTTGGCCATCAGGCCGACCAGCAAGGCACCGACGAAACAGCCCAGCGTCGAGCCGAGGCCGCCGATGATGATGACGATGAACAGCAGGTTGTTGATCTGCACGCCCATCTGCGGCACCACCATCTGCTGGTAGAGCCCCCACAGCACGCCGCCCAGCCCGGCCAGCCCGGAGCCGACGACAAACACGCCGACGAACAGCTGCCGGATGCGATAGCCCAGGCTTTCGACCATCTCGCGGTCTTGCACGCCGGCGCGGATCAACAGCCCGATCTTGGTGCGGTTGAGCAGGAACAACATCGCGCCCAGCACCACCAGGCCGATCGCCACGGCCATCACCCGGTACTTTTCGATCGCGGCGTCGCCCAACAGCAGGGCGCCGCGCAAGGCCTGCGGCAAGGGCAGCGCCACCTGCTCCGGCCCCCAGACCACCTTGATGATCTCCTCGCCGATGATCATCCCGCCCATGGTGATCAGGATCTGCTTCAGGTGGTGGCCGTAGACCGGCCGCACCGCGACGCGCTCGAAGGCGTAGCCGAGCGCGCCGGCGACGGCCATCGCGACCAGCATGGCCGCGAACACCGCGACCAGGTTCTGCACCAACGATGCGCTGCCGGTCCAGTCGGCCATGCCCCCCAGCACGCTGGTGGCGACGAAGGCCCCCAGCGCGATGAACACGCCGTGGCCGAAATTCAGCACATCCATCAGGCCGAACACCAGCGTCAGGCCTGAGGCGATGATGAAAACAATCATGCCCATCGCCAACCCGGCGACGGTCAGCGTGAGCCAGGTCGAGCCGGAACCGACCAGCGGCAGCGCGGCCAGCATCAGCCCGAGCACGAGCAGCAGGGGCACCATGTCGAAGCGGGTTCGTGCCACGGATCCGACCGCAGGGGCTGTTTGAGGGGCAGGGACGGTAATGGTGTTCATCTGCAGGCCTTCCTCTCTATTGATGCGACGCAAGCGACAACCCGAGCAGGCGCTGCTGCAAGCCTTCGTCTTCGGCCAGTTCGGCCATCGGGCCGGTGTGCACCACCTGGCCGTCGTCCATCACGGCGACACGGTCACCGAGGGCCTGGGCCATCGCGAAGTTCTGCTCGACGAGCAGGATGGTGGTTTCGCTGCGCTTGAGCTCTCGCAGCGCGGCGATGAGGTTGTGGATGATCGCCGGGGCCAGGCCTTTGCTCGGCTCGTCGATCAGCAGCAGCTTGCGCGGCTCGATGATGGCGCGTGCCACCGCGAGCATCTGCTTCTGCCCGCCCGACAGCTTGCCGGCGGGATAGAGCCAGAACTTCCTGAGCGCAGGGAACAACTCGAAGATCCACGCCAGCCGGCGGCTGTCGAAGTCGTCCTCGGTGCGGGCCGAGCGGGCGGCCAGCACCAGGTTCTCCTTGACGGTCAGGTCGGAGAAGATGCCCATGCTCTCGGGCACGTAGGCGATGCCGCGCTGAGCGATCTCGGGTGTGGAGAGTGCCTTGCCCGGCGCGGACAGCACCTGCCCGTCGAACACGATGCGGCCATAGCTCGCGTGCCACAGGCCCATGATGGTGCGCAAGGTCGTGGTCTTGCCGGCGCCGTTTCGGCCCAGCAGCATCGTGACCTCGCCCCGCCGCACCTCGAGGTTGACGCCGTGCAGGATGTGGTACGCGCCGATGTGGGTGTGCACCGATTCGAGGCTGAGCAGTGACGTGGCGGTCATGGAGTTCCTCCCGTACAGCGGGGTGCATGCCCCGGATTCGGATGTGTCGCCCGCACGGTGGGTGCGGTCGGTTGAAGATCTCGGCCTTCAGGTCGCTGCAGCCTCCGGCGAGCCGGAGGACGCAGCGCTGACGGCAGCTCGGAAGGCGCGCGACACGCTGCCTGCATCGGCACCCGGCCCGTGCCGATGTGCAGCGGTCGGCGCGGGTTGGGCCGGCGAGGTGTGCGCCGCCCGGGAAGGGGCGGGGCCGGACTGGGCGGGGTGGGCGGTATGGGGGTGAGCGGGATGGGAGCACACACGTGCCCCCATCCCGGGCTCCCTTGCTCACCTTCGAAATCCGAAGGCCTCATACCCCCTCCTCCACCGTCGTTCCCATGTAGGCGCTCTGCACCATCGGCAGTTGCATCACTTCGCCCGGCTGGCCGTCGGCCAGCAGCTGGCCCTGGTGCAGCACGACGATGCGGTCGGCGAGCTCGCGCACGACGTCCATCTTGTGTTCGACCAGCAGGATGGTCTTGTCGCGCCGGCGTTTGAGCTGGCGGATCAAGTCGAGGATCACCGGCACCTCGTCGACGCTCATGCCGGCCGTCGGCTCGTCGAACATGTAGACCTTGGGGTCCAACGCCATCATCAAGGCCACTTCGAGCTTGCGCTGGTCGCCGTGCGGCAGGCCGGCCGCGGGCGTGTCGGCCTTGTCCTGCAGACGCACCGCGGTGAGCACGGCCTGCGCTTCGTCGATCAGGTGCCGCTGTTCCAGCCACACGCTCAGCAGCTGCAGCGCGCCGCCGTGGCGTGCCTGGACGGCCAGGCGCACGTTCTCGAGCACCGACAGCCGCGGAAACAGCTGGGTGAGCTGGAACGCACGCCCCAGCCCACGCCGGGTGCGCAACGGCGCGGGCAGGCCACTGATGTCTTCCCCTTCCAGGCGAACGGAGCCGCTTGTCGCTTTGATCTGCCCGGAGATGAGGTTGAAATAGGTGGTCTTGCCCGCGCCATTGGGCCCGACGATGGCGGTCAGTGTGCCGGCATGGAAGGCACAGCTGACGCGGTCCACGGCCACGTGGCCACCGAAACGGATCGTGAGGTCTTGGGTTTCGAGCACGGCTGTCATGGCGTGGTCTTCTTTCGAGGAAGGTCGGACGTCGGGTACCGCGACGTCAGGAGCAGGTGCCGAGCACGTAGTGACCGGGCCCGGTCTGCTTCAGCGTCGTGACGATGAAAAAGTTCCACAGCCCGATGTTCTGGTCGGACCCCTTCGCATAGGCAAAGCCGTGGCGCTGGTAGGCGCGTCCGGCCGCCACATGGGCGAAGTTGTTGGCCGTGGTGCAGCTGGCCGTGGCGCCAGTGGTCTTGCCCGTCGCAGCGGCCGACGGCTCACTCTCTGCTCCGCTCGCATCGACCGACCTGACCGTCCACTGGTAGGCGGTGCCGGGCGACAGGCCGGTGTCGGTGTAGCGGGTGTCGGTGACCGGCTCGGAGGTGACCCGGCTGCCGCCGCGCTGCACGTGGTAGCCCGCGGCCCCTTCGACGGCGGTCCAGGAGATCGTCATCGTGGTGTCGGTGGCGCCAGACGTGCTCACGCTGCTGGGCGGCGCCAGCGACGACGCCGGGTCGCCCCCGCCGAGCCGGTCGACCATCGCCTTGATGCCCGCCATCTGCGGCCCGTTCTTCTTGGCATAGTCGGGGCTGTCATAGCCCCACCAGTCGAAGCAGCCGTTGGTCGCGCCCGGCCCGGTCTGGGGATAGAGCACCACGATGTCGTTGGTGTCGGCCCAGCGGTTGTAGCCGGTCTCGCGGATGAACTGCTGGTTCACGGCGCCGGTGTTCTGCACGCAGCCGTGCAGCGCCACGTGGAGCTTGCAGGATGCGCCGGCGGTGCAACTCTGCGGCACATAGACCCAGCCGGTGCTCGCCATGCCGTGGCCGCGCACGTAAGGGGTCTGGTCGAACTCGATGTAGCGGCCGGCAGCGGCTTCGCTGCTGCGCGGCTTGAGCGGGCCGTGCAAATGCTTGAGGATCTCGCCGGCCAGGTCGAAGCCACACTTGTTGATGTAGGGCGAGCCCTTGGTCGCACAGGCATTGCCGTATTGCTCGGTCACGAAGGCATGCTCCGCCGGGACGTCCTTGCGATAGACGATCTGCTCGGCCGGCACCAGCTTCCGGTAAAAGGCGTCGAGGTCGTCCATCACCGCGGGCCGCACGACACTGTCGCGTGAGCCCGAGAACAGATAGACCTTGGAACTGCGCAGGTTCTCGAGGGGGTCGAGGGCGCGGCTGGCCGCCCAGCTGCGCGTGATGTCGATCAGGGATTGGACCGGTATAGGGCCCGAATGCGTCATGCAGCGCCCGGTGGCGTTGACGATGCTGTTTTCGGCGCAGTAGTAGGGCCCGCCCGCGACGACACCGGCCCCTTTCTTGAAGGTCGACGAATAGGCCAGATGCAGCTGCACGGCCATGAAACCGCCGGCCGACAGCCCCGACACGCTGACCTGGGCCGGATCGATGCGCAGTTCGGGCAGTGGTTCCGCCTGCAACGAGCCGGCCAGGGCCAGGGTGGCGGACGCGAGTGAAACACGTCTGAGGTCGAACGTGAGGTCCGAGCCGATGTCGAGAACGAGATCGAGCATGTGATCGAACTTCTGGATGAACGCCATGTTGTCTCCTGTACTACGGGGGTGTGTGACCCTCCCCCTGATCGACTCACCGGCGTGCGCTCAGCCGCCCCGCGTAAACGGGGCCGGCATGGCAAGCCTGCAGCGTCGCCCGGCTTGTCGCGCCGGGTGGCTCTGGCTTCTTCCCTGACGGTTTAGGAAAGGTCTTGCAGGTGCGGGTTCATCCCCGCTTGTTGCGGATCGGCACCGGCATTTCCTGGGGTTTGATTTCGCGGACCAGCTCCGGCACTCCCCACGGGAACGCCGGGTCGACCTTGATCTTGAAGTGGTACATCGACTGCAAGGCCTGGTGGTCTTCGGGACGGAAGGTCATGGTGCCCTTCGGCGTCTCGAAGCTCATGCCTTCCATGGCCTTGATCAGCTTGTTGGTGGTGGTGTCGCCCGCCGTCTTCTTCAGCGCCTCGACCACCGCGATGCCGGCGGACATGCCACCGGCCGTGAAGAAGTCGGGCGGCGTCTTGTAGCGGCTGTAGTGGTTGGAGACCAGCCACTCGTTGACCGGGTTCTTGGGGATGCCGAAGTAGTAGTACGAGGCGCCTTCCATGCCCGGGAACTGCTTGTAGTTCACCATCTGCGGCAGGATGTTGCCGCCGGTGGCGATCTCGATGCCGTAGCGCTTCGGATCGAGGTCGGCGATCTTGAAGGGGTTGCCGGCACCGGCCCAGATGATGAAGATGATCTTGCGGCCGGGCTGGTCCTTGAGCTTGTCGAACAAGCGCTGCGCGCCGGCGGTGAAGTCGGTGGTGGTGGTCGGCAAGTACTCTTCGTGCACCAGCTTCGCATGCTTCAACGCGCTCTTGAAGGCGGCCACGCCGTCGCGACCGAAGGCGTAGTCTTGCGCCAGGGTGGCGACCGAGGTGCCGGGCTTGTCGAGCGCGACGGCGTTGGAGATCGCGTCCTGCGAGCTGTTGCGGCCGGTACGGAAGACGTACTTGTTCCATTTCTCGCCGGTGATCGAGTCGGCCACCGCCGGTTCGACCACCAGGATCTTCTTGAACTCCTCCGCCACCGGCAGCATCGCGAGCGCGACGCCCGAGGAGGTGGGGCCGACCGCCAGGTCGACCTTGTCGTCGCCATAGGCGGCCGCGAGCAGCGACTTGCCGACGTCGGGCTTGCCCTGGTCGTCTTTTTCGATCACCACCAGCTTGCGGCCCGCCACGGCCATGGTGCCCTGCGTCGCATACTCGAGGCCCATCAGGAAGCCGGCCGCCGTCTGCTTGCCATACGCTTCGAGCGCGCCGGTCTTGCTGTAGATGTGGGCGATGCGGATGTCTTTGCCTTGCTGTGCTTGCACCGCCGCTGCGGCGAGCGTGAGCGAGGTGACGGCCAGGGCCAGCAGGGCCCGCGGGATGAAACTCAAGATCATGGGGTCTCCTTCGATTGTGAGGCGGGCTCTGCCGGGCGCCTGCGCCGCTTTGTTGCAGCGCACCCTCTTAGCGCAAGAGCTGTGCCACATCGGCGATGCTGACCCAAGTGCTTGTCAGGCTTGATATTTCCCGCTACTACCGAGGGAAAACACCACTGCCGTAGTGCCCGGACTCCTTACAGTGTTTTCCCGCGAGACCGTCTGTATTTCAGACACTGTGTCTGAAGTTTGGACAGTTGACGTGGAAGGAGGCGCGCAGATTGCTGGACTCTCGTCGGCGCCCGCGGCGCAGCCGCGGGTCTCATTGAAGCAAAGGAGATCCTCATGGAAAGTCGTGCAAAGCTGTTGGGGCACCCCGTGCACCAGATGCTCGTGGTGTTCCCGCTCGGGCTGTTGGCCACGGCCGTTATCTTCGATGTGATCTTTCTGGCCAACGGCGATCCGATGATGTCCAGTGTCGCCTACTGGTTGATCGCCGCCGGGCTCATCGGGGCGGTCGTGGCAGCGCCGTTCGGCACGCGGGATTGGTTTGCGATTCCGAAAGGCACGCGTGCGAAGCGCATCGGCGCGATGCACGGCGGCGGCAACATGATCGTCGCCGTGTTGTTCCTGGTCAGCTGGTGGCTGCGGCCGGAGCCGCCCGCGGGCCCTGCGGTGTCCGCCCTCGTGCTGTCCTTCGCTGGCGCCGCCCTCGCGATGGTGACCGCGTGGCTCGGGGGTGAACTGGTCGACCGGCTGGGCATCGGCGTTGACGACAACGCCAACGTCAATGCACCCAGTTCGCTGAAGCGGGACCCGGCGCGACGCGACGCGCACTACGCCGGCCAACGCTGAGCGTGATGGGTGGGTGGCGGTGCCTCCACGCACCGCCGCTGCCCGCGCCGTGTGGCCGCCATGTAGCCGGTGGGCGCGGACCGTCACACGGCGTCTGGCCTCAGGCCTTGGCCAGCCCCAGCTGGGTCAGCTTGTCGTAGAGCGTCGCGCGTGAGATCCCGAGCAGCCGCGACGCCGCCAGCTTGTTGCCTCCAGTGGCCGCCAAGGCCGCTGCAATCGACTGCCGCTCCAGTTCGGCTATTGCCTCCGGCAGCGGCTTGATGGCGGCCGGAGCGGGCGCCGCGGCCACGGACGGCAGCGTGCGGTCCGCCTCCTCGGCGTCGCTCTCGGCCACCTCGGTGGCAACGCCCGCCGGCGCCTCGGGCACATGCGGCAGCACGCGCCGGAAGTGGCGGGCCTCCAGCCGCAGATCGTCGCTGAGCATCATGACCTGCTCCAGCACGTTGCGCAGCTCGCGGATGTTGCCCCGCCAGGGATGCTGCCGCAGCACCGCGAAGGCGTCGGGGGTGACCTCCCGGTGCGGCATGCCGCTGCGACGCGCCACCTCGTTCTCGAGCGCCTCGACCAGCGCCTCGAGGTCGCCCAGGCGTTCGCGCAGCGCCGGCAGGCGGATCGGCACCACGTTGAGGCGGTAATACAGGTCTTCGCGGAACTGCCCTTCGCTGACCAGCCGGGCCAGGTCGCGGCTGGTGGCGGCGATGACGCGCACGTCGACCTTGATCACCTGGTTGGAGCCCAGCGGCTCGATCTCCTGTTCTTGCAGCGCACGCAGCAGCTTGGCCTGCAGCGCGGCGGGCATGTCGCCGATCTCGTCGAGGAACAGCGTGCCACCGTCGGCCAGCTTGAACTTGCCGTCGCGTCCGCGCCGGTCGGCCCCGGTGTAGGCACCCGGCGCCACGCCGAAGAATTCGGCCTCGAGCAGGGTTTCGGGCACCGCTGCGATGTTCACGCCGATGAAGGGCCGGCCGACCCGCGACGAGGCGGCATGGATCGCATGCGCCAGCAGCTCCTTGCCGGTGCCGGTCTCGCCGAGCAGCAGCACGCTGCTGTCGGTCTGCGCGACACGGCGGGCCTGTCGTTTCACTTCGACGACCTGCGGGCTCGCGCCGATGAAGCTGGCGAAGGTGTATTTGGGTCGGCGCTGCTCCGCCAGTTGCTTGCGGGCGTCGTTGAGTTCGTTCTGCAGCCGCGCGAACTTGCGCATCAGCGGTTGCATCGTGCTCTCGGGATGGGCCATCAGCACCAGGCCCAGCGCGCCAATGATCTGCCCGGCCGGATCGCGCAAGGGGATGCGGCTGACAAGGAAGGTGCCCGCCTTGTTCGTCAGCAGATCGACCAGGATCGCGCGCCCGCTCTCGATGACTTCACGCATCAAGGTGTTGGGCACCACTTCATCGACCGCATGGCCGACGAAGTCGGATTCCTGGCTGATGCCCAGCCCCGGCAGGAACTGCTTGTAGCCCTCGCTGATCCACACCACCCGGCCGCTTCGATCGACCACCAGCATGCCTTCGACGGTCTCGGCGAAGAGCTGGAACATCGACCGTGCGGTCAGCTCGAGCACGCTGCGTGCGTCACGCGGCAGATCGGTCGCGTGGGCGATCTCGTCCAGAGGGAACAATGAAGCAGTCACGCTTGCATGGTACTGCGCTCCGACACCGACCGGACCTACGAGCTTTCGTGCATCTGAGAAGCAAACAGATCTGAAACAGCGGCCCGATTTGGATGGGCGCGTCGCCTCATGCACTGGTGAACGAATCACACCGAACGCCCCGCCACGCCGCATGCCGCCGCGATGGACGAGCAGGTCGACGGGGCGGATCGCACCCGACCGACCCCGCATAAACCCTGAGCGCTCACCCAGCGAACAGCCGACGAGGTCGGCTGCGCGATCTGCGCATCAGCCGCAAGTGCCGGTGTAGCCGCAGGCGGTGCAGAAGTCGCAGCCGTCGCGGTGGATCATCGTGGCGTTGCCGCATTCCGGGCACGGGGCGCCGGCCATCGGCGCGGTACCGGCGCGAACCTCGGTCGCGGCGGTCGGCGCTTGCAAGATGCCCATCTCGCGCACCGGATAGCCGGCCTCGTCCAGCACGCCGAGCATGGCATAGCGGTGGATCACGAGGCGCGCCAGGTAGGCCACCGTCGAAGGCCAGATCTGCTGGCGCCGTTCGGCATGCGGCAGGCCCGGCACGAATGCCAGGAAATGGCCCAGCGGTTCGGCATAGTTCAACAGCTTGCGCAGCTTCATGCCGATCCACGCCGGGTCGACCACACGCATGTCGAGCGACAGCAAGCGGGTCAGCCCGTCGAGGGCACGCGGGTAGTTGCCCGACAGGCCCATGGCGCACGGCCGGGTCGTCGGCAGGCCGTCCGGCCCGGGCAGCGTGATCTCTTTCAGGGTCAGCGTGAAGCTCTCGCCGCTGGCCGGGTTGTCGACATCGACCGCCCAGGCCAGCGTGCCCGACGCGCTGGTGCGCGGCTCGTCGCGGCTGAACATCGCGTCGAGCACCGGCGTCTGGCCCGGGCCGGGTTCGTCGCGCCACACCCCCAGCTGCTCACAACGCCAGCGGATCACGGCGGCCGTGGCCGCCACCACGCCGGGGAAGCGGCGCAACTCGCCGTGCGGCGGAAACGGCATGTCGAAGGCGCGCTCTTCGGCGCCGGTGGCGAGCGCGTCCAGCTTGAGCTTCAGCCAGGCCACGTCGTTGGTGCGCAGGTCCATCGACAAGGTCTTGGCCAGCGCCCCGAGGCCGCGCGGCTGCTCGGCGCCGTTGACCCACACCTCGAACGGCAGCGAGGGCCCTGCCCCGTTCTCGGCCGGCAGTTCGCCGACGAACAGCGCGAATTCGCCGAAGGAGTGGCGGATCATGTAGCTCCACGCCGTGTTGCCGGCCGGCAGCTCGGGCCGGCCCGGCCAGCGCAGCGAGGCCAGCACCGGGGCCGGCAGCCGTTCCAGTGCGAGGCGGTGGTTGGGGTCGTTGGTGGCGAGCGGCTGGGGTTGCAGCTGCGGATGGGCCGGCGCCGGCGGCTCGGTGGTGAGCACCGCGCCGAGCACCGGGTTGGGCCGGTAGGTGGCCAGGCCCTTCAGCCCGGAGCGCCAGGCGCGCAGGTACAGGTCCTGGAAGTCGCTATAGGGATAGTCGGCCGGCACGTTGACCGTCTTCGAGATGCCGGTGTCGACGTAGGGCGCGACCGCGGCCACCATCGCCTGGTGGTCGCGCGCGCTCATCTCCAGCGCGGTGACGAAGGCGTCGGTCAGCGGTGCGTCTTCGCCGTGCATCTGCCGGTAGAGCCGCCAGGCGTGGTCCTCGACCTTGTATTCCTGGAAGCTGCCGTCGGGCAGGCGCTTCTTGCGCACATAGGTCCAGCTGAAGGCGGGCTCGATGCCGTTGCTGGCGTTGTCGGCGAAGGCCAGGCTGATGGTGCCGGTCGGTGCGATCGACAACAGGTGGGAGTTGCGCAGGCCCAGCTCGCGGATGCGCTCCTTCAGCGCGGGCGGCAGGCGCGACGCGAAGGTGTCGCGGCTGAGGTAGAGGTCGGCATTGAAGAGCGGGAAGGCGCCGCGCTCCTGCGCCAGCTCGATCGACGCCTGGTAGGCCGTGTCGCGCAAGGCTTCGGCGATGCCGGCGGCGGCCGCCCGCGCCGGCTCGCTCGAATAGCGCAGGCCCAACATCACCAGCGCGTCGCCCAGCCCGGTGAAGCCGAGCCCGATGCGGCGCTTGTTGCGGGCCTCGGCCTGCTGCTGGGGCAGCGGCCAATGGGTCACCTCGAGCACGTTGTCGAGCATGCGCACCGCCACCTTGGCCACCGCCGCGAAGGCCACCGTGTCGAAGCGCGCCTGTGGCGTGAACGGCTCGCGCACGAAACGCGTCAGGTCGATCGAGCCCAGGCAGCAGCAACCGTACGGCGGCAGCGGCTGCTCGGCGCAGGGGTTGGTGGTGGCGATGGTCTCGCAATAGCTGAGGTTGTTGTCGGCGTTGATGCGGTCGAGGAACAGGACGCCGGGCTCGGCGTGGTCGTAGGTGGACCGCATGATCTGGTCCCACAGCTCGCGCGCGTCGACGCTGCGGTAGGCCCACAGGCCATCGCGCCGTTGGTAGGCGCCGGCGGCCTTCTGTGCGGGCCCTGGTTCGGCCTTGTGCACCAATTCGAGGCTGCCGCCCGACTCCACCGCCGCCATGAAGGTGTCGGTCACGCCCACCGACAGGTTGAAGTTGCGCAGGTCGCCCTGGTCCTTGGCGTGGACGAACTCCTCGATGTCCGGGTGGTCGCAGCGCAGCACGCCCATCTGGGCGCCGCGCCGCGCGCCGGCCGATTCGACCGTCTCGCAGGACCGGTCGAACACCCGCATGTAGGACACCGGCCCCGAGGCACTCGACTGTGTGCTGCCGACCCAGGCGCCGCGCGGGCGGATGCGCGAGAAGTCGTAGCCGACACCGCCACCGCGGCGCATCGTTTCGGCGGCCTCGGTCAGCGCGGCGTAGATGCCCGGATGGCCCTCGTCGACATGCGAGATCGAATCGCCCACCGGCTGCACGAAACAATTGATCAGCGTCGCGGCCAGTTCGGTGCCGGCAGCCGAACAGATGCGCCCGGCGGGGATGAAGCCACGCTGTTGGGCTTCCAGAAAACGCTGTTCCCAGGTGCCGCGCTGCGCGGGGGGCTCGGCCTCTGCCAGGGCGCGGGCCACGCGGCGGCGGACGTCGTCGGCCTGGCGCTCGTCTCCTTTCGCGTATTTTTCGATCAGCACCTCGTCGCTGATCGCCTGGGCAAGGGGAAGGTCGGTGCGGAGCGAAGGTGCAGCGAGCATGGCGGTACGGCTGGCAGTCTCGGACCCTGGTGGTGTACCCCTCCCCCGCCGGCACTGCAACAAGGCCGGCACAAGCCCCTCACGGTCACGACGGGCGCCTTGCGCATCCGCCGCCATGCCGGCAGACGCCTCGGGCAGCGTGCCCGCGTCGGTGTCCGCGTCCTCTCAGCCGGCCTGGCCCTGCAAGACCCTGACGTCAGCGCAGGATCAGCACCGGGATGTCGCTGCGCGCCAGCACGTCCTGGGTGCGGGAGCCGTACAGCAGACGGCCGACGCGGCCGCGGCCGTGGGTGACCATCACGATGAGGTCGCAGCCGAGGCGGTGGGCCGCTTCGACGATGGCGGTGCCGACCGGCTGGATGCTGGTATGGAAGGCCTGGAAGGGCACGCCGGCGGCGGCGGCCGTGGCGGCGAAACTGGCCATCAGGTCTTGGGCGTGTGCGGCGGCGAGCAGCCGTTGATCTTCGACGGCCTGCATCGCGCTCGCGGCGGAATGGCCGGTGGCGATCGGCGCCGCGGTCGGCTCGGCAATGAAGCCGGTCACCGCGGCGCCGAGCTTGCGGGCCAACTCGACACTGGCCTTCATGGCGCGGGGCGACAACTCGTCGCCGGCGAGCGGCACCAACAGGTGCTGGAACATGGGGGGGTCCTCCGGGCGGCAAGGCGCGCCGCGGCAGGACCGCAGCGCCCCCAGACTCTACGACCTCACCTGGCCGGCCGCTTGAGCTGCGTCAAGCGAACTTGCGCTCGGCCGGCGGCGGCGGCACCCACTGGTAGATCCAGGTTTCGGTCAGCGGCTGGCCGTCGCACTGCAGATACATGCGCAGGTTGATCGGCTCGGTGCTGTTGTCGGTGGGCCGCAGGTCGAACATCGCGCGGTAGCCGTTGATCGCGCCTTGCGGCCGCGCCGAGGTGATCTCGATCTTGCCGCGCGACGCGGTGATGACCGGCTCGACCTTGGAGTCTTTGCCCAGCAGCGACAGGTCGCCGCCGGCGAAGTCGACCGCGAAGCGCCACGAGAAGTACTTGCGCGGCTGCCCGACGATGCCGCCTAGGCCGGTGCGTGTCGCCACACATTGCGCCAGCGGCGGGCGCGCCGGCGGCTGGGCGCCCCAGTACAGCCGGTAGCCGAACAGCAGTTCCTGGCCGGGCTGCGGCTTGGCGGCCGGGTTCCAGAACGCGACGATGTTGTCGAAGGTTTCGTCGATGGTCGGGATCTCGATCAGTTGCACCGAGCCGGCACCCCAGCCCGACTTCGGCTCGACCCACAAGCACGGCCGCTTGTCGTAGAACACGCCGTCGTCCTGGTAGTTGTTGAAGTCACGGTCGCGCTGCAACAAGCCGAAGCCACGCGGGTTCTGGTCCTGGAAGGCGTTGAAGCGCAGCGCAGCCGGGTTGGTGAGCGGGCGCCAGATCCACTCGCCGCTGCCGGTCCACATCGACAAACCGTCGGTGTCGTGGATCTCGGGCCGCCAGTCGTTGGCCATGCGTTTGTCGTTCTCGCCGAACTGGAACATGCTGGTGCACGGCGCGATGCCCAACCGCTCGATGGTCTTGCGCGGATACAAGGCGGCATCGATGTCCATCACCTGCGTGTCGCCCGGCGTGATCATGAAGCGGTAGGCGCCGGCGATGCTGGGCGAGTCGAGCAGCGCATACACCGTCACCGTGTTGGACTGCGGCGCCGGCTTTTCCAGCCAGAAGGCGGTGAAGTTGGGGAACTCCTCCGGGCGTGGCATGCCGGAGTCGATCGCAAGGCCCCGCGCCGACTGGCCGTACTGCCATTCGCCGCCCACGGCGCGGAAATAGCTCGCGCCGAGGAAGGCGGCGATGTCGCGTTCGAGGTCGGTGTGGAAGTTGAGCCGGAAGCCGGCGAAGCCGAGATCGGCCGGCAGGCTGCCGGGCTTCACGCCGCTCTTGCCGGGGTCGAACATGGTCGGGTCGTAGGCCAGTTCGCGGGCCTGGCCGTCGGCCAGTTCGTAGATGCGCACCGGCGACTTGAAGAACAAGCCCAGGTGGAAGAACTGGGCCTGGAAGCGCAGTTGGTCGTCACGCCACAGCGCGTGGTCCTTGCGGAAGCGCAGGGCCTGGTACTGGTCCCAGTCGAGCGACTCGATCTGCTTGGGCAGCGTGTTGCGCGGCGGCTGGTAGGCCTTGGCCGCGAGCGAACGCGCAAGGCCCTTCAGCCAGGCGTAGTCGAACGCCTGAGGCTTGCCGATCGACTGCATTTCGGCCGCGTGAGCGGCCAGCGAGAACCAGGGGGTGGTGGGTGCAAGGGCGGCGAGGCCGGCCGCTTTGCTGGTATGGGCGAGAAAGCGTCTTCTTTGCACGTGACAGTCGGCAGCGGGGTTGGACACGGGCGGCCGCATCGACACCGCAGACAAGCGCGCGCCAATCCGGGCAGGCCGAAGCAGGCCGCGAGGAAGGTCGGTGCATGGTACCGGTCAATTGCAAGACGCAAATTTCTACACCTCGCAACTTTCGTGACACGAAGTGCGAACGAGCGCAGCGGTGCGCCCGGGGTAGCAGCGTCAGAGGTGTCGGGCTACACGCGCCTACCCGACCGCGGAGACCCTTGCGCGTAAGGCGTCGACGAATCGACCAACGTCCGGATGATCCCACCGGTACCCGATGAGATCATCCGGAAGATCGTGGATCGCCAAGGAGCCGCCTCTTTGCGACTCGCGATGGAGTTTGACGTGGAAATTGCGCAGCCTGGCGCCCTTGCCAGAAACGCCGGTGACGGCAAACCGCTCCATCATTCCATTCCAAAGCGTGACCCGGAAGACATCACCTACGAGGGCCAGTCGATGCGGGCGCACGACGAGGCCCAGGGCCCATTGTGGGTCGTCGATCAGCGGCCCGTCCTGCAGTCGGTTGCGCCAGACCTCCCGCATCATCGCCTCGCTCAGAACTCGCTTCTGATCTCCGATCTTCACGGCCTCCATCGGCCAGTTGCGCCACCGGGCCCAATTGGCGGCCGCCGAGTAGTACTGTCGATGCAAGAGGTCGAGGTACTCCACCGTTCTCTGCCATTGCCTGTCGGGGCGGAGTGTGGTCTTGAGGCGAGCCATTGGGGAGTGCAGCGATCAGATCGAAACCCGGTTCATCTTAGCCGGCCAGTATGAAAATGGGCGAGCCATCCTGCACAAGCCGAGATCATGACCACCGTCTTTCGCTATAGAGCCCGCCCCGATCTGCCCCCGGTGGCGATGACCCCCCATTGGGCTTACTGGTTCGTCCCGCTTGTCGCGGCCGTTGCCTCACGCCTCGCCCGCAGCGATGAGCAGCGCACGCTCGCGGTGTGGCTCGCCTCGCTCGACCGGCGCGTTTGGGGCAGCTTGGCGGAAGGGCGCGACGTGGGAACCCTGCCGTGGGTCGACGCCAGGATCGATGAGCAGAAGGCATTTCTGCAGGAGATCGTCGACGCCGGCCGATCGCGTGTCTGTTGGGACCTTTTTATGGCACCGGGCGACGAGGAAGACTTTCGCCCGCTGCTACGTCCGCTCGGTACGCTGGGGCAGCTCGTGGCGCAATTCTCGCCTCAGCATGCCTGCCGAGACGAGGCGATCGTGTGGGGCTACAACGGGGGGCGTGCACCGGCCACGTTCGAGCGATGTCACAAGCACCCGGTCTACCTGCATGCGAACGGTTGCTTGTGGTGCAACGATGGCGACCTGTCGGAATGCTACGAGCAGGTCGTCGTGCAACGCGACTGACCTCACGCCCCTACCGCCTGCTTTGCGGACGTGGCGTCAAACGGACGGCAATTGAAACGACAGCCGCAATCTTTGCTTTCGCGCATGTCGCCCAGACGAGATCTTCTGGACCACCCTCTCCATGAGGGCAGGCACGGACAGATCGAGAGCATCTGCCAACGCAAAAACAGTCGTGAGACTGGGCACGGACTGCCCTCGCTCCACCTTGCTGACGTATTGCAGGTGCAGGCCTGAACGCAAGGCGAGGTCGCTCTGCGTCAGCTCGCGGTGCTGCCGCTCTGCTCGCACTACAGCTCCAAAAGCCTCAACGACGTCCATATGTTGTTCGTAAGAATCGCTCGCGACTCCGTTGTGCCGCTGCTCCGTCATCAATCCTATCGGCTTAACGAGGGAGGAAGACCGAGATGATGGGGCCGGCGGGGCGGCGGGCCGAAGGTCCAAGCGGCCGGATCGATGTTGCCGCGCAAATGAAAAGGCCCGGTGCACGCACCGGGCCTTCATACTCGCGCCGGTCCACCGGCTGGCGCTGGCTGCTACTGGCTGGCCGCGCCCTCCGCCGCCGGCGCGTGGGTAGCGTCGGCGCCGTGCTTCTCACCGCTCATGTCGATGTCGCCGCCATTCATCAGCAGCACGATGGCGGCCGCGGCAAAGACGGCGAAACCGGCCAGGATCTTCCACATGTTCTGCTTTCCTTTCGCGGGGTCAGTCGTTCGCGAAGATGTCGCGGTCCTTGGTCTCGCGCACGAACAGCGCGCCGATCACGACCGTCGCCAGCGCGACGATGATCGGGTACCACAGGCCGTTGTAGATGTTGCCCGTCTGCGCCACGATCGCGAACGAGATGGTGGGCAGCAGGCCGCCGAACCAGCCGTTGCCGATGTGGTACGGCAGGCTCATCGAGGTGTAGCGGATGCGGGTCGGGAACATCTCGACCAGCATCGCAGCGATCGGGCCGTAGACCATCGTCACGTAGATCACCAGCAGCGTCAGGATCGCGACGATCATCGGCTTGTTGAGTTTGGCCGGGTCGGCCTTGGCGGGGTAGCCGGCGTCCTTGATCGCGCCGGTGACGGTCTTCTTGAACTCGGCATCACGCGCTTTCAACGCGTCGCCGCTGAGGGCCGAGGCGTCGTACGACTCGATGTTCTTGTCGCCCACCTTGATCACCGCGGTGCCGCTGCCGTCGACGGTTTCATAGTTCACCGAGTTGGCCGCCAGCAGCTGCTTGGCAACATCGCAAGAGCTGGTGAACTTGGCCGTGCCGGTCGGGTTGAACTGGAACGAGCACTCCTTCGGATCGGCCACCAGCGACACTGGTGCGTTGGCCTGGGCACGCGCCAGGTCGGGGTTGGCGGCTTCGGTCAGCGCCTTGAACAGCGGGAAGTAGGTGGCGGCGGCGATCAGGCAGCCGGCCAGGATGATGGGCTTGCGGCCGATCCTGTCCGACAGCGATCCGAACACCACGAAGAAGGGCGTGCCGATCAGCAGGGAGACGGCCACCAGCACGTTGGCGGTCGCCGCGTCGACCTTGAGCGCCTGGGTCAGGAAGAACAGCGCATAGAACTGCCCGGTGTACCAGACCACCGCCTGGCCGGCCACCATGCCGAGCAGCGCGAGGATGACGATCTTCAGGTTCTTCCACTGGCCGAACGATTCGGACAGCGGCGCCTTCGACGTCTTGCCTTCGGCCTTCATCTTCTGGAAGGCCGGCGACTCGTTCATGCTCATGCGGATCCACACCGAGATGGCCAGCAGCGCGATCGACAGGATGAAGGGCACACGCCAGCCCCACTCCTTGAACGTGTCTTCGCCCAGCAGCAAACGGGTGCCGAGGATGACCATCAGCGACAGGAACAGGCCCAGCGTCGCGGTGGTCTGGATCCACGCGGTGTAGGCGCCGCGGCGGCCGTTGGGCGCGTGCTCGGCGACATAGGTCGCGGCACCGCCGTATTCACCGCCGAGCGCGAGACCCTGCAGCAGCCGCAACGCGATCAGCACCACCGGCGCCGCAACGCCGATCGAGGCATAGGTGGGCAGGATGCCGACGATGAAGGTCGACAGGCCCATCAACAAGATCGTCACCAAGAAGGTGTACTTGCGGCCGATCATGTCGCCCAGGCGGCCGAACACCAGCGCGCCGAAGGGGCGCACGATGAAGCCGGCGGCGAACGCCAGCAGCGCGAAGATGAAGGCCGACGTGGGGTCGAGGCCGGAGAAGAACTGGGCCGCGATGATGGGCGCGAGCGAGCCGTAGAGATAGAAGTCGTACCACTCGAATACCGTGCCGAGCGAAGAGGCGAAGATGACCTTCTTCTCCTCCTTTGTCATCGGCGCCGCTCGCACGGGCGCCTGGGCCGCCATCGTCACTGCCATGCTGTGTCTCTCCGGTCAGGGTTGGAATGCCGCGGGGTGCGGCAGTGCCGGCGACTATCAGCGCGGGCTCTGACCGCGCGCTGACGCGCACCCAACGCTGGCTGACAAATTAAGGTCGAACCCTAGGCCCTTGTTTCTTGATGTGAAACACCGGAGAGAAATGCGGCTCGAGCTAGGGCAAACGAGCATACAGACGTCACGGCTCCGACCGGCGCCGTCGGCTCGCGCCCAGGGGCACCGTGCCCAAGGGCACCGTGCTCGCCTCGTCCCAGTCCGGGCCCGTGAACCACGGGTCACCCTGCACCGCGGCGCGCAGCATGTCGAGCGCGTCCAGGCCCCAGAACAATCGCTCCCCGGCCTCGACCGTCGGCACGCCGAACACGCCCCGTTGCGCTGCCGCCTCGGTGGCGGCCCGCAGCGCTTGCTTGACGTCTGCGCCGTTCGGGTCGCGCTGCGGCGCCAAACCGGCGGTCAGCGCCGCCAGTGTTTCGGCATCGTCGGCCGCGCGACCGGAGCGCCAAACGTGGCGCCAGATCGTCTCGCAGACATAGCGGTTCGGCAGCCCGCCCGCCGGGGCGCAGGCCAGTGCCAGCCGCAGCAAGGGCAGCGGGTTGAACGGATGCGCGGCGGGCAACTGCAGCGGCACGCCCAGCTGCCGCGCCTGCCAGGCCACGTGGCGATAGGTCCAGAGCCGCTTGGGCTCGATCTCGGCCGGACCGAGCTGCCCGTGGTGCTGCAGCAAACCGGCGAACAGCACGGGCTGATAGCTCACCTGCACCGAGCAGCCCTGCAGCGCCTGCGGCAGCGTCTCGAAGGCCAGATAGGCATAGGGCGAGACGAAATCGAAGTAGAAGCGCAGCGCGTGCATGGTCGGCTCCGGCTCACAAGGTCGGCGGCGGCACACCTTCGTCGACCGCCCGCCGCTGTGGCAAACGCGACCAGACGCGCTGCTTGTCGGCGTCGCTCATCGTCGACCAGGCGGCGATCTCGTCCAGCGTGCGGGCACAACCTTCACACCAGCCGGTGCGCGGGTTGATGCGGCACACGTTGACGCAGGGGCTGGGCACGCCGGTGGCGGGGCTGGACGGAGGCATGGGCGGACCATCAGGCCGTGACGTCGGCCACCGGCGCGCCGGTGAGCTGCACCAGGGCTTGCGGTGCAACCTTGAACACGCCCTTGGGGTGCCCGGCCGCCGCCCACACCTCGTCGAAGCGGAACAGCTCGCGGTCGATCAGCATGACCGGCGGGGTCAGGTGGGCCACCGGCGACACGCCACCGATCGTGAAGCCGGTGCGGCTCTTGACGAACTCGGCATCGGCACGCCCGATGGGCCCCGCCAACGCAGCCACCTTACGTTCATCGACACGCTTGTCGCCCGACGTGACGACCAGCACCGCGAGGTCGTCGCTCTTGCGCCGGAACACCACACTCTTGGCGATCTGGCCCACGGCCAGGCCCAGCACCTCGGCCGCCTCCTGCGCGGTGCGCGCCGGCACGTCGAGAAACTGCGGCGCATGCGGGTGGCCCAGCTGCTGCAACACCTCGGCCACGCGCCGATAGCCTTCCGGCAGGTCTTGCGTCTCGGCGGGCGGGAAGGACGAACTCATGCGGCAGACTCCTGCAAGGACGGGCGTTTGGCGAGCACGGCATTGCCGACCCGCGAGACGGGCTTGCGGCCCAGCACGCCGGAGATGAAGGCACCGGCGTCGACCAGCCGGTCGAGGTCGACACCGCTGTCGATGTCCAGGCCCTGTAGCAAGAACACCACGTCTTCGGTCGCGACGTTGCCGGTGGCGCCCTTGGCATAGGGGCAGCCGCCGAGGCCGGCGACGCTGGCGTCGAAGGTCGCCACGCCCAGTTCCAAACAGGCGTAGATGTTGGCCAGCGCCTGGCCGTAGGTGTCGTGGAAATGGCCGCTGACCTCGGACAGCGGGTAATGGCGCAAGGCGCGCTCCATCGCCCGCTGCACCCGCTTGGGTGTGCCGACGCCGATGGTGTCGGCCACGCCGAGGTGGTCGACACCGATCTCGCGCATCAAGCGGGCCACACGTTCGACCTCGTCGGCCGACACCTCACCCTGATAGGGGCAGCCGAGCGCGCACGACACCGCGCCGCGCACCTTGATGCCGTGCGCATGCGCGGCTTGCACCACCGGCTGGAACCGCTCGATCGACTCGGCGATGGAGCAGTTGATATTGCGCTGGCTGAAGGCTTCGCTGGCGGCACCGAAGACGACGATCTCGTCGGGCCGGCTGGCGAGCGCCGCCTCCAGGCCTTTCATGTTGGGCGTCAGCACCGAGTAGCGCACGCCGGGCCGGCGCTGCAGGCCGGCCATCACCTCGGTGTTGTCGGCCATCTGCGGTACCCACTTGGGGCTGACGAAGCTGGTGACCTCGATCTCGCGCACACCGGCCGCCTGCAGCCGGTGCACCAGGTCGATCTTGTCGGCCGCGGCGACGGGTTGCTTCTCGTTTTGCAGGCCGTCGCGCGGGCCCACCTCGACCAGTCGCACCTGGTGGGGAATCATCGGCAAAGCTCCATCTGGGTCTTCACGGGATGCTGCATTGTGCCGCGGCGTCAGGCCGCCTTGAGCCGCAGCAGCTCGGCGCCTTCGGCTACCTGGTCGCCGACGCGAAACAGCAGTTCCTCGACCACACCGTCGGCCGGCGCGACGATAACGTGTTCCATCTTCATCGCTTCCATCACGGCCAGCGCCTGGCCGCGACGGACCGTTTGCCCGGCCTGCACGTGCAGCGCGATCAGCTTGCCCGGCATGGGCGCCGTCAGACGGCCGCTGTCGTGCGCGGCGTCGGCCGCATGCGCGATCGTGTCGTGCCAGGTGAGGCTGGTGCTGCCGTCGGGGGCGTAGACGGCGATGTGGTCGCCATGCCGGTAGACGGCCAGTGTCCAGCGGTGCTCGCCCAGCGTCACGTCGTAGCGGTCGTCGCCCAGCGACCGCGTGCGCAGCGGCTGCCCGGTCTCGTCGCCGGGCAGCTGCAGGTAGAGGCCGTCGCGCCGGTATTCGAGCGTCGCCGTGTGGCGCTGGCCCGCCAGCTCCAGGTCGAGGCGGCGGCGCGCCGCGCCGTGCATCCGCCAGCCGTCACGGCGCGACCAGGGATCGGTCGTTTCGCTGCCCGCGTCCTCCTGCAAGGCCAAGGCCGCCACCCCCGCCGTGGCACAGCCGAGGTCGAGTGCAGGGGCGCCGAACAGCGCCTCGCGTTCGCGCTCGATCAGGGCGGTGTCCAGGTCGGCCTGCGCAAACGAGCGGCTGCGCACGACCCGCCGCAAGAAGGCCAAATTGGTGTGCAGGCCGACGATGTGCGTCTGGCCCAGCGCCTGGTCGAGGCGGGCCAGCGCCTGCGCCCGGTCCTCGCCCCAGACGATCAGCTTGGCGATCATCGAGTCGTAGTACGGCGAGATCGCGTCGCCTTCGCGCACACCGGCGTCCAGCCGCACGGGGGCCACCGCGAATTCGGTGGCCGACGCCGGCGTACGGAACACCTGCAGCCGGCCGGTGGCGGGCAGGAACTGCGCCTCGGGGTTCTCGGCACAGAGGCGCGCCTCGATGGCATGGCCGCGAAGGCGCAACTCGTGCTGGGCCACCGGCAAGGGCTCGCCGGCCGCCACGCGCAGCTGCCACTCGACCAGGTCGTGGCCGATGACGGCCTCCGTCACCGGGTGCTCGACCTGCAGCCGCGTGTTCATCTCCATGAAGTAGAACCGCCCGTCTTGTTCCGCGATGAACTCCACCGTGCCGGCGCCGACATAACCCACCGCGCGGGCCGCGGCCACCGCCGCCTCGCCCATCTGTGCGCGACGCTCCGGCGTCATGCCGGGCGCGGGCGCCTCTTCCAGCACCTTCTGGTGGCGCCGCTGCACCGAACAGTCGCGCTCGAACAGCGAGACATAACCGCCATGGCGGTCGCCGAACACCTGGATCTCGATGTGGCGCGGCCGCGTGACATAACGCTCCACCAGCACGTGGTCGTCGCCGAAGCTCGCCTTGGCCTCGCGCTTGCACGACGCCAGCGCCGCTTCGAACTCGTCGGGCCGGGCCA
This sequence comes from Caldimonas brevitalea, assembly GCF_001017435.1. Lineage (NCBI taxonomy): Bacteria > Pseudomonadati > Pseudomonadota > Betaproteobacteria > Burkholderiales > Sphaerotilaceae > Caldimonas > Caldimonas brevitalea. Next base: position 5,515,482 of record NZ_CP011371.1, read on the forward strand.
CCGCGCGCATGCCCTTGCCACCGCCGCCGGCACTCGCCTTGATCAGCACCGGGTAGCCGATGGCCTCGGCCTGCGCCTTCAGAAACTCCGGCTCCTGGCGGTCGCCGTGGTAGCCGGGCACCAGGGGCACGCCCGCCTTCTCCATCAACGACTTCGCGGCGGCCTTGCTGCCCATCGCGGCGATGGCGGCGGCGGGCGGGCCGATGAACACCAGGCCGGCGTCGGCGCAGGCACGCGCGAAGGCCTCGTTCTCGCTCAGAAAGCCATAGCCTGGGTGCACGGCCTCGGCGCCGGTCGCGCGCGCCGCTGCCAGCACACGCTCGATCTGCAGATAGCTGTCGCGCGGCGCCGGCCCGCCCAAGTGCACCGCCTCGTCGCAGGCGGCGACGTGCTTGGCCTGCGCATCGGCGTCGGAGTACACGGCCACCGTGCGCACGCCCAGACGGCGTGCCGTTGCGGCGACACGGCAGGCGATTTCACCTCGGTTGGCGATCAGGATCTTCTTGAACATCGTCTCGCTTTCAGAGCGTCCACGCGGGCGCGCGTTTCTCGAGGAAGGCGCGCAGGCCCTCGCGGCCTTCGTCGCTGGCGCGCACATCGGCGATGCGCCGTGCGGTGTCAGCCCGCAAGTCGGCGGTGAGCGGTGTGCCGGCAACGTCTTGCACCAGGCGCTTGTTGGCCTTCACGGCCTGCGGCCCGTTCGCCGCAATCGCCTGCACCACGGTGTCCACACGCGCGTCGAGCGTGTCCACCCCGCACACCTCGTGCACCAGCCCGATGCGCTGCGCCTCGGCCGCCGGGAACCGCTCGGCGGTGACGAAATAGCGCTGCGCCGCCCGCGCCCCCATCGCCCGGATGACATAGGGGCTGATGGTGGCCGGCAGCAGCCCCAGCTTGGCCTCCGACAGGCAGAACTGCGCGACGTCAGCGGCCAGCAGCACGTCGCAGACGGCGGCCAGGCCGACACCGCCGGCATAACAATCGCCGTGCACACGGCCGACGATGGGGTGCGGGCAGCGGTAGAGGGTCCACAGCATCTCGGCCAGCCGGGTCGCGTCGGCCTGGTTCTGCTCCCAGGTGTAGTCGGCCATCGCCCGCATCCAGTGCAGGTCGGCCCCGGCGCAAAACGCCTTGCCGTGGCCGCCGAGGACGATGGCGCGCACGCTGTCGTCAGCACCCAGGTCCTGGAAGGTGCGGGTCAGCTCGGCGATGGTCGCGTCGTTGAAGGCGTTGCGGACCTCGGGACGGTTCAGGAACACACGCACGACGGCACCGTCGCGCTGGAGATCGAGCATCTGCATCGTGGCCTCGTTCACATCCGGAACACGCCGAAGCGCGTGTCGGCGATCGGCGCGTTGAGGCTGGCGCTGAGCGCCAGCGCCAGCACGCGCCGCGTGTCGGCGGGGTCGATCACCCCGTCGTCCCACAAGCGGGCCGACGCGTAATAGGGGTGGCCCTGCGCTTCGTACTGCTGGCGGATCGGGGCCTTGAAGGCTTCTTCTTCCTCGGCACTCCACTGCCCGCCCTTGGCCTCGATGCCGTCGCGCTTGACGGTGGCCAGCACGCTGGCGGCCTGCTCGCCACCCATCACGCTGATGCGGGCGTTGGGCCACATCCACAACAGCCGCGGGCCGAAGGCGCGCCCGCACATGCCGTAGTTGCCGGCGCCGAAGCTGCCGCCGATGATGACGGTGAACTTGGGCACCTGGGCACACGAGACGGCCGTGACCATCTTGGCGCCGGCACGCGCGATGCCCTCGTTCTCGTATTTGCGCCCGACCATGAAGCCGGTGATGTTCTGCAGGAACACCAGCGGGATCTTGCGCTGGCAGCACAGCTCGATGAAGTGCGCGCCCTTGTTGGCGCTCTCGGCGAACAAGATGCCGTTGTTGGCGATGATGCCCACCGGCATGCCGTCGATGTGGGCGAAGCCGGTCACCAGCGTCGCGCCGTAGCGCGCTTTGAACTCGTCGAACTCGCTCGCGTCGACGATGCGCGCGATGACCTCGCGCACGTCGAAGGGCTTGCGCGGGTCGGTCGGCACGATGCCGTACAACTCGCGCTCGGCATAACGCGGCGGGCGCGGCGCGATGCAGGCGAGCGGCTGCGGCTTGCGCCAGTTGAGCCGGGCCACCGAGGCGCGCACCAACGCCAGCGCATGGGCGTCGTTCTGGGCCAGCTGGTCGGCCACCCCCGACAGCCGCGTGTGCACGTCGCCACCGCCCAGGTCTTCGGCGCTCACCACTTCGCCAGTGGCCGCCTTCACCAGCGGCGGGCCGCCGAGGTAGATGGTGCCCTGCTCCTTGACGATGATGGTCTCGTCGCTCATCGCTGGCACATAGGCGCCGCCGGCGGTGCAGGCGCCCATCACGACGGCCAGCTGCGGGATGCCGTCGGCGCTGAGGGTGGCCTGGTTGTAGAAGATGCGGCCGAAGTGGTCGCGGTCGGGGAACACCTCGTCCTGGTTGGGCAGGTTGGCGCCGCCCGAGTCGACCAGGTAGATGCAGGGCAGCCGGTTCTGCTGCGCGATCTCCTGGGCCCGCAAGTGCTTCTTGACCGTCATCGGGTAGTAGGTGCCGCCCTTGACCGTGGCATCGTTGCAGACGATGACACATTCGACGCCGCTGACACGGCCGATGCCGGCGATCAGCCCGGCGCCGGGGGCCGCGTCCTGACCCTCCTTGTCGCGGTACATGCCGAAGGCGGCCAGCGGGGCGATCTCGAGGAAGGGGGTGCCGGGGTCGAGCAGGCTTTCGACCCGGTCGCGCGGCAGCAGCTTGCCGCGTGCGAGGTGCTTGGCCCGGGCGGCCTCGCCGCCGCCCTGCGCGATGCGCGCCAGCTGGGCGTTCAGGTCGTCGACCAGGGCCGACATCGCAGCGGCATTGGCCTTGAACTCCTCGGCACGTGGGTTCAGTTTCGATTCGAAAACAGGCATGGCGTCGGGCAGACGGCAGCTCGGGAGCTTCCGTATTACGTTTACGTAAACGTCAATCTTACGCAACTTCCCCGGCAGTGACCAGCCGGCTCGCCTGTGCGTCGTCGCAGGCGGCATGCCCTGCCCTCGCTCAGACGCCGCGCGCCGCATCCGGCGGCGAAGCTGTTGGGCTCAGAAGGGGCCTTGCGCGAGCCAGCGCTCGATCTGCTGCTTGCGGTCGTTGCCCCAAAACGGCTCGCCGTCGACGACGATGAAGGGCGCACCGAACACGCCGGCCGCCACGGCCGCCTCGTTGGCGTGCTTGAGCCGCTCTTTCCACTTCGCGTCGTGCCAGATCGCTTCGGCCTCGTCGGGCACCAGCCCGAACTCGCCGGCCAGCGTCTTCAGCGCCTCGGGATCGGCGAGGTGGACGCCGCGCGCGAAATAGGCCCGGAAGCAGCTGCGCGCCCAGGCCGCCGCCCGCTGCGGATCGGCCTCGGCCAGCCACCAAAACACCCGCGCGGCGTTCTGGGTGGGAATCGGGAAAGGCTCGGGCTGCACGAAGGGCACACCCTCGGCGCGGGCCGACCGGGCGAAATCGCGCAAGGCGTACTCGCGTTTGATCGGATGATCGGTCAGTGGCCGCAACTGCGCGGCCTGGAACGCGACGCCGAGCAGGATCGCGTGCCAGCGTACGGTGCGGCCATGGCGGGCGGCGAGCGCCTCGATCCACTCGGACGTGATGTAGGCGTAGGGTGACGAGAAGTCGAAATAGAAGTCGATCGGGGACGGCATGATCACCCCATCCTAGACCGCCCCGTCAACCGCGCCCCTAGCGGAAAACCCCGCCCTGATGGGGATTGCTGGGTGGGCCCCCCCAGTCACGCCAGGGCGCGCCCGATCAGGATTTTCTGCACGTCGGACGTGCCCTCGTAGATCTGGCAGACGCGCACATCGCGGTAAATGCGCTCGACCGGAAAGTCGGTGACGTAGCCGTATCCACCGTGGACCTGCAGGGCTTGCGAGCACACCCGCTCGGCCATCTCGGACGCGAACAGCTTGGCCATCGCCGCCTCCTTCAAGCAGGGCTGGCCGGCGTCGCGCAACGCGGCCGCATGCCAGACCATCTGGCGCGCCACCTCGACCTCGGTGGCCATCTCGGCCAGGCGGAACTGCACCGCCTGGTGTTCGAAGATGGGCCGCCCGAAACTCTCGCGCTGCTTGGCATAGTCGAGCGCCGCCTCGAACGCCGCGCGCGCCATGCCGACGCTTTGCGCGGCAATGCCGATACGGCCGCCTTCGAGCGCCGACAAGGCGATCTTGTAGCCCTCGCCGGGCTCGCCGATCAAGTGGTCGGCCGGCACCCGGCAGCGTTCGAAGACGATTTGCGCGGTGTCGCTCGAGTGCTGGCCGAGCTTGTCTTCGAGCCGCGCCACCTGGTAGCCGGGAGTGTCGGTCGGCACGATGAAGGCACTCATGCCGCGCTTGCCGGCGCCCTTGTCGGTCACCGCGATGACGATCGCGACCTGGCCGTTGCGGCCGCTGGTGATGAATTGCTTGACACCGTCGATCACGTAGTCGTCGCCGTCGCGTACCGCCGTGGTCCGCAACGCCGAGGCGTCCGAGCCGACGTGCGGCTCGGTCAGGCAGAAGGCGCCCAGCCATTGCCCCTGGGCCAGCGGCACCAACCAGCGCCGCTTCTGGTCCTCGCTGCCGTAGCGCATCAGGATGGCGCACACAGGGCAGTTGTTGACGCTCACCGCGGTGCTGGTGCCGCCGTCGCCGGCCGCGATTTCTTCGAGCACCAGGGCCAGCGCCAGGTAGTCGAGCCCGGCGCCGCCGTACTCGGTCGGCACGCAGACGCCGTAGGTCCCCAGCTCGGCCAGGCCGCGGTGGACCTCGCGCGGGAAATGGTGCTCTTTGTCCCATCGCGCCGCATGGGGCTTGATCTGGGCCTGCGCATAGTCGCGCACAGCCTCGCGGATCATCGTGTGGTCGGGGCTCAACAGCATGGAACGACTCGGCGGGGGACGACGGATCGCGGCGCCCACGTCGCGCGGGCGCCGCGGGTCACCAGGGGATGGGGTGGCCGTCGTGGTTGAAGAAGCCGCCGTTGTCGGCGGGTTGCAAGCGGGACAGCAAGCGACGCAGATCGGCGACGCTGCGTTCGGGTGTCAGGGTGGCGCCGGGACCGCCCATGTCGGTCTGGACCCAGCCGGGGTGGACAGCGACGCACACGACACCGCGCGCTGCCCAGGTCAGTGCCACGTCCTTGAGCACGGAGTTGAGGGCAGCCTTGGACGCGCGGTACAGCCAGCCGCCGGGGCTGGTGCGCCCGCCGATCGAGCCCATGATCGACGACAGCACGGCCACGCGGGCGTCGGGGGCGAGCAGGTCTTGCAGCGCCGGCAGCACGCGCATCGGGCCGAGCACGTTGGTGTGCATCACGGTGTCGAAGTCGGCCGCGCTGGGCGCTTCCAGGCCATCGGCGCGCGGGCCGTACACGCCGGCGTTGACCACCACCGTCGCGAAGCGCTCGCCGTCGAGACGCCAGCCGAGGCCCGCGACACTCGCCGCGTCGGTCACGTCGAGCGGCAGGGCCTCACAACCGAGCTCACGCAAGCGCGCCAGCCCAGCTTCGTCGCGCGCCGTGGCCACCACCCGGGCGCCTTCGGCGCGCCATTGGCGCGCGAATTCGTGACCGATGCCGCGCGATGCACCCACGACCAGGACCGTCATTGAACAACCTCCGTGCGACGCACCGCGGTGCGAGCGTCTCCGGACGCTCGCGCAACGCTCATGCCACTTCCTTCACCAGCAAGGTGCCGCGGCCGACGACCGCGACGCCGGAGCGCTGGGTGCTCGCGGCACCGTCGACCAGCACGACATAGCCCTCCAGCTTGCGGTTCCACTCGACCGACGAGACCACCCAGTGCATGGTGATGTCCTCGTTGGCGTACACCGGCGCCTTGTAGGCGAAGTTGAAATTCAAACACACCATCTGCCGCTTGATGCCGTCGTTGCGGCGCGAAAAGTGGCTCGCGGCCAGGCCCATCAGCATCGATGCCGTATGCGGACCGCTGGCGATCACCTCGCCGAACCTCGACTGGCCCGCTTCGGCCTCGTCGCGGTGCAAGGGGTTGCTGTCCTGGCATGCCGCGGCGAAAGCCGCGATGTCTTGCACCGTGAACAGGATGGTTTTGCCAAACGTTTCGCCTAGTCTGACGATCTCGTTTTCAGCGACTGCGCTCAAAGTTTCCTCCCAATACGGCGGCGACACCGGCCCAGTGCCGCCACCCTGATGAACTCAATAGAGTTCCAAAGCCATCGCCGTGGCCTCGCCGCCGCCGATGCACAGCGCGGCCACTCCCTTTTTCTGGCCGAGCTTGCGCAACGCCCCCAGCAGGGTCACGACGATACGTGCGCCGCTGGCACCAATTGGGTGCCCCAGCGCACAGGCGCCGCCATGAATATTTACCTTCTGGTGCGGCAATTTGTGCTCGGCCATCGCGGCCATGGTCACTGCGGCGAAGGCCTCGTTGATCTCCCAGAGATCGACGTCCGCAGCGGACCAGCCGGCCTTTTTCAACACCTTGTCGATCGCCCCCACCGGTGCCGTCGTGAACCACTCGGGCGCCTGTGCATGAACGGCGTGCGCCACGACGCGGGCCAGCGGCGTGACGCCCATGCTGCGGGCGGTCGACTCTCGCATCAGCACCAACGCCGCGGCGCCGTCGGAAATGCTCGACGAGGTCGCGGCGGTGATGCTGCCGTCTTTCTTGAAAGCAGGCTTCAGGCCAGGGATTTTGTCGAGCTTGGCCTTGAAGGGCTGCTCGTCACGCGTCACCTGCACCTCGCCACCTTTGCCGGCCAAGGCCACCGGCGCCATTTCCCATTCGAAGCTGCCGTCCTGGTTGGCCTTCAGGGCCCGCTCGGTCGACGCAATCGCGAACTGGTCTTGCGCCTCCCGGCTGAAGGCGTACTTCGAGACGCAGTTTTCGGCAAACACGCCCATGGCCTTGCCGCGCTCGTAAGCGTCTTCCAGGCCGTCGATCGCCATGTGATCGTAGAAGGGCGTGGCACCGTACTTCACCCCCTTGCGCACGAAGGACAGGTGCGGTGCGTTGCTCATGCTTTCCATGCCGCCGGCGACCATCACGTCGGCACTGCCCACGGCCAGCATGTCGTGCGCGAACATCAGCGCGCGCATGCCGGAGCCGCACATCTTGGACAGCGTCACCGCGCCGGCGGATTGTGGCAACCCCGCCTTGAGCGCCGCCTGACGCGCCGGCGCTTGACCCTGGCCCGCCATCAGGCAGTTGCCCATCAGCACTTCGTTGACCGCGTCGCCCGGCACGCCGGCGCGCTCGATGGCGGCACGGATCGCGACCGCTCCCAGTTCCCAGGCCGCAAGGCCGGACAGGTCACCGAGCAGGCCGCCCATCGGGGTGCGGGTCGCCGACGCAATAACGATAGCATCAGACATGGTCATCTCCTTTTAAGCGCAAGTAAAAATCGGAACGGTTGTGGCCTGCATCGCACACACAGCGGCGGCATGCCCCTCACGCCTCGGCCGAGGTGCTAGGCGCACCGTCGGTCTCCGGCACGCCGTCGTCTCCCACCAGCAGACCGTTGCTGCCGCTGCCGTTGTGAGGGCGGCCATGACGCACGCGCGTGAAGCGCTTCTGGACATCGTAGGGGAACACGTCGTGGACGTGGCCGGCCAGGATGCGTTGCTTGTGGCCTTGCCAGAAGGCCGGGTCGAGCAGGTCGGCATGGTGGCGCATGAACACCTCGCGCACCCGGTCGTTGCCGAGCAGAAAGGGCTGGAAGGTCTCGGGGAACACGTCCTTGGGACCGACGTGATACCAGATCTCGCCTGACAGCTCTTCTTCCTCGGTCCGTGCCTCGGGCACCTTGCGGAAATTGCAGTCGGTCAGGTATTCGATCTCGTCGTAGTCGTAGAACACCACCTTGCCGTTGCGCGTGACGCCGAAGTTCTTCCACAGCATGTCACCCGGGAAGATGTTGGCGGCCACCAGGTCCTTGATGGCGTTGCCGTACTCGATCACGCCATGCTCGATCTGCTCGGGCGTGCCCTCGGCCAGGTAGATGTTGAGCGGGATCATGCGCCGCTCGATGTAGAGGTGTTTGATGACCAGGTCGTTCTGGTCTTCCTCGATCAGGCTGGGGCAGAAATGCTTCAGCTCGGCGATCAGCTCTTCTTCGAAACGCGCGCGTGGGAAGGCGACGTTGGAATACTCCAGCGTGTCGGCCATCCGCCCAACCCGGTCGTGCGACTTGACCAGCAGGTATTTGCTCTTGATCAGCTCGCGCGTGGTGTCCTTCTGGGGCGGGAAGAAGTCCTTGATGACCTTGAACACATAGGGGAAGGACGGCAGGTCGAACACCAGCATCACCATGCCCTTGATGCCCGGCGCGATGCGGAACTTGTCGCTCGAATGGCGCAGGTGGAACAAGAAGTCGCGGTAGAACAGGTTCTTGCCCTGCTTGTGCAGGCCCAGCGCGTTGTAGATCTCCGAGCGCGGCTTGCGCGGCATCAGCGAGCGCAGGAAGTGCACATACGCCGCCGGGATCTCCATGTCGACCAGGAAATAGGCGCGTGCGAAGCTGAACAGCATCTGCATCTCGTCTTCGCCGAACAGCGCCGCGTCGATGTAGAGCCGGCCCTTGCTGTTGTGCAGGATGGGCAGCGCGAACGGCGTCTCGCGAAAGCCGTTGATGATCTTGCCGACGATGTAGGCGCCCTTGTTGCGGAAGAACAGCGAGCTGAGCACCTGGATCTGGAAATTGGCGCGGAAGCGGATCTCGCCGAAATGATGGGCGACCGCGCGCAAAATGTTGTCGACGTCACGCGACAGGTCGTCGAACTCGCATTGCAGCTGGAAGTTGGTGACGATGCGGTGCAGCTCCTCGCGCATCGTGTCCTTGTTGGGGTAGTAGGCGCGGTAGGTGGGCTGCGAGCCCGGTTCCTCGTTCTCGATGTACTCGGTCGAGATGGCGGGCCGGACGAAGATGAAGGTGTTGTGGAAGTAGCTGCGGTGCAGGATCTTGGTGGTGACCGAGTTGAAGAAGGTCTCGGCCAGCTCGGGCTGCAGATGGTTGGTCAGCAGCCCGATGTAGTGCAGCTTGACTTGCTGCCACACGTCCATCGGCAGCCGGTGCGCCTGGAACTCGCTCTGCAGTCGCTCGGCCGCTTCGTCGACGCGCTTGTCGTAGAAGACGATCCGCTCGCGCTGTGCGCGCTGTTGACCGTGCCAGTCGGCCGCCTCGAAACGCTGCTTGGCAGCGGCGCTCGCTTCGCGGAACAGCCGATAGTGGCGGTTGAAGCCTTCGAGCAAGGCCTTGGCGATCTCGAAGGCGCGACTGTCGTTGAGGAGCTGCGGAAACATCAACGCACCATCGAGACGTCTTGACGGTCGTAGCGCTCCCGCAGTTTGGCCAGGGCTTCGTCGTAGGCGGGATGCAGCGCGTCGGGCGAGTTCACGACCATGCGCAGGTCTTGCAGCAGGCCGTTGTGCACGCCGTAGACCCAGCCGTGCACCACCACCTGTTGGCCGCGTTGCCAGGCGTCGCGCACCACGGTGGTCTGGCACACGTTGAGGGCCTGCTCGAGCACGTTCAGCTCGCACAGCGCGTTGTGGCGCTGGGTCTCGTCGGCCAGCGTATCGAGCCACGCCTGGTGGCGGTTGCAGACGTCCTGCACATGTCGTAGCCAGTTGTCGGCCAGGCCGACGCGGGTGTGCTGCAGCGCCGCCTTGACGCCGCTGCAGCCGTAGTGGCCGACCACCATGATGTGCTTGACCTTGAGCAGGTCGATCGCGAACTGCATCACGGACAAACAGTTGAGATCGGAGTGCACCACGACGTTGGCGACGTTGCGGTGCACGAACAGCTCGCCGGGCATCAACCCGACGATTTCATTGGCCGGCACCCGGCTGTCGGCGCAGCCGATCCACAGGTATTGCGGCTCCTGCTGACCGGTCAGGCGGGAAAAGAAGCCGGGCGAGCGCTGCTCGATGTTGCGGGCCCAGGCTCGGTTGTTGTCGAAGAGGTCTTGAAGTGGTGTGGTCATGGCGTGCCCGTTTTTCGCAGTGCGAAGTGTACGCACGGGCGCCCTCGGCGCGGTTTCAAGCCGGGGACGGGCGGGGGGACGGCCGGCCGCGCCCCGCCTTTCCTCAGGCCGTCTCGCTGTACAGCTCGCGCCCGATCAGCATGCGCCGGATCTCGCTGGTGCCCGCGCCGATCTCGTAGAGCTTGGCGTCGCGCCACAGCCGGCCCAACGGATAGTCGTTGATGTAGCCGTTGCCGCCGAAGATCTGCACCCCCTCGCCGGCCATCCAGGTGGCTTTTTCGGCACACCACAGGATCACCGCGGCGCAGTCCTTGCGCACCTGCCGCACATGTTCGCTGCCCAGGCTGTCGAGGTTTTTGCCAACCGTGTAGCAGAAGGCCCGCGCCGCCTGCAGCACGGTGTACATGTCGGCCACCTTGCCCTGCACCAGCTGGAACTCGCCGATGCTGCGGCCGAACTGGCGCCGGTCGTGGATGTAGGGCACGACGTTGTCCATCACCGCCTGCATGATGCCGATCGGCCCGGCCGCCAGCACCGCCCGCTCGTAGTCCAGCCCGCTCATCAACACCTTGGCGCCGCCGTTGACCTGCCCCAGCACGTTGTCGGCCGGCACCTCGACGTTCTCGAACACCAACTCGCCGGTGTGCGAGCCGCGCATGCCGAGCTTGTCGAGCTTTTGCGCCACCGAGAAGCCGCGCATGCCCTTCTCGATCAGAAAGGCGGTGATACCTTGCGCGTTCAGTTCGGGCTCGGTCTTGGCGTAGACCACCAGGGTGTCGGCGTCGGGGCCGTTGGTGATCCACATCTTGCTGCCGTTGAGCAGGTAGTAGCCGCCCTTGTCTTCGGCGCGCAGCTTCATGCTGACCACGTCCGAGCCGGCGCCCGGCTCGCTCATCGCCAGCGCGCCGACATGCTCACCGCTGATCAGCTTGGGCAGGTAGCGGCGCTTTTGCGCCTCGTTGCCGTTGCGGCGGATCTGGTTGACGCACAGATTCGAATGCGCGCCGTAGCTCAGGCCCACCGAGGCCGAGGCGCGGCTGATTTCCTCCATCGCAATCATGTGGGCCAGGTAGCCCATCGCGGCGCCGCCATAGGTCTCTTCGACCGTGATGCCGAGCACGCCGACCTCGCCCATCTTGCGCCACAGGTCCATCGGGAACTGGTCGCTGCGGTCGATCTCGGCCGCACGCGGTGCGATCTCGGCCTCGGCGAAAGTGCGCACCGCGTCGCGCAGCGCGTCGATGTCCTCGCCGAGCTGGAAGTTGAGTCCGGGCAGTTGCATGTAGGCCTCTCAGGGAACAGGCCGCAGCGCCAGGGCCGGGCGGATGGCCGGGCCTCTGCGGCGGCGCGCAATTGACGTTGACGTAAACGTCAATTCTACGGATTCCGCGGCCGCCTCAGACCTTTTTCTTCTTCTCGCTTTCCCCGAGCAGGCGGCGCGTGTCGCGCTCGTGGGCCCGCACCTCGTCCAGCGTCACCTGCAGGTCGGCCATCTGCTGTTCGAGCTGCTCGCGATGGGTGGCCAGCACCGTGAGAAACTTCTTCAGCTGCGGCACCGTGTCGCGCGGCGACTCGTACATGTCGACCAGTTCCTTGATCTCGGCCAGGCTGAGCCCGAGCCGCTTGCCGCGCAGGGTCAGCTTCAACCGGGTGCGGTCGCGCGCGGTGTAGATGCGGCTGCGGCCGCTGGGCCCGCTGCGGCCGGGGCTGAGCAGGCCACAGTCTTCATAGAAGCGAATGGCTCGCGTGGTCAGGTCGAACTCACGGGCCAGCTCGCTGATGGTGTAGGTGGCGGTCGTGGTGGACGCCGCGGTGACAGCAGAAGCAGCCATGGTTCCCTATACTGGATTGACGTTTACGTAAAGTGTAGCCAATGAACGCTCTGGAACAACGTTTGGAATACCCGCTGGGCGACCGCCTGCCCGAGCCGGGTCACACGATCGAAGTCGCCCCTGGCGTGCGCTGGTTGCGCATGGGGCTGCCGTTCGCGCTCGACCACATCAATCTGTGGCTGCTGCGCGACCAGGCCGACGGCCCGGACGGCGCGGTACAAGGCTGGACCATCGTCGACTGCGGCATCACCAACGACGCCACGCGTGAGGCCTGGGAGCGCGTGTTCGAGCACGAACTCGACGGCCTGCCGGTGCTGCGCGTGATCGTCACGCACATGCATCCCGACCATATCGGCCTCGCACACTGGCTCACCGAACGTTGGGGCTGCCGGCTGTGGATCAGCGCCACCGACTTCAACGCCGCACGTATCGCGAGCCAAAGCACCACCGGCTACGGCGGCGACGCCGCAGCCCGCTTCTTCGCCAGCCATGGCCTGAACGACGCCGAGTCGATCGGCAAGGTGCGGGCGCGCTCGAACTACTACGCGACGATGGTGCCGCAGGTGCCGACGCAATTCCGCCGCCTGATGGACGGGCTGGAGCTGCGCATCGGCGCACACGGATGGCGTTGTATCGCCGGCTATGGCCATGCGCCCGAGCACATGTCGCTCTATTGCGACGAGCTGAAGGTGCTGATCTCCGGCGACATGCTGCTGCCGCGCATCTCGACCAATGTCAGCGTGTTCGACGTCGAGCCCGAGGGCAACCCGCTGCCGCTGTATTTGCGCTCGCTGCGCGCGCTCGAGCCGCTGCACCACGACACGCTGGTGCTGCCCGCGCACGGGCGCCCCTTCCGTGGCCTGCATGAACGGGTGCAGCAGCTGCTGACGCACCACGACGAGCGTTTTGCCGAGGTGCGCCAGGCCTGCGCGCAATCGCCCTGCTCGGCTGCCGACCTGCTGCCGGTGATGTTCAAGCGCAAGCTCGACCTGCACCAGACCACTTTTGCGATCGGCGAGGCGATTGCTCACTTGCACGCCTTGTGGATCGGCGGCGAGCTGCGGCGCGTGACCGACGCCGAGGGCGTGCACCGCTTCGTGCCAGCCTGAGCCCGGCCCCCCCCGGCACAGACCTCAGCCCTGCACCAGCGGCTCCAACCGCCGCCCGGTGCGGCGCCCATACATCTCGCGCGCCAGTTCGACGAAGGCCCGCGCGGCGGGCGACAGCTGGGCGCTGTCCCGCACTGCCAGGCCCACCCGCCGAGGTGCGCGCGGCGTGAGGCTGCGATAGACGATGCCGGGGTGATCGTCGGGCAGGGCCAGCCGTGCGGCGACCGAGATGGCCAGCCCGCGCGCGACGAACCCGAGGATCGACAACAGCTGCGGAAACCGATAGAGGATGCGGGGCCGCGCGCCGGCCGCGTCGAGCAGCGCCTGGATCAGCTCGGCACAGCCGGCCTCGGTCATCACAAAGGGCTGGCCATCGAGGTCGGCCGCCGACACGGTGGCTTGGGTGGCCAACGGATGACCCTCGGGCACCAGCACCACGAACTCGTCCTCGACCAGCGCCAGGGTTTCGAAGCGCTCGTCGGGCAACACGACAAACCCGATCTCGACCCGCCGCTCGGCCAGCCAGCGCACCACCGTCTCGTCGTCGTCTTCGTCGATGTAGACCTCGATGCCGGGGTGCCGGGCCTGAAAGCCGACCAGCAGGTCGGGCAGGATGCGCAGGCTGGACGTGAAGCCGAAGGAGCCGATGCGCAGCACTCCCTCGTTCAGCCCGCGCGCGTCTTTCGCTTCCTGGATCAAGGCTTCGTGCAAGGCGCCGATCTCGTGCGCGCGCGCCAACAGACGCCGGCCAGCAGCCGTCAACTCGGGCTGCAGGCGGTCGCGCGAAAACAGGCTCACGCCCAGTTCGCGTTCCAGGCCCCGCAGCGCATGGCTGACGGCCGACTGGGTGATGCCGAGCAGCGTGGCCGCGCGTGAGAAATTGCGGGCTTCGGCCAAGGTGGCGAACACCTGGAGCTGTGTGAAGGTCATCTGCGACGCTGCGGTAAGGGACGGCCCGCAGGCCGCCTGGTGCATGAGCATTTGCTCATTTCACTATGAATGAGCACGAGCATACACTCATCTTCACACCGGTGGCCAACGTGGCGGCCGGCCCTTCGGATCGCCTTCCCCCATGACCCTCCAGATCGGTTTGTTCCTCTTCGACGAGGTCGAAGTGCTCGATTTCGCCGGCCCCTTCGAGGTCTTCTCGACCGCGACACGTGTGCACCTGCGTCAGCACCCCGGCACCGAGCCGCCGTTCGAAGTGCACACCGTTGCGCGCGACACGCGGCCCGTTCTGGCCCGCGCTGGCCTGGCGGTGCAGGCCCGTCACACCCTCGCCACCGCGCCGGCGTTCGACGTGCTGCTGGTGCCCGGTGGTGTCGTCGATGCCGAGTTGCAGCGTGCCGACGTGATCGACTGGATCGCGCAACGCAGCCGCACGGCGCAGCTGGTCGCCTCGGTGTGCACCGGCGCGTTCTTGCTGGCGAGGGCCGGCGTGCTGGCGGGTCGTACCGTGACGACGCACTGGGAAGACGTGGCGGCGCTGCGCGAGGAGCTGGGCGCGGCGCAGGTGGTCGATGACGTGCGTTATGTCGATCACGGTTCGCTGGTGACGTCGGCCGGCATTTCGGCCGGGCTGGACATGAGTTTGCACCTCGTCGCCCGGCTGGCCTCGCCCGGGTTGGCCCGCGCCACGGCGCGCCAGATGGACTACGCCTGGGAGGAGACCCGATGAGTGCCGCTCGGCCGTCCGAAGGCGCTCGCACCGCAGTGCGCAGCACGGAGGTAACCCAATGAGTGCCGTGCTCACCGCTCCCCCCGCCTCCACCGCCCTCTGGACGCTCTACGCCCGGCTGGTCGCCGTGCCGGCGATCTGGGGCGGCACCTTCATCGCCGGCCGCATCCTCGCACTGCAAATGCCGCCGGCCACCGCCTCGCTGATGCGCTACCTGGTGGCCTGCGTGGCGCTGCTGCTCGGCGCCTGGTGGCTGGAAGGCGGGCTGCCACGGCTGACGCGCCGGCAGGTCGTGGTCACCTTCGCGCTCGGCGCCACGGGCATCTACACCTACAACCTGTTTTTCCTCGGCGCGCTCGCCCACCTGCCCGCCAGCCGCACCTCGCTGATCATCGCGCTCAACCCGGCGGTGACCATCGCCGCGGCGGCCTTGCTGCTGCACGAGCGATTGTCGGCACGCCGCTGGTGCGGTGTCGCCTTGGCGCTGGCGGGGGTGTGGATCGTGGTGTCGCGCGGCGACGTGACGGCCGCGCTCGGCCAGTCGGTGGGCCGGGGCGAGTGGCTGATGTTCGGGGGGGTGTGCAGCTGGGCCGCCTACACGCTGATCGGCCGCGTCGCGCTGAAGGGGCTGACGCCGTTGGCCGCCACCACCTACGCGTCCTTGTGGGGCACCTTGCTGTTGGCCACGACCGCAGGCTTCGAGTGGCCGCAACTGCGGGCCGAGATGTTCAACCTCGACGTGGCGCTGGCCGCCGGCTATCTCGGCGTGTTCGGCACCGCGCTGGCCTTCGTCTGGTATTCGCAAGGTGTGCAGCGGCTAGGCGCCGCCCGCACGGTGGTGTTCAACAACCTCGTGCCGGTGTTCGGCGCGGCCCTCGGCTTCGCGCTGCTGGGTGAGCCGCTGCTGCCCAGCATGCTGGTCGGCGGTGCCGTCGCGGTGGCGGGGGTGATGCTGGCCTCGCGCGCCTAGTCGAGCACGGGCAGGACCGTCTCTTTCAACGTGCCGCGCACCTGCTCGTAGTCGGGCATCACCGAACGGACCACGTCCCAGAAGCGCGGGCTGTGGTTCATCTCGCGCAGATGGGCCAGTTCGTGCGCGACCACGTAGTCGATGGTCGGCAAGGCGAAGTGGATCAAGCGCCAGTTGAGCCGGATCGAGCCGTCGACCGACGCGCTGCCCCAGCGCGTTTGTGCCGACGACAAGGACAGCCGCTGATACCGCACGCCCAGCCGCTCGGCGAAGTGCGCGCAGCGTTCTTCGAACACCCGGCGCGCCTGGCGCTGCAGCCAGCTCTGCACCGCGTCGCGGATCTGCTCCGGGCTGGCGTGCTGAGGCAGCCCGACATGCAGGGCCAGACGCGGCACGCCCGGCAAGGCGTCGGCATCGCTGTTGAGCACGGCGCCGGTGGCGCGCGGGTCGAGCACCACGATCACGGTCTCGCCGAGAAAGGGCAAGGACGTGCCATCGCACCATTCGACGCGCGACTGCTGCAGCCGCTTGTTGCGGTCGGCCTGCTCGGCCAGCTTGCGCAAAATCCAGCTGCCCTTGTCGTGCAGGGCCGACTCGATCTCGCTGCCCGCCACCCATCGCGGCGCGCTGACGCTGAGGCCTTCGGTGCTGACGACGAAGCCGATCGAGCGCCGCTTGGCACGCTTGAGTTCGTAGCCGATCAGGTGCTCGCCGAGCAGGACCTCGCGGTTGGCGCGAGGATGGCGGAAGATCGGCGGGCCGGAGGGCGGCGCCGGGACAGGCGCTGCAGTGGTGGCTGGTGCGAGCGGCTCGGCAGAGGCCCGCTCCGGCAGCTTGCGCCCTCCCCGGCGTGCCGGCGGCTCGCTGGTGAAGAAGGGCAGCGTCAGCTGCGGAGATTGAAGATCGCTTGCCCTGCGTGCCATGGGCCGCAAGTATAGGGCCCGGGCCGAGGGCTCAACGTGGCGGCTGGACGCTGGCCGCGGCCGCTGGGGGGACCGGTTGCGCATAGGCCTCGGGATCGAGCCGGCGCATCTCGGTTTCGATCCAGGTCTCGACTTCACGCATCACGTCATCGGCCGTTCGTCCCACCGTGGCGATGGGCCGGCCGATCGACACGTCGACCACGCCGGGGCGCTTGAGCAGCATGCGCTTGGGCCAGCAACGCGCCGAGGTCACGGCGATCGGCACCACCGGCACACCCACCGTGATGGCCAGCCGGGTGCCGCCACTCTTGTAGCTGCCTTGTTGGCCGCGTGCGATGCGCGTGCCCTCGGGGAACATGATCACCCAGTTGCCTTGGTCCAGGAACCGGCGGCCCTGGTCGGCCACCTTGTTCCAGGCCTCGGCCCGCTTGCTGCGGTCGATATGCACCATGTCGAGCCGGCCGATGGCCCAGCCGAAGAAGGGCACGTAGAGCAGTTCGCGCTTGAACACATAGCTCAGCGGTCGCGGCATCAGGACCGGGAAGGCAAACGTCTCCCACGCCGATTGGTGCTTGGACAGCAGGATGGCAGGCCCGTCGGGCAGGTGCTCCATGCCCTGCACGCGCCAACGGATGCCGCAGATCCAGCGCGCGCCGTAGATGGCCACGCCGAGCCAGCCGGCACACATCCAGTAGAGCGGGTTGCCACGGCGGAAAATCGACACCAGCAGCACGGCCAGGGCCCAGGGGATCACGGTCACGGTCAGCCACAGGGCATAGAGCAGGGAACGCAGCAAAGACAGCATCAGGTCGGGCCTCCGGGGGCCTGGGAAGTGGCGGACGCGGTGCGCCCGATCAGGGTGTCGGCAAAGGCGTCGAGACTCGCATGCACGGCGGTGCCGGGCACACGTTGGACGATTTCGGCCAGGCCTTGCGCGTCGAGGCGCGCGGCCTTGCCGGTGAGCACCAGGTGCGGCTCGCACCCGAGCACGGCGCCGGCCTGCAGGTCGCGCAAGGTGTCGCCCACCATCGGCACGCCGTGCAGGTCGAGGCGGTAGTGCTCGGCAATCTGGCGGAACAGTCCCGGGCGGGGCTTGCGGCAGTCGCAATCGTCTTCGGGGCCATGCGGGCAGAAGAACACCGCGTCGATGCGCGCCCCGAGCGGCGCGAACAGCGCGTTCATCTTGGCATGCATGGCGTTCAGTGTGGCCATGTCGAACAGGCCCCGTGCCAGGCCGGACTGGTTGGTTGCGACCACCAGGTGCCAGCCGGCGTGGAACAGTCGCGCCGCGGCCTCCAGCGCGCCGGGAATGGGCACCCATTCGTCAGGCGACTTGACGAAGTCGTCGCGGTCCTCGTTGAGGGTGCCGTCGCGGTCGAGTATCACGAGTTTCATACGGAGGGATCACACAGCGGACGCCGCAGCGGGGCCGGCGTCGAAAGCATCACTTCGGATCGGTGTAGCCGGCGCGGCCGGTGCCGTCGCGCACACGGCTGCGCTTGACGAGATAGGAGGTGAAGGCGTCGAGATCCGCGTGCACCAGGCTGCCGGGCACCTGCGCCGCCAGCGCCTCGGCCTCGTCGGCGCTGAGGTGGCCACTTCGACCGCTACGCACCAGGTGCGGCTCGCAGCCCGCGGCCTGCGCCGCCTGCAAGTCGCGCACGGTGTCGCCCACCACCACCACCTCGTGCAAGCTGACGCCGAAGCGCTCGCCGATCTTCAGCAGCAGGCCCGGCGCCGGCTTGCGGCAGTCGCACAGGTCGCTGGCGGTGTGGGGGCAGATGAAGATGGCGTCGACCCGGCCGCCATGGCGCGCCAGCGATTGGTTCATGTGCTGGTGCACCGAGTTCAGGCCGGCCATGTCCAGCAGGCCGGTGCCCAGCCCGGGCTGGTTGGTGGCGACCACCACATGCCAGCCGGCATGGTTGAGGCGCGCCACCGCTTCGAGCGCGCCGGGCAGCGGCTCCCATTCGTTCGGCGAGGCCACATGCTCCTCGCGGAAACGGTTGATGACGCCGTCGCGGCCCAACACCACCAGCTTCATCGCGCGTTCCACGTCGGTCTCCCAGGGTGCTATACGGCGAGTTTGGACAGGTCGGCGACGCGGTTCATCGCCACATGCAGCAGTGCCAGCAGGCCGAGCCGATTGGCCCGCAGTGCGGCGTCCTCCGCGTTCACCATCACGTCGTCGAAGAAGGCGTCGACCGGCGTCTTGAGCGCGGCCAGCGTCTGCAGCGAGGTGGCGTAGTCGCCACGCTCGAAGGCCGCATCGGCGGCCGGCCGCACGCCTTGCAAGGCCTCGTGCAGCGCGCCCTCGGCGGCCTCGCGCAGCAAACTCGTGTCGACCTGCGGCACCACCACTGCGTCGGCCTTCTTGAGGATGTTGCCGACCCGCTTGTTGGCGGCCGCAAGACTGGCGGCCTCGGGCAGCGAGGCGAAGGCGCGCACCGCCTGCAGGCGCTTGGGCACGTCGGCCAGGTGGGGCGGGCGCAGGGCCAGCACGGCGTCGACTTCCTGGGCGGTGTAGCCCTGCTCGCGCAGGCTGCCGCTGAGCCGCTCATAGATGAAGTCGGACAGCGGCGCGACGGGATGGGTCAGCTTGTCGCCGAACGGCTGGACGGCCAGCGTCAGCAGCGCGTCGAGCGCGAGCGGCAGCTGCTTTTCGCTCAGCAAACGGATCACGCCGAGCGCATGGCGGCGCAGCGCGAACGGGTCTTTGTCGCCGCTGGGTAGCTGGCCGATGCCGAACAGGCCGACCAAAGTTTCCAGCTTGTCGGCCAGCGCCACCACCACGCCGATCTGGTGGCGCGGCAGTTCGTCACCGGCGAAGCGGGGTTTGTAGTGGTCTTCGATGGCCGCGGCCACCTCGTCGTCGAGGCCGTCGTGGCGGGCGTAATAGCCGCCCATGATGCCCTGCAGCTCGGGGAACTCGCCCACCATGTCGGTGAGCAGGTCGGCCTTGGACAGCATCGCCGCCTGTTCGGCGCGCGTCGCCAGCACCTCGCCGCCGAGCCGTTCGCCGATGGCGCGGGCAATCGCTGAGACACGGTCGACGCGCTCGCCTTGCGTGCCCAGCTTGCCGTGGTAGACCACCTTGGCCAGGCCGGGGATGCGCGAGACCAGCGTTTTCTTGCGGTCTTGGTCGTAGAAGAACTTCGCGTCGGCCAGCCGCGGGCGCACCACCCGCTCGTTGCCGCCCACCACCGCCGACGGATCGTCCGGGCGGATGTTGCTGACCAGCAGGAAGCGGTGGGTCAGCTTGCCGGCGGCGTCGAGCAGCGGGAAGTACTTCTGGTTGGCCTTCATCGTCAGGATCAGGCATTCCTGCGGCACGTCGAGGAACTCGCGCTCGAACTGGCCGACCAGCACGTTGGGCCGCTCGACCAGCGCCGTCACCTCGTCGAGCAGCGCATCGTCGTCGATCGGCCGCACGCCGCCGCCGACCGCCTCGGCGGCCGCCGCGAGCTGCCGCTCGATCTCGCCCCGGCGCGCCGCGAAGCTCGCGATCACCGCGCCGCCGGTTTCGAGCTGGGCCGCATAGCGGTCGGCGTGCTCCAGCACCACCGGGCTGACGCTGGCTTCGAAACGGTGGCCTTCGGTGTTGCGCCCGGACTGCAGGCCGAGCACCGACACCGGCACCACGTCCGCGCCGTGCAGCGCCACCAGCCCATGCGCCGGGCGCACGAAGTTGACGCTGCTCCAGCCGTCACCCAGCTGGTAGGTCATGACCTTGGGGATGGGCAAGCGCGCCAACGCGTCCTCGAGCGCCTTCTGCAGCCCTTCGGCCAGGCTGGCGCCCTTTTGCACGCTGTCGAGGAACAGGGCTTCGGCCTTGCCGTCGACGGCGCGCTTGAGGCTCGGTACCACCGAGGCGTCGGCTCCCAGCGCGGCCAGCTTCTTCAGCAGTGCCGGCGTCGGCGCGCCTTGCGCATCGAGCGCCACCGCGACCGGCATCAGCTTCTGCTGCACCGGCTTGTCGGCGGCGCGGGCCAGCACCGCGGTGATGTGGGCGGCGAGGCGGCGCGGCGAGGCGTAGGGCGTGACGGTGCTGTCGCTGCCGGCCAGACCCTGGGCCTTGAGCCCGTCGGCCAGCGCGCCGGCGAAGGCCTCGCCGAGCTTTTTCAGGGCCTTGGGCGGCAGCTCTTCGACGAACAGTTCGACGAGCAGGTTGTTGGTGTCTGTCATGGTCAGTCTGCCTTCTTCGCCGGCAGTTGCGCGACCCACTCGCGCGGCGCCATCGGGAAACCCAGCCGTTCGCGGCTGTCGTAGTAGCTCTGCGCCACGCTGCGCGCCAGGTTGCGGATGCGGCCGATGTAGGCGGCCCGCTCGGTCACGCTGATGGCACCGCGGGCGTCGAGCAGGTTGAAGGTGTGTGCGGCTTTCAGCACCTGTTCGTAGGCCGGCAGCGCGAGCTGCTGCTGCATCAGGTGCTGGGCCTGCTTTTCGTAGGCGCCGAAGGCGCCCAGCAGGAAGTCGACGTCGCTGTGCTCGAAGTTGTAGGTCGATTGCTCGACCTCGTTCTGGTGGTAGACGTCACCGTAGCTCAGGCCTTCGGTCCACTTCAGGTCGTAGACGTTCTCGACACCCTGCAAATACATCGCCAGGCGTTCCAGACCGTAGGTGATCTCGCCCGTCAGGGGTTTGCAGTCGATGCCGCCGACCTGCTGGAAGTAGGTGAACTGGGTCACCTCCATGCCGTTGAGCCAGACCTCCCAGCCCAGGCCCCAGGCGCCCAGCGTCGGGTTTTCCCAGTCGTCTTCGACGAAGCGGATGTCGTTTTGCTTGAGGTCGAAACCGAGCGCCTGCAGCGAGCCGAGGTACAGCTCGAGGATGTTGGCCGGCGCCGGCTTCAACACCACCTGGTACTGGTAATAGTGTTGCAGCCGGTTCGGGTTCTCGCCGTAGCGCCCGTCCTTGGGCCGGCGGCTCGGCTGCACATAGGCGGCCCGCCACGGCTCCGGGCCGATGGCGCGCAAGAAGGTGGCGGTGTGGCTGGTGCCGGCGCCCACTTCCATGTCGTAGGGCTGCAGCAAGGCGCAGCCTTGGCGGTCCCAGTACTCCTGCAGGCGCAGGATGATTTGCTGGAAAGTCAGCATGTCGTGTGGTGTGGTGAGTCGGGAAGGCCTTGCCCGGCGGCAGGGCCAAACGCCCGATTCTATTGGTGAAGCCGCCGCAAGGCGGTCTCGGGCGTCAGGCGGCGCGCCGGCGCCACACGAACGCCGCCCCGAGCAGCGCCAGCCCGAGCACGAGCAGCGGCCACAGGCCGGCCGCCGAGGCCCAGCGCGCAAACGGCGTCAGGCCGGTGCGGCCCTGCACCGGCCCGGTCAGCACCCCGCGCGTGAAGGGCTTGAGCTCCTGGGTGACCCGCCCGGTGTGGTCAATGATGGCGGTGGCCCCGGTGTTGGTGGCGCGCAGCATCGGAATCTGGAACTCGAGCGCCCGCATACGCGAGATCTGCAAATGCTGGTAGACCGCCACGGTGTTGCCGAACCAGGCGATGTTGCTGATGTTGGCGAAGATGGTGGGCGCCTGTTCCAGTTGGCCGAAGCGCACCGCCAGTTCCTCGCCGAACAGGTCTTCGTAGCAGATGTTGGGCGCCACCCGCTCGCCCTGGACCGGAAACGACGGCGGGTTGCGAGAGCCTCGGCTGAAGTCGCCCAGCGGCATGTTCATCAGGTTGACGAACCAGCGGAAGCCGAGCGGGATGAATTCGCCGAACGGCACCAGGTGGTGCTTGTCGTAGCGGTAGGGCTCCGCGCGGGCCCGGGCCAGCCCGAGCACCGAGTTGGTGTAGCCGGTCTCGAAATCGCCCAGCGGAATGCCGACCAGCGCCGCCGTCTCGGTCTTGACGAAGTGCTGCAGCCGCCCTTGCCAGTAGTCGGCCGGCAACTGTTGCGGCAGCAGGGGAATGGCGGTTTCGGGGGTGATGACCAGATCGGCGGTCGCGGCTTCCAGCTCGTCGGCATACCACTGCAACGCCTGCGCCAGCCCGTTTTGCGAGAACTTCTCGTCCTGCGGCACATTGCCTTGCAGCAGGGCGACCGTGAGCTTGCCGGTCGGCACGGTGAAACCGTGGTTGACCCCAGAGGCCGCGACACACAGGCCCAGCGCCGAGAGCAGTGGCGCCCAGGCGCGCGGGCGAGCGCTTGCTTTCGTCAGGCCGCCGAGCGCCGCCGCGAGCCAGGCGGCCACGAAACCGATGCCGTAGACACCCACCCAGGGCGCGAGCGTCGCGAGCGGGCCGTCCACGTGGGCGTAGCCCGAGGCGGCCCAGGGGAAGCCGGTGAAGAGATAACCCCGCGCCAGCTCGCCGAGCAGCCAGGCGGCGGCAAACAACGGCGCCGACCAAAGCCTGGAGGCCGCTGCCACACGGTGGTACAGCGCCATCGCCGCGGCCAGGTAGAGCGACAGAAAGGCCGCCAGCAGCAGCACCGCGGCCGCCGCGAGCGGGGCCGGCAGCAGGCCGTAGTCGTGCATGCTGATGTAGAGCCACCAGGTGGCACCCACCAGCCAGGCCGTGCCGAAGACCCAGCCGCACGCCGCCGCGCGGGCCGCGGTGGGGCAACGCTGCACGCGCCAGGCGAGCACCGCCAGCGCGAGCAACTGCAGCCACCAGAGCGAGGTGTTGCTGAAGGAGACAGCGTGCCCGTATCCGCCGGCCGCGACGACCAGCAGCTCGGCCCACAGCGGCATCAGTGGTCTGCCGACGGCGGTGGGGGCGCCGCCCGCGTCACCTTGAACCAGCGCACGGCGCCAGCCCGGGTGAACATGACCGAGAAGCGCAGGCCGCCGTTTTCGACCACCTCGCCGCGCCGCGGCACATGGCCCAGCTCGTGGGCGATCAGGCCGCCGATGGTGTCGAAATCGTCTTCGGGCAGGTCGACCCCGAAGAACGTGTTGACGGCTTCGATGTCGGCATCGCCGGCGACGCGGTGACTGCCGTCGGCCAGCGTGTAGATGCCGATCGGGGCGTCGTCGTCATCGAATTCGTCCTCGATCTCGCCGACGATTTCCTCGAGCACGTCCTCGATGGTGATCAGGCCGGCCGTCTTGCCGAATTCATCGATCACGAGGGCGAGATGATTGCGGTTGGAGCGGAAATCGCGCAGCAACTCGTTCAGGCGTTTGGATTCGGGCACGAAAACTGCTGGACGCAGCAGCGTCCGCAGGTTCAACTCGGGGGCACGCTGCAGCTTCAACAAGTCCTTCGCCATCAGGATGCCGATGATGTTGTCGCGCTGGTCTTCATAGACCGGAAACCTCGAGTGAGCCGTGTCGATCACGATGGCCAGCAGTTCCTCGTAGGGGGCATCGATGTCGAGCAGGTCCATGCGCGGGGCGGCGACCATCACGTCGCCGGCGGTCATGTCGGCCATGCGCAGCACCCCTTCGAGCATCAGCCGGGATTCCGGCTCGATCAGCTCGCGGTCTTCCGCGTCGGCCAGCGTTTCGATCAGTTCGTCTTTCGAGTCGGGCCCGGGAGAGATGAATTCGACCAGGCGTTCGAAAAGGCTGCGCTTGTCGCCGGGGCGGTGCGAACGACTCGGGTGGGGGTCGGACACAAGCATGCGTCGGAGTTGGGAAGACGCAAGGATACCCCAGCCCCGGCAACCGATCCACGGGCGGACACACCTTGACTTGACGGCGTCGCTACACTCGTCGTTTTTGTCGAGTTCCGGCGCCGC
Organism: Caldimonas brevitalea; assembly: GCF_001017435.1. Taxonomy (NCBI): domain Bacteria; kingdom Pseudomonadati; phylum Pseudomonadota; class Betaproteobacteria; order Burkholderiales; family Sphaerotilaceae; genus Caldimonas; species Caldimonas brevitalea. The sequence goes on from NZ_CP011371.1 coordinate 5,539,689, forward strand.
CCCGGTCCCGGCCATTGCAACCGCGTCACGGCGCGGCGGCTGCCCGGCTGTTGCGTCCGCGTCGGCTGTTGCTGCAGCAGCACCAGCGTTCGCCGGCCTCTCCTGATCATTGAAGGTGTCGCATGTCACAAGGCCTCATTCCTGCCACCATCCTGACCGGTTTCCTCGGCAGCGGGAAGACGACGCTGCTGAAGCGAGTGCTCACAGAGGCCCATGGCCAGAAAATCGCCGTGATCGAGAACGAGTTCGGCGAGGAAAACATCGACAACGACATCCTGGTCGCCGAATCCGAAGAGCAGGTGATCCAGATGAGCAACGGGTGCATCTGCTGCACCATCCGAGAAGACCTGCGCGCCACGCTCAGCGACCTGGCGGCCAAGCGCCGCAAGGGAGAGCTCACATTCGACCGGGTCGTGATCGAGACCACCGGTCTGGCCGACCCCGGCCCGGTGGCCCAGACCTTCTTCATGGACGACGAGATCGCCGAGCAGTACCTGCTGGACTCGATCCTGACACTGGTCGACGCCAAACACGCCTCCCAGCAGCTCGATGACCGGCTCGAAGCGCGCCGCCAGGTGGGTTTCGCCGACCAGATCTTCATCAGCAAGTCGGACCTGGTCGACAGCGATTCGGTCGACGCGCTGGCGCACCGGCTCAAGCACATGAACCCACGCGCGCCGCAGCGCCGGGTGCATTTCGGCGAAGTGCCGCTGTCGGAGGTGTTCGACCTGCGAGGCTTCAACCTGAACGCCAAGCTCGAGATCGACCCGGACTTCCTGTCGGCTGAAGACGATCACGGCCACCACCACCATGATCACGACCATGACCACGAGCATGGCGAGCACTGCGACCATCCGCACCACCACCACCATGACGACGACGTGAAGTCGTTCGTGTTCCGTTCCGAACGGCCCTTCCTGCCGGCCAAGCTGGAAGACTTTCTCGGCACCGTGGTGCAGATCTATGGGCCCCGCATGCTGCGCTACAAGGGCGTGCTCTACATGGCGGGGACCGAGCGCAAGGTGATCTTCCAGGGCGTGCACCAGTTGATGGGCAGCGACCTGGGGCCGCAATGGGCCGAAGGCGAAGCGAAGCAGAGCAAGATGGTGTTCATCGGCATCGACCTGCCGCGCGATATCTTCACCCAGGGACTCGAGCAGTGCCTCGCATGACGAACGGTTGCACCCACCTGGGGAAAACGCCAGCTCGCCGTCTTGTGGGATGGCTACAATCCGCGGCGCCCTTGGGTGGCCCGAACCGACCGCGCTCAAGTTCCAACAAGCCCGCTGAACCGGCCGACTGGCACGTGACCCGGTGGCCGTTGGGCCCCGGGGCCGCATGCGCGGCGCGCTGCCCCGCTGCGTTAGCGCCCAGGACGCGAACCGTCCAGCGGACTAGCCGATTCTGACAAGAGCAGGTATATAACTGCCACTGCGAGGAGACGGAAAGTGAGCAAGATCCCGGCCCAAGGAACCAGCAGTGACGCGTCCGCCGCGACGAGTGCCTCCACGACCGCCGCCGACAAGCCGGCAGCGAAGGCAGCCTCCGTGAAGGCGCCCAAGGCTGCAGCTGCCGCTGATGCGGACACCGGCGACAGCAGCAGCTCGTCGAGCGCTGCGTCGGCACCGACCAAGGCGGCCGCGAAGAAGAGCGCCGGTGCCAAGACCGCCGCCAAGAAGGCTGGCGCGAAGGCGGACCCGATGCTGGCGACAGGCGGGCCTGAGACCGGCGCCGCGGCCGAAGCGCCCGCGGCACCGCCCACGGCAGTACGCCCCACTTCCTCTTCTACATCCATGACCAAAACATCTGCTACCGCGGTACTCGATCAGCCCCGCTCCACCATGCCTCAAGCCGACCCCAAACTCGCCTCTGCCTGGAAAAACAAGTCCGGGCGGGAACTGACAGACGCCGAAGTGCTCGCGATGCCTGAAAGCGAGTACATGAGCGATCAGCAACTCGAATTCTTCCGGGCCAAGCTGGAAACGCTGAAAGAAGATCTGCTCAGCAACGCCGGCGAAACGACGGAACATCTGCGCGAAGACACCACCATCGTCCCCGACCCGGCCGACCGCGCCACCATCGAGGAAGAGCACGCGCTGGAACTGCGCACGCGCGACCGCGAGCGCAAGCTGCTGAAGAAAATCTCGCAGGCGCTGACCCGCATCGAGGCCGGCGATTACGGTTTTTGCGACGAAACTGGCGAACCTATCGGCCTTGGCCGGCTGATTGCCCGCCCGACCGCTACACTCTCCCTGGAAGCTCAACAACGGCGTGAGCTCAAGCAAAAGCTGTTCGGAGATTGATTTCTCCCGCGAGCCATGTCGGACCCGAAAGACAAAGACAACGAGAGTTTCTTGCGCAAGGTGGTGCGGTTCGTCGCGAATCCGACCACTGACTGGGCCGACTTGAACTCCAACAGCACCGAGTCGCGCGAGAGCGAATACGCCAAGTCCGAGCTGAAGGCGATGATCGAGCGCAAGCGGCGCAACGATTTCGTGCGCAAGCGCGAGTTCGACATGCTGCGCAAGGTGCGCCGCGAAGGCCTGACCGAAGCGACCGTGGGAGTGCTCGAGGCGACGTCCAACCTCGACGAGAACGACCGCGACCTGGTCGCCCGCTCCGACGTGGGCGTCGTGAAGGCCAAGATCGACGAAATCGAGCAGCAGATGGTCGGCGAATCGATCGGCTCGCGCCGGTCGCCGTCCTTCTACAACGCGCCGACACAGCCGGGGCCGCTGCCGGAGTTGCTACCGCAGCCGACACCGCTGACCGAGCCGATGACACCCGTGGCACCGCGGGTCGAGCCCGCGCCAGCCAAGGCGGCCTCGCCGTCCGGGCCACCGCCGAATGCCACGGTGCCGGTGCTGGGCGCCCCCATCCCGGGCTTCCCCGACACCTTTGCCGTCGAAGTCAGCGAGGTCGCGCACGATCCTGAGCTCGACGAGGCCGTCATCGCGTTCGCCAACGCCGATTTCACGTCGTGCGAGCAATCGCTGTCGGAGCTGATCAAGCCGGGTGCGAGCCGGGCCCAGCACGCTGAGACCTGGATGGTGCTGTTCGACCTGTACCGCGCCACGGCCCAGCAATCCAAGTTCGAGAGCCTGGCGCTCGACTACGTGCACCAGTTCGGCTGGTCGGCGCCGCAGTGGTTCTCGCTGCCGCGCATGGTGGCCGAAGCGGCTGCGGAAGAAGCGCCTGCCGCCAGCGACGACAACAAGATCGAAGGCCAGGTGGGCTGGGTCTGCAGCGAAGTGCTCGACGTCGACACGGTCGCGCAGCTGCGCTCGCAGACGCTGCAGATGCCGCTGCCCTGGGTGCTCGACTGGGCGCCGCTCAGGAGCATCGACGCCGAAGCGGCGTCCAAGCTCAGCGAGGTGTTCCGCGGCTGGGCCCAGGACATGCTCGACATGCGCTGGCTGTCCGGCGAGCGCTTGTTCCTGGCGCTGCAAGACGCGGCACCGACCGGCGTCAAGGATGCCGACCCCGCCTTCTGGCTGCTGCGCCTCGACGCGCTGCGCCTGGCCAACCGGCCCGACCAGTTCGACGAAGTCGCGATCGACTACTGCGTCACCTACGAGGTGTCGCCGCCGTCGTGGGAAGCCGCCAAGTGCCAGGTCAAGATCGGCGGCGCCAGCGGCCACACCAACACCTCCGCCGCGCCGTTGTCGGTGGTGAGCGACGTCTCGACCAGCTTTGTCGAGTCGCAAATCATGGACGACCCGGCCGTGATCGAGGTCGCGTCGCTCGAATTGTCGGGCCAGCTGGTCGGCGACATTTCCGAAACCCTGCAGGTCCTCGACAAGGGCCTGGGCAAGGCGGCCATCGTCAAGGTGGCCTGCACGCGGTTGATCCGCGTCGACTTCATCGCCGCCGGCGACTTGCTGAACTGGGTGCTCAACCGGCGCGGCGAGAACCGCGCGATCCAGTTCGAAGAGACGCACCGGCTGGTGGCCTTGTTCTTCGGCGCGATGGGCATCACCGAGCACGCGCGCGTCAAGGTGCGCAACATCTGAGGCACGCGCCGCGGGGCCACCAGCGCCGCCGCGTGTCGCTTCCGTGTCGAGAGTATCAAGCGGCGCCGGCTTGAAGGATGGCCTCCCGGCCCCACCTCCTCATCACCGAAACGAGCCCTCCCATGGAACCCTATCACGGCACTACCATCCTCAGCGTGCGCCGCGGCAACACGGTCGCCCTCGGCGGCGACGGCCAGGTCACGCTCGGCACCATCGTCGTCAAGTCCTCCGCCCGCAAGGTCCGCAAGCTCTACCGTGAGCAAGTGCTGGCCGGCTTCGCCGGCGCCACTGCCGACGCCTTCACGCTGTTCGAGCGCTTCGAGGCCAAGCTCGAGAAACACCAAGGCCATCTGCAGCGTGCGGCCATCGAACTGACCAAAGACTGGCGCACCGACCGCGTGCTGCGCCGTCTCGAAGCCATGCTCGCGGTGGCCGACAAGGAAAGCTCCCTGATCATCACGGGCAACGGCGACGTGCTCGAACCCGAGTTCGGCATCGTCGCGATCGGCTCCGGCGGCGCCTATGCTCAAGCAGCGGCCCGAGCCCTGCTCGAGCACACCGAGCTGTCGCCCCGCGACGTCGTCAAGAAGTCGCTCGAGATCGCAGGCGACCTCTGCATCTACACCAACCAACACCACACGATCGAGTCGCTCGGCTGAGCCGCCGCCCGCCTCTATCGTGACGCCCGCAGAAAGAACCGCTCCATGAGTGCGATGACGCCGCAAGAAATCGTCTCGGAACTCGACCGCCACATCATCGGCCAGGCCCAGGCCAAACGCGCGGTCGCGATTGCGCTGCGCAACCGCTGGCGCCGCCAGCAGGTGGACGAGAAGCTGCGCCCCGAGATCACGCCCAAGAACATCCTGATGATCGGCCCCACCGGCGTCGGCAAGACCGAAATCGCCCGCCGGCTTGCCAAACTGGCCGATGCGCCCTTCATCAAGGTCGAGGCGACCAAGTTCACCGAGGTCGGCTACGTCGGCAAGGATGTCGATTCCATCATCCGCGACCTGGTCGACATGGCGGTCAAGCAGACCCGCGAAACCGAAATGCGCAAGGTGCGCACGCGGGCGGAAGACGCCGCCGAAGAGCGTGTGCTCGACGCCCTGGTGCCGCCGCCGCGCGGTGACTTCGGGCTCACCCCGTCGCACCAGGCACCCGACAACACCGCCCGCCAGACCATGCGCAAACGCCTGCGCGAGGGCGCGCTCGACGACAAGGAAATCGAGATCGACGTCGCCGACATCAAGCCCTCGCTCGAGATCATGGGCCCGCCCGGCATGGAAGAAATGACCGAGCAGTTGCGCGGCATGTTCGCCAACCTCGGCAACGGCAAGCGCAAGACGCGCAAGCTCAAGATCGCCGAGGCGATGAAGCTGCTGGTCGACGAAGAAGCCGCCAAGCTGCTCAACGAAGACGAGGTCAAGACGCAGGCACTGGCCAATGCCGAGCAGAACGGCATCGTCTTCATCGATGAGATCGACAAGGTCACCTCGCGTTCCGAAACGAGCGGGGCCGACGTGTCCCGCCAAGGCGTGCAACGCGACCTGCTGCCGCTGGTCGAGGGCACCACGGTGAACACCAAGTACGGCATGGTCAAGACCGACCACATCCTGTTCATCGCCTCGGGTGCTTTCCACCTGAGCAAGCCGAGCGACCTGATCCCCGAGCTGCAGGGCCGCTTCCCGATCCGGGTCGAGCTGGGCTCGCTGTCGGTCGACGACTTCGAAGCCATCCTGACGCAGACCCATGCCAACCTGACCAAGCAGTACCAGGCGCTGCTGGCGACCGAAGGTGTCACGCTCGAGTTCACGGCCGAGGGCATCCGCCGGCTCGCACAGATCGCCTACGACGTCAACGAGCGCACCGAGAACATCGGCGCGCGCCGGCTTTCCACGGTGATGGAGCGCCTGCTCGACGAAGTGTCGTTCGACGCCACCCGGCTGCAGGGCGAAACCGTCACCGTCGACGCCCCATACGTGGAAGGCAAGCTGGCCGAGCTGTCGAGGAACGAAGACCTGTCGCGCTACATCCTTTGAGGCCCACCGCCTCAGCGGACCACCGGGCGCTCGCTGAAGCGCCGCTCGGCCACCTTCAGCAGCCCGTCGAACACCAGCGACTCGACCAGCTCGAACGGCACCGTCAGGTAGGGCGCCATCTTCCAGCCCGCGCCGCCGGTCACGATGCAGCGCGGCGCCTCGCCGCAGTGCTGCACGATGTTGCGGTGCATCCGTTCGATGGCGCCGGCGATGGCGTAGGTGCCGCCGCTGGTGAGCGCATCGCTGGTGTTGGACGGGAAGTCGCGCACTTCGCCGGTCGGCACGTGCAGCCCGGCGGTGCCACTCTCCAGCGCCTTCAGCATGATGCCGTGCCCCGGCAGGATCAACCCGCCCAGGAAACGCCCGTCCGGGTCGATCGCGTCGACCGTGACGGCGGTGCCGACCATCACCACCAGCGCCGGCCGTGCCGGCCCGTCGCGCAGCAAACGCTCACGTGCTCCGATCATCGCCACCCAGCGGTCGGCGCCGAGGCGGGTCGGATGGTCGTAGCCGTTCACAAGGCCCGCCTCCGCCTGGCTCGACACCACCCAGCTGGGCACCACGTCCCACAGCTCCAGCTGCTCTTCCACGCGGTGGCGCACGGCTTCCCCGGCGACACAGCAGCCCAGCACCTGGTCGGGCGGCGGCAGCTCTTTCCAATCGCCGTCGGCGAGCTGGTGGATGGTTTCCAGAAAAGCGGCGCCATGCGCCAGCAACCGGGCTCCCGGGCGGGGCGATTCGTACTGCGCCCACTTCAGACGCGTGTTGCCGATGTCGATGGCGAGAAACATGTGGAGCGGATTATCCCGAATTCGCGCCGATCTGCCTGTCGGCGCCGCTTGTCAGGCCGGCACCCGCCCGGCATGCTGCACAGCAGGACCATCGCCCACCGCCGCAGCCCGGCGCCCGCCACCATGACCTCCCGCACCGCCGCTCCCCTCGACCTGCGCGCCGCCCAGGCGCTGTTGCGACCCTGGCAGATCGGCACCGCCGAGGGCCATCGCGCGGCGAACTCGTTCCAGCTCGCCGCGCTGGACCCCGGCGCCAAACCCTTCAGCAGCGGCGACAAGGCGCGCGACCGTGAAGCGCTCGGCGAGCAGGCGCTGCGGCTCGACGAACTGCAGGACCTGCTCTATGCCGACGGCCGTTACAAGCTGCTGGTGGTGCTGCAGGGCATGGACACCAGCGGCAAGGACGGCACCTTGCGCGACGTGTTCGGCCGTATGAGCCCGCAAGGTGTGCACAGTGTGTCGTTCAAGGCCCCCAGCACAGAGGAACTGGCGCACGACTTCCTCTGGCGCGTGCATGCCAACGTGCCGCGCAGCGGCGAACTGGTGGTGTTCAACCGCAGCCACTACGAAGATGTGCTGGTGCCCCGCGTGCGCGGCAGCCTGGACGCGGCCGAACTGCAGCGCCGCTACCGCCAGATCAACGATTTCGAACGCTTGTTGAGCGAATCGGGCACCGTCATCGTGAAGTGTTTCCTGCACATCTCGAAGGCCGAGCAGCTGCGGCGCCTGCAAGCCCGGCTGCAGAACCCGGCCAAACACTGGAAATTCGACTTGGCCGACGTCGAAGCCCGCAAGCACTGGGACGACTACCAAGCCGCCTACCAGGACGCCATCGCCGCCACCGGCACTGAATGGGCGCCCTGGACCGTGGTGCCGGCCGACTCGAAAACCCACCGCAACCTGATGGTGGCCACGCTGATCGAATCCACGCTGCGTCAAATGCAGCTGCGCCACCCGCCGGCGGCGCCCGGGCTGGCCGACCTGGTGCTCGAATAGCCAGCCCCCCGCCAGCCGGCCTCAGTGCACCGGCCGGCAGGTGCGCGGTCCATGCTGGGTCGCGTTCGGCGCGCGCCGCCACCGGTCGCGGCGCCGATGCAAGGTCGTCCCACGGTGGTACATCGGGTTCGGGTGCGGGCCGCCCGGGTCGAGCGGCTCCTCGTCCATCGGGTCCGGGTCGATCGGCTCGGACGGATCGGGGGCCGGCCCGGGGTGGAGCGGCGGCTCGCGGTGCATGGGCAGCGGCAAAGGGCAGTGCAGCCGGTTCATCACAGTTCCTCGTGGGGTCGTTCGGGCCCAATGGGAGCCCGTCCCTGATTGCTTGGCAGTCAGCGTGCCCTCCCTTTCCTTCGCGACCCCCGCCCTTGCCGCCCGCCCGTCGTTTTCCCGGTCGGCGCCCCGGGTTTGCCAGGCTTTGTGTTCCATGGGCCCGTGGCATGATTGACGTTGACGTAAACGTCAATTAACGACGTGGGCGGGCCGACAGTGCGGCCCGCGCACCAGGAGGCCCGATGACCGACCTGTCCGACGCCGCCCGTGTCCTCAGCAGCTACCGCCCGAAGCACAAGGTGCGCTTCGTCACGGCGGCCTCGCTGTTCGACGGGCACGATGCCTCGATCAACATCATGCGGCGCATCCTGCAGAGCATGGGTGCCGAGGTGGTGCACCTCGGCCACAACCGCTCGGTCGACGAGGTGGTCACCTGCGCGCTGCACGAGGACGCCCACGCCATCGCCATCAGCTCCTACCAGGGCGGCCATGTCGAGTACTTCAAGTACATGATCGACCTGCTCAAGGCCCGCGGCGGCGAGCACATCCAGGTGTTCGGCGGCGGCGGCGGTGTGATCGTGCCGCCCGAGATCCGCGAACTGCAGGCCTATGGCGTGGCCCGCATCTACAGCCCCGAGGACGGGCAGCGCCTGGGCCTGCAAGGCATGATCGGCGAGATGCTGATGCGCAGCGACCGCGACCTGGGCGCCGACGCACCGCAGCACCTGGGCGCCCTGCAGGGGCACGGCGACGCCGCCTGGCGCGCCCTCGCCCGCCTGATCACCGGGCTCGAGAACGGGGCCGTGCCGCCCGAGCTGCGCCAGCGACTGCAGGCCGAGGCTGCCGGCGCCCGCGTGCCGGTGCTGGGCATCACCGGCACCGGCGGCGCCGGCAAGTCCAGCCTGACCGACGAACTGATCCGCCGGCTGCGGCTCGACCAGGATGACCGGCTGCGCATCGCCGTCATCAGCATCGACCCGTCGCGACGCAAGAGCGGCGGCGCCTTGCTGGGCGATCGCATCCGGATGAACGCGATCGGCCCCTGGCGCGACGGGCCGCGCGTCTACATGCGCAGCCTCGCCACACGCGACTTCGGCTCCGAGATCAGCCAGGCGCTGCCCGACGTGGTGGCCGCCTGCAAGGTGGCCGGCTTCGACCTGGTGCTGGTCGAAACCTCCGGCATCGGCCAGGGCGACGCCGCCATCGTGCCGCACGTCGACGTGCCGATGTACGTGATGACGCCCGAGTTCGGCGCTGCCAGCCAGCTCGAGAAGATCGACATGCTCGACTTCGCCGAGTTCGTCGCGATCAACAAGTTCGACCGCAAGGGTGCGCTCGACGCCTTGCGCGACGTCGCCAAGCAGGTGCAACGCAACCGCGAGGCCTTCGACCGGCGCCCCGACGACATGCCGGTGTTCGGCACCATCGCGAGCCGCTTCAACGACGACGGCGTCACCGCGCTGTTCCAGGCGCTCAAACCCCGTCTCGCCGCCCTGGGCCTGCCGCTGCGCGAGGGCCGGCTGCCGAGCGTCTCGACCCGCTACAGCAGCCAGCAGACACCCATCGTGCCGCCGGCGCGCACGCGCTACCTGGCCGAGATCGCCGAGACGGTGCGAGGCTACAAGCGGCGGGCGCGGCAACAGGCCCAGTTGGCCCGCGAGACGCAGCAGCTGCGGGCCGCCGCAGCCATGCTGCGCGCTGCCGCCGGCGCTGCCGACGCGGTGGACCGTCTACAGCAACTGGCCGAACAGCGCGAAGCCCAGCTCGAGGCGCACGCACGCGAGCAGCTGCAGCAATGGCCGCTGCTGCAGCAGGCCTACGCCGGCGACGAACACGTGGTGAAGGTGCGCGACCAGGAGATCCGCACCTCGCTGGTCCACACCACCTTGAGCGGCACCCGGCTGCGCAAGGTGGCCCTGCCCGCCTACGAGGACCACGGCGAACTGCTGAAGTGGCTGCTGCTCGAACACCTGCCCGGCCGTTTCCCCTACACGGCCGGCACCTTCGCCTTCAAGCGCGAGGGCGAGGACCCGACCCGCATGTTCGCCGGCGAAGGCGACGCCTTCCGCACCAACCGGCGCTTCAAGCTGTTGAGCGAGGGCATGCCGGCCAAGCGCTTGTCGACCGCCTTCGACAGCGTCACGCTCTACGGCCACGATCCCGACCGGCGCCCCGACATCTACGGCAAGGTCGGCAACTCCGGCGTCAGCATCGCGACGCTGGACGACATGAAGGCCCTCTACGACGGCTTCGACCTGTGCTCGCCGCAGACCTCGGTCAGCATGACGATCAACGGCCCGGCGCCGACGCTGCTGGCGATGTTCATGAACACCGCGATCGACCAGCGCGTCGACGCCTTCACCGCCGAGCACGGCCGCCCGCCTGATGAGGCCGAGCGGGCCGAGCTGCGCGCCTTCGTGCTGCAGAACGTGCGCGGCACCGTGCAAGCCGACATCCTCAAGGAAGACCAGGGCCAGAACACCTGCATCTTCAGCACCGAGTTCAGCCTCAAGGTGATGGGCGACATCGCCCAGTACTTCGTCGAACACCGGGTGCGCAACTTCTATTCGGTCAGCATCAGCGGCTATCACATTGCCGAAGCCGGCGCCAACCCGATCTCGCAGCTCGCCTTCACGCTCAGCAACGGCTTCACCTTCGTCGAAGCCTATCTGGCGCGCGGCATGCACATCGACGATTTCGCCCCCAACCTGAGCTTCTTCTTCAGCAACGGCATGGACCCGGAGTACAGCGTGCTGGGGCGCGTGGCGCGGCGCATCTGGGCCGTCACGCTGCGCGAGAAGTACGGCGCCAACGATCGCAGCCAGAAGCTCAAGTACCACGTGCAAACCAGCGGCCGCAGCCTGCATGCGCAGGAGATCGCCTTCAACGACATCCGCACCACCCTGCAGGCTCTGATCGCCGTCTACGACAACTGCAATTCGCTGCACACCAACGCCTACGACGAAGCCATCACGACGCCCACCGAAGAGAGCGTGCGCCGCGCGATGGCGATCCAGCTCATCATCAACCGCGAGTGGGGCCTGGCGAAGAACGAAAACCCGAACCAGGGCGCCTTCGTGATCGACGAACTGACCGAGCTGGTCGAAGAAGCCGTGCTGGCCGAGTTCGACCGGCTGGCCGAGCGCGGCGGCGTGCTGGGCGCGATGGAAACCGGCTACCAGCGCGGCAAGATCCAGGAAGAGAGCCTGCACTACGAGATGCTCAAGCACACCGGCGAGCTGCCCATCGTCGGCGTCAACACCTTCCGCAACCCGCAGGGCGATACGGTGCCCGAGCAGCTCGAGCTGGCCCGCTCGACCGAGGCCGAAAAGCAGTCGCAGCTGACGCGTTTGCACCAGTTCCACGAGCGCCACGCCGCCAGCGCCCCGGCGATGCTCGCGCGCCTGCAACGCGCGGTGATCGACAACGACAACGTCTTCGACGTGCTGATGGACGCGGTGCGCGTCTGCTCGCTGGGGCAGATCACCGCAGCACTGTTCGAGGTGGGCGGCCAGTACCGCCGCAGCATGTAAGACAGCAGACCCTTCAGATCTTCAGCACCGGCCGGCGCACCCGCAGCCGGTGCCCCGTTGCATCCCGGCAAAGGAGATGTAAAGCCTACCGATTCGACTCCCGACCAGCGCCCATGGCCGCACGTCGCCCGGCCGCATTTGCCGCGCGCCACTCTGGCAAGGCATTTGCCGGAGCCTTGGACACCACTCAAGGAGAGCGCCATGAGAGCCCTGCGTTGGCACGGGAAGAAGGACATTCGCTGCGACCACGTGCCGGACCCTCAAATCGAGGACGGCCGCGACGCCATCATCAAGGTGTCGAGTTGCGCGATCTGCGGTTCCGACCTGCATTTGTTCGATGGTTTCATGCCCGGCATGGAGTCGGGCGACATCATGGGCCACGAGTTCATGGGTGAAGTCGTCGAGGTCGGCCGCGACAACAAGAAGCTCAAGGTGGGCGACCGCGTCGTCGTCCCCTTCACCATCTGCTGCGGCGAGTGCGACCAGTGCCGGCGCGGCAACTTCTCGGTGTGCGAGCGCAGCAATCGCAACAAGCACCTGGCCGACAAGATGTTCGGCCATACCACCGCCGGCCTGTTCGGCTACACCCACCTCACCGGCGGCTACCCGGGCGGACAGGCCGAATACGTGCGGGTGCCGTATGCCGATGTGGCGCCGGTGAAGATCCCCGACGGCCTGACCGACGAGCAGGTGCTGTTCCTCGGCGACATCTTCCCGACCGGCTGGCAGGCCGCCGTGCAGTGCGACATCCAGCCGACCGACACGGTCGCGGTGTGGGGTGCCGGCCCGGTCGGCCAGTTCGCGATCCGCAGTGCCGTGCTGCTGGGCGCCAAGCAGGTGGTGGCGATCGACAACGTGCCGGAGCGGCTCAGCATGGCCAAAGCCGGCGGCGCGATCACGATCAATTTCGACGAAGAGAGCGTGGTCGAGCGGCTGCAGGAACTGACCCAGGGCAAGGGCCCCGAGAAATGCATCGACTCGGTCGGCATGGAAGCGCACGCCACCCGCTCGATCGACTCGATGTACGACCGGGCCAAGCAGGCGGTGATGCTCGAGAGCGACCGCGCCCACGTGCTGCGCGAAATGATCTACGTGTGCCGCCCGGCCGGCGTGATCTCGATCCCCGGCGTTTACGGCGGCCTGGTCGACAAGATCCCCTTTGGCGCGCTGATGAACAAGGGGCTGACGATCCGCACCGGCCAGACCCACGTGAACCGCTGGACCGACGATTTGCTGCGCCGTATCCAGGAGGGGCAGATCGACCCGTCTTTCGTGATCACGCACACCGTGGGCCTCGAGCAGGGGCCCGAGATGTACAAGACTTTTCGCGACAAGAAGGACGGCTGCATCAAGGTCGTGCTGAAGCCGTGATTCGAGGAGCTACTGCCATGCAAACCACCCAACGTAAACAAGTTTGGCGCCGCACCCAGACGGCCAAGGCCGCGCGTGGCCTGGCCTGGTTCAGCATCGGCCTGGGCGTGGCCCAGGTGTTGATGCCGCGCGTGATGAGCCGGCTCTCCGGCGTGCCGGGCGGCGAAGCCTTGATGCGGGCCTATGGCGTGCGCGAGATCGCGACCGGCGTCGGCATCTTGTGGGGCGGCCATCCGGCGCGGTGGATGTGGGGTCGGGTGGCGGGTGACGCGCTCGACGTCGCAACGCTCGCCGCCGCCCACCTGACGCCCGGCAACCCGCTCGCCGGGCGTGCCAAGGGGGCGCTGGCGGCCGTCGCGGCGGTCACGGTCGCCGACATCGCCACCGCGCGCGCCTTGCAGGTCGAGCAGCGCCAGCTGTCGCGCCCGGTGGCCGACTACAGCGACCGCAGTGGCCTGCCGGCCGACGCCGAACAGATGCGCGGCGCGGCGCTGGACGACTTCGAGGCACCGGCCGACATGCTGACGCCGGAAGCGCTGCGGCCCTACCCAGAGGTGCGCGCGTCGATGTGAGCCAGGCGGGCTGCCGCGAGACGGCCCGGGCGCGCGAGAATGCGCGCCCATGGATTCCCTCTCCCAACTCGCGCTCGGTGCCGCCGTCGGCGTCGCCGTCATGGGACGGCGCACCGCCGTCTGGAAGGCCGCCTTGTGGGGCGGCGTGTGCGGCACGCTGCCCGACCTCGACGCCCTGATCGGCCGCGGCGACCCGATCAGCGACATGACCTACCACCGCACCGAGAGCCACGCGCTGTTCTACCAGACGCTGCTGGCCCCGGTGCTCGCCTGGCTCATCGCGCGGCTGCAGGGCGAGCGCGAGCACTGGCGGCGCTGGTGGCTGATGGTGTGGCTGGCGCTGGTCACCCATCCGCTGCTCGACCTGATGACGGTGTACGGCACCCAGCTGGGCCTGCCGTTCACCGACCACCCCTATGCGGTCGGCAGCGTGTTCATCATCGACCCGCTCTACACGCTGCCGCTGCTGGTCGGCCTGGCCGCGGCGCTGATGCGCCCGCAAGGCCGGGGCAGGGCCTGGAACACGGCCGGGCTGGTGTTGAGCACCGCGTATCTGGCCTGGGGCGCCGCGGCACAGCAACATGTGACATCGATCGCGCGGGCGTCGCTGCCCGCGGACGAGCAGGCCTCGGCCCGGTTGCTGGTCACGCCCACGCCCTTCAACACCGTGCTGTGGCGGGTGGTGGCGGTCACCCCCGACGGCTGGCGTGAAGGCTACCACTCGCTGCTCGACGCCGAACCCCGGGTGCACTTCGAACCCTACCCACGCGGCAACGAACTCTACGCACCGGTCCGCGACAACTGGCATGTCGCGCGGCTGGCGTGGTTCTCGAAAGGCTTTTTCAAGCTGACCGAGCAAGGCGGCGAACTGCGCATCAGCGACCTGCGCATGGGCATGGAGCCGTATTACACCTTCACTTTCACGGTCGCCGAGCGACGTGGCGGCGCCTGGGTGGCGGTGCCGCCGCGCCTGATCCAGCAGCGGCCGGACCTGAAGCGGGGCCTTGCGTGGCTGTGGCGGCGTGCGCTCGGAGACCCGGCGCCGCTGGCCCGCTGAGGCGCCCGCCCCGGCCGCTCGCTCAGCTGCCTTTCGCCTGCAGCCCTTGCACCGCGGTGACGGCGGCCTTCACGGCGCCGGGGTCGAGGGTCAGGTTGACGTGACCGACGCCCGGCAGCAGCGTAACCGGCCAGTCCTGGCCCTGCGCGCGGAACTCGGCCGCGAGCTTCTCGGTGTAGAACACTTCGTCATCGGCGCCGGCCAGCACCGCGCAGGGGCGCTTCACGCCGCGGATGTCGGCTGCGTAGTCGCGGTGCGGCCGGAAGTTGGCCGCCAATGCGAACGAATATTGCGGCGTCAGGAAGCGTTTCGCTTCCTCGCTGACGGCGAACTGGGCGACGGGCAGGTGGTTGAACGCCTTGAGGCCGATCTGGTTGAGCACCGAGAGCGCGACGACGCGCGGAACACCGACCTCTACCCAGCCCCCGCTCTTGGGCCGGTACGTCGGCGCGTCCTGGCTCAGGAAAGGCGACAGCAGCAAACAGCTCTGAAAGACGTCTTGCCGAGCGCCACCAACGAAGCGCAGCACGAATCCACCGCCGGCCGAGAAACCGACCAGCGTCGAGGGCCGGGGCGGTTGGACCGCGGCGACGAAAGCGCCCAGGTCCTCCTCCAACTGCCCGATGTCGTCGATGCGACCTCTTGTCCCCGACTCGCCATGTCCGCGCATGTCCAGCGCGTAGGTGTCGTAGCCGGCACCGGCGTAGCCCTTGGCCAGCACGTGCATGCTGCTGCTGTTGCCCGACGACCCATGCACCAGGACGACGCTGCCGGGGAGTGCCGAGCCCGTCGCGCGATACCGGCGGTAGGCCAGCGAGGCCCCATCGTTGCCGCGGAAGCGCTGCAGCGGCGGCAAGTCAGAGAAATCGACCGCCCTGAACGGGTTGTTGATGCTCTGCATGGCGGCCGGCGAGGCGGGGCCACCGAACACGATGGCGGCGGCCAGGGCGGCCACAGCCACCAAGACGATCAGAACCAAGGTTTTGAGGAGCGCGGAGAATTTCATCTTCAAGGAACTCACGAGAACATGCGCAGTGTCGCCGTTCTCCCGCCCGTGCTTCCGTTCACCAGGTGTCGACAAAGCGCGAGCCGCCCGGCGCCATCGGCGCCGCCGCCAGCCCTCCGGCCAACCAGCGCCGCGTGTCGGCCGGGTCGATCACGGCGTCGATCTCCAGCGTCGCCGCCATGTTGAGCGCCTTGCCGTTCTCGTACTGCTGTGCCAGCAGCCGCTCGTAGAGCGCTTCGCGCTGCGGCCCTTCCGGTTGAGCCTCGAGCTCCTTGCGATAACCCAGGCGCACGGCCCCTTCCAGGCCCATCGCGCCGAACTCGCCGGTGGGCCAGGCGACGGTGGCCATCGGCGCATGGAAACCGCCGCCGGTCATCGCCATCGCGCCCAGGCCGTAGCCCTTGCGCAGCACCACGCTGAAAAACGGCACCCGCAACTTGGCGGCCACCACGAACAGCCGGCTGACGTGACGCACCTGCGCGGTCGCTTCGGTCTCGGGCCCGACCATGAAGCCCGGCGTGTCGACCAGCGACACCAGCGGCAGGCCGTGGGCGTCGCACAGTTGCAAAAAGCGCGCGGCCTTGTCGGCGGCGTCCGCATCGATGGCACCGCCCAGGTGGCCTGGGTTGCTGGCCAGCAGGCCCACCGGGCGTCCTTCGATGCGGGCCAGCGCGGTCAGGACGCTGCGACCGAACTGGGGCCGCAGTTCGAGCAGCGAGCCGGTGTCGGCCACCGCGGCCATGACCCGGCGCACGTCGTAGGCCCGCACGCGGTTCTCGGGCACCAGGTCGCGCAGGGTGGCGGGGTCGGCACTGTGCCACTCGGCGGTGCGCCCCTGGAAGAACGACAGATAGTGCTTGGCGACCCGCACCGCCTCGGCCTCGTCGGCCACCAGCACGTCGATCACGCCGTTGCGCGACTGCACCTCGCTCGGGCCGATTTGTTCGGGCTTGAACACCCCCAGGCCGCCGCCTTCGACCATCGCCGGCCCGCCCATGCCGATGTTGCTGTCGGCGGTCGCGATGATGACGTCGCTGCAGCCCAGCAGCGCCGCGTTGCCGGCGAAGCAGCGGCCCGAGACGATGCCCACCACCGGCACCTGGCCCGACAGCCTGGCGTAGCTGGCGAACGTGGTCACGTGCAGGCCGGCGACGATGGGCATGTCGGTGTCGCCCGGGCGCCCGCCGCCGCCTTCGGCGAACAGCACCACCGGCAAACGCTGCTGCAGCGCGATGCCCAGCATGCGGTCGGTCTTCTGGTGGCTGCGGATGCCTTGCGTGCCGGCCAGCACGGTGGCGTCATAGGCCATCGCGACACAGCGCGAGCGGTCGGGGCCGAAGCGGTCGGCGTTGACCGTGCCGATGCCGGTGACGATGCCGTCGGCCGGGGTGTTGTCGATCAGGTCGTCGAGCGAGCGGCGTGCACGTTGCGCGGCCACCGCCAAGGCACCGTATTCGAGGAAGCTGCCGGCGTCGCACAGGTCGGCAATGTTTTCCCGGGCGGTGCGCTGGCCGGCCGCGCGGCGGCGGGCCACAGCGTTGGGGCGGGCCGCGTCTTCGGTCTTGGCCAGCCGCTGCTGCAACTCGCGCAGATCGGCACGCGGGCCGCCGGGGGCCGCTTCCGCGGGCGTCGAAGGCGCGGTCACTGTCGATGTCGTGTCGGCGGGTGCAGCCGGCGCCAGCCGTACCAGCGTCTCGCCCTCGGCCACCATTTCGCCCGCCTGGGCCAGCACCGCCTCGACGCGGGCGTCGGCCGGCGCGTGGATCTCGTGCTCCATCTTCATCGCTTCGAGCACCAGCAACGTCTGCCCGGCGCGCACGTGGTCGCCAGCGGCCACGCCCAGATGCACCACCGCGGCCGCCATCGGCGCGCGGACTTCCGTGTGTCCCATCTCGCGGTCTCCTGTTGGTCGGCGCACTGTAGCCCGCCGCCGCGGCGGCGGATGACGCCTGGATGACAGGCCACGGGGGACGGCGGCGCCCGGCCCGGGCAGCGGCAGCCCGTAGGCCTGGTCCTACGTCCGGCCTGGAACAGCACGGACAGTGACGGCCCGGCGCCTTCGGCACCATCGGCTCCAGCCAGTCCCCCCTCAGGAAGGAGCGACGTATGACCCCCTTCGACGACGCCAGCCCGGCCGCCCTGCGCGCGCGCCGCCGGCACCAACGTGAACATGCAAAGGCGCGCCTGGCGGCGCTCGCAGCCGACAAGCGCGTCCTCGCCAGCGGCTTCGCCCTCGCGTTGATGTTGCTGCTGACCTACCACCAGGTGTTGAGCGCCGCGGTGCAGCGGGCCGAACAGGCCCGCTCGCACATCGGCTTGCAGATGGAGGTGTCCGCGGCGTGTCAAGGTGCGACAGCGCGTGAGACCTGCAGCACCGACGCGGACGCCGCGGTGCCCGAAGCCCAAACCCCTGCCAACGCCACACTGGCCGCTGCGTTCGAACGCTGACCGCCGCCGCGCGGTCGCCCTGTCTGTCGGTGGGGATGCTGCGGGGGCATACGGCCGGAAGAAGCGGCCCGTCTCGGCCACAATGGGCCCATCACCACAGGATGCGCCCAGCATGTTCGCAGCTCCCAGCTTCCCCACCGCCCGGTTCGACGACGCCAGCGCCGCGCTCGAACGGGTGCGCGAGATCTACCACGCCCAGATCGCCCACCTGCGCGACGCCCTGCACCGCTTTGTCGCCGGCGACACGCCGACCGCCCACGTGCGCGCCTGCTACCCCTTCGTGCGCGTGCACACCGACACCGTGGCTCGCGCCGATTCACGGCTCGCCTACGGTTTCGTCGCCGGCCCGGGCACCTATGAAACCACGCTGACCCGCCCCGAGCTGTTCCGCAACTATTACCTCGAACAGTTCGACCTGCTGATCAAGAACCACCGGGTGCCGCTCGAAGTCGGCGTCAGCTCCCAACCGATCCCGCTGCATTTCTCGTTCGCCGAAGACGACCATCTCGAAGGCAGCCTGGAGCGTGCCCGCCGGCTGCTGATGCGCGACGTGTTCGACCTGCCCGACCTGGCCGCGATGGACGACGGCATCGCCAACGGCACCTACGAGCCCAACGCCGGCGACCCCCACCCGCTCGCGCTGTTCACCGCGCCGCGCGTCGATTACTCGCTGCACCGGTTGCGCCACTACACCGGCACCGCGCCCGAGCACTTCCAGAACTTCGTGCTGTTCACGAACTACCAGTTCTACATCGACGAGTTCGTGCGCCTGGGCCGTGAGCTGATGGAGACGGCACCCGACAACTCGCCCGATGACGACTATGTGGCCTTCGTCGAGCCCGGCAACGTCATCACGCGCCGCGCCCATCTGCTGCCCAGCGAAGCCGACCTGAGCGGCTCGCCGCCGCCGCGCTTGCCGCAGATGCCGGCCTACCACCTGGTGCGCAAGGACGGCTCCGGCATCACGATGGTCAACATCGGCGTCGGCCCGAGCAACGCCAAGACCATCACCGACCACATCGCCGTGCTGCGCCCGCATGCCTGGATCATGCTGGGGCACTGCGCCGGCCTGCGCAACAGCCAGCAGCTGGGCGACTACGTGCTGGCCCACGGCTATGTGCGCGAGGACCATGTGCTCGACGAGGACCTGCCGCTGTGGGTGCCGATCCCGCCGCTGGCCGAGGTGCAGGTGGCACTCGAGTCGGCGGTTGCGGACGTGACGCGCTTGCAGGGCTACGAACTGAAGCGCGTGATGCGCACGGGCACTGTGGCCTCGGTCGACAACCGCAATTGGGAGCTGCTGCCGCACCGCACGCCCGAGCGGCGCTTCAGCCAGAGCCGCGCGGTGGCGCTCGACATGGAAAGCGCCACCATCGCCGCCAACGGCTTCCGCTTCCGCGTGCCTTACGGCACCTTGCTGTGCGTCAGCGACAAGCCGCTGCACGGCGAGATCAAGCTGCCGGGCATGGCCAACCAGTTCTACCGTGAGCGGGTCGACCAGCATTTGCGCATCGGCCTGCGGGCGGTCGACATCCTGCGCCAGCAGCGCCAGGACCGGCTGCACAGCCGCAAGCTGCGCAGTTTTGCGGAAGTGGCGTTCCAGTAAGGGGGACCCAGGCGGCGCCTCGCCCCCGCGGCGCCGGCCCAACCGCGCCTACACCCCGGCCTTCGCGAACACCACCACCGACACGCCGCGCGCCGGACGCTGCGCATCGGGGTTCTGGTAGGAATGGCGGACGTTGCCGGGGAAGGCCAACACCTCGCCGCTGTCCAGCTCATAAGACTCGCCGGCCACAAACAGCGTCACCCGCCCGTCCAGGCAGGTGAAAAACTCGCGCGTGCCCGGCAGGTGCGGTGTGCCGCCGAGCACACCGCCGGGCTCGAAGTCCATCACGCTCATCATCTCGTCGGGCACCGGCTCGGGCAGCAAGTCGCGCTCGGTGACACCGCGCCCGCGCACGCGCACACCGATGTCGCGAGCCGACCACTTGCGGACCTTGGCACGCGGCGCGGCCAGCAGCTCGTCGATCGGCACGCCCAAGGCGCCGGCCACCTTGACCAGCACCGCCAGCGACGGATTGGCCTCGCCCGACTCCAGGTTGGCGATGGTCGAGCGCGGCAGCGCACTCGCCGTGGCCAGTGCGTCTTGCGTCAAACGCCTGGCGTGGCGCAGGCTCGTCAGGTTGCGCGCCAGATGGGCGCTGGCGCGCGCCCCGCTGTCGTCCGGCTCTTGCTTGTTGTCCATCGTCTCGACGTTTTGCCAATGGAGTGGACGCCGCGCTTCGGGCGCCGCGCCTGCGTCTCTACGCTGTGCCTGTCGATGTTTCAAGTCAACAGGAGCTTCAGATGCAAACAGGATACAAGACCTCCACCCGATCGGCAGAGGCCGGGCGGGGCCCGCGCGTCGCCATCACCGGCGGCACCTCGGGCCTGGGCCTCGCGCTGGTGCACGAGCTGCGCCGGCGCGGCGCCCAGGTTGCCTTCGTGGCCCGGCAGGCGGCGAGGGTGACGGCACTCGAGCACGCGCTGCCCGGCAGCCACGGCATCGCGGGCGACGTGGCGGACAAGGCGTCGATCCACCGCATCGCGTTGCAAATCCTCGGACGCCTCGGCGGCGTGGACGTGCTGGTCAACAATGCGTCCAGCCTCGGGCCGACGCCCTTGGTGCCACTGGCCGACACCGAGTGCGAGGCGCTCGAACGGGCACTGGCCACCAACGTGGTCGGGCCGTTTCGTCTCACCAAGGCCTTGCTCGGTGCGCTGTCGGCCTCGGCCCGCGAAGGACGCGGTGCGGTGGTGCTGAACGTCTCCAGCGATGCGGCGCTGTCGGCCTACCCGGGCTGGGGCGCCTACGGCGCGAGCAAGGCGGCCCTGCACCAGCTCACCCGGGTGTGGAACGAAGAGCTGGCGCACGGCGCCGGCGTTCGCTTGCTGTCGCTCGACCCGGGCGACATGGACACGCCCTTGCATGCGTTGGCTGTGCCCGACGCCGATCCCGCCAGCTTGAAGCCGCCAAGCGTCGCCGCATGCGAGATGGCCGACGCGATCTGGGCGGCCCTGCCCGTGGCCGCTGCCGCAGGTCTCGCCCGCGAAGGTGCAGCATGATCGCCGCCGATCAAGCCGTTCAGCGCCCGGCCGATGCACGGCTGCTGGTCATCGCCGCTGACGGGTCGATACGGCCCACGGCCCGGTCCCGCCTGATCGAGTGGTTACGCCCGGGCGACCTGCTGGTGGCCAACGATGCCGCCACCCTGCCCGCCAGCCTGTTCGGCACCCATGAGCCCAGCGGCGGGGCCATCGAGGTGCGCCTGGCCGGGCGCGACACGCTCGACCCGCGCTCGGTCAGCCCCTTCACCGCGGTGGTGTTCGGCGCGGGTGACCACCGGGCCCGCACCGAGGACCGCGCGCCGCCGCCCACGCTGCGCGCGGGCGACCGGCTCTTGCTGGGGCCGCTCGACGCGCGTGTCGACGCCCTGCTCGGCCACGCGCGTTTGCTCACCTTGCGATTCGCCGGCACGCCGGCCGAGATCTGGGCCGGCCTGGCGCGGCACGGCCGCCCGGTGCAGTACGCGCATGTGCCGATGCCGTTGGCGCTGTGGGATGTGTGGACGCCGATCGCGGGCCTGCCGGTGGCCTTTGAGCCACCGTCGGCCGGCTTTGCCCTCGACTGGCGGCTGTTGAGCAGCTTGCGGGCACGAGGCGTGGCCTTCTCGACCCTCACGCATGCGGCCGGGCTGTCCTCGACCGGTGACCTGCAGTTGGACCGCCGCCTGCCCCTGCCCGAGGCCTATCGCATTCCGAAGGTGACGGCCGAGGCGATCGCGGCGACACGTCGGGGCGGTGGCCGGGTGGTGGCCGTCGGGACCACCGTCGTGCGCGCCCTCGAACAAGCCTGGGCAACGCATGGCACCGTGCCGCCCGGAGACGGGCTGGCGACCTTGCGCATCGGCTCGAGCACACGGCTGCAGGTCGTGGACGTGCTGTTGTCGGGCACACACGAGCCCGACACGTCCCACCACGCGTTGCTGCGGGCCTTCACCGACGACACCACGCTGCGGCGCGCCGACCGGGCGTTGGAGGCCGAAGGCTTCCGCACGCATGAGTTCGGCGACTCGGTGTGGCTCGAGCGGCGTGACCGGCGACCGGTCAATGTGGGGCCCGGGCCGGGCGCGACGGGTGTGCGGCCGGCCGACGACCACCGAGAGGGTGCGGCGTCGCGCTAACGGCAGGGCGCGGCGTCGCGCCCCGGCCTGTGGGTCACTCCGCCTGCACCTTGGCCGTGCGGATCACGCGGCCCCATTTCGCCGTCTCGGCCGCGATGAAGTCGTTGAACTCCTTGGGCGTGTTGCCCACCGGCACCGTGCCCATCGCTTCGAGGCGCTGGCGCACCTCGTCTTCGCGCACGATCTGGGCCACCTCGTCGGCCACCTTCTGCACGATCTCGCGCGGCGTGGCGGCCGGTGCGATCACGCCGGCCCAGGTGCTGCCGGTGAAGCCGGCGATGCCTTGCTCGATGAAGGTGGGCACCTCGGGCAGCGCCGCCAGGCGCTTCTCGCTGGCCACGCCGATCAGCCGCACCCGCCCCTGCTTGCCGGGTTGGATGAGGCCAGACGCTGCGTCGAGGAAAAGCTGGATCTGGCCGCCGATCAGATCGGTCAGCGCCGCGGCCGCGCCGCGGTAAGGAATGTGCACCATGTAGGTCTGCGTCAACGCCTTCAACAGCTCGGTGCTGAGGTGCGCGGCGGAGCCGTTGCCCGACGACCCGAAGCTGACCTTGCCCGGCTGACGGCGCGCGTACTCGATCATCTCGCGAGCGGTCTTGAACGGCGCCTCGTTGTGGACGGCTGCGACGAGCGGCGAGATGCCGATCAGCGAGACGCCGGTGAGGTCGCGCGTGGGGTCGTAAGGCAGCTTGGGATACAGCGTGGTGTTGGCCGCGTGGGCGGCGATGACAACACCGAAGGTACCGCCATCGCCCGGCGACTTGGCCACCGCGTCGACCCCGATGATGCCGTTGGCACCGGCCTTGTTGTCGACGTTGACGGTCTGCCCGAGCCGCTGCTGCAGGCCGCGGGCGATCAAGCGCGCCGTGACGTCGGTGAAGCCCCCCGGCGGGTAGGGCACCACCAACCGAATCGGCTTGGACGGCCAGCCGGCCTGTGCGAAGACGGGCGCCGACAGCGCCGCAGCCGACAAGCCGCCGGCGGCCTGCATCAAAAAGCGGCGTCGGGTGGACACGGGCGAGGACATCGTGGGGACTCTCCGGGTGCGACTGGAAGGTGTGAACCAGTCTAGGGACGGGCCTTGCCAGCGCCCATCCGCGCGAACCCCACGTGTCAATTCCGCTGCGCAGTACGTGGGGTCTCGTCTCAGCTGACGCAGCCGTTTGCGGCTTCAGCGCGAGGGTGAAAGACGCCATACTGCAGCGCTCGAAGGTAGAACGTTCAGATATGAAGATCCTCAGCGCGGACCAGGCCGCATCGCTCATCCAGGACGGCTGGACCGTCGTCACCGCAGGCTTCGTCGGTGCCGGCCATGCCGAGGCCGTGACGGCCGCGCTGGAACGCCGCTTCCTGGCGGAAGGGGCACCGCGCGACCTGAGCCTGGTCTATGCGGCCGGCCAAGGCGACCGTGCGCACCGCGGCGTCAACCACTTCGGCCATGCCGGGCTGCTGAAGCGGGTCATTGGCGGGCATTGGATCTCGGCCCCCAAGCTCGGCGCGCTGGTGGCCCGCAACGAGATCGAGGCCTACAACTGGCCGCAGGGCGTGATCTCGCATCTCTACCGCGCGATCGCCGGCCACAAGCCCGGTGTGATCACCAAGATCGGGCTGCACACCTTCGTCGACCCGCGCCATGACGGTGGTCGTTTGACACCACGCACCACCGAATCGCTGGTCGAGTTGATCGAGTTGCGCGGCGAGGAGCATCTGTTCTACCCCAGCCTGCCGGTGCACTGCGCATTGATCCGCGCCACCACCGCCGACGAGCATGGCAATCTCACGACCGAGCACGAACCCTTCCACCAGGACCTGCTGGCCATCGCGCAAGCGGCGCACAACAGCGGCGGCATCGTCATCGCACAGGTGAAACGGCTCGCCCAGGCCGGCAGCCTGAACCCCAACCTGGTGCGGGTGCCGGGCATCCTGGTGGACCACGTGGTGGTGACCGAAGACCCGAACGACCACTGGATGACCTTCGGCGAAGCCTACAACCCAAGCTACACCGGCGAGGTGCGGGCGCCCGACCACGCACCGCCGCCGGTGCCGCTGGACGCCCGCAAGATCGTGCAGCGGCGCGCCTTTCTCGAGCTGCTCAAGCTGCGCGCGCCGGTGGTGAACCTGGGCGTCGGCATGCCGGCCGGCATCGGCCACATCGCCCGTGAGGAAGGCCATCGCGATTTCACGCTGACGGTCGAGGCCGGCCCGATCGGCGGCACGCCGGCCCAGCTGCTCAGCTTCGGGGCCAGCGCCAACCCCGAGGCCATCATCGACCATGCGGCGATGTTCGACTTCTACGATGGCGGCGGCATCGACATCGCGTTCCTCGGCATGGCCGAACTCGACCCGCTGGGCAATGTCAACGTCAGCCGCTTCGGCGACAAGATCGCCGGGGTGGGCGGTTTCATCAACATCACGCAGAGCGCGCGCCGGGTGGTCTTGATGGGCAGCCTGACCGCCGGCGGGCTGTCGGTGCGCGCCGGCGACGGACGGCTGCAGATCGTGCAGGAGGGGCGCGTCGCGAAGGTGGTGCCGCAGGTGGGCCACCTCAGCTTCAACGGTCCGTATGTCAGCGGGCTCGGCCGCGAGGTGCTGTACGTCACCGAACGGGCGGTGTTCGAGTTGCGCGAGGGTCGGCTCACGCTGTGCGAAGTGGCACCGGGCATCGACCTGCGGCGCGACGTGTTGGAGCGCTGCGCCGCGCCGGTGGCCGTCGCGGCCGATCTGCGGACGATGGACGAGCGGGTGTTCCGCGACGGGCCGATGGGCGCTTGTGGCAGGCAGCGGGGGTCGCTATCCTGAGTTAGCCCTCAGCAGGAGTCCTCATGAGCGAACACGTCTACAAGCTGGTCGAGTTGACCGGGTCGTCCACGGTCGGCAGCGACGATGCGGTGCGCCGCGCGATCGCCAAGGCGCACGAGACGGTGCGCAACATCCATTGGTTCCAGGTGGTCGAGACGCGCGGCCATGTGGTCGACGGCCAGGTGGCGCACTGGCAGGTCACGCTCAAGGTCGGCTTCACCCTCGAGTGATCGTGGGCTGCAACCCCATTCCAGGGTGACAGGCCACTAGCGCCGCCGGCGGCTCGACCGCGCCGGTGTCACCTCCTCGGTCGGGTAGCGGTCGCGCACGCGGGCGTTGAAGTGCCGGCCGAGCGAATCGGCGGCCAGCAACTCGTCGTAGGCCTCCTGCGGCACGTCCTCGTAGCGGTAGACGCGGCCGGTGGCGAACTCGACTTCCAGCAGCTGGTGCGACGGGTCGTAACCCACCGAGCGCAAGCTGCTGGAGGCGACGGTGTGACGTTGCATGGGCAAGGCAGAGATCGGGCTGGCGTCAGGCCCCGTGACGGCGCTCGAAGCCTGCATCGCCGACAGGGGTGCTGCCCCGCTCCGGCAAGGCCCGTTCCCAGGCGGCGCGGCAGTTCGGTCCCCAACGGCCTTGTGCGCCCGCGCCTGATCCCTTACGCTGTGCCGCTTCGGTCGGCCCACTGAACGGTGGCGCGACCTGCCCGCCATGCACGGCGCAGGCGCCGCCTCCGCGTCTCACAGGAGAGCGCCCATGACCTTGCCCGGCTCGCTCGGGACCGCCTCGATCCGCACCCTCGCCCTCGTCGGCGCCGCGGCGTCGGGCAAGACCACCTTGCTGGAAGCGCTGCTGCACAAGTCCGGCGCCATCGGTGCACCGGGCAGCGTCGAGCGCGGCAGCACCGTCAGCGACTTCGACCCGCTCGAGCGCAAGGTGCAACACTCTTTGGCCTCCACCGTGGTGCATTTGCACCACCTCGACAGCCGGGTCCATTTGATCGACACACCGGGCTCGCCCGACTTCCTCGGGCATTCGCTGGCGGCCCTCGAGGCCGTCGAGACGGCGGCGGTGGCGGTCAGCGCGTCGGCCGGCATCGAGATGATGACGGCGCGCATGATGGAATGGGCCGGCCGGCGCGAGCTGTGCCGCCTCATCATCGTCAACAAGATCGACGCCGAACGCACCGATTTGCCGCGACTGTTGCAGCAGTTGTCCGAGACTTTCGGCAAGGAGTGTCTGCCGTTGAACCTGCCGGCGGGGAACGGCACCCGGGTCGTCGATTGTTTTTTCAATCCCGATGGCGAGGCCGACTTCTCGTCGGTGCAACAGGCGCATCGGGCGCTGGTCGAACAGGTGGTCGAGGTCGACGCCGAGTTCGTCGAGCGGTATCTGAACGACGGTGATGTCGATCCGCGCGAGTTGCATGCGCCGCTCGAGCAGGCGCTGCGCGAGGGCCATTTGATCCCGGTGTGTTTCGTCTCGGCGCGCAACGGCGCCGGCATCGCGGAACTGCTCGACGTGCTGGTGAAGCTGATGCCGCACCCCGGCGAAGGCAACCCGCCGCAGTTCTTGCAAGGCGAAGGCCCCGAGGCGCAACCGCTACGCGCCGAGCCCGATCCGCAACGCCATGTGCTGGCACATGTGTTCAAGATCACGGTGGACCCGTATGTGGGCAAGATGGGCGTGTTCCGCATCTACCAGGGCACCGTCACGCGCGACAGCCTGCTCTACGTCGGCGACGGCCGCAAGCCGTTCAAGGTGGGCCATTTGTTTCTGCTGCAGGGCAAGGACCACGTCGAGATACCGCGCGCGGGCCCGGGCGAGATCTGCGCGGTCGCCAAGGTCGACGAACTGCATTTCGACGCGGTGTTGCACGATGCCGCCGAAGACGAACACATCCACCTGAAGCCGCTCGACTTTCCGCTGCCCGTGCATGGGTTGGCCATCGAGCCACGCCGGCGGGGCGACGAGCAGCGGCTGTGGGACCTGCTCCAGAAGCTGGTCGACGAGGACCCGTGCTTGCGGGTGCAGCACGTGCCGACCACCAACGAAACCGTCGTCTACGGCCTCGGCGAGCTGCACCTGCGCAGCCTGCTCGACCGCCTGACCGAGATCTACAAATGTGACGTGAACGCCCGGCCGCCGCGCATCGCCTACCAGGAGACGATCACGGGCGCCGCCGAAGGCCACCACCGGCACAAGAAGCAGACCGGCGGCGCGGGGCAGTTCGGGGAGGTCTATTTGCGGGTGGAGGCGCTGCCCCGCTCGAGCGGCGAGAGTTCAGGCTTCGAGTTCATCGACCAGGTCAAGGGCGGCACCATCCCGACCCAGTTCATTCCGGCGGTCGAGAAAGGCGTGCGCCAGGTGCTGGAGAGTGGCGTGATCGCCGGCTACCCGGTCAAGGACGTGCGCGTGACGGTCTACGACGGCAAGCACCACTCGGTCGATTCGAAGGAGATCGCGTTCGTGACCGCCGGTCGCAAGGCCTTCATCGATGCGGTGCTGAAAGCCGGCCCCATCGTGCTGGAGCCCATCGTCGACGTGGAGATCACCGCGCCGGAGTCGAGCGTGGGGGACATCACGGGCGATCTCGCCGCCAAGCGGGCCCAGGTGGCCGGCACCCGCGCGCTGAGCGGCGGCGTGATGGTGGTGCTGGCGCAGGCCCCGCTGTCGGAGTTGAACGGCTACCAGTCGCGCCTGAATGCGATGACCGGGGGCCAGGGGCGCTACACCATCACCTTGTCGCATTACGACCCGGTGCCGCCAGGCGTGCAGCAGCAGCTGGTGGGGCAGTACCGCGTGAAGGACGAGGAGTAGGGGGACCGGCGAGGCGGCGAAGGAGACCGCCTCACCGATCGACGGCAGCGCGCCATCGCGAGCCGCCGTTCATCAACCGCTCAGACGCTTTTGCGGCTGCGGCGGCGGGCCATGGCGCCCACGCCAGCCAGGCCGGCCAGCATCAGCGCATAGGTTTCGGGCTCGGGCACCGGCGTCGTGACCTTGATCGACGTGTAGTCGCCCAGGCCCGACACGCCCTGGAAGTGCAGCAGCATCGTGCCGTCGAACGACGCCACGTTCAGGCCGTCGCCCGAGATCTTCCAGACGGCCGCATCACCGGCCAGGAAGCGGTCCGAGCCGGGCTTGTTGCTGACCGGCAGCGCCGCTTCCCAGGTGAAGTCGTAGGACGCGTTGACATGCGCGCCATAGGTCGGGGCGGTGCGGAACGTATTGCCGGAGACGGCGGTGGCGTCGCCGGTCGGACCATTGAATTCGATGCGGCTCAGGAAACTGCCGTCACCGAGGGTGCCGAACGAGCCTTGCAAGGTGAACTGCACGCCGCCCGCAACGTCTTCGAGCGTCAAGGTCGCCAGCGGCGCCGAGACTTGCTCGCCGGAGATCAGCTGCGTGAAGCTGTAGGTCTGGGTGGCAGCGTGGCCGGCGCTGGCGGCGCCGAGTGCCAGGGCCGCGACGGCAGCATAAAGGGGTGCCTTCACTGGGTCCTCCTGAGGGGTTATGGGATTGTGTCCCAGATGTTCGAACATCATGGGGAAGATTGCCATGACAAGTTCGTAAGCAGGCGTCGCGAACCGCAACAGGGCGGCGACCCTTTGGGGCGGTGGCCCAAGGCACAAGCGGGCGGCGGTGTTTCAGCCCGCCCCACCCCCTCGAATGCGGTGGTGGGCGTCCAGTTGCGGCACTGCAACAGGGGACGGGCCCGACGGGGCCTGCTCGCGCCGCACCTCGCCGTCCAGCTCGGCGCGCATGCGGGGCAGGAATTGCGGGTATTCGCGCCGCATGAAGTCCACCAGCGCCTCGCGCACCGCGCAGCGCAGGTCCCAGTTCTCGCCCGAGGACCGCGACGTGACCAACACACGCAGTTGCACGGCCTGCGGCGTGACGTCGGTGACCTGCAGCAGGCACAGCCGCCCGTCCCACTGCGGCGCGGCCTTGCAGGCACGCAAGGCCTCGGCCCGCAGCGGCTCGAGCGGCATGCCGTAATCGACCCACAGGAACACGGTGCCGGTGATCTGCGCGTTGGTGCGGGTCCAGTTCTCGAACGGGTTTTCGATCAGCCACTGCAACGGGATGATGAGGCGCCGCTCGTCCCAGATCTTGAGCACGACGTAGGCGCCGGTGATTTCCTCCACCCGGCCCCACTCGCCGCGCACCACCAGCACATCGTCGATGCGGATCGGTTGTGACAGGGCGATCTGCAGCCCGGCGATCAGGTTGCCGAACACCGAACGGGCCGCGATGCCGGCCACCACCCCGACCACCCCGGCCGACGCCAGCAAGCTGGCGCCGACCTGGCGCGCGCCGGGAAAGGTCATCAGGATCAAGGCCAGGCCGAACAGCAGGATCAGGAACTGGGCAGTGCGGGCCAGCACGCGGGCCTGTGTGTGGACACGGCGCGCCTGCAGGTTGTTGTCGATCTCGACCGGGTAGTACTTCAGGAAGCCGTTGGCGAGACCGCGGATGGCCCGCATGCCCAGCCAGGTGATGCAGGCCAGCAGCACCACCGCGTTCACATGTCGTACCGCGCCAAGCCGGGGCAAGGCTTCGCTGGCCGCGTGCCACACCACCTGCAGCGCCGCCAACGGCAGCACGAACTGCGCGGGCCGGTCACTGGCACGCGCCACGGCGTCGAGCACCGTCGTGTGCCGCGTGATGCGCAACACCAGAAAACGTCCGACGCGGTGCACGACCAGGGCGAGCACCAGCGCCACGAGAGCCGCCCAGCCGGTGTGGAGCCAGGGCGCGAGGAGTTCCAGGGTCATCGGGAAGGGGTCAGTCAAACGAGGCGTCTGCGTTGCAAGAGCCGGGCCACGGCAGGGGAGCGTCGCTGGCGCGCTCGACCCGCGTGGCGCGCGCCCGCCTTGGCACGCCCCCAGGCGCCGTGGACCCCGAAAGCGGCCGAGGCTAGCAGAGCCGAATGACGCGATCTTTATCCAGCCGAAACAATTGCGTCGGGACCGGCCGCTGGCGCCGCCGTGCGCCGGCCTGCCCCCTTGCGAGCCTCACACAGCCCCCGGCCGCGACAGCATGGTGATGGCCGTCTCGACCACGAGGTCCAGCACGATGCCGCACACCACCACCACGGCCGTGTAACCGCCCGCCTTCTGCTGCGGCACCTTCATCAACACCGGCAGGCCGTTGTAGAGCAGCCAGACCGACCACAGCGCGCCGAGCAGGCTCAACACCCCGAGCGAGGGCAACAACATGAACACGCCGGTGACCATGGCCGGCGTCAGGCTGTAGGCCGCGACCTTGAAGGCCTGCAGCGGGTGCCGGCGGCCGCCGAAGGCGGGGGCGAACGCATCCACCAGCAGGCCCAGGCCGAACACCATCGCGAGCCACAGCACGTAGCCGACAGCGATGCGCAGCAGTGCGCCGAGCAGCGTCATGTGGGCGGTTTGACCCAGGATCGCGAGGCCGATGAAGCCGGCAACGGCGGGAATCGCCGCGAGGATCGCGACGTACTGCAGGTAGAGCGTGGCGATGCTGTGCCGCTCGGCTGCGATCACCGGCCATTCGGCGCGGGGCGAGAGCAGGATGTCGCGCACCCGCTGGACGATGTTCATCGGCGTCTCCTGGTTACGCCCGGCAGCACCGGGCGGCGCCCATGCTACCCACCGCCGGTCCTCACCCCTCCCTGAGGTCGGGGACCGGTCCTGCCATGTCCCGACTTTCAGGGACGCCGCTGGCCGCCCCCCGGTAACGGCTTCGTGCTCCCGGCGACCCGATTCGCCGCGACAATCGGGCCCCAGCCAGCCTGCCGACAAGGACCCGACGTTGTCGCCTCCCCTGATCGAAGCCCGTCACCTCGACAAACGTTTTGCCACCGGGACCCTCGCGGTGCGCGACCTGAACCTGCACGTCGAGGCCGGTGAGTTCGTCTCGCTGCTCGGCCCCTCGGGCTGCGGCAAAAGCACTGTGCTGCGGCTGGTGGCGGGGCTGGAGCAGCCGAGCCGCGGCCGCTTGCGGCTGCCCAAGGCGGAGGCGGCGGTGGGCTATGTGTTCCAGGAGCCGACCCTGATGCCGTGGGCCAGCGTGTTCGACAACGTCTGGCTGCCCTTGCGCATCGCCGGCTGCACCCGGGAGCGGGCGCGCGATCGTATCGACACGCTGCTGCAATCGGTGGGCTTGCAAGGTTTTGCGCACGCCTTTCCGGCCGAGCTGTCGGGCGGCATGAAGATGCGTGCGTCCATCGCACGCGCCCTGGTACGCCAGCCCGTCCTGCTGCTGATGGACGAGCCCTTCGCGGCACTCGACGAGATCACACGCCAGAAGCTCAACGACGACCTACTGGCGTGGTGGCGCACCGGCGGCTTCACCAGCCTGTTCGTCACGCACAGCGTGTTCGAAGCGGTCTACCTGAGCCAGCGCGTGTTGGTGATGAGCCACCGCCCCGGGCACATCGTCGAAGAAGTGCATGTCGAGCAGCCCTACCCGCGCCACAGTGCCTGGCGCACCTCCAGCGACTACGTGCAGACCTGCGCGCGCGTGTCGCAGGCGCTGGAGCGTGCGCAGACCGAGGTGGCGCGGTGAGCGCCGCACGGCCGCCCGAAGGCGCTCGCGCCGCAGTGCGACAGCACGGAGATGACCGAGTGAGCCCCGCGCGGCCGCCCGAAGCCGCCGCGGCGCGGCAGCACGGACGTGACCCGGTGTCGCGACGCAAGGTCAGACCCCCGTCGCGCAGCGTGCCGTCCTCACCCGCCACGCCCAGCGCCGGATGGCGCCGGCTGCTGGCGCGGCACGACCTGTGGGTGCCCGCGTTGGCGCTCATCGTCGCCACGCTGCTGTGGGAAGGGCTGGTGCGCTGGGCCGAGATCCCGCACTACATCCTGCCCGCCCCCACCCAGGTGCTGGCCAGCCTTTGGGCCGATGCGGGCTCGCTGGCCACGGCCTGGTGGTTCACGATCAAGATCACCTTCGGTGCGCTGCTGCTGGCCGCACTCGGCGGGGCGCTGCTGGCGGCGCTGTTCGCCAGCTCGCGCTGGATCGAGATGGCGCTGTTTCCGTTTGCCATCGTGCTGCAGGTGACCCCCATCGTCGCGATCGCGCCGCTCATCATCATCTATGTCGACAGCACCACCGCCGCGTTGTTGCTGTGCACCTGGATCGTCGCGTTCTTCCCGATCCTGTCGAACACCGTCATCGGCCTGCGCTCGGCCGACCCGAATCTGCGCGATTTGTTCACCCTCTACCGTGCCAGCCGCTGGCAGCGTTTGCGTTGGCTGCTGCTGCCGTCGGCCCTGCCCTATTTCGTCGCCGGACTCAAAATCGCTGGCGGGCTGAGCCTGATCGGCGCCGTGGTGGCAGAGTTCACAGCCGGCGCCGCCGGGCGCGAGACCGGCCTGGCCTCGCGCATCCAGGAGGCCAGCTTTCGCACCGACACGCCCAAGCTGTATGCCGCGCTGCTGCTGACCTCGCTGACCGGCATTGCGATCTTTTGGCTGTTCAATGCGCTGGCGCGCTGGTGCCTCGGACGCTGGCACGCCTCCGAGCGCTGACGTACACCGCACGCCTGCTGCCTCTCACCGACCCGGAGTTGTTGCCATGCCCCTCGTTCTGCGTCCCGCCCCCTGGATGGTTGCCTGTCTCGGCCTTGCCGCTGCCGGTGTGGCGGCAGCCCAAGACAAGGTGACCTTCGCGACCAACTGGAAAGCGCAGGCCGCGCACGGCGGCTTCTACCAGGCCCTGGTCGACGGCACCTACAAGCAGTACGGCCTCGACGTGACGCTGCAGCAAGGCGGCCCGCAGGTGAACAACCGGCCCCTGCTGCCAGCCGGCAAGATCGACTTTCTGATGACCGGCAACCTGCTGCACACCTTCGACAACGTCAAGAACGGCCTGCCCACGGTGGTGGTGGCCTCGATGTTCCAGAAGGACCCGCAGGCCCTGGTGGCCCACCCGGGCCAGGGCTACGAAACGTTTGCCGACCTGAAGAAGGCGCCGGTGGCCTTGATCGCCAAAGATGCGCAGTACACCTGGTGGCAGTGGCTGAAGGCCGAGCACGGCTTTCGTGACGAGCAGCTGAAGCCGTACAACTACAACCTCGGGCCCTTCCTGGCCAACAAGAAGGCGATCCAGCAAGGCTATTCGGTGGCGGAGCCGATCTACGTCGAGCAGCAGGGACGCTTCAAGCCGGTGGTGCACCTGTTGGCCGACCACGGGTACTCGACCTATTCCACCGTCATCGAGGCGCGCACCGAGATGGTCCGCCAGCAGCCGCAGCTGGTGCAGCGGTTCGTCGATGCCTCCATCGTCGGCTGGTACCGCTACCTCTACGGCGACCGCAAGGCGGCCCACGCCGCGATGCGGCGCGACAACCCCGACATGAGCGAAGAAGAGCTGGAAGCGTCGGTGGCGTTGCTGAAGCAGCAGGGCATCGTGGATTCGGGCGAGGCGCTGACGCTGGGCATCGGCGCGACGAACATGGCGCGCGTGCGCGGTTTCTATGAGCAGATGGTCAAGGCCGGCCTCTACAAGCCCGGCGAAGTCGACCTGAGCAAGGTCGCGACGACGCAGTTCGTCAACAAAAAGGTCGGGCTGGACGTGAAGCGGCGCCTGACGGGCAAACCGTGAGCACCTCGCCGCGCCGGCCGCCGGCGGGCTGCCTGCTGGTGTTTACCCCCATCCAGTGCGCCGCGGTGGCGGCCGATAGTCCGTTTACCCATGGGCTCTCGACCGGTTGACATGCTGCTGCGCGCCCTGCCCGACCTTGCCGCCTGGACGGCCTACTTCCGCGACGCGGAAATCCCGGTGCTGCCATCGACGGTGAGCACGCTGGAGGCTTTGCGGGCGGCCGAAGACCAGGTCGACGCGCACACGCTCGCCCCCCTGCTCGGCGGCGACCCGCTGATGTCGCTGAAGCTGCTGATCCACGCTGCCCGGGCGCGCCCGGCGCACTTCAGCGGCAGCACCGAGACGGTGACGGCGGCGCTGGTGTTCCTCGGCATTTCGCCGTTCTTCCGCGCCTTCGACACGCTGGTGTCGACCGAGGCGCTGCTGCACGAGCACCCGGACGCCCTGGAAGGCCTCGCCGGGGTGCTGCGCCGGGCCGGGCGCGCCGCCACCTTCTCGCTGGGATTCGCGGTGCACCGCATGGACACCGACGCACCGGTGCTGCACGAAGCCGCGCTGATCCACGATTTCGCCGAACTGCTGCTGTGGTGCCATGCGCCGGCGCTCGCCGCGCAGATCCGCGCCTTGCAGCGACAAGACCCGAGCTTGCGCTCGGCCGCGGCGCAACGTCAGGTGTTGAACGTGACGCTGTGCGAGCTGGAGCAGTCGCTGATGCGGGCCTGGCGGCTGCCGGAGATCCTGATCCGGGTCACCGACGACGCCCATGCCGACCAGCCGCAGGTGCGCAACGTGATGCTGGCGATCCGACTGGCACGCCATACGGAACAGGGCTGGGACAACCCCGCGGTGCCCGACGACATCGCCCACATTGCGGCGCTGCTGCACATGTCGGAAGCGGCGGCGTGGGAGCTGGTGCGGGAGTTGGACGCCTGACCCGGCAGGCGTCCACCGCGCCGCCTCGGCGCGGTTTGGGCGCCCGCGGCGTGAGGGCGAGCGCCTTCACGCCGCGGGACGCGAGCCGTCAGGGGCAAGCCGGCAGGGCCGCCCGCACGTCGGCGAGGGCGGGGTTGTCGTCACGGCCGAGGGTGTTGACGGTGAAGGTACAGCCGTATGCGGCGGCAGCCACCTTGGCCGGATCGAGCACGTCATCGCCGGCCGCCGGGGCCCTCGCGTCCAACGCCTTCTGCAGCATCGTCTCGAAGGCAGCTTCCTGCTCGGCCACCGTGAAGTCGCAATGCCCCGGGGCACGGATGGCGCGCTGCGCCAACAAGGCCCCCTTGCCCTTGGCCTCGACGCGCTTGCGGTAGATCTGCTGCATGCTGAAGGGCACGTACATGTCGCCCAGCGTGTGCAACGTGACCACCGGCACGTCGATCTCGCCGTTGACCTTGGGGATCCAGCGCAGACCGTCGGGACGCTCGGCATTGGCGCCTTCGGCTGCCTTGGCGCGGAAGATGGCGTCGTTGAAGGCCTTTTCCTCGGCGCTCACGGCGGGGTCGGCATCGAACTGGTAGGTGAAGCGGGTGGTGTCCACCACGTTGCGGTTCAGGATGCCGTTGATGGTGCCGTCACCGCCGAAGGCGGTTCCCCACACCACGCTCTGCAGCGCCGTGTTGCGATAGCCCGCATCGAAGATCGGACGCTCGCCGCCGGTCAGGTTCTTCACCACCGCCTTGAGCTTCTCGCCTTGCGCAGTGGATTGGGTGCTGAACGTGGTGAACAGCGCCGCTTGCACGTCCCCTCGGATCTGGCCCCAGTCGGTGGTCGGGAACGACGTCGCGGGCTTGCCGGCGAGGTGTTGGGCGGCCAACTGGTAGGCGCCGAAGTAGTCGAACAACTCGGTGTCGCCCATCACGCCGCACATCGGCACCGCGCCCTTGTAAGTCACCTTGTTGCGGGCCTTCTCCAGCGTCTCTTTCTCGACCGCGGCGGCCGCGACGTGGCCGCCCATCGAGTGGCCGGTGACGTAGAACTCCTGCGGCTTCTCGAGCGTCCGGCCGTTCTCGGCGGCAATCTTCGTGAAGGCGAGCGCGAGCGCATTGGTGTCCTCGACGCCGGCGCGCACATCATAGAAGTTGGTGCTGTAGCTCGACGCGGCCCAGGCGTAGCCGTTCTCGATCAGGTAGCGCCGCAGCGACGGTGTGGTGACCTTCAACTGATCGCCGGTGCCGTTGTAGCCGTGCGCGTACATCACCAGCTTGCCGTTCCAGTTCTTGGGCACTTCGATGCGGTAGCCGGCGCCGTTCAGCACGCCGGTCCAGCGATCGGTCAGCGCGGTCGTGCCGGTCAAGGCGGGGAAGGCCAGCGTGGCCGGGTCGATCTTGAAGGTGCGGCTGTCGTGCGCCCGCGTCTCGACGACGGGCGGCGGCGGGGCGTTGCCGTCGTCGTCATCGCCACCACCACCTCCGCACGCCGCCAACAGCACCGCGGCGATCATAGGGGGCGCGGCATTCCAGGGTCTTGCGTTCATGCATGTCTCCATCGAGTCGGTATGTTTGATGTTTCGTCATGGCTCGGACACGGCCACGCGCACGACGTCGTCAGGCGAACGTCATTGCGCGGGACACGAACCGCTGCGAGCCGGTCAGCGGCATCTGGCAAGAAGACGGGGCGCGGAGGAGGAAAGAGCGTCGAGGCGACCCTGCCGCTCGACGGCGGCGGCAGGACCGGCCATGCAGGGCGCGCGCTGGCGCACGAGATGGACACAACAAAGTGGCGGCAAGGCCATCGCAGCTCCTCAAAACGGCACGGGGTGCGAACTAATCCCGATTTTGGGACGACGTTCCGCCGAATATGTCGCCAAGGCGACAGCTGTCTATCAGGTTTACCCAGGGTTACACCGGAACCGCGGTGGTGTTCTTGACCCGGTCGAGCACGAAGCTGGTCTTGCAGTCTTCCACGCTGGGGTGCTTGAGCAGCGTGTCCATGATGAAGCGCGAGTAGTGCGCCATGTCCTCCACCACCACCCGCAGCAGGTAGTCCATCTCGCCGGTCAGCGCGACACACTCGACCACCTCCGGCCAGGCTTGTACCGCTGCGCGGAACAGGTCCATCGGATTGCGCTTGTGGATCTCGGTGTGCTTTTCGAGCCGGACGTTGAGGTAGGCGGTCAGCCCGAGGCCGACCCGCTCCGGCGGCACCAGGGCCACGTAGCCGGCGATGATGCCGGCGTCTTCCAGCCGCTTGACCCGCCGCAGCGTTGCGGACGCCGACAGCTGCACCTCGCTCGCCAGCTGGTCGTAGGTCATGCGCCCGTCCGACTGGAGCGCGCGAAGAATGCGTCGATCGATGGCATCGAGATCAATTTGTGCGTTCATTCTTTTGCTTTCGCATGTTCCATGCGTTGTTTTGACTTCGAGCAAAGATAATGCAAGAAAACTGCGCCGGGGGCGACCTACAGTCTTTGCATTTCTTCTTCAACCGAATCGACGCGGGAGATCACGATGCAATTCACCCCCTGGGACAACCCGATGGGCACCGACGGCTTCGAGTTCATCGAGTACGCGGCACCGGACCCGGTGGCGATGGGCCAGCTGTTCGAGCGCATGGGGTTCAAGGCGATCGCCCGGCACCGCCACAAGAACGTGCTGTTGTACCGCCAGGGGGAGATCAACTTCATCATCAACGCGGAGCCCGATTCGTTTGCGCAGCGTTTCGCCCGCCTGCACGGCCCCAGCATCTGCGCGATCGCCTTCCGCGTGCAGGATGCCGCCCAGGCCTACCGCCGCGCGCTCGACCTCGGCGCCTGGGGCTATGCCAACCAGGCGGGGCCGGGCGAGCTGAACATCCCGGCCCTGAAGGGCATCGGTGATTCGCTGATCTACCTGGTCGACCGCTGGCGCGGCAAGAACGGCGCGAAGGAAGGTGAGATCGGCAACATCGGCTTCTACGACGTCGACTTCGAGCCGCTGCCCGGCGCCGAGCTGAATCCGGTGGGCCATGGGCTGACCTACATCGACCACCTGACCCACAACGTACACCGCGGCCGCATGGCCGAATGGGCCGAGTTCTACGAGCGGCTGTTCAACTTCCGCGAGATCCGTTACTTCGACATCGAGGGCCAGGTCACCGGTGTGAAGAGCAAGGCGATGACCAGCCCCTGCGGCAAGATCCGCATCCCGATCAACGAAGAAGGCAACGACAAGCCGGGCCAGATCCAGGAGTACCTGGACCTGTACCACGGCGAGGGCATCCAGCACATCGCGCTGGGGTCGAACGACCTGTTGCAGACGGTGGATGCGCTGCGCGGCAGCGGCGTGAAGCTGCTGGACACCATCGACACCTATTACGAGCTGGTCGACAAGCGCATCCCGGGGCATGGCGAGAACGTCGCCGAACTGCACCGCCGCAAGATCCTGATCGACGGCAAGCCGGGTGAGTTGCTGCTGCAGATCTTCTCGGAAAACCAGCTCGGCCCGATCTTCTTCGAGTTCATCCAGCGCAAGGGCGACCAGGGTTTCGGCGAAGGCAACTTCAAGGCCTTGTTCGAAAGCATCGAGCTTGACCAGATGCGCCGCGGCGTGCTGAAGGCCGACACGTCCTGCACCCCGACCGACCCGCAACACGCCTGAGGACCACGCCATGCAGCAGGACGCTTGGACCGACGAGACCCCGCGCGCCGTCAACCAGGGCGTGGCGCCTGTGACCTATGGCCAGGGCGACCGGCCACCCCGCGGCGACTATGCCCGCGCGCGTGCCGACTACACCTGCGAGCAGGACTGGGCCGCCTATAGCGAGGCCGAGCATGCGCTCTACCGCCGGCTCTATGAGCGCCAGGCGGCGCAACTCCCGGGGCTGGCCTGCGAGGAGTTCATCGAGGCGGTGCAGCACCTGGGAGCACCCGAACAGATCCCGCGCTTCGACAGCTTGAGCGAGCAGTTGCACCGGACCACGGGTTGGGAGGTGGTGGCGGTGCCGGGTTTGATCCCCGAGGAAGCCTTCTTCAAGCTGCTGTCGCAGCGGCGCTTCCCGGTCACGCAATGGATACGGCGACCGGACGAATTCGACTACGTGGTGGAGCCCGACCTCTTCCACGACTTGTTCGGCCACGTGCCGCTGCTGTTCAACCCGGTCTTTGCCGACTACATGCAGGCTTACGGCGCGGGCGGCCTGAAGGCGAGCGGGCTGAATGCCTGCGAGCTGCTGGCGCGGCTGTACTGGTACACGGTGGAGTTCGGGCTGATCGCGACGCCGCAAGGTGTGCGGGCCTACGGCGCCGGCATCTTGTCGTCGGCCGGAGAACTGCCCCACAGCGTGCGCGTGGCACAGCCCAAGCATGTGCCCTTCGACCTGCTGCGCGTGATGCGCACCCGCTACAAGATCGACGCCTACCAGGAGACCTACTTCGTGATCGACTCGTTCCAGCAGCTCTTCGAGGCCACGGCGCCCGACTTCGCACCTCTGTACGAGCAGGTGCGCGGGCTGCCTGAGATCGAGGCCGGGGTGGTGCTGCCGCACGAAGCACCGCCCCGTGTGCTCGCGTAGCACGAGGGCGGCCCGCAGCGGGCTCTGCAGGCCCCGCATTCGGGTGGCCTGCCTCCCCCCGCAAGAGTGATTGTGAGCCCCTGGGACGGGGTCGACACTGCAAGCCTTCGGAGTGCCTGCGGCGCGCCCTGCGCCGCCCTAGCGGAGGTGGCGTTGATGAACCCCGTCCTGACCAAACGCTGCGCGGTCGCGCTGCTGGCCGCGATGACCTTGGCCCTGGTGGTCGGCCTGCTGGCCTATGGCCCCATCCTCGGCCCGAGCTTGCGGCCGCTGCCGGCGCCGCCCGCGGCGGCTCACAGTGCGCTGCACCTGCTGGCGGCGCTGAACCTGCTCGCGGCCGGCCTGTGGGGCTGCGCCTACGTGCCGCTGCCTCGCGATGGCGGGCCGCCGGTGCAGGCATGGCGTTGCTGGTTTGTCTCGATTGCATTGGCGGGGGCCGCGGCCTTCTATGCCGGCCTCGACCGCGCACACTGGCCATTGTTCCTGCTGCAGGCGGCGAGCGGCGTGGCCCACGCGATGTTGCTGTGCACCTTTCTGGCCGAACGGCTCAGCCCGCGCTGGGACAGCGCGTGGGTGCTGCTGGCGGCCTTGTCGCTGTCGATCGGCGCGGTGAGCCACTGGACGGTGGGCGAACTGACCCTGGGCGCCGGTGACCAGCGCGCGCTGTTGCTGCTGCAGTTGCTGCCGCTGCTGCTGATCCCGTCCGGCGCACTGCGCCTCGAAGGTCGCTACACCCACCGCAACGACTGGACCGTGGTGCTGACGCTGTATGCGCTGGGCCTGCTGGCCCAGGCGAGCCACGCGCGGCTGGCACCGTGGCTGGGCCCGCTCGCCGGCCCGACCCTGCAGTTGCTGCTGCTGGCCAGTGCGGCCGCCTGGCTGGCTCAGCGGGCGGCCACGTCGGCACCGCGGTCGGCGCCGGGTGCCACGGTCGAGGCGGCGCCGACCGAGGCGAGCACTTCGTTGAAAACCTGCGGGTGATGCACCATGTGGACGTGCGCCCACCCGGGCAGGTGCAGATTCACGGCCCCCGGCAAGCTGGCCACGGCGGGTGGGAACACGATGTTGTCGCAGTTGCTATAGAAGCAGGTGAAGCGGCGGTAGCGCTCGGGCGGCTCTGCGGCCGTCAGCTGCTGCAGCCAAGGGCTGTCCAACCCCATTTGTCGCGTGTTGAGGGTGCGACCGTGGCGGCCGAGGTGGGTGCCGCGATGCGGCGTGCCGATGGTGATGACCCGGTGCACACGCGCATCCGCCTGCTCGCGCCGCAACCAGGCCCGTGCCGCCAGGCCCCCCATGCTGTGGCACACCAGCACCGGAGCCTGGCCGGTGCCCAGCTCGAGCCGCCGCACGGCGGCTTCGACCAGGTCGGCGTAATGATCGATGCTGCCGAACACCGGCTCCAGGCTCACCGCGACGAAGGGCACGCCGCGGGCGCGCAAGCGCCGCATCCAAGGGGTCCAGAAGCCGCGGTTGCAGACGAAACCGTGGATCAACACGACACCGCGGCGCCCGGCTGCCTCGGGACGGTCGGGCACGGCGTTCGGAACGAACGGCTGGCGCCAGCAGAAGATGACCGGTGAGTGGGTGACCTCGCCCCACCACGCCGCCACCAGTTCGCGCAGGCTCGCCTTGGGCGTCGGGTCATCGCCGTGCACCCGCGACAGGATGACGAACTCGATCGCGAGCACCAGCGCGTAGCCGAGCGCGATCAGCAGCGCACCGGCGGCTGCCACCAGCGGGCGGCCCTGCTGTGCCCACCAGAAGGCCCATGCAAAGGCACTGCCGAGCAGCGTGAGGGTGATGGCTTGTTGGAGACGGGCGAGCATGGGATGAAGCGGGTCACAGGGGCGGGCAGACTGCCGCAGGGTGCACAGGCTGCGAAAGCCCGGCCTTGCTGCGGCGGCGTGGGGCGCTGCAGCGCATCACGCCGTGGGCGAGGTCAACGATGCCACTTTACCGGTGAGCCGTTGCGCAAGGCCGCTGGCCAGCCGGGCCGCCAGTGCGTAGACGGACACCTGCGGATTGGCACCGATGCTGGTGGGAAACAAGGAGCCGTCGTGCACACTGAGATTGTCCACCTGCCAGTGGCGTCCGTCGGGGCGTACCACGCCCAGGCGCTCGTCACCGGCGAGGCCGCAACCCCCCATCACGTGAGCGCTGACGACGCGCGTCTTCAGCGGCTCCATCGGCAGCTGGGCCATCGCGTCGCGCGCCTCGGCCCAGCTCGTATAGGGACGCGCGAGTTCATGGATCGGCAACACCTGTCGCGCGCCGGCGGCGAACTGGATCTCGGCCATGCTGAGCAGCGCACGACGCGCCCCGTCCATCAGGAAATCGTTCAAGGGGTAGTCGAGCAGCGGCGAGCCGTCATCGCGCAGCCGCACGCGTCCACCGGCTGCGTCCGGGTGGAAACCGTCGCGCAACAAGGCGATCAGCGCCTGGGTGTTGGCAAACTGGGCCAGCAGCTGCGCCTGAGTAGCGCCGTAGCCGGGCGCGGTGGAGGCGAACATCACCGGGTGCAGCGGCGGCGCTTCGAGCTTGTAGCCGATCGGCCCGTCCAGCGGTTGGGTGTGCAGGAAGTGGTCGCTGTAGACCGTCTGCGGTGCGCCTTGCCAGCCTTGCACCGGCTGCGGCATCAGCGCGGCCGAGATGACCACCGGATGCAAGAAGGTGCGCCGGCCCAGGCGGCCGTGCGGATCGGGCGCGGCCGAGCGCAACAACAGGGCCGGTGAGTTGATGGCCCCGCCCGCGAGCACGTAATGGCGTGCGACGACGCGGGTGGGCCGCGCAGCTTCGAGGCTGCCGTCGGGTCGTGTGGGCAGGCACACCAGCGCGCGCACCCGCCCGCCGGCCAGCTCGAACTGGCGGGCCTGGGTCTGCACCAGCAAGCGCGCCTGGCGATCGAGCGCGGCCGGCACCGTGGTCAACAGCATCGATTGCTTGGCGTTGGTCGGGCAACCCATGCCGCAGGAGCCGAGGTTCCAGCAACCGTTGACGTTGCGACGGATGGCGCCGAAGGACAGGCCGAGGCGTTCGGCGCCCCGTTTCAGCACGTCGTTGTTCTCGTTCGGCGGCACGTCCCAGGCGGCGATGTGCAGGCGCTGCTCGACCTGGGTGAACCAGGGGCTCAGGCCCTCGGGCGACAACTCGGGGAGCGCATAACGCTCACGCCAGTGCTGCAGCGTGTCGGCGGGGGTGCGGAAGGAACTCGTCCAGTTGACAGTGGTGGAGCCGCCGACACAACGGCCCTGCAAGATGGTGATGGCCTTGTCGGCGGTTTTGCGCGCCGCACTCTCCTGGTAGAGCGCGGGATAAGCGTCGCTCTCGCGCTGACGGAAATCGTTGCTGCTCTTGAGCGGGCCTTCTTCGATCATCACCACCTCGAGCCCGGCCCGCGCCAGCAGTTCGGCGGTGATGCCGCCACCGGCGCCGGTGCCGACGATGGCGACATCACAGGTGAGGCGCGACGGCAGCGCGGCGTGTTCACCACCCATCACCTTCCAGCCTCGCGCTAGACCTTGCCGTATCGGATCGGGTTGCTGGCTCATGGCTGCTGTTGGCCTCAGATGTCGGTAGGGCCGGGGTAGCCGAGTGCGGCCCAGCTGGTGGGGGTGGCGTAGAAGCTCACCGCGCTCAGGTCGCGCAGCGCGTGATACGCCTGCTGCCGCAGTGCCAGCCGCGAGAGCCGCAGGCGGTCGAGCGCCTGCTGCACTTCGGCGACGCTGGCGTCGCCCCAGTCGGCGTCGAGACCTGCGAGCAAACGGCGCCCCGGTGCGCTGCCGAGCACCGTCAGCAACTGCGACAGTTCGTGCCGGGTGGCCGGTGGCACCGTGGCAACGAAGGCCTGGATGCGGTCGACCTGGGCCAGCACTTCGGCGTCGCGCAGCGCCGGGTCGGCGGGCAGCTGTCCATCGAGCACTGCAAGCGTGACGGCCCGCCAGATCGCCCGGTGCCGCTCGCGCTCGCCGCCGCTGCCGGAGGGGGCCAGCCACAGAGCGGTGCCGCCGGCCACCGATAGCAGCAGGGCGGATCCGATTCCAAGCTTGAGCAGGCTTCTTCTGTGCATCGGCGGCGAGTGTTGCACCAATTCGGCGGGGCGGGCTAGGCAGGACGGTCTATTCCCTTGCCGTGGGCCGGGGGCGCGAGCGGCGAGCGGCGAGCGGCGAGCGGCGGGCGGCGGAGGATGCGATCGCGTTGGGAGGCGTCCGGCGATGCTGCGATCCGTGGTGCCACGAGTTTCCGCTTCTTTGTCGTGTGTCGGCGAGGGTCCGCGGCGACGCGGCGCCGGGCAGTGAGTGCCAACCCCGGACCGCGGGTTGTCACCGTCGGGCTCTGAAGTCGCACCGTCTTCGTGCGTACGGTCGCCATCCGTGACATTTGAGTCGCCAAGGTGACGCCTCGTTAGTGCAACTACCGTAGGCGCGCTGTCCGCCTGTCGGAACAATGGACGACTAAGTAACTATGTGTGGGAGAACAAGTGACTGCGTCCAAGCCCTGGCTCGTGAACTATCCGCCGTCGGTGCCGCCCGAGATCGACTGTACGAGGTACGACTCGGTGCCCGCCTTGATGGAGGAGTCGTTCCGTAAGTATGCGCAGCGCAACGCCGCGATGTGCATGGAGCGCCCGATCACCTTCGGTGAAGTCGACCAGCTGTCGACGGCGCTGGGCGCCTGGCTGCAGGGCAAAGGGCTGCAGCGCGGTGCCCGGGTGGCGATCATGATGCCCAACGTGCTGCAGTATGTGGTCGCCATTCCGGCGGTGCTGCGGGCCGGCTTCGTGGTAGTGAACGTCAACCCGCTGTACACGCCGCGCGAGTTGGAGCACCAGCTCAAGGATTCCGGCGCCGAGGCCATCATCATCCTCGAGAACTTCGCCAACACCCTGCAAGAGGTGATCACCAAGACCAACGTGAAGCACGTGGTGGTCGCGGCGATGGGTGACATGCTCGGTCAGGTCAAGGGCGCCTTGGTGAATTTCGTCGTGCG
This sequence comes from Caldimonas brevitalea, assembly GCF_001017435.1. Lineage (NCBI taxonomy): Bacteria > Pseudomonadati > Pseudomonadota > Betaproteobacteria > Burkholderiales > Sphaerotilaceae > Caldimonas > Caldimonas brevitalea. The sequence goes on from NZ_CP011371.1 coordinate 5,583,869, forward strand.
GCACGCGAAGAAGATGGTGCCGGAGTTCAAGCTGCCGCTGGACGGTGGCCGCACGGTCACCCGTTTCAACGCCGCGCTGTCTGAAGGCCGGCGCCTGACGCTCAAGCGTCCGCAGTTGGGACCGCAAGACATCGCCTTCCTGCAGTACACCGGCGGGACCACCGGCGTTTCGAAAGGTGCGACGCTGTCGCACCGCAACATCGTCGCCAACATCCTGCAGAGCGAGGCTTGGTTCAAGCCCATGCTCGACAAGCTGGGCGAGCGGCCGTTGACGGTGGTGTGCGCGCTGCCGCTGTACCACATCTTCGCGCTGACGGTGTGCTACATGATGGGCGCGCGGCTCGGCATGATGAACTTGCTGATCCCCAACCCGCGCGACATCCCCGGCTTCGTGAAGACGCTGCAGAAGCACCGCGTCAACATGTTCCCGGCGGTCAACACGCTGTTCAATGCGCTCGCCAACGACGCCGAGTTCGCCAAGCTCGACTTCTCCGAACTGGTGGTCAGCAATGGCGGCGGCATGGCGGTGCAGCAGGCCACGGCCGAGAAGTGGCTCAAGGTCACCGGCTGCCCGGTGGTCGAAGGCTATGGATTGAGCGAAACGTCGCCGGTGGCCACCAGCAACCGCCTCGACCTGGCCGAGTTCACCGGCACGATCGGGATGCCCATCCCCTCCACCGAGGTGTCGATCCGCGACGACGAAGGGCGCGAGATGCCGCTCGGAGAGCCCGGCGAGATCTGCATCCGCGGGCCGCAGGTGATGGTCGGCTACTGGATGCGTCCGGACGAAACCGCCAAGGTGATGACCTCCGACGGCTACTTCCGTTCGGGCGACGTTGGCGTGATGGACGAGCGCGGCTACGTGAAGATCGTCGACCGCAAGAAGGACATGATCCTCGTCTCGGGCTTCAACGTGTACCCCAACGAGATCGAGCAGGTCGTCAACCTGCACCCGGGCGTGCTGGAATGTGCGGCGGTCGGGGTGGCGGACGCCAAGTCGGGCGAGGCGGTCAAGCTGTTCGTCGTCAAGAAGGACCCGACGCTCGCCGAAGAAGACCTGATGGAGTATTGCCGCCAGAACTTCACGGCCTACAAGCGTCCGAAGTATGTGGAGTTCCGCGACGACCTGCCGAAGACCAACGTCGGCAAGATCTTGCGCCGCGAGTTGCGGCAGGCCGCCTGAGCTGGCAGCCCCTCTGGCGCCGCCCTACCCTGGCGGCGCCACTGCCGCCCTTGGTCAGCGCCGGCGTCGCGCGCCTCAAAGGCGGTGACGCCGGCCATTGAGACGCCATGACGCTGCCGGCCGATGTGGTCGTCTTCGAACGCGGTTGGCTGTCTTCCAACAACGTGCTGCTGCGCGGGTCGGCCGGCGAGCCTGCCGTGCTGGTCGATTCCGGCTACGCGACACACGCGTCGCTGACCCTCGCGCTGGTAGAGCAGTCGCTCGGCGGGCAACGGCTGGGCCGCGTTTTCAACAGCCATCTGCATTCCGACCACTGCGGCGGCAACGCCGCCCTTCAGCAGCGGTATGGTTGCGAAGTGCTGGTGCCGGTGGCCGAGCGGAACGCGGCGGAGGCATGGGACGACGACCAGCTCAGCTTCAAGGCAACCGGCCAACAGTGCCCTCGCTTCAGCGTCCAGGGTGTATTGGTGCCGGGTAGCGAGTACCAGATCGGCACGAGGACGTGGCAAGTCCTGGCGGCGGCGGGACACGACCCGCATGCCGTGATCCTGTACGCCCCCGAAGACCAGCTGCTGATCTCGGCGGACGCGCTGTGGGAGAACGGGTTCGGCGTCGTCTTTCCTGAGCTCGACGGTGAAGATGCGCTGCAAGAGGTGCGGGCAACGCTGGATGTCATTGCAGGCCTCGACGTCCGCCTCGTGATCCCCGGCCATGGCCAGCTTGTCTTCGATGTCGACGCTGCGCTCGAGCGCGCGTATCGCCGGCTGGCGCAGTTCCAATCGGACCCGATTCGGCATGGCTGGTATGCCGCCAAAGCGCTGGCCAAGTTCCACCTGATCGAGGTTCAGACGATCGGGCGTGACCAGATGATGGAGTGGCTGAGGGCAACGCCTTTATTCGGCCGCATTCACGCCCGATATTTCGCGCGGGAGCACCCGTTCAGCGCCTGGTGTGACCAGCTCCTGCAGGCGCTGGAGAACACGGGCGTGTTGAAGCGCAGCCGCGGGGTGCTGGTCGACATTTGAGGTCCGGCAGTCCGCAAGGTCGGGTAAGCACGCTTATCGCGCCATTCGTTCTGCGGCCAACGTCGAATCGCCGCGTCGCGCTGCCAGCAGCCCACCGGCGAACATCACGGTGCCGGGCAGGATGAACAATGGCTGAGCGTTGTAGCTTCCGCGTGCAGTACGGTGCAGCAGCGCCTCCATCTCGTCTTTCGAGTAGGCGACTCTTGGGCTGGAGTCCAAGTAATCGAATTCGGTCTTCAACACTTTGCGAATGCCGAACCGTGACAGGACGGCAAATTGCAAGGCAATGAGCCATAACATGCCATGACAAGTAGAAAGTAGCCCAACTTCCTCATTTGCACTCGCCCTCATTGGTCGGCGGTGTTGCGCCGTAGCGGGTGAAATCAAAGATGCGCCCGGCTCCCCAGGCGGACTTTAATGTTCGGCTGTGCGGATCGGCTTGGTCACTGTCATCCGTGCTGTCCGATGCCCAGCCCCAATTCGACGGCAATTCCTCAACTCGGTCGAAGCGGCGGGTGCGAATCGGCCTGTGATGTTCTCGAGCCAGAGAACAGAACGACAAAGCCCGCAACGGATCTCGGTAGGCCATCTACTTAGTTGCCCGCTCGATGTCCCACCGCCTCTCACGTCCCGGGAACTGCGCCGAGTCGGCGGCGATATTCATCCGCAAAAGCAAAACCCCACCGACTGCGAGAGTGGGTGGGGTTTTGAGGGATAACAGCCTGACGATGTCCTACTTTCACACGGGAATCCGCACTATCATCGGCGCTGAGGCGTTTCACTGTCCTGTTCGGGATGGGAAGGAGTGGGACCACCTCGCTATGGTCATCAGGCATAACTGGTTGCCGTCGTGCGGCGCCGCGGGAGGCGGCGTGGTGCAAGACGACCAATTCGTAGAGTTTGAACTGCAGCGCTCTTTAATGGCGCTGCAGTGAATCAGCAGAATTTGATTGCGTACCAGAGGTGAGCGACGCGTTGGCGTGCTACCTGGCATAACAGCTTAAAGACTCCACCTTGAAGGCTGTGAGGCACATCAAAGTTATAGGGTCAAGCCGCACGAGCAATTAGTACTGGTTAGCTTAACGCATTACTGCGCTTCCACACCCAGCCTATCAACGTCCTGGTCTTGAACGACTCTTCAGGGGGCTCAAGGCCCCGGCAAGACTCATCTTGAGACGAGTTTCCCGCTTAGATGCTTTCAGCGGTTATCTCTTCCGCACTTAGCTACTCGGCAATGCCACTGGCGTGACAACCGATACACCAGAGGTGCGTCCACTCCGGTCCTCTCGTACTAGGAGCAGGCTCTCTCAATCTTGCAGCGCCCACGGAAGATAGGGACCAAACTGTCTCACGACGTTTTAAACCCAGCTCACGTACCTCTTTAAATGGCGAACAGCCATACCCTTGGGACCGGCTACAGCCCCAGGATGAGATGAGCCGACATCGAGGTGCCAAACACCGCCGTCGATATGAACTCTTGGGCGGTATCAGCCTGTTATCCCCAGAGTACCTTTTATCCGTTGAGCGATGGCCCTTCCATACAGAACCACCGGATCACTTAGTCCTACTTTCGTATCTGCTCGACTTGTCAGTCTCGCAGTTAAGCACGCTTTTGCCTATGCACTATCAGCACGATTTCCGACCGTGCCTAGCGTACCTTCGAACTCCTCCGTTACGCTTTGGGAGGAGACCGCCCCAGTCAAACTGCCTACCATACACTGTCCCCAACCCGGATCACGGGCCAAGGTTAGAACCTCAAACACACCAGGGTGGTATTTCAAGGACGGCTCCACGGCACCTAGCGGCACCGCTTCAAAGCCTCCCACCTATCCTACACAGATCTGTTCAAAGTCCAATGTAAAGCTACAGTAAAGGTTCATGGGGTCTTTCCGTCTTTCCGCGGGGAGATTGCATCATCACAAACATTTCAACTTCGCTGAGTCTCTGGAGGAGACAGTGTGGCCATCGTTACGCCATTCGTGCAGGTCGGAACTTACCCGACAAGGAATTTCGCTACCTTAGGACCGTTATAGTTACGGCCGCCGTTTACCGGGGCTTCGATCAAGAGCTTGCACCCCATCACTTAACCTTCCGGCACCGGGCAGGCGTCACACCCTATACGTCGACTTTCGTCTTTGCAGAGTGCTGTGTTTTTATTAAACAGTCGCAGCCACCGATTCTCTGCGACCCCGTTTGGCTCCCCTTGTACAGGTTCACCTACTAAGGGCACACCTTCTTCCGAAGTTACGGTGTCAATTTGCCGAGTTCCTTCTCCAGAGTTCTCTCAAGCGCCTGAGAATACTCATCACGCGCACCAGTGTCGGTTTGCGGTACGGTCGTGTGTAGCTGGAGCTTAGTGGCTTTTCCTGGAAGCAGGGTATCACTCACTTCAGCGGCAAGCCGCCTCGTCATCACCCCTCATCTAAGCCCGGCGGATTTGCCTACCAGGCACGACTACAGGCTTAAACCGGGACATCCAACACCCGGCTGAGCTAACCTTCTCCGTCCCCACATCGCACTACACATCGGTACAGGAATATTGACCTGTTTCCCATCAGCTACGCATCTCTGCCTCGCCTTAGGGGCCGACTCACCCTACGCCGATGAACGTTGCGTAGGAAACCTTGCGCTTACGGCGAGGGGGCTTTTCACCCCCTTTAACGCTACTCATGTCAGCATTCGCACTTCTGATACCTCCAGCATCCCTCTCGAGACACCTTCACAGGCTTACAGAACGCTCTCCTACCGCGCACATTGCTGTGCACCCGCAGCTTCGGTAACTGGCTTAGCCCCGTTACATCTTCCGCGCAGGACGACTCGATCAGTGAGCTATTACGCTTTCTTTAAATGATGGCTGCTTCTAAGCCAACATCCTGACTGTTTTAGCCTTCCCACTTCGTTTCCCACTTAGCCAATTTTAGGGACCTTAGCTGGCGGTCTGGGTTGTTTCCCTCTTGTGTCCGGACGTTAGCACCCGGTGCACTGTCTCCCAAGCTGTACTCATCGGTATTCGGAGTTTGCAATGGTTTGGTAAGTCGCCATGACCCCCTAGCCATAACAGTGCTCTACCCCCGATGGTAATACTTGAGGCACTACCTAAATAGTTTTCGGAGAGAACCAGCTATTTCCAAGTTTGTTTAGCCTTTCACCCCTATCCACAGCTCATCCGCTAGTTTTGCAACACTAGTCGGTTCGGACCTCCAGTAAGTGTTACCTCACCTTCATCCTGGCCATGGATAGATCACTTGGTTTCGGGTCTACACCCAGCGACTGAACGCCCTATTCGGACTCGGTTTCCCTGCGCCTTCCCTATTCGGTTAAGCTTGCCACTGAATGTAAGTCGCTGACCCATTATACAAAAGGTACGCCGTCACCCCGGAGGGCTCCGACTTTTTGTATGCATGCGGTTTCAGGATCTATTTCACTCCCCTCCCGGGGTTCTTTTCGCCTTTCCCTCACGGTACTAGTTCACTATCGGTCGATTACGAGTATTTAGCCTTGGAGGATGGTCCCCCCATCTTCAGACAGGATTTCACGTGTCCCGCCCTACTTGTCGCACGCCTAGTTCCACAACCAACTTTTTTCATACAGGGCTATCACCTGCTATGGCCGGCCTTTCCATGCCGTTCTGATAAGTCGACTGCTAAAACGTGCAGGCTGGTCCGATTTCGCTCGCCACTACTTTCGGAATCTCGGTTGATGTCTTTTCCTCGAGCTACTGAGATGTTTCAGTTCACCCGGTTCGCCTCGCATACCTATGTATTCAGTATGCGATACCCCTAAGGGTGGGTTTCCCCATTCGGAAATCTCCGGATCACAGCTAATTTGCCAGCTCCCCGAAGCTTATCGCAGGCTATCACGTCCTTCGTCGCCTGTAATCGCCAAGGCATCCACCACATGCACTTAGTCACTTGACCCTATAACTTTGACGCCTCTCAGCGTCGTCAAGGACTGTCTGAGCGATGGCTCGCTCAGTTGAGTATTTACGCGTTATGCCGTCTTCAAACTCGCTTTTAATTCACGAATTGAAGTCTGGTGACGCAATCAAATGTTGTTGGCGGCACGGTCCGCCATGAAGCGGTTTCCGCCAACAACGCTGATTCGACTCTACGAATTGTTAAAGAACAACAGCCGTTCTCACGAACCGCTAACGCCAGCAATCTTCCAATTGCTCGCGTTAACGTTCTGAACAGAGTGACCGCCCTTTTGGCGGCGGTGGTGGAGGATGACGGGATCGAACCGACGACCCCCTGCTTGCAAAGCAGGTGCTCTCCCAGCTGAGCTAATCCCCCAACATGTCTCATGCAGAAGGATGGTGGGTCTGGTTGGATTCGAACCAACGACCCCCGCCTTATCAAGACGGTGCTCTAACCGACTGAGCTACAGACCCGTTTTCACTTCTGCGTGAAGCGCGTCTGCGGCTCGCGTCAACCCAGGACCAACTCTCGTCAGCCCCGCCAGCTTCCGCCTGCCGGTTCACGTTCACTCACTGTCGTCAACAACAACAGCCGATAAGTGTGGGCGCAAGAATTTGAGTGCTTCTGTGTTACCAGAAAGGAGGTGATCCAGCCGCACCTTCCGATACGGCTACCTTGTTACGACTTCACCCCAGTCACGAACCCTGCCGTGGTGATCGCCCTCCTTGCGGTTAGGCTAACCACTTCTGGCAGAACCCGCTCCCATGGTGTGACGGGCGGTGTGTACAAGACCCGGGAACGTATTCACCGCGGCATGCTGATCCGCGATTACTAGCGATTCCGACTTCACGCAGTCGAGTTGCAGACTGCGATCCGGACTACGACCGGTTTTCTGGGATTAGCTCCCCCTCGCGGGTTGGCAGCCCTCTGTACCGGCCATTGTATGACGTGTGTAGCCCTACCCATAAGGGCCATGATGACCTGACGTCATCCCCACCTTCCTCCGGTTTGTCACCGGCAGTCTCATTAGAGTGCCCTTTCGTAGCAACTAATGACAAGGGTTGCGCTCGTTGCGGGACTTAACCCAACATCTCACGACACGAGCTGACGACGGCCATGCAGCACCTGTGTCCAGGTTCTCTTTCGAGCACTCCCACATCTCTGCAGGATTCCTGGCATGTCAAGGGTAGGTAAGGTTTTTCGCGTTGCATCGAATTAAACCACATCATCCACCGCTTGTGCGGGTCCCCGTCAATTCCTTTGAGTTTCAACCTTGCGGCCGTACTCCCCAGGCGGTCAACTTCACGCGTTAGCTTCGTTACTGAACAGCAAGCCGTCCAACAACTAGTTGACATCGTTTAGGGCGTGGACTACCAGGGTATCTAATCCTGTTTGCTCCCCACGCTTTCGTGCATGAGCGTCAGTGCAGGCCCAGGAGATTGCCTTCGCCATCGGTGTTCCTCCGCATATCTACGCATTTCACTGCTACACGCGGAATTCCATCTCCCTCTGCCGCACTCTAGCCGTGCAGTCACAAATGCAGTTCCCAGGTTGAGCCCGGGGATTTCACATCTGTCTTGCACAACCGCCTGCGCACGCTTTACGCCCAGTAATTCCGATTAACGCTCGCACCCTACGTATTACCGCGGCTGCTGGCACGTAGTTAGCCGGTGCTTATTCTTCAGGTACCGTCATCGCTCCGGGGTATTAGCCCAGAACTTTTCTTCCCTGACAAAAGCGGTTTACAACCCGAAGGCCTTCTTCCCGCACGCGGCATGGCTGGATCAGGCTTGCGCCCATTGTCCAAAATTCCCCACTGCTGCCTCCCGTAGGAGTCTGGGCCGTGTCTCAGTCCCAGTGTGGCTGGTCGTCCTCTCAGACCAGCTACAGATCGTCGCCTTGGTAGGCCTTTACCCCACCAACTAGCTAATCTGACATCGGCCGCTCCAATAGCGCGAGGTCTTGCGATCCCCCGCTTTCACCCTCAGGTCGTATGCGGTATTAATCCGGCTTTCGCCGGGCTATCCCCCACTACTGGGCACGTTCCGATGTATTACTCACCCGTTCGCCACTCGCCACCAGGATTGCTCCCGTGCTGCCGTTCGACTTGCATGTGTAAGGCATGCCGCCAGCGTTCAATCTGAGCCAGGATCAAACTCTTCAGTTCGATCTTGAAATTTTGCTCAAAACGGAATTGAAGTGAACTTCACTTCTTCTCCGTGAGCGTTTGTGGCACCCAGTCTTGCGACCGGGTAGCCTTGGCACTCGCCTTCAAACGCCCACGCTTATCGGCTGTTATTTGTTAAAGAGCATCTGATCCGCGTCTCGCGCCACCTCGGTGACACTGCACACTTCTCAGTTCGCTGATTCGTCTTTCGTCGTCATCAGCAAAGAAGCGAGATTATGAAGAATTTTTAAAACCCTGTCAACTACTCTGCTTCACTTTCTTCACTCACCACTTCAGTCTGCCGCTCAAGCTCCGTTACCGGAGAACTCTCTACGATTCGACCTTCTCGCCGCAGTTCCCTTGGAATCTCTTCCTCAGTTACCTTCGTTTGCAGCGCCGTGATCAGCGAAGAATGTGACTATAGCAGGATTTCGAGAAGGGACGCAAGTGGCTCGCTCACGCCGCCAATGCGGGAGTGCGACTCGGCTCGCCATCCACGAGTTCGCGGTAGCGCGCATGCGGGTCTTCGCTGGACAGAATGTCATGGACATGCAGCCGCAGCTTCTGCGTGTCGGAACGAAGGATGCGCTGCTTGATGGACGCGATCTGCGACGGGTGCATCGAGAACGACCTGAGGCCCATCGCCAGCAACAACGGGGTGAAAGCACTGTCGCCCGCCATTTCACCGCAGACGCTGACGCCCTTGCCGGCGAGCCGGGCCTGGGCGATGGTGTCGGACACCAGCTTCAGGATGGCCGGGTGCCAGGGGTCGTACAGGTAGGAGACGTTCTCATCGGCCCGGTCGATCGCCAGTGTGTACTGGATCAGATCGTTGGTCCCGATCGAAACGAAGTCGAAGTGGCGCAGAAAGAGCGGCATCAGCAAGGCCGCTGCGGGCACCTCGATCATCGCGCCCACTTCGACCTCGGCGAACGGCAACCCCGCGTCGCGCAGCTGTTGCTTGGCGCGTGCGACCTGCTCGAGCGTCTGGCGGATCTCACCGCGGTGCGCCAGCATCGGGATCAGCAATTTGACCGGTCCATACGCGCTGGCGCGCAGGATGGCGCGCAACTGCATGCGGAACATGCTGGGCTCCGAGAGGCTCCAGCGGATCGCACGCAGCCCGAGCGCCGGGTTGAGCGTGTGCTCATGGCGCAGTTCGTTGATCGACATGCGCTCCAGCGACTTGTCGGCGCCGATGTCGACCGTGCGGATTGTCACCGGCAAGCCTTGCATCGCCTCAACGGCCGCCCGGTAGGCTTCGAACTGCTCGTCCTCGCCCGGCAGGCTGCCGTTGCGGTTCATGAACAGGAACTCGCTGCGGAACAGGCCGACGCCGGCAGCACCCGCGGCGAAAGCGCCGGGTGCGTCCTGCGGCAGTTCGATGTTGGCCAGCAACTCGACGCGCTCGCCGTCGAGGGTGACGGCGGGCGTATGGCGCAGCCGCGCCAAGCGCTCCCGCTCGAGTTCGCTCTGGCGCTGCCGGAACCGGTACTCCTCGAGCACCATCGGCGAGGGATCGACGATCACGACACCGGCGTCGCCGTCGATGATCACCCAGTCGTCCTGGCGGATCAGCCGGCTGGCCTCTCGCGCCCCGACGATGGCCGGAATGTCCATGCTGCGCGCGACGATGGCGGTGTGCGAGGTCTTGCCGCCGACATCGGTGACAAAGCCCTTGAACACACTCTGTTTGAACTGCAGCATGTCCGCCGGCGCAATGTCGTTGGCGATCAACACCAGCGGCTCTTCGCCACCCCAGCCCGAGCCACCGTGCGAGGCGCCCGACGCGATCGCCGAAGTCGCGCCACGGGCCAGCACGCTCAGCAGCCGCTCGACCACCTGCTCGACGTCGGCCTTACGTTCGCGCAGGTAATCGTCCTCCATCTCATCGAACTGTCGCGCCAGTACTTCGAGCTGCGCCGACAGCGCCCACTCGGCGTTGTAATGGCGATCGACGATCCATTGCTTGGTAGCGCCCGTGAGGGCGTCGTCATGCAGCAGCAGGAGGTGAACGTCGAGCAAGGCGCCCAGTTCGCCGGGCGCATCGTCGGGCATCTCACGTTTGAGCGTTTCCAGTTCCCGGGCGACCACGTCACGGCCTTCGCGCAGCCGCTCGATCTCGCTTTCGACTTGGTCGGCATTGATGAAATAGTGCGCGACGTCGACCCGGCTCGAGGCGACCAGCACCGCCTTGCCGATGGCCACCCCGCGGGAAACGGGCAATCCGAAGACCTGCAGTGTCATGCACGCATGCTAGCGCGCAAATGCGCCGCTTCCACCGGGTTTTCGCGCGGTTTGCTGCCGCCCTGGGGGATTTCACATGCGGTAAATACCTAGTTCCACAACATATGAACCTGGATTCTCCGAATATCGCACCTTGTGTTCCGTATCGGGTTCCGGTTCGACCGCTCCCTCTGTATATGTTTGCAGAGTGGCAGCGACCATGGGCCCTGGCCCTGTTTCAACTGCTTGCGGTGCCCGTGCGCCCTCGGCTCGCGCCAGCAGGTGACCGCCGCACAATCGACGCTACAGATCAACCGAAGCCCTCTGCAAGGACGACCCATGCTCTACAAGTTCAAATCGAAAGCAGCCGGCGATGTGATCATGACCGGGCCCTCTGGCGACCAGTTGTTGCGCCTGTTGGGGAAGGAGCCGGCGCCCAAGGGCATCATCGAACCGCCCGACATGCCGCAGGCCATTGCCGCCCTGGAGCGTGCGGTCCTCGAAGATGAGGCGGCACGCGAACGCGCGGAAGAAGAGGCCCGCGCCGAAGGACGGCCTTTGCCGCCGCGCGAAGGCGTGACCTTGCGCCAACGGGTGTGGCCCTTGATCGAGATGATGAAACGGTCGCACGCCGAGAAGAAAGATGTCGTTTGGGGAGTGTGATGCTCCCTTCCTGCCCATCCGCTCACCAGGAGACCTGATGAAACTTTCGAGCAACAGTTGGTCCGATGGCGGCCGCATCCCGGAGCGCTTTGCCGCCGGGCGCTTGGACGCCTCCGGCGTCGGCTTTTCCGACAACGTGAACCCTCACCTCAGCTGGGACGCCGTACCGACCGGGACACAGTCGCTGGCGCTCATCTGTCACGACCCCGACGTCCCCAGCCGTGGCGACGACGTTAACCAGCCCGACCGCGAGGTGCCCGCCGACTTGGCCCGGGTCGACTTCTTCCACTGGGTCCTGGTCGACCTGCCGCCGTCCCTGCGGGAAATCGCCGAAGGCGAGTTCAGCCGCGGCTTCACGGAGCGGGGCAAGGCCGGGCCGGCCACCTTGCACGGTGCACGCCACGGGGTGAACGACTACACCGGCTGGTTCGCACAGGATCCGCAGCGTGCCGGCCAGTACTTCGGCTACGACGGCCCCTTCCCGCCCTTCAACGACGCCCGTATCCACCGCTACGTCTTCACGCTGTACGCCCTCGACTTCGCCCACTGCCCGGTCGACGCTGCCTTCACCGGCGCCCAGGTGCGCAAGGCCATCGCCGGGCACATACTCGCGGAAGCCTCGATTTCGGGGACTTACACGCTGAACCGGCGTCTGCTGTAGCCGGAGCTGCGGCGTGCGGCGAGAATGAGCGTGCAGGCCGAGTTCCGATCGGCCATCCAGCACATCACGCCGCATGCCGCACCGCGACCTCACCCGCATCATCGCCATTCGCCACGGAGAAACCGCGTGGAACGTCGACACGCGCATCCAGGGCCATCTCGACATCCCGCTCAACGAAACCGGCCGTTGGCAGGCCCAGCGTGTCGCCGCGGCGCTGGCCGACGAACCGTTGGCCGCCATCTACTCGAGCGACCTGGCGCGCGCATTCGAGACCGCCAGCGCCCTCGGCCAACAGCTCGGCGTGCCGGTCAGCACGGAACGCGGACTGCGTGAGCGCAGCTTCGGCGAGTTCGAGGGGCTCACCTTCCGCGAGATCGAGGAGCGCTGGCCGGACAAGGCCTTGCGCTGGCGCAAGCGCGACCCCGCGTTCGAGCCCGCGGGCGGTGAGTCGCTGACCACCTTTTACGCGCGCGTCGTCGAGGCGTCCGGCCGGTTGGCGGGACGACACGCGGGGCACAGCATTGCGCTCGTCGCCCATGGCGGGGTGCTCGATTGCCTCTACCGCGCCGCGTCGCGCGTCGATCTCCAGGCGCCGCGCACCTGGGAGCTGGGCAACGCCAGCATCAACCGGCTGCTCTACACCGCCGACGGCTTCACGTTGGTCGGCTGGGCCGACACCCACCACCTCGAACAATCGGGTCTCGACGAGAATACGGACGGCGATCGGGTCGGGCACGCAGCCTGAGCCACGGCACCCGGGGCACAGCACCCGGCGGACAGCCAGCCGGGCGGCGCGCCGACGCCCGATCGCATCGCTTCCGTCGTGCGTCAGGAGCCCTGCGATGCAAGCCGCCCAGATCATCGTCCTCGCGACCCCCGTGTTTCTGCTGCTGATCGCCGCGGAGTACGCCGTCGGCGTTGTGCGAAGGCGCAATACCTACCGCCTCAGCGACGCACTCAACAGCATCGGTCTGGGCGTGATGAGCCAGCTGACCGGCGTGTTCACGGCACTGATGACCGTCGGCATCTACAGCGCCGTACATCGGCATGCGGCCCTCTGGCGTTGGCCGGCGGACTCGCTGTGGTCTTGGGTGGCGGCGCTGGTGTTCTACGACTTCTGCTATTACTGGCACCACCGGGTCGGCCACGAGTGCGCCTTGTTCTGGGCCGCACATGTCGTGCATCACCAGAGCGAGGACTACAACCTGTCCACCGCGCTGCGCCAGACCAGTTCCGGCTGGTTGGCCGGCTGGATCTTCTACCTGCCGATGGCGGTGGCGGGGGTGCCGCCGCTGGTCTTCGCCGGCGTCGCACTGATCGACTTGCTCTACCAGTACTGGGTCCACACCCAGCAGATCGGCCGCCTCGGCTGGTTCGACCGTGTGTTCTGCTCGCCGAGCAACCACCGCGTGCACCATGCGGTGAATGACCAGTACCTCGACAAGAACTACGGCGGCATCCTGATGGTGTGGGACCACTGGTTCGGTACCTTCCGCGACGAAGACGACCGCGACCCGTGCGTCTGGGGCACCCGGGGACCGCTGCACAGTTGGAACCCGGTGTGGGCCAATCTGCAGGTGTACGCGGAGTTGTTGCGCATCAGCCGGCGCACCCGCCGCTGGTCCGACAAGTTGAAGGTGTGGTTCAAGCCCCCCGGCTGGCGCCCGGCCGACGTCGCCGCGGCCGACCCCAAGCCCCCCTTCGACATCACGCAGGTGCAACGCTACGACCCGCCCGTCGGCCCGGCGGCCCGATGGGGCGCCGCCGCCCTCTTTGTCGCTGTCCTCGGCGCCACCTCGTTCCTGCTCTGGAACGCCCACCGCCTCGACCCGCTGTGGCTCGCGCTCGGCACGGCCGGCGTCGTTGCGGCCTTGTGCACCGTGGGCTGGCTGTGTGAGCGCCCGCCGCGTGCCATGCTGGCAGCAGGGGCACCCACCGCAGGCTTGCCTCGAGAGCCGACCTCACTAAACTGAGGCCATCTTCCTGCAAGGGGATACGCCATGGCGCTCAAGCGGATGACCAAGGACGACATGCCCCTGTCCTTTGGTGCTTTCAACCCCGTCGGCCACATCGTGCTGGCCTTCGACAACGCCGAGGACGCCCGAGCCGCGACCGACGCCCTGCACAAGGCCGGGTTCGACGACGAAGACGTGCTGCACTACTCCGCGGAAGAAGAATCCGAGTTGATGGCGCGCCGTCTCGCCGACGCCAGCGGGGCCGCCGAGTTCGGTGCCGAAATACGCCTGATGCGCCGCTACAAGGAACTGGCCGACCAAGGCTGCTGCTGGATGGTGGTGTTCGCGCCGACCGCCGTGCGCGCGCACCAGGTGGGCGAGATCGCCCGCCAACACGACGCCCGTATCGCCGAGCGCTACGGCCGGCTGATCATCGAAGACCTGTTGTAGTGCCGGCGCGGCGCTGGCCGGGCGCATCGCCCAGGCCCACCACACCGCCGCTTCACTCCGAAAACAGCTCCCCCTCGGCACGCCGTGGCGGCGCGAGCCCGAGGTGGCGGTAGGCCGCCAGCGTCGCGATGCGGCCGCGCGGCGTGCGCTGCAAATAGCCTTGCTGGATCAAATACGGCTCGATCACGTCTTCGATCGTCTCGCGCTCTTCGCCGATGGCCGCCGCCAGGTTGTCGAGGCCGACCGGCCCACCGTCGAACTTGTGGATCACCGCTTCCAGCAGCTTGCGGTCCATCACGTCGAAGCCCTGCGGGTCGACGTCGAGCATTGCGAGCGCCTTGTCGGCGATCAGCTTGTCGATCCGCCCGTCGGCCTTCACCTCGGCATAGTCGCGCACCCGGCGCAGCAGGCGGTTGGCGATACGGGGCGTGCCGCGCGAGCGCCGCGCCACCTCCATCGCGCCTTGTGCGTCGATCGGCGCCTTCAGCAGCCCGGCCGAACGTGTGACGATGCGGGCCAGTTCCTCGGCGGTGTAGAACTCCAACCGCGCGACGATGCCGAAACGGTCGCGCAAAGGGTTGGTGAGCATGCCCGCCCGCGTCGTGGCGCCCACCAGCGTGAACGGTTGCAAATCGAGTTTGATCGAGCGGGCGGCCGGCCCCTCGCCGATCATGATGTCGATCTGGTAGTCCTCCAGCGCCGGATACAAGATCTCTTCGACCACCGGCGACAAGCGGTGGATCTCGTCGATGAACAGCACGTCGTTGCGCTCGAGGTTGGTCAGCAGGGCCGCCAAATCCTTCGGTTTCTCGAGCACCGGCCCCGACGTCTGCCGCAGGTTCACGCCCAGTTCGTGGGCGATGATGTGGCTCAGCGTCGTCTTGCCCAGCCCGGGCGGCCCGAACAGCAGCACATGGTCGAGCGCCTCGCCGCGCTTGCGCGCTGCGCGGATGAAGATCTCGAGCTGTTCACGCGCCTTGGCCTGGCCCACGTAGTCGGTCAGCCCCTTCGGGCGCAGCGCGCGCTCGATCGCCTCCTCGTTGGGCGACGTCGGCGCGGCAGACACCACCCGCTGCCGGGGCGGCGGGCTGAAGTCGTCGGTCTGGATGCTCATCGACGCCTACCTCATTTCGCCAGCGCCCGCAGCGCCAGCTTGATGCCTTCGCTCACGCCCACGTCGGGCGGCAAGGCCTTCAGCGCCGCGGCGGCCTCGCGGTCGCTGTAGCCGAGCGCGATCAGGGCCTGCAACACATCGCCCTGCGCGTCGCTCGCCACGCTGGCCGGCCGGGCGATGTCCGGCCCCAGCTTGCCTTTCAGTTCGAGCAGCAGGCGTTCGGCGGTTTTCTTGCCGATGCCCGGCACCTTCACCAAACGCCCCGATTCCTGCAGGCTGACCGCCTGCGCGAGGTCGGCCACGCTCATGCCGGACAGGATGGACAGCCCGGTGCGCGGGCCAACGCCGGAAATCTTGATCAGCTGGCGGAACGTCTCGCGTTCTTCCGCCGAGGCAAAGCCGAACAGGATTTGCGCGTCCTCGCGGACGACAAAATGCGTGAGCAGCGTGACGCGCTCGCCGAGGTTGGGCAGGTTGTAGAAGGTGCTCATCGGGACATCGACCTCGTAGCCGACGCCGCCGACATCCACCAACACCAGCGGGGGGGCTTTCTCCGCGATCACGCCCGTCAGACGACCAATCATCGACGGGATTATCGCGGCCCCGCCGCGGTCAGCGCGGCGACTTGCGGAACAATCCGAGCCGCTGGGCTTCGAGCGCCGCCTCGGCGCGCGACGACACGTTGAGCTTGCGGTAGATCTGCTTCACGTAGTCGGCGATCGTGTGGCGCGACAAGCCGAGCTGGACGCCGATTTCCGGCAGCGTGAAGCCCTTGGCCACGCGCAGCAGCACCTCGTTTTCGCGGTCGGTCAGCGACACCGGCGGCAGCAGCGGCTCGGTCTGAGCCGGCTGGGTGCGCGCCTGCGACGCGAAGTAGGCGATCACGCGGCGCGCGATCGACGGCGACAACGGCGGCTCGCCCTGCGTGATGCGCTGCAGCTGCTCGGCGAGCTGGTCCTTGGCCTGCTCCTTGAGCAGGTAGCCGAAGGCGCCGGCCTGCAGCGCGGGGAACAGGTGGTCGTCGTCGTCGTGGATGGTCACGACCACCGACTGCGCCTCGGGCTGCGACTCGCGCAGCGCGGCGACCACCTCGACACCGGAGCCGTCGGGCAAACCGAGGTCGATCAGCGCCAGGTCGAAGCGCAACGCGGTGATCTGTTCCAGCGCATCGTGCACACGTGCACTTTCCGACACGCGTGCCGCTGGAAACACCTGCGTCACCAGCGTCTTGAGCCACTGGCGGATTTCGGGAAGGTCTTCAAGCAGCAGGATATGCATGGCGGCGGACTCGGTAGGCCGTCACGGCACCGGCGCGTGACAGTCAGTCGGGATAGTACCGTGCAATCGGCGCTCCGAACACGGCTCTGATGGGGGAGACCCTGTCTGTGGCACCGGAACGAGGGTGTGCGCCCGCACTTTGAACGTTCGTGGCTCAACGCCTGGCCCCGCCCCTCGCCGGCGCGGCCGGTACCGCTACAACGGCAAGGTGAGCCGGATCACCGTGCCGTAGCCGGGGCCCGACTCGACCAGGCACTGCCCGGCCAACTGTTTTGCACGCCGTTTCATGCTCGCCATGCCGTGCCCGCGGTCCAGCTTGCCGTCCAGCTCGAGCGGAATGCCGCGCCCGTTGTCCTGGATCACCAGGTTGAAATCGGTCGCGTCGATCACGCAGCGGATGGTGCAGGCCGTCGCGCCGCTGTGCTTGATGATGTTGCTGATCGCCTCGCGCAGGATGCGGGTGGTTTGTACATAGGCGCGCGCGGACAGGTGGCGCTCGTCGCTCTCGTGGGCTGTCATCCAGTCGACCTGCACCGCCGCCTGGCCGAGACGCGACACCGTTTCGGCGCGCCAGTCGGCCAGCGCGTCGGACACCTTGACCGGCTTGCCGGTCAAGCCCCGCACCGACAGCCGCATTTCTTCGAGCGCCTCGCGCGCCAGCGTTGAGATGCGTTCGTCGCCGCTGGTGTGCACGATGGTCAGCAGCTTGGCACCCAGGTCGTCGTGCAGATCCCCGGCGATGCGCTTGCGTTCGGCCTCGGCCACCTGCTCGATGCGGGCCTCGGCCAGCTCTGCGTAACTGCGCTCGATTTCGGCCGTCTTTTCGCTGATGCGCTGCTCGAGGTGGAAGCGCGCCATCTCGGCGGCCTGCAAGGCCTGCACGAAGTGCTGGACCAGGCGCAACCCGACCGCGAAGAACAGCAGCGGCATCGCGAAATGGATCAAATGGATGCGCGGCAGGTCGAGGATGTCGTGCTGCACCGCCGTTTCGATCGTCGCGAGCACCACCACGATGATCAGCACGGCGCTCATGATCCAGAACTCGGGGCGCCGCTCGTCCCAGGCGTGGCGCAGGTAGTAGGCGATGGCCCAGCTGACCTCCAACACGTAGACGGTGGTCCAGACCGTCATCACGGTGAAGAAATGTTCGTCTCCGGCCAATGCAATCGAGGCTGGCACCAGCAGGCACTGCAGCAACATCGCGATGTTGACGGCGCGGTGCCGATGGCCGCCGTAGCGCTGCAAGAACAGCACGGCGCAGGCCACCACGGGCGCGTAAAGCGTGCTGATCAGCACCTCCGTCGCCCAGTTGTCCAGCGGCATGTGCCGCACCCACAGCCGCGCCCCCAGCGTCGCCCAGCCGAGCAGCAGCAGGCCGAAATAGAGGTAGGCCGGCTCGTTGCGCCGCGCCCAGGCGAGCCCCAGCATGAACACGCCCAGCACGACGATGGTCAGCCCGACGACCTGGCCCATCGTGACGTTCCAGAACAGCTGGCGCTCGTAGCGCGACAGCAGCTCGGCCTGCGGCGCGATGACCAGGTTCGACAGCCCCCCGGCACGCTGACGGGCGGCCACATGTTCGAGCGCGTAACCGACGACCCGCAGCTCCAGAAGGTTGCCGCTGGGCTTGAGCAGCCCGGCCGGCAGGCCGACCAGTTGCGGGTAGTAGCAGTTGCGGGTGACCGGCGGTCTCAGGCTGCCATGCCGCAGGATCAGCTGCCCGTTCAGCCGCGCCTCCACATTCGAGCAGGCCCGCTCGATGTACAGCGCGAGCAAGTCGCCCTGAGGCATGGACGGCAGGTCGAAGCGGGCGTGATAGGTCACCGTGCCATCGAAGCCGGGCCGGCTCACCGACCAGGCGTCCGGCAGCGACACCGGTTGCTGCATCGACCGGGCCGGCCCTTCGAAGCCCTGCTCCCCGACCACCACGGCCTCACGCACCTGCACTTCGGCGCCCCACGCCGCCGGCAACGCCGCCACCAGGCACCACAGCACGAGCAGCGGCCAGAACGGCCAGGGCATGGGGCGCGGCACGCCGTGGCGAGAACACCGCATCGACAACAAGGAAGTCATGGGAGCGGATTCTGCGCGAGGCCCGGGCGAGGGACAATCCTGCACCGGCCGCGCTTGGCGGCCGCATGGAGTTCTTCACACGTGATCCTTCGCCACGCCTTCATCCCGCTCGACAACGCCCGCCTGGCGCACCTGTGCGGCACGCTCGACGAGAACCTCCGCAGCATCGAGGCGGCCTTCGATGTCAGCATCACCCGCCGCAACGAGTCCTTCCGGATCGAGGGCGCCAAGAAACCGGCCGAACGGGCCGTCGCACTGCTGCAATCGCTCTACGACCGCGCGCGTCACCCGATCCCGGCCGATGATTTGCAACTGGCGTTGATCGAGGCGATGCAACCGGAGGATGGGCGCAGTCACAAGGCGGCCGAAGGCGAGGAACTGGTGCTGCGCACACGACGTGCCGACCTGCAAGGCCGCACCCCCATGCAGGACCAGTACCTGCGCAACATCATCGGCCATGACATCACCTTCGGCATCGGCCCGGCCGGCACCGGCAAAACCTTCCTGGCGGTGGCCTGCGCCGTCGATGCCCTGGAGCGCAGCGCGGTGCAGCGCATCATCCTGACCCGGCCGGCGGTCGAGGCCGGCGAGCGGCTGGGTTTCCTGCCGGGCGACCTGACCCAGAAGGTCGACCCGTATCTGCGCCCCCTCTACGACGCGCTGTACGACCTGATGGGCTTCGACCGCGTCACCAAAGCCTTCGAGAAGGCCACGCTCGAGATCGCGCCCCTCGCCTTCATGCGCGGACGCACCCTCAACCACGCCTTCGTGATCCTCGACGAGGCGCAGAACACGACGCCGGAACAGATGAAAATGTTCCTCACCCGCATCGGTTTCGGCAGCAAGGCAGTGGTGACCGGCGACGTCAGCCAGATCGACCTGCCGCGCGGCCAGAAGAGCGGGCTGATCGACGCCGAACGTGTGCTCAAGCGGGTGCGTGGCATCGCGATGACGCGTTTTTCCGCCGCCGACGTCGTGCGCCACCCGCTGGTGGCCCGCATCGTCGAGGCCTACGACGCCGCGAAGAAGACGGACGAAGCCTGATGGGCGCCGTGAAACCGCAGCTGCAGCTGTCGCTGCAGTTTGCCGACCCGCGTCACCGCGCCGAATTGCCGCGCCACAAGGTGATGCGCTGGATGCGCGCCGCGCTCGAAGCGCCGGCCGAGATCACCGTGCGGGTGGTCGACGCCGAGGAAGGCCAGCGGCTCAACCGCGAATTCCGCGCCAAGGACTACGCCACCAACGTGCTGACCTTCGACTACGCACACGAGCCGGTGGTGATGGCCGACCTGGTGCTGTGCGCACCGGTGGTCGAGCGTGAAGCGGCCGAGCTGGGCAAATCGCTGCAGGCCCACTACGCCCATCTGCTCGTCCACGGCACCTTGCACGCCCAGGGTTACGACCATGAAGCCGACGACGAGGCGCAGGTGATGGAGGCGCGCGAAACCGAGCTGATGCTGGCGCTGGGCTTCGACGATCCCTACCTGAAGCCACCGTTAGAGGCTTGACGGCACCTGGGGCCGCCACAGCCCTTCCCCCGGCCCGCCGTCAGATCCGCCCCTCCTCCACCGCGTGGCACGCCACCTTGACGCCGCGGATCTGCAGCAGTTCCGGCCGCTGCTGCACACAGCGTTCGTTGGCATGCGGGCAGCGCGGATGGAAGGCGCAGCCGCTCGGCGGGTTGAGCGGGTTGGGCACCTCCCCGTGCACCGGCGTGCGGGACCTTCCGGTCATGCGGATGTCGGGGATCGCATCCAGCAGCATCCGGGTATAGGGATGTTGCGGCCGGTCGAACAGCTCGCGCTTGGGCGCCAGCTCGACCAGACGGCCCAGGTACATCACACCCACCTCGTCGGCCACATGGTGCACCACGGCCAGGTTGTGCGAGATGAACAGATAGGTGAGGCCGCGCTGCCGCTGCAGGTCCTTCATGATGTTGAGCACCTGCGCCTGCACCGACACGTCGAGCGCAGAGGTCGGCTCGTCGCAGACCAGAAACTCCGGTTGCGTCGCCAAGGCTCGCGCGATCGAGATGCGCTGGCGCTGGCCGCCCGAGAACTGGTGCGGGAACTTCTGCATGTCGGCTGCGGCCAGGCCGACCGACTCCAGCAGTTCGCCCACGCGCTGCTTCACGGCGGCGGCGCCCTGCAGCAGACCGTGTTCGACCAGCGGCTCGGCCACGATGGCCTCGACCTTCCAGCGCGGATTCAGGCTCGCATACGGGTCCTGGAAGATCATTTGCATGCGCCGCCGCAGGTCTCGTCCGTTGGGGCTGGCCAAGGCTTCGGCCGTGGTTTGGCCATCGAAGCGCACCTGCCCCCGGCTCGGCTGGTACAGCCCCACCAGCAGCCGAGCCACGGTGCTCTTGCCGCAGCCGGACTCGCCCACCAGCGCCAGCGTCTTGCCACGCTCGATCGCGAAGCTGACACCGTCCACCGCATGCACGAACTGGCGCGGCTTGCGCTCGACCACCCGGTTGAGCCAGGGCGCCGAGACGTCGAAGATCTTGGCCAGGTTGTCGACCTGTACCAGGGTTGATGCCACTGCAGTCATTGGAGAACCTCCGTGCTGGTGCACTGCGGTGCGAGCGCCTTCGGGCGGCCGTGCGGCGCTCATGCCGCCCTCCGCAGAGGTTGAGGTTTGTCGTGCAACCAGCACGCCGCGCGCGTGCGCCCAGCGTCCAGCAGGTCGGGCCGCTCGCTGCGGCAGCGGTCGAAGGCCTTGGGGCAGCGCGGATTGAAGGCGCAGCCGCTGGGGATGGCGGTCAGGCGCGGCATCGAGCCATCGATCTGGGACAGCCGTTCGCGGTCGTCCTCGAGCGACGGGATGGAGCCCATCAGGCCCACCGTGTAGGGGTGGGCCGGCGTGTGGATGACCTCTTGCACCGGCCCGATCTCGGCGACACGCCCGGCATACATCACCGCGACCCGGTCGCAGGTTTCGGCGATCACGCCCATGTCGTGCGTCACCAGCATCACCGCCGCACCCTTCTCGTGGCACAGCCGCTTCAGCAAGGTGATGATTTGCGCCTGGATCGACACGTCGAGCGCGGTGGTCGGCTCGTCGGCGACGATCAACCGGGGCTCGGCCGCCAAGGCCAGCGCGATCACGACGCGCTGCCGCATGCCGCCCGAGAACTGGTGCGGATAGTGGTCGACGCGCGCCTCCGGGGCCGGAATGCCGGTGTCGCGCAGCAACTGGATGGCCCGCTGGCGCGCCTCGGCGGCGTCGACCGGCAAATGGGTCTGGATGGTTTCGATCAGCTGGCGGCCCACCGTGTAAAGCGGGTTCAGCGAGGTCAGCGGGTCCTGGAAGATGGCGCCGATCTGGCGGCCCCGAATCTTGCGCATGGCCTCGAACGGCAGGTTGTCGATACGTTCGCCGTTGAGCAGGATCTCGCCGGAGGCGATCCGCCCGGGCGGCTCGAGCAGGCCGATGATGGCCGCGCCGGTCAGCGACTTGCCGGCACCCGACTCGCCGACCACACCGAGGATCTCACCGGCGCCGATGTCGAAGGACACGTCGTCGAGGGCGACCAGCGTGCCGCGCCGGGTGGGGAATTCGACGCGCAGGTGACGCACCTGCAGCAAGGGGGAATGTGTCATGGGGCGTCTCCTCTTCAGCGCAGCCGCGGGTTGAGTGCATCACGCAGCCAGTCGCCGAGCAGGTTCACGCTCAGCGCAATCAGCACCAGCATCACGCCGGGAAAGATCGTGATCCACCACTCGCCGCTGAACAGGAAGTCGTTGCCGATGCGGATCAAGGTGCCGAGCGACGGCGAGGTGGGCGGCACGCCGACCCCCAGGAACGACAGCGTGGCCTCGATGATGATCGCCTGCGCTACCTGGATGGTCGACAGCACCAGCACCGGGCCCAGCACGTTGGGCAGCACGTGGCGACGCATGATGCGCAGCGGGGTGACCCCGATGACACGGGCCGCGTGCACATAGTCCTTGTTGCGCTCCACCAGCGTGGAGCCGCGCACCGTGCGCGCGTAATCGACCCATTTGGTCAGCGCGATCGAGACGATCAGCACCGCGAAGGCGAGCGACTCGTGGGCGTCGGGGAACATCGCGCGGCCGACCCCGTCGATCAGCAAGGCGACCAGGATGGTCGGGAACGACAGCATCACGTCGCACACCCGCATCAAAAAGGCGTCGAGCTTGCCACCGACGAAGCCCGACACCAGCCCGAGCGTCACGCCGATCAGCAGCGACAGCACCACCGAGGCGAACCCGACCAGCAAGGAGATGCGCGCGCCATACATCAAGGCCGACAGAATGTCGCGCCCCTGGTCGTCGGTGCCCAGCAGGTAGGTGCTCTTGCCGCCCTCGATCCACGCGGGCGGCAGCCGGGCGTCACTCAGTTCGAGGGTCGACAGGTCGAACGGGTTGTGCGGCGCGACCGCTTCTGCAAACACCGCACAGAAGATGCAGACGGAGGCGATCGCCGCGGCCAGCACCGCCACCGGTGAGGTGCGGAAGCTGAACCAGACGTCGCCGTCGAAGAATCGTTTCAAAGCCGTGGTGGTCATCGGAAACTACTGAGACATCGGGGGATGGAAAACCGCCGCACCCCGGCGGAGTGCGGCGGCGCCGAACAGGGTCGGCCGGATCGTCACTTGACGACGACCCACTTGTAGAACATGAAGTTGTCGGGCAGCTGCACCAGCTCGATGTTCTTCTTCGCGGCCCAGGCGAGCGACTGCTGGTGCAGCGGGACGTGGCCGATGTCGTCCTGGTGCAGCTTGAACGCCTCGCGGATCAGCTGGTTGCGGCGCGCGTCGTCGGTCTCGGACTGCACCTTCTGCACCAGGGCGTCGAGCTTGGGGTTGCTGTAGCCGCCCAGGTTGAACTGGCCTTGCCCCTTGTCGTTGGGTGTCGCCATCAGGCTGCTCAAGGGGTTGTGCGCGTCATAGGTGGCCGGCGTCCAGCCGAACATGAACAGGCTGCCGTTGCGCTTCAACACTTTCGGGAAATAGGTGGCCTTGCTCTCGGTCTGCAACTGCGCCTTGATGCCCACCCGCGCCAGGTTGGCCGCCACGGCCTGGCAGATCTCGCCATCGTTCAGGAAGCGGTCGTTGGGGCAGTTCATGCCGACCTCGAAGCCGCTCGGGTAGCCCGCCTCGCTCAGCAAGCGGCGCGAGGCGTCGGGGTCGTAGGGCAGACGTTTGTTGAGGTCAGGGGCGAAGCCGTGCACGGCGGGCGCCACCAGCAGGCCGGTCGGCGTGGCCGCATTGCGCATCACCTGCGTCTTGATGGTGTCGATGTCGATCGCCTGGTACACCGCCTGGCGGACTCGCTTGTCCTTGAACGGGTTCTTGCCCTTCACGTTGGACGACAGCAACTCGTCGCGCATCTGGTCCATCACCAGGAACACCGTGCGCATCTCCGGGCCCTGCAGCACCTTCAGCTGCGGGTTGGCCTTGATGCGGTCGATGTCTTGCAAGGGCACCGGCTCCATCACGTCGATCTCGCCGGACAGCAGCGCCGCCACACGGGTGCCGTCGTTGGCGATGGGCGTGAACACGACCTCGTCGACGTTCGAGTCGACCTTCCCCCAGTAGGCGCCGTTGCGTGCCAACACCGTACGCGTCCCGGGTTGCCGCTCCTTCAGCCGGAAGGGCCCCGTGCCGTTGGCACGGAAGCTGGCCGCATTCTCGACGCCCTTGCGGCGGTCGACGGGGCGTTCGGCACGGTGCTGCTCACACCAGCGCTGGCTCATGATGTAGACGTTGGACAAGACCGACGGCAGGATGGAGAACGGCTGGTCGGTCTCCAGCTCGACCGTGTGCGGGTCGACCTTGCGCACTGCGCGGATAGGGGCTGTAAAAGTCCTCAGGTCAGACCCTTCGGCCGACGCTCGCTGCAGTGAGAACACGACGTCGTCCGCGGTGAAGGGGCTGCCGTCGTGGAATTTCACGTTGCGACGCAACTCGAAGCGCCACACGTTGGGCGACGTCTGCGTCCAGCGCGTTGCCAGCAGGGGCGTCAACTGCAACTGCTTGTCGCGGCCTACCAGCGGCTCGTAGATGTTGCCGGTGAAGCTCAGCTGCAGCGACTCGTTGAGCGAGTGGGGGTCCATCGAGAGGGCCTCCCCCTGGTTCGCCACCCGCAAGGTCGCGGCCGCGGCGGTGCCGCACGCGAGGGCGAAGGCCAGGGCCAGCAAGGTCGATCTCAGCGTTTTCATCATGTTCCTCCTGGGTTGACGGGCATGGCCTGTTCGACCAGCGAGGCGAACAGGGCCGAGCCCAGCGGCAGGATGTCATCGTTGAAGTCATAGCGGCCGCTGTGCAGGAAGCAACCGGGGTCACTGGCGTCGCGCCCTTGACCGATGCGCAAATACGCGCCCGGCTTGACCTGCAGCATGAACGAGAAGTCCTCGGCGCCCATGCTGGGCTGCAGGTCCCGCTTCACCTGCTCGGGGCCCAGCAGCGACGCCGCCACCCGGGCCGCGAACTCGGCCTCCGCCTCGCTGTTGACGGTGGCGGGGTAGACGCGCTGGTAGTCGAGCGAGGCGTTGGCGCCGAACCCGAGTGCGACCGATTCGACCAGCCGTGCCAGCCGTTCCTCGATCATCTCCTGCACCTGCGGACGGAAGGTGCGCACGGTGCCGACCAGCCTGGCCTGCCGCGGGATCACGCTCATCGAGCCGATGTCGCCACCTTGCACGGCACAAATGCTGACCACGGCGTTGTCGAAGGCGCTGACATTGCGAGCCACCAGGCTCTGCACCGCCGTGATGATGTGCGCCGACACCAGCACCGGGTCCACCGCCAAGTGCGGGTGGGCGCCGTGCCCGCCCTTGCCGGTCACCGTGATCTCGATGCGGTCCGCCGCGGCCATCATTGGCCCGGGGCACACGCCCACCTGGCCCACCGGCAGATGCGGCCAGTTGTGCATCGCGTAGACCGCCTGCGCCGGGAAGCGGTCGAACAAGCCTTCGTCGATCATGGCTTTGGCGCCGGCAAACCCCTCCTCGCCAGGCTGGAAGATCAGATAGGCAGTGCCGTCGAAACGCCGCGTCTCGGCCAGGTAGCGTGCGGCCCCCACCAGCATCGTCGTGTGGCCGTCGTGCCCGCAGCTGTGCATCAGCCCGACCTTGCCGGAGCGCCAGGCGAACTCGTTTTCCTCGCGCATCTGCAGCGCGTCCATATCGGCGCGCAAGGCGATGCTGCGCCCCGACGCCGTCGAGCGGCCGCGGATCACGGCCACCACGCCGGTGCGGGCAATGCCGGCATGCACCTCGTCCACCCGGGTCAGCTTGAGCGCCTCCACCACCCGGGCCGCCGTGCGGACCTCTTCAAAACCGATCTCGGGGTGGGCGTGCAAATCGCGCCGGAACGCGGTGAGTTCCGGATGGAAGCGTGCGATGTGCCCGAACACGGCCCCGGAGGCCAGATGTGACAGTGCCGACGCCATCTCAGTGCCCCCCCGGGCGGTCCAGACGCAACCGGGGGTCGACGGCGAAATACAGCAGGTCGACCGTCAGGTTGATCAACACGAACAACAGGGCGATCAGGCACAGGTAAGCCGCCATCACGGGGATGTCGGCGAAGCTGACCGCCTGGATGAACAACAATCCCATGCCGGGCCACTGGAACACGCTCTCGGTGATGATCGCGAAGGCGATCAGCGAGCCGATCTGCAGGCCGGTGATGGTGATCACCGGCACCAGCGTGTTCTTCAGCGCATGGCCGAAATGAATCGCGCGGTTCGACAAGCCCCGGGCGCGGGCGAACTTGATGTAGTCGGTTCGCAGCACCTCGAGCATTTCCGCCCGCACGATGCGCATGATCAGCGTCAGCTGGAAAATCGCCAGCGTGATCGAGGGCAGCAGCAAATGCTTCCAGCCGTCGACGGTCAGGAAACCGGTCGACCAGGAGCCGAGGGCGACGGTTTCGCCGCGGCCGAAACTGGGCAGCCAGCCGAGCGTCACCGAAAACACCAGGATCAGCAGGATGCCGATCAAAAAGGTCGGCAACGACACGCCCAGCAGCGACAAGGTCAGCAGCAACTGGGCCAGAAAGCTGCCGCGCCGCAACGCGGTATAGACCCCCATCGGGATGCCGACCAGCAACGCGAGGACCGCGGCCGTGAGCGACAGCTCCAGCGTGGCCGGCAGCCGCTCGGCGATCAGGGCCGCGACGGAGCGGCCCTGCCGCAGGCTGATGCCGAACTCACCTTGCACGGCATTGCCCACGAAACGGGCGAACTGCACCGGGAACGGTTGGTCCAGACCGAGGTCGGCACGCAGTTGGACGCGGTCCTCCGGCGTGGCGTCCTGCCCAAGCAGATTGGTGACCGGGTCACCCACGTACTGGAACAGCGTGAACGCGATGAAGGCGACCGCCAACATCACGAGGGCCGCCTGCAGCAGGCGGCGGACGATGAATACCAACATCGACTTCGTCCTAGTTTCCGACGGCGAGGGGTGACCTGCGCCGCCGCACAGAACCTGCGCCGGGACGCCCGGGTAACGGGCGGCCCGACGCGTCACCGCCCAGGGCCGCCCCGCAGTGTCTGCGCGGCGGCGCCGGACGGCACATCAGGCAGAAAAAGTCTCAGTCAATTGACCTTGACGTAGCGGATGTCGATGCGATTGTCCGCCCGATGCACCAGCTGGATGTTCTTCTTCATCGCCCACGGGATCACCGGATCGTGCAGCGGCAAATAGGCGACGTCGTCGTGCGACAGCTGCAGGGCCTGCTCGATCAGCTGGTTGCGTGTCGTCAAGTCGGCCTCTTTCTTGATGCGCTCGACCAGCGCGTCCATGCGCGGGTTGCTGTAGCGGCCGACGTTGTAGTTGCCGTCGCCCTGGGCACCGACGCTGCGCAGCAGCGACTGCAGCGAATACAGCGCGTCGAAGGTCGGCACCCCCCAGCCGAGCATGTAGATGCTGGCTTCATAACGCTGGATCATCGGGAAATAGGTCGAGGTGGGCAGCGTGCGCAGCTTCGCCTTCACGCCGATGCGGGCCCACATCGCGGTGATGGCCTGGCAGATTTCCTCGTCGTTGACGTAGCGATTGTTGGGGCAGGCGAAGTCGACCTCGAAGCCGCTGGGATAACCGGCGTCGGCCAGCAGCTTCTTGGCACCCGCAACGTCATAGGGGTGGCGGGCATGCACCTTTTTGGTCCAGCCGTTCACCATCGGCGCCACCAGCGTGCCGGTCGGCTGGCTGAGCCCGCGCATCGTGTTCTTCTGGATCGCGTTGATATCGATCGCCTGGTAGAGCGCCTTGCGCACCTTGACGTCCTTGAGCGGATTCTTGCCCTTGACGTTGGAGTTCGGCAGCTCGTCGCGGAACTGATCCAAACCCAGGAAGATGGTGCGGTATTCGACACCGTCGATCACCTTCAGGTCGGGGCTGTTGCGCAGCCGCGGCAGGTCGGCCGGCGAGGGATCGAGCAGCAAGTCCACCTCGCCCGACAGGAGCGCCGCCACCCGGGTCGCCTCTGCCTTGATCGGCGTGTAGAGGATCTCGGTGACGTTGCTGTCCATCTTGCCCCACCAGTTGGGGTTGCGCGTCAGCACCGCGCGCACGTCCTGCTCCCAGCTCTTCAGGATGAACGGCCCTGTGCCGTTGGCGTGGCGGTGCGCGTGGTTTTCCTCGCGCGACTTGATGTCCATCGGCGTGGTGGACTTGTGCTTCTCGGCCCACTGCTTGTCCATCATGCGCAGCTCGGTCAGCTGGCGCAGTAGCACCGGATTGGGGCCCTTGGTGTAGATGTCGACGGTGTGGTCGTCGACTTTCACGACACGGTCGATACCCTGCGTGTAGACGCCGTAGTTGGACGTCTTCTCCATCGCACGGTTGAGCGAGAACACCACGTCGTCGGCGGTGAAGTCGGCCCCATCGTGGAATTTCACGCCCTTGCGCAGCGTGATGCGCAACTGGGTCGGATTGATCTGCTGCGAACCGGTCGCCAGCACCGGCTGCACCTGGAACTTGGAGTCGTAATAGAACAGGCTTTCGTAGACATAGGCGTGCACGCCGTTGCCGAAGGCATTGTTCTGGGAGTGAACGTCCCATGTGGGGACGTCGGTCGCGCTGGCCCATTTAAAGGTCTTAGCGTGAGCGCTCGAAACGCCGACAGCGTACAGGGCGGTGGCCGTGCACACGGAGGCGACGGCCGCCGCAAAGGTCTTGCGATGCACCATGAAGGGGACTTCCTGAATTAGAAAAGCCGAATCATCAGCAAAAGGCTTGCCAGTCGTCAAAGGGGTAAGCCCGACGCTGTTGCTTTCAACAGGAGAGGAGTTGGATCGAGACGTAAGGGGACCCGGCTCAGCGTGCAGGTCAACGCCGGTATTGGGCCGGCTCCGAGCAAGCGGAATGCCGAATTGTTGGGTTGGCAACAGCGGATGCTGCGATTCCCGCCGCGGTGACTTGCCGGCTCTGCGACCCGAGAACGTCTCGGGCCCGAATGAAAAGAGCCGCCCGAAGGCGGCTCTTTTGTCCGAGTCCGACAGCTCGTCGAGCGAGCTGCGAGATCAGAAGTTGTGCTGGAGACCGATGTCCCAAGCGGTCCGACGCTTCAGGTCGGGTTCGGTAACGCGGGAGGAGCCGACGTCCGCATACACCTTCGTGCGCTTGCTCAGCGGGTAGTGATAGCCGACACCGTACTTGGTCACCTTGGTGTCGTCGATGATACCGGAGGTGCCCTCGAGGCGGCTGATTTGACCGCGCAGTTCGCCCACGCCGATCGGCGCGGTGATGGCGAAGGTGAAGTTGCGCATCTTGATTTCGTCGCCCGCGACCGGATCAGCATTGCTCTGGGCAAAGCTGCCGATCAGCTTGACCACGCTCAGGTCGTACGAGGCGGTCAGGTTCCACAGGGTGACAGCGTCGTCGGCGCTGAAGGCCACCAGACCGGCGGGGAGCATCACACCCAGGAGAGCACCGGGGGCGAGCAGGTCGGTCGCCGGCGCGCGATGGAAGCCGAAGCCGGCGTACAGCGGACCGCCCTTGTACTGCACGTTGAAGCCGGTGGTGTACTCGGTGTCGTCCGCTTCGGGCAGACCGATCGCAGCGTGGATCGTCAAGCCGCCGAGGCTGGGCGTGCGATAGCTGATGCTGTTGGGGTAGCGGGCCGGGACGTTTCCAGACAGACCGGCGAAGGTGTGTGCGGTACCGACGGACGCGGTGGTGTCATAGCCCCAGGGATCGGACGCAATGCCGGTCCAGAAAATCGGCGAATAATCGCGGCCCAGGCGCACGTCACCGAAAGCACCCGAAACGCCCACCCAGGACATGCCCTGCCAGAAGTTGGCGTTGGCGGCGCCGGTATCCGGGGAGAAGCGGTGTTCGATTTGGAAGTTGGCCTTCAAACCACCACCCAAGTCTTCCGTGCCACGGAAGCCGAGACGCGAACCGGCTTGCTCTTGAAGCTGGACCTCGTCGTTGGCCCAGTTGCCGTTCGCCAGATATGAATCTCCGCTATTGCGCTTCGTCACCGCCAAATCGATCTTGCCGTAAATCGTCACGGCCGACTGGGCCGACGCAGCGCCAGCAAAAGCGCCCAGCACGGCGAGAGCGAGAAGAGATTTTTTCATTGCAACTATCTCCTAGGTTTGAACAAGAGGTCCTGAGCGCACATCTTGGGCGGTGCACTTCAGGCCGACCTCCTTATCGGAAGCTGGCGTTATTCCACCAGAGCAACCGAGGTCAGACCAGCCTTTGAACGCCAAAAGCAGAAGGATGTTGCCCTCGCGCAACGCGGCCTCAGGGCTTACCCGACAAGGCGCAGCGCGGGGGCGGCCGGCGTACGGGTTATCCTCAATGTTCTTCGTCATCGCCCCTGAATCGCCCATGAGTTCAACTGCCCTCGATGCGATCCTTGCCACTGCCGACAATGCGCTGCGCGCCGTGTTCGGCGTGCACCATGCGGCCCGACCGCGACCGCTGCCCGCCGCGGGCAGCGTCGACGACACGCCACTGCAGGAGTCCGAACGCAGGTTGTCCGCCGCGTTGATGCGGGTCAATCACGTGGGAGAGGTGTGCGCGCAAGCGCTGTACACCGGGCAGGCGCTGGTGACGCGTGACGCCGGCCTCAAGGCCCACTTCGAAGCGGCGGCGCGCGAGGAGACGGACCACTTGGCGTGGACCCAACAACGCTTGCAAGAACTCGGCGATCGCCCCAGCCTGCTCAATCCGCTGTGGTACGGCGGTGCGTTGGGCATCGGTCTGCTGGCCGGCCGTCTGGGCGACCGGGTCAGCCTGGGCTTCGTGGTCGAAACCGAGCGCCAGGTGGAGCAGCACCTCGAGAGTCACCTCGAACGCCTGCCGGCGCAAGACCAGGCATCGCGCGCGATCGTCGAGCACATGAAGCAGGACGAGGCGCGCCATGCGACGCAGGCAGAAGAGGCGGGCGCCATGCGGCTGCCCTGGCCGGTGCGCATGACGATGCGCGCGGCAGCCAAGGTGATGACCACGACAGCCCACTACATCTGAATCTGAAGACGACAGGCGCAGGCCCGCCGTCTGCTTGCGCCCCTGCCAGGGCAGCTTGGATGTCAGCCCTCGACGACTTCGAAGCTGGTGCTGATCTCGGCCGTCTTCGCCAGCATGATGCTGGCCGAGCAGTACTTGTCGTGCGACATCTGAACCGCCCGCGCCACCGCCGCTTCGGGCACGCCCTTGCCCGTGACGACGAAATGCATGTGGATCTTGGTGAACACCTTGGGGTCCACCTCGGCACGGTCTGCCTTCACTTGGACCTGGCAGCCGCGCACGTCATGGCGTCCGCGCTTCAGGATCAGCACCACGTCATACGCGGTGCAACCGCCGGTGCCGGCCAGCACGGTTTCCATCGGCCGCGGCGCCAGGTCGCGGCCGCCGCCGTCGGGTGCGCCGTCCATCGTCAACAGATGACCGCTGCCGGTTTCGGCGGAGAAGGCCATGCCGGAAGCCGGCAGCCAGTTCACTGTGCATTCCATCGCGGAGTCGTTCAGAGGTGAGAAAAAGCTGGCATTTGTGCAATGCGACGCGATTGTGACACCGCTCCCTGTCGTGAACTGCAGGGCAAAAGCGTGATTTTTTTATTGCGCTGCACCATCGGACCGCATTAAACTTATGTTCATCTTGAGGTCGCCGCCCACTGCTCACGCAGCATTGCGTTGCGGCACTTCAGCCAAGATTCTGTACCAGTTGTCTCCTCCACCCTCCTCTATTGGTGGATTCGGCCCGAGGCCTCACGGCCCCGGGCCTTTTTCTTTTCCGGCCTTCGCGCTGGTGAGGCCCAGTCGCCCCACCACGCCGTCGCGCCACTTCCCTACGCCACGCTGCTGCTGCTCGTCCTCGTGCTGCCCAGCGACGCGGGCACGGGACAGCCACTGCCGTCGGCACGACACCCGGCGCGCCTGGCAGGGCCCGCCGCGGTGCTGCGGGTCGCTGGCGTATGATGCCCCGCCCCCGTTAGGAGAAAGCAGATCAGATGGCCCGCGCCGCATCCCGTCCGTCCTCGACGCCGAAGCCCACCAGCGCACAACGCGACAATCAGCGCGACAAGAAACCCAAAGCCCCGCGCGCGCTCAAGCCTGCCGACTACCTGCAGAAGATTCTCAACGCCAAGGTGTATGACGTTGCGATCGAGTCCGAACTGGGGCTGGCGCGGAACCTGACGGCCCGGCTGGGCAACGAGGTGTGGCTGAAGCGCGAGGACAACCAGCCCGTGTTCAGCTTCAAGCTGCGCGGCGCCTACAACAAGATGGCCCACCTGACACCCGCGCAACTCAAGCGCGGTGTCATCTGCGCCTCGGCCGGCAACCATGCCGCCGGCGTCGCGCTGAGCGCGAGCCGGCTGGGCTGCCGCGCCGTCATCACGATGCCCGTCACGACACCGCAAGTGAAGATCGACGGCGTAAGGGCACTGGGTGGCGAGGTGGTGCTGCACGGCGACAGCTATTCCGACGCGTATCTGCATGCGGTCGAGCTGCAGAAAAAACACGGCCTGACCTTCGTCCACCCCTTCGACGATCCTGAGGTGATCGCCGGTCAGGGGACCATCGCGATGGAGATCTTGCGGCAGCATCAGGGGCCGATCGACGCCATCTTCGTCGCCATCGGCGGCGGCGGGCTGATCTCGGGCGTGGCCAACTACGTCAAGGCGGTGCGCCCGGAGATCAAGATCATCGGCGTGCAGATGAATGACTCCGACGCGATGGTGCGTTCGGTACGCCACAACAAGCGGGTGCAACTGCCCGACGTCGGTCTGTTCTCCGACGGCACCGCGGTCAAGCTGGTCGGCGAGGAAACCTTCCGGATCGCCCGCGAGCTGGTCGACGACTACGTGGTGGTCGACACCGACGCGGTCTGCGCCGCGATCAAGGACGTGTTCCAGGACACCCGCAGCATCGTCGAGCCAGCTGGGGCGATGTCGATCGCCGCCATCAAGCAATACGTCGAGCGCCATCGCTGCAAGGGCAAGACCTTCGTCGCGATCACCTGCGGCGCCAACATGAACTTCGACCGGCTGCGCTTCGTCGCCGAGCGGGCCGAGGTGGGCGAGGAACGCGAGGCCGTGTTCGCCGTCACCATCCCCGAGGAGCGCGGCAGCTTCCGGCGCTTTTGCGAATTGGTCGAGCAGCGCAGCGTCACCGAATTCAACTACCGCATCTCGGACAGCCAGCAGGCGCACGTGTTCGTTGGCCTCACGACGGCGAACCGGGGCGAATCGGCCAAGCTGGCCGCGATGTTCAAGAAACAGGGCTTCCCGACGCTGGACCTGACGCACGACGAACTGGCCAAGCAGCATGTGCGGCACATGGTCGGCGGCCGCAGCGAATTGGCCAAGGACGAGCGGCTCTACCGCTTCATCTTCCCCGAGCGTCCGGGCGCCTTGATGAAGTTCTTGTCCAGCATGCATCCGGACTGGAACATCAGCCTGTTCCACTACCGCAACCAGGGCGCCGACTACGGCCGCATCCTGGTCGGCATCCAGGTGCCCAAGGGCGACAAGAAGGCGTTTCAGCAGTTCCTCGACACACTGGCCTACCCCTACGTCGAGGAAACCGACAATCCCGTCTACCGCCTGTTCCTGCGCTGAAGCCGGTCCGCCGGCTCGGGCTTGCGCGGGAAGGCGTCCGCATCTACAACCTCGGGCCGAGGCCGCCAAGCCCCTCAATGCCCCGGACGGGTCGCCGGTGCCTCGCCTCCGGGCACTTGCCGCGGTCGATCCCGACCGTGACAGCCGTGTGATCGCCGCCCCTGCGTTCCGGGGGGCCGTCTACCGCCGCGGCCCTTGCGGGGCGGCCCGCCCACTGAAACAATCGCGGGCCGGATTGCGCGGTCTGAGGGAGGGCGGCGCACGGCTACTCATGATCCACAAGGGCAGGCCCCATGTCACAGAACCGCTCGTTGATCGCGCCGACATTCCACGCGCCGCTCGAACAGGCATTGAAGAAAAAGATCGAGCAGCGCCAGGCTGCCGCCGGCAGCCTCGGCGAACTCGAGCCCCTGGCCGTGCGCCTGGGGCTGATCCGCAACACGCTCAAACCGCGTTTGCACGACCCCCAATTGCTCGTGTTCGCAGCCGACCACGGCCTGGCCGTGGACGGCATCACCACCCTCGACGGGCCGACCACCTCGGCGCAGGTCGACGCGGTGGTAGCCAACCGCGTGCCGCTCGGCGTGCTGGCCCGGGCGCACGGCCTGCACCTGACCGTGGTCGACAGCGGCCTGGCCGATGCCACGCCCCGCCATCCGTCGGTGCTGGCGCGCAAGATCGCACACGGCACTCGCAACACCCGGGTCGGCCCGGCGATGTCGGTCGACCAGGCCCAGGCCGCCATCCGCGCCGGCATGGAGATCGCTGACCACTTGCCGGGCAACGTGCTGGCCTGTGCCGGGCTCGGCGTGGGCAGCGAGGAAAGCGCGGCGCTGGTGATCGCGCGCCTGGCCCAGCTGCCGGTGCGCGACCTGGTGCTGACCGGCCCGCAAATGAACCCCGACCTGCTGGCCCGCCTGATGGTCTTGCTCGAGGGAGCGCAAGGCCGCCACAAGAACATCACCGATCCGGTCGAGATCGTCGCCGCGGTCGGCGGCTTCGAGATCGCGATGATGGCCGGCGCGATGCTGGTGGCCGCCGGCAAGCGCAGCCTGATCCTGGTCGACGGGCTGCCCGCTTGCGCGGCCCTGATGCTGGCCTCGCGCATCGCCGCACCGGTCACCGACTACTGTGTGTACGCCCGCAGCCACAGCCGCCAGGGTCTGAGCTTCGCCCTGCAACATCTGCGTGCGGGGCCGCTGCTCGAATTGGGGCTGGAAACGCTGGACGGCACCGGGGCCGCACTCGCCTGGCCGCTGGTGCACAGCGCCGCCGCGATGTTGTCCGAGGTGACCGAAGAGGAAGAAGAGGTTCGGGTCTCGCAGCCCGCCGCACTCTGAGCCGCGGTGGCCGCCTGCCGGCGGCGCCGGCAGCATTTCCGGCGCGCCACATGGCTCGAGGGCCGGTGGCAGACGCGCCCGCCGGCGGCCCATGCGCTCGCTCGACAATGCTGCGCGCCCACTCCAGCCGCCCCCCCTGCCCACCCAAGGTGGCAGCGCGGCGCGGTTTCCTTACACGCCCTGACCGACTTTACTGTTGGATGGCTTCCGGCGGCGGCATTTGCGGCGTGAAGGCCGGTGCCGCGCCTTCTGCCGGCGGAATCTGCGGCAGCGCGCCGGTCTGCGCAATAGGCGGCGGCGGCAATTCGAGGGTGAACGAGCTGCCGCCAGCAGCCCCGCGGCCGATGGTCGCGCTGCGCTGGGCCAGGCCCTGGAGCGTCAGGTCGCCTTCGACCGTGCTGCCGAGGGCGAAGGCCTTGGGCGGCTTGCCGTCGATCGACAGCAACGCGACACCCGGGCCACTGCCCCCGCCGGCCGGCGCCATCACGCCGATGAGCCGGAAGCGTGAACTCTCCGGTGGCGGCGCAGCGGCCTGCTCCTCGCGTTTGGGGCCGCCGAGCATGCGCACGACGGCCGCGGGACTGCCGACCTGGGCGACCACCGGCGACGCATGCGCCGGCACGGCCAGGGGCTGTGCCGCCAGACGCAGAGTCCAGAACACCGCGCTGCATGCCACCAGCGCCCATACTACAAATGCGATCAGTCTAGAGACCATGAGGCGATTATGATTCAAGCCCGTTGTTTCATGCCCCTCGCGTTGCGCAGAAGCGCCGCCGAGAGGTCAGGCCTCACTTTCGGACACAAACGAACGATCATGAATCGTCTGCCTATGCGACGCACGTCGTCCCCCTCCTCGCCGCGGTCACGCGGTTTCACGCTGATCGAGCTGATGGTGGTGCTGGTGATCATCGGCATCCTCGCCGCGCTGGTCGTGCCCAACGTGCTCAACCGGGCCGACGACGCCCGTGTCACGGCGGCCCGCACCGACATCAACAACCTGATGCAGGCGCTCAAGCTGTACAAGCTCGACAACATGCGATACCCCGCGGCCGAGCAAGGCCTGCAGGCGCTGGTGGCCAAGCCCACCGCGGGCGCCATTCCGCCGAACTGGAAGCCCTATCTGGACAAGCTGCCCAACGACCCCTGGGGTCGCCCATATCAATATGTCAATCCGGGCGTGAAGGGAGAGGTCGATGTGTTCAGCTATGGCGCCGACGGGCAAACCGGGGGTGAAGGCAACAACGCCGACCTCGGCTCCTGGCAATAAGCGGCCGCAGCTGCGTGTGGCGCGCTTGCGCGGCAGCAGCGGCTTCACGCTGCTCGAACTGCTGGTCGTGCTGGCGCTGCTGGCCATCGTCGTCGGCACCGTGACGCTGGCCATCCGCGACCCGTCGGCCACCCAACTGGAGCGCGAAGCCGAGCGGCTCTCGGCGCTGCTGGAATCGGCGCGCGCCGAAGGGCGGGCGCTGGGGCTGACGGTGCGCTGGCAGCCGGTGCGTCTGGAGGGCGAAGGCGGCACGCAGGACTTCCGCTTCATCGGGCTGCCCGACACCTTGCACCTGCCGACCCGCTGGCTGAATGCCGACGTGCGCGCCGACATCGTCGGCGCGCCGACGCTGCAGCTCGGCCCCGACCCCATCATCGGGCCGCAGCGGCTGACGCTGTCGCTCGGCGACCGCCGCATCACGCTCGCCACCGACGGCCTGCAACCGTTCGCCATCGTCAGCAGCGAGGTACCCCGTGAATAGCGCTGCAACCCGTTTGCACCGAGGTCGTGCGCAACGCCCCACACGGGGTTTCACGCTGATCGAGGTGCTGGTGGCCCTGGCCATCGTCGCCGTCGCCCTCGGCGCCGGCGCCAAGGCCGGCGGCGCGCTGACCCGCAATGCCGAGCGGCTGTCGGACGTGATGGCCGCGCAATGGTGTGCCGAGAACCAGCTCAGCGGGCTGGTGCTGGCCCAGCAGTTCCCGTCGGTGGGCGACGCCAGCTTCGTCTGCGAACAAGGTGGGCGGCAATACGCCGGCCAGCTGGTGGTGCGCCCCACCCCCAACCCCAATTTCCGTCGTGTCGACGCCCGCATCGCCAGCGAAACGGGCGAGCCCCTGCTGGTGCTGTCGACCATCCTGCCGCGGAGACGGCTGTGAAGCGCTCACAAGGTTTCACACTGATCGAGGTGCTGGTGACCATCACCATCCTGGCCGTCGTGGCCGGCATGGCGTGGCGAGGGCTCGACGGCATCATGCGCAGCAAGAACATCAGCGAGGCGCGCCTGGACACCGTGTTGCGCCTCAACACCGTACTGGCCCAGTGGGAGGCCGACCTCGCCAGCCTGCACGACACCGAACAGGTGCCGGCGCTGACGTACGACGGCGCGGCGCTGCGCCTGACCCGCCGCACCGAAAACGGCGTGCAGATGGTGGTGTGGACGCTGCGCGACGGCCAATGGGACCGCTGGGCCTCGCAGCCGGTGTTGCGCAATGGCGAGCTGCAAGACCTCTGGATGCGCTCGCAGCAGTTGCTGGGCGATGAAGCCGGCACCGTCCATGCGCTCCCGGGCCTGTCGCAATGGCAGGTGTATTTCTGGCGCGACAACGCCTGGACGAATCCCCAGTCCACCGGCGACCTCGACCCCGGCGAGCCGCCCCCCGCCGGCAACCCCGGCGGGCCACCGCCTTCCGAGGGCGGCGCGCCTGCCCCCAAGGACAAAGGCGGCAGCCAGCGCATGGCGCTGCCACAAGGCGTGCGGGTGGTGCTGGCGCCAGCGCCGGGCTCGGGCCTGAACGGCACCTACACGCGCGACATCGTGCTGCGCACCGGTACGGAGTGAATGTGATGTCTACTGTGTCGCACCGTCGTCAGCGCGGCGTCGCGTTGCTCACGGCGATGATCATCGTGACGCTGGTCGCCACCCTGGCCAGCGCCATGTACTGGCGGCAGTGGCGCTCGGTCCAGATCGAGCTGGCCGAGCGCGGCCGGTCGCAGTCGTCCTGGATCCTCAGCGGCGCGCTCGACTGGGCCAGCCTGATCCTCGCCGAAGACAGCAAGACCGGCCAGGTCGACCATCTCTCCGAACCCTGGGCGACGCCACTCGAAGAAGCCCGCCTGTCGACCTTCCTGGCCGCCGACGAAGCCAACACCGACGACGCGCCAGAGGCTTTCCTCGCCGGCAAGATCAGCGATGCCCAGGCGCGCTACAACCTGCGCAATCTGGCCGCCGCGGACCCGGTGACCGCCAAGAAGAACCTGGAGGCGCTGACGCGCCTGTGCGAGCAACTCAACATCGACTCGAGCGTCCCGCCGCGGCTCGCCGCCGCCATGCGGGCCGCCCTGCCCAGCGCACCGCCCACAGGAGAGGGCTCGGGCGCCCCGGTGGCTGTGCAAGTGGTGAGCGAGGAAGCCCCGTTGCTGCCGCCCTCGGTCGAGTATCTGCGTTGGCTGGGCCTCGACGCCCAAAGCAGCGCCCGGCTCGCCCCCTACGTCACGCTGCTGCCCAAGCCGACGGCCGTCAACGTGAACACCGCGCCACGGGAAGTGCTGGTGGCCGTGTTGGAAGGCGTGGACCCGGGAAGCGCCGATCGCTTGGTGCAGGTGCGACAGCGGACACAGATCAAAAGCACCGCCGACATCGGCGCGGCCATCGGCCGCACCAACTTCCAGCAGCCCGACGCCCTTCAAATCGGCTACAGCTCCAACTACTTCGAGGTCCGCGGCCGCATGCGCATTGAGCAGCGTGTGCTCGAAGAACGCTCCCTGGTGCACCGCGAACGCCGAAACATCACCGTCCTGCAACGCGAGCGCGCCAGCTTCACCCTGGCAAGTCAAGTTACGCCTTGACGCAACCTCGCGGATCTGAGCGACACTGAAACCGCGGGTGTCAGACCGCTATCCCACTTCGCTTCATACAATCGCCCATCCTTATACGCACCCTGCATGAGCGTCCTAGTCCTACTTCTAGCGCCCCGCCCGCATCTGGGCCCGCGCGCCGCCCCGGCGGCGGACGCAGCATTGCGCGTGCCCACCGAGTTTGACTATCTCGTCAGCAAGGACGGCGTGCAGGTGCACCGCCAGGGCCGTTGCGCAGTCTCCCTGCTGCCCAAAGCCGACTCGGTGGTCGGGGTGATCCCCGCGACCGACATCGGCTGGCACCAGCTGACCCTCCCGAAAGCCCCAGCCGGCAAAATGCGTGCCGCGCTGGCAGGCATGCTCGAAGAGGCCCTGCTCGACGACACCGAGGAAAGCCATTACGCGCTCCCGCCGCAGCCGCAACCGGGTCAGGAAGCCTGGGTGGCTGTGACACAGCGCGCCTGGCTGCGCGCGCAACTCGATGTGCTGGAAAGCGGCGGTGTGTTCGTCGATCGGCTGGTGCCTCAAAGCGAACCGAGCGAGGTGCCGCGCGGCCATTTCGAGCACGACCCCGACGCCGAGCAGAGCCGCGCGCTGCGGCTCATCTGGTCGCGCCCTGACGGCGTGCTGGTGCTGCATCCGGGCGGTACGTTGCCACGCGCCTGGCTGGCCCGCTCCGAGCCCGATGCCACGCTGTGGACCGCCGAGCCCGCGGCGGTCGAGGCCGCCGAACGTTGGTTGGGGCAGTCGGTGACGGTGCTGCCGCGTGACAACGCCGCATTGCAGGCGACCGAGTCGGCCTGGAACTTCCGCCAATTCGACCTGGCGCTGCGCCACCGCGGCGTGCGCGCCTTCCGCGACACGCTGCGCCAGCTCAGCGCGCCCGCTTGGCGGCCGATGCGCTGGGGCCTGATCGCACTGCTGGTGCTGCACGTGGTGGGCCTCAACGCGTGGGCCTTGCACCGCCGCAGTGAAATCGCGCAGCGCCAGCGCGAACAGGTGACCGTGCTGCAGCAAGCTTTTCCGAACGTGCGGGCGGTGCTCGATGCCCCCGCGCAGATGCAGCGCGAAGCCGAGCTGATGCGCATGCAGGCCGGCAAACCCGGCGACACCGACCTGGAGCCGATGCTGCAGGCGGCCGCCAGCGCCTGGCCGGCGGGCCGTCCGCTCGAAGGCCTGCGTTACGAACAAGGGCGGCTGACGTTGTCGTCGCCGGGCTTGTCGGACGAAGACATCGCGACATTCCAAGCCAGCCTGCAACCGGCCGGCTGGGCCGTGGACCGCGACGGCAGCCGCTTGACGCTGCGCCGCGCCGCGCTGCCCGGAGGGGGGACATGAAGGACATCAAAGAACTGCGCAAGCAGCTGCGGGCGCGCTGGGCGGGCCTCGAAATGCGGGAACGGCGCCTGGTGCTGGCGGCGGCCAGCATCATCGGCGTGGCCCTGCTGTGGTGGGTGTTCCTGCAGCCGGCGCTGCGCACCTTGCGCGAAGCGCCGGCGCGCCTGGCTGCGCTGGACGAGCAACTGCGGGTGATGCGCGCGCTGGGCTCCGAGGCCAAGACCTTGAAAGACACCCCGAGGGTGCAGCCCGGCGTCGCGAACAAGGCGCTGCAAGCCGCGACCGACCGGCTCGAGGGCAAGGGCAAGCTCAGCCTGCAGGGCGACCGCGCCACGCTGACGCTGCAGGGGCTGCCCGGCGAAGCTCTCTGGGCATGGCTGGGCGAGGCCCGCAACACGGCCCGTGCGCGGCCGGTCGAAGCACAGCTGACGCAAGGGCCGGAGGGATACAGCGGCAGTGTCGTGGTCAGCCTACCGGGCGGTGGTTCATGAAACTGCGCACGCCCCGCTTCAAATCCAAGGCGAATGCATCGCGCTTTGGCAATTCCCGCTTTGCGAATTCCCGCTTCGCCAACTCGCGCTTCGCCAATTCGCGCTTCGCGAGCGACCGCCCGGTGCGCAGTGCTGCGGCCAGCGCCGCGCGCCGCTGGGCCTGGTTCGGCGCGGCACTCGGCGTCGTGGTCGGCGTGGTGGCCTTCGCGCCCGCCACCTGGCTGGCGAACCAGGTCGCCAGTGCCACCGGGCAGCGAGTGCTGTTGGCACAGGCCGACGGCACCGTGTGGCGCGGCAGCGCGGTGCTGGTGTTGACCGGCGGCGCGGACAGCCGCGACGCCGCCACGCTGCCGGGCCGGTTGTCGTGGAATCTGGGCCTGGTGGGCCGCGCGCTGCAGCTCGACCTGCGCCAGGACTGCTGCCTCAACGGCACCGTGTCGCTGCAGATCCGACCGGGCCTGGTGGGGCGCACCGAGGTCAAATTGCTGCCGCACAGCGGCTGGATCGGCCAGTGGCCGAGCGGCTTGTTGAGCGGTCTGGGTACGCCCTGGAACACGCTGCGCCTGGGCGGGGCGGTCCGGCTCAGCTCGCCGGGGCTGGTGCTGGAGCAAGCGGCCGGGCGCTGGCAGATGCAGGGCCGCGCCGAGTTCGAAGTGTTGAATGCGTCGTCGCCGGTCACCACACTCGACCAGCTCGGCAGCTACCGGCTGACGCTGTTCAGCAACCCCGAAGGCCAGGTACAAACGCAGTTGAGCACCACGGAAGGTGCGCTGCAACTCAGCGGCGACGGCATCTGGGGCTCGTCTGGCGTTCGTTTTCGCGGTGAAGCCCGCGCAAGCGAAGGCAACGAGGCCGCACTGAACAACCTGTTGAACATCATCGGGCGGCGCGACGGCGAGCGCTCGGTCATCTCGATCGGATAAGCATGAAGGTGAAGTTGCAGGGTCGGATCGCATCGAAGGCGCTGTGTACAGCGGTCTCGGCCGCGGTGCTGGTCTTGAACACGCCGGTGGCGTTCGCGCAACCGGCCTCCACGGAGCGCGCCGCCACCGACGCCTCCGCCTCCAACCTGGTGACGCTGAACTTCGTCAACGCCGACATCGAAGGCGTGGCGCGGGCGATGGGCGTGATCCTGAAACGGCAGTTCGTCGTCGATCCGCGCGTCAAGGGCACCATGACGCTCTACAGCGAACAGCCGATGACGCGGGCCGACGCCTACCTCAGCTTCCTCGCGTCGCTGCGCGGCCTGGGCTTCGCGCTGGTGCAGGTCGAAGGCCTGTACAAGATCGTGCCGGAAGCCGACGCCAAGCTGCAGACCGGCGCCGTCACCGCGGGGGGCGTCACCGGCCAGCGCGGTGACCAGATCCTGACCCAGATCTTCCGGCTCAGCCACGAGAACGCCAACAACCTCGTGACGGTGCTGCGGCCGCTGATCAGCCCCAACAACACGATCAACGTCAACGCCGGCAACAACTCGCTGGTGATCACCGACTATGCCGACAACCTGCGCCGGCTGGCCAAGATCATCGCGGCGCTCGACCTGCCCAGTTCGACCGACGTCGAGGTGATCCCGCTGCGTTACGCGGTGGCCTCCGATATCGCGCCAATGCTGCTGCGCCTGACCGACCAGGCCGGCGGCGTCCCCGGCATGCCTCCCGGCGCCCCGCAACAGCAAGGCGGCGGTGGCGGTGGCAGCGGTTCGATCATCCCGGACTCGCGCACCAACTCGCTGCTGGTGCGGGCCCAGAACCCGGCCCGCCTCAGCATGATCCGCTCGCTGGTCGAGCGGCTCGACCGGCCGGGCGCGACCGGCGCCGAAGGCAGCGGCATCCACGTCGTGTACCTGAAGAACGCCGACGCGGTGCGTCTGGCCCAGGTGCTGCGGGCCGCCTTTGCCGCGCAGGCGCAGTCGCAATCGGCCAACCAGGGCGGCGGCTTCGGCGGCCAGGGTGGGCAAGGCGGCTTTGCGGGCGGCGCCGGCGGCGGCGCTCAGAACGCAGCGCAGAACAACATGGCCAACTTCGGTGGCGGCAACAACAACAGCGGCGTGTCGGCGCAGGCGGCCGCCCCGATCGCCGCGACGGCCCAACCGTCCACCGGCGGCTTCATCCAGGCCGACCCGGCCAGCAACTCGCTGATCATCACGGCCAGCGAGCCGCTGTACCGCCAGCTGCGCGCGGTGATCGACCAGCTCGATTCGCGCCGCGCCCAGGTGCATGTCGAGACCATGATCGTCGAAGTCAGCGCCACCAAGATCGCCGAAGTCGGCTTCCAGTGGCAAGGACTGCTCGGCAAAGAGGGCGACAAGTACGGCTTGATCGGCGGCACCAACTTCGGCTCCGGCGGCGGCAACATCGTCGACCTGTCGATCGCCGCCGCCGGCCGCGGCTCGACCGAGGGAGGTGGGACGATCAAGCCAGCCGCCGGTCTGAACGTCGGCCTGATCAAGAAGTTCGGCAACGTGTACAGCCTGGCGGCGCTGGCGCGCTTCCTCGAAACCAATGCCGACGGCAACGTCCTGTCGACGCCCAACCTGGTGACGCTCGACAACGAGGAAGCCAAGATCACGGTGGGCCAGAACGTCCCCTTCGTCACCGGGCAGTTCACCGGCGCAGGCGGCACCAGCTCGGTCAACCCCTTCCAGACCATCGAGCGCAAGGACGTCGGTATCACGCTGCGAGTCAAGCCCCAGATCGGCGAGAACGGCACCGTCCGCATGCAGATCTACCAAGAGGTCTCCGACGTCGTCAACGAAGTCTCGTCCGGCCTCATCACCAACAAGCGCTCGATCGAATCGAACGTGGTGGTCGACAACGGGCAGATCGTCGCGCTGGGCGGCCTGATGGAAGACAAGCTGAAGAACAACCAGGAGAAGGTGCCGCTGCTCGGCGACGCGCCGCTCGTGGGCGGCCTGTTCCGGAACGACAACCGCGAACGCCGAAAGACCAATCTGATGATCTTCCTGCGTCCGGTGGTGATGCGCGACCAGCAATCCCTCGACAGCCTGTCGATGGACCGTTACGACGTCATCCGCGCGCAGCAGAAAGATGCGCAGCCGGAGAAGCGTACGTTCATGCCGATCAACGACGGGCCGGTGCTGCCGGCGCTGCGCATGCCGCAGCGCCCCGATGCGGCGACGCCGCCGCAAGCGCCCGCGCCCGGTGCACCGGCGCCACAAGGCGCTGCCCCGCCGGCCACCACGCCACCGTCGCCGCCCCAGCAAGGCACGCCGGCCGCGCCCAACCGCTAACCCGACGCAGAGGTCACGACCATGGGTGCCCGTCATCCCCTGCCCTACGCCTTCGCCAAGGCGAACACGCTGCTGCTCGAAGACGACGGCGAGCGGCTGATCCTGTGGGCCGACGAGAACGTGTCGGCCCAGGCGATCTCCGAAGTGCTGCGCCATTTCGACGTGCATGCCT
This sequence comes from Caldimonas brevitalea, assembly GCF_001017435.1. Taxonomy (NCBI): domain Bacteria; kingdom Pseudomonadati; phylum Pseudomonadota; class Betaproteobacteria; order Burkholderiales; family Sphaerotilaceae; genus Caldimonas; species Caldimonas brevitalea. The sequence goes on from NZ_CP011371.1 coordinate 5,628,065, forward strand.
TCGAGCGCGAAGCCGCCGCCACGCTGGGCCAGCGTATTGCCGCGGCCTATGCTGGCGGTGAGTCGAGCGCGGCGGCCGTGGTCGGCGAGGTCGAGAGCGCGGTCGACCTGTCGCGCATGATGCAAGACCTGCCGGCGGTCGAAGACCTGCTCGAAGCCGCCAACGACGCGCCCATCATCCGCATGCTCAATGCGCTGCTGACGCAGGCGGCCAAGGACGGCGCGTCGGACATCCACATCGAACCCTATGAGCGCAGCTCGTCGGTGCGCTTCCGGGTCGACGGCACGCTGCGCGAGGTGGTGCAGCCGAACAAGGCGCTGCACGCCGCGCTGATCTCGCGTCTGAAGATCATGGCCGAGCTCGATATCGCCGAGAAACGCCTGCCGCAGGACGGCCGCATCTCGTTGCGCATCGGCGGCCGGGCGATCGACGTGCGGGTCTCGACGCTGCCGTCGGCACACGGTGAACGCGCCGTGCTGCGTCTGCTTGACAAGGGCGAGGCCAAGTTCTCGCTCGAGAGCCTGGGCATGGGCGGCGACACGCTGGTGCGCTTCAACAAGCTGGTGCAGCAACCACACGGCATCGTGCTGGTGACCGGCCCGACCGGCTCCGGCAAGACCACCACCCTGTATGCCGGGCTGGGCCGCATCGACACCTCCACCACCAACATCCTGACCGTCGAAGACCCGGTCGAATACGAGCTGGCCGGCGTCGGCCAGACCCAGGTCAACGCCAAGATCGAGCTGACGTTCGCAAAAGCGCTGCGGGCCATCCTGCGCCAAGACCCGGACGTCATCATGATCGGTGAGATCCGCGACTTCGAAACCGCGCAGATCGCGATCCAGGCCTCGCTGACCGGCCACTTGGTGCTGGCCACGCTGCACACCAACGACGCTCCCAGCGCCGTCACGCGCTTGATCGACATGGGCGTCGAGCCGTTTCTGCTGTCGTCGTCGCTGCTCGGCGTGCTGGCGCAGCGGCTGGTGCGCAAGCTGTGCATCGTCTGCAAGAAGCAGGACCCGCAGGGCCGCTGGCATCCGGTTGGCTGCCCCGAGTGCGGCAACTCCGGCTACAAGGGCCGTACCGGCGTGTACGAGCTGATGGTGGCCGACGACAAGTTGCGCGCGCTGATCCACAGCCGCGCCGCCGAGTCGCAGCTGTTCGTCGCCGCCGAGCAGGCCGGCATGCGCACGATGCGCGAAGACGGCGAACGCCTGGTGCGCGCCGGCATCACCTCGCTCGAAGAAGTGCTGCGCGTGACGCGCGACTGACCCACCCCACGGCCACGCCCCAACCCCGCACCGCATGCCCGCCTACCGCTTTGAAGCCCTCGACGCCGCCGGCAACAGCAGCACCGGCCTGATCGAAGCCGACAACGCGAAAGCCGCGCGGGCGCAATTGCGCGCGCAGAAGCTGGTGCCGCTGGAGGTCAGTGCGGTCGCCTCCGAGTCGGAAAGAGTCGGCAAGGTCAATTTCCGCCGCAAGGCCTTCAGTTCCACCGGCCTCGCCATCTGGACCCGCCAACTGGCCGGCCTGGTCACGTCCGGTCTGCCGCTGGAACGTGCGCTCACCGCCTTGAGCGACGAGATCGAAGACGACCGGCAGCGCGAACTGGTGGCCCATCTGCGCAGCGAGGTCAATGCCGGCGCGCCGTTCGCGAAGGCCCTGGCCAGTGCACCGCGCGAGTTCGACGACATCTACCGGGCCGTGGTGGCCGCCGGCGAGCAGAGCGGCAGCCTGGGCATGGTGCTCGAGCGGCTGGCCGACGACCTCGAAGAACGCCAGCAGCTGCGCGGGCGCCTGGTGTCGGCGGCCCTCTACCCGGCCATCGTGTCGTTGGTGGCGGTGGTCATCGTGATCTTTCTGGTCACCTACGTGGTGCCCCAGGTCGCCTCGGTGTTCGCCACCAGCAAACAGGCCCTGCCCTTCCTGACGGTCGCGATGCTGGCCATCAGCGATTTCACCCGCAACTGGGGCTGGATGGTGGCGTTGGCCATCATCGGCGCCGTCGGCACGCTGTCCTACATGCTGCGCAACGACGCCTTTCGCGAACGCTTCGATGCGGCATGGCTGACCTTGCCGCTGGTCGGACGTCTGGCGCGCGGCTACAACGCGGCCCGTTTCGCCGGCACGCTGGCGATGCTGGCCGGCGCCGGGGTGCCGATCCTGAAGGCCTTGCAGGCGGCCGCCGAAACCCTGAACAACCGGGCGATGCGGGCAGACGCGATGGACGCGCTGGTGCAGGTGCGCGAAGGCGCGCCGCTGGCCTCGGCGATTGCCGCGAAAAAGCGCTTCCCGGGCCTGATCGGCATGTTCTCGCGCCTGGGCGAACAAACCGGCACCCTGCCCGCCATGCTGGCGCGCGCCGCCGTCCAGCTGGGCCAGGAAGTGCAACGCCGCGCGATGCAGATGGCCACCATCCTCGAGCCGCTGCTCATCGTCGTGATGGGCCTGATCGTGATGTTGATCGTGCTGGCGGTGCTGCTGCCCATCATCCAGCTGAATTCCTGGGTGAAATGACATTCGCTTACGCCGGGCGGCTCAACCAGCCGCTACGGCCGCCCCGGCCGCCTGGTGCGGCCTTGGGCTCGCCCCATCCCCACCCCTGAACCTCCTTGAGCTGGCGACCTCGCCAGGTTTCCCCTCTGTTTGCGCTCTGCTGGAAAACCCGGGCACGGCTCATGCTTAGGAAAGGGCGGGGTTTCCCCGTTTGTTTCAAGGTACGCCACCGGTAGGCTTTGCTTCAATGAGCCTGAGGGTGGTGTCCTTTGGAGGTCTTCGATGAGTTCCAACGATCTGGTTCCCGTGCGCGGCGGTCATCATCACATTCCGATCGCTCACATGCGTGCCGTCTACCGGCTCACCGACGTCGAGCGGCGCTTGGACAAGCTGCCCCACAAAGAGCACGAAAACCTGCGCTCCACTTATGAGCGCATGCTGGAGCGCGGTCCCGAGCGCTTCCAGGTCAAGCCGTCCGGGCTGCCCGCGATGGACGGCCTGTACGACGAACTGCCCAATTTCGGCGAGGTGCTCGACGACGTGAAACGTCAGCTGGCGCTGTGTGAAGACAGCCGCGATGCACTCGAAATCACGCCGATGCTGCTGCTCGGCCCGCCTGGCATCGGCAAGACCCACTTCGCCCGCCGCCTGTCACAGCTGCTCGGCACCGGGATGGGGTTTGTCGCGATGAGTTCGCTGACGGCCGGCTGGGTGCTCTCGGGCGCGTCGTCGCAATGGAAAGGCGCCCGCCCGGGCAAGGTGTTCGAAACCCTGGTCGACGGCCAATATGCCAACCCGGTGATGGTGGTCGACGAAATCGACAAGGTCGGCGGCGAAGCCACCTACGACCCGCTCGGCGCGCTGTACAGCCTGCTCGAACACGACACGGCGGGCGCCTTCACCGACGAATTCGCCGAGGTACCGATCGACGCCAGCCAGGTGATCTGGGTGGCCACCGCCAACGACGAACGGGTGATCCCCGAACCCATCCTGAACCGGATGAACGTCTACACCGTGCCGCCGCCCGACCGCGACGCCGCACGCAAGATCGCGCTGCGGCTCTACCAGGCGATCCGCGGTGAACACGATTGGGGGTCGCGCTTCGAGCCCGAGCCCGGCGAAGCCGTGCTGGACCGCATGAGCGGCCTGGCCCCTCGCGAGATGCGGCGTGCCTGGATGACCGCCTTCGGCAACGCCAAGCTCGACGCCCGCGGGCGCATCGAAGAAAAGGATTTGCCCGACGCGGGGGCGAAGAAGCAGGCGATCGGCTTTGTGCACTGAAGCTGAAGCCGCGGCTTCTTGCAGGTTGAGCGGCTGCGCGAAAACGGTGCCGCCCGGTTGCAGGAGCCGAGCCGCGCCGGCCTTCGAGCCTGGCGGCCCGCCACAGGAGAGGCGGCCGTTGCCGCCCTCTCCCTCGGCGTCTGCCTCGATCAGTTGTAAGCGATGCTGATCGGGCCAGCAGTCGGAGCGGTGCTGCCGGCGGCATAGAACGTTGCGGTATAGGCCGTCGTGCCCGCCACCAGTTCGACGTAGTCGCCCTGCTTGTCGATCAGGCGGAACTTGCCGGACACTGGCCGCCCTCCAGACAAGGTGAATGCCGCGTCTTGCTGCAGCTTGTAGGCGTCGCTGCCAACCACCACGAAGCCGCTAGCACTGACGGTCTGCTTGCCCGTGCTGGCGTCCTCGCTCAGCTCCAGCGTGTACCACATGCGCGCGTCCGCTCCGGCGCCGGCCCCCGCCATGCCTTCGAAGGTAAAGGCGATCCGCTCGGAGCCGTTGGACTCGGAAGCCGTGTAGGTGACCGAGCCATTCAGCGCTTCACCCGCCGGCCCAAAGGCCTCAAACGCCATTCGCATCGACAGCTTTGTCTCAGTGGCCTCCAAGACCGTGGCGATGACCCGGCCGTTCACGACGGGCGCGTCAAAACCATTTTTGCAGTCATTGGCAGTGAACGTCACCTTGTCGCCGCGGCGCGGCTCTTCGCCCGACACGTCCGCGGTAAACGTCATCGAGCCGCCGTAGGGGCACGCGATCGAGCCGCTCTCTGTTGCCGCAGCCTGTGCGGACCGCGTCGGGTTCAGTCGTTGCAGCATGAGCTGGGACACCCCACGCACCGACAGATCGACACCGCCGCCGCCCGCGTTGGTGACGCCGGCCGCCAGGGTCAGCACCGAGGGGCCCTTGACGCTAGAGGAAACGGCAGCCGCGCCCGACCGGGTGGTGCCGTCGTAGTTGGTATTGGTCAGGTCGCCGGTCGCCGCGGACGGGCCGGCATTGTCGTCACCACCACCACCACCGCCGCCGCCGCACGCCGACAAACCGGCGATTGCGACGCCGCACACCAAAGCCTGGATTGACTTACGAAACATGGAGACCCTCTCTTGCATTGATATCGTGTTGACGCCTGCCCTTGTCACCGGGCGTACGCAGCGCGAATCATGTCATAGGGCCCCGACCCGGGACTATCCCAAGAGCCTCACGACGCTCCCGGGCGTGTGCTTTTTTCGACATTCCGCACCCCACTATCATCCCGGCCCATGAGCATCACCCTTGCCGGCCAGTTGGTCGTCGCCATCTCTTCGCGTGCCTTGTTCGACTTCGAAGAAGAGAACCAGCTGTTCGAGGCCACCGACGACCATGCCTACATGCAGCTGCAGATGCAGCGCCTGGACGTGCCGGCCAAGCCGGGCGTGGCCTTCTCGCTGGTGCACAAGCTGCTCGCCTTCAACCAGCAGACAGCTGACGGCAAGCCGCGCGTCGAAGTGGTGATCCTGTCGCGCAACGACCCTTATTCGGGCCTGCGGGTGTTCCGCTCGGCGCAACACTACGGCCTGCCGATCCAGCGCGGCGTGTTCACCCGCGGCCAGCCGCCCTACCGCTACCTGCGCCCGCTGAACGCCAACCTGTTCCTGTCGGTCAACGAGCTCGACGTGCGCTCCGCGCTAGAGGTGGGCTTTCCGGCCGCCCGCGTCTACCCGCTCTCGGCCCGCGCCTCCGACGCCCACCCGCACGAAGTGCGCATCGCCTTCGACGGCGATGCGGTGCTGTTCTCTGACGAAGCCGAACAGATCTTCCAGTCGGGCGGCCTCGACGCCTTCCAGCAGCACGAAAGCAGCCGCGCCGAATTCCCGCTGCCGGCCGGCCCGTTCAAGCCGCTGCTCGAAGCGCTGCACCGTTTGCAAAGCAGCGGCAGCCCGACCATGCGGGTGCGCACCGCCCTCGTCACCGCGCGCAGTGCGCCGGCACACGAACGCGCGATCCGCACGCTGATGAACTGGAAGATCGAGGTCGACGAGGCGCTGTTCCTCGGGGGCCTGCCCAAGGGCGAGTTCCTGCGCGAGTTCGAGCCCGACTTCTTCTTCGACGATCAGATGCGCCACATCGAGAACGCGGCCGCCCACGTGCCGGCCGGCCACGTGGCCGCCGGCGTGATCAACCTCGGCACCGGCTGAGGGCGCCGCGTCCCGGCTCAGCGGGCGGCACGCTGATACAGCGGCTGGGCCCCGGCCTCGATCATCTGACGTTCGCGCACATGCAGGTCGACCACGGTGACCTGCAGCAGGCCGGCGAACGCGGGCAGCTGCATCAAGCGCCGCACGACCGCGTTGGCGCGGGCTTCGTCGAGCCGCTTGAGCCGCACGAACAGCACCAGATAGGCGCGCCCCGGCATCACGCCCACCTGCTTGCCGCAGACCCAGCCGGCCTCGACCTCGCGGGTGCGGATCAAGGCTTCGGTCAGCAGCTTGCGCTCGCTGTCCTTCAGGCGCGGCGCGACGGCATGTTCACACGGGTGCGCCGACGAGAAGGCCTGCCAGGCCTGTGCCTCGAGGGTTTCGAAGCGTTCGAGGCGTTCACGCCAAGCACGCCGTGTCTTGGCGGTCACGTCGTGCCCGGCATGCTGCACACGATCCAGCAGTTCGAGCGCCATCGAGCAGGCGGCATAGCCATGCTGCACATGCTCGGCCTGCAGCCGTTCGAGCAGATCCAACGCACCGGGGTCGGCGCCTTGTGCGCGGCGCGCGGCCAGGCCGCGCATCGCCTCGGGGTGGGAGGGCTCACAGCGCAGTGCGCGTTCGTAGAAGGCGCTGCTGTCGGCGCCGCTGAGCGCTTCGAAACACTCGGCCCATTCGAGCCAGCCGTCGGCATCGAGCTGGGCCGTGCGGGCCTTCAGCGTGTCGATGCGCTGCTTGCAGCGCCGCAGGTGCTCATGGTGGCGGGCCCAGTCGCGCCGCATCTCCTGCCACCAGAGGGTGTCGAAATGCCGCGCCGCGCGCGCTGCAGCGGCACCGAGCCACGACACGGCGTTGTGCTGCGACCAGTCGGGCAGCTGCGGTTTCTGGCCCAGCGCGGCGAGGCGGTCGCGTGGCACCGGGTGGGTGTCGTCGTAGGTGGGCAAGCGCTGCAGCGCCAGGCGCAGCGCCTCCTGCGCGAAAGCCGGCGGTGGCGGCTGCAGCAACGCGGCCTGCATCTCCGCGTGGGGCAGAGGCTCGGGCTTGTCCTGCAGGGCGGCACGGCGCCACACCGCGAGCCAGTACTCTTCGTCGTACCAGCGCGCCTTGACCTGGATCTCGTTGTAGGCCTGGCCCACCACTTCGGCACTGCACAGCTCGGCCGCGATGCGGTCGGCCTCGTACTCGTCCTGCCGCGCCATCGCGAAGGTGCGTGCATAAAAACGCGGGAAGTACCACGCGAAGAAGCGGCTGAACAGCCATGACAGCGGGCTGTCGTCGTGTTGGTAACGTTCCTGGATGCGGGCCCAGGCGCTGCGGGTGCGGTAGACCCAGGCCGAGAACTTGCCGTGCTCGCCGCGCAAATGGCCGTACTCGTGGGCGATCACCGTGAGCAAACGCCGCGGCTCCAGCGAGCACAACATCGGCCAGCCGATCAGCAAGTAGTTGGTGTGCCCCCACAAGCCCCAGCGCGGTTGGTGCACCGCGGCGGCGTTGAACTCGGGCACGATGAGCACCACGTCGATCGGCGGGCCCTTGACGCGTCGCCGCATGCGTTCGAGGGCGTCGAACAAGCGCGGCGCATCGGCAGGCTCGACGCGGAACCCTTCAGGGGCTTCGAACCGGATCAACAGCGCCCGCGTGCAGGCCAGCAACAGGGCCGCGGCGGCCAGCCCCGGCCACACCATCCAGCCGCTGAAGCCACGCTGGCGCCAGGCCCAGCCGAGCGCCAGCAAGGACGCCAGGGCGGCCAGGCCAATCGCGATCACGGCCGCATACCCCAGCGCCGCGAACCACCAGACGCTGCGTCGGTAGGCCCGGGCATCGCTCTCGCACGCCTGCTCACTCAGACGCACAAGGTGCATGAAATCGACATGTTGCATCGGGCGGCTTTCTTCCCGCGGCGCAGGGCGCGCGGGTGCGGTTGGAGCCCAGGGCGTCCCCTCTAGACGCCAGCCCTGTTACATGACCCAGGGCCTTGACGCTGCAGTATACGGAGGCGGTCTGCCTTTCAACTGTGGAAGACTTGGCGTTGCAGCCCTTCCAGATCGAGCACCCGCACACCGCCGTATTCGATGCGGATCAGCGCGCGGCGTTGCAGCGTGTGCAGGGCCTCGTTGACCCGTTGCCGCGACAGCCCCACCAGCATGCCCAGCTCCTGTTGCGTGATGCGCAGCATCGTGCCGACGCCGGGATACAGCACCGGATGAAACAACGACGCCAGGCTGCGCGCGACGCGCACGTCGGGGTCATTCAGGCGGTCGATCTCGCGCGCCGCGATGAACTGCCCCAGGCGTTCGTTGAGCTGGCGCATCACAAAACGGTTGAACGGGATGCTGTGGTCGAGCAGGCGCTGGAAGCTGTCGATGGGCAGCCCCGCCACGACACTCTTGCGCAGCGCCTGCACGTTGTAGCGATACGGCTCACGCTTGAGCAGCGTGCCCTCGCCGAACCAGGCGCCGGGCGGGATGCCGGTGAAGGTCACCATCGCCCCCGTCGACGCGTCGTTGTTCATCTTCAACAGACCGGCGAGCACGCCGAACCAGTAGGTCGGCGCGCGGCCGATGCGGCACAGCAATTCGCCCGGCTCGGCTTCGGCGACCCGCAGCTGCGATGCGATCTGTTCACGGTCGCTGTCGTCCAGCACCTGCAGCCAGGCGATGCCCTGCAGTTCGACCGGCGTGGCGGCACGAACGCGACGATGCAAAGGGGCTGCTGCGGCTTCGGCCATGACGTTGGGGTCACGCACTCGGGTAATTCCCCTGGGGGCGGACCCTAGGATTGTCGTCACAACGACAACCTGACGTCAAACTTCTCCCTAGCATCGCGGCAGACAGCGCCACACACCCGGGCCCGCGGGTGACACTCGGGGCCCTTCAAGGAGATTGCCGGTGTCGACGACCTTTCCCCGTCTGCTGCTGGAGCACGCCGCCCGGCGCCCCACGAGCCCAGCCCTGCGGGAGAAGGAATACGGCATCTGGCAGACGCTCGGCTGGGCGCAACTCGCGCAGCTGGTGCGGCACTTGGCCTGTGGCTTGGCCGACGCCGGGGTGCGGCGCGGCGAGCATGTGGTGGTGATCGGCGAGAACCGGCCGCGGCTGTATGCGGCGATGCTCGCGGCGCAGTCGCTCGGCGCCATCCCGGTGCCGCTCTACCAGGACGCCACGGCAGCCGAACTGGTCTACCCCTTGTCGAATGCCGAAGTGCGCTTTGCCGTCGTCGAAGACCAGGAGCAGGTCGACAAGCTGCTGGAGATGCGCCCGCAGTGCCCGCTGCTGCAGCAGATCTGGTTCGACGACGCGCGCGGGCTGCGCCACTACCGTGAACCCGGTCTCGACAGTGTCGATGCGCTGGTGGAACGGGGCCGTGCGCACGATGCACAAGACCCGCAGTTCTTCTGGCAGGAGGTCGAACGCGGGCAGCCCGACGACACCGCGGCGATGTTCTTCACCTCCGGCACCACCGGGCATCCCAAGGGGGTGGTCCACACGCACCGGGCGCTGCTCGACCGGGCCCAGGCCGGCGCCCGGTTCGACCACCTGACCGAGGCCGAAGAGGTGCTGGCCTACCTGCCCCCCGCCTGGATCGGCCAGAACTGCTTCAGCTATGCGCAGTGGCTCGCCTGCGGCTACGTGGTCAACTGCCCCGAGTCGAGCGCGACCGTCGCGATCGATCTGAAGGAGATCGGCCCGACCTATTACTTCGCGCCGCCACGCGTGTTCGAGGGGCTGCTGACCAGCGTGATGATCCGCATGGAAGACGCCGGGCGGCTCAAGCGCTGGCTGTTCGACCGCTGCATGCGCTGGGCGCGCCGCATCGGCCCGGCCCGGCTCGACGGCCAACCACTGCCGGCGCTCGACCGCCTGCGCTACAGGCTCGGCGACTTGCTGGTCTATGGTCCGTTGCGCAACACGCTCGGCTTCAGCCGCATCCGGGTGGCCTACACCGCCGGTGAAGCCATCGGTCCCGACCTGTTCACCTTCTACCGCTCGATCGGCATCAACCTCAAGCAGCTGTATGGCTCCACCGAGACCGCCGTGTTCGTCTGCCTGCAGCCCGACCACCAGGCGCGGGCCGACACGGTGGGCGTGCCGATCGAGGGGGTCGAGCTGAAGGTCGAGCCGAGCGGCGAGATCCTGATCCGATCGCCCGGCTTGTTGAAGGAGTACTACAAGAACCCGGAGGCGAGCGCCGAGGTGAAGACCCCCGACGGCTGGTACCGCACCGGCGATGCCGGCTTTCTCGACAGCGCCGGCCATTTGAAGATCATCGACCGGGCCAAGGACGTCGGCCGCTTGCGCGGCGGCGCCCACGACGGCGCGCTGTTTGCGCCCAAGTACGTCGAGAACAAGCTGAAGTTCTTCCCCTACATCAAGGAAGCGGTGGCCTTCGGCGACGGGCGCGACCGCGTTTGCGCCTTTCTCAACATCGACTTCGAGGCCGTCGGCCACTGGGCCGAGCGCCGCAACCTGCCCTACGCCGGCTACACCGACCTGGCACAGAAGCCCGAGGTCCAGGCGCTGCTGCGCGACTGCGTGGCCCAGGTCAATGCCGACCTGGCCGGCGACGACCAGCTGGCCGGCAGCCAGGTGGCCCGCTGCCTGGTGCTGCACAAGGAACTCGACGCCGACGACGGCGAACTGACCCGCACCCGCAAGGTCCGGCGCGGCCACATCGCCGACAAATACCGGGTGCTGGTCGATGCGCTGTATGCCGGGCACACGTCGCAGTACATCGAGACCCAGGTGACCTTCGAGGACGGCCGCCGCGGCATGGTGTCGGCCGAGCTGGCGTTGATCGACGTGCCGGTCTATCCGGCGGTCAGGAGGGCGGCATGAGTACAAATCGGCTGTCCGCAGGCGCTGGCACCGCAGCAGTGCGCAGCACGGAGGCCACGTCATGACGGTCGCCGTCGTTTCGCGCATGCCGTCGCCTGACGCCGAGCAGCCTCGATCCGGGAGCGCCTCGGCTGCCGATCGCGTCCCAAGCGCGGCGCCCGCCCGCCGGTCCGCGGGCGACGTCATCCTCGACGTGCAGAACGTCTCGCTCGCCTTCGGCGGTGTCAAGGCGCTCACCGACATCAGCTTCGACGTGCGCGAGCACGAGGTGCGCGCCATCATCGGCCCGAACGGCGCCGGCAAGAGTTCGCTGCTCAACTGCATCAACGGCGTGTACACGCCGCAGCAGGGCACCATCCGGCTGCGCGGCCAGACCTTCCGGCACATGAACCCGCGGCAGGTGGCCGAAATGGGTGTCGCCCGCACCTTCCAGAACCTGGCCTTGTTCAAGGGCATGAGCGTGCTCGACAACCTGATGACGGGGCGCAACCTGAAGATGAAGGCCAATTTGTTCCAGCAGGCGCTGCGTTTCGGCGCCGCCGAGCGCGAGGAGATCGCCCACCGCGAGGTGGTGGAACGCATCATCGACTTCCTCGAGATCCAGCCCTGGCGCAAGACACCGGTGGGCCGGCTGCCCTATGGGCTGCAAAAGCGCGTCGACCTCGGCCGCGCGCTGGCGATGGAACCCCAGCTGCTGCTGCTCGACGAGCCGATGGCCGGCATGAACCTCGAGGAAAAGCAGGACATGTGCCGCTTCATCCTCGACGTCAACGACGAGTTCGGCACGACGCTGGTGCTGATCGAACACGACATGGGGGTGGTGATGGACATCAGCGACCGGGTGGTGGTGCTCGACTACGGACGCAAGATCGGCGACGGCCCGCCCGACGAGGTGCGCGGCAATGAAGACGTGATCCGCGCCTACCTCGGCACGGCAGGCTGACCCCGGGCACACCCCCCACAGAAGAAAGGCATCGGCGCGATGGGATTTTTCCTCGAGACGCTGTTCGGCGGCCTGATGGCCGGCATGCTGTACGCGCTGATCGCGCTCGGCTTCGTGCTGATCTTCAAGGCCTCCGGCGTCTTCAACTTCGCGCAAGGCGCGATGGTGCTGTTCGCCGCGCTGGCCATGGCGCGTTTTGCCGAGTGGTGGCCGCGCTGGCTGGGCTTCGACAGCAAGCTGCTCGCCAACCTGCTCGCCTTTGTCACGACCATGGCGGTGATGGTGGCGGTGGCCTGGCTGATCGAGAAGCTGGTGCTGGGCCGGCTCGTCAACCAGGACGGCATCACCTTGCTGATGGCGACACTGGGCATCACCTATTTCCTCGACGGGTTCGGCCAGACCCTGTTCGGCTCCGACATCTACAAGATCGATGTCGGCATGCCCAAGGACCCGCTGATCGTCGCCGAGCAGACCTTCGAGGGCGGCATCCTGCTCAGCCAGGAAGACCTGATCGCGGCGCTGGTGGCGGCCGCGCTGGTGGCGCTGCTGGCCTTGTTCTTCCAAAAGACGTCGACCGGGCGGGCGCTGCGCGCGGTGGCCGACGACCACCAGGCGGCGCAGTCGATCGGCATCCCGCTGTCGCGCATCTGGGTCATCGTCTGGTCGGTGGCCGGTTTTGTCGCACTGGTGGCCGGCATCATCTGGGGCTCCAAGCTGGGCGTCCAGTTCTCGCTCTCGATGGTGGCGCTCAAGGCACTGCCGGTGGTGATCCTCGGCGGGCTGACCTCGGTGCCCGGCGCCATCGTCGGTGGCCTGCTGATCGGTGTCGGCGAGAAGCTGTCGGAGGTCTATCTGGGGCCGTTGCTCGGCGGCGGCATCGAGATCTGGTTCGCCTATGTGCTGGCGCTGCTGTTCCTGCTGGTGCGCCCGCAAGGGCTGTTCGGCGAAAAGATCATCGACCGGGTCTGAGGAGGGTCACACGTGCTCTACCGAGAAAACGGCCAGTTCAAGACCAGCTACCGGGCCGACCAGCAGATCTTCCCGATCCGCCAGGACCGCATCGCGGTCGGCCTGCTGCTGGCCGTGGCCTTTGTCGTCGTGCCCGGGCTGGCACCGGAATACACCTTCCGCGCCATCCTGATCCCCTTTTTGATCCTGTCGCTGGCCGCCCTGGGGCTCAACATCCTGGTCGGCTATTGCGGGCAGATCTCGCTGGGCACCGGTGCCTTCATGGCGGTGGGCGCCTATGCGGCCTACAACTTCCATGTCCGCGTCGAAGGGCTGCCGCTGGTCGTTTCGCTGCTGCTCGGCGGCCTGTGCGCCACCGGCGTCGGCGTGCTGTTCGGCATCCCGTCGCTGCGCATCCGCGGGCTCTACCTCGCCGTCGCGACGCTGGCGGCCCAGTTTTTCGTCGACTGGGCCTTCTTGCGCATCCGCTGGTTCACGCACGACTCGGCGTCGGGCTCGGTCAGCGTGTCGGGGCTGCAGGTGGCCGGGTTGCCGCTGGAGACGCCGGCGCAAAAGTACTACTTCTGTCTGATCACCGTGCTGGTGTTCGCCCTGCTGGCGAAGAACCTGGTGCGCGGCGCGATCGGGCGCGAATGGATGGCGATCCGCGACATGGACGTGGCGGCCGCCGTGATCGGCATCCGGCCCGTCTACGCCAAGCTCACCGCATTCGCGGTCAGCTCCTTCCTGGTCGGCGTGGCGGGCGGGCTGTGGGGTTTCATCCACCTCGGCGCCTGGGAGCCGGCGGCCTTCGGCATCGACCGCTCGTTCCAGCTGCTGTTCATGGTCATCATCGGCGGGCTGGGTTCGATCATGGGCAGCTTTTTCGGCGCGGCCTTCATCGTCGTGCTGCCCATCCTGCTCAACCAGGTGCCGGGTTGGTTCGGTTTGCCGCTGTCGACCGCCACCGCATCGCATCTCGAATCGATGATCTTCGGCGCGCTGATCGTCTTCTTCCTCGTGGTCGAGCCGCACGGCCTAGCGCGGCTGTGGTCGACCGCGAAAGAAAAGCTGCGGCTGTGGCCCTTCCCGCATTGACCTCACGGCACGCCGCGCCGTTTCGCCCTTTCTTTCGACCCAGGAGTATGCGTATGAGATTGAAGCCGCTCGTCCTCGCCACGCTGACCGCCGCCGTTTGCAGCAGCGTCCTCGCGCCCGCCGTGTGGGCACAGGCCAAGGAGCAGTTCTTCCCGGTGCTGGTCTACCGCACCGGCGCCTATGCGCCCAACGGCGTGCCCTGGGCCAACGGCTATCTCGACTACCTGAAGCTGGTGAACGCGCAAGGCGGCTTGAACGGCGTCAAGCTCACCTACGAGGAGTGCGAGACGGGCTATGCGACCGACCGTGGTGTCGAATGTTATGAGCGACTGAAGGGCAAGGGGGCCACGCTGTTCCAGCCGTTGTCCACCGGCATCACCTTCGCGCTGACCGAAAAGGCGCCGCAGGACAAGGTGCCCTTGATCACCGCCGGCTACGGGCGCTCGGAGTCGGCCGACGGTGGTGTCTTCAAATGGAACTTCCCGCTGCTGGGCACCTACTGGGTCAATGCCGACGTGCTGGTGCAGCACATCGGCAAGAAGGAAGGCGGGCTGAACAAGCTGCGCGGCAAGAAGATCGCCCTGGTCTACCACGACTCGCCCTTCGGCAAGGAGCCCATCCCGCTGCTGCAGGAGCGCGCCAAGATGCACGGCTTCGAGCTGCAGATGCTGCCGGTGACCGCCCCCGGCGTCGAACAGAAATCGACCTGGCTGCAAGTGCGCCAGGCCCGGCCCGACTATGTGTTGCTGTGGGGTTGGGGCGTGATGAACTCGACCGCGCTGAAGGAGGCCCAGGCCACCGGCTACCCGCGCGAGAAGATGTACGGCGTGTGGTGGGCCGGCGCCGAGCCGGACGTCAAGGACGTCGGCGAAGGCGCGCGCGGCTACAGCGCCGCGGCCATGCAGCACGGCGTGCACCCCGATGCCAAGGTGGTACAAAACATCCTGAACTTGGTTCACGCCAAGGGCCAGGGCACCGGCCCCCGGGAAGAGGTGGGCACGGTGCTCTACATGCGCGGCATGCTGTCGGCGATGCTGGGCGTCGAGGGGGTCAAGCGCGCGCAGGAGCGCTTCGGCAAAGGCAAGGTGATGACCGCCGAGCAGGTGCGCTGGGGCCTGGAGAATCTTTCGCTCGACCAGGCCAAGCTGGACGCCCTCGGCTTTGCTGGCGTGATGCGACCGGTCAGCACCTCTTGCGTCGACCACATGGGCTCGAGCTGGGTGCGGGTGCACAGCTGGGACGGCAAGAAGTGGAGCTTCAGCTCCGACTGGTACCAGGCCGACGAGCAGATCCTGAAGCCGATGGTCAAGAGCGCCGCCGACCGTTATGCCGCCGAGAAGAAGCTCGAGCGGCGTCCTCCGGCCGACTGCCAGTCCTGACGCCATGCAGCTCGACGATCGCAACCTGACCGCGGCAAAGCCGCCGCCGAGTCTGTTGAACGTCAATGGCATCGAGGTGATCTACCACCATGTGATCCTGGTGCTCAAGGGCGTGTCGCTGCAGGTGCCCGAAGGCCGCATCGTCGCGCTGCTGGGCGGCAACGGTGCCGGCAAGACGACCACCTTGCGCGCGGTCAGCAATCTGCTGGGCGGCGAGCGGGGGGAGGTCACCAAGGGGTCGATCGAGCTGCGCGGCGAGCGCATCGAAGCCTTGAGCCCGGCCCAGCTGGTGCACCGCGGTGTGGTGCAGGTGATGGAAGGCCGCCACTGTTTCGCGCATCTGAGCATCGAGGACAACCTGCTGACCGGCGCCTACACCCGCCGCGACGGCAAGGCCGCGATCGCCGAGACGCTCGAGAAGGTCTATCAATATTTCCCACGCTTGAAGGCGCGCCGGCAGTCGCAGGCCGCCTACACCTCGGGCGGCGAGCAGCAGATGTGCGCGATCGGCCGCGCGTTGATGGCCAACCCGAAGATGGTGCTGCTCGACGAGCCGTCGATGGGGCTGGCGCCGCAGATCGTCGACGAGGTGTTCGGCATCGTGCGCGACCTCAACACGCGCGAAGGTGTCACCTTCCTGTTGGCCGAACAGAACACGGCGATGGCCTTGCGTTATGCCGACCATGGCTACATCCTCGAGAACGGGCGCGTGGTGATGGAGGGCGAAGCGAAGGCGCTGGCCGAGAACGAGGACGTCAAGGAGTTCTACCTCGGCATGGGCGGCGGCGACCGCCGCAGCTTTCGCGACGTCAAGAGCTACCGGCGCCGCAAGCGTTGGCTGGCCTGATGCCGCCGGCCGCGTGACCTGCAAGGAGTGCGCATGGACGATTTTTTCACCCCCCCGCCCTTCAAGCCAGCCGAGGCGCTGGTGCAGCTCAAGCGCAGCCTGCGCGAGACGCGGCCGTTGGCCGAGCGCGGCGAGGGCTTCGACTTCCAGGGGCAGCGGGTCATCGAGCTGGCGCTCGACGGCGCCGTGTTGAGCGCCAAGCTCGCCAAGCGCCCGGCCCGCTCCCCCGACTGGGAGACCCGCGCCTTGACGACCGCGGCGCAGGTGCGCCAGTTCGTCGACGAGGTCAAGCGCCGGGTCGAACGTTGGGGCGACGAATGACCGGGCTGCACCCGCCCCCACCCCGGCAGGAGGCCCGCTGATGGACATTGCCGACCGCTCGCACCGCGACGCCCCCTACGACCGGCTCGAAACCCGCGACCCGGCCGAACGTGAAGCCACGCTGATGCAAGCGCTGGCCGCGCAGGTGGCCCATGCGCAACGCACCACCGCGGCGTATGCCGAGCTGTTGCGGGAGGTCGACGCGAGCGCCGTCGTGTCACGCGCCGCGCTGGCCCGCTTGCCGCTGACCCGCAAGGCCGACCTGATGGAGCGGCAACGGCAGCAGCAACAGCGCGAGCACGATGTGTTCGGGGGCCACAGCGCGATCGGCTGGCGGCGCCGGCAAGGGGCCGGCGGAGCGGTCAAGGTCTACCAGTCGCCCGGGCCGCTCTACGAGCCGGAAGGGCCGGGGCCTGACTATTGGCGCATGGCGCGGGCCTTGTGGGCCGCCGGCGTGCGGGCCGGCGATCTGGTGCACAACAGCTTCAGCTACCACCTCACGCCGGCCGGGGCGATGATGGACAGCGGCGCCCGCGCGCTCGGCTGCACCGTGTTCCCGGGCGGCGTCGGCAACACCGAACTGCAGCTGCAGGCCATGCACGACCTGCACCCCGATGCCTATGCCGGCACCCCCGGCTTTTTGAAGATCGTGCTCGACAAGGCGGCAGAACAACAGCAGACGCTGCCGGCCAGCCTGTGCAAGGCGCTGGTCTCGGGCGAAGCGTGCCCGCCGTCGCTGCGGCAGGCCTTCGCGGAAAGCGGCATCGAGGCCTACCAGTGTTATGCCACGGCCGAACTCGGATTGATCGCCTACGAGACCGCCGCCCGTGCCGGGCTGGTGGTCGACGAACAGGTGATCGTCGAGATCGTGCGGCCGGGCACCGGGGAGCCGGTGCCCGAGGGCGACGTCGGCGAGGTGGTGGTCACCACCCTCAACCCCGACCATCCGTTGATCCGCTTCGCGACCGGCGACCTGTCGGCGCTGCTGCCGGGGCGCTGTCCCAGTGGGCGCACCAACATCCGCCTGCGCGGTTGGCTCGGACGCGCCGACCAGTCGACCAAGGTGCGCGGCATGTTCGTGACGCCGACCCAGGTGGCCGACATCGTGCGGCGCCACCCGGAGGTGCGGCGCGCCCGCCTGGTGGTCAGCGGGTCGCCCGCGCAAGACCAGCTGAGCCTGCGCGTCGAACTGACGCCCGACGCCGGCGCCGCCCCCGCGGGGTTGGCCGAGCGGCTGACCGAGAGCCTGCGCGACCTGACCAAGCTGCGCGGTGAGGTGGAGCTGCTGGCGCCGGGCACCTTGCCCAACGACGGCAAGGTGATCGAGGACCTGCGGCGTCAGGATTGAGGGGGTTGCGGCGCAGGGAGGCGCTCGCTGCCGGCGGCAGCGCCTGTGCAGGGCGCTTGCGACACTTTTTTACGTAGTTTCCGTGATGCGGAATCGCAGGCCCCGGCCTAGCATTCGGGCGTTCTGAACACCGCAACCCGGAGACCCCTCCATGAAACGCTTCCTGATGGCGGCTGCGGCCGCGGCACTCACCACCACCGGTGCGCTCGCCCAAGACTACCCCGCCAAGCCGGTCACCTTCGTCGTCCCGTTCGCGGCCGGCGGCCCCACCGACAAGGTGGCGCGCGACCTCGCCGAGGCGATGCGCAAGCCGCTGGGGGGCCAGATCATCATCGAGAACGTCGGCGGCGCCGGCGGCACGCTGGGGCAGACCAAGGTCGCCAAGGCGGCCAACGACGGCTACACGCTGCTGCTGGCCCACATCGCGATGGCCACCGCCCCCTCGCTCTACCGCAACCTGCAGTACAAGACGCTGGAGGACTTCGAGTACCTGGGCCTGGTCAACGAAGTGCCGATGATGTTGATCGCCCGTCCGACACTGCCGGCGAACAACTACGCCGAGCTGAACAAGTGGATCCAGGACAACAAGGGCAAGATCAACCTGGCCAACGCCGGCCTCGGTTCGGCCTCGCACCTGTGCGGCCTGATCTACATGTCGACCGTGAAGATCGACATGGTGACGGTGCCGTACAAGGGCACCGGCCCGGCCATGACCGATCTGATCGGCGGCCAGGTCGACCTGATGTGCGACCAGAGCACCAACACCACCGCGCAGATCGAAGGCGGCAAGGTCAAGGCCTACGCGGTGACGACACCCAAGCGTCTGACCACCCCGGCGCTCAAGAACCTGCCCACGCTCGACGAGTCGGGCCTGAAGAACTTCCAGGTCTCGATCTGGCACGGCCTGTATGCGCCCAAGGGCACGCCCAAGCCGGTGCTCGACAAGCTGAACGCGGCCCTGAAGGCGGCGCTGAAAGACCCCGAGTTCATCAAGCGCCAGGAAGCGCTGGGCGCGGTGCTCGTCACCGACGGGCGCGTCAACCCGGCCGAGCACAAGAAGTTTGTCGAGGCCGAGATCAACAAGTGGGGCCCGATCATCAAGGCCGCCGGTCAGTACGCCGACTGAGTGAGCCCGCCGGGGCGGCCGATGGCAGCCCCGGACCTATCGCAAACAGCCGCCCATCCGGGCGGCTTTGTTTTTGAGGGCCGAGGGGCGGCCCATCACCCCGGCGCGATGCGCAGCGGGATCGTCACCGGCCCGTCGTTGACGAGGTGCACCTGCATGTCGGCGCCGAACGAGCCGGTCGCGACCCGCGGATGCTGCGCGCGGGCCTGGGCCACCACGTGCTCGTAGAGCCGGCGGCCCTCGTCGGGCGGCGCGGCCTGGGTGAAGCTCGGTCGATTGCCGCCCGAGACGTCGGCCGCGAGGGTGAACTGCGAGACGATCAGCAGCCCGCCGGCCGCGTCGCGCACGCTGCGGTTCATCTTGCCGGCCTCGTCGCTGAACACGCGCAGCTTCAGCAGCTTGTCGACCAGCCGGTCGGCCTGCACCGTGGTGTCGCCGCGCTCGGCGCACACCAGCACCAGCAGGCCTTGCTCGATCGAGCCGACCACCTCGGCGTCGATCACCACCTGCGCCCGCGTCACGCGCTGTATCACCGCCAGCATCGTCTTCAGCCCTTCTGTTGCGGCACCGGCCGCGCTCCTGGTTCGGTACCCTGACGCTCGCCCTGCTGGCCCAGCGGTTCGACATGGGTGGGCAGCAGTTCGATGGTCACCTTCAGCCCGCGCACGCACTGCATCAGGGCCCGCTCGACGTCTTCGCGCCGGCGCGCCGCCGCGTCGAGCCGCCAGGCGCCGGGCACGTGCATGTGCAGCTGGCAGAACTTGGCGCCGCCGGCGCGGCGCGTGCGCATGTCGTCGAACCGCACCTCGGGCGTCGCCAGCGTGGCCAGCGCGGCCTGGATGCGCGCCTGGTCCTCGTCGCTGAGGGCCCGGTCCATCAGGCCGTCGATCGAGCGGCGCATCAAGCTCCAGGCTTCGCGGGCGATGTTGAGGGCCACGGCGATGGCCAGCAGCGGGTCGAGCCACAGCGCGCCGGTGACCGGCACCAGCAACAGGCCGAGCACGACGCCCACCGAGGTCCAGACGTCGGTCATCAGGTGCCGGCCGTCGGCCTCGAGCGCGATCGAGTCGTAGCTGCGGGCGGCCCGCAGCAGCAGCCAGGCCACCACGCCGTTGATCACCGAGCTGAGCAGCGACAGCGTCACGCCCAGCCCCAGGTCGCCCAGCGGTTGCGGCGTGATCAGGCGCTGCACGGCGGCCCAGATGATGGCCAGCGAGGCGCCGAAGATCAGCAGCCCTTCGAAACCGCTCGAAAAGTATTCGGCCTTGCTGTGGCCGAAATGGTGGTCGAGATCGGCCGGGGCGCGGGCGATGGTCACCATGGCCAGCGCGAACACGGCCGCCGCGAGGTTGACGAAGGACTCCATCGCGTCCGACAGCAGGCCGACCGAGTCGGTCAGCCACCAGGCGCCGGTCTTCAACGCGATGGTCGCGATCGCCGCGGCGATCGACAGTTTCAGATAGGCCGTGACCGACATGGGGCGTAGGGGTGGGCAAAGCGTCGGCCAGCCGCTGACGGCAGCGCCGATCGCGCCGCCGCCCACGAGTGCCGGCCGGCGTTGGCGCTGTCGTCCATCGGCCGGGGCCCGGTCAGCCCAGCGTGACCCGCGCGAATTTGCGCTTGCCGACCTGCACCACAAAACTGCCCGCAGCCAACTTCAGCGCCTTGTCGCTGACGGTGGCGCCGTCGATTTTCACGCCGCCCTGCTCGATCATCCGCATCGCTTCGCTCGACGACGGGACCAGCCCGGCCTGCTTGAGCAAGGCGCCGATGCCCAGCGGCGCGCCGCTGAGCGTCACCTCGGGGATGTCGTCGGGGATGCCGCCCTTGGCCCGGTTGTTGAAGTCGACCAGCGCCTCCTCGGCCGCCCGCGTGTCGTGGAAGCGCGCGACGATCTCCTGGGCCAGCATCACCTTCGCATCGCGCGGGTTGCGGCCGGCCTGGCATTCGGCTTTCAGGCGTTCGATCTCGTCTTCCGGACGGAAGCTCAACAGCGTGAAATAGCGCCACATCAAATCGTCGGAGATGCTCATCAGCTTGCCAAACATCTCGTTCGGCGCCTCGCTGATGCCGACGTAATTGCCCTTGGACTTGGACATCTTCTCGACGCCGTCCAGGCCCTCGAGCAGCGGCATGGTGAGGATGCACTGCGGCTCCTGGCCGTACTCCTGCTGCAGATGGCGCCCCATCAGCAGGTTGAACTTCTGGTCGGTGCCGCCGAGCTCGAGATCGCTCTTCAGCGCCACCGAGTCGTAGCCCTGCATCAGCGGATAGAGGAACTCGTGCACGGAAATCGGCGTGCCGGCCTTGTAGCGCTTCGTGAAATCGTCGCGTTCCATCATGCGGGCGACGGTGTATTTGGCCGCCAGCTGGATCAGGCCGCGCGCGCCCAGCGGGTCGCTCCATTCGGAGTTGTAGCGAATCTCGGTGCGGTCCGGGTCGAGCACCAGGCTCGCCTGGCGGTAGTAAGTCTCGGCGTTGGCCTTGATCTGCTCGGGCGTCAGCGGCGGGCGGGTGGTGTTGCGGCCCGAGGGGTCGCCGATGGTGGACGTGAAGTCGCCGATGAGAAATATCACCGTATGCCCCAGGTCCTGCAGCTGGCGCATCTTGTTCAGCACCACGGTATGGCCGATATGGATGTCAGGAGCGGTCGGGTCGAGACCGAGTTTGATGCGCAGTGGCACGCCCGTTGCTTCTGACCTCGCCAGCTTCGTGATCCATTCCTCCTGGGGCAGCAATTCGTCGCAACCCCGTAAAGAAACTGTCATCGCCGCCCGAACTTTGTCGTTGATCGGGAATCTGGTGACAGGGGTCGACGCTCCGGCGTTAGGAGTGGCGACCGAGGTAACAGGATTAGAAGGCATACGGTTGTAGGCAGTAGGGGACAAAAAAGCGCGTTGCTATACTGTGCCGCGGTTTCAGCCCCCAGTTTTTGGTGCCCCGGCATTTTAGAGGACGGCCTCGTGGCTGCCCTCCCCGGCCGGGATCGATTGACACTGTGGGTGCGCTGGCGCCGGGTTCACGACCCGCACGGCCGCTTCAAAAAAGACTGATCAAATTGAAAGCGTTGGAGACTTTTGAGCGTGGCTTCGGTCGCGCCACCGGTTGGTCGCACCGCCACCACAAGGGCATCGCCGCGGCCGTCGTCACCCTGCTGCTCGGGACCGGCATCACCGCCTTCGGTGTGGCGCCGCTGACCGCGCCGGACGTGTCGAAGATGCCCCAGCGCCTGATCGCCGAAGAGGTGCAGCCGGCCGAACTCGACGCGCAGGTCGAAGCGCTCGGCGAGTACCTGCTCGAGCTGACCCGCAGCGACCTGACCCGCAGCAGCGACACCGTCGACTCGCTGCTGAGCCGGCTCAATGTCACCGACGCCGAGGCCGCTGCCTTCCTGCGCAACGACATTGTCGGGCGCAAGCTGTTGGCCGGCCGGTCGGGCAAGATGGTCCAGGTCGTCACCGGCGACATGGGCGAGTTGCGCCAGTTGATCGCGCGCTACCCGGTTGAAGACGCCGGCCGCTACAACACCCATTTCAACCGCCTCACGATCACGCGCGACCCGGTGGGTTTCCGCGCCAAGGTCGAGCAGGCGCCGCTGAATTCGCAGGTCCGGCTCGGCAGCGGCACCATCCGCACCACCTTGTTCGCCGCCACCGACGAAGCCCGTTTGCCCGACACCGTCGCGAGCCAGCTGGCCGAAATCTTCGCGAATGAGATCGATTTCGGCGTCGACCTGCGCCGCGGTGACCGGTTCACCGTGCTGTACGAGGCGCTGGAGGCCGACGGCGAGCCGATCACCTGGAACCAGGCAGCAGGGCGTGTGCTGGCGGCGCAGTTCGAGAACAAAGGCAAGCAGCACGAGGCCGTGTGGTACCAGGAGCCGGGCCACAAGGGCGCTTATTTCGATTTCAAAGGCCAGAGCATGCGCCGGGCCTTTTTGGCGTCGCCGATGGAGTTCTCGCGCGTCACGTCGGGTTTCGCGATGCGCTTCCATCCGGTGCTCAAGACCTGGCGCCGTCATCTGGGCGTCGACTACGGCGCGCCCACCGGCACGGCCGTGCGCACGGTCGGCGAAGGGGTGGTCGAGTTCGCCGGGGTGCAGAACGGCTACGGCAACGTGGTCTACATCAAGCATGCGGGCGAGCGCGTCACGGTCTATGCGCACTTGAGCCGGGTCAGCGTTCGCAAGGGCCAACGGGTCGAGCAAGGCCAGTACATCGGTGCGGTTGGCGCGACCGGCTGGGCCACCGGGCCGCATTTGCACTTCGAATTCCGCCAGGGTGGCGCGCAGGTCGACCCGCTGCAAGTGGCCCGAGCGTCCGAAGCCGTGACGATTTCGCCCACGGCGCGCCCCAAGTTCCTGGCCCAGGCCGCAGCGATGAAAACGCAGCTGGCAGCCGCGAGCGCGAGCACGACGGTGGCCAGCGCCGAGTGACGGCGGCACCGGGGCGGTTCGCGGCGTCGCCGCCGGAACGTGTCGCCCCCCATACCGCGGTCCTCTGCCCCAAGCCCGCCCCTGGCGGGCTTTTTCACGTCAGCCCCGGCACAATGCCCTGATATGACACCGCTCTACATCGGTCTGATGTCCGGCACCTCGCTCGACGGCGTCGACGGCGTGCTGGCCGATTTCGACAGCGCCGGCGGCGCACTGCGCGTGCTGCACCATGTGGCCCGCCCGTTCGACGAGCCGTTGCGCCAGGAGCTGATGGCCCTGAACAGCCCCGGCGACAACGAATTGCACCGTGCGGCACTGGCCGCCAACCGCCTGGCGCGCGAATACGCGCAGGTCAGCCTGGCCTTGCTGGAGCAGGCGGGCGCCGACCGCTCGCAGGTGGTTGCCATCGGCGCCCACGGGCAGACTGTGCGGCATCGGCCGCTGGAGTTCGACGGGACCGGCTACACGCTGCAGCTGCACAACCCGTCGCTGCTGGCCGAGCTGACCGGCATCGCCATCGTGAGCGATTTCCGCAGCCGCGACGTCGCCGCCGGCGGCCATGGCGCCCCGCTCGCGCCCGCCTTTCACCAGGCCGTGTTCGCCGACCCTGACCATGAAGTGGCGGTGCTCAACGTCGGCGGCATCGCCAACCTCACCTTGCTCGCCCCCGGGCGCGACGCCCTCGGCTTCGACTGCGGCCCCGGCAACGCCTTGATGGACTTGTGGTGCCAGCGCCACCTGGGCCGGCCTTACGACGCCGAGGGCGCCTGGGCCGCCCAGGGGCGGGTGCTGCCCGAGCTGCTCTCGTCCTTGCTCGCCGAACCCTGGTTGGCCAGCGCGCCGCCCAAGAGCACCGGGCGCGATCTGTTCAACCCCGGCTGGCTCGATGCCCGCCTGAGCGACACGACGCTGCGACCGGAAGACGTGCAGGCCACGCTGTGCGAATTCACCGCCAGCGCCGCAGCCCAGCACCTGCGCATGCTCCAGGCGGCCGCCTCGACGCTGATCGTCTGCGGCGGCGGCGCCTACAACACCCAGCTGATGGGCCGGCTCGCCGCGCTGCTGCCCGGCACCGAGGTCATCGACAGCGGGCAGCGCGGCCTCCCCCCGCTGCAGGTCGAGGCGGCCGCCTTCGCCTGGTTGGCGCGCCAAAGGGTGTTGGAGGCGCCCGGCAACCTGCCGAGCGTCACCGGCGCCCAGGGGCCCCGGGTCCTGGGCGGCTGGTTCGCTGCCTGAACTTGTCGCCGGTGGCTCGCGAACTGTCGCCCGAAAACAACAAAGCCGCCCGAAGGCGGCTGGACGGTGGGTGCAACGGCGAGCACACGGCCCGCGCTGCGATCGGCGTCAGACCGAGAAACTCGAACCGCAACCGCAGGTGGTCTGCGCGTTGGGGTTCTTGATCACGAACTGTGCGCCTTCGAGGTCTTCCTTGTAGTCGATCTCGGCGCCGGTCAGGTACTGCAGGCTCATCGCGTCGATCAGCAGCGTGACGCCGTTCTTGCTCATCTGCGTGTCGTCGTCGTTGACGATTTCGTCGAAGGTGAAGCCGTACTGGAAGCCGGAACACCCGCCGCCCTGCACGAACACGCGCAGCTTCAGGTCGGGGTTGCCCTCTTCGTCGACCAGTTCCTTCACCTTGGAGGCGGCACTGTCGGTGAAGACGATGGGGGCGGGCATGTCGGTGACGGGCAGGCTTTCGGCGACGGCGGTCATGTAGGCAACTCCAGGGGCGATCGATCCAACAGCGGCGATTATGCGTTGCTGGTCGCCAGCTTCAGCGAATTAGATGAGGACAGGGCGTCGGTCTTCAAGGGATGCACCTCACCCTCGATCGTGGCACCTTGGTGCATTTCGAGGGAGTGGTAGCGCACGTCGCCGAAGATGCGGGCCTTGGGCTGCAACTCCAGCAAGTCGTCCGACTCGACCGGGCCTTCGACAGTGCCGTTGATGATGACATGCCCGGCTTTCACCTTGCCCGTGACCCTGGCTTTTTCACTGATCACCAGCATGCTGCTGCCCTCGCCGCTGGCGATCACGTCGCCGGCCACTTCACCATCGATGCGCAAACCGTCGCTGAATGCGAGGCGGCCTTCGATGCGGGTGCCCTCACCGATCAGGGTGCGGATGGGCGGCTGCTTTTTCTTGCCGAACATGAAATAACTCCAACGATTGAGGCGGCTTGGCGCAGGGCGGGCCGCTCTTGGGACGGTGCTCGCGCACCCGGGGAACGGGCTAGAGCTTGATGGTTTGTTGGGCGCGCACTGCGCCGGACGCGTCGGTCACACGTACGTGAACCTGTTTTACCATGGCCTGCTCAGGGAAGTCGATGACGCCTTCCACACGCTCGTACTGTTTCACCTGCAAAGGACGCGGGCCGCCGGGCGTCGACAGCGACCAGGTGCGCCCGCCGAGCGTGCCTGTCAGCGTCACCTCGTAGCTGCCGCTGAACTGGGGCTGCGCCTTGCCCTGCTGCGACACCAACATGCGGTAGCGCAACTGCCCGGCCTTCGTCTCGGCTTGCAGCGAGCGGACCGTGACGCCGTGCGCCCCGGCCGAGGGCAGCAAGCGCTCGAAAAATCCCAGATCGCCCTTCAAGGCCTGGTTTTCGCCTTCCAGTTCTTTCACCTGCGCCGCCAGCCGGTCCTGCGCCGCCTGCTTGGCAGTCAACAGGCTCTCGGCGGTGTTGGCAATCCGCTGCGCCTTGTCGCGTTCCTCGCGCAACTGCTCCACCTCGGCCCGCAGGCGGTGCAACTCCTCGGGGTTGCCGCGGTCGAGGCCCGCCAGCGACTTGCCGAGTTCGAAGGCCCACAGCGCGAGCGCCGCCGAGAACCCGAAGGTCAGCGCCAGCACCACCCAGCGCAGCGGCCATGGCAGGTGACTGCGCACCGTCATGCGGGGTGCACTGATCGACAGGCGACGGCGGATCAGCTTCCAGCGCATGGAAACACAACGTTCGAGATCACCACGATAGCGCTCAGGGCAGCACCGGGACGTGCATCAGGCCCAGGGTTTCGTCGAGGCCGCACATCAGGTTCATGCACTGCACTGCCTGGCCGGACGCCCCCTTGGTGAGGTTGTCCTCGACCACCAGCACCATGGCGAGGTCGGGTTGCGGGCGGTGCACGGCGATGCGCACGAAGTTCGAAGCGCGCACGGAGCGGGTCTCGGGCGCCGAGCCGGGCGGCATCACGTCGATGAAGGGCTCGTCGCGGTAGAAGTCTTCGAACAGCTGCTGCAGGTCGACGCTGCGGCCGGCCGCGGTCAGGCGCGCATACAGCGTCGAGTGGATGCCACGAATGGTCGGCAGCAGGTGCGGGACGAACAAGCAGTTCACCTCGCCGGAGCCGGCCGGCACACCAGCCACCATGCGCAGCTGCTGGTTGATCTCGGGGCCGTGGCGGTGGCCTTTCACGCCATAGGCCTTGAAGTTGTCGCTCGATTC
Organism: Caldimonas brevitalea; assembly: GCF_001017435.1. Lineage (NCBI taxonomy): Bacteria > Pseudomonadati > Pseudomonadota > Betaproteobacteria > Burkholderiales > Sphaerotilaceae > Caldimonas > Caldimonas brevitalea. Next base: position 5,654,738 of record NZ_CP011371.1, read on the forward strand.
GGCCAACAGGGTGTGCACCTCGGCCTTGCGCCCGGCGCCCGACGCGCCGGAGGCGCAGTTGGCGATCAGCTGTGAGGCCTCGATCAGGCCACGGGTCTTGAGCAGCGGCGCGAAGCCGAGCTGCACGGTGGTCGGATAGCAGCCAGGATTGCCGACCACGCGAGCGCGCTTGATGGCTTCACGGTTCAGCTCCGGCAGGCCATAGACGGCTTCGCCGAGGATGTCCGGGCAGGTGTGCGGCATGCCGTACCACTGCTCGAATTCGGCGACGTCCTTGAGGCGGAAGTCGGCTGCCAGGTCGATGATCTTGACGCCGGCGTCGACGAGTTCACGCGCCTGCGACATCGCCACGCCATGGGGCGTCGCGAAAAACACCACGTCGCACTGCGTGAGCTTGGCGTCGTCGGGGGTCACGAAGGCCAGGTCGACACGGCGGCGCAGCGACGGGTACATCTCGGCGACCGGGGTGCCCGCTTCCTTGCGCGAGGTGATGGCCGTGATCTGCACCTGCGGGTGCTGGGACAGGATGCGCAACAACTCCACACCGGTGTAGCCCGTGCCACCGACGATACCGACCTTGAGCATGACAACCTCCGAACGACGGGCGGCGGCGTGCTTGCACCGCGGCCTCGGGCCACCTACCTGTAAGAGCCCGGATTGTAGAAGCACAAAGGCCGCCCGAAGGCGGCCTTTGTTGGGTAACAAAAAGGCAGAATCGAATCAGCGCTTGCTGAACTGCTTGCGGCGACGGGCGCCGTGCAGACCGACCTTCTTACGCTCGACTTCACGCGCGTCACGCGTGACGAAGCCGGCTTGGCTAAGCTGGGGCTTGAGGCCCGCGTCGTAGTCGATCAGCGCGCGGGTGATGCCGTGACGCACAGCGCCCGCCTGACCCGATTCGCCACCGCCATGGACGTTGACCTTGATATCGAAGGCCTCGACGTTGCTCGTCAGCGCCAGGGGCTGGCGGACGATCATGATCGAGGTCTGGCGACCGAAGTACTGGTCGACGGGCTTGCCGTTGACCGTGATCTGGCCGCTGCCCTTCTTGATGAAGACGCGGGCCACCGAAGATTTGCGGCGGCCGGTGCCGTAATTCCAATTGCCGATCATCGCCGCTCCTTAGATTTCCAGCGCCTTGGGCTGCTGTGCGGTGTGCGGGTGGGTGGCACCGGCATACACCTTCAGCTTCTTGATCATCGCGTAGCCCAGAGGACCCTTCGGGAGCATGCCTTTGACGGCCTTCTCCAGCGCGCGGCCGGGGTGCTTGGCCTGCATGTCCTTGAACTTGGTGCCATAGATGCCGCCCGGGAAGCCGGAGTGGCGGTAGTACACCTTTTGTTCGGCTTTATTGCCGGTGACACGGATCTTGTCGGCGTTCACGATGACGATGAAGTCACCGGTGTCGACGTGAGGCGTGTAGATGGCTTTGTGTTTGCCGCGCAAGCGGAGAGCGACTTCGCTGGCCACTCGTCCGAGCACCTTATCGGTGGCGTCAATCACAAACCACTCGTGCTTCACCTCGGCCGGCTTGGCGCTGAAGGTTTTCATGAGCTGTTCCAGAGTTGGTTTGTTCAACCCGTCTGGCCTGACGCCGGCGCGGTCGGTGCTGCTTCTGAGCCCTCTGGCACCCCCACATGTCATGCACATGTTCGGATGCACCAGACAGCATGCTGGCAGCCTCTTAGGCGCTCGGTAAGCCGGCCGTCGGGCCCACTGCGGGCCCGCCGCCTCGACCGACCCGCGATGCGGAGCCGGCCGTGAACGCTGCGCTTCCTGATTTCTCGGGCACCGCGCCAGCCCGGAGGGCCAGGCGCGTTGCAGCGTTCAGACGGATTTCCCCGGGGTTGAAGACGGGAAAGCCGAGCAGTATAGCCGCAACCAACCCCGTTGACCAGATCCGTTTGACCCGGCCCAAACACGTCGCGCGCCACGGCGGCCAGGGCCGTCGCGGCCTCGCACGTGAACGCGCCCTAACTCACTGTTGCTTTGTGCGCAATCGTGCCGCCCGGAGAGGGCACAACTGTCATATGATTCAGACCTAGGGAAAACCCTAGGCCAGGAGAACACCATGAACTACAGCGGCAATGCAGCACTGAGTGTCACGTCATTGGGAACGGAAGGCTACGAGCGTCCGGGCCAGGGCGAGCCCAAGGCACGGCCCTATTCATGGGTTCCCATCCGTTCGCTGGCTCCGCGACATCGGGGCCGTATTCTGACGCATCTGTTGTCGCTCTCGCCCGAGGATCGCTACCTGCGCTTCGGCTACACCGCGCGCGACGAACAGGTCGAGAAATACGTGCAGTCGCTCGACTTCGAGCGCGACGAGGTGTTCGGCGTGTTCAATCGCCGCCTGCAGTTGATCGCTGTGGCGCACCTGGCCTACGACGCGCCGCAGCAGATCGTCGGTCGCCCGGCGATGGTGGAGTTCGGTGTCTCGGTGTCGCCTTGCGCACGCGGGCGCGGCCTGGGGGCGCGGCTGTTCGACCGGGCCGTGATGCACGCCCGCAACCGCCGCATCGACACCCTCTATATACATGCGCTCAGCGAGAACACTGCGATGCTGAAGATCGCACGCAACGCTGGCGCGAAGGTGCAACGTGATGGCAGCGAGAGCGAGGCCTATCTGCAGTTGCCGCCCGACACGCTCGCCACCCATCTCGAACAGATGTTCGAGCACCAGGCGGCCGAAGTCGACTATCGGCTGAAGGTCAACGCACGGCGTTTCAACGCCCTGCTGGAGGGCTTTGCCGAGATCAAGGCCGGCATCGGGGCGCGCCGCCGCAGCTCGATCGAATAGCGCACTTAGTGGGCAGGGGCGGGTGGAGGCCCGGGCGCGACGTCCGCCCCATATCAGCGCCTGCCACACCCTTTCTGCACGCGGCCTCGCCGCCTGAGCAGCGGAACGGCCCGCACGTCGGCCTCCCCCGGAAATGGGCGGTGCCCCTCGGGTAACCCCGGTCCTATGATCCTGCATCGAGTCTGCGCCCAATGCAGAAGATGTGAGACAAATCAAGGCGGGCGCCCCGGGTGAGGCTATGCAAACCAACTTAATGATCGCCGCCCTGACCGGCGCGGCCGGCGCCACTGCCCTGTTATGGATGTGGCGGCTACTCGCACGCCGCCGTCAGGTGCAACTCCCCGACGAGTGGCATTTGATGCTGCGGCCGGTGTTCACCGCGGACGAGCGCCGCATGCACCGGCAACTGAAAGAGGCATTCCCGCAGCACATCGTGCTCGCGAAACTGCCGCTGACGCGCTTCACGCAACCCACTGAACCGAGCCGGGTCGCGTTCTGGCACGGCCTGATCGGCTCATTACACGTGACCTTCGCGCTGTGCCTGCCCAACGGCCGGGTGGTTGCCGCCATCGACGTCGAGGGCCGCCAGCCCCGATCCCGACGCGCCGCGGCCATCAAGACCGGCGTGCTCGATGCGTGCCGCGTTCGCTACCTGCGGCTGTTCTCGGACGAACTGCCCTCGCTGCAGGAAGTGCAACAACTGGTCGGGGCCGCCACCGCGGCGGTGGGCACCGAGCCGGTCCGTCCTGCGGGCTTCGACAAGGCGCGCGAGACGCTCGCCACCACGGTTCGCAAGCGCCGCGCCCAACGCACCGGCGCCGGCTGGCAAGACTCGAGCTTCTCGCAAGACTCCTTCTTCGCACCCGACAGCCGCCTCGACAATCTCGTGGAAAGCGGGTTCATGGACCTGTCCGCACAGTCCAGCGGCGCCCCGGCGGCAACCTCCGTCTCGCGCGCGGCCTCGGGCGCTGCGGCTGCCACGCCCCCTGCTGCCCCCACCACCGTTGGCACCCCGCCCGACGCAGCCCCGGCCATCGACGCCAACGGCAAGACCGGGCCCAGTGCAGCTGCGAGTTCTACTGTCGCGACCGGGCCTACGGCGGCTGCAGCCACCGCCGCACCCGCCACCGCTGCACCTGACGAAGGCCCGAGCGCGGCCAACGACGCCGGCGCGGTAGGCGACGACGCGGCAACGGCGACGGCAAGCAGCGCCCGCGACAACAACACAAACGAGGGTGTCACGGCGAGTCCGATGACACCACCCACGGCAGACCGAAGCGCCTGAGCGGAGCACAGGTAGGTAGGATGGCGCGATGCCCCCATCCGAATCCCTCGACGATACCTGTCTCCACCCCTACTCGGCCCTGACCCCCGACCTCGTGCTCGACGCCCTGGAGCACGCCGGCCTGCGCGGCGATGGTCGCCTGATGCAGCTGAACTCCTACGAGAACCGCGTCTTCCAGGTGTTCCTCGAAGACGGCAGGCCGGTCATCGCAAAGTTCTACCGACCCGACCGCTGGTCGGATGCCCAGATCGACGAAGAGCACGCGTTCGCGCGGCAGCTGGCCGACGCCGAGATCCCGGTGGTCGCGCCCATGGACCTGCCGTCACCCGAGGCCAGCACCAACCCCTGCCTCGGCCGCCATGCCGGCTTTCGTTTCGCCGTCTACCCGCGCCGCGGTGGCCGCGGGCCCGAACTGGACGACCCGGCCACGCTGCAGTGGCTGGGGCGGTTTCTCGGCCGCATCCATGCCGTCGGCGCGCAGCAGCCTTTCAGGCACCGGCCGGCGATCGATCTCGGAAGCTTCGGCTACGACACCCGTGACTGGCTGCTGCAGCACGACGCGGTGCCGCCCGACGTGCTGCCGGCTTGGCGCGACACGCTGGACCGCGCGCTGGACGCCGTGGCGCAGTCTTATGCCAAGGCCGGCGACGTGCGGCAACTGCGCTTGCATGGCGACTGCCATGTGGGCAACATCCTCTGGACCCCCGAAGGACCCCACTTCGTCGACCTGGACGACGCCCGCACCGGCCCAGCGATCCAAGACCTCTGGATGCTGTTGTCTGGCGACAACTCTTCGATGCGCGAGCAGCTCGAGAGTGTGTTGAAGGGTTACGAGGATTTCTCACATTTTGATCGGCGCGAGTTACACCTGATTGAGGCGTTGCGAACCTTGCGGCTTGTGCACCACAGTGCCTGGTTGGCACGTCGATGGGAAGATCCCGCATTCCCGCTGGCCTTCCCGTGGTTCGGTAGCTCCTCCTATTGGTCGGAGCAGGTGGTCCGGATGCGTGAGCAGTTGCAAGCAATGCAAGAACCCCCGTTGCAGGTGTAAAACCAAGGGCGAACGGCGTGCCCGCGAATTCCCCCGCGGGACCCTCAAGTAGGGGCTGAATCTTCTAGCAGCTCACCCTACTCTCCTGAGTGCCCCATGCGTTATCGCCCGTATTGGGCTTTTACCCCCCTCAGGAGGACTTAAAGAATGAAACGCAAACTGCTCGCGCTTGGTCTCGCGCTGGCTGCCGGTACTGCAAGCGCGCAGCTGGCCGTCGAAGGCTCGGAAATCTCTTTCTCGGGCTACAACGGCACGCCGACCAGCTTCACTGGCACGCTGAACAGCGGCTTCCTCAATGGCCTGGTCGACGCTGGCCTCGGTGGCAAGCTGACGGTCACCTTCCTCGGCAAGGACGATGCGTGGCACACCAACACGCTGTCCTTCGGCGACACGGTGATCAACAACTTCACGACCACCGTCGGTAGCAGCCTGTCGTTCGACGTCGGTGCTGGCAACCTGAACTTCTCGTACGCCGACACCGTGGACGGTGACACCATCGCCAACGGTGGCACGCCCTCGCGCTATGGCAGCTATGTTGTCGTCGACGCCTCCAAGCTCGACGCCAGCTCGCCCGCTTATGGCAAGTACGACTTCATCCTGGGCTTCAACGACGGCGCCCGCCACGATGCTGACTACGACGACCTGGTCGTCGGCATCAGCCTGGCTCCCGTTCCCGAGCCCGAGACCTATGCTCTGATGCTCGCGGGCCTGGGCGCCCTGGGCTTCATGGCTCGTCGCCGCCAGCGTCAGGAGTGAGCCAGCCGCAAGGCTAGCCACCCATGAAAAAGCCGCCCTCGGGCGGCTTTTTCTTTGGTCGTTGCCGTTGTGCTTGTGTCGTCGGCGGCGGATCTGCTCGGCCGACGGGCCGTTGGGCGGCCTTGCCCCGCCGTTCGTTCGAGGCCCTACCCCGGGCAGCGCCTGGGGCCGCTGCGGCGGTGCCCTGCTGGCACGCGCCGAAGCGGCAGGAGCAGGCTCAGGCCGTTAGCAAGGCGTTGACGCGGCGCACGTAGGCCGCCGGATCTTCAAGCTGGCCTCCCTCGGCCAGCAAGGCCTGGTCGAACAGGATGTGGGCCAGCTCGTCGAACCGTTCGCTGTCCTGCAGCCGCTGCACCAGCGCATGCTCGGCGTTGATCTCGAGCACCGGCTTGGTCTCGGGCGCCGACTGGCCGGCCTGCTTCAGCAAACGGGCCAGATGGCCGCTCATCTCACCTTCCTCGGTCACCAGGCAGGCCGGCGAATCGACCAGTCGCGTGGTCACCCGCACATCCTTGGCCTTGTCCTTCAGCGATTCCTTCAGGCGGTCGAGCAGCGGCTTGAACGCCGTGGCGGCTTCCTCGGCCTTTTTCTTTTCCTCTTCGTCCTGCAGCTTGCCCAGGTCGACGGCGCCCTTGGCGACGCTCTGCAGCGGTTTGCCGTCGAATTCGTAGAGGTAGTTCAGCATCCACTCGTCGACACGGTCGGTCAGCAGCAGCACCTCGAGGTCTTTCTTGCGGAAGATCTCCAGCTGCGGGCTGTTCTTGGCCGCCGCCAGCGTGTCGGCGGTGATGTAGTAGATCGCTTCCTGTCCTTCCTTCATCCGCCCCACGTAGTCGGCGAACGACACGCCCTCGTCGGCCCGGGTCGAGGCGAAGCGCAGCAGCTTGGCCAGGCGCTCGCGGTTGGCGTTGTCTTCGCCGACGCCCTCCTTGAGCACCGCACCGAACTCCTTCCAGAAGCTGGCGTACTTCTCCTGCTGGTTCTCGGCCAGGTCTTCCAGCATCGACAGCACGCGCTTGGTCGAGCCCTCACGGATCGCCTTGACGTCGCGGCTTTCCTGCAGCAACTCGCGCGAAACGTTGAGCGGCAGGTCGGCACTGTCGATCACGCCTTTGACGAACCGCAGGTAGACCGGCAGCAGCGCCTCCGCGTCGTCCATGATGAAGACACGCTTGACGTACAGCTTCATGCCGCCGCGCTTGTCGCGGTTCCACAGGTCGAACGGCGCTTTGGCGGGGATGTAGAGCAGCTGGGTGTACTCGCTGCGGCCTTCGACGCGGTTGTGCGTGTAGGCCAGCGGCGCCTGGCTGTCGTAGCTGATCTGCTTGTAGAACTCCTGGTACTGCTCTTCGGTGATGTCGCCCTTCGAGCGGGTCCACAGCGCGGCCGCCTGGTTGACGGTTTCCCACTCGTCTTGCTGGACGTACTCGCCCTTGTCCTTGTCCCACTCCTCCTTGCGCATCAGGATCGGCAGCGAGATGTGGTCGGAATACTTGCTGATGATGGACTTCAGCTTCCAGGTGCTGGCGTATTCGTCCTCGCCTTCGCGCAGGTGCAGGATCACGTCGGTGCCGCGCCGCTCGCGCGTGAGGGTCTCGACCTCGAAGTCGCCGGTGCCCTGGCTGCTCCAGCGCACGCCCTCTTCGGGCCGGGCGCCGGCGCGGCGCGACTCGACCGTGATGCGGTCGGCCACGATGAACCCGCTGTAGAAACCGACGCCGAACTGGCCGATCAGCTGGGCATCCTTTTGCTGGTCGCCCGACAGCTTGTCCATGAACTCGCGGGTGCCGCTCTTGGCGATCGTACCCAGGTTGGCGATCGCCTCTTCGCTCGACAAGCCGATGCCGTTGTCGCTGATCGTGATGGTGCGCGCGGCCTTGTCGAAGCTCACCCGCACTTCGAGGTTGGGCTGGTCTTCGTACAGCGAGTTCTGGTTCAGCGCCTCGAAGCGCAGCTTGTCGCAGGCGTCGGACGCGTTGGAGATCAACTCGCGCAGGAAGATCTCTTTGTTCGAATACAGCGAATGCGCGACGAGGTGCAGGAGTTGTTTGACTTCCGCTTGAAACGACAGGGTCTGTTTTTCCATGGCGTGCGTGTCCGTAGGTGTTTGTGACTGCGGCGCAAGAATAGGGGCGACCGGCCGGCTTTCAAGGGGTGCCAAGAAAAAACGCCGGCGGCGCCGGCGTTTTCGGGGGTCGCGATGCGCGTCAGCGCCCTCGCAGATGGGCTGGCGCTTCCAGCCGCCGGGCCAGCAGCGACAGCACCAGGGTCAGCACCAGATACATCGCCGAAATCGCCAGATAGGGCTCCCAGTAGCGGGAATAGGCCCCGGCGACGGTGCGGGCGGCCAGCGCCAGCTCGGCGAGGCCGATCGCCGACACCAGCGACGAATCTTTCACCAACGTCACCGCCTCGTTGACCAGCGGCGGCACCATGCGGCGCACCGCCTGCGGCAGGATCACGAAGCGCATGCTCTGCCCGTGCGTCAGCCCCAGGCTGTAGGCGGCCTGGGTCTGCCCGGTGTGGATCGACAAGATGCCGGCGCGGAAGATCTCGGAGATGTAGGCGCCGGCGTTCAGCGTCAACGCCAGCGCGCCCGAGAAGAACGCGCCATGCTCCTGCCGGAAGCTGATGGCCGCTTCACCGCTCAGCAGCAGACCGTGCTCGGGCTGGATCAGCGTGGGCATCAACGCGAAATGCACCAGCAGGATCTGCACGAACAGCGGCGTGCCGCGGAAGAAGGTGACATAGGCCAGCGTCAGCCATTGCAGCGGCTTGACCAGCGCCGCGCCCAGCACCGACTTGGGCGCCGGCGCGTTGCGCGAACTGCTGACCAGCCCGAGCAGCAGGCCGAGCGCCAGGCCCCCGGTGATCGCCACGATGGTGAGCTTGACGGTCATCCACAAGCCGGCGGTGAACAACGGCACGTAGCCGGACAGGATTTCCCAGCGCAGGTCCACGACGTGGCATCCCTCTCAGTTCAGCGCTTCAGTTCGACGCAGCGGCCGAGGCGGGTGCCGCCGCGGCGTCGCCCTTCTTGGCGCCGAAATACTTGGCGTAGATCTGGTCGTAGGTGCCGTCGGCCTTGATGTCGGCGAGGCCCTTGTTGAGCTTCTCCATCAGCTCGGTGTTGCCCTTGCGCACGGCCAGGCCGTACTGCTCGGGCGTGAAACCGGGGTCGCTGACAGTCTTGAACTTGGCGGTCGGGTTGTTGGCGACGTAGTTCTCGACCACACCGTTGTCGGCCACCACGGCGTCGACGCCGCCGGCTTCCAGCTCCTTCAGCGCCAGCGGCGTGGACTCGAAGCGCTTCACGTTGGGGCTGTTCTTGCCCAGCAGCTTGCTGGTCACTTCGTCACCGGTGGTGCCGGTCTGCACGCCGACCTTCAGCTTCTTCAGGTCGTCGAACTTGGCCACCTTGGAGTTGTCGCGCACCGCGATCAGCTGGCGGGCGTCGAAATACGGCTGCGAGAAGTCCATCGACTGCTTGCGCTCGTCGGTGATGGTGATGGCCGAGACCAGGAAGTCACGGTCGCCCTGCGTCAGCGTGTTGAAGATGCCTTCCCACGGCGTGTTGACGAACTTCACCTCGAACCCGGCCTTGGCCGCCACTGCCTTCACGACGTCGATGTCGAAGCCGACGATCTCGCCGGTCTCGTTCTGCGACTCGAACGGCGCATACGCCGCATCGGTCCCGACCACGTACACCTTGGCCGGCGCCGGCGCGGGTGCGGCAGCAGAAGCCTCGGTCCCCGGTGTCGGCGTCGGGGCGGGCGCCTCGGCTTGTTTGCCACAGGCCGACAGCAGCAGGCCGGCCAGCAGCATCGAGGCGCGCTGCCACAGCGGAGTCAAAGAGATGTTCAAGGTGTGCATGAAACCCTCATGAAGAATCGTTAAACCCACATTTTGACCGCAACGGACGCAAAGAAAGACCGCCGGTCGGGGCCGGCGGCAGGGCAAAACCGATGCCAGGCTGCGGCAAAACAACGGATTCTGCCGTGTCTCCGTGCGGCCGCAGCCCTGGTTTGCCCCCAGGAAAGGGGACAAACCGGCCGCTGTCAGGGCTCTACGAAGACCGCAACGGTGCGCGCGGGCACCGTGAAAGTGCCGCCCGCCGCGTTGAAGGCAGCCGTCTTCACGCGGGCGTCGCTGCCGCTGGCGAGCACCGGGTGCAGTTGCACCGTCTTGCCGGCGTAGCCGGGCACCGCATAGGTGTACGAGCCGCCGGCGGCGTTGACGAACACCAGCACGCTGCGGTACTTCGCGTCGCCGCAGGCGCCGCCGTCACCGCGGCGCCCGGCGATGCGCATCACGATCAACCCGTCCTTCTGCTCGGCCGCGTCGGGGAAGCTGACGCAGCCCTTGACCTCGGCGCCGGTGCGCAGGCGGAACAGCGTCGTGTCCTTGCGCACCCGCAGCAGGTCCTTCACCGCGTCGCGGGTGGCCGCGATCTGCGCCGTGGTGGGCTTGACGTTGGCGTTCGCCAGCAACGGCTGCATCAGCGCCCAGCCCTCCTCGTTCTTCTCGGCCGGCGGCAGCCCCATTTCCCCGAAGTAGTTGGTGCTGGCGGTCCAGTCGATGCGGTTGAACCAGTCGCCCGAGTTGTAGCTGTCGCGGTCGAACGACTTGGAGCGCAGCAGTTCGTCACCCGCATGCAGGAAGGGAACGCCCTGCCCCATCAACACCGCACCGAGCGCGACCACCTGGGCGCGCGCGCGTTCGGCCGCCGGCGTCGCCAGCGGGTGCTTGTACTGGCTGATGTCGAACAGCGTCTCGCCGTCGTGCACGCCGGCGTAGTTGATCACCTCCTGCGGGTCGTCGGTGTAGCCGGCCGGCTGGCCGCCGTAGTCGTACTCGGAGCCCGGCTTGCCGTTGAGCACATAGTCGCGGAGGTTGCCGGCCATGCCGAGGCGGATCAGCTGCTGCTGCGCCTGCAGCGCGGCACGCTGGGCGGCCGTGCAGCTGCCCTCGTTCAACTCGTTGTTGGCGTAGCACAGCCCGGTCGCATACCCCTGGTGTTTCATCATGTCGACGCCGACATCGAACGGGCCGCCGCCGCGCAGCGAATCTCGGATGCGGTCGCTGAACGATCCGATCCCGCTGCCGGCCAACTGCGCCTGGCGGGCCTGGACGAACAGCCGGTCGTTGACCACCTCACCGAAGTTCCAGGCTTCGCCGTAGTAGTACAGCGAACGACCGGCAGCGGCATCGGCCGCCGCCTTGGCCTTGAGCATCGAGCGCTTGGGGAGGTGCCCCATGATGTCGAAGCGGAACCCGTCGATCGCATAGTGCCGCGCCCACACCTGCAGCGTGTCGAGCATCAGCTTTTCCATCATCGCGAACTCGGGCGCGGTGTTGTCGCAGCAGGTGCTGCGCTCGATCACGCCGTCCGTGTTGAGCCGGTAGTAATAGCCCGGGACGATCTTGTCGAGGAAGTTGCCGCTGGTGTGGTTGTAGACCACGTCCATCACGACGCGCAGGCCGGCGTCGTGCAGCGACTTGACCATCTGGCGGAACTCGCGCACCCGCACGCGGCCGTCGGCGGCGTCGCTGGCATAGCTGCCCTCGGGCGCCGCATAGTGGCGCGGGTCATAACCCCAGTTGAAGCAGTCGGTCTCCTTGGTGGCCGTGACGGTCTTCTGCGGCGCCTCGCTCACCGGGCTGGTCGGCGTGGCGATCTGCGGCGTCGAGCAACCGTCTTCCTTCACCGTGTTGACGTCGAACACTGGCAGCAGGTGGACGTGCGTGAGACCGGCGCCCGCCAGCGCCTTCAAATGGGTCATGCCCTGTGAGCCGCTGGCAGCGAACGCCTTGTACTTGCCGCGATCGGCGGCCGGCACGCTCGGGTCGTTGACCGAGAAGTCGCGCATGTGCAGCTCGTACAGCACGCTGTCTTCCGGCGCGTCGAGCGGCGGCACGGCATGGCCGTCCCAGCCGGCAGGTTTCAGCTCGGGTGCCGCGAGGTCCGCCACCAGCGCCGCCTGCCCGTTGGTGTTCAGCGTCACCGCATACGGGTCGGTCACCTCATGGGTTACCACCGCGCCCTCGGTACGCGAATAGACCGTCACGGCGTAGGTGTAGTAGGCGTTGCCGGTCCAGGCCTTGTCGCCGGTGGCCTGCCAGACGCCGCTGGCCGGGTCCGGCTGCATCGCCAGCGTCGGCCCGCCCTGGACCTTGAGCGTCACCTCCCACGCGGTGGGCGCCCACAGTCGGAAGGTCGGCGCGCCATCGCCGGCGAAGCTGACGCCCAGCACCTGTGGCGCCGCCGTGGCGGCGTAAACGTCGTCGAGCACACCCTGGATCTGCACCTGGGTCGCACCCACCACCTTGCCGTCCTGTTCGCGCGTCAGCACCAGCTGGCCTTTCAGCAGCGACGGGACTTGGCTGTGCACACCTGCCGGGAGGGCGAATGCCGGCGCATCGGCCAGATGGCCAAAGCGCGTGCGCAAGGCCTCGGACAGGCTGGCCGGGGCCAGCTCGATGCTGCCGTCCGCTCCGCTGACACCCTGCGCCGACACCTGCATGCCGCCCGCGGCCGCATGATGGAGCCGGAAGCTGCCGGATAGCGCCGCCCCGGGCCACACCAGCGTGCCGCGCGCCAGCCACAAAGCCTTCGCGGTGCCGAGGCTCAGACCGCTGGCGGCATTGGCGTCGGCGTAGACCGCGCAATCGCCCTGCTTGAGCCAGACCTGCTGGCCGCGGGTGGCGATGTCTTGCGCGAACGCGACCGAGCGGTCGCAATCGCCGTCCTTGTCGGCGCCGCCGGCACCGTTCGGCTTGTTCAGCAGGAACTCGATCTTGCCGGCCGCGATGTCGAGCGGCACGTCCACGTAACGCCCGTAGTCGTTCGTGGTGGCGAACAGGTGGCGCGGCTCGCCGGGCCAGCCTTCGGACTTCTGCTTCACGCCGGTCCAGGCGTACACACCCCAGCCGCTGTAGTCGCCGTCCTGGCGCTGATAGTGGATGCGCAGCGTGGCGGCGGCCGGTGCCACGACGACGGGCGCGCCGTCGCCGCCGCCCGGCGAACCAGGGCCCGCCGGGCTGCCGCCCGCCTCATCGTCCTCGCTGCTGCTGCCACCACCGCAGGCGGTCAGCCATACGCTCGCCAGACAGGCGAACACCGACAAGGTCCGGCGCCAGCCCGACCTGTAGGAAGCTTGCATCTTTGTCTCCAAGGCCCGGCACGACGATATGTAGTTGTATTACGTGCAAGAGAGCGAGAAGCTGTCGAGACGCCGGGTGCACGCGATTCTGGTGAGAGGTATGAGCGGGGTCAAGCTGGCGCAGAAGCCCCTGGATGTAGTCGATGTAGTACGACTACTTCACGACCTCGTAAAACTCGATCGGCAGCCCGTCCGGGTCGGCGCAGAAGAAGAAGCGCCGCCCGGTGTACTCGTCGACCCGCACTTCCTCGCAGGCCACACGATGCGCCTCCAGCCGCACCCGGCAGGCTTCGACATTGGGCGTCGCAAAGGCGAGATGCCGCAGGCCCTGGGCTTCGGGCCGGCTGGGCCGCGGCGGTGCGCCGGGAAAGGTGAACAGCTCCAGCTGCATCCCGCCCGGCCCCTGCAGGTCGACCTTCCAGGAGTCGCGCGCCGGCCGGTGGTGCTCGGCCACCACCCGGAAGCCGAGCACCTCGACATAGAAGTGCTTGGACCTCTCGAGGTCGGCGCCGATCAGCGCCACATGGTGGATGCCGAGCAGCTGCATCACGTCACACCACCAGTTCGCCGCTCCAGCGCAAACACTGTTGGCGCACCACCTCGGCCAGCAGGTGTTCCTGGGCCTGGGTCTGGCGCGCCCAGGTGGCGTCGTTGCCGAAACGCTGCAGCTCGCTGCGCAGGTAGCGCATCGCCGTATCGGCGTTCAGGTCGATAGCGTGCTGTTCGATCTCGCCCATGGTGAACAGGATGTCCTCGCGCAAGGTGCGGTGCTCGCCGGTCTTGGGGTCGACGAAGGTGCCGTCGGGCCCGAAGCGGCAGGCCTGGAACCGATTGAAGGTATAGACCAGGTAATCGTCCTCGGCCAGCTCGAACGGCTTCTGCTTGCTCAGCCAGCTCGCCACACACTGAATGTAGGCCGCCAGCGCTGCCGCCTTCTCGATCGTCAGCGGCGTGTCGAGCACCCGCACTTCGATGGTCCCGAACTCGGGCTTGGGGCGGATGTCCCAATAGAAGTCCTTCATGCTCTTGACCACGCCGGTGCGCGTCATCTTGGCGAAGAAGGTGCCGAAGTCGTCCCAGGTGGTCACGAAGGGCGCACGCCCCGACAGCGGAAAGGCGAACACCGAGTTCAAACGGGCCGAATGAAAGCCCGTGTCGGTGCCCTGCACATAGGGCGACGACGCCGACATCGCGATGAAGTGCGGAATGAAGCGCGACATGCCATGCAGCAGCACCAGCGCGTCGTCGGCGCTGGGGCAGCCGACGTGCACGTGCTGGCCGAAGATGGTGAACTGCTTCGACAGATAGCCGTACAGCTCCGACAGCATGTGAAAGCGCGGCGTGTTGAAGATGCGCCGCTCGCTCCAGTCCTGGAACGGATGGGTGCCGCCGCCGCACAGGCCGACGTTGAGCTTGCGGGCGCAATCGACCAGCGCGCCGCGGATCTCGGTCAGCTGGCTGAGGGCGTCGGCGTGGCTGTGGCACACGCCGGTCGACAGCTCGATCATGCTGTCCGTCATCTCGGGCTTCACGTCGCCCGGGATCTTGCGCTTGTTCATCAGCCGCAGCAGGTCGACCGCGCTGGGCGACAGGTCGTAGTCGTGCGTGTTCACGATGCCCAGCTCGAGTTCCACCCCGAGCGTCAGCGGCTTCGAAGCGGCAAAGGCTTCCAAGGTCATGTGTGTCGTCTCCGTCTCAAACCCGGCGGGCGGCGATTTCGTGCGCACTGCGCAGCGCGGCGAGCACCGCCAGCGCGCCCAGCAGTTCCATCACGGCGATCGAGCTCAGCGCGATGGGCGACAGCTGCGCCGCGAAGCCTGCGTGCGAGCCCTGCAAATCGGAATACATCACCAAGGCGGTGGCCGACAGCGGTGTCAAGGCCAGGCTGACGCCGATGCTCTGGCGCAGCGACTGCCCGCTGAACCAGCCGAGCGTCAGCACCGCGGCCGACTTGGCGGCGGCGCGGGCGGCCATCGCGGCCAGCGCGATCATGCCGCCGGTGGCCAGCGCCGAGAACGACCACGAGGTGCCGACGATCACGAACAGCATCAGCACCAGCACGCCCCCGGCCGTGCCGAAGTGGCGCGGCCAGACCCACGGACGTTCGGTCGAGTTGCGCAGCCACAGCCCGGCCATCAGCGGCATCATCAGCGTCGACAGGCCGAACGCCTTGGTCAGCGCCAGTGCCAGCGTCACCAGCCCCAGCAGCAGCAGCACCGAGTTTTCGTTGCGCAGGTCGAGCCGGCGGGCGACACGGGCGACCGCGATGCCGAGCAGGCCGGCGATGAAGAAGGAGCCGACGAACACATACAGCGGGTGGACGATCGCCTGCACCGGGTTCTGCCCCGTGTCCAGGTCGAGCCAGGCCTGCAACAGCCGGCTGGCGAAGACGCCGTACAGCGTGTTGAGCGCCGCCATCATCGTGACGCGCTCGGTCACCTGACCTTCAGCGCCGAATTCGGACGCCACGCGGGCGATCACCGCCGGGGAGGCCGGCACCGCCAGCACCGCGACGGCGGCCGAAGACGACATGTCGAGCCCCAGGTAGCGCATCACCAGGTAGACCACCACGAAGGTCAGGATGGCCTCGGCGAGGCTGGTGACGAGCAGAAAAGGATTGGTCCGCAGCCAGCGCAGCTGCACGCGTGCGCCCAACTCGAACAGCAGCAGCGCCAGCGCCAGGTCGACCACCAGCCGCACGGTGCCGGAGATGTCGCCGCTCGCGACACCATAGCCGGCCGCACCGACGAACATGCCGACCAGCGAGTAGCCGACGATCCGCGGCAGGCCCAGCCGGCGGAACACGACTTCACCGATCAGCGCGCCGGCAATCAGCACCAGCGACGTGCCGACCAGCGCGTCAGGACCAGCCCAGGAAAAGGCAGCACCGAGAAAGGACAGGGCTTGGTTCAGCTCGTCCACCATGTCGTTCACCTCCGTGTATAGGCTCAGCTCGGCCCCGCGGGCGCGGCGCCTTGTTGTGTGTATCGGAGACCACGGGCCGTTGGTCTTTCTGCAGGGCCGCCGGGGCGTTCCCGCACGGCTCGCCGGCGCCGGGCACCAGGCCCGGATCGGACAGCGATCCCTCCCTTGGCAATCCGGATGCCTTGCGCTGCAGCGGCGCCGCACCCTCGGGTCCACCTGCCAGCGGCGACGACCGGCCCATCCATCCGATGGCCCGCCAGCAGGCGCTCGCCTCTCCGAGGACCGGCGGCCTGCTGCCCGGTCGCCGCGGCATTCTGCCCTATCCGGGGGCCCTCCCCGCAGGCATGCAAACGTCGGCGCCGCCACCGCGGAGGCAAAAAAAAGCCCCCGCAACGCGGGGGCAATGCTTCTTGGCCGCTGCGCAACGCTCGATCGCCCCGAGCGCTACGTGGCGAGGCCATCCTAGCCTGAAACATTTGTATTGATCTATTAACCGCACCGCCGGGTCGGGATGCAAAAGCCCCTGCTGTCCAGTGCCCTAAGCCCCAAGGCGCGCTGGTGCTAGGTAGACGTACCGCCCCTGTGGTTTTCACCCCCGCAACTCGGTGGCGCGCGTCTCAGGCGGCAGGGGAGCGGGCACAATCGCTTCCTCACATCAGGGAAGGAATGCGCCTATGAGCGACAGAATGAGCCGCAACGAGTGGATCGAGCGCTGTGCCGCACGAATGCTCGCCCAGCAGGTGGCAATGCAGAGCCACGAAGCCTTGGACCTGGCCTTGCAGGTGTGGTCCGAGGTGCAAGGCGGGGTAGATCCCGAGCAAGCCGCCGACCGACAGTTGGCTCCGCGTGCCGCCGAGGCCTTCGCACCGGCCTGACGGCACGGACCAGCGCCTTACAACCGACACAAAGCAACACCCCTGCTGTCACGCGATTGACTTGCACCATCCGGCACGGCCGGAGGTCTCGTCTGCAAGCCCTCTTGCCGTACCGGCGAGCGCCTGCGCCGTGTGACGGCCCCCTGGCCACGTGACGACGCCGTGCGTCACGCCGGTGCCAGGGCCTCTCACCTCTGCCACCACCGTCTGAGCCCGCCCCGACCCGGGCAGCCACGCGACGCCGCTGTGCGACGCGCCCGTTTCACAGCCCTGCCATGCGGGGTGGCATCCTCGAACTTCGCAACTGCCAAGCCGCCCCGCCCAGCACCAGCGCTGCGACCGCGGCGGCGAGCCAGGCCTGTGCCAGTCGCTGCACCACCGCGTTGGCGCGCGGAGCAGGCATCACGGGCCGCAGCCGGATGCCGCGTGGCTCGGGAGCTGCCACCACAGGCGCGGGCGGCGAGACGTCCCTCCGAACACGGGGCACCGCCTCGGCCTCTCGTGCCGCGGCGGCCGCCGGCCTCGCAGGCGTTTGCAGCGCGGTCGCGGTCCATCGCTGCACCTCGACCGAGGCGTCCGGCCGCGGCGCCTGTCCCGACAGCGTCTGCAACAGTGCGGCCAACGTACGCCGTACCGTCGGATCGGGACGCCAGTACCCCTGGCGTTCGGCCTGCGCCAGCCGCTCCAGCGCCTGCGCATAGGCTTGCGGGTGGGCCCGCAGCCACTCGGGCACGCCGAGCCCGTGGCGGTCACGCACCAGGACGTCGTAAAACCCCTGCCAGTGGTCGTCGCGCACGCTGCCCGCATCGACCTGCTGCCAGCCCCAGGCGAACTGCACCGCCTTCACCACCTGCAAGCTGCCGGCATAACCTTCGGCGCGCTGGGCCGCCAGCCAGCCGGGGTGCAGGTAGCGGCTCTGCATCTCTAGCGCGATGCCGCGCGCTGCGCTCTGCGTGTGCGGCTCGCCGCTGTCCTCGATCTGGTTCACGTACAGCGCCAGGCCCTCGCGACGGCCGGCGCTGCGCGCGGCGGCGGCCAGGCCCCCGAGGTACTGGAACGGGTCGTCCGAGGTCAGCATGCCGTAGAGGTGGGAACTGCGCGACAGCAGCGCCGCATCAGTGCGACGCAGGTGGGCCGCCAACACGTCCGGACGGGCCACCGGGTCCGCCCCCGCCTCGCCCACCGGGTTGCCGTCGAGAAACGGCTGGCTCATCCGCTGTAGGAACAACCCGCCCAGGCGCGCGTCCTGGCGGGCCACACCGTCGGACTGCACCGCCTCGGCGATGCCGGTGCCGTAGTCGCCCGGCGTGTTGCCGAACACGCGCACCCGGCCCAGCCGTTCGGCCGCGTCAGCGGCGACGCCGTTGCGGGCCAGCTCGCGCGCCACCGCCCGGCTGGCCTCGGCCACCACACCCTCGGGCTCGGCCGTGCTGACCGCCGCCACCGCCTTGTCGACCAAGGCCATCAAGGCCGGGAACTGGTCGCGGTAGGAGCCGCTGATCGACAGCAGCACGTCCACCCGCGGGCGCTTCAACTCGGCCTGCGGAATCACCCGCAGCCCCGTGGGTCGGCCGCTGTGGTCCCACACGGGTTCGACGCCGAGGGCGGCGAGGGCCTGGGCCTCCTGCACGCCTTGGTGGCGCAAGGTCTCGCCGGCCCACAGCGACAGTGCGATGCGTTGCGGCACCACATCGCCGTGCTCGCGTCGCCAGGCCGCCAACCAGTCGTCGAACAAGCGCTGCGCCGTCTGCCAGGCATGGCGGGTGGGCAAGCGGCTCGGGTCCAGCCCGGTCAGGTTGCGGCCGGTGGGCAGGCTGTCGGGGTTGCGGATCGGGTCGCCGCCGTAGGCGGCCGGCAGAAAGCGCCCTTCCAGCGCGCGCAGCAGCCCCGGCAGCTCGTTTTCGGTCGCGAGCAGCCGTTCGAGGGCCTGGGCGCGCAGCGCGAGGTCGCGCAAGGCTGCTGTGTCGATCGGCCGGCGCGCGGCGCGGTTGGGCACCGGGCCCTGCGGTTCGGGCGGGCGCAGGTCGAGCTGAGCGGCGGCCTCCGCGTCTTGCAGGGCGACGTCGAGCCAGCGCGCGGGCCGTGAGTCGGCGACACCGCGGTGGTCGATCAGAAACGCCTCGTCGATGTCCTCGCCCAGCGCCTCGATCAACGGCTGGCGCAGCGCCTGCAAGATCGTCGTGCGGCGCGCAGACGGCTCGGGCACCCGGCCGAACACCGCCAGCCCCTGCGGCTGCGACGACTGCGCCAGCCGGTCCAGCCAGGGATGCAGCTGCTCGATGAAGCCGGCGAAGTCGTGGCCGATGCGCTCGGCGCTCCAGCCCAGGTCGCGGTGCAGCTGCTGCTCGACGAACTGGGCCAGCAGCGCGGCTTCGAGGGCGGCCTTGGTGGGGCCGTCGCCGGCCGTCTCCCACTCGTGCATCAGCTCGTGCAGGTGCGCCATGCGGGCGTTGAAGCCGGCCGGGGCGAACGAGGGCGTGCGGTGGCTGACCAGCGTGGCCCGGCCGCGACGCTTGGCGGTCAGCGCTTCGCCGAGGTTGTCGACGATGTAGGGGTAGACGACCGGCACATCGGCCAGCGGCAACAACGCATCGTCGTGCACGTCCAGGCCGCGCAGCTTGCCATCGGCCCACTCCTGCGTGCCGTGGGTGCCGAAGTGCACCAGGGCATGCGATTGGCGCGCCCACAGGTAGACGGCCAGGTAGTGGTGCGACAGGGCCACCCGGTTGCGGTGCGAGAACGGCTGCTGGCGGTACTTCAGCGTCTCCTCGCGCGGCGGCTGCGGCATCACGGTCAGGTGCCCGATCTGCAGGCGCGGGATCACGAACACTGGCTGCCCGCCCTGCTGCACCACATAGCGGCTGCGCTCGGGCGGGCCCCATTGCGCTTCGATGCGCTCGCGCACGCGCGGCGGCAGCCGGTCGAACCAGGCGCGGTAGTCGGCCAGCGGCAGCGCGGCGGCGGCATCCTGCGCCAGCAAGGCATGCAGGTCTGCACCCTCGTAGTAGGCCGCCAGCAAAGGTTTGAGTCGCTCGATCCAGACGGCCTCCGGCACCGCCTGCGTGCGATACCCGGCCTGCGCCAAGGCGCCGCTCACCACTTCCAGGCTGCGCGGCACGTTGAGGAAGGAGGCGCCGAAGTTGGTGGCGCCGGCCGGGTAGTTGTAGACCATCGCAACCAGCCGCTTGTCGGCATTGGGCGTGTCGCGCAGCGCCAGCCAGCGGGCCGCCTTGGCCACCACCGCGCGCGCCTGGGGCTCGATCAGCGACAGCCCCTCGCGCGGGTGGCCTTGCGCCGCGACCAGCAGCGGGTCAACGGCGCCGGCGGCCTCGGGCTGTGCCAGGTAGAACGGCACGTCGGTGGTGGCGAGCCCGCCGCTGTCGGCCTGCCAGGCGGCGATCGACCCGCTGCGGTAAGGCAGCGTCGCGAGCACCGGCACGTCCCAGCGCTGGAACAGCGGTTGCAGCGCGGCGCCGGGGGTCAGCAACTGGTGCGTCACCACCACACGCGCATGCAGCCGCCCGTCGACCTCCAGCAAAGCGCTCAAAGCCGGCGCGTCGAGCGACTGGCTGTAGGCCGCATAGGGCGCGAAGCCGGCTGCTTCGAACCACTGCAGCCAGCGGTCCAGCCAGCCGGTGCTGCCGTCGACGAAATGGTGCCGGTGCACCAGCAGCACGACCGGCGCGCCGCGTGCCCTGCCCTCGCCGGCCTGCCAGCGGGCCAGTGCGCCGGCATCCGAAAACAGCCCCGGCGCACGCGGGTGGTACAGCGCCCGTGCTGGCAAGGGTTGCGGCGGCGGCAACACCGGCAACGCCCCGCCCTGCAAGGCGGCCTTTGCCAGCGTGAAGGCGTGTGCCGACTGGCGGGCGCCACCGGCTCGCAAATAGGCCGCGATACGCCCGGCCGGCGTGTCGCCGTCGGCCGTGTCGGTGTACAGCAGGCGGTCGGGGCGCCGCGCCTCGAAGCGTGCCACCTGCTCGGGCCCCAGCAGCGCCTCGAGGCGCGCCCGCACCGTCGCATGCGGCACGTCGACCCACACCCACTCGGCCTCGTCGAGGCCCGCCTGCAGCGCCTGCCGGGCGGCCCGGTCGTCACCCGGGCGCAGGCCGAACTCGACATGCCGCCACTCGAAGCCCGCGTCGGCCGCGGCGCTGGCCAGCAAGGCGCTGCGGGTGGTCGGCGTCACGTCGCTCGTCACCCACAGCAGCAGCGGTCGCGCCAACAGGGCCGGGGCGACGCACAGCAGCAGCGCCGTCAGCAGCAGCAGCGCGCAAGCGCGCCGCCAGGCGCTCAAGGGGTGGACCCGGCAGGCGACGACGAGGCCGCCGGCTCGGGTACGTAGATGACACTGCCATCGTCGAGCTTGTAGGCCACGCCCGCGCGCACGCCATTGCCCGCGCCGGCCGTGCCATCACCGCGCAAGCGCACCTCGCGGCCGTTCTCGCGCGTGACGATCTCCATGTCGGGCCGGCCGGCGTTGCGGATCACCGTGACGGTCGAGCCGGCCTCACGCTCGGCGCGCAAGGTCAGGGCCACCAGCAGGGCCGCGACGACGATCAGGAACACGTCGACCAGGTTGACGGCCGACAGCATCGGGTCGTCGTCCTCGTCGGCGAGCGGATGCAGGCTGTGGCGTCGCATCGTCGCCCCCTCACTGCGCCAGGCCGCGGGCCAGCCGCACCGCGTGCAACTCGCTCAACAGCCAGCGGCGGCGCAGCGAATGCACCGCCAACGCGATGGCGGCGGCGGCCAGCGCCAGCACCACGCCCGAGAAGGCATTGCCGAAGCCGAGCAAGGTGCTGCCGCCGTCGCCCGAGGCCACGCCGGCGAGCGCCGGCCCGAGTGGGATCATCGTGGCGATCAGCCCCAGCAAGGGGGCCATGCGGGCCAGCAGCCGCATCGGCTCCAACTGCCGCATCGCGGCCAGCTCGAGCGCATCGAGCGAGACTTCGTCGCCTTGCGGCAAACAGCGCCAGCGCGGGTCGCGCCAGCGTTGCCACGCTTCGGCCAGCGTGCGGCCGAGTGCCCACAACGCCGCCGCGAAGCACGCCAGCACCCCCAGCGAGACCGGCCACAACAGCCATTGCGCCACTTGCGCCATGCCGGCTTCGAGCATCATCGCCACGCTCCGGTGAGATGGGACGGCAACCGGCAGGCAAGGCAGGCCCAGGCGGTCGGCAGCAGGCCGGCCTGGCAGCAGGAAGGTCGTTCGGACATGGCGGAACTCGTGATGGCAACCCGCCCGGCCGCTTCCCCGCAGCCCAGGCGCATGCAGCCACGCAGCAGCATCAGTCGCAGCGCGTGGCCCCCTGTTGGCCGGTCTCCGGGCTGGCGGACATGTGCCCGAGTCCTTCCCGGGCCACGCTCGGCCCAGTGGACGTCGTACAGGCACCGAGCGCGAGACCCTGAGGGTCGACCCGCTCGTCCGCATACCGTTGCGGGGGCAGCTCGGCTTGGAGGCTGCGCAGCATCGCGCGGCGCCCTGCCGATTCCCGTTTCACGGTGCCGGCAGAGCCGCCGGCACGCGCACCAACGACCGCGAATGTACCGCAGCCGCCCGGTCCGGCCGAGTGCCGACGGCCATGACAACCTGGCCCTCACCCCGTTACAGTGCGTGCGAGGCACCGGTGCCCCCAGGGCCAGGCGGCTCGCAGGGGCTCGCACCGGGGTGCCGAGCACGAAGGTTATCCAATGAGCGATCCCAAGATCGAGTTCTATCCCTACCCGGCCGGCGGCTGGGGCGCGCTGCGCAGTGCCGCGCGCCAGCTGGTGCAGCACCGCATCGCCGCCAAGGGCACGCGCACGCTGTTGTCGGCCAACCAGCCCGACGGCTTCGACTGCCCCGGCTGCGCCTGGCCCGACCGCCAGCACACCTCGACCTTCGAGTTTTGCGAAAACGGCGTCAAAGCCGTCGCCGCAGAGGCCACGTCGCGCCGCGCGACGCCCGAACTGATCGGGCAGCACCGCGTCGCCGAACTGGCCGCCTGGTCCGACCACGACCTCGAAGCGCTGGGCCGCCTGACCGAGCCGATGGCCTATGACGCCGCCACCGACCGCTACCACGCGGTCAGCTGGGACAGCGCCTTCGAGCGTATCGCCGCGCACCTGCGGGCGCTGCCGCACCCCGACCAGGCGATCTTCTACACCTCGGGGCGCACCAGCAACGAGGCGGCCTTCCTGTACCAGCTGTTGGTGCGCGAGTACGGCACCAACAACTTCCCCGACTGCTCCAACATGTGTCACGAGCCGAGCGGCACCGGCTTGAAGCAAAGCATCGGCGTCG
The DNA here is from genome assembly GCF_001017435.1 of Caldimonas brevitalea. Classification (NCBI taxonomy): domain Bacteria; kingdom Pseudomonadati; phylum Pseudomonadota; class Betaproteobacteria; order Burkholderiales; family Sphaerotilaceae; genus Caldimonas; species Caldimonas brevitalea. The sequence continues at coordinate 5,677,876 of NZ_CP011371.1, forward strand.
GCAAGGGCAGCGTCACGCTGGCCGACTTCGAACAGGCCGATGCGATCCTGATCTTTGGCCAGAACCCCGGCACCAACCACCCCCGCATGCTCGGCGAGCTGCGCGCCGCGTCGCGCCGGGGCGCCCGCATCTTGAGCTTCAACCCGCTGCGTGAACGCGGGCTGGAGCGCTTCGCCGACCCGCAGAACGCCCTCGAGATGGCCACGCTCGGCTCAACGCCGATCAGCAGCGACTACTTCCAGCTGCGCATCGGCGGTGACCTCGCGGCCGTCAAGGGCCTGTGCAAGGCGCTGTTCGAACTCGACGACGCCGCGCGCGCCGCAGGGCGGCCCCGGTTGCTCGACGTCGACTTCATCGCCGAGCACACCCACGGCCTCGATGCCTTCGAAGCCGACGTGCGGGCCGAGTCGTGGGACGCACTGACCGAAGCCTCGGGCCTGAGCCTCGACCAACTGCGCGCCGCCGCGCTCACGTACGCACGGGCCGCGCGGGTCATCGCCTGCTGGGGCATGGGCATCACGCAGCACCGCCATGCGGTGGCGACGGTGCAGATGATCACCAATCTGTTGCTGCTGCGCGGCAACCTGGGCCGACCCGGCGCCGGCGTCTGCCCGGTGCGCGGCCACAGCAACGTGCAGGGCGACCGCACCATGGGCATCCACGAGAAGCCGTCGGCGCAGTTCCTCGACCGGTTGGGCGCCGTGTTCGGCTTCGAGCCGCCCCGCGCGCCCGGCCACGACACGATTGCGGCCATCGAGGCCATGCAGCGAGGCGACGCGCGCGTGTTTTTCGCGCTGGGCGGCAATTTCGCTGTGGCGACACCCGACACCACCCTCACCCAGGCCGCGCTGCGCCGCTGCGACCTGACGGTGCATGTGTCGACCAAGCTCAACCGCAGCCACCTGGTGCACGGCCGGGAAGCGCTGGTGCTGCCCTGCCTCGGCCGCACCGAACTCGACCTGCAGAACGGCACGCCGCAAGCCATCACGGTCGAAGACTCGATGAGCATGGTGCACCTGTCGAGCGGGCGCAATCCGCCGGCGTCGCCGCACCTGCTGTCCGAGCCGATGATCGTGGCCCGCCTGGCCAGCGCCGTGCTGCCACACAGCAAGACGCCGTGGCGCTGGCTGGTGGAAGACTACGACCGCATCCGCGACAAGATCGCCGAGGTCTTCGACGACTTCGCCGACTTCAACCGCCGGGTGCGCACGCCCGGCGGCTTCCGGCTGCGCAACACCGCGTCGGAGCGGGTCTGGCTGACCGGCTCGGGCAAGGCGCACTTCATGGCCCATGCCCTGCCGCGGCAGACCACGCCGGCTGAGGCCGCTGGCCAGCGCGTCTTCACGCTCGCCACCGTGCGGGCGCACGACCAGTACAACACCACGGTCTATGGCCTGGACGACCGCTACCGCGGCGTCTTCGGCCACCGGCGTGTCGTGTTCATCCACCGCGACGACCTGCAGGCACTGGGCCTGGCGCCCGGCGAATGGGTCGACCTGACCAGCGTGTTCGGCGATGGTGTCGAGCGGCGCGCCGAGCGTTTCCTGCTGGTCGAGTACGACATCCCGCGCGGCTGTTTGGCCAGCTACTACCCCGAAACCAACACGCTGGTGCCGCTGGCGAGCCACGCCGAAGGCGCGCGCACGCCGGCGTCCAAGTCGATCCCGGTGGTGCTGACCCGGCATGTCGGCCAGGCCGAACCGGGAGCGCCGGCGTCTTGAAGCCCGACGACATGCCCGAGACGCCCGACGCCTTGTGCACGGTGCCGGTGGTCCGCAGCCAGCGCGGCGACCGCTGCGCGGCCAGCGATACGGTGCTGGCGGAAGTGCCGGTCGCGCTGTCGTTCAACGGCGTCGCCCATGCGGTGATGATGGCGACCCCGACCGACCTCGAGGCCTTCGCGCTCGGCTTCGCGCTGTCCGAAGGTGTGATCGAAACGCCGGCGCAGTGTTATGGCATCGACGTCCAGGCGCACCCGCGCGGTGTCGACGTGCAGCTGCAGGTCGCCACCCGCGCCTTCGAGCGCCTGAAGCACCAGCGCCGCACGATGGAAGGCCGCAGCGGTTGTGGTGTGTGTGGTGTGGAAAGCCTGGCCGCACTCGACCTCGATCCCACCCCGGTGCCCGCCGAGCGCCGGCTCGATGGGCTGCAGGCCGAGCAGGTGCTGCAGGCCTTTGCGCAACTCGCCGAACGCCAACCGCTGAACGCCGCCACCGGCGCCTGCCATGCTGCCGGCTGGTCGCTTCCCGACGGCAGCCTGGTCGACGTGCTCGAAGACGTGGGCCGCCACAACGCCCTCGACAAATTGATCGGCCGGCTGGCGCACGGCCCGGCGCTGCAGAGGCCCGGCTTCGTCATCGTCAGCAGCCGCGCCAGCTACGAGCTGGTGCGCAAATGCGCGCGGTTGGGTCTGCCGGCGCTGGCGGCGATCTCGGCGCCGACCTCGCTGGCGGTCGACCTGGCAACGCGCTGCGGTCTGCGCCTGTTCGGTTTCTGTCGGGACGAGGGCGCGGTGGAGTACACCGGCACCGCCGCTGCCCTGCGTTAACCGGCCGGCGGCCCCGGCGTCGACGTGGGTGCCATGGCAACATACGCGCCTCGCGCGGCCACCGGGTGCGCATCCCGTCGCGGCGCCGCATGCCTCACCAGTCGATCCGCCCCCCACATCCGTTCCATGTCCCTCCCCGCTCCCAAAACAGACGCCCCTCCCGCAGCCGGGCTGTCGACGCTCTCGCTGTCGGTTCCCGTCGCGATGGGCTACGTTCCGCTCGGCGCCGTGTTCGGCTACCTGCTGGTGCAGGCCGGCGCCGTCTGGTGGATGGCGCCCCTGACCAGCCTGCTGGTGTTTGCCGGTGCAGCACAGTTCATGGCCATCCCGATGCTGGCCGCCGGCGCCCCGCTCGGCTCCATCGTGCTGGCCACGCTGATCGTGAACCTGCGGCATGTGTTCTACGGCCTGTCGCTGCTTGACAAGCTGCCGCAGCGCAAGCTGGCGCGCTGGTACCTGATCTGGGCGCTCACTGACGAGAACTACTCGGTCATCACCACGCTGCCGGCCGGCACCTCGTCGACCCGCATGGTCGCGGTGGCGATGCTCAACCACGGCTGGTGGGTGCTGGGCACCTTGCTGGGCGCAGCCATCGGCCTGCAAGCACCGACCGCGCTGACCGGCATCGATTTCAGCCTGGCCGCGCTGTTTGCCGTGCTCACGGCCGAACAGTGGCGCGCGACCCGCAGGCCCGCGCCCATCCTGCTGGCACTCGCGTCCTATGGTGTCGCACGGTGGGTCGCCCCGTCGCAGGCACTGGCCGTGGCGATCGGCCTTTGTGTCGTGCTCTCGGCCATCCTGTCCCGCAGCAGCAGCAGCAACAACAACAAGTCCATGGAGGCCAGCACATGATCGACAGCGAATACGCCGCCCTGGCGGTGTGCGGGATGGCCGGCGTGACCGTGCTGTTGCGCGCGGTGCCGTTCATCGGCGCGAACTTGCTCAAGCGGTTTCCGCTGGTCGAGCGCCTGGGCCGCTTCCTTCCGCCCGCCATCATGTCGCTGCTCCTGGTGCACACGCTCCATGGCAGCGCCAGTGCCAATCCGGCCGGCCCCTGGCCCGAACTGATCGCCGCGTCCGCCGTGATCGTGCTGCAGCTGTGGCTGCGCCAGGCACTCGCCAGCATCCTCTTCGGCACCGCCTTGTACGTGGTGCTCAGAAACGTTCCGGTGTTCGGCTGAAGGCTCGGCGCAAGCCACTAAACGTCGGCGGCCGGCCGCAAGCGCTCCGCAGGCGCCCGGCGCTCGGGGACCCATCGTTCCAACCAGCGCGCGGCCGTGCCGGTAAAGCCGATGAACAACAGCGCGCCGATCACGTTGAACGCGACGTGCGCGTTGGCGATCTGGTGCGCCACGTCGCTGGACGACCAGCGCGCCAGCTGCGTCAAGGGTGCCAGCAAGGCCACCCCGAGCGCCGCGGTGACGATGTTGAAGCCGACGTGGAACGCCGCCGCGCGCAAGGCCGCGGCCGAGCGCCCGATGGCCGCGACCAGGGTGTCGGCGCAGGTCCCGATTTCGGCGCCCAACATCAAGGCCAGCCCGGCGTCCAGGCCGATCAGCTGTTGGCTGGCCAACGCAATCACGATGGCCATCATGGCCGACGACGATTGGATCGCCACGGTGCCGGCGGCACCGGCCAGGATGCCGGTGGCCGGATGGGCGAAGCTGAGCAGCCAGGCCTTCACGCCGTCATGGTCGGCGAGCGGTGCCATCGCGTCGCCCAGGGTGCCGAGCGCGAACAGGATCAGGCCGATCAAAAACACCACTTCGCCCCAGCGTTTGGCCTTGTCGGCGCGGGCCAGCACCAGCGTCAGCAGGCCGGCGAGCAGCAGCGCGGGCGCGTAGAGGTCGTTGTTGACGGCGAACACCTGACTCGAGAACGTGGTGCCGATGTTGCTGCCGAGGATCACCGGCAGGCTGGCGCCAAAACCGATCAAGCGCGCATCGACCAAAGCGATCAACAAGATGATGGTGGCGGACGACGAATCGAGCACGACGGTCACCGCAGTGCCCGACAGCAAGCCTTTCAGCCGGTTGCCGGCGCTCTTGTGCAACACCGCCTTGACGCGCTCGCTCGCGACGTCCCGCAAGCACATCGCCAGGGCACGCACGCTCCACAGAAACACCGCGAGGCCGGCGGCGAAGGTGGCGCCCATGCCCAGCCAGTCGACCTCGGTGTCGCCGTTGCCCCCCGGCGCGGCCAGGGCCACGGGGCTCGAGAGCAAGACGAGGGCCTGCACGAACAGCGTGCGGGGGCTGGAAACAACGGCCCGTGTGGGTGTCGAGCTCATCCTCATGGTCCGGCCTCCTTGCCAAGCTTCGGGCCACCGTAGTGGCGCCAGATGACAGCTGGAAGACACCCGCGCATGCGGTGCGGTCGGCGCGACGGCGCATGACTGAGCAAGGTGTGGGGTCGTTCCCCCCGGGCGTCCAGCCTGTCATTACAACGTCATACCCCGTGCCGACAGTTCGATCTGGCGATAGCTTGACCGGCCTCTGGCCGCTGGGTGAGCCCGCCGAGGCCCGACGACAACTCGACAGGACCGCCAATGAACGCGATACCCCGATTGGACTGGGTGGAACGCGCGGCACGCCGCTACCAAACCCGATGCCCCGACGTCGACCGCCTCGATGCCGTGGAACTGGCCAACGAGTTGTGGCGCGACCGCCAGAACCGTGACGAACCCGAGGACGCGGTCGACGACGAGATCCAGAATTCCGGCCAGTTGTACGACTCTTCGCTCGACTGAGGTTGGGCCTCCTCCCGGATCGGAGGCCGTCGCCGGCCCATGACGGGCCCGGTTCCCGCCCCGTCATCTTCTTGACGCACGCCTGCGGCACGCTCCCCGCGGCACCGCGTGACCCCCGCCTCGACGACACGACTCGTGACGTCTGTGCAGCCTCGATGCACCGGGTGCCGGCCGCGCACCCCGCATCGCCAGGCATAGTGCGGCGGCAAGCAGCGCAACCAGATCCACAACCATCCCCTCGACGGGGAACACAGGGAGATGCAGATGCTCGAAGTCCGGCCGATGGCGGCCGCCCTCGCCCTCGCCTGCCTGGCCTTGCCAGCGGCACGCGCCGACGTGGTGATCAGCCAGGTCTACGGTGGTGGCGGCAATGCCGGCGCCACCCTCACCCACGATTTCGTCGAACTCTTCAACAGCGGCACCGCGCCGGCCTCGCTGCGCGGATGGTCGCTGCAGTACGCCTCGAGCACGGGCACCCAGTGGGGCAACAGCGTGGCCTTGCCGGACGTCAGCCTGCAGCCCGGGCAGTATTTCCTGGTGCAGCTGGCCCAGGGCAGCGGCGGCACACAGGCCTTGCCGGCGCCCGACCTCGAAGCCGGCCTCGCGCTGTCGGCCAGCGCCGGCAAGCTGGCGCTGGTGCGCAACACCACCGCGTTGAGTGGCGCCTGCCCGAACGGCGGCGCGAGCGTCGCCGACTTCGTCGGCTTCGGTAGCGCCGATTGCGCCGAAGGCCGCGCGACCGCCGCCTTGAGCAGCACCACCGCGGCGTTGCGCGGTGCCGACGGGTGCACCGACGCCGGCGACAACAGCGCGGACTTCAGCGTCGCGGTGCCCACGCCGCGCAACACCCGCGCTCCGGTCAAGACCTGCGGCAGCGCGGTCAACCAGCCCATCGCCGTGAACTGCCCCGCCCTCAGCGTGCGCACCGGCGCGGGCGGCTCGGTGTCGGTGTCGGCCTCCGACCCCGACAGCATCGTCAACGCCATCCGCCTCGAATCGGGCGCCCGTGCCGGCATCGCGCTGGTCGACGTGAGCCCGGCAACCGGCGACGGCGGCACCGCCGGCGCCGTGCTGGAGGTCGCGCGCAGCGTGCCGGCCGGCGCCTACGCGGTGCAGCTGCGGTTCGGCAACAACGAAGCCCAGACGGCCTCCTGCACCGTCAACGTGCAGATCGGCCGCTCGGCCGTGACGCCCATTCCGCAGATCCAGGGCACCGGCGACGCCAGCCCGCTGCTCGGGCAGCGCGTCACGACCGCGGGTGTCGTGACCGCCGTGTTCCCCGGCCTGAAGGGGTTTTACCTGCAGGACGAACGGGGTGACGGCGACGGACGCAGCTCCGACGGCGTGTTCGTCTACGTGCCCGCCGGCGCCAGCGTCTCGCCCGGTCAGCGGGTGCAGCTGAGTGCCGAGGTCGACGAGTTCCACACCGTCACCCAGCTCAAGAACGTGACCGACCTGACCGTGCTGGGCCGCGGCCGCACGCCAGTGCCGACCCCGGTGCAACTGCCGGAAAAGGTCGACGGCGAGCTGGAACAACATGAAGGCATGTTGGTCAGTCTGGCGGTGCCGATGACCGTGTCGCAGAACTACTTTCTCGGCCGCTATGGTCAGCTGACCCTGTCGGCCCAGGGCCGCCTCGAGAAGGCCACCAACCGCTTCCGGCCCGGCTCCGCGGCCGCGCGCCGCGTCGACGAGGCGAACGCACGGCGGCGCTTGCTGCTCGACGACGGCAGCGCGGCCCAGAACCCGACGCCGATGCCCTATCTGGGACGCGACCAGACCGTGCGCGCCGGCGACCGGCTGCACCGTCTGACCGGTGTGATCGACCACGGCCCGGCGACCGCCGATGCAGCCGGTCCGCGCGACTACAAGCTGCACCCGACGCAGCCGCCGGTGATCGAACGTGTCAACGACCGCACTGCCGCGCCGCCCGCGGTGGGCGGCAAGCTGAGGGTGGCCAGCTTCAACGTGCTCAACTACTTCGTGACCGTCGATCAGCCCGGCGCCGCCTGTTTGCCGAGCGGCACCCGCAGCGATTGCCGCGGCGCCGACAGCGCGCTGGAGTTCACCCGCCAGCGCGACAAAATCCTCGCCGCGCTGACCGCCCTCGACGCCGACGTGGTGGGCTTGATCGAGATGCAGCGCGACCAGGGCGCCGCGCTGCAAGACCTGGTCGACGGGCTGAACGCGCGCCTGGGCGCCGGCACCTATGCCGTGGTCCCCGACCCGGCCGAAGGTGTCGGCACCGATGCGATCCGCGTCGCGATGATCTACAAGCCGGTCAAGGTCTCGCGCGTGGGTGCAGCGCTGTCGGACCCGCACCCGGTGCACAACCGCCCGCCGCTGGCGCAGGCGTTCGTCACGCCGCAGGGCCAGACCTTCTCGGTGGTCGTCAACCATTTCAAGTCCAAGGGTTGCGGGGGCGCCAGCGGGCCCGACGCCGATGCCGGCGACGGCCAGGGCTGCTTCAACGCACGGCGTGTCGGGCAGGCGCAGCAACTGCTGCGCTTCATCGACAGCGTGAAGGCACAGGCACGCGACGAGGACGTGCTGGTGCTGGGCGACCTGAACGCCTACGGCCGCGAAGACCCGATCGAAACGCTGCGCCAGGGCGGCCTGGTCGACCAGATTGCCCGCTTCAACAGCCTGGGCTATTCCTATGTCTTCGACGGTGAGGCCGGCTATCTCGACCATGCCCTCGCGACGGCCTCGCTGTCGGCGCAGGTGAGCCGTGCGGTGGAGTGGCACATCAATGCCGACGAGCCGGTGGTGATCGACTACAACACCGAGTTCAAGCCGCAAGACCTGTACGCGCCGACGCCGTACCGCTCGTCGGACCACGACCCGGTGCTGTTGGGCCTGGAACTGGGCGGTCGCTGACCGCGCAGCGGTGCGGTCAGCGACCGCACCGCCTGTGGCCGGGCCGCCGCCTGCCTGCCGGCCGACCGGCAAGCCAAGCCCAGCTGGCAACAGCCGCCGCAGCGGCGCAACCGTCCGACTGCACCCGCCTCCGCCCAAGGGGGCGGCACAATCTCGGCCGCCGCCGCTTTCGCCATCCCCCCACGACCGCTGGACCGCCACTTGCTTGCCCGTGTCCGCAGCAGCCCGCGTCTGATGACCGGTGCCCATCCGAACGGGTCGGACGAAGACGGCTGTACAACGGGAGTGGACACCATGGATGAACTCGAACTGAAATTCGAGGTGCCGGCCGAGCGCCGGGACCGGGTGATCGCGGCGGTGCGCCGGGGCGAAGCCCCCCGCGTGCGCCTGCAGGCCACCTACTACGACACGCCGGACGCCCGGCTCGCCCGCCAGGGCCTGGCCCTGCGCCTGCGCAAGGAAGGCCGGGTCTGGAAACAAACCTTGAAAGGCACGGGCGACCACGCGCTGCACCGCCTGGAACACGAGGTGGACCTGCCGACACCGCCGCGCGCCGGCATCCCCGACATCGATATCGCACGCCATGACGGCACCCCGGCCGGAGAGCGGCTGCGGCTGGCGCTGCAAACGGCGCCCGACGAACCGCCGGTGGCCCTGCAACCGCTCTACACCACTGACGTGTGGCGCGAGACGCGGTTGTTGCGGGTGCCCGGCGGCACGCTGGTCGAGCTGGCCTTCGACGAAGGCCGCATCGTCGCCTCCGACCGCGAAGTGCCGATCCGCGAGCTGGAACTGGAGCTGAAGAAGGGCAGCCCGGCGGCGCTGATCAAGCTGGCGCGGCGCTGGGCGCTGCAGCACGGCCTGTGGCTCAGCACCATCAGCAAGGCGCAGCGCGGCGAGCAGCTGGCGCGGGGGGAGGCGCACGGCCCGGCGGTGAAAGCCCATCCGCCGCGCGAGCGGGCGCCGCGTTCACGTGTCGCCGAACTGCGCGCCGTGATCGGCGCCTGCCTCGAGCAGATCCTGCCGAATGCGAGCGAGGTGGCAGCGGGTGGCGCGTCCGACGAGCATGTGCACCAGTTGCGCGTCGGCATCCGTCGGCTGCGCACCGCGCTGCGCGAACTCGGCGGCTTGTCGCCGCAGGTCAACCCCGCCTGGGAAGGCCCGTTGGTGCAGGCCTTCCGCAACCTCGGCGCGGTGCGCGACCGCGAGACGGTGCTGCAGGCGGTGCGGCCGCAACTGCAGGCTGCCGGCGCCCCGGCGATCGAGCTGCCGCCCCCGACCGAGGCCCTGCCCGAGCCGACGCAGGTGGTGCGGGCCAGCGAATTCCAGCAGGTGCTGCTCGAACTGATCGAATTCAGCCTGGGTGAAGACGCGCCGGACGCGCAGGTCGAGCCGCCCAAGGCAACCCGGCAGGACGCGGCCGATCGCATCAAAAAGCTGCACCGCGACGTGGTACGCGACGGCCGGCGCTTCGAGCGCCTGGACGTGCCGAGCCAGCACCGGGTGCGCAAGCGTTTGAAGCGCTTGCGCTACCTGGCCGAATTCGTGGCGCCGTTGTTCGGCGAGAAGGCGGTCGAAAACTATCTGTCGCAGCTGCGCCCGGCGCAGGACGCGCTGGGCCTGCACAACGACGACGCGGTGGCGCTCGAGAAATACCACGAGGCGGCGCCGCAGGACCCGCGCTTGTGGTTTGCGGTGGGCTGGCTCACCGCACGCCGGGAGGTGACGGCCCGGCAATGCCGCAAGGCGCTCGCCAAACTGGACGACGCGCCGCGCTTCTGGAAGAAGTGACGGGCGCCCGAACCCGAGGCACCGCATCGCGCCGGGCGATGTGGTGCCTGACGGTCGGACACCACGGCGCCGGTTTATCCCCACGGAGGCCACACAACCGCATCGCTGTCGCGCTGGCGTAACTTTCAGTTTCTATCGTCGCGGTTTTGTCGAGAGCCTGCGGCAGCGCCGCACGTCACCTGAGATGAGCGATCCCCTCCACTGGTCCCTGGTGTATGCCAAAACCGAAGCCGGCCGCCGCGCCTTCGAGCAACGCAGTTTTGCCGGCAACCGCGCCCAGCGCTCGCTGTTCATCCTGCTCGACGGCCGGCAGCCCTTGAAGCGCTTGCTCGCTGCACTGCGCTCGTTGGGCCTGACCGGGGCGGATGTCGAGGCCCTGCAACGGTGGGGCTACATCGAGCCGGTGTCCGGGGCAGAGCCTCCGGCCGCGGGGCCCGAGGCGCCGAAGTCGGCCTCGGTCCGCACGCCCCAGCGCTCGCTGGCGGCGGCGAAGTTTTATGCGCTGGAACAGATCGGCCTGCTGCTGGGCCATGCTGACGCCCCGCTGCGCGATGCCGCGCGCCAGGTCGCCGATCGGGAGGCCTTGCTGGCCTGGCTGCAGGACTGCCGGGCCCGCATTGCCGCCGCCGGCGGAGACGAACGGGCGCGGCTGTTCTTCGAGCGATGCGTCGAGCTGCTGCCCGAGGCACGGGCCATGGCGGCCGCTTGAGCGGCGCCGATGCCCCTCAAGTGGCCACGACCGCAAGACCGGTAAGTCGGGCGTCAAGGCGGGTTTGGTAAGCTCCCCGTCTTCGTGACGCTTTGATGAATGTTCCGTTCCGTATGCAAGCAGATCTTGCCGTGATGTACGCTGACGAGGCCGTGTTTCGCCGCACCGCCGCCGGGCAGCGCGAGATGTTGATCCAGTCCGCCCCCCTGAGCCCGCACGCACGCCGCTTCCTGGCGGTCGTCAACGGTCATACCGCGCTGCGCCCCTTGCTCGACCTGGGTTTCGGCAGCGAGCCGATGCGCCAGCACATCGAGCAGTTGGTCGAGCGCGGCTTGATCGCGCTGTGCACCGAAGACGACCTGGTCAGCGTGTTCCCGTCCTCTCGCTTTTGAAAGCAGCCGTCGGCGGTGCCACACCGCCGGCGGCCCCTCCCTCGATCACACCGCTGTCAGGCCGCCGTCCACCGCGAGCTGGTGGCCGGTCACGAAGCTGGCCGCATCCGAGGCCAGCCACAGCACCGCCGCGGCGATTTCACCCGGTTCACCGACACGGCCCATGGGTTGCGCGCGTTCGATCGCCGGCGCGCGCTGGGGCGCGCGTTCGAGCGCCCGCTCCAGCATCGCGGTGCGGGTGATGCCGGGGCACACGCTGTTGATGCGGATGCCGCGCCGCGCATATTCGGCCGCAGCGCTCTTGGTCATGCCCACCACCGCATGCTTGCTGCCGGCATAGACGCTTTGCAGCGGCGCACCGACCAGCCCGGCGACCGAGGCGATGTTGACGATCGAGCCACCGCCTTGCTTCAACATCGCTTGGATCTGGTGTTTCATGCAGAGCCAAACGCCTTTGACGTTGACGCGCAGGATGCGGTCGAACAGCACCTCGTCGACGTCGGCCAGTTTGGTGTGCTCTTCTTCGATGCCGGCGTTGTTCACCGCGATGTCGAGGCGGCCGTGTTCGGCCACGATGCGGGCCACCGCCGCCGCCACCGAGGCGGTGTCGCCGACGTCGGCCTGCAGGGTCGACAGCGCCAGGCCCTGCTCGCGCAGCGACGCGGCGCTGGCTTGCAAAGCGGCTTCGGAAAGGTCGAGCCCCACGACGGTGGCGCCAGCGGCCGCCAAGGCGCGGGCGATTTCGCGTCCGATACCGCCGCCGGCCCCGGTGACCATGGCGACCCGACCGGTGAGGACAACGGGCGTCTGCATTGAAATTCTCCTGTGTTGGCAGTGCGGCCCGCCCGGCGCCGGATCGGCGCGCGAAACGACTGGGCCCAGGCGGCGCATCGTGCCGGGGCCCTTCGGGCTGCGCAGTCACTCTCGCGACGCGGCCGCGCGGCGCCGTCTGGCGTCATGGGCCCGGCACCGGCGCAGGTTAAGCTGCCACTCCCGCTCGCGCAGCGTCACCGGACGGATCTCTCGATGGACGTGCTCACCGCCCGAGACTGGCCCCAGTTCATCGCCTTGGCCGATGAACTCGACGGCTGGGCGTTCCGCGGCCAACAGGTCGCGTCCTGGCCCTTGCTCAGCTCGCTGTCGCGCCGGCTGGCGCAGTTCTGCCCCGACGCGGCCGGCTGGCCGGAGCGGGAACGGCGGGCGATGCGCATCTTCCGTCGCAAGGCGCACATCTACCTGGAAGACCGCGCCGCACTCGACGAAGACCTGCGCTGCCTGGCGATGATGCAGCACCATGGCGCGCCGACCCGCTTGCTCGACTTCACCAAGTCGCCCTTCGTCGCGGCCTTCTTCGCGCTCGAACGTGCGGTGGGCGATGCAGCCGTCTACGCGTTGAACACGCCGGCCTTGTGGCAGGCCACGCCGCGCTTCGACGCCACGTTGACGCGCGACCGCATCGACCCGCGCCACCCGGGCCACTTCGAACGCTATTTCATCGACAACCAGCACCCGCTGCTGTGGTTCGGCGAGCCCTCGCGGATGGACCGGCGGCTGGTGGCCCAATCGGGCTTGTTCGTGGTGCCGGGGCAGTTGCAGCAGCCGCTGGCCGAGATCCTGGACCACTATGCGTCGGACGCGCCGCTGCTGAAGAAGATCGTCTTGCCGGCCGCCTTGCGCGACCAGGCCATGCATGCGCTGTACCGCATGAACGTCACCCACGCCACGCTGTTCCCCGACCTCGACGGGCTGGCCCGCTCGATCGCCTACGAGCTGGAGGTGGTGTGGCCGGGCCCGCCGGCACACCGCGCCGAGGCGGGGGCCGGCGAGGACGGGCTCAGCGCGGCTTGAACGCGTCGCGTGCCTTCACGCCCTCGTGGGGATGGTCGGTGAAGAAGCCGTCCAGCCCGAGTTGCAGAAAGGCCTTGACCTGCCCGGCCATGTTGCCGAGCGCGGCGGGGTCGATGCCGGCGTCGAACTCGTCGGGCAGAAAGGCGTTTTCGGCCCGGAACGTCCAGCCATGCACGATCAGCCCGGCGGCATGTGCGTCGGACACCAGCGTGGTGGGGCTGCCGAGGCGGCCGGCGACCAGCGGGATCATCAGCTGGGTGTTGGCGCCGATGCCGTCGGCATAGGTGGCGATCTCGGCCAGCCCGGCGGGGCGCGCGAGGTCGGCATAGCTACGCGGGTCGCCGCTCTGCACGAAGTCCCAAGGACGGCCGGAGCCGTTGAGCAGTTGCACCAGCGGCAACCGGGTCAGGCGGCGCAGCTTGCGCAGGTTCTGCGTCTCGAACGACTGGATGAACACCGGCGCGTGGCGCCCGACATAACCATGGCGGTGCAGCGTGCGCACCAACCGTTCTTCGAGCGGCAGCCGGATGCCCTGGAAATAGCTCGGGTGTTTGGTCTCGGGGTACACACCGATCGGCCGCCAGCTCGAGGGCCGGCCGTGGTGCCGTGCCTCGTCGCGGCGGCGCTCGTTGGCCTGCCGCACCAGGTCCAGCACCTCGTCGAGCGTGGGCACCTCGAACATCCGGTCGAAACGGCTGTTGGCCGGCCGCAGCTGCGGCAGCCGTTCCCGGGCACGCAGCGTCTTCAGCTCGGCCAGCGTGAAGTCTTCGGTGAACCAACCGGTGACGGCATTGCCGTCGATGGTCTTGGTGGTCTTGCGCGACGCGAACTCGGGCCGCTCGGCGACATCGGTGGTGGCCTCCTTGAGGCTGCCGTCGGCATCGAGGATGGCGATGGCATTCTCGTGGCGGGCGACCAGCACGCCGTCCTTGGTGCTGACCAGGTCGGGCTCGATGTAGTCGGCGCCCTGCTCGATCGCGAGCCAATAGGCGGCCAGCGTGTGCTCGGGCAGATAACCGCTGGCGCCGCGGTGAGCGATCACCAACGGCGCCCGTTCGCCACGCAGCGCGGCGGGCGGGTTGGGCTCGGCCAGCACGCCGGAAGTGGTCAACAGGCCAGCCAGGGCGGCGGCGGCACAAGCGGTGAGCAAACGGATACGGGACGACATCGGATCGGGCTCCTGAGGTGTAGTGCTGGCGGCACGCGGCGCGCCGCGCTGCACGGTAAGGCCGGCGGGTGACACCGGCGTGACGCCGACGTCACCCATCTTGCGGCCCCTCGCAGCCGCACCCTGCTGCCCGATGTAACGAGGCGCTAGCGGCGCACCGCTGCGGGCCGGACCCGAGGGCCCGGAGCGGTCGAAGCTGCTATCGTCGCGCACAAACTTCACAACAAAGACAACGATGTGGACTGTAGTCGTGAGCGTGGGTGTCACCCTGCTGGTGGTGCTGCTCGTTGCGAACCTGGGCGCCAGTGAAAAGAAGATCGAACGGCAGATCGATCGCCAGTACGACACGCAGGACCCGCAGTTCCGGCGTGCGCTCGACGTGCTGCTCGGGCCGCCGGTGCTCGAAGGCAACCACGTCGAGGCCCTGATCAACGGCGAACGGATCTACCCCGCGATGCTGCAGGCGATCCGCGAGGCGCGCCACACCATCACCTTCGAGACCTTCATCTACTGGGCCGGCTGCGTCGGGCGCGAGTTCAGCGACGCGCTGATCGAGCGGGCCCGCGCCGGCGTGAAGGTGCACCTGCTGCTCGACTGGGGCGGCAGCCTCAAGATGGACGGCCACTACCTGCGCGAGATGCAGGCCGGCGGCGTCGAGGTCGAGCGTTACCACAAGCCGCATTGGAGCCATTTGCCACGGCTGAACAATCGCACCCACCGCAAGGTGCTGGTGGTCGACGGGCGGCTCGGCTTCACCGGTGGCGTCGGCATTGCCGACCAATGGCAGGGCCATGCGCAAGACGCCGACCACTGGCGCGACACGCACTTCCGCGTCGCGGGCCCGGTGGTGGCCCAGATGCAGGCGGTGTTCATCGACAACTGGATGAAAGCCACCGGCCGGGTGCTGCATGGCGACGCCTACTTCCCGGCGCTGGAGGGTGCCGGCGACATGCCGGCGCAGATGTTCAGCAGCTCGCCCACCGGCGGCAGCGAGAGCATGCATTTGATGTATCTGATGGCGATCACCTCGGCGCGCCACTCGCTGCACCTGTCCAGCTCCTACTTCGTGCCCGACACGCTGGCGGTGCAGGCGCTCGTCGATGCGGCGCGGCGCGGCGTCAAGGTGCGCATCATCGTGCCCGGCTGCCACATCGACTCCCCGCTGGTGCGGCGTGCGTCGCGGTCGCTGTGGGGCGAGCTGCTGGCAGCGGGCGTCGAGATCGCCGAATACCAGCCCACCATGTTCCATTGCAAGGTGCTGGTGGTCGATGCGCTGCTGGTCTCGGTCGGCTCGACCAACTTCGACAACCGCTCGTTCCGCCTGAACGACGAAGCCAACCTGAACGTGCTGGACCGCCGCGTCGCTCAGGAACAGCTGCAGGTGTTCGAGCAGGACTGGCAGCGCGCCCGGCCGGTCGAACTGGCGGCGTGGCAGCGACGGCCGCTGCACGAAAAGGCGGTCGAGCGCCTGGCGGCCTTGCTGCGCACCCAGCTGTGAGCTTCTTGTAGGCCGGCGCCGACAGCGGCGCTGCCGCCCGGCCTGCGCCTGCAACATGTGGCGGCCGCTAAGCTGGTGTCCCACGTGCCCGATGGGGAGCACGCATTGCCACAGGAGAATCCGCCATGTTCATACGCAAGCTGCTCGTGTTCGCCGTGACCTCAGGCCTCGCCGGCAAGCTGTGGAAGGTCTACCGCCAGAAGCACGCCACCGCCGGCATGGCCAGGGCCGGACGCGCGCGGTAAACCCTCCGCCCGGTCCTGACGACGCCCGCCCCGCACGGCCGGGGCCGGTGCACGCTGAGCAGGAAGTTCATCCTGCGCCGCCCTTCCCGCCGCCCTCGATGTGTTGCACGAACCGCTGGCTGACGCACCGTCAGCGGCCGTCTCCCACCGCAACGGCGCGACCACCGCCGCCACGGCCCCCTTGACGGCAGCCGTCCTGAGACGCATCGTCACCGCAAATTCATGCGGGTCCACTAGCCTCCTGATCTTTGGATGCGGAGACTAGGCGATGCACCTGACACCCCGGCGGCAACAACTCATGATGTGGACCCCTCTGGCGCTGGCGGTCGCGGCGCTGATTGCCTGCGGCGGCGGCGATGACGATGACGACACACCGTCGCCACCGGCGGCGGTCGAAGTGCGCCTGCTCGCCTTCAACGACTTCCACGGCGCGCTCGAGCACCACAACCTGGCGCTGACACTGCCCGACCCGGCCGACGCGACCAAGACCGTGCGTGTCAACACCGGCGGTGCCGCCTACCTCGCCACCCAGCTCGACACGCTGCGCGCGGGCAAGCCGCACAGCGTGACGATCTCCAGCGGCGATCTGGTCGGTGCCTCGCCGCTGGTGTCCGCCTTCTTCCGGGACGAACCCACCGTCGAGGTGATGAACCTGATGAAGGTCGATCTCAACGCGGTCGGCAATCACGAGTTCGACAAAGGCGTGACCGAACTGAAGCGCATCGCGGCCGGCGGCTGCAACACCGACACCAGCAACCCCGACCTGTCGTCTTGCGCCGGCCCGACCCGGCCCTATGCCGGCGCGAAGTTCGACTTTCTCGCGGCCAACGTGATCGACTCCGCCAACAAGGCGCCGCTGTTCAAGCCCTACGTGGTCAAGGAATTCGACGGCGTGAAGGTCGGCTTCGTCGGCGCGGTCACGCGCACCACGCCCACCATCGTGTCGCCGGCCGGCGTGGCGGGCGTGCAGTTCCTCGACGAGGCCGAAACGCTCAACCGCTATGCCGACGAACTCGACGCCCAGGGCGTCAAGGCGATCGTCGCGGTGATCCACGAAGGCGGCCAGACCGACTCGACCTGGAACGACCGCAGCTGCGCCAATGCCAGAGGGGAAGCGTTCGCGATTGCGGCCAAGCTGAGCCCGAAGATCGACGTGCTGTTCAACGGCCACACCCATACGGGCTACAACTGCCTGGTCAACGGCGTGCCGGTGATCCAGGCCTATTCGTCGGGCCGCGGCATCAGCCAGGTCGACGTGGTGCTCGATCGCGCGAGCCGTGACGTCGAACGCAGCAAAACAGTGGCGCTCAACGTGCCGGTGGTGAACGACACCAACACCGCCGAGGTGGCGGCGAAGTTCCCGCCGGTGGCGGCCCACGCGGGCGTGCAGGGTCTGGTACAGACCTATGCGAGCCTCGCCGAGCCGCGAGCCAACCGGGTGGTCGGCCGCATCACCGCCACCATCGACCGCACCGCCAGCCCTGGCGGCGATTCGGCGGCGGGGCGTTTGATCGCCGATGCCCAATTGGCCGCCACAGCGGCCGCCGACCAGGGCAGCGCGCAGATCGCCTTCATGAACCCCGGCGGCGTGCGTGCGGACTTCGTCTGCGCCGCCGGCCCCTGCGACCTGAGCTTCGGCCAGGCCTTCACGGTGCAGCCCTTCGGCAACAGCCTGGTGGTGATGACGCTCACCGGCCAGCAGCTCAAGGACCTGCTCGAGCAGCAGGCCACTGGCGTCAACGCGACCTTCCCGCGCATGCTGCAGCCGAGCCGCGGCTTCAGCTACACCTGGACGCCGACGCAGCCCAACCAGCAACGTGTCAGCGACATGCGGCTCGGCGGCGCGCCGATCGTTGCGACGCAGCGCTACCGCGTCACCGTCAACTCCTTCCTGGCCGATGGCGGCGACGGCTTCACGGTGCTCAAGTCGGGCACCGACCGGCTGGGCGGCGCGCAGGACATCGACACCTTGCTCGACTTCTTCTCGAAGCACAGCCCGGTCGCGCCCACCACCGAAGCGCGCATCACGAAGGGGTGAGCCGCACCACCACGGGGTGATGCCGCAGGGCCACGGCGACTTTTGCACGTCGCGGTGGCCCGCTCCGCGCACCGAAGCCTCAAGACATGGCAGCATGCAGTCTGGGCAGCACCTGTTGCTGTCCTTCTGCATGGATTGCCGTCGAGATGATCGAAAAACTGTTGGCCTGGGGCGTGCTCGCCGTCTGCGTCGTCTTGCTCGTGCGCCTGATGCTGGGCGCGGCGCGCCGGGCGCGTTTCGATGCCGCCGTGCGCTCGGGCGCCGACGCCGGCCGTCGCTGGCTGCGCTCGCTGCGCCGGCCGGGCGAGCGCCGGCGCTCGCGGGCCGAGGCGGAGCGGATCGCCGAGGAAGCCATCCGTCGCGCCCGCGGCGAATGGGACGGCAACGTCTACCGGCCCAAGTCCTTCAAGCGTCCTCGCAAGCCGCACTGACGCGGCCACCGACCCCGCGCAGTGGCCGGCACACCGCGCCGGGACAGGCTGGGCGCGGCTGGGTACGCAGCGTGCTTGGGCTGCGTCAGACCTGGAGGGCAATGCCATGCTTGAAAAGCTTCCCGACGCCGTGGGCCACGCCTTGCGCCATCAGCGCGCCGGACTGGAAAAGCTCGCTTACAGCAAGGTCGACCTGCGCGCCGGCATGGCCGCGATCGAAGTGACCAGTCTGGCCTTCGCCGACCATGCCCCCATCCCGCCCCCGTACACCGCCGACGGCCGTGGCCTCTCGCCTCCGCTGCAGTGGGCCGGCGTGCCTGCCACAGCCGGCTCGCTCGTGCTGATCGTCGAAGACGCCGATGCGCCGACGCCCCAGCCGCTGGTGCATGCGATCGCGGTCGAACTGCCGCCGGAAGACGGCTCCTTGCCCGAAGGCGCACTGCAGAGTTCGGACGACGACGCCGCCGACCTGAAGATCGGCCGCAACTCCTACCTGCAGTCGCGCTGGCTGCCGCCCGACCCGCCACCCGGGCACGGTGTGCACCGTTATGCCTTCCAGATCTTTGCGCTGGCGCCCGGCGCCCGCTTTTCGGGCACACCCGGCCGCGACGAAGTGTTGGAAGTGCTGGCCGAACATGCCGTGGCCAGCGGTTGCCTGATCGGCACCTACGAGCGGCCCGACGGCTCGGAGAAAGCGGGCACGGGGCAGCCGGATACAGGGCTGCAGGGACAGGTGCTCTGAACGTCGATCGCGGTCAACGCCATGTCGACCCGCAAGATCTTGCTGATCCGCCATGCCGAGAAGCCCGATGCCAGCCTGGGCCTGCAGGGTGTGGACGAGCGCGGCAACGCAAACCCGCACGGCCTGAGCGTGCGGGGCTGGCAGCGCGCCGGTGCCCTGGTGCGCTTTTTCGCACCGCTCGACGGCCACGTTCGTGACCGGCGCATCGACACGCCGGCCACCATCTTCGCGGCCGCCACCTCGGCGGCACACCCCAGCCCGCGACCGCTGTGGACCGTCGAGCCGCTGGCGCGCGCGCTGCGGGTCGAGGTGCGCCAGGACCTGACGGCGGAAGCCCGGCCGGACCAGCTGGTGGCCGCCGTCGAGGCGGCTGACGGCCCGGTCTTGCTGAGCTGGCGACATGCGTCGATGGCCGCCTTCGCAGCGGCCCTCACAGAAGGCGGTGATGTACCGGCCGCCTGGCCGGAAGACCGCTACGACATGGTGTGGGTGTTCCAACGCGACCAGGACCGCTGGTCGTTTGCGCAGGTGCCCCAGTTGCTGCTGCCGAGGGACAGCCCCGAGCCGATCCGGTGACGCCCCGGCGGTCGTACCGGGCCGACACGCTCCACCCCGTCATGCCGCGCCCGCAACGTCCGCTACAAGCCAGCCAAGCCGCCACGGTGATCGGCCTGCTGTTGGTGCTGGCCATCCTCGTCACCGCCGGCTACGGCGCTTGGCGGATGCAGGTCAGCGCGGCGGCGCAGTGGCGCGTCAACACCGAGCACCACGCACTGGCCTTGGCCGAACACGCACGCCAAGCCATCAGGACCGCGGAGTTCGTGCTGGAAGGCGTGGCCCAGGCGGTCGACGAGGCCGGCATCCGCACCGCCAGCCAGTTGAACGAGCAGGTACGCACTCCCCAGTGGCACCAGGCCTTGCGGGCTCGCTCGCGTGGATCGCAGGTGATCGACGTGGTGGGCGTGTTTTCGAACACCGGCGAACTGGTCAGCTTCTCGCGCACGTTTCCCGTGCCCAAGATCAGCATCGCCGACCGCGACTACTTCATCGCCCAGAGGCAAGGAGACGAAGGCCAGGCGTACCTCAGCGAGAGTTACCCCAACCGGGCCAACGGCGAATGGGATTTCTATCTCAGCCGGCGCCTGAACGGCGCCGACGGCGAGTTCATCGGCCTGGTGGTGATCGGGCTGGCGACCCAGTTTTTCGTCGACGCCTACCAGTCGCTGTCGCTGGTGCCGAAAGAGCAGGCCGCCGGGCGGGTGTCGACCAAGTTGCTGCGCGACGACCTGAGCGTGCTGGTGCACGCGCCACCCGTCGAAGACGGCCTCGGCAGGCGCGTCACGAGGACCGGCCCCTATGCCAAGCTGCCCACGCGCTCGCTCCCGGGGCGCGCGCCGCTGTACACGCCGTGGGACGCCGACCCGCAGGTCTGCCGGCGTTGTTTGTTCGCGTCGCATGCGGTCGAAGGTGTCCCGGCGCTGGTGTCGATCACGGTCCACCCCGACGTCTACCTGGCCGACTGGTACGAGGAAGCCACCGCGATCGCGCTCAGTGCGCTGGCCGGCACGCTGGTGGTGGCGGCCACCTTCGTCTCGCTGGTGCGGCTGCTGCGCAATCGTGAGCGCGAGCTCGACGAAAACCGGCGCCTGCGTGCCGAGGCCGAGGCCGCCAACCAGGCGAAATCGGAGTTCCTGGCGACGATGAGCCACGAGATCCGCACGCCCCTCAACGGCATCCTCGGCACCGCCGAACTGTTGTTGCGCGCGCCGCTGGCACCGCACGACCGCAAGCTCGCCGACACCCTGCTGCGCTCGGCGCAGAGCCTGCTCGGGCTGATCAGCGACATCCTGGACTTCTCGAAGATCGAAGCCGACCGGCTGCAGCTCGAATACCGCCCTTTCGACCCGGCGGCGGTGCTGCGCGAAACCGCCACCCTGTTCGAAAGCAGCGCCCACGCGAAGGGCCTGGCACTGCACTGCGAGGTCGACCCGCAGCTGCCGCCCGGGCTGCTGGGCGACCGAACACGGCTGCAACAGGTGTTGATCAACCTGACCAGCAACGCCGTGAAGTTCACCGACCGGGGCCAGATCGTGTTGCGCGTGCGTGTCGCGGCACGGCGCGAGGCGCAGGAGGCGGTCAAGCTGCGCTTCGAGGTGGAGGACACCGGCGTGGGGGTCAGCCCGGAAGCGGCACAGCGCATCTTTGCGCCCTTCGCGCAGGCCGACAACTCCGTGGCGCGCCGCTTCGGCGGCACCGGCCTCGGCTTGTCGATCTCGCAGAAGCTGGTGCAACTGATGGGCGGCACCATCTCCTTCGACAGCACGCCCGGGGCCGGCACGACGTTTTGGTTCGAGGTGCAGTTCCAGCTGACCCGGCCGGCGGTGCCGGACCCGGAGCATCGCGAGCAGGACCCGCGTGTGCGCTTCGCCCACAGCGGCGCGATGCCGCTCGGCGACGAGGTCGACAGCGAACCACAGGCGGTGCGCGCGACGGCCGGCCGGCACGTGCTGGTGGTCGAGGACAACCCGGTGAACAGCATGGTGGTCGAATCGCAGCTGACGGCCCTGGGCTGCACCTGCGACGTTGCGATCGATGGCGACGAGGCGTTGGGCGCGCTGGAACGCGGCCACTATCAACTGGTCCTGATGGATTGCATGCTGCCGGGCATGTCGGGCTACGACGCGACACGCGAATGGCGCGTGCGTGAGCGCGCCCAAGGCCGGCACCGGGTGCCCATCGTCGCGTTGACCGCCAACGTGCTCGAAAGCAACCTCGAACAGTGCCAGGCGGCCGGCATGGATGACTTTCTCGCCAAACCCTGCACGGTCGAGACGCTGCGCGCGGCCTTGGAGCGCTGGACTGCAGAGTCCGTCCCGGCCCCTTGACGCTTGCAGCCCACACGGCCGTCGCCGCTGTACGCGAGGGGTGCGGGCCGCGTGATCGGCTCTGCGCGCGAGCGGAACCGCGCCCACGGCGGCCACCCTTGCCGGCAAGGCGTGCAAAACCTGCGCAATGCCCGGCTGCCGGCAGCCGGCAGCGCGCCACCCGAGGACTTGGAACCCTGCTGCTTTTATGGGAATATCGCGATGTGAGTCTCCACCTGCCCGCCCTCCTCCACCTCGCCGCCGGGCCTGCCCACGGCGCGGGGGCCTTGGCGTTGGGGCGGTGCATGACGGGCGGCGCTGGTGCCGCCCGCTTGGGCCTTCAAACCCTTCAGTCGCTTCAGTCTCTTCGAATTAGCCGGGGTCGCTGAGCTGCAGCCTGGGGCTGGTGCTCGGCGATCCCGATTGGGGCGCGCATCGTTGCGATGCGCATGAACATCGCCTTACCTTCGAAGAGACCTCATGTCATTCCCGACTTCAGACGACGCAGCGGCGTCGCATTACCCGTCCCTGCCCGACATCCGACGAACCGCTGAACGCCTCGCAGGTCGCGTCTTGCGCACGCCAGTGTGGCGCTGGCAAACCGGCATTGTCGAGACCCTGCACCCCGACACCGAGGTGTGGCTGAAGCTGGAGCTGTTCCAGAAGACCGGCAGCTTCAAGGTGCGCGGGGCGCTCAACTGCGTGCTCGCGCTCGACGAGGCGGCCCGCCGCCGCGGCATCGTCGCTGCCAGTGCCGGCAATCACGCCATCGCCGTCGCCTACGCGGCCCGCGTGGCCGGCCTGCACGCGAAAGTTGTGATGCCGCGACATGCCAGCCCCGCCCGTGTTGCCGCCTGCCGCGGCTTCGGCGCCGAGGTATTGCTGACCGACGACGTGCACAGCGCGTTCGCACTGGCCCAGCAACTCGTCGACGACGAGAGACGCACGATGGTGCATCCTTTCGACGGCCCATTGACGGCGCTGGGCACCGCCACCATCGGCCTCGAATTGCTGGAACAGCTGCCCCAGCTCGAGGCCGTGGTGGTGCCGGTGGGCGGTGGCGGGTTGTGCGCGGGGATCGCGGCCGCGGTGAAACAGCTCAATCCGGCATGCCGTGTTTATGGCGTCGAGCCCACCGGCGCGGATGCCACCTGGCGCAGCTTCCAATCGGGCCGCCCCGAGACCCTGGAGCGTGTGCAGACCGTGGCCGACAGCCTCGGCGCCCCGTACGCCCTGCCTTACAGCTTCAGTGTCAACCAGCGCTTCCTGGACGACATCGTGCGGCTGCCGGACGACGCACTCTGCGAGGCGATGTACTACCTGTTCCGGGACGTCAAACTGGTGGCCGAACCGGCCGCCGCGACAGCGGCGGCCGCACTGCTCGGGCCGCTGCGGCAGCGGCTGGAGGGACGCAAGGTGGGGGTGATCGTGTGCGGGTCCAACCTCGACCCGGCGCGTTTTGCGGAATTGCTCGCGCTCGGCGAGGCGGCCGCACGCCAGCGGGAAACGGCGCAGGCCCGCTAACCGTCCTTCTGCAGAGACCCGGCACACCGGGACCGGCGGTGGTCCTCACTGGCGCACGGCCGGTGGGGGACCGCGCCGCGCCGGGCATTTGCACATCCGGCTGGTTTCGCCAGGCCCTTCGTGTCCGCGACGTGAATGGACACTGACGCCGCGCGCCAGTTCTGATAAATATAGTTACAATCTGGTTTGCAGGGCGAAACAAATTTATCACGCTCACACCGGTACCGTGTCGTACCCCTGCCCGTCAGGACATGTCACGCCGCGCAGAATGGCACCAGCGACGGGACCACACGTGCTTGGGAACACGCCCGTCGCCGGCGCACCGCAAATTTGGGAAAACCTCCCGATTCGAACTCCAGGCAAGCGTTCGGCCTCCGGCTCGAGCGTGTAAATCGTCGGGGTTCCAGGCGCGCCCGCGAATAAAAGGCTCATCGCCGATAACGATATGGAGAGTACCGCCGTGAACAAGATCCGCCACGCCTTCTACGCCGGCCTCGGCGCCGGCCTTTTTGCCGTTTCCAGTACCGCGCAGGCCGAGTTGTCGGCGATGGTCGCGGTGGAACCGACCTCCCGCCAGGACGCTTTCATGCTGTCGCGGGCGACGATGGAATCGGGTCTCGGCAAAGCGCTGGGACAGCAGATCACCGTCAGCAAAAGCGAGGAACTGGCCGATGTGATGCGGGCCACCCGCAGCGCCGAATACGATGTGTTCATCGCGCCCGCCCAGGTCGCAGCGTCCGCGCTGATGCGGGGCTACGAGCTGATCGGTTCGACCGACCCGGCCGAGCAATACGTGCTGGTGGGCCGTCAGCAGGTGCCCACCACACGGGACATGAAGGGCGGGCGGCTCTACCTGCCTCAGCAGGACTCGATCTACACCTACATGGCGCGCGGCATGCTGAACGCCAGCGGTTTGTCTTTCAAGGACCTGCGCGCCGTGCAGCACGAACGCTATCCGCAAGCCGGCCTGACGGCGCTGATGCTGGGCGCGACCGACGCCACGGTGGTACGGCGCAGCGACTGGGAAGCCTGGGACAAGGCCTACCCCGGCGTCGGCAAGGTGCTGGCGACTTCGGGCCAAGTGCCCGGCGGATTCTCGGTGGTGATGAAAAAGGATTTGGCAGCGGACCTGCGCGCCAAGGTCGCCAATTGGTTCGCCAACTCGGCGATCACCTGCGGCCTGAAACCGATCGCGGCACGCGCGGAGGTGGCGGAATACAAGGCGGTGGCCGAATTGGGTCTGTTCACGCCGACGCATTTGCCGGGTGCGAAGGTGGTGAAAGCTGCCGACGTGCAACAGTTGATCGCGAATGGCACGGTATTCGTCGATACCCGCAGCGAAAAGGAATACAAAGCCAAACGCGTGCCGCAAGCGATTTTCATTCCCTATCACGAAAAGAGTTTGAAAGACGTGGCATTCGACAGCACGCAGGACGATTTCAAAGGCCTGGCCCAGCTCGACAAAAACAAGCCGGTCATATTCTCCTGTAACGGCGCCGAATGCTGGAAGTCGTACAAGGCCAGCCGTACGGCCCTCGGCCAGGGTTTCAAGCAGGTGTATTGGTTCCGCGGCGGTTTGCCCGAATGGGAGGCCGCGGGCCTGAGCCTGGCCAAAAACTAGGTCGCTGGCGGTACCGCGATGCGGTAAAAACCGGGAGATGACCTGGGTCGATTGGATGTCCCTGGCGGTGCTGGCGCTGTGCGCCGCCACGCTCTTCGAAGTGCATCTCGGCGCCAGGCGATTGCGCTACCTGCGTGATCTGGAAGCACCTGGCGCCGATACGACCCCGCTCCGGGTGTCGGTGGTGGTGCCGGCACTGAACGAGGCCGACACGCTGGAACCGGCGCTGCGGTCGCTGCTCGCCTCCGAGGCCCGGCCCGAGGTGGTGGTGGTCGACGATCGATCGACCGACGCCACACCCCAGGTGCTGGCCCGGCTGCAGGCCGAGCAGCCGCGGCTGCGGGTGCTGCGCGTCGACCGCCTGCCGGAGGGCTGGCTCGGCAAGAACCACGCGCTGCAGCAAGGCGCGGCGCACGCCAGCGGCGAGTGGCTGCTGTTCACCGACGCCGACGTGGTGTTCGAGCCCAGCGCCATCGCCCGCGCCGCCCACCATTGCCGCCACGCGGGTCTCGACCATTTGGCGGTGCTGCCCGACGTGCCGGTGCGCGACCCGCTGCTGGCGTCGCTGATGCTTGGCTTCCAGACGCTGTTCCTGGCCCGTTTCCGGCCTTGGCGGGTGGGCGGGTCGGCGCGCCAGGCGCCGGTGGGCGTCGGCGCCTTCAACATGGTGCGCGCCAGCACGTATCGCGCGGCGGGCGGGCACGCGGCGCTGCCGCTGGCAGTGATCGACGACATGGCCCTGGCCTGCGTGCTGCACGATCACGGCGCCCGCTCGGGGGTGATGGCCGGTGCCGAGATGGTCCGGGTGGCGTGGTATGCCGATGCCGGGGCGATGTTTCGAGGGCTGGAGAAGAACCTGTTCGCCGCCTTCGACTACCAGTGGTGGCGGGCACTGTCGGCGGGGGCGCTGGTGCTGATGTTGCAGGCCTGGCCCTACCTCGGCGTGCTGGTCACGAACGGTCCGGCGCGCGTGTTCAACCTCGTGTCGGTGCTGCTGTGGGTCGCCGCCTCGGCCGAAATGGTGCGTGAAACGGGTTATCCGCGGCGCTGCCTGCTGTATTTGCCGCTGAGCGGCCTGATGACGGTGGCGATGTGGTGGCGCGCCTGCTGGCTGACCTGGCGGCGCGGCGGCGTGGTGTGGCGGGGCACCCACTATCCGTTGGACACCTTGCGGCGCGGCCACCGTCCGTTGTGAAGCGCGCGGTCGCCGCCGCTAGGCCGCTGTAGGCGCACGCCGACGCCGCGATGCGCCTCTGCCTGAACGACGCCGCGCCGTGCTGATCGCACGATGTCCTGGAACGCCACGCCCCGCGTGGCGCCGTCAGTCAGTTCAGGAGATCGTGATGGAGAAGAGCAATCCGCCGGAGGCACTCGGCGCCTTCAAGCCCGTCGGACACGTGGTGGTGTCCTTCCCTTCGGAGCGAGACCTGGAAGACGCCGTGCAGGCGCTGGGTCAGGCGGGCTTCAGCCCGGCCGCCCGCTACACGCCGGAACAGATGCGGGCCCAGGTCGACAGCGAGGTGGCCAACGCCAGCGTGCTGGCCAATTTCGGGCAGGAGCTGAACCTGGCCAAAGCCCATGGGGAACTGGCCGACCAGGGCTACAGCTTTTTGGTGGTGGAGGCGCGCCGCGACGAGCAGGCGCGCGAGGTGGCCGCGATCGTGCAGCGTTTCCATGCGGCACGGGCTCAGAAATACGGTCGTTTCCTGATCGAGGAGCTGATCGACGTGGGCTCCAACGACCACCAGGTGTTCGAATCGCCAGACCGGGGGCTGGACGCACAAACGCGCTCGGGTCGCGAGGGCGCTGCGCCGCCGCGGTGAGGACCTGCCGGTCGCGTCCCGGCGCCCGTGCTCAGTATGCGCGCCGCGGGGCGGGGCCGCGCTGCTCGAGGTGCCGGAAGGTGATGCGGCCCTTGCTGAGGTCGTAGGGCGAGAGTTCGAGCGACACCTTGTCGCCGGCCAGGATGCGGATGTGGTGCTTGCGCATCTTGCCGGAGGTGTAGGCCACCAGCTGGTGACCGTTGTCCAGCGTGACGCGGTAACGAGAATCGGGCAGCACTTCGTCCACCATGCCGTGCATCTCGATCAATTCTTCTTTGGCCATAACCTGATCTCCTAAAAACTCGATGGCGCAAAACGGCTCGAGCCCACTGCCGCTTCACCGAGCGAAGCGATAGGAGCGAGCAGGCGCAGGCGCGGCCGGCAAAGCGTTCAGACGCTGCCAGACCGCTATGGGCCGCTCGGCTTACAGGGGTCGAACCGCGTCGGCCTCGCCGCAAGGCGCAACCGACGAACTCGAAGTCAAGACCGGCGCCGCTGGGACGACAACCTGCCAAGACAGACCGGTGGACGGACATCGCGGCACCGCGGACACCTCGTGCGAGATGCCCCGCGCGGCGCAACTGCCAAGGTGCAGAGCCACCGGATCGGAAGACAAGGTGCGGGACATTGCCAGCACCTCAAGCGAAGGTCGAATGTACCACGGCAGGCGTGGCCCTGCAGGCCCACCAGCCCTTGGCCCAGGCGGCTGCGGCGGTGATGCCGGGGTGTTTTGCGCAGGGCGGCGGACGGCGTTGCAGGACCCTCGGAACCGAAGAGGTGGTGTGCCACGCGCGGTGCGGCAGTGCAGATGAAAAAAGGAGAGCCGGACCGGCTCTCCTTACCCGTCTGCGCGCGACGGGGCGCCCGCGGCAGCGACCGTGTCACGGCCGCGCGGCAGCGCGAACGTCAGGGCTTGGTGCCACCGGTCGTGCCGCCGGTGCCGCTGCCACCGGTCCCTCCGGTGGTGCCGCCCGTGGCGCCGCCGGTGCCGCCGCTGCCGGACGACGCGTCGTCCATCTTGTGTTGATCCTTGTGCTGTTGCTTCTTTTTCTTCTGGTCCTGCTTGCTGTCGCTGGTGGCGCCCGACGTCGTGCCGGTGCCCCCGCCGGAGGCCGTGGTGCCCGTCTGGGAGCCGCCACCTTGCTGACCCGCCGAGCCCGACGGCGTCGCGCCGGTGCCGGCCCCGGCGCCCGTGCCGGTGCCGGTACCGGTCTGGGCGCCGACAGCGGCGCCGACCAAGGCGGCAAACACGGCAATGCACAGTTGCCTGATCGTTGGCTTGTTCATGAGATCCATCTCCTAAAAGCGCAAACAGTTTTGGTGAAGTCGACGCCCAGCGGCCGGTGCCGCTCGGTCTCACCGCGAGGTGCCACGCCGCCCGCGCCGGAGGTGCCGGACGCCGGGTCGTTCGAGGACCGAGTCAGTGCGGGCAAGCAGCGTGCGACGTGCGCCGCGCGACTTCGGGTACGATGCCGCCGGGCCGCCCCATGGCGGCTCACGTCGCTCGGACGGTTCCGGGCGCTCACGTGAAAGCACACATGTCCGCTCCTGCAGGCAAGCGCCGTTTTGCGCGCATCGATCGCCTTCCTCCCTACGTCTTCAACATCACCGCCGAGCTCCGGGCCGCGGCGCGCCGGCGCGGCGAAGACATCATCGACATGAGCATGGGCAACCCCGACGGGGCCACGCCGGCGCACATCGTCGCCAAGCTGACCGAGGCCGCACAGCGCCCCGACACGCACGGTTACTCGACGTCCAAAGGCATTCCGCGCTTGCGCCGTGCCATCTCGCACTGGTACCGGGACCGCTACGCAGTCGACATCGACCCCGACAGCGAAGCCATCGTCACGATCGGCTCCAAGGAGGGCCTTGCCCACCTGATGCTCGCGACGCTCGACCGCGGCGACACGGTGCTGGTGCCCGACCCGAGCTATCCCATCCACCTGTATGGCGCGGTGATCGCCGGTGCCGACATCCGTTCGGTGCCCTTGACCCCCGACGTGGACTTTTTCGCCGAGTTGGAGAAGGCCATCCGCGGCAGCTATCCCAAGCCCAAGATGATGGTGCTGGGCTTCCCGTCCAACCCGACCGCGCAATGTGTCGAGCTCGATTTCTTCGAGCGGGTGGTGGCGCTGGCGCGCAAGCACGAGATCCTGGTGGTGCACGACCTGGCCTATGCCGACATCGTGTTCGATGGCTGGAAGGCACCGTCCATCCTGCAGGTGCCGGGGGCCAAGGACGTCGCGGTGGAGTTCTTCACGCTGTCCAAGAGTTACAACATGGCCGGCTGGCGCATCGGCTTCATGGTCGGCAACCCCGACCTGGTGGCGGCGCTGGCGCGCATCAAGAGCTACCACGATTACGGCACCTTCACGCCGCTGCAGGTCGCGGCGATTGCGGCACTCGAAGGCGACCAGGGCTGTGTGCGTGAGATCACGGCGCAGTACCAGCGCCGTCGCGATGTGCTGGTCAAGGGCCTGCACGAGGCCGGCTGGAAGGTCGAGTGCCCGAAGGCGTCGATGTACATCTGGGCCCGCATCCCGGAGCCGTACCGGGCGCTCGGCTCGCTCGAGTTCGCCAAACAGCTGCTGCAGAAGGCCAAGGTGTCGGTCTCGCCGGGTATCGGTTTTGGCGACCACGGTGACGACCACGTGCGCTTCGCGCTGATCGAGAACGAGTCCCGCATCCGCCAGGCGGTGCGCGGTATCAAGGCCATGTTCAAGGCCGACGGTCTGTTGCTGCCGTCGAAGCCGGCCGGCGCTGCCGCGGCCGCTTGAGGAGGCCCTGACCGGGTGCACCGGGGCGCGCTGGCGGCAAGCACACCGGCGCCGCCCTCGCCACCCCTCTTCAGTGCGACAAAGGTCGCACCCGCGGCCCAGGCCCCCCCGGCATAATCGCCGGCCATGCAAGGACTGCACCTCACTGCCGACCTGCAGGGCTGTCCCGCAGGCCTTGCGCCGATGACCGACCGCCTCGCGCTGCGGGCCTTGTGCGTCGAACTGGTGGTGCAAGCCGGGCTGCAGCCGGTCGGCGAGCTGTTCCATCGCTTCACGCCCGCGCATCCCGACGAGGCGGCCGGCGTGACCGGCGTGGTGCTGCTGGCCGAATCGCACCTGGCCATCCACACCTGGCCCGAGCTGGGCGGCGTCACGCTCGACGTCTACGTTTGCAACTTCAGCGACGACAACCGCGGCCGTGCCCAGGCGCTGATGGACAGCCTGGTGCGCGCCTTCAAGCCGCAGCGGGTGCAGCGCCAGCAGCTGGAGCGGGGTGGCCTGGCGGCGCTGCTACGTTAGCGTCGCAGCTCGTCGGCCAGCCGGCCCCCGACCTGTACCCCCCAGGTGTAGGCCTCTTCGAATACCGAGTACGCGGACAGGTCGGCATGTGCATATCGGACCCGCCCGCTGGCCTCCCCCAAGGCCGCCAGCGCCGGGCTGCCGCGCAGCCCGGGCACCGGGATGCTCATCGCATGTCCATACCGCATCAGGTCGATGCGCCCCAGCTTGCTTCGCAGATCGGGATGCAGCGGCGCCAGGTCGGCCAGCATCGATTCGGCCCAGGCGGACCAGGGCCGCTCGAGCAGTTCGCGGCGCTGCGCCGCGGGCAAAGTCCAATAGACCGTCAGCACCGTCGGGCCGGGATGGGGCCGGGTGCTCTGGTGCATCGCATCGACATAGCCGAGCGCCCGCGGATCGCCGCCAAGGCGCACGTTGTCCCATGACGCCGGCGCGCCGTGCGGCCGCTCCACCAGCGCCTCGTCGAGCTGCAGATTGCCCACCAGCCAGGGCGCGCGGCGCTGCAGGTCGAGCGCGGCGGCCAACGCGTCGGGCGGCCGGGGGCCGAGCAGCCGGGCGGCGACGAACAACGGTGTCGCGAGCACCACGTGGCCGGCCTGCCAGGCTTCCAGCTGTTGCCGCGTCTCGTCCCAGGCCAGCACGCTCACGTCGTGACGGCCGGCCTCGACGTGCAACACCGTGCGCCCGGGGTGCAGCCGCGATGCCAAGGGCGCGGCAAGCCGCTCGACGATCCAGGCGTTGCCCTCGGGCCAGGTGAAGACCGGCTCGCGCTCGGATGCTTCGTCGCCCGGGGCGTGGAAACCATGGCGGCTCGCGAAGTAATGCAAGCCCGCCCAGGCCGACACGACGTCTGCGCCGGCGCCGTAGTCGTCTCGGCAGCAGTAATCGAGGTACCAGCGCAGCCGCACATCGTCGAGGCCGTGGGGGCGCAACCACTGGTCGAAGGTCAGCGCGTCGAGGCGGGCATGCGCAGGGGTCCATCCCGCGCGGGAGGTCGGCATCGCAAATCCGGCCTCGCGGCTCGTTTGCGCCACCAGCCGCGAGAAGCTGCGGTACTGCGCCAGCGTCGTCGACCCCGGTGCCGCGGGCGGCAGCAGGCCGTCGACCCACCCGCCCTCGAAGAACAGCCGCTCCTGCGGGCTGTGGCACAGGTGGCGCTCGTCGTATTGGGTGCGGCCGTGCACCTGCCGCGACAGCCCCAGCGCTTCGAGCAACTCGGCCACCTCGTGGGCCTGCGCCCCCGGCACCGGCAGGTAATGGGCGCCGAGCGGGCAGCGCATGCCGGCGAGGGTGTGCCCGCGGCTGTTGCCGCCGGGCGTGTCCTCCAGCTCCAGCAGCTGCACGTCGTCCACGCCGCGCGCGCTCAAGGCGCGTGCCACCGCGAGCCCGGCAACACCGGCACCGACGACAACCACCGCGGCACGCCGGCGAACTGCCGGGGCCGGCAATCCGCCCGACTTGTTGGCTTCGCGCAAGCGGTGGCCGCGTTGCCAGGCGCTGCCCACCCAACCGCCCTGCAGGGTGGCCGGTGGCGTGGTGGGGCGACAAGCCGGCAGGCCGGCGCCGAGCGCCGCGGCCGCCCCGGCCACCAGGCAGGCGCGGCGCGACAGCCCCCGCCCGGAAGCCGGCCCGCTCACTGCACTTGCCCCCACTCGCGTTCGAAGGTGTGCACCAGCACCTGGTTGGAGAGCCGGTTCACCTCGGTCGGCACCCGTGCCATGTCGGGCGGGAAGTGCAGCAGCGCGGGCAGCCCATCCAGGGTCAGGAAGCGCAATCCCGGCGGCAAGGCCGTCGGCAAACGCCAGGGCCGGCGCCCCGCCAGCGTGAAGCCCCATTCGCCGAAGCTGGGCACATGGGCGTGGTACGCGGTGACGTTGAAGCCGACCGCCTCCAACGTCGTGGTCACGGTCCAGAAGCTGTGCCGCGCGATCAGCGGCGAGGTGGTCTGCACCACCAGGTAGCCCGCGGCCGCGAGGCGCTGGTCGACGCGCTCGTAGAAACTCGTCGTGTAGAGCTTGCCCAGCGAAAAATTGCTGGGGTCGGGGAAGTCGACCACGATCACGTCGAACGGCTCGCCCGGCTGTTCCAGCCACTGGAAGGCGTCGGCATTGACCACCTGCACCTTGGGCGAGCGCAGCGCCTCGCCATTGAGGCGGCGCAACAGCGGCTGTTCGGTGAACAAGCGCGTGACGTGGGCATCGAGGTCGACCAGCACCACCTGCTCGACGCTCGGGTACTTGAGGATCTCGCGCACTGCCAGCCCGTCGCCGCCGCCCAGCACCAGCACCCGCCGGGGGGCGCCATGCGCGGCCATGGCCGGGTGCACCAGGGCTTCGTGATAGCGGTACTCGTCGCGCGAGTGGAACTGCAGGTTGCCGTTGAGGAACAGCCGCACGCCGGCGGGCCCCGACGTCAGCACCACCCGCTGGTAGGCGCTGCTCTCGCGCAGGATGACACGCTCGCCATAGAAGTGGTCCTCGGCCCAGCTGGTGAAGCGGTCGGCGCCGAGCATCGCGACGCACAAGACCGCGACCACCGCCGCACACGAGAGTGCATAACCGCCGGGTCGGCGCAGCTCACCGCGGAACAGCCACAGGGCCCACACCGCCACGGCAGCATTGAGCAGCCCGAAAAACACGCCGGTGCGCACCAGGCCCAGGTGCGGCACCAGCAGCAACGGAAACGCCAGCGCGACCACCAGGGCGCCCAGGTAGTCGAAGGTCAGCACCTGCGAGACCAGCTCTTTCAGGGCATACCGTTCGCTGAAGTGCCGCTTGAGGATGCGCATCACCAGCGGGATCTCGAGCCCCACCAGGGCGCCGACCAGCAGCACCAGGGCATACAGGAGCACGCGGAAGGCGCCGGCCGCGCCTGGCGGCAGCATGCTGTGGGCCGCGAACAAGGCGGCCGGCATCAGCCCGCCGACCAGGCCCACCAGCAGCTCGATGCGCAGGAATTGCGCGACCAGCTGGCGTTCGACAAACCGCGACAGCCACGAGCCCAGCCCCATCGCGAACAGATAGGTGCCGATGATGGTGGAGAACTGCAACACCGAGTCGCCCAGCAAATAGCTGGCGAGTGCGCCGGCGGCGAGTTCGTAGACCAGCCCGCAGGCCGCGATCACGAACACCGAGGCCAGCAGGGCCAGCTCGCCCGGGGCGATACGGCGGGCGGGGCGCGTGTCGGGGGTGGCCGTCACATCAGGCCTCGGGGAAGGTCAGCGCGGCGCGCTCAATGAATGGCCGCAGCGACGATGATCGCGATGCCCAGACACATCGCCCCCACCACGATGGCCAGCGCGTTGTTGCGCTTCTCGACGATTTCGGCCCACAGGTCATAGGGCGTGAGCTTGTCGATCACGACGAAGCTGATCCAGAACACCAGCACGCCGATCAGCGCGTAGAGCATGGAGCCGAAGAAAACGGACGGCTTGAGCCATTCGATGCCCATCATGTTGAGTGTCTCCGAGTAGATGAGTGGTCAAAGATCAACAGGTGTTGCGTCACTTGTGGCCGCCGCCGCTCGACCAGCCGCCGAAGGAGCCGCCGCTGTAGCCGCCGCCGCTTCTCGCCGACGCCTGGCATTGGCGGTATTCGTTGCTCGCCTCGCCGAAGGTCTGGCGCACGCTGTCGCAGTTGCTGCGGTCACCGCAGCGCGACAGCATGATCACGATGAACACGACCAGCACCAGCAGCAGCAACATCATCACCGCACTGCCCAGGCAACCGCGGCCGCCTCCGGTGGGTTGCACATCGCGTTCCAGGCTGGCCGCTGCACTGTCGGGCAGTCCGAAGGCCTTGTGGATGACGTTGGACGCGACGGTTTCGCCCCCTGACCAGACCACCTCCTGGCCGGTGCGCTCGCAGTTCAGACGCTTGCGCGCGTGGGCCGTGCCGACACCTTCGTAGTCGGTGTTGACGCTACGCTGGTCACGCTCCACACGCCAGTAGAACTCGCCGAGCACATAGGTGGTCGTGGCGGTGTAGGTGTAGCGCTTGCGGTAGGTGGCACCCTGGTAGCTGGCCCGCTGGCCCTCGATGCGCGGTGCACCCGTCAAGGGCGCGACCCAGCTCCAGCCGTCTTCGGCGTCGACCAGGAACACGAAACCTTCGCGGCGGTGGTAGAGCAGGTATTCACGCCAGAAGGTCTGTTCGTCCTCGGCGTCCTCGGGCACCTCGCAGCGCTCCAGGTAGCCCACCACCTGCCACGGCAAGGCGCCGGCCTTGCCGAGCGCGAGGGTGCCGACGCTGCCCAGCGGCAGCAGCGGTTCGAGTCCGCTCTCGCCGCCGTTCTGCTGCCGATAGTGGTCGAGCGCGCTGCCGACCGTGGGGTCGACCTGCACCACGGCGGCACACATCCCACAGGCGACCGAGCGTGTGGTGGCCAGTGTGATCTGCAGCGACGCGCCGCAGTTCGGGCATTCGATGCTCTTGGCCGCCAGCGACTTGTCGGCGGCGTCGGCCAGGCCGCTCATCTTCAGCTCGGACAGCGCCACCGAGCGGCCCACGGACCATTGCGGTGCGGCGGGCTCGGCATAGTCGAGCGTGCCGACCTCGCCCTGCTCGTTGCGCAGGTCGGCCACCCAGTATTCGCTTTGCACGACGGGCGGCTTGGGCAGTTCGCCCTCGGCGGCCAGCAAGCGCGCTTGCACCACCGAGGCGACGTCCCAGCGGCGCCCGGCCACCAGTTGCGGGCGCCCGGCGCTCAACACCTCGGCCGGCGGCGCCGGGCCGTCCAGCGGCGCGTCGACCGCCAGCACATAGCGGCCGTTGTCTTCGCTCAGCCAGGCCGAACGGCCGTTGTCGAACAGCGCATGCCATTCGTTCCAGCTGCCGCCCTCGTAGGCGTACTGCAACCGGCCCACCAGCGTGAAGCCGGCCCCCTGGTAGCTGCCACCGGCGCCGAGCCGCAGCGGGCTGTGGTCGTCGAACAGGTCGCCGCTGACACCGATGCGGCGCAGCGCATCACCTTCGCGCAGCAGCGTGCTGCGGCAGAAGCTGCACACCGCGCTGGCGGACGCGGGCGAGCGGAACTCGACCGGTGCGCCGCAGTTCGGGCACATCGCGCGGTAGACGCGTTGCGGAGTCGGGGTGGTGGCCAAGGCGGACGGGCTTCGGGTGGGAGGCGACCCGCCGCCGCGCCGCCGGCCTTTCGGGGCAGCGGCTTCAGCCACAGGCGCAGCACGCTGGCTACGCCTGGGTCACGGCAGCATGGGGTCGCTTGGAAAAACCTGGGAAAGCGTGATGTCGGCCGCCGTCAGACGAGCTTCTTCAGCAGTTCGGCCTTCTTGGCCGCGAACTCGTCGTCGGTCAGGATGCCCTTGGCCTTGAGCTCGCCAAGCTTTTCGAGCGTGGCCATCACCTCTTCCGGCCGTACACCGGCGGGAGCGGCCGCGGGCGTGGCGGCGGGTGCAGCGACGGGCGGCTGCGCTTGCAGGCCCTGCCCGAGTTGTTGCGCCATCACCTGGCCCAGCGCGACGCCGGCCCCCAGGCCCATCGCGTCGCCGGCGATACCGCCACCGGCCCCGCCGCTGCTCGCCAGGGTCGGAATGGCCTGCGCCGTCTGGTACTGCATGAACTTGCCCATGTCGCCGCCGACCATGCCCATGCCGATCTTCTGGTCGAGGATCTTCTGCAGTTCGTCGGGCAGCGAGACGTTTTGCACCGTCACACCTTCGAGCTTCAGGCCCAGCGCCTCGAAGGCGGGGGCGGTCGCGTCGCGCAGGCGTCCGGCGAACATCACCTGGTTGGCCGCCAGGTCGAGGAAGGGCACGCCGCTGCCGGCCACCGCGTCGGAGATGTGCTGCAGCATCAGGCCGCGCAACTGGCCGTCGAGATCTTCGACGGTGTAGACGTCACGCGTGCCGGAGATCTCGGTGTGGAAGCGCTTCGGGTCGGCGATGCGGAAGGCGTAGTTGCCGAAGGCGCGCAGCCGCACGGCGCCGAAGTCGCTGTCGCGGATGGTGACGGGCTGCGTGGTGCCCCAGCGGCGGTCGACCTGCTGGCGCGTGCTGAAGAAATAGACGTCGCTCTTGAACGGCGACTGGAACAGCTTGTCCCAGTTGCGCAAATAAGTGAGCACCGGCAGCGTCTGGGTGGTCAGCTTGTGCATGCCGGGGCCGAACACGTCGGCCACCTGGCCTTCGTTGACGAACACCGCCACTTGCGACTCGCGCACCGTCAGCGATGCGCCGTACTGGATTTCACGGTCGGCGATCGGGAACCGCCAGGCGAGCACGCCGTCGCCCTGCTCGGTCCATTCGATGATGTCGATGAACTGCTTGCGGATGAAATCCATCAAGGCCATGGCGTGTAACCCCTCGTTCTCTGGCTGTTGCTATGTGTGTGCCCCGGATGATACGCCGCCCGTTCCAGCCGGCCGGGCCCCCCGGACGGGTGGTTCGTGAGCTTGTGAACGATCTTGTGCGCCGGTGCATCAGGCAGGCGAGCCCGGTCGAGGGAAATCGAATGCGGCCCGCGCGCGACACGGCCCGACGCAGTAATCTTGCCGCCCCGCCGCTCCTGGCCGCCCCGCCGGCCACCCGCCCTCCGATGTCCACGCGTCCCTGGCCCCGCTTCGTCGCCGAAAGCCGCTCGCTGGTCCGACTGGCCTCGCCCATCATCCTGTCGCAGGTGGCCCATGTGCTGATGGGCCTGGTCGACACCGTGATGGCCGGGCAGGCCGGCGCCGTGGAGCAGGCGGTGGTGGGGCTGGGGGTAGCACTGTGGATGCCGGTGTTCATCGGCCTGATGAGCGTGGTGCAGGCGGTGAGCCCGGTGGTGGCGCATCACTTCGGCGCCGGCGACGCCCAAGGGGTCGTGGCCGACACGCGCGAAGGTGTGTGGTTGGCCGGCTGGGTCAGCGCGATCCCGTTCGCGCTGATGCCGTTCGTGGGCCCCCTGCTCACCGCCGCCGGCATCGAGGCCACGCTCGCACAAAAGACCAGCGTGTTCCTCTGGGGCATCGCCTTTGGGCTGCCGGCGGCGCTGGTGTTTCGGGCGTTGGCCTTCTACTCGGCCAGCATCAACCACCCGAAGCCGATGATGTTCCTCGCCTTTCTCGGCCTGGGCATCAACACCTTCTTCAACTGGGTGCTGATCCACGGCCACTTCGGCTTTCCGGCGATGGGCGGGGCCGGCTGCGGGTGGGCCACCGGCATCGGCATGTGGTGCGGGCTCATCGGCCTGGTGTGGTGGACCGCGGTGTCGCGAGACTACCGGCCCTATTACCTGTGGCGGGGTTGGACGCGGCCAACCTGGGCCGGGCAGAAGCGCTTGCTGCGCATCGGCTTGCCGATGGGGGGCGCGGGCCTGGCGGAAGTGGCCGCGTTTTCGAGTGTCGCGGTGCTGGTGGGGCGCTTCGGCGCGGTGCAGATTGCGGCACACCAGGTCGCGCTCAACTTCGCAGCCTTGATCTTCATGTTGCCGATGGGCCTGTCGTCAGCCCTGTCGATCCGCGTCGGGCAGGCGCTCGGCGCCGGTGAGGTGCGGCGCGCGCGCTTCGTCGCCTGGACCGGCATCGGTGTCGGCCTGCTGATCGCCACGGTGGCGATCGTCCCGATGATCCTCGGACGCCACGAGATCGCAGCGGTCTACAGCAACGACGCCTCGGTGCGCCAGCTGGCCGCCACCTTGTTGCTGTTCGCGGCCTTCTGGCAATGGTTCGATGCCACGCAGGTGTGTGCGGTGGGCGCGCTGCGCGGCTACAAGGTGACCTTCATGCCGATGCTGCTGATGCTGGTGGCGTTCTGGGGCGTGGGCATTCCACTCGGCACCTGGCTGGGCTATCGGGGCTGGCCGGGAGGTGAGCCGATGCAGGTGTACGGCTTCTGGGTGGGCCTGGTGGCCGGGCTGGTGCTGGTGTCGATCGGCCTGGTGGCGGCGCTGCAATCGGTGTCGCGGACCTGGCTCGAGGAGCACCGCCTTGCCAGCGCCGCGCAAGGCGAGCACGCGTGACACCGGCGGCGGAGCTCAGGGGCTGATCTGGTAGCGCTCGGCTTCGCGTCGCAACGCTTCGTAGCGCTGGCGTCGTTGCGCGCGGGTGAGGTCGCGGTCCTCGCCGAAGAAGGCACCGACGCGCTGCAGCGTCTCGCCTTCGGCCTGCAGGGCCGCCAGCAACCAGTCGCAGCGCGCCAAGGTGCTGGGCGTACAGGTGCGGCCTCTCAGGTCGTCGTCGAGGTCGAGCACATGTGAGCGCCAGCCTTCGCGCAAGTACAAGACGCCGAGGTCGCCGCGCAGGGCTTGTTGCCACTCGGCCACGATGCCGCTGAGCCAGTCGAGCACGTGCGGCTTGGCCCCGCGAGCCGCCAGTGTGGCGCGCAAGTGTTGATAGGTCTCCACGGCGATCTCCTTCGTGAGCCTGAAGCGTGCCAGGGCGAGCGGCATCTGCCCGGCGCCCTCCAGCTTCAGCAGCCAGGCGAACAGGTTGCGCGTCTCCAGTCGCTCTGCCAGGTGGAACATCGGCTGGTCGTCGCCGTGCCCTGCGGAGTTGAACTGCGTCAGCGGGTCGAAGCGGTACTGGTAGCCGAAGTCGAACAGCCACACCTGCTGCCCGTCGTCGAGCACATTGCCGGGGCTGTAGTCCCACTCGAAGAATCCGTGCTCCAGCAGCGCCCGGCCGGTCTCGAAGACCTGCAGCAAACGCCGCTCGGTCCAGTCGTCCACCCGCTCGCCGTCGATCCACGGCGAGACGATCAGCCCCTCGCGCAGTGATCCGTACAGCGGCGCCACCACTCCCGGGAATCGATCGGGTTCGAGGCGGCGCTGCTCGCGTATCTCGCGGTGGCGGCACAGTTCGTTGATGAACGACGTCTGTCCGTCGGGGTTTTGCACCAGACAGGACTCGCGCGCCTGCTTCACCGCGTAGCGGCCGCGTGCGCCTTCCACACAGTAGACGCGGGCGGTGAGACCCTCTTCACAAGACCTGAGGACTTCGGGGGACGTGGGCGTCAACTGCGCGAGGCGGACTGGCGGCAGCGGGCAATCGGCGGCATCGCCGAACACGAGGTCATGGCCCTCGGCGAGAAAACGCTGGTGAGCGGTCTGGCGTTGCAGGTCGAGCGAGACGGACATGGTGCGGTGCGCGCGCAAGCTGTGAAGGTGGCGGCATTGTGTGAACCGCGACGAGGCGGCGCATCCACCTCAGAGGGTGGAGGTGGCGGGGTGGAAGACCCCGCCTCGGCCCGCTGCCACACGCCGCGCGCCTGCTCCCCGACACGACAGCGGCAGGTATGCCGTGCTGCACCGTGGAAGGCACCGCAAGTCCTGGCGGCGTGCGCCCGTACAACCCCTGTGGTCCGCCGGCCCCGCCTCCCCTACGCTGGACACATGCAACAAGTGCCCAACATCCCCCACATCCGGATTTACCAGGAATGGCTGCGCGAATCGCGCGGCCTGAGCTTCGACAGCTACGACGCGCTGTGGCGCTGGTCGGTGACCGACCTCGACGCCTTCTGGCAAAGCATCTGGGACTACGAAGGTATGCAGTCGCCGACGCCGCACACCGCGGTGCTGGCCGACGACCGCATGCCCGGCGCCCGCTGGTTTCCGGGTGCCCAGGTCAACTACGCGCGTCAGGTGCTGCGCCATGTCGACGCGGCGCATGCCGCGGGCATGCCGGCCATCGTCAGCGAGGACGAACTGGGCCATGTGCGCGAGCTGTCGTGGCCGGCGCTGCGCCGCCAGGTGGCGTCGCTGGCCCTGACGCTGCGCGCACTCGGCGTCGAGCGCGGCGACCGCGTCGCGGCCTACCTGCCCAACGTGCCGGAGACCATCGTCGCCTTCCTCGCCTGCGCCAGCATCGGGGCGATTTGGAGCGTGTGTGCGCCCGACATGGGTGCCCAGGCCGTGACCGACCGGTTTCGGCAGATCGAGCCCAAGGTGTTGATCGCCGCCGACGGCGTGCACTACAACGGCCGGCCGATGGACCGCAGCGAGGTGGTGGCGGGACTGCGCCAGGCCCTGCCCAGCGTCGAGCGGCTGGTGCTGCTCGACACACCCTACGCGAGCCGGCGGCTGGACGCCGACACGCGCTTTGCCGACGCGGTGGCGCGCGACGATGCCGAAACAGCCGCCTTCGAGCCCGACTGGCTGCCCTTCGAGCATCCGTTGTGGGTGGTGTACTCGAGCGGCACCACCGGCCTGCCCAAGCCCATCGTGCACGGACACGGCGGCATCCTGTTGACGCTGATGGGGCTGAAGGGCCTGCACAACGACCTGGGCGCCAGCTACCGCGCCAACAATTTCGGCGAGCGCTTCCACTGGTACAGCTCGACCGGCTGGGTGATGTGGAACGCGCAGGTCGGCGGGCTGGTGGCGGGCACGACGATCTGCTTGTTCGACGGCAGCCCGAGCGGCCCGAAGGACCGACCGGATTGGACCACCTTGTGGCGTTTCGCGGCGCGCCACCGGGTGACCTTCTTCGGCGCCGGCGCCGCCTTCTATGCCAATTGCATGAAGGCCGGCGTGACCTTGGCGCAGTGCGGCGACCTGTCGCGCATCCGCGCGCTGGGCGCCACCGGGTCGCCGTTGCCGGAAGAGGTGCAGCGATGGGGCAGCGCACAGTTCGCAGCGCTCGGCACGCCCGACATCTGGTGGTGCAACATCTCGGGCGGCACCGATTTCTGCGGCGCCTTCATCGGCGGCAACCGCGAGCTGCCCCAGGTGCCAGGCCAGATGCAGTGCCGCCAGCTGGGCTGTGCGGTGGAGGCATGGAACGAGGCGGGCGAGCCGGTGGTCGGTGAGGTGGGCGAGCTGGTGTGCACCCGGCCGATCCCGTCGATGCCGCTCTATTTCTGGGGCGACACGGGCAACGCCCGCTACCTGTCGAGCTACTTCGACGTCTACCCCGGCGTCTGGCGCCACGGCGACTGGCTCAAGATCGGCATGGACGGTGGCTGCGTGATCTACGGACGCAGCGACGCCACGCTCAACCGGCACGGCGTGCGTCTGGGGACCAGCGAGATCTACGCGGCCGTCGAAGCGCTGCCGGAGGTGCTCGACTCGATGGTGGTCGACCTGGAATACCTGGGCCGCGAGAGCTACATGGCGCTGTTCGTCGTGTTGCGAGACGGGCTGGTGCTGGACGACACGCTGCGCGAGCGTCTGGCGCAGGCCATCCGCGGGGCGGTGTCGCCACGTTTTCTGCCCGACGAGATCCTGCAGGCCCCGGCCATCCCACGCACGCTGTCCGGCAAGAAGCAGGAAGTGCCGATCAAGAAGCTGATGCTGGGGCAAGCGGTGGACAAGGTCGTCAACCGCGACGCGATGGCCAACCCGGAATGCATCGACTGGTATGTGAGCGTGGTCGCGAACCGGCGGCTGCGCACACCGGAGCCGCAGACGACGTGAGGAGGGCCGGAGGGGTTAGCCGTGGCCAGCGTGGCTAGCCTGACGAGGGGTGGGGGGTGGTCGGACGGGCGAGATGAGGTCAGCCCTGCCCTCTGGCTGCACGCCGGACCTGGCCAGCAGACACGGTGATCGTTTTGCCACCGCTTGCACGCCTGGCGGCAAGGTTTATCATAAAAGGGAAATTTTTCCTTTTTCTGTCGATATGGTTCTGCACCGTCGTGCCCCGCGCGCCTTGCCCCGCGCCACTACGCTCCGTCAAGGCGGGGCGGCCGCGACGTGCAAGGCTGGGAGCGACGTTTGCCTGGTTCCTACACCTGTTCTTTACTTTTCCGATCGACGGACATGACACGTGCGTCTACCAAAGCTCTTAGCATCCTGGTGGCCGAGGACGACGCCACCAACGCCGCCCTAGCCGAGGCGGTGCTGAGCGCCTTTGGTTGCTCCGTGCGCGTGGTGCGAGACGGCGACGCGGCGGCACGCGCGGCGCAGGCGGGCCGCTACGACCTGATCCTGATGGACTTCCATATGCCGGTGATGAGCGGGCTCGAGGCGACTCGAGCCATCCGGCAGTGGGAAGCCGATCAGGCGACAGCGCCGGTGCCCATCGTGGCCCTGACCGGCAGTGCGATGGAGCACGAGACCCAGGCCTGCCTCGACGCCGGCATGGACGACGTGCTGGTCAAACCCTTCATGTTCCCGGCGCTGCAGGCCGTGCTGTCACGCTGGACCGGATGGCAGCCGCCGACGCCCTGAGGCAGGCTCGGGCAGGCCGGAGGTCAGCCTCGCATCGCTTTCGCGTCGGTCACCGCTTGCGGGCCGGTCGGTCATAGCCGCTTCACGCCCCGGGCGCGAGCGGCGTGGTCGAAGCGGCGCCGCCCACCCCGCCCGTCACACGCTGCAGTTCGGACAGCAGCCGCGTCAGGTCGAGTGGTTTGGTGAGGTAGGCGTCCATGCCGGCCGCCAGGCAAGCCTGCTCGTCAGCGCCGCTGGAGTAGGCGGTGGCGGCCAGGATGGGAAAGCGAGGCAGCTCACCTTCCGCCTGCAGGGCTCGCAGCCGACGGGTCGCGGCCAGGCCGTCCATCGCCGGCATCTGCACGTCCATCAGCACGGCACTCGGTGCGCTCTCTTCACAACGCCGCACGGCCTCCGCGCCGTTCACCACCGCGTCGGGTTGGTAGCCCAGGGTGCGCAGCATTTCCGAGGCGAGCAGCCGGTTGACGGGGTTGTCGTCCACCACCAGCACGCGCGGGCCCGACGTACCGCAGGGCAGCGACTCGGCCGC
Source organism: Caldimonas brevitalea (assembly GCF_001017435.1). Classification (NCBI taxonomy): domain Bacteria; kingdom Pseudomonadati; phylum Pseudomonadota; class Betaproteobacteria; order Burkholderiales; family Sphaerotilaceae; genus Caldimonas; species Caldimonas brevitalea. The sequence continues at coordinate 5,720,673 of NZ_CP011371.1, forward strand.
GGCGCCGCCCATGGCCCGGCTACTCGCGTGTTGCAGCGCGCGCCGTGTGAGGGCGAACAGGTCGAGCGGGCTCAAGGGCAAGGGCATGGCCTGCAGCCGGTGACCGCTGGGCACCGGGTCGTGCAGGCCGGTCAGTTCGTAGCCCAGCACGACGTCGGCATCGGGCAGGTGCTGCGCCAACTGCTGCAGGTCGTCCCGCCGCACACCATAGGACTGCATGCCGACCACCAGCGCCGGCCGACGTGTGACGGGGATCTCGTCGAGGGCGGCCGCGGCCGCTGCGACCGACGGGAAGCGGCGGGTGCGCCAGCCGAGGCGGTGCAGTTGCTGCGTCAGCGTGCCGAAGGCCAACGGGTGGTCGGCCACCAGCCAGGCCATGGCGCCTTGGGCGTCCCGCACCCGCTGAGCATCGTCGGGCGCAGGCTCGACCGGGTAGTGCACCAGCACCAGGGTGCCTTCGACCGGCTTGGTGGCGACGAAGATAAAGGCGCCGCTCTCAGGGCACAGCGCGCGGGTCGTGACCATTTGCTCGGGATCGTCCGGCGCCGGCCCCTCGGTCTCGATCGGCGCGCCCTCCGGCAGTGCCGCGGCCAGGTGCGCCGCCGTCAGCTGCAAACCTGTGGCGGCGATCTGCGTTTCGGCCACCCAACGCCCGGCCGGACCCTCACGAACCTCGGTCGTGAACAAAAGGCAACCGCTGGGCGTGTGTTGCACTGCAATACGCAACAGGCGATCGAGCCGGTGGCGCAAGGCAACGGCGTCGCTCTCGAAGCGAGCGGTCGGGCCGAGGTAGTCATTCAGCAGGGCCAGACCCTTGGCCAGCGCGGCCGGCAGCGCGACCCGAGCGCCGGCGGTGACGGCTTCGCAGACTGTCAGCAGCTTGGAAGGCATGGGCAAACCCGGGTCAGCAGTGAACCATGAGGTGGTGCTGAGCAAGGGTTGTTCCCACGGGTTTACCCGTGGCTCAGCCCATCGCGGCGCGTCGACCGGTAGGTCGGGCGACGCGGTTTCACCGGGTCGGGCAGGAAGGAGTGCTCGGACCATCGCCGAGGAACAGCGCGGCGACGGGGGGCGACGCCTATAGCGGCCCTCGCGGCAGGCGACGCCCAAAGCAAAACGCCAACCGAAGGGTTGGCGTTTGACTCATTGTATTTGGTTGCGGGGGCAGGATTTGAACCTACGACCTTTGGGTTATGAGCCCAACGAGCTACCAGACTGCTCCACCCCGCGGCAGAGAAGTGAGACTATAGCATATGTTCTTCTTTGTGCGCCAGCCCCTAGTGAAAATGAAACGCAGGCCGGCTGGGATCAAAGCCCTGCCGCGGTGAGCGACTGCAGGAAGCGATCGGCGGACTGGAAGCCGATCACACGTGCCGCCCTCACCTCCTGTCCTTGTGCATCGAAGAACAGAGTGCCCGGCGGGCCGAACAGGCCGAACCGCTTCAGCAGGGCGCGGTCTTCGGCGCTGTTGCGGGTCACGTCGGCCTTGAGCAGCAAGGCCGACGCGAGCTTGTCGCGTACGCGCGGGTCGGCGAAGGTGTAGCGCTCCATCTCTTTGCAGGAGACACACCAGTCGGCGTAGAAGTCGAGCATCACGGGACGTTGGGCCGTGGCGAGCACCTGGTCGAGCTCGGCCACGCTGGCCACCTTGCGGAAGGCGGGCAGCGCTGTCGCCGGGTTGGGCCCGTTGTCGTCACCACCTGCCGCCAGGTGCTGGAGCGGTTGCGCCGGGTCGTTCCCGCCCGAGGCGGCGCCGATCAGCTGCAGCACGCCCAGCACGGCCAGCACCACGCCCAGGCCCTTGAGCAATTTGGCGCTGCCCCTGGCGCCGCCATGCAGCGGGTCAAAAACCCGCAGATAGACGGCGCTCACCAGCAGCAGCACACCCCACAACCCCATCGCCGCCCAGCCGGGCAGCACGGGCTGCAGCATCCAGAGCGCGACCGCCAGCAGCAGCGCCCCGAAGAAGTGTTTGACGTGCTCCATCCAGGCCCCGCTGCGCGGCAGCCACCGGCCGGCGGAAGCACCGATCAACAGCAGCGGCACGCTCATGCCGGCGGCGAGCATGAACAAGGCCAGGCCGCCTAGCACGACGTCACGGGTCTGGCTGATGTAGACCAGCGCGCCGGCCAGCGGTGCCGCGACGCAGGGGCTGACGATGAGGGCCGACAGGCCGCCCATCAGGAACACTCCGAGCAGTTGGCCACCGCGCAGCCGGCCCGAGGCTCGTGCGAGGCCCTGGCGCAAGCCGCTCGGCAGCTGCAGGTCGTAGAAGCCGAACATCGACAGCGACAGCAGCACCAGCAGGGTTGCGAAAGCGCCGAGCACGGCGGGCGTCTGAAGCGAGGCGGCGAGGCCTTCGCCGGCCAGGCCGGCGGCGATGCCGAAGGCGGTGTAGACGAGTGCCATGCCGAGCGAGTAGCTGGCGGCCAACACCGCACCGCGGCTGCGGCTGACGCGTTCACCGCCCTCGGCCTGGCCGACGATGATGGACGACAGAATGGGCAACATCGGCAACACGCACGGCGTCAGCGACAACAGCACGCCGGCCACGAAAAACACCAGCGCCACGGCCGGCAGCCAGCCCGATTGCAACGCGCTTTCGATGCCCTCGGTGGCGGTGGGCGACGGGGTGTTGACGAGTTGTTCGGCGGTCGGTGCCGCCAGCACCTTGCCGGGCGCGCCGGCCCCGGGAGGGCTACCGGTGTTGTCGGTGGTGCCGTTGCTGCTGCTGCTGTTTTCGACAGCGGCCTGCCCGGCGCTGCTGCCCGTCGAGCTGCCGCCACTGCCGGTGCTCCGCCCCAGCACACCCGCCAGCAGTGAGCGCACACCGCCTCCAGGGCGGGCCGACGGCTCGTTCACCACGGTCACGCTGTTGCTGCCGCCGCCAAAGCCCGCCAGGCGTACTTCGGCGTGCTGCTCCATCGGCGGGTAACACAAGCCCTTGTCGGCGCAGCCCTGGCTGGTCACGCTCAGCAGGAACGGGCCTTGTGCCAGTGTCACCGGGATGCGGATCGCGACGCGCCCGCGGTGTGTCTCGACGTCTTTCTTGAAGGTGTCGTCGTACTTGACCTTGCCGGGAGGGATCTCGGGCGTGCCGAGCGTGACGGCGGGCGCTCCCGCGAACTTGAACTGCTCGCGGTACATGTAGTAGCCGGGCGCCACCTCGAAGCTGACCTCGACGCTGCGATCGTCGAGCGCACGGGCCGAGAAGCGGAACGCCTGCTCGGGTTCGAGAAAATCGTCTTCTTCTGCCGCTACCGCCAGCGTCGCCGACAGCAGCACGCCCACCCCGGCCGCGAGTGCGGCCCTCCAACCCCTTGCGCGCATCATTGTTTGCTCACTCCTTCCCTGCTGAGACCAGCCAGCGCAAATAGGGTTCCAGCCCGTCGACGATCTCGGTCGCGATGAGTTCGGGCACGTCGTAGGGATGCAGCGCGGGCAGGCGTTGCTTGAGCGCCGGCCAGCGTGACGACGAGGTCTTGAGCAGCAGCAGCCATTCGCGGCTTTCTTCGATGCGGCCCTGCCACCGGTACATCGAGGTGACGCCCGGCACGAGGTTGACGCAGGTGACGAGTTCGGCGTCGAGCAGTTCGCGAGCGAGCGAGCGGGCGACGGCTTCGTCGTCGACCGTGCTCAATGCGAGCAAGGGCGTGTCGTCCGAGACGCGGCGGTTCAACATGAGCGTGCTCCTTCGGTCGGTATCGATGACTTTAGGACTTGAAGAACCGCCGGCGCGTCAGCACCAAGGCAACGTAGTAGCCGACCACAGCGTACGCGAGCAGCACGGCCAAGGGGCGCAGCACGTCGGGCGGCCAGTGGCCGATCACGAGCGGGCGCACCAGTTCGACCGCGGCGCTCAGCGGCAGCGCGCGCGACAGCAGTTGGAGCCAGCCGGGCAGTTGGTCGAGCGGGAAATAGATGCCGGACATGAAGGTCATCGGCGTCAGCACCAACGTGAAGTAGTAGGTGAAGAAGTCGTAGCCCTTGGCCAGCGCATTGAACACCAGCGCGATCGACGAGAAGGTGATGCCGACCAGGAACAACACCGGCAGTGCCAACAGCAGCGTCGGCTCCCGGCTGATGCCGAGCACCGCCAGCACCAGCGCGATCGCGATGGCCGAGAACAAGGCCTTCAGCGCCGCCCACAGCATCTCGGCCAGCACGATGTCGTCGAGCGCGACCGGCGCGTTCATGATGCCGTCCCAGGTCTTTTGCACGTGCATGCGCGAGAAGGCGGAATACAGCGCTTCGAACGAGGCGGCGTTCATCGCGCTCATGCAGATGCTGCCCGACGCGAGGAACAGGATGTAGGGCAGGCCCTGCACCTCGCCGACCAGCGAGCCGAGGCCGTAGCCGAAGGCCACCAGGATGATCAGCGGCTCGGCGATGTTGCCGATCAGGCTCGGCACCGCGAGCTTCTGCCAGACCAGCAGGTTGCGCTTGACCACGGGCCAGATGCGCGGCGACAGGCGCGGCGCGGCATAGAGCGAAATCAGCATGGCGGAGGTCCTTCGAGGTAGAGGCCGGAGGCGGGCGAGGCGCTCACGCGTCGTCGCGGATCTGCCGGCCGGTGAGCTTGAGGAACAGGTCTTCCAGATTGGCAGGGCGGTGCAGGTAACGCACGCTGTGCTCGGACGACAGCGCGTCGAGCAAGGGTTTGGGCTGGCTCAGGTAGAAAAACACGGTCTCGCCGCTGGTCTCGACACGCTGCGCGAACGACCGGTAGCGCTCGGCCACCTGCTTGGCGCCGTCGCCGTAGACCTCGATCACGTCGCTTTCGAGGTGTTCGGCGATCAGGCCGCGCGGCGTGCCTTCGGCGATCTTGCGGCCGTGGTCGAGCACCAGCAGCCGGTCGCACAGGCGCTCGGCCTCGTCCATGAAGTGCGTGGTGAGCAGGATGGACTTGCCCTGCTGCAGCAGCACCTTGAGTCGGTCCCACATCAGGTGGCGGGCTTGGGGGTCGAGGCCGGTGGTCGGCTCGTCGAGCAACAGCAGATCGGGGTTGTTGACCAGCGCGCGGCCCAGGCTGAGGCGCCGCCGCATGCCGCCCGACAGTTCGCCGGGCTTGGCATTCGCCTTGGCCTGCAGCGCGGCGAATTCGAGCAGCTGCGGCACGCGTTCCTCGACGGCGCGCCCGGTCAGCCCGAAGTAGCTGCTGTAGACCTTCAGGTTCTCGGCGCAGGTGAAATCGGGGTCGAGGCTGTCGAACTGCGTCACGACGCCGATGCGCGCCTTGGCTTCGCGCGCCTGGGCTGGCAGCGACAGCCCAAAGGCGTCGATGCTGCCGCTGTCGGGCGCGGTGAGGCCGAGGCACATGCGGATGGTGGTGGTCTTGCCGGCGCCGTTGGGGCCGATGACCCCGAGGCATTCGCCGGCACGGATTTCGAACGACAGGTCGTCGACGACGGTGTTGGCGCCGAAGCGCTTGGTCAGGCGGTCGACTTTGAACAGCACAACGGCAGCAGAGGAGGACATGGCTTGCGAGTGTGCCAAAGTGCCGCTCCCTTTGGCGTGTCGGGGCTTGCCTTTCGTCCGGTGGGCGAGAGCCGGCCATGAAAAAGGCCAGCACGAGGCTGGCCTTGATCGGTTGCGGCAGCGGATGCTGCTGCTACTGCCTTATTCGGCGGCGGCTTCAGCGCCTTCGGCTTCGGTCGCCTCGGGACGGTCGACCAGCTCGACGTAGGCCATCGGGGCGTTGTCGCCGACGCGGAAACCCATCTTCAGGATGCGCGTGTAGCCGCCCGGGCGAGCGTTGAAACGCGGGCCCAGGACTTCGAACAGCTTCACGACGTTGTCGCGGTTGCGCAGGCGCGAGAACGCCAGGCGCTTGTTGGCGACGGTCGGCTCCTTGCCGAGGGTGATCAGCGGCTCGACGACGCGACGCAGTTCCTTGGCCTTGGGCACCGTGGTCTTGATGGCCTCGTGCTCGATCAGCGAGTTGGCCATGTTGCGGAGCATCGCCAGGCGGTGCTCGGAGGTGCGGTTGAGTTTGCGAAGGCCGTGACGGTGACGCATGGTGCTTTCCTTTCTTTATTGAACCCCGGCCGGATCAGGTACCGGGGGTTGCACATCACCCCGGCTCGGTGGCCGGGGCGACGGGGTGCCGGCCTGCAGCCGACACCCCGATTTTTTAACGCTTGTCGAGGCCGGACGGCGGCCAGTTCTCGAGCCGCACGCCCAGCGTGAGGCCGCGCGAAGCCAGCACTTCCTTGATTTCATTGAGCGACTTGCGACCCAGGTTCGGGGTCTTGAGCAGCTCGGTCTCGGTGCGCTGGATCAAATCGCCGATGTAATAGATGTTCTCGGCCTTCAGGCAGTTGGCCGAGCGCACCGTCAGTTCGAGCTCGTCGACCGGGCGCAGCAGGATCGGGTCGAACTGCTGGCTGCGTTGCGCCGGCTGGTCGAACGCGGCAATCTCGCTGCCTTCCAGCTGTGCGAACACGGCCAACTGCTCGACCAGGATCTTGGCCGATGCGCGGATCGCTTCCTCGGGCGAAATGGCGCCGTTGGTTTCGATCTCCATCACCAGCTTGTCGAGGTCGGTGCGCTGCTCGACGCGGGCGCTTTCGACGGTGTAGCTGACACGCCTGACCGGCGAGAACGAAGCGTCCAGCACGATGCGGCCGATCGATTTGGTCGGCTCGTCACCGAAACGGCGCAGGTTGCCGGGGACATAACCACGGCCCTTCTCGACCTTGATCTGCATGTCCAGCTTGCCGCCTTGCGACAGGTGGGCGATCACGTGGTCCGGGTTGATGATCTCGACGTCGTGCGGCGTCTGGATATCACCGGCGGTGACGGCGCCCTCGCCTTCCTTGCGCAGCACCAGCGTGACTTCCTCGCGGTTGTGCAGGCGGAACACCACCCCCTTGAGGTTCAGCATGATGTGCACGACGTCTTCCTGCACGCCGTCGATCGTCGAGTACTCGTGGAGCACACCCGCGATCGTCACTTCGGTCGGCGCGTAACCCACCATCGACGACAGCAGCACACGACGCAGCGCATTGCCCAGCGTGTGGCCGTAGCCGCGCTCGAACGGCTCGAGCGTGACCTTCGCGCGGTGGCCGCCCAGCGGCTCCACGTTGATGGCTTTGGGTTTCAGCAGATTGGTTTGCATGAGGTCTTCCTGTCAATACCCTCGGCTCGTTACACCGATAAGGCTGATGGACCACCTGGGGGGCGTACAGCACCCCTCCAGGACCGGAACACGGCAAAACCCGCCCACGCCCGGCCACTGCCAGGCGTTTGCGGGTTCCGCGAAGGGGAAACGATCAACGCGAGTACAACTCGACGATCAGCGATTCGTTGATCTCGGCGCCGAATTCGTCGCGGTCCGGAGCCTTCTTGAACACGCCTTCGAGCTTGGTGCCGTCGACCTGCACCCAGGCCGGCAGACCGATCTGCTCGGCCAGTTTGTAGGCGTCCTGGATGCGCAGCTGCTTCTTGGCTTTTTCACGCACGGCGACCACGTCACCAGCCTTGACCAGGTACGACGGGATGTTCACCACTTCGCCATTGACCGTGATGCCCTTGTGCGACACCAGCTGGCGGGCTTCCGCACGGGTCGAGCCGAAGCCCATGCGGTAGACCACGTTGTCCAGGCGCGACTCGAGGATCAGCAGCAGGTTGGCGCCAGTGTTGCCGCGGCGACGCTCGGCCTCGGCGAAATAGCGGCGGAACTGACGCTCCAGCACGCCATACATGCGCTTGACCTTCTGCTTCTCGCGCAGCTGCAGACCGAAGTCCGAGGTGCGGGAACCCGAGGTGCGGCCGTGCTGGCCGGGCTTGGAATCGAACTTGGCCTTGTCGCCGATCGCGCGCCGGGCGCTCTTCAGGTAAAGGTCCGTGCCTTCGCGGCGGGAAAGTTTGGCCTTCGGGCCGAGGTAACGTGCCACTTGAGTGCTTCCTCTGATGTCTGACGTGTCCGCGGCCTTGGCCGCTGGTCACGCGAGTCTGGCGCTGCAGGTCAAAGAATTCTTCGAAACGCGCAGACGGTGGGCTTCAACGAAACCGCCGGCCCGGCGTTTTCACACCGGCCGGCGAACGGAAAGCTCGAAATTATATTAGATACGGCGACGCTTCTGGGGGCGGCAGCCGTTGTGCGGGATCGGCGTGACGTCCGAGATCATGTTGATCCGGATGCCCAGCGCGGCCAGCGCACGCACCGACGACTCACGACCCGGGCCGGGGCCCTTGATCTCGACGTCGAGATTCTTGATGCCTTGTTCTTGAGCCGCACGACCCGCCACTTCGGCCGCCACCTGGGCAGCGTACGGCGTGGACTTGCGCGAGCCCTTGAAACCCTGGCCACCGCTGGAAGCCCAGGACAGCGCGTTGCCCTGGCGGTCGGTGATCGTGATGATGGTGTTGTTGAACGACGCGTGCACGTGAGCAATACCGTCCGCAATGTTCTTGCGGATCTTCTTGCTCACACGCCGAGCGGCGGTATTCGCAGGTGCTTTAGCCATGGTGACCTTCTTTCAATCAGCTCGTTCGGCGGCTTATTTCTTCAGCTGCACGCCGGACTTGCGCGGGCCCTTGCGGGTCCGGGCGTTCGTGCGGGTGCGCTGGCCGCGCATCGGCAGCCCGCGGCGATGACGGAAACCGCGGTAGCAGCCGAGGTCCATCAATCGCTTGATGTTCATCGTCGTTTCGCGGCGCAGGTCGCCTTCGATCGTCAGACGACCCACCTCTTCACGGATCTTTTCCAGATCAGCGTCGGTCAGGTCCTTGATCTTCTTGCTGTAGGCGATGCCGACGGCGTCGCAGATCTTCTGCGCCGTGGTGCGACCGATCCCGTAGATCGAGGTCAAACCGATTTCCGCATGCTTTTGGGGCGGAATATTGATACCAGCAATACGTGCCATGTGGGTCCTCTAATTCGCGTTCATCAGGATGATCGTGTCCCGATCAGCCCTGGCGTTGCTTGTGACGCGGGTCGGTGCAAATCACGCGAACCACGCCGTTGCGACGGATGATCTTGCAATTGCGGCAGATCTTTTTGACGGATGCCGAAACTTTCATGGTCTTCTCCTTGACCTTTGTTGCTCGCTACGCCGACCAGCGGCCCGATGAACGATCGCGATATTCCGAGTATGAACAGTGCCGCTCACTTCGCTCGGAACACGATGCGAGCTCGACTCAAATCGTAGGGCGTCAGCTCCACGGTCACCTTGTCGCCGGGGAGGATGCGGATGTAGTGCATCCGCATCTTTCCGGAGATATGACCGAGCACGACATGCCCGTTCTCCAACTTCACGCGAAACGTTGCATTGGGCAAGTTCTCGAGGATCTCGCCCTGCATCTGAATGACGTCGTCTTTCGCCATTGCGTCTTCGTCTGTTCGCGTTCGTTGAACCGGCTCAGCCGGCCTTGAAATTTGCCTTCTTCAGCAGCGACTCGTACTGCTGCGACATCACATACGACTGCACCTGCGCCCAGAAGTCCATCGTCACGACCACGATGATCAGCAGCGACGTGCCGCCGAAGTAGAACGGGACGTTGTACTTGAGGATCAGGAACTCCGGCAGCAAGCAGACCAGCGTGATGTAGATCGCACCGGCCAGCGTCAGCCGAGACAGGATGCGGTCAATGTATCGCGCAGTCTGGTCGCCAGGACGGATCCCAGGGATGAACGCGCCGCTCTTCTTCAGGTTGTCTGCCGTCTCACGGCTGTTGAACACCAGCGCCGTGTAGAAGAAGCAGAAGAAGATGATCGCAGCCGCATACAACATCACATACACGGGCTGGCCCGGATGCAGCGCGTCGGCAATGTTCTTCAACCAGCGCAGGCTGTCACCGCTGCTGAACCAGCTCACGACGGTGGCCGGCAACAGGATGATCGACGACGCGAAGATCGGCGGGATCACGCCAGCCATGTTCAGCTTCAGCGGCAGGTGCGAGGACTGACCCCCGTAAACCTTGTTGCCGACCTGCCGCTTCGCATAGTTGACGAGGATCTTGCGCTGACCACGCTCGACGAACACCACACCGTAGGTCACCGCGCCGATCACGACGATGATCAACAGCGCGACGACTTCGTGCATCGCCCCGGTACGCACCAACTCGAACAGTCCGCCGATCGCGCTGGGCAGGCCCGCCGCGATACCGCCGAAGATCAGGATCGAGATGCCGTTGCCCAGGCCGCGCTCGGTGATCTGCTCACCCAGCCACATCAAGAACATCGTGCCAGCCGTCAGGCTGATCATCGCGCTGATGCGGAAGCCGAAACCCGGCGCCAGCACCAACCCCGGCGAGCTTTCGAGCGCGATCGCGATCGACAGCGACTGGAACAACGCCAGGCCCAGCGTCCCGTAGCGGGTGTACTGGGTGATCTTGCGTCGACCGCCTTCGCCTTCCTTCTTGAGCTGCTCCAGCGAGGGCACCACGTAGCTCATCAGCTGCATGATGATCGATGCAGAGATGTACGGCATGATGCCCAACGCGAACACCGTGAAACGCGACAGCGCTCCGCCGGAGAACATGTTGAACAGACTCAGGATGCCGCCTTGCTGGCTCTTGAAGAGCTGCTGCAGCTGCGTCGGATCAATGCCCGGCACGGGAATGTGCGCGCCGATCCGGTAGACCACGAGCGCCATCACCAGGAAGATCAGCCGGCGACGCAAGTCGCCGAACTTCCCGGTTTTGGCCAGCTGAGGTGCGTTGGTTGCCACTGGGTGTGTGTCCTAGAGCCGGTTGCGACGCTGAACCGTCACTCGGCCAGGGAGCCGCCGGCTGCCTCGATGGCGGCCTTGGCACCTGCCGTCGCGCCGATCCCCTTGAGAGCGACCTTCTTCGTCAATTGACCGGCAGCGATCACCTTGACGTTCTTGGCCAACTCAGGAACCAGGCCCGCTTGCTTCAGCGCGATCAGATCGACTTCGGCCGCATCCAGGCGCTCGAGGTCCGACAAACGGATCTCGGCGTTGAACTTCAGCAGTTGCGACTTGAAGCCACGCTTGGGCAGGCGACGCTGCAGCGGCATCTGGCCGCCTTCGAAGCCCACCTTGTGGTAGCCACCGGCGCGCGACTTCTGACCCTTGTGGCCACGACCCGCCGTCTTGCCCAGACCGGAACCGATACCCCGGCCCACGCGGCGCTTGGCGTGCTTGGCGCCAGCTGCCGGCTTGATGGTATTGAGTTGCATCTTGTCCTCAGCCGCTTCAGAGCACCTTGACCAGGTAGCTCACCTTGTTGATCATGCCGCGCACCGCCGGGGTGTCTTCCAGCACGGACTCGCTGTTCATGCCGCGCAGACCGAGGCCGCGCACCGTGGCGCGGTGATCGGCACGGGTGCCGATCGGGCTGCGAACCAGCTTGACCTTCAGAGTTTTCTTGTCATCCGCCATGATGTTGCTCCTGGCTTTCAGCTGAAGATTTCTTCAACGGTCTTGCCGCGCTTGGCAGCGATCTCGGACGGCGTGGTCGAGTTGGTCAGCGCATTCAGCGTCGCGCGCACCATGTTGTAGGGGTTGGTCGAACCATGGCTCTTGGCCACGATGTCGGTCACGCCCATCACCTCGAACACTGCACGCATCGGACCACCGGCGATGATGCCGGCACCGGCGGGAGCCGGCGCCATCAGCACCTTGGCCGCACCGTGCTCGCCGTTCACCTTGTGGTGCAGCGTGCCGTTCTTCAGGCTCACCTTGATCATGTTGCGGCGGGCCTGCTCCATCGCCTTCTGGACAGCGACCGGCACTTCACGCGCCTTGCCCTTGCCCATGCCGATGCGGCCATCGCCGTCGCCGACCACGGTCAGTGCAGCGAAACCGAGGATACGGCCGCCCTTCACCACCTTGGTGACGCGGTTCACGGCGATCATCTTCTCGCGCAGACCGTCGTCGCGGCCTTCGTCGGCCACCTTCGGTTGAAACTTTGCCATTTCAGATTCCTTGAGGTCTTGCGCTTAGAACTGCAGGCCGCCTTCGCGGGCCGCCTCGGCCAGGGCCTTGACCCGGCCATGGAAGGCGAAACCAGCGCGGTCGAACGCCACTTTCTCGACGCCAGCAGCCTTCGCCTTCTCGGCGATGCGCTTGCCAACGATCGAGGCTGCGTTCACGTTGCCGCCCTTGCCGGCACCACCCAGCTGCTCGCGAACTTCCTTCTCGGCGGTCGAGGCGGTCGCGAGGACCTTCTGGCCGTCTTCGGAAATCACGCTGGCATAGATGTGCGTGTTCGAGCGAAACACCGTCAGGCGCGCGACACGCAGTTCCGCAATGCGGACACGGGTCTGGCGGGAGCGGCGCAGGCGCTGTTCTTTCTTGGTCAACATCTCGCGGCTCCTTACTTCTTCTTGGTCTCTTTGATAGAGACCTTCTCGTCGGAATAGCGGATCCCCTTGCCCTTGTAGGGCTCGGGCGGACGGAAGGCACGCACTTCAGCGGCGATCTGGCCCACCACCTGACGGTCGGAACCCTTGATCAGGATTTCGGTTTGCGTCGGGGTTTCCACCTTGATACCTGCCGGCATTTCCTTCACCACCGGGTGAGAGTAGCCAACTTGCAGGTTCAGCTTCTGGCCTTGGGCTTGGGCGCGATAACCCACGCCCACCAAGTTCAGCTTCTTCTCGAAGCCCTTGGTGACACCGTTGACCATGTTCGCGACGAGCGCACGCATCGTGCCGGACATCGCATTGGCTGCCGCCGAGTCGTTCACCGGGGTGAACGTCAGCTTGCCGCCTTCATTCTTGACCGTGACCAGCTGGTTCGTTTGGCGCACCAGGGTGCCCAGCGAACCTTTGACGCTGATCTGTTCGGCCGTGATCGCCACATCCACGCCTTGCGGGACGGCGACCGGCATTTTTCCAACGCGGGACATTTCTTAGCCTCCCTCGATCAGGCGACGTAGCACAGCACTTCGCCGCCGATACCGGCTTGACGTGCTTTGCGGTCGGTCATCACACCCTTGGGCGTCGTCACGATCGCCACGCCGAGGCCATTCATGACCTGCGGAATGTCGTGGCGGCCCTTGTAGATACGCAAGCCGGGGCGGCTCACGCGCTCCAGGCGCTCGATCACCGGACGACCGGCGTAGTACTTCAGCGAAATCTCGAGTTGCGGCTTGGCTTCTTCACCACGCACCGCGAAACCGTCGATATAACCTTCGTCCTTCAGGACTTGGGCGATCGCCACTTTCAGCTTCGAAGCAGGCATCGAGACGCTGGCCTTCTCAACGGTCTGAGCGTTGCGAATGCGGGTCAGCATATCGGCGATAGGATCACTCATGCTCATAGGATTCTCCTGTCGGGCCGATTACCAGCTGGCCTTGACGACACCGGGGATGTCGCCTTCGAAAGCCAATTCGCGGATCTTGTTACGGGCGAGGCCGAACTTGCGGAACGTGCCGCGCGGACGACCGGTCAGGCCGCAACGGTTGCGCTGACGCGTCGGGTTGGCGTTGCGCGGGAGCTTCTGCAGCTCCAGACGGGCGAGATAACGCTCTTCGTCCGACTTCTTGGCGTCGTTGGCGATCGCCTTCAGTTCGGCATACTTCTTGGCGAACTTCGCGACCAGGTCGGCGCGCTTTTGCTCGCGCTGCTTCATCGAAACTTTAGCCACGAACCACCTCAGTTCTTGAACGGGAAACGGAATTCCGCGAGGAGCGCCTTGCACTCGTCATCGGTCTTCGCCGTCGTGGTGATGCTGATATTCAGGCCGCGCAGGGCGTCGACCTTGTCGTACTCGATCTCGGGGAAGATGATCTGTTCTTTGACGCCGACGTTGTAGTTGCCGCGACCATCGAACGAACGACCCGAAATACCGCGGAAGTCACGCACGCGGGGCAGCGCCACGGTCACGAAGCGGTCCAGGAATTCATACATCTGGACGCCACGCAGCGTGACCATGCAGCCGATGGGCACCCCGTCGCGGATCTTGAAGCCGGCGATTGCCTTGCGGGACTTGGTGACCACAGGCTTCTGGCCGGCGATCTTGGTGAGGTCGCCGACGGCGTTGTCCATCACCTTCTTGTCCGCCACCGCCTCGCTCACACCCATGTTGAGCGTGATCTTGGTGATACGCGGCACTTCCATCACCGACTTGTAGCCGAACTTCTGCACCAGGTTCGGCACCACTTTTTCGCGGTAAAACTCTTGCAAACGAGCCATCTCGAACCCCTTTAAGCCTTGATCTCTTCGCCGCTCGACTTGAAGACGCGAACCTTCTTGCCGTCTTCGAGGAGCTTGATGCCAACGCGATCGGCCTTGCCGGAAGCGGGGTTGAAGATGGCGATGTTCGACTGGTGGATGGGCATGGTCTTGTCGACGATGCCACCGGTCGTGCCCTTCATCGGGTTGGGGCGCACGTGCTTCTTGACGACGTTGACGCCTTCGACCACCAGATGGTCTTCATCGATGCGCGCGGACACGGTGCCGCGCTTGCCCTTGTCGCGACCGGTCAGAACGATGACCTGGTCGCCTTTACGAATTTTGTTCATGGCCTGTCCTCGCTCGCAGCTCAGAGAACTTCCGGAGCCAGCGACACGATCTTCATGAAGCGCTCGGTACGCAGTTCACGCGTCACCGGGCCGAAGATGCGGGTGCCGATCGGCTCCAGCTTGTTGTTCAGCAGCACCGCAGCGTTGCCGTCGAACTTGATCAGCGAACCATCTTGGCGGCGCACGCCCTTGGCCGTACGCACGACCACGGCACTGTAGACCTCGCCCTTCTTGACGCGGCCACGCGGCGCTGCTTCCTTGATGCTCACCTTGATGATGTCGCCGATACCGGCGTAACGACGCTTGGAACCACCGAGCACCTTGATACACATGACGGACTTCGCGCCAGTGTTGTCGGCGACGTCCAGTCGCGATTGCATTTGAATCATGTATGTCCCCAACTTTTCCCGCTGAGCCCCCTGTGCCCATCACAGGAAACAACGCGGTCAGTCTTGGGCCCGTTCAGACCGAGCGAGCCCGGCCACTGGGCGAAGCCGGCTCGTGTTGGAGGCTGTGCCACCCTGCACCACGAGTCAGCAGCGACTAGTTGCTGCTGGACCCATCAATGAGGAAATGGCCGCATCCACCCGGATTCCGGCGAAGCTGCGAATTATGAGGGATGGAAAACCCGATGTCAACACGCTGACATCGGGCAGCAGGAGTGCGCGGCCCAGGGTCGGCCGATCACCGCCTCAGGCGCGCAGTTGCCGGGCCTGCTCCAACAACTTGTCGGCACCGCTGACTTCGAACTTGCCCGGCGCCTCGACATTGAGCGACTTCACGACGCCGTCCACGACCAGCATCGAGTACCGCTGCGAGCGCACCCCCATGCCGCGGGCGGTGAGGTCGAGCGTCAGGCCGGTCGCCTTGGCGAATTCGCCGCTACCGTCGGCCATCATGCGCACCTTGCCGGAGGTCTTCTGGTCACGGCCCCAGGCGCCCATCACGAAGGCATCGTTGACCGACACGCACCAGATCTCGTCCACACCGGCCGCCTTGAAGGCGTCCGCCTGTTCGACATACCCCGGCACGTGCTGCGCCGAGCAGGTCGGCGTGAAGGCGCCGGGCAACGCGAAGATCGCGATGGTCTTGCCGGCGGTGGCCTGCTGGATGTCGAAGCTGTTGGGGCCGAGCGAGCAGCCGTCGCCTTCGACTTCGATGAACTCCTGCAGCGTGCCGGCGGGCAGCTTGTCTCCGACTTTCAACATGATGAACCTCTCCTCCTGGGTAGCAAAAAAAACCGACCGGAAATGAAAAACGGCCGGGCGCCAGTATGGCGCACGACCGCTTTCGGGGTGCGGCGTCCAGGGCTTGCCCCGGAGCGCCGACGGGTGTCAATCAGACGACGCGAGCTTTCTCGATCAGGCGCGTGACGACCCAAGACTTGGTCTTGGAGATCGGACGACCTTCGGCGATCTCGACCATGTCACCCATCTTGTACTCGCCCTTTTCGTCATGGGCATGGTACTTGCGGGAACGGGCCACGATCTTGCCGTACAGCTCGTGCTTCACGCGGTTTTCGACCAGGACCGTGACAGTCTTGGCGCGCTTGTCGCTCACCACGCGACCCACGAAGGTGCGGGTGTTCTTCTCGCCGGCTTGAGCGTCCGTCATTTGGCGGCTCCTTGTTTCTTCTTCTCGGCCAGGATGGTCTTGGCACGAGCGATGTCGCGGCGGGTCTTGCTCAGCTGGGAGTGGTTGCCCAGCTGCTGGGTCGCCTTTTGCATGCGCAGGCCGAAGTGGGCCTTGAGCAGGTCTTTGACTTCCTTCTCGAGACCTTCGACGTCCTTGTTGCGCAGTTCAGATGCTTTCATCACGTTCTCCGAATGCGTCGATCAGGTACCGATCTGGCGTGCGACGAAGATCGTGCGCAGCGGCAGCTTGGCGGACGCCAGTTGGAAGGCTTCACGAGCCAGCGCCTCGGGGACGCCGTTGATCTCGTAGAGCACCTTGCCCGGCTGGATCTCCGCTACGTAGTACTCGGGGTTGCCCTTGCCGTTACCCATACGGACTTCAGCCGGCTTCTGCGAAATCGGCTTGTCCGGGAAGATGCGGATCCAGATGCGGCCGCCACGCTTCACGTGACGGGAGATCGCACGACGGGCCGCTTCGATCTGGCGAGCGGTGAGACGACCACGTTCGGTGGCCTTCAGGCCGAAATCGCCAAACGACACACTGGCGCCGCGGGTGGCGATGCCGGTGTTACGGCCCTTCTGTTCCTTGCGGAACTTGCGACGAGCGGGTTGCAACATGTTTTATTCTCCTTACGCCTCGCCCGTGCCGGAGCCCGGGGTGGCGGCTTTGCGCACGCGCTTGACGGCGGGAGCGCCCTTCGCGGCGTCAGCGGTCGCCTCGGCAGGCTTGTCGCTGCCATCGGCCGGGGCTTCGTTGCGGCCTGCGCCAGCACGAGCACCAGGGCCACCACGCGGGGGACGACGATCGCCGGACGGGCGGTCGCCGCGGTCACCACGCGGGCCACGACGGTTGCGACGGTCGTCTTCGGGACGCTCGTCGGTCTTGGCAGCCGGCGCTTCGCCGCGGCCCAGACGGTCGCCCTTGTAGACCCACACCTTGACGCCGATGACGCCGTAGGTGGTCTTCGCTTCCGAGAAGCCGTAGTCGATGTCGGCACGCAGGGTGTGCAGGGGCACACGGCCTTCGCGATACCACTCGGTACGTGCGATTTCGATACCGTTCAGACGGCCGGCGGACATGATCTTGATGCCCTGGGCGCCGAGACGCATCGCGTTCTGCATCGCGCGCTTCATCGCGCGGCGGAACATGATGCGCTTTTCGAGCTGCTGGGTGATCGAGTCGGCGATCAGCTGGGCATCGATTTCGGGCTTGCGCACTTCTTCGATGTTCACTGCCACCGGCACGCCCAAGCGGCGCGTCAGTTCGGCCTTCAGGTTCTCGATGTCCTCGCCCTTCTTGCCGATCACCACACCCGGACGCGCCGAGTAGATGGTGATGCGGGCGTTCTTGGCCGGACGCTCGATCAGGATGCGCGACACCGCGGCATTCTTGAGGCGAGCCTTCAGGAACTCACGCACCTGCAGGTCTTCAGCCAGCATGGTGCTGAAGTTGCGGTTCGACGCGTACCAGCGCGACGCCCAGGCACGGGTGACGGGCAGCCGGAAGCCGGTCGGATGGATTTTCTGTCCCATAGTCTTCCTGTCTGCCTATCAGTTGCCGACGGTCACGAAGATGTGGCAGGTGGGCTTGCTGATGCGGTTGCCGCGGCCCTTGGCGCGTGCGGTGAAACGCTTCAGCGTGGCGCCTTGCTCCACATAGATCGTCTTGACCTTCAATTCGTCGATGTCGGCACCGTCGTTGTGCTCGGCATTGGCGATCGCGGACTCGAGCGCCTTCTTGATGATCACGGCAGCTTTTTTCTGCGTGAACTCCAGGATGTTGAGTGCCTGGTCCACCTTTTTGCCGCGGATCAGGTCTGCCACCAGTCGACCTTTGTCGACCGACAGACGCACGCCGCGAACGCTTGCACGGGTTTCCATGGCCACTCCTTAACGCTTTGCTTTCTTGTCCGCCGGGTGACCCTTGAACGTACGGGTCAGGGCGAACTCGCCGAGCTTGTGGCCGACCATCTGGTCGGTCACGTACACCGGCACGTGCTGCTTGCCGTTGTGCACGGCAATCGTCAGGCCGATGAACTCGGGCAGGATGGTGGAACGGCGCGACCAGGTCTTGATCGGCTTCTTGTCCTTGGTCTCGACCGCCTTCTCAACCTTGCCTTGCAGGTGATGGTCGACGAACGGACCCTTTTTGAGTGAACGAGCCATAACCTACCTCTTACTTCTTGCGACGCGACACGATCATGCTCTGCGTGCGCTTGTTGTTGCGGGTGCGGTAGCCCTTGGTGAGCGTGTTCCACGGAGACACCGGAGCACGCGCCTCGCCGGTGCGGCCTTCGCCACCACCGTGCGGGTGATCCACCGGGTTCATCGCGACACCGCGAACGGTCGGACGGATGCCCTTCCAGCGGATCGCGCCGGCCTTGCCGTACTGGCGCAGGCTGTGCTCTTCGTTCGACACTTCACCGATGGTCGCGCGGCAGTCGATGTGGATACGACGCACTTCACCCGAGCGCAAACGGACCTGAGCGTAGGTGCCTTCGCGGGCCATCAGCACCGCCGAGGCGCCAGCCGAACGCGCGATCTGCGCGCCCTTGCCGGGCAGCATCTCGATGCAATGGATAGTTGAGCCCACCGGAATGTTGCGGATCGGCAGCGTGTTACCCGCCTTGATCGGCGCTTCGGCGCCGCTCAGCACGGTTGCACCAGCTTCCAAGCCACGCGGCGCGATGATGTAGCGACGCTCGCCGTCGGCATAGCACACCAGCGCGATGTGGGCCGTGCGGTTCGGATCGTATTCAATACGCTCCACTTTCGCGGGGATGCCGTCCTTGTTGCGACGGAAGTCGACCACGCGGTAGTGATGCTTGTGGCCACCGCCCTTGTGACGGGTGGTGATGTGGCCGTTGTTGTTGCGGCCCGCATTCTGCTTCTGCGGCTCGAGCAGCGACTTCTCGGGCGCGCCCTTGTGCAGGTGCGAATGCACCACTTTCACCACGGCGCGACGGCCGGGCGAGGTGGGCTTGAGTTTGACGACGGCCATTACGCAGCCTCCCCGGAGAAGTTGAGCTCTTGGCCTTCCTTCAGCGACACGTAGGCTTTCTTGACATTGTCACGACGCCCGATCGTGCGGCCAAAACGCTTGACCTTGCCCTTCTGGTTCACCACCTGAACGGCATCCACCTCGACCTTGAACATCAGTTCAACGGCAGCCTTGATCTCGGGCTTGGTGGCGTCGCGCAGGACCTTGAACAGCACCTGGTTGTGCTTTTCGGCAACCGCCGTGGCCTTTTCGGACACGATCGGCTGGACCAGCACCTGCATCAGGCGGCCTTCATCGAATTTCAGAGTGCTCATGCGAACATCTCCTTGAGCTGCTCCATCGCGGCCTTCGTCACCAGGACCTTCTTGTAGAAGACCAGCGACAGCGGATCGGCGTAGCGCGGCTCGACGACGAGCACGTTGGCCAGATTGCGCGAAGCGAGGTAGAGGTTTTCGTCGACCTGGTCGGCGATCACCATGACAGAGTCGAGGCCCATGGCCTTGAACTTCTGTGCCAGAGCCTTGGTCTTGGGCGACTCGACCGTGAGGGAGTCGACCACGGCCAGGCGGCCGTCACGGGCCAGCTGCGAGAAGATGGCGGCCATGCCGGCGCGGTACATCTTCTTGTTGACCTTCTGGCTGAAGTTCTCGTCGGGGCTGTTCGGGAAAATCCGACCGCCTCCACGCCACAGCGGCGACGACGTCATACCGGCACGGGCGCGGCCGGTGCCCTTTTGGCGCCACGGCTTCTTCGTCGAGTGCTTGACGGTCGCACGGTCCTTCTGGGCACGGGTGCCGAGACGGGCGTTCGCCTGGTAAGCCACCACCACCTGGTGCACGAGCGCTTCGTTGTAGTCGCGGCCGAACACGGTGTCAGGAGCGTCCACCTTCGAGGCGGCCTGACCTTGTTCGTTCAGGAGCTCGAGCTGCATTACTGGGCCCCTTTCTTGACCTTGACCTTCACGGCCGGGCGAACGACCACATGGCCGCCCTTCGAGCCGGGCACCGCGCCCTTGACCAGCAGCAGCTGGCGGGCTTCGTCGATGCGGATGATGTCGAGGTTCTGGGTGGTGACGGTTTCGTCGCCAAGGTGGCCCGACATCTTCTTGCCGGGGAACACGCGGCCCGGGTCCTGCGCCATCGAGATCGAGCCGGGCACGTTGTGCGAGCGGCTGTTACCGTGGGAGGCGCGCTGCGAACCGAAGTTGTGGCGCTTGATGGTGCCCGTGAAGCCCTTGCCGATAGACGTGCCCTGCACGTCGACCATCTGGCCGACCGCGAACAGCGTCGTCACCGGCACCTGGGCGCCGGCCTTGTATTCGGCGGCGATTTCAGGGGTCACGCGGAATTCTTTGAGCAGTTCACCGGCTTCGACGCCCGCTTTCGCGAGGTGGCCAGCTTCCGGCTTGGTGACGCGCGAAGCTTTGCGCGTTCCGTACGCCACCTGGATGGCGCTGTAGCCGTCGGTCTCAACGGTTTTCACCTGGGTCACGCGGTTGTTCGACACGTCGAGCACCGTCACGGGCACGGCGTCGCCGTCGTCCGTGAAGATGCGCATCATGCCCACCTTGCGGCCCAGCAATCCGAGGCGATTGCTAAGACTCATTGTTTTCTCCAATGCCCGACATCGATTGGCCGGGCTGACTGATGTGCGATGGGCCGGGGCCCACCACGAGTGCGACACCCTCTGGGAGTGCCTGCTTACAAACCACAAAGGCCCACCGAAGTGGGCACTTGTGGAAAAGCCGAGGATTATAGCAACTGCGGCGGCAACCGCAATGTCAATAGCCCCAAGCTGTCAAGTCCTGCGTGTTACTGCAGCTTGATCTCGACGTCGACGCCAGCGGGCAGGTCCAGCTTCATCAGCGCGTCGACGGTCTTGTCGGTCGGGTCGACGATGTCCATCAGGCGCTGGTGGGTGCGGATCTCGAACTCGTCGCGCGAGGTCTTGTTGACGTGCGGCGAACGCAGGATGTCGAAACGCTGCTGGCGGGTGGGCAGGGGCACGGGGCCCTTGACGATCGCGCCGGTGCGCTTGGCGGTGTCGACGATTTCCAGAGCCGACTGGTCGATCAGCTTGTAGTCGAACGCTTTGAGGCGGATGCGGATCTTTTGCTTTTGCATGACGGTGTCCTAAAGAGCGGTGCCGCTGGATGTGCGGCTGGTGTTTGAGACTGCGCGCAGGGAGCCGAAGCTCCCTGCGCTGAAGTCACGCAGTGGCTTACTCGATGATCTTCGCAACCACGCCGGCGCCGACGGTACGGCCGCCTTCACGGATGGCGAAGCGCAGGCCTTCTTCCATGGCGATCGGGGCGATCAGCTTGACGGTGATCGTCACGTTGTCGCCGGGCATGACCATTTCCTTGTCCTTCGGCAGTTCCACCGCGCCGGTCACGTCCGTGGTACGGAAGTAGAACTGGGGACGGTAGTTGTTGAAGAATGGGGTGTGGCGGCCGCCCTCTTCCTTGCTCAGCACATACACCTCGGCGGTGAAGTGCGTGTGCGGCTTGATGGAGCCCGGCTTGCACAGCACTTGGCCGCGCTCGACGTCTTCACGCTTGGTGCCGCGCAGCAGGATACCGACGTTGTCGCCAGCCTGGCCCTGGTCCAGCAGCTTGCGGAACATTTCCACGCCCGTGCAGGTGGTCTTCTGGGTGGCCTTGATGCCGACGATTTCGATTTCTTCGCCGACCTTGACCACCCCGCGCTCGACGCGACCGGTCACCACGGTGCCGCGGCCAGAGATCGAGAACACGTCTTCCACCGGCATCAGGAAGGTGCCGTCGATGGCACGCTCGGGCGTCGGGATGTAGGTGTCCAGCGCTTCGGCCAACTTCATGATGGCCTGCTCGCCCAGCTCACCCTTGTCGCCTTCCAGCGCCAGCTTGGCCGAACCCTTGATGATCGGGGTGTCGTCGCCGGGGAACTCGTACTTGCTGAGCAGTTCGCGCACTTCCATTTCGACCAGCTCGAGCAGCTCGGCGTCGTCGACCATGTCGCACTTGTTCAGGAACACGATGATGTAAGGCACACCGACCTGACGCGCCAGCAGGATGTGCTCGCGGGTCTGGGGCATCGGGCCGTCAGCGGCCGAGCACACCAGGATCGCGCCGTCCATCTGGGCGGCACCGGTGATCATGTTCTTGACGTAGTCGGCGTGGCCCGGGCAGTCCACGTGGGCGTAGTGGCGGTTGGCCGTCTCGTACTCGACGTGGGCGGTGTTGATCGTGATGCCGCGCGCTTTCTCTTCGGGCGCCGCGTCGATCTGGTCGTAGGCCTTGGCTTCGCCGCCGAACTTGGTCGACAACACCGTCGTGATCGCCGCCGTCAGCGTCGTCTTGCCGTGGTCAACGTGACCGATCGTGCCGACGTTCACGTGCGGCTTGGTACGTTCAAACTTGCCTTTTGCCATTGCTATCTCTCCTGAATAAAGAGCAAAACCAGTGCACTTGTTTTAGGTCTCCGCTGACTCGCGAACTCGCACGCCACTGGCAGCGTGCGGCGGATCAGCGAAGACCGATGCTGTGTTGCTTACTTGCCGCGAGCGGTGATGATCGCGTCGGCCACGTTCTTCGGAGCTTCAGCGTAGTGCTTGAACTCCATCGTGTACGTGGCACGGCCTTGCGACATCGAACGCAGCGTGGTCGAGTAGCCGAACATTTCCGACAGCGGGACTTCGGCCTTGATGACCTTGCCGCCGCCAGGCATGTCGTCCATGCCCTGCACCATGCCGCGACGGGACGACAAATCGCCCATCACGTTGCCGGCGTAGTCTTCCGGGGTCTCGACTTCGACGGCCATCATCGGCTCGAGGATCACGGGGCTGGCCTTGCGGCAACCGTCCTTGAAACCGATCGACGCGGCCATCTTGAACGCGTTTTCGTTCGAGTCCACCTCGTGGTAGGAACCGAAGGTCAGCGTGACCTTGACGTCCACCACCGGGAAGCCGGCCAGCACGCCGTTCGGCAGCGTGTCGATCAGGCCCTTTTCCACTGCGGGGATGAACTCGCGCGGCACCACGCCGCCCTTGATGGCGTCGACGAACTCGAAGCCCTTGCCCGGTTCCTGCGGCTCGACCTTCAGCACGACGTGGCCGTACTGACCCTTACCACCGGACTGACGCACGAACTTGCCTTCGACATCGGAAACCGCCTTGCGGATGGTTTCGCGATAGGCCACCTGCGGCTTGCCGACGTTGGCCTCGACACCGAACTCGCGCTTCATGCGGTCGACGATGATTTCGAGGTGCAACTCGCCCATGCCGGAGATGATGGTCTGGCCAGACTCTTCGTCCGTACGCACGCGGAACGACGGATCTTCCTGAGCCAGACGACCCAGCGCGATACCCATCTTCTCCTGGTCGGCCTTGGTCTTCGGCTCGACCGCCTGGGAGATCACGGGCTCGGGGAACACCATCTTCTCGAGGGTGATCACGGCATCCGGATCGCACAGCGTTTCGCCGGTCGTCACTTCCTTCAGGCCCACGCAAGCGGCGATGTCGCCCGCCAGAATCTCCTTGATTTCTTCACGCTGGTTGGCGTGCATCTGGAGAATCCGGCCGATACGCTCTTTCTTGCCCTTGATGGGGTTGTAGACGGAGTCGCCCGACTTCAGCACGCCGGAGTAGACGCGCACGAAGGTCAACTGGCCGACATACGGGTCGGTCATCAGCTTGAACGCCAGCGCCGAGAACTTCTCGCTGTCGTCGGCACGGCGGGTGGCTTCCTTGTCGTCCTCGTCGGTGCCGGCCACCGGGGGGATGTCCACCGGCGACGGCAGGAAGTCGATCACCGCGTCGAGCATGCGCTGCACGCCCTTGTTCTTGAAGGCGGTGCCGCACAGCATCGGCTGGATCTCGGTCGCGATGGTGCGCGAACGCAGGCCCTTCTTGATCTCTTCCTCGGTCAGCTCGCCGGTCTCGAGATACTTGTTCATCAGCTCTTCGCTGGACTCAGCGGCGGCTTCGATCATGTTCTCGCGCCACTTCTGGCACTCGGCTTCCAGATCGGAGGGGATGGGACCGTAGTCGAACTTCATGCCCTGGCTGGCCTCGTCCCAGATGATCGCTTTCATCTTGAACAGGTCGACCACGCCCTTGAAGTTGTCTTCGGCACCAATGGGCACGACGATGGGCACCGGGTTGGCCTTCAGGCGCGTCTTCATCTGGTCGTAGACCTTGAAGAAGTTCGCGCCGGTGCGGTCCATCTTGTTGACGAACGCCAGACGCGGCACCTTGTACTTGTTGGCCTGGCGCCAGACGGTTTCCGACTGGGGCTGCACGCCACCCACGGCGCAGTACACCATGCAGGCGCCGTCGAGCACGCGCATCGAGCGCTCCACCTCGATGGTGAAGTCGACGTGCCCCGGGGTGTCGATGATGTTGAAGCGGTGCTCCGGATAGGACAGGTCCATGCCCTTCCAGAAGCAGGTGGTCGCCGCGGAGGTGATCGTGATGCCCCGCTCCTGCTCCTGCTCCATCCAGTCCATCGTGGCAGCGCCGTCGTGCACTTCACCGATCTTGTGGTTCACACCGGTGTAGAACAGGATGCGCTCGGTGGTGGTCGTCTTACCAGCGTCGATGTGAGCCGAGATACCAATGTTGCGGTAACGCTCAATCGGGGTCTTGCGGGACATGATGTCACTCCAAATACAAAGGCCGCCCCGCGTGTCTCGTGGACCGAACGGGGCAGCCGAGGGGCTTGCTGAGGGTGCTTAGAAGCGGAAGTGCGAGAAGGCCTTGTTGGCTTCGGCCATGCGGTGCACTTCGTCGCGCTTTTTCATCGCGCCGCCGCGGCCCTCGGAGGCCTCCAGCAGCTCGTTGGCCAGACGCTGGGTCATCGACTTCTCACCGCGCTTGCGAGCGGAGTCCTTGAGCCAGCGCATCGCCAGCGCCATCCGGCGAACGGGGCGAACTTCCACGGGAACTTGGTAGTTCGCACCGCCCACGCGGCGGGACTTCACTTCGACCATCGGCTTCACGTTGTTCAGCGCGGTCAGGAACACGTCGAGGGGATCCTTGCCCGACTTCTTTTCGACCTGCTCCAGTGCACCGTAGATGATGCGCTCAGCCACGGCCTTCTTGCCGGACTCCATCACCACGTTCATGAACTTGGACAGATCGACGTTGCCGAACTTCGGGTCCGGCAGGATCTCGCGCTTAGGTACTTCGCGACGACGAGGCATGATTCACCTTCCTTTTGCTTCAGTTGGCGCGGGCTGTTCTGTTTGCCCACACCTTGGGCGCCACCGACATCTGGGGCCACCCACTTACTCGGCAAGCCTGAGGCCCACCGCAACACGCCCGACCGCGCCCAGCATAGGAGCCGATCGTGACAACTCGACCGATCAGGCCTTCTTCGGACGCTTCGCGCCGTACTTGGAACGCGACTGCTTGCGGTCTTTCACGCCCTGCAGATCCAGCGAACCGCGCACGATGTGATAACGCACACCCGGCAGATCCTTCACCCGGCCACCGCGCACCAGCACCACGCTGTGCTCTTGCAGGTTGTGGCCTTCACCGCCGATGTAGGAGATGATCTCGAAGCCGTTGGTCAGGCGCACCTTGGCGACCTTCCGCAGCGCCGAGTTCGGCTTCTTCGGGGTGGTGGTGTACACGCGGGTGCACACACCGCGGCGCTGGGGAGACCCCTCCATCGCCGGCGACTTGGACTTCGTGACCTCGGTCTGACGACCGTGGCGCACGAGTTGATTGATGGTTGGCATGGGTAACTTGTTCCCGTTTGAAGTTACGTTACAGAACTTTTTTCGGCGGCAGCCGAACACCCCAGACGCAGCACCAGCCCGAGGCCGGGAGTCTGTTCGCCAAGAGCCCCGAGGGCGAGAGCGTTCCGTGAACCCCTCGCAACGAGCATCCTGCGATCCCGGTGAGCCGCCCAGCAAAGAGCGCAGCAAAATCTGCCGAAAAGCCCGCGATTATATTCAGCGCTCCTCCCCGTCGCAAGCATGGGTTTTGCTGCGCTGGTTCCGAGCTCCTTTTTCGGCCTGTTCATGACACGCTCCTCAACGCCCAAGGTGGTGATCGACACCAATGTTCTGCTCGATTGGCTTGTGTTCGATGACCCCGATGCACGGCTGGTGGCCAAGGCCGTCCTCACGAGCCAGGTGGAATGGGTGGCCACCGCAGCAATGCGAGAAGAGATGGAGCGGGTGCTCACTTATCAATGGATTGCACTGAGGCAGCCGGACCACCCCGGAATCGCCGCTGCCTGGGCCGACTGGGCGCAGCTACACCCGGCCCCGCCCCCACGCGCGCCGATGCGCTGCGGCGACTCCGACGACCAGAAATTCATTGACCTGGCCGTTGCGGTGCAGGCGCAATGGCTGCTGACGAAGGATCGTGAACTGTTGAAGCTGGCCAAGCGGGCGTCGCGCCAAGGCGTCCAGGTTCTCCGTCCGGCGGAGTGGACGGCCTCGTTCGCCGAGGCGACCGCGCCTCAACCGAGCAACTGACCGAGCAGCAACCGCGCGCTCGCGACGTTGGTGGCGCACGGAATGTCGTGAACATCGCAGGCGCGCACCAGGGCGTTGATGTCGGGCTCATGAGGCTGCGGGGTCATGGGATCGCGCAGGAAGATCACCGCATCGACACCGCCGACGGCCAGGCGCGCGCCGATCTGAAGGTCGCCGCCCAACGGTCCGCTGAGCATGCACTCGACGGACAGCCCGACCTCATCCTGTAAGCGGCGTCCCGTGGTGCCGGTGGCGCACAGTTCACAGCCGGCCAGCTGATCGCGAAACTCCCGCGCCAACGCCACCATGGCGTCCTTTTTCTTGTCATGTGAAATCAAGGCGATGCGGCGGCGGGGCATGGGACGACTCCTGAGCAGACACCGATGATAGGCGTCAGCAGTTACCGAGGCGGCTCAACCGGGCTGGGGCGGGCGCTCGCCAGAGCCGCGCAGCGACGACTGCCAGAGCGGCGCCGCGGTACGGCTACGGCTGGAGGGCGGATCGGGGTTGGGTTGTCATGTTCCCTGGCAGCGGCACGGACCGAATCTCCGACTGCGTAAGCACCCGGTGCAGCAGCTCTCCTCGCACCCAACGGTGGGCCGGATCAACTTCGTCGCGTGGATGCCCGGCGACGACCAGCGAGTCCTGCGGCCCATCCGGTAAAGCCTCGTCTTCCCACCACAAGATCTACCGGGGCCCGGACGGACAGTGGTGGTGGGCGTGATGAGACCAAAAGAAAAGGCGGCCGAGGCCGCCTTTTTGCTTCAGACGTGAGCTCGCGCTCACAGCCTCAGACTCACTCGCCGCTCGGCGCCCCACCCTCGTCGCCGGCATCCACCTGCGCCATCTGCAGCGCCGCCATTTCTTCGGCTTCCTGCATCGCGATGGCGCGGCGTTCCTGCTCGTCCATTTCCTCCTTGGCCTTGCGGGCCTGGTGGAAGGCGAGACCGGTACCGGCCGGGATCAAGCGACCCACGATGACGTTTTCCTTCAGGCCACGCAGCTCGTCGCGCTTGCCCATGATGGCAGCCTCGGTGAGCACGCGGGTGGTCTCCTGGAAGGAGGCCGCCGAGATGAAGGAGTCGGTCGACAGCGAGGCCTTGGTGATGCCCAGCAGCACATCGCTGTGTGTCGCATCGACCTTGCCTTCGGCGCGCATGCGGTCGTTGGTGTCCAGCAGCTCCGAACGCTCGACCTGCTCGCCGGCGATGTAGTTCGTGTCGCCCGGGTTGACGATCTGCACGCGGCGCAGCATCTGGCGAACGATCACCTCGATGTGCTTGTCGTTGATCTTCACACCCTGCAGACGGTACACGTCCTGCACTTCGTCGACGATGTAGCGGGCCAGCTCTTCGATGCCCAGCAGACGCAGGATGTCCTGCGGATCGGCCGGGCCGTCGACGATCAGTTCGCCCTTGTTCACCACCTGGCCTTCGTGCACGAGGATGTTCTTCTCCTTCGGCACCAGCTCTTCCCAGACCTTGCCGTCCGGGTCGGTGATCTGCAGACGCACCTTGCCCTTGGTCTCCTTGCCGAACGACACCGTGCCGGTGACTTCCGCGAGGATGCCCTTGTCCTTCGGCGAACGCGCCTCGAACAGCTCGGCCACGCGGGGCAGACCCCCGGTGATGTCACGGGTCTTCTGGCCTTCGACCGGGATACGCGCCAGCACTTCACCAGGCGCCAGGTCCTGACCGTCGCGGATCTGGATCAGCGAGCCGACCTGGAAGCCGATCGTCACCGAGTGGTCGGTGCCGGGGATCTTCACCTCGTTGCCGGACGGGTCGAGCAGCTTGACCTGCGGACGCACCACCTTGGCAGCACCACGGCGCTTCGGGTCGATCACGACCAACGTCGACAGACCCGTCACCTCGTCGACCTGCTTGGCAACCGTGACGCCTTCCTCGACGTTCTCGAACTTCGCACGACCGGCGAATTCCGTGATGATCGGGCGGGTCAGCGGGTCCCAGTTGGCGAGGATGGTGCCGGCCTTGATCTGCTGGTCGGCCTTGACGTTGAGCGTCGCACCGTACGGCACCTTGTGACGCTCGCGCTCGCGACCGTGCTGGTCGGAGATGATGATCTCGCCGGAACGGGAGATCACCACCAGCTCGCCCTTGCCGTTGGTCACGTAGCGCATCGTCGGGTTGAAGCCGATGATGCCGTCGCTCTTGGCCTCGACGCTCGACGCCACCGCTGCACGCGTCGCCGCGCCACCGATGTGGAACGTGCGCATCGTCAGCTGCGTACCGGGTTCGCCGATCGACTGCGCCGCGATCACGCCCACCGCTTCGCCGGTGTTCACCAGGCCGCCGCGGCCGAGGTCACGGCCGTAGCACTTGGCGCACAGGCCGAAACGGGTCGCGCAGGTCAGCGGCGTGCGCACCTTGACCTCGTCGACGCCAGCAGCCTCGATCTGGTCGAGCGCGTCTTCGTCGAGCATGTCGCCGGCACCCAGCAGGCCTTCCTGCGTCTCCGGGTGCACCACCTCGGTCGCGGTGACGCGACCCAAAATGCGGTCGCGCAGCGATTCGATCACCTCACCGCCTTCGACCAACGCGCGCATCGAGATGCCGTTGCTGGTCGTGCAATCGTCTTCGGTGACCACCAGGTCTTGCGTCACGTCGACCAGACGACGCGTCAAATAGCCGGAGTTCGCCGTCTTCAACGCCGTGTCGGCCAGACCCTTACGGGCGCCGTGCGTGGAGTTGAAGTACTGCAGCACGTTCAGGCCTTCACGGAAGTTCGCCGTGATGGGCGTCTCGATGATCGAGCCGTCCGGCTTAGCCATCAGGCCGCGCATGCCCGCCAGCTGGCGGATCTGGGCGGCGGAACCGCGGGCGCCGGAGTCGGCCATCATGTAGATGGAGTTGAACGACTCCTGGTCGACTTCCTTGCCGTGGCGGTCGATGACCTTCTGCTTGGCGAGCTGGGTCATCATGACCTTGCCCACTTCGTCACCGGCCTTGCCCCAGATGTCGACGACCTTGTTGTAGCGCTCGCCGGCCGTGACCAGACCGGAGACGTACTGCTGCTCGATCTCCTTCACTTCCTTCTCGGCGCGCTCGATGATCAGGTGCTTCTCGGGCGGCACCAGCATGTCGTCGATCGCGATCGAGATGCCGGCACGCGTGGCCAGGCGGAAGCCCGACTGCAGCAGCTTGTCGGCGAACACCACCGTGTCCTTCAGACCGCACTTGCGGAAGGACACGTTGATGAGCTTGGAGATCTCTTTCTTCTTCAGCGCCTTGTTGATGTTCGAGAACGGCAGGCCCTTGGGCAGGATCTCGGACAGCAAGGCACGGCCGACAGTGGTCTCGACCAGCTTGGTCTCGGGGATGAACTCGCCCGTGTTCTTGTCCTTGCTGTACTCAACCAGGCGCACGCTGATGCGCGCGGTGATCTCGACCACGGCGTTGTCGAGCGCACGGTGCACTTCCCCGATGTCGGAGAACACCATGCCCTCGCCCTTGCCGTTGGTGCGCTCACGGGTGGCGTAGTAGAGGCCCAGCACCACGTCTTGCGACGGGACGATGGACGGCTCGCCGTTGGCCGGGAACAGCACGTTGTTGGAGGCGAGCATCAGCGCGCGCGCTTCCATCTGCGCTTCGATCGACAACGGCACGTGGACGGCCATCTGGTCGCCGTCGAAGTCGGCGTTGAAGGCCGCGCAGACCAGCGGGTGCAGCTGGATCGCCTTGCCTTCGATCAGCACCGGCTCGAACGCCTGGATGCCCAGGCGGTGCAGCGTCGGGGCGCGGTTCAGCAGGACGGGGTGCTCTTTGATCACCTCTTCCAGGATGTCCCACACCACCGGCGTGCCGGCTTCCACTTCCTTCTTCGCCGCCTTGATGGTGGTGGCGATGCCCATCGCCTCCAGGCGCGAGAAGATGAAGGGCTTGAACAGCTCCAGCGCCATCAGCTTGGGCAGACCGCACTGGTGCAGCTTGAGCGTCGGGCCCACGGTGATGACGGAACGGCCGGAGTAGTCGACCCGCTTGCCCAGCAGGTTCTGACGGAAACGACCGCTCTTGCCCTTGATCATGTCGGCCAGCGACTTGAGGGCACGCTTGTTCGCACCCGTCATCGCCTTGCCGCGACGGCCGTTGTCGAGCAGCGAATCCACCGCTTCCTGCAACATGCGCTTTTCGTTGCGCACGATGATCTCGGGCGCCTTCAGTTCGAGCAGGCGCGCCAGGCGGTTGTTGCGGTTGATGACACGACGGTAGAGGTCGTTCAGGTCGGAGGTCGCGAAGCGGCCGCCGTCCAGCGGCACCAGCGGACGCAGGTCCGGCGGCAGCACGGGCAGCACTTCGAGAATCATCCAGTTCGGCTTGATGCCGGACTTCTTGAACGCCTCCATGACCTTCAGGCGCTTCGAGTTCTTCTTGATCTTGAGCTCGGAGCCGGTCATGTCGTTGCGGAGCTTGTCGATCTCCACATCGAGGTCCATCTCGGCGAGCAGCTTCTGGATGCCTTCGGCCCCCATCAGCGCGATGAACTCGTCACCGTACTCGGTACGCTTCGCGTCGTAGTCGTCCTCGCTCATGATCGAGAACTTCTTCAGCGGCGTCATGCCGGGGTCGACCACGACGTACGCTTCGAAGTACAGCACGCGCTCGATGTCGCGCAGCGTCATGTCGAGCACCAGGCCCAGACGCGACGGCAGCGACTTCAGGAACCAGATGTGCGCGCAGGGCGCGGCCAGGTCGATGTGACCCATACGCTCGCGGCGCACCTTGGTCTGGGTGACTTCGACACCGCACTTCTCGCAGATCACGCCGCGGTGCTTCAGGCGCTTGTACTTGCCGCACAAGCACTCGTAGTCCTTGATCGGGCCGAAGATCTTGGCGCAGAACAGGCCGTCACGCTCGGGCTTGAACGTGCGGTAGTTGATGGTCTCGGGCTTCTTCACCTCGCCGAACGACCACGAGCGGATCTTCTCGGGCGACGCCAGCCCGATCTTGATCGCGTCGAAGTGTTCGTCGGGGGTGAACTGCTTGAAAAGGTCCAACAAGCCTTTCATGCATTGACTCCTTTAGTTGCGCTCGAGCTCGATGTCGATGCCGAGCGAACGAATTTCCTTGACCAGCACGTTGAACGACTCCGGCATGCCGGCGTCGATCGCGTGTTCGCCCTTGACGATGTTTTCGTACACCTTGGTACGGCCGTTCACGTCGTCGGACTTCACGGTCAGCATTTCCTGCAGCACGTAGGAGGCACCGTAGGCTTCCAACGCCCACACCTCCATCTCACCGAAGCGCTGGCCACCGAACTGCGCCTTACCACCCAGCGGCTGCTGCGTGACGAGCGAGTACGGGCCGGTCGAACGGGCGTGCATCTTGTCGTCGACCAGGTGGTGCAGTTTCAGCACGTGCATGTAGCCCACCGTGACCGGGCGCTCGAAGGCGTCGCCGGTGCGGCCGTCGTGCAGGGTGGCCTGCGTCCGGGTGTCGGTTAGCCCCTTGACCTTGGCGATCTCGTCCGGATAAGCCAGCTTCAGCATGCCGCGGATTTCCTCTTCGGCCGCGCCGTCGAACACTGGGGTCGCGAACGGCACACCCTTGGCAAGGTTCTCCGCCATCTCGACGATCTCGTCATCGGTCAGCTCTTCGATGCTCTCGGTCTTGCCGCCCGACTTGTTGTAGAGCTCGTCGAAGAACTTGCGCAGTTCCTGTACGCGGGTGTGCTGCTGCAGCATGTCGCCGATGCGCTGGCCGATGCCCTTGCCGGCCCAGCCCAGGTGCACTTCGAGCACCTGGCCGACGTTCATCCGCGAGGGCACGCCCAGCGGGTTGAGCACGATGTCGGCAGGGGTGCCGTCAGCCATGTAGGGCATGTCTTCGACCGGGACGATCTTGGACACCACACCCTTGTTGCCGTGGCGGCCGGCCATCTTGTCGCCAGGCTGCAGGCGGCGCTTCACGGCCAGGTAGACCTTGACCATCTTCAGCACGCCAGCCGGCAGCTCGTCGCCCTGCGTGAGCTTCTTGCGCTTTTCTTCGAACGCGAGGTCGAAGCTGTGGCGCGTCTGCTCCAGCGAGTTCTTGATGCTCTCGAGCTGGTTGGCCACGTCTTCGTCGGCCGGGCGGATGTCGAACCAGTGGTACTTCTCGACGTCGGCCAGATAGGCCTTGTCGATGGTCGCACCCTTGGCCAACTTCTTCGGGCCGCCATTGGCGAGCTTGTTGGTCAGCAGCTTTTCGATACGGTCGAAGGCGTCGGCCTCGACGATGCGCAGCTGGTCGTTCAGGTCGAGGCGGAAGCGCTTCAGCTCGTCGTCGATGATCTGCTGGGCGCGCTTGTCGCGCTGGATGCCTTCGCGGGTGAAGACCTGCACGTCGATGACGGTGCCGGCCGTGCCCTGCTCGACACGCAGCGAGGTGTCCTTCACGTCGGACGCCTTCTCGCCGAAGATCGCACGCAGCAGCTTCTCTTCCGGCGTCAGCGTGGTCTCGCCCTTGGGCGTGACCTTGCCGACCAGCACGTCACCGGCCTGCACTTCGGCCCCGATGTAGACGATGCCCGACTCGTCGAGGCGGGACAGCTGATGCTCCGACAGGTTGGGAATGTCGCGCGTGATTTCCTCGGGCCCGAGCTTGGTGTCGCGCGCCATCACCACCAGTTCCTCGATGTGGATCGAGGTGTAGCGGTCTTCGGCGACGACACGTTCGCTGATCAGGATCGAGTCTTCGAAGTTGTAGCCGTTCCAGGGCATGAAGGCGACCAACATGTTCTGGCC
This sequence comes from Caldimonas brevitalea, assembly GCF_001017435.1. Lineage (NCBI taxonomy): Bacteria > Pseudomonadati > Pseudomonadota > Betaproteobacteria > Burkholderiales > Sphaerotilaceae > Caldimonas > Caldimonas brevitalea. The sequence continues at coordinate 5,753,958 of NZ_CP011371.1, forward strand.
GAGCGCGAGCTCGCCCAGGTCGGTGGAAGCGCCGTCGGCGATCACGTCGCCGGACGCCACCGAGTCACCGCGCTTGACGATCGGGCGCTGGTGGATGTTGGTGTTCTGGTTGGACCGCTGATACTTGATCAGGTTGTAGATGTCCACGCCGACTTCGCCCGCTGCCGTTTCGTCGTCGTTGACGCGGATCACGATGCGGTTGGTGTCGACGTAGTCGACCACACCGCCGCGCTTGGCGGCCACGACCGTGCCCGAGTCGACCGCGGCAACGCGCTCGACGCCGGTGCCGACAAAGGCCTTTTCGGGGCGCAGCGTCGGCACGGCCTGGCGCTGCATGTTGGCGCCCATCAGTGCGCGGTTCGCGTCATCGTGCTCGAGGAACGGCACCAGCGAAGCGGCCACCGACACGATCTGCGTCGGCGCCACGTCCATGTACTGGATGCGCTCCGGCGAGGTCAGCACCGACTCGCCCTTCTCACGGGCCGACACCAGTTCGTCGACCAGCTTGCCTTCGGCGTCGAGCGACGCGTTGGCCTGGGCGATCACGTACTTGCCTTCCTCGATGGCCGACAGGTAGTCGATCTGGTCGGTCACCTTGCCGTCGTTCACGCGGCGATACGGCGTCTCGAGGAAGCCGTATTCGTTCAGCTGCGCGTAGAGGGCCAGCGAGTTGATCAGACCGATGTTCGGGCCTTCCGGCGTTTCGATCGGGCACACGCGGCCATAGTGGGTCGGGTGCACGTCGCGCACCTCGAAGCCGGCACGCTCGCGGGTCAGACCGCCCGGGCCCAGGGCCGAGACACGACGCTTGTGCGTGATCTCGGACAGCGGGTTGGTCTGGTCCATGAACTGCGACAGCTGCGACGCACCGAAGAACTCCTTCAGCGCCGCGGAAATCGGCTTGGAGTTGATCAGGTCGTGCGGCATCAGGGCTTCGGTCTCGGCCTGGCCCAAACGCTCCTTGACGGCCTTCTCGATACGCGCCAAGCCCGAGCGGTACTGGTTTTCGGCCAGCTCGCCAACACAACGCACACGGCGGTTGCCGAGGTGGTCGATGTCGTCCACTTCGCCGCGGCCGTTGCGCAAGTCGACCAGGATCTTGACGACGTCGAGGATGTCCTCGTTCGACAGCGTCATCGGCCCGGTCGGGTCGTCGCGACCGACACGCGCGTTGAACTTCATCCGGCCCACGCGCGACAGGTCATAGGTGTCGGCGCTGTAGAACAAGCGGTTGAAGAGCGCTTCGACAGCGTCTTCCGTCGGCGGCTCGCCGGGGCGCATCATGCGGTAGATGGCCACGCGCGCCGCCAGCTGGTCAGCGGTTTCGTCGCTGGCCAGCGTTTGCGAGATGTAGGCGCCCTGATCCAGCTCGTTGGTGTAGAGGCACTGGATCTCTTTGATGCCGGCGTTGCGCAGCTTCTTCAGCAGCGTTTCGGTCAGCTCATCGTTGGCCTTGGCGATGATCTCGCCGGTCTCCGGGTCGACCATGTTCTTGGCCAGCACACGGCCGACCAGAAAGTCTTCGGGGACGGTGATGAACTGGGTGCCCGACTGCTCCAGCGCACGCGTGTGACGTGCGGTGATGCGCTTGTCCTTCTCGACGATCACGTTGCCCGACTTGTCGGTGATGTCGAAACGTGCCACTTCACCGCGCAGACGCTCGGAGACGAACTCCATCTGCGCGCCCGAATCCATCAGGCGGAAGTTGTCGAACACGAAGAAGTTCGCCAGGATCTGCTCGGGATTCAGGCCGATCGCCTTCAGCAGGATCGTGACGGGCATCTTGCGGCGCCGGTCGACACGGAAGAACAGGATGTCCTTCGGGTCGAACTCGAAGTCGAGCCACGAGCCGCGGTAGGGGATGATGCGCGCGCTGAACAGCAGCTTGCCCGAGCTGTGCGTCTTGCCCTTGTCGTGCTCGAAGAACACGCCGGGCGAACGGTGCAGCTGCGACACGATGACGCGTTCGGTACCGTTGACGATAAACGAGCCGTAGTCGGTCATCAGGGGCACTTCGCCCATGTAGACCTCTTGCTCCTTGATCTCCTTGACCGTTTTCGCCTGCGGCGACTCGCGGTCATAGATGATCATCTGGAGTTTCGCCCGCACCGCGGCGGCGTACGTCAGCCCGCGCTGCTGGCACTCGCGGGTGTCGAACGGAGGCTTGGCGATGTTGAATTCGATGAACTTCATCTCCACGAACCCGTTGTGCGACACGATCGGGAACGCGGACAGGAACGCAGCCTGTAGGCCTTCGTTCTTGCGTTTTTGTGGAGGGACATCCTGCTGCAAGAAGGCGACATACGAGTCCTTCTGCATGGTCAGGAGGTAAGGGACGTTGAGGACGCTTTCGCGCTTGCCGAAGCTTTTGCGAATGCGCTTGCGTTCGGTGTAGGTATACGCCATAAACACTCCGTACGTTGAAGCGACCTGCTTGGCCTGAACAGGTGCTCAATCGGGCGACTGGCGATCAGATCGAGGCGCGCCCTGCACGGCGAGGGCGGATCTGAAGCTTGGTGGCTGGCCACTACCAGCCGCTGGCGGACGACCGCGGCATTGCACCGCGACCCGACCAAACCGGTTCTCTGCAGTCGGATCAGAGAACACTCGGAAAGGGTCTCAAGGCGTGAAGATTGCCTTGAAATTCCTTTTCGGGTGTGCTCCAGCACTCAAACCCATGAAGCACAAAAGGCTGGGGGCCTCGAAGAGCCCCCAGCCCCATGTGGGAAACCCAATTACTTGAGTTCCACCTTGGCGCCGGCTTCTTCCAGCTTCTTCTTGGCAGCTTCGGCGTCGGCCTTGGCAATGGCTTCCTTGACGGGCTTCGGAGCGCCGTCGACCAGGTCCTTGGCTTCCTTGAGGCCCAGGCCGGTGATTTCGCGCACGGCCTTGATGACACCGACCTTGTTCGCGCCGGCTTCGAGCAGCACGACGTTGAACTCGGTCTTCTCTTCGGCGGCGGGGGCGGCAGCGCCACCGCCAGCGCCGGCGGGAGCGGCCATCGCAGCGGCGGACACGCCGAACTTCTCTTCAATGGCCTTCACCAGGTCATTGAGTTCCATCACGGACATGCTGTCCAGGGCGGTCAGGAATGCGTCTTTATCGAATGCCATTTTGGGTTCCTAAACGTATGGGTTCGTATTGAATGAAATCAAGCAGCGGGGGCGGCTTCGGCAGCCGGAGCGGCCTCGGCGGGCGCGCCTTCACCACGCTTTTCGGACAGGGCGGCGAGCACGCGAGCCATGCGAGACACGGGCGACTGCATCAGGCCCAGCAACTGGGACAGCAGCACTTCCTTGCTCGGGATCGCGGCCAGGGCCTTCACGCCAGCGGCGTCGAGGGCTTTGCCGCTGTACGCGCCGGCCTTGATGACCAGCTTGTCGTTGCCTTTGGCGAAGTCGGCGAGGACTTTCGCGGCGGCAACGGCGTCTTCCGAAAAGCCGTAGATCAGCGGACCGGCCATGGACTCGGACGCCACTTCAAACGAAGTACCGGCCACGGCACGGCGAGCGAGCGTGTTCTTCAGGACGTGCAGATACACACCCTGAGCACGCGCCTGCCGGCGCAGCTGGTCCAGTTGAGCGACGGTGAGGCCACGGTACTCCGCCAACGCGAGCGTCTGTGCGCGGGCCGCTTGGGCCGCCACTTCCGTCACGACAGCTTGTTTCTCGTTGCGATTCAGACTCAAGGTCTACTCCTCACATTCACACCCGGGTCACCCCGGGTGCACCAGTTAACAGCGACCTCTGTTCAGGAAACCAGGCCGGTCTTGCGACCGACCTCACTCCATTCCAGCGGGTGCGCCATCTGCGTTGGCTGCGATCGAGGGCTTGCGCCACCGACCTGGATTAAGCGACCTGCAGCCGCACCAACGGTCTTTGATAGCCCACGGCTCTCTTGCGACAGCCGCGGCCCACCAATTCATGCGCGCCGCACCCACAGGGAGCGGCGCTTCAACACTTCTATCAGGCGCCCGGGGCCGCGTTGATCGACGCAGCGTCGACGCGCACGCCGATGCCCATCGTCGACGACACGGCGACCTTGCGCAGGTACACGCCCTTGCTCGAAGCCGGCTTGGCCTTGTTCAGTGCGTCGAGCAGCGCTGCCAGGTTGCCACGCAGCTTCTCGGCGTCGAACGAGCGACGGCCGATGGTGCCGTGGATGATGCCGGCCTTGTCGACACGGAACTGCACCTGACCGGCCTTGGCGTTCTTGACGGCGGTGGCCACGTCCGGGGTCACGGTGCCGACCTTCGGGTTCGGCATCAGGCCGCGCGGGCCGAGGATCTGACCGAGCGTACCGACCACGCGCATCGTGTCCGGCGACGCGATCACGACGTCGAAGTTGATGTTGCCGGCCTTGACCTGTTCGGCCAGGTCTTCCATGCCGACCACGTCGGCACCGGCGGCGCGGGCTTCTTCAGCCTTGGCGCCTTGCGCGAACACGGCGACACGCTTGGTCTTGCCAGTGCCGTTGGGCAGCACGACGGCGCCACGCACGACCTGGTCGGACTTCTTGGCGTCGATGCCCAGCTGGACGGCGACGTCGATCGACTCGTCGAACTTGGCGACGGCCGCTTCCTTGACGAGAGCCAGGGCCTGGTCGATCGGGTACAGCTTGGTGCTTTCGACCTTGCCTTGGTTAGCCTTTTGGCGCTTGGTGAGCTTGGCCATGATCAAACACCTTCCACGATGACGCCCATCGAACGGGCAGAACCAGCGATGGTCTTGACGGCGGCGTCGAGGTCGGCGGCCGTCAGGTCCTTCATCTTGGTCTTGGCGATCTCTTCGAGCTGGGCGCGCGTGATCTTGCCGACCTTGTCGAGGTGTGCACGGCTGGAGCCCTTGTCCAGCTTGATGGCCTTCTTGATCAGGACCGTCGCGGGCGGGGTCTTGATCTGGAAAGTGAAGGACTTGTCTGCAAACGCGGTGATCACCACCGGCAACATCAGACCGGGCTCGACGCCTTGGGTCTGGGCGTTGAACGCCTTGCAGAATTCCATGATGTTCAGGCCGCGCTGACCCAGCGCAGGACCCACCGGGGGCGAAGGATTGGCCTTGCCTGCCGGGATTTGCAGCTTGATGAAGCCGACAATCTTCTTGGCCATATTGGCTCCTAACCGAGTTCAAACGCCGGCGTGTTGGCCGGCTCCTCGTCGACACAGCCCTTTGCTAGCACTGCAACGAACCCCGGGCTGGGCGGGCTCGCCACTGAATTTCTGGTCTCGACCGGAAGATCGATCAGATCTTCTCGACCTGGTGGAAGTCCAGTTCGACCGGCGTCGCACGACCGAAGATCGTGACCGAGACACGCAGCTTGGACTTGTCGTAGTTGACTTCCTCGATCGCGCCATTGAAGTCGGTGAACGGGCCTTCCTTGACGCGAACCACCTCGCCGACTTCCCATTCGACCTTGGGACGCGGCTTCTCGATGCCCTCTTGCATCTGGTTGACGATCTTCATGACCTCGTCTTCCGAGATGGGCACCGGACGGTTCTTGGCGCCGCCGACGAAGCCGGTCACCTTGGAGGTGTGCTTCACCAGGTGCCAGGTGTCGTCGTCCATCACCATTTCGACCAGCACGTAACCGGGGAAGAAGCGACGCTCGGTGACGGCCTTCTTGCCGTTCTTGACCTCGATCACTTCCTCGGTCGGCACCAGGATGCGGCCGAACTTGTCTTGCATGCCGGCGCGGTCGATACGCTCACGCAGGTTGCGCTCGACGGCCTTTTCCATGCCGGAATAGGCATGCACCACATACCAGCGCTTTGCGGAGACTCCGCTTTCGTTTTCGCTCACGTCGTCGGCTCCTTCAGCGCCAGTTGAGGATCAGGTCGTACAGCACCCATTCCAGCGTCTTGTCGGTGAGCCAAAGGAACAAGGCCATCACGACGACGAAGGCGAACACATAGCCCGTCATCTGGCCGGCTTCCTTCGGGGTGGGCCACACGACCTTTTTGACTTCGCGCCACGACTCGTTCGCAAAACCGATCAGTTGCTTGCCCTGCTCGGCGGTGAAGAACACCGCCACTGCGGCGATCAGCGCGGCGATCAACGCCGCCACACGGATCCAGGTGTCTTGCTGACCGAGCAGATAGAACGCCGCCACAGCCCCGACGACCAGCAGGCCAGCGACGGCCAGCTTGGCTTTGTCCGCGCCGGTGGAAACGGTTTCGACTTGTGGTTGGCTCATTTAGTTCACTCAGGACGTGGCAGACATGCCGCCACCATCAGCAGCAAAGCCCGCCGGGCTTGTCGGACCCTAACGGGCCCTGCCTGCGGGCTGCTGGACGGGTCAGACCCGGAACCAGGGAGGTGATCGACAACCCTGGTCAACGGTATCTGGCAGGGGCAGAGGGAATCGAACCCCCAACCTTCGGTTTTGGAGACCGACGCTCTGCCAATTGAGCTATACCCCTAAACCTCTCTCTTACTTACTCGATGATCTTCGCAACCACGCCGGCGCCGACGGTACGGCCGCCTTCACGGATGGCGAAGCGCAGGCCTTCTTCCATGGCGATCGGGGCGATCAGCTTGACGGTGATCGTCACGTTGTCGCCGGGCATGACCATTTCCTTGTCCTTCGGCAGTTCCACCGCGCCGGTCACGTCCGTGGTACGGAAGTAGAACTGGGGACGGTAGTTGTTGAAGAATGGGGTGTGGCGGCCGCCCTCTTCCTTGCTCAGCACATACACCTCGGCGGTGAAGTGCGTGTGCGGCTTGATGGAGCCCGGCTTGCACAGCACTTGGCCGCGCTCGACGTCTTCACGCTTGGTGCCGCGCAGCAGGATACCGACGTTGTCGCCAGCCTGGCCCTGGTCCAGCAGCTTGCGGAACATTTCCACGCCCGTGCAGGTGGTCTTCTGGGTGGCCTTGATGCCGACGATTTCGATTTCTTCGCCGACCTTGACCACCCCGCGCTCGACGCGACCGGTCACCACGGTGCCGCGGCCAGAGATCGAGAACACGTCTTCCACCGGCATCAGGAAGGTGCCGTCGATGGCACGCTCGGGCGTCGGGATGTAGGTGTCCAGCGCTTCGGCCAACTTCATGATGGCCTGCTCGCCCAGCTCACCCTTGTCGCCTTCCAGCGCCAGCTTGGCCGAACCCTTGATGATCGGGGTGTCGTCGCCGGGGAACTCGTACTTGCTGAGCAGTTCGCGCACTTCCATTTCGACCAGCTCGAGCAGCTCGGCGTCGTCGACCATGTCGCACTTGTTCAGGAACACGATGATGTAAGGCACACCGACCTGACGCGCCAGCAGGATGTGCTCGCGGGTCTGGGGCATCGGGCCGTCAGCGGCCGAGCACACCAGGATCGCGCCGTCCATCTGGGCGGCACCGGTGATCATGTTCTTGACGTAGTCGGCGTGGCCCGGGCAGTCCACGTGGGCGTAGTGGCGGTTGGCCGTCTCGTACTCGACGTGGGCGGTGTTGATCGTGATGCCGCGCGCTTTCTCTTCGGGCGCCGCGTCGATCTGGTCGTAGGCCTTGGCTTCGCCGCCGAACTTGGTCGACAACACCGTCGTGATCGCCGCCGTCAGCGTCGTCTTGCCGTGGTCAACGTGACCGATCGTGCCGACGTTCACGTGCGGCTTGGTGCGCTCAAACTTGCCTTTTGCCATTTTTCCGATCTCCTGACGGCCGAATGTCGGTGTTGGACGGTAAGTAAGTACCTGAGAGGGTGGTGCCCATGACGCGGATCGAACGCGTGACCTCTCCCTTACCAAGGGAGTGCTCTACCACTGAGCCACATGGGCATCGACACGGGTTTGTGCGCTCATTGAACACCCAAACCGCTGTCGACCCTGACAAAAACCACTCAAATGCCCATGCCCAGATCAGGGCGCGCGCATTGGAGCGGGAGACGGGAATCGAACCCGCGTCATTAGCTTGGAAGGCTAAGGTTCTACCATTGAACTACTCCCGCCCGGGAGCCCTTCGGAACACCCCACACGGCACGCCGTGCGAGGCACCCTTCTGGTCAGGCATCACTTCAACCGCAGCCCAAGCCAAACAAATATGTTTCGCCTTGGTGGAGGAGGCTGGATTCGAACCAGCGTAGGCGTAAGCCAACAGATTTACAGTCTGCCCCCTTTAGCCACTCGGGCACCCCTCCGCGGCGAACCATGGATTCTAGCAGCGTCTTTTTGGGATTGCCAAGTCTTTCCAGAAAATCGCGTCAAGACTGGCGCACCGCTGCCGGCAGGGCAAAAAAAAGAGCGCCGGCGGCGCTCTCAAGCTAACGGCTCCCCGCTCTTGATAGGGGCCGTAGAGGAGGTACTCGGACAGGCAGCGGCTCAGAAGGCGTATTCCAGGCCCAGCAGGATGCGCGACTTGTTCCACCAGCCGGCCGTGGTGGCCGGGTTGGACGCCTTGACATAGCGCGCATAGACCACCAGGGCCGGATCGACGATGTACAGGGCCTGCGCCGCGCTGATGTGGCCGCCGTTGTCGGTCACCGGGCCGTCGAGGTCGTCGTTGCGCGCGTGGCTGACCTTGATCACCCAGTCGTCATTCGCGTATTGCAGGGCCAGCTGGTAGGTCGCCCGGTCGTAGTCGCCCACCGGGTAGACGGTCGACCCGGCGGTGATTGGCGCCTTGACGTCGGACGCGCCATGCAAATACGCACCATAGGCCGAGAAGCCGCCGAAGCTCGGGCTCTGGAACGCCACCAGCCAGTTGTCGTTGTCGCTGTTCTGGCTGCGGTGGCTGTTGCGCTCGTAGCCGGCGTGCAGCGTCCCGCCGGCGATCGTGTAGTGGCCGACGATGGACGTGGAATTCGAGTTCCTGGCAATGAAACCGTTGTCGACCGAGGCGTCACGGTCGCCGCGCCCATATGACGCCGACACGGTGAAACCGCCGAACTTCGGAGAGTCCCAGCGAATCTGGTCGGACACCCGGACATAAGAGCCGCCGCCCGGCACGTTGGTGGCCTCCACCAGCGGGTTGACGCCGCCGTTGGCGAACGGCCAGTCCAGCGTCTCGCCGTACGGCGTCAGCAGCCGGCCGATGCGCAGCTTGCCGTAGCCGCCCGTCACCCCCGCCCAGGTGTCCCGGGTGCCGAGCGTGCCCGACTCATAAGGCTGCGAGGTCAGGCCGTTGGGGCCGAGGAAACCCGACTCGATCTGCCAGATGAAGGTGTTGCCGGGGAACTTGGCCAACTCCTTGGTGCCGCGGAAACCGATGCGCGTTTCGTTCAGCACTTCGTTGTTGTGGTGGCCGTCGGCACCCTCGGTGGACATCAGGCCGAAGGCGACGACACCGTAGATGTCGACGTTCTTGATGTCGGCCAGCGCCGAGGTGGAGCAGACGACGGCCGCGGCGGCGGCCAGGAGTCGGATGCGGGACATGGTGAACTCTCCGTCGAAAGGTTGGTTGGTTTGGAATGGAGTCGTGGGAACAACACGCGGTGGCGTGGCCTCACCCGGCGGCGAAGTCGGGTGAGCGGGGGAATGCCCGTCCGTCAGAGGCGAACAAGCAGACTCGGGAGAGATCGGGCTGCAGCACGCAGGCGGAGCCGACCTGGAACGGGGTCTCGGTGCCCGCAACGCGGGCGATCAAGGGGGTGTCGAGGCCCTGGCATTGCACGTGCACCAGCACGGCGTCGCCGAGGTGTTCGAGCAGGTCGACACGGGCCGGCAGGCCGGGCTGGCCGGGCGCTGCCAGCAGCAGGTGGTCGGGGCGCACGCCCAGCGTGGCGGCACGTTCGCTGCGCGCCATCGAGGTGTCGAACGGCACCCGCATCGCGGCGCCGCCCGGCCCCACCACCTCGGACCCCGCCTCGGCGGAATTCGTCAACTCCACCGGCACGAAGTTCATCTTGGGCGAGCCGAGGAAACCGGCGACGAAGAGATTGGCCGGTCGTTCGTACAGTTCCAGCGGCGTGCCCACCTGCTCGATACGCCCGCCGTTGAAGACCACGATGCGTTGCCCCAGCGTCATCGCCTCGACCTGGTCGTGCGTGACGTAGACCATCGTGGTGCCCAGCTCCCGGTGCAGCCGCGACAGCTCCACCCGCATCTGCACGCGCAAGGCCGCGTCGAGGTTGGACAGCGGCTCGTCGAACAGAAACACCTGCGGCTTGCGCACGATCGCGCGGCCGATCGCCACCCGCTGGCGCTGCCCGCCCGACAAAGCCTTGGGCTTGCGGTCGAGCAGATGGGTGATCTGCAGGATCTCGGCGGCGCGCTGCACCGACGCCTTCAACTCCGTTTTGGGCGTGCCGGCCAGCTTGAGCGCGAAGCCCATGTTCTCGGCCACCGTCATGTGCGGGTACAGCGCGTAGCTCTGGAACACCATCGCGATGCCACGCTGCGACGGCGGCACGTCGTTGACCACCCGGTCGCCAATGCGCAACTCGCCGTCGGTGATGTCTTCCAGCCCGGCGATCATCCGCAGCAAGGTCGATTTGCCGCAGCCCGAAGGCCCGACGAACACCATGAATTCGCCCGAGCGCACCTCGAGGTCGATGCCGTGGATCACCGCGACGTCACCGTCGTAGCTCTTCTTGATCTTGTGCAGTTGCAGCCGTGCCATCGCGGGCTCCGTTGTGGTCAGTGCGGGAAAGTGGGGGGAACGAGGTCGACGGGCAGGCGACCGGGTGCATCGACACGCCCGGCCAGCCACTGGCTCAGCGCGTCCAGCGCGCCGTCCGCATAACCCCAGGTGACGACGGCGGGCGCCGCGACGTCGAGCACCTGAAACGGGTTCCACAGCACCAGGTGCAGGTCGGGACGCCAGCTGCCGCGCACGGCTTCGGGATAACGTGCCCGGTGGTTGGAGGCGAGCACGGTGTAGCGGCCGTCGTAGGGCAGCTCGGACCAGCGCAGCTGGCCCAGGTCCTTGACCAGCAAGGCCTCGACGTCGTAGTGCTGCGCCAGCAGCTCGACCACACGCTCACCGTCCAGTCCGGCCTCCGAGACACCGTCGCACGGCACGCGCCGCTGCGCCACCACCCGCACGCGACTGCCGAGTGCCGGCGGACGAGCGCCACCGCACAACGTCAGGCCGCGGGCCCAGGCGCCGCGCATCAAGGCGTCGTCGTCGAGGCGGCGGGCGCCCGGATAGTCGGTAGCGCCGGCCGGGTAACGCTCGGCCAGCTGGTCGAGCCGTTGCACGGCGCGGGCACACAGCCCCCGGTCGAGCCGGCCGTCGGCCAGCGCATCCTCGATGGCCAGCACGGCCGCTTCCTGCTCTTCGAAGCTGCCGAGCGCCATCACCATGTCGGCCCCGGCGTCGAGCGCCATCACGGCGGCGCGGTGGTGCCCATAACGCTCGTGGATGGCCTTCATCACCAGCGAGTCGGTGATGACCACGCCGTCGTAGCCCCAGCGGCGGCGCAACAGGTCGCCGAGGATCACGCGCGACAGCGTGGCCGGATGTTCGCGGTCGAGTTGCGGGTAGACGATGTGGGCCGTCATCATGGCCGGCGCCTCGTCCTTCAGGATGCGGAACGGCAGCAGCTCGAGCGCCTCGAGCGCGGCATAGGGCTTGTCGACCACCGGCAGGTCCAGATGGGAATCGACATGCGTGTCGCCATGCCCGGGAAAGTGCTTGACGCAGCACGCCACACCTTCGCGCAAGGCGCCTCGCATCCACGCGCCGGCCAGCCGCGCGGCCTGCTGCGCGTCGGCCGAAAAGCTGCGCTCGGCGATCACCGGGTTGGCCGGGTTGTTGTTGACGTCGAGCACCGGCGCGAAGTCCCAGTTGATGCCGAGCGATCGCACACCGCGCGCCACGGCCGCACCCACGTCCTCGCACAGCCGCTCGTCGTCGGCGGCGCCGAGCGCCATCGCTGCGGGCGCTTGCGGCAAGAAGGTGGCGCGCACCACCGAGCCGCCCTCCTGGTCGAGGCCGATCAGCGCATGCGGCCCCATCACCTCGCGCAAATCGGCCGTGAGCCGGCGCACCTCGGCTTCGGTGCCCAGGTTGGCGCGGAACAAACACACCGCGCGGATGTGGTGGCGGCGCAGAAACTCCGCCTGGCGGACGCTGAGCGAGGTGCCGTCGATGTTGACCATCACGAGCGAGCCCGCCCACGGGTCGCCGTGCGGTGAGAAGGAGGAGGATGTCATCGTGGTGTCCGGAAAGGTTTGAGCCCCGCGGTCACTTGACCGCGCCGTCGAAGCCGCGCATGAAGAAGCGCTGCGTGAAGAAGAAGACGATCAGGGCCGGCGCGATGGTCATCACGGCACCGGCCGCGATGACGCGGGTGGCGCTGCCGAAAGTGCCGGAGAGTTCGAGGATGCCCACCGCCAGCGGCATCAGCTCCGACTTGGTCAGCACGACCCCGGGCCACAGGAAGTTGTTCCAGCTGGTCACCGTCGTGAAGATCACCAGGGTGGCGATCTGCGGCAGCGCGAGCGGCAGCATGATCTGCCAGAACACGCGCAGCTCGGAGGCGCCGTCCACACGCGCCGCGTCGATCAAATCCTGCGGCACTTCCTCGAAGGCGCTCTTCATCATGAAGATGCCGATCGCGCCGGCGATGGTCGGCAAGATCACGCCCAGGTGGGTGTTGACCAGCCCCAGCTTGGTCATCGTGATGAAGTTGACCAGGAAGTTCACCTCGGTCGGCAGCATCAGCGTGACCAGGATCACCGAGAACACCAGCTGGCGGCCCTTGAACTTCAAACGCGCCAGCGGGTAGGCGGCGAGCGAGCACACCACCACGGTCCACAGCACGGTCCAGAAGGTGATCCAGATCGAGTTCCAGTAGTACTTGCCGATCTCGATCACGCGGAACACCTCGGCGAAGTTCTCGAGCGACGGCTTCTCGGGAATCAGCGTGGGCGGAAAGGCGAACACATTGCCCTCGGTGCCGATTGCGGTGGCCAGGGTCCACAGCATCGGGAAGGCGCAGAACAGCGCGATCGCGACCAGCGCCGCGTAGTGCAGCAGCGTGGTCAGGCGGCGGGCGTTGCGCTGCGAGGAACGAAGCTTGAACGGCATGGCGTGGCTCCTTCTTCTTCAGCGATGGCGCGGCTGGATGAACTTGAAGTTCAGCCACGCGACGAAGATGCAGAACACCGAAACGACCAGGCTGGCCGCCAGGGCACGCGGGAAGTTGAACGAGCGGATGCCCATGTCGTAGGCGTAGTAGAGGCCCGTGAAGGTCGAGCTCATCGGCCCGCCGCGCGTGAGGATCAGCACCTCTTCGAGCACCTTCATCGCGGCCAGCGTCGACAACACGCTGCACAGCAGAATGGTCGGCGCGAGCATCGGCACGGTGATGCGCCAGAAGCGCTGCCAGCGGTTGGCACCGTCGAGCACCGCCGCTTCCTCGATGTCTTTGGGGATCGCCTGCAGGCCGGCCAGGTAGAGCACCATGTACCAGCCCAGGCCGCGCCACATCGTCACGAACATCACCGCGAACAGCGCGATGCGGTCGTCGGTGAGCCAGCCGATCGGCTCGTTGATCACCCGCAGCCATTGCAGCGCGGCGTTGATCAGCCCCTGCTCGTTGTACATCCAGCCCCACATGATCCCGACCACCGAGACCGACGTGACCACCGGCACATAAAACGCCGCACGGAAGAACTTGATGCCCGGCAGGCTGTTGTTGACCAGCACCGCCAGCAGCAGCGCGCCGAGCTGGATGAAGGGCACGATCAGCAGATACAGCAGCGAGTTCTTCAAGCTGGTGATGAAGACCTCGTCCTCGAACAACTCCTCGAAGTTCTTCAAGCCCACCCACTCGGGCGGCGTGATCACCTTGTATTCGGTGAAGGCCAGATAGCTGCCCCACAACACCGGCCAGAAGGTGAAACCGAGCAGGAGCAACAGCGCCGGCGCGAGGAACAACCAGGCCTGGGCGGTGGTGGTGAGGGGCGCTCGCGTCGCCCGGCGGCGGTGCTTGTTCACGGCGGGCGGATGCAGTGGGTCGGCGGTGGTGTCCATGGCAGAAGACTTCCTTCTCGTCTTGTCCGGGCAAGGCTTCGCCCAACCCGCGCACCTCGCGCTTTTTTGCGAGGGCGGGCTCGGAGAAAACTTCACGGAGCGCCGCGGACAGGCCGTCCGCGGCGCAGGGTCAGTGGCTTATTTCTTCGCCACCAGCTTGCTGTTCCAGTACGCGGCCGCATCGTTCAGCGAGGCCTGGATGTCCTTGCGGCCGATCACGCCGGCCTCGACGGCATCCTGCAGACGCTTGTTGAGCGTCTCGAAGTCGGGCACGCCCGCCACATACAAGGTGCGGATCGAGTCCATCGTCTTGGCGCCGGTGGCCACGGCCTTCTCGAAGGCCCCGGCATTGCCCGCCTGCTGGAAGTGCGCGTCGTTGGCGGCCTTGCGCGTGGTCGGGAAGGTGCCGGACAGCTTCGAGAACTCGAGCTGGTTGGCGTCGTTGGTCAAAAACTTCGCAAACTTGCCGGCCTCGGTGAAGGTCGCACCGGTGACACCCTTGGGGACCGCGAAGTGGAACAACCAGCCGCCAGCGGCCACCTTGGTCGGGCCCAGCGGTGCGGCGGCGATCTCCGTCACCGCGTAGACGTCCTTGGCGTCGTCGCGGATGCGCACCAGCGCTTGCGGCGGCGCCACCATCATGCCCAGGCGGCCGGACTTGTAGGCGTCGATCGAGGTCTGGAAGTTGTCCTCGGCGAACAGCTTGTCCTTCAGCAAGGCACCCGACTTGTAGGCGTCCTGGAACTTCGCGATCAGCGCCACGTGCTGCGGCGAGTTGAACACCGCCTTGCCGTTCTCGACCAACGGCAAGCCTTCCTGCAGGAAGATGCCGGCGATCTTGCCCAGCGCCGGCGAGAAGCCGGCCTGCCCCGTCTTGGCCTTGATGGCCTTGGCGGCGGCCAGCTGCTCTTCCAGCGTCGCCGGCGGCTTGCTCAGGCCGGCCTGCTGGAACAACTTGGTGTTGTAGGCGGTGACGTTGGCACCGTTGTAATGCGGGAAGCCGTAGACCTTGCCGTTGAAGGTCACGTCCTTGATCGGGCCTTCGGCGTATGCCGCACGCTCGGCACCGAGCAGGCTGTCGACCGGCTGGATCACACCGTCCTGCGAATAGTCATAGGCCCAGGGCACGTTGAGATGCACCAGGGCCGGCGGGCTGCCGGCGGCAATGGCCGCGGTCAACTTCGACTGCAGCACGTCCCACGGCACGTCGACCCACTCGAGGTCGACGCCCGGGTTGGCCGCTTCATACTGCTTCACCAGGGTTTCGAAGTAAGGCGTGAACTTGGGCTTCAGGCTCATCGTCCAGAACTCGACCTTCACCTTGTCGGCGGCGCCGGCGGCGCCGCCCAGCATCAGGCCGCAGGCGGCCATGCTGATCATCGCGAGCTGCTTGAGTCTCATGGTGTCTTCCTTTCTGTGGTCTCTTCTGTCTGTCTGTCGCGTCGGAATGACGACAAAGCTCCGCCCGGGCCCTGGCAGGACCATGTCGCATGGCTCTCTCTCGAACGGCCGCCGCCTGCTGCGGCGGCCCACTCACCGCGTTCGGGTCACCTTGGCAAGGTGTCGCGGGCGGTCGGGGTCCAGGCCGCGAGCGCGGGCAAGCGCCTCGACCATGGGATAGAAACTCTGGATCGCGGGGATCGGGTCGAGGTCGGGCGTGGTCGTCTCGACCAGCGGCAGCTCCGCGCCCGCCGTGCCGGGAGGCGCCGCGAGCAGCACCTTGGCGCCACGGCCGCGCATCTCGTCGGCCAGCGCCAGCAGCCCTTCTTGCGCAGGACCGCGCGGCGCGAACACCAACAGCGGATAGCCCTGGTCGATCAGCGCCATCGGGCCGTGCTTGACCTCGGCACCCGAATAGGCTTCGGCCTGGATGCCGCAGGTCTCCTTGAACTTGAGCGCCGCTTCCTGCGCGATCGCGAGGCCCGTGCCGCGGCCGATCACGAACAGCCGGTTGACGTCGAGCAGCCGCTCGACACCCGCCGACCAGTCGCTCAGCGCCGCGCGTTGCAAGGCCGCCGGCAGGGCCGCCAGCGCATCGTCGAGGCTGCCGCCTTCCCAGGCGCTGACCAGGCGTGCGCCGGCCACCAGCTGGGCGATGAAGCTTTTGGTCGCCGCCACGCTGGTCTCGGCGCCGGCGTGCAGCGGGAACAGCCACTCGGCCGCCTCGCCCAGCGGCGAGCTGTCGGCGTTGACGAAGGCCACCGTGCGGGCGCCTTCACGGCGCAGGTATTGGGTGGGCGTCACCAGGTCGGGGCTTTGCCCTGACTGCGAGAACGCCACCGACAGCAGCCCGGCGGCCTGCAGGCGCGACTGGTACAGCGTCACCACCGACATCGGCAGCGAGGTCACCAATCGACCCAGGCGCGCCATCGTCAGGTAGGCCATGAAACTGGACGCGTGGTCGGAGCTGCCCCGGGCGATGGTCAGCACGCCGGTCGGCGGGTCGGCGCGCAGCTGCTCGCCGAAGCTCCGATAGGCGTCGACATCGGCGGCCAACTGGCGCGCGACGGCCGCGGGCGCTTCACGCGCCTCGTCAAGCATGCGGGAATTCACAGGCCTCTCCTTCCACGATCACTTGGTTCAGTTGTAGCTGGCGGTCCAGCACCACCACGTCGGCCCAGGCGCCGACGCTGAGCCGGCCGCGCTCCTGCAAGCCGAGGTAATCGGCGGCGTAGGTCGAGACACGCTTGGACGCGTCGTCGAGTTCCAGGCCCAGGCCCACCATGTTGCGCAAGGCCTGGTCCATCGTCAGCGTGGAGCCGGCCAGCGTGCCGTCGGGCAGGCGCACGCCGCCCAGGCACTTGGTGACCTTGTGGCGGCCCAGCATGTAGTCGCCGTCGGGCATGCCGGCGGCCGCGGTCGAATCGGTGACGCAATACAGGCACGGGATCGCCCGCAGCGCGGTGCGGATCGCGCCGGGGTGGGCGTGCAGCAGGTCGGGGATGATCTCGGAGTAGCGCGCATGCGCCAGCGCCGCGCCGACCATGCCAGGCTCGCGGTGGTGCAAGCCGGTCATCGCGTTGAACAAATGCGTGAAGCCGCCGGCGCCCAGCCGCATCGCCTCGACGCCCTCTTCATAGGTGCCCAGCGTGTGGCCGATCTGCACCTGGAAGCCGGCTGCCCGGAGCGCCGGGATCAGTTCGAGGTTGCCGGGCAACTCCGGCGCCAGCGTGATCAAACGGATCGGCGCCAGCGCGTTGAGCTTTTGCAGCTCGTCCATCGAGGCCGGCCGGGCGTAGTTCGGCTGTGCGCCCAGCTTGCCCGAGTTGATGTACGGGCCTTCCAGATGCACACCCAGGACGCGGGCGCTGCCGGGTCGCCGCTCGCGGCACGCCGGGCCGAGCGCGCCCAGTGCGGTTTCCAGATCGGCCAGCGGCGCGGTCATCGTGGTCGCCAGCAGCGAAGTGGTGCCGTGGCGCAGGTGCAGCGATCCGACCCGGTGCGGCGCATCGCCGCCTTGCATGATGTCGCGGCCACCGCCGCCGTGCACATGCAGGTCGATGAAGCCGGGCAGCACCACCGGCATGTCGGCCTGGCGCACCTCGGCTTCCGCGACCGGGTCGCCGTCAATGCGGCGGATACGGCCGTCCTCGTGCTCCAGGACGCCCCGCACGAAGCCGTCGGGCGTCAGGATGTGCCCCTCGATGACCGCGACCCCGCTCATCCTTCCCGCCTCATTTCCGCGACGAAGTCGTAGTAGTCGCTGCGGCAATACGAGTGCGTCAGCTCGACCGCCTGGCCGCTTTCCAGGTAGCCGATACGCGTGATGAACAGCACCGCCTGGCCGGTCGGCACCTCCAGCAGGTCGGCCAGCTTGGCGTGGGCGTTCAGGGCGCGGATGTGCTGCAGCGCGCGCACCGGCGCATGGCCGCTGCGCGCCAGATATTCATACAGCGAACCTTCGACCGCCTCAGGGTCGGGCAGTGCCGACTGCGGGAT
Source organism: Caldimonas brevitalea (assembly GCF_001017435.1). Taxonomy (NCBI): domain Bacteria; kingdom Pseudomonadati; phylum Pseudomonadota; class Betaproteobacteria; order Burkholderiales; family Sphaerotilaceae; genus Caldimonas; species Caldimonas brevitalea. The sequence continues at coordinate 5,771,798 of NZ_CP011371.1, forward strand.
CACGCTGACTTCATAGGCCATCACCACGTCGTCGGCCAGGCGCAGGCGTTCGAGACGGGCCACGCGCGTGCCCGGGGACAGGCCGAGGCTGAGTTGCTCCTCCGGCACCGAGGCGGTGATGCCGCGCTCCAGCCAGCGCGAGCTGGGCGTATAGCCGCGTTGATGCAATTCCTCGGAAAAGCTCGTGAGGCGCGACAAAGGCTGCTCCAGTCGAGGTGCGATGTAGTTGCCCGAGCCACGCCGCCGCACGATCAGGCCCTGTTCGACGAGCTGGTCGATGGCCTTGCGGGCGGTGACGCGCGAGACGTTGAGCGACTCGGACAAGGTGCGCTCAGACGGCAGCGCCTCGTCGACCTGGTAGCGGCCGTCGCGTATCGCCTGGCTGAGCAGCTGCGCGAGTTGCAAATACAACGGCGAGCTGTCGGCAGGGTCGGGTTTGAATTCGAGCGTTTTCATCAGCAGGTCAGGTGTTGTTTTTCGTCAGCGCGTGGCGCACCAGGTGCAAGGCGCCGTCGGCAGCATCGCCGGCGGGCTCGACGCGACGCATCTGCGTGGCTTCGGATAAACGCGAAGCGAGCCGGCGGCCGATGCTGCCGCACACCGCCAGCGGCGCGCCCAGGGGGCCATCGAGCGCGTGCGCGACAGCATCAAGTGCCTGGACGGCACGCTGCAATAGATGAGCGGCCGACAAATCGGAGGCTTCAGTATCGAACACCAACGGCGCGAGCTGCGCATATTCGAATTGACCCGCCTCGTCGCACCATGCCAACAGACGCTCGCGGGTGGACCCGCAGACGTCCCACACCGCGTGCACGAGGGCACTTTGGTGGATACGGCCGTCCATCGCCCATTGCGCCAGGCGCACCGCACGCTGCCCCAGCCAGGCGCCGCTGCCTTCGTCGCCGACCGGGAAACCCCACCCGCCGACACTGACCCGGGCACCGTCCGGCCGCCACAGCTCGCCGACGCTGCCAGTGCCCGACGACACGATGGCGCCCGGCTGGCCGCCATGCGCGCCGAGCAGCATCGTGAAGGCATCGGTCTCGAGGGCGACGACGGCGAACCCGGCGCCGGGCGAGGCCGGGCGGGTCGCCAGGAAGGTGTCGCGCCAGCCGATGTTGTGGACCCCGGACAGACCCAGGCCCACGGCACATTGCGCGAGCGGTGCCGGATCGATCGCGGCGGCGGCGAAGGCGGCGTCGACCGCGTCCCTCACATGGCGCCAGGCCTGCTCGATGCCCTGGCCCAGCGCGGACGGGCCGGCCTGCCCCACGCCGACCAGCTGGCCGTCGCTGCGCGTCACGCGGGCTCGCGTGCCGGTACCGCCGCCGTCCACACCCACCAGGTAGTCGATCATTGTTGTGCCTGCTCTCCGCTAGACGCTGCTGTCAACTGCAAGTTATCACATTGTCGGATACCAGTTTAATACCAGTAATACCGCAATTTCAACTGGTATTGCCGACTGCAACCAAGAGCCCGAAATCGGTGCAAGTCCTTGTGGCACTTGGGTTTTGTGGGATATGTCACACCCATTTCGGTGCGACATTAGGGAAAACGAGAGGGACGGCGTTTCAGCCCGAGCGCCTCCGTTCCACCCGGAACAGACCAAAAGTAGACCAATTGCAGGCCGGTATGCCTGGAGATCACCAGGCGATGGGGGCTTCCCCTGGACGATGTTCGGCCAGCCAGCCATTGCTGCGCGAGAAATGCCGGCAGCCGATGAAGGGCTGCGGCGGGCGCAGCGCGGCCAGCGGCGATGGATGGTTGGCGGTGAACACGGCGTGGCGCCGCGTGTCGACCAGCGCCTGCTTGCGCTGCGCCGGAGCGCCCCACAGCAGGAACACGCTGGGCCGGGCATGCCGCGACACCTGCGTGATCAAGGCGTCCGTCAGCTGCTCCCAGCCCCGCTGGGCATGGCTCTGGGGCTGCCCGTCCTCGACGGTCAGCACGGTGTTCAGCAGCAGCACGCCCTGCCGGGCCCAGTGGCTCAAATCCCCCTGGCGGGAGACCGGCGTGCCAAGGTCGGCCGCCACTTCCTTGTGGATGTTGCGCAGGCTGGGTGGCAGCTTGGGCGAGTCGGGGGCCACCGAAAAGCAAAGGCCCTGAGCCTGCCCCGGGCCGTGATACGGGTCTTGCCCGAGGATCACCACCTTGACCGAGGCGAGCGGCGTCAGCTGCAGCGCCTTGAACACGTCGGCCGGGTAGACGACGGCGCCGGCCGCGACACGGGCATCGACGTATTCGATCAGCGCACGACCGGTGCCCGAGGCTCGAAACGTGTCGGTGACCTCGCGCCAATCGGGTGGCACGCTGTCGAAGCAGGCCGACAGTGGCTCGCGCAGCCGGTTGGTGGCGTCGCAGGCATCGGCCCCGGCCGCGGCCACCCTGGGGGCCGGCGGCGGCGCGAAGAGGTCGCCTTGTGCGGCCACGGCCCAGCCTCAGCCGCCGAACAAGGCGGCCAGTGCAGGGCCGGGCTGTTCGGCACGCATGAACGCTTCGCCGACCAGGAAGGCGTAGACCTCGGCGTCGAGCATGCGCTGCACGTGGGTGCGCTGCAGGATGCCGGACTCGGTCACCAGCACCCGGTCGCCCGGCACCTCGCGCAACATCCCGAGCGTGGTGTCGAGCGTCACTTCGAAGCTGCGCAGGTTGCGGTTGTTGATGCCCACCAGCGGCGTCTTCAGCCGCAGCGCCCGCTGCAGTTCGTCGCGGTCGTGCACCTCGACCAGCACCGCCATGCCAAGCGCCATCGCGGCGGCTTCGAGGTCGGCCATTTGGGCGTCGTCGAGGCAGGCGGCGATCAGCAGGATGCAATCAGCGCCCATCGCCCGGGCCTCGAACACCTGGTACTCGTCGATCAGGAAGTCCTTGCGCAGCACCGGCAGCGAGCACGCAGCGCGGGCCTGCTCCAGGTACTCCGGCGCGCCCTGGAAGAACTGCCGATCGGTCAGCACCGACAAACACGCCGCGCCGTGCTCGGCATAGGACGCCGCAATCTCGGCCGGAACGAACTGCTCGCGCAGCACGCCCTTGCTGGGGCTTGCCTTTTTGATCTCGGCAATCACCGCCGGCTGACGCGCGGCCACCCGGGTGCGCACGGCGCCCAGAAAGTCGCGCAGCCCGCCACGGCTCTCGGCTTCGTCCCGCAAAGAGGCGCCGGTGCGACGCGCCTTGGCGGCGGCCACCTCGTCGCGCTTGACCGCGACGATCTTCTGCAGGATGTCACTGCTCATCTCGTCAGGCTCCCGACTTGAGCGACTGCGTCACCCGCACGAACTGGCTCAGCTTCGCAAGGGCTTGGCCCGACGCCACGGCTTCGCGCGCCATCTTGACGCCCTCGCCGATCGAGGTCGCGACGTCGGCGCAATAGAGCGCCCCGCCGGCGTTGAGCAGCACGATGTCGCGCACCGGCCCGTCCTCGTTGGCGAGCGCCCGCTGGATACACGCCACCGACTCTTCCTTGTTGGCCACCCGCAGCACCCGGCTGTCATAGACGGGCAGGCCGAAGTCGCTGGGGTGCACGGTGTACTCGCGCACCTCGCCGTCTTTCAGCTCGCCCACCATGGTCTCGCCCGACAGCGAAATCTCGTCCATGCCGTTCATGCCATAGACCACCATCACGTGGCGTGAGCCGAGCCGCTGCAGCACCCGCACCTGGATGCCGACCAGGTCGGGGTGGAACACGCCCATCAGCTGTTGCGGCGCCTGGGCCGGGTTGGTCAGCGGACCCAGGATGTTGAACAGCGTGCGCACGCCCAGCTCCTTGCGCACCGGGGCCGCGTGTTTCATCGACGCATGGTGGTGCGGCGCGAACATGAAACCGATGCCGGTCTCTTCCAGGCAGGCCGCCACCTGCGGCGGCGCCAGGTCGATCTGGGCGCCCAGCGCCTCGAGCACGTCGGCACTGCCGCAGGTGGACGACACGCTGCGCCCGCCATGCTTGGCCACCCGCGCACCGGCCGCGGCGGCGACGATCATCGCCGCCGTGGAGATGTTGAAGGTGTGGGCAGAGTCGCCCCCGGTGCCGCACAGGTCGACCAGATGGGTCTTGTCGGGCACCTCCACCGGCGTCGCGAACTCGCGCATCACCTGCGCGGCCGCGGCGATCTCGCCGATGGTCTCTTTCTTCACCCGCAGGCCGACGGCCAGCGCCGCAATCATCACCGGCGACATCTCCCCGGTCATGATGCGGCGCATCAGCGCCAGCATTTCGTCGTGGAAGATCTCGCGGTGTTCGATGACCCGCACCAGGGCTTCGGTATTGCTGATCGGCATGGTCGTCACTGGCTCAGGAAGTTCTGCAGCATGGCATGGCCATGCTCGGTCAGGATGGACTCGGGGTGGAACTGCACGCCCTCGATGGCCAGTTCCTTGTGGCGCACGCCCATGATCTCGCCGTCTTCGGCCGTGGAGGTGATCTCCAGACAGTCGGGCAAGGTTTGCCGCTCGATGGTCAGCGAGTGGTAGCGGATCACGGTGAATTGTTTCGGCAAGCCCTTGTAGACGCCGGCCTGGTCGGTCGTGATCACGCTGGTCTTGCCGTGCATTTGGCGCTGCGCGCGGATCACCTTGCCGCCCAGCGCCGCACCGATGGACTGGTGGCCGAGGCAGACGCCGAGGATGGGCAGCTTGCCGGCGAAGTGCTGGATGGCGCTCACGCAGATGCCCGCTTCGGCTGGCGAGCAAGGCCCGGGCGACAGCACCAGGCGCTCGGGCTTGAGCTCGGCGATGCCTTCGAGCGTGATCTCATCGTTGCGGAACACCCGCACATCCTGGCCCAGCTCGGCGAAGTACTGCACCAGGTTGAAGGTGAAGGAGTCGTAGTTGTCGATCATCAGCAGCATGGTCGTCTCCTTCCCTCAGAAGCCTTCTTCCACCAATTCGGCGGCGCGCAGCAGCGCCCTCGCCTTGGCTTCGGTCTCTTTCCATTCCAGCTCGGGCACCGAATCGGCCACCACGCCGGCCGCCGCCTGCACGTACAGGCTGTTGTCCTTGACGATGCCGGTGCGGATCGCGATGGCGACGTCCATGTCGCCCGCGTAGCTGAGATAGCCGCAGGCGCCGCCGTAGATGCCGCGCTTGACCGGCTCCAGCTCGTCGATGATTTCCATCGCGCGGATCTTGGGCGCGCCGGTCAACGTGCCGGCCGGGAAGCTCGCGCGCAGCACGTCGAGGTTGGTCATGCCGTCTTTCAGGATGCCTTCGACGTTGCTGACGATGTGCATCACGTGCGAATAGCGCTCGACCACGAAGGCCTCGGTCACCTTGACGCTGCCGGTCTTGGCGATGCGGCCGATGTCGTTACGCGCCAGGTCGATCAGCATCACGTGCTCGGCGCGCTCCTTGGGGTCGGCCAGCAGCTCGGCTTCGAGCGCCTTGTCCTGCTCGACGGTGGCGCCGCGCGGACGCGTGCCGGCGATCGGGCGGATGACGATCTTCTCGCCGTCGGGCGTGTGTTCGTGCCGCACCAGGATCTCGGGCGACGCGCCGACGATCTGGAAGTCGCCCATCTCATAGAAATACATGTAGGGCGACGGGTTCAGCGAGCGCAGTGCCCGGTACAGGCTCAGCGGTGACTCGGTGTAGCGCTTCTTCAGCCGCTGGCCGATCTGCACCTGCATCATGTCGCCGGCCGCGATGTACTCCTTGCTCTTGAGCACCGCCTGGAGATAGTCGTCCTTGGCGAATTCGCGCTCCACCGCATGCGAGGCCGCGCGCTTGACCGGGGGCGCTGTGACGCTGAACTTGAGCTTGTCGGCCAGTTCGGCCAGGCGGCGCTTGCCTTTGAAGTAGGCCTCCGGCTGGCCCGGGTCGGCGTAGACGATCAGGTAGAGCCGGCCCGACAGGTTGTCGATGACCGCCAGTTCCTCGCACTGCAGCAGCAGGATGTCGGGCGTGCCCAGTCCGCCGTCCTTCTGCACCTTGGCCAGCTTCGGCTCGATGTAGCGCACCGTGTCGTAGCCGAAATAGCCAGCCAGGCCGCCGCAAAAACGCGGCATGCCGGGGCGCAGCGCCACCTTGAACCGCTTTTGATATTCGGCGATGAAGTCGAGCGGGTTGCCCTGGTGGGTCTCGACGACCTGTTCGTCGGTCACCACCTCGGTGGTCCAGCCGTTGGTGCGCAGCAGCGTGCGTGCCGGCAGGCCGATGTAGGAATAGCGGCCGAAACGCTCGCCGCCGACGACCGATTCGAGCAAAAAGCTGTACTTGCCACGGCCGGTGGCATAGGCCAGCTTGAGATACAGCGACAGCGGGGTTTCGAGGTCGGCGAATGCTTCCGCAATCAGCGGGATGCGGTTGTAGCCCTGTTGGGAAAGGCTGTTGAATTCGAGTTCAGTGATCACGCGATGGGCCCTCCGAGCCCTGTGCAAGCCGGCTCCAGGAGGGCCGGCCTGCAGGCCTGAGACAGATGGTCAAGGGGAATCGGGACGCGGCGGCCACGGCGCGGGGCGCACGAAGGCCGTCAGGGTGCAGATTCCGGGCGTGCCGGCGAGGCGCATGGCCGTTGTGCTCATCATCGAGGACAAGTCACGGCCATGGCAGCGGCAAATCAAACCAGTGCGTGCGGGCGACGCCAGGGCCAAGCTCCCCGGTCGTGCGGACCTTTGGTCTGTTTGCGCGAGATGAACATGGGCTGCAGTGTAGCAGCGCCTCGCGGCAGCGCCAGCCCCGCTGTTGCAACCGGGGCGGCACGAGGAACTGCCGAGATCCGCCCCCGCGTGACATCTGCCCCCCCGCGAATGCGGGCGTGCTTGCGTTTTCCCGATGGACAAGCAGAGCCTCGTTGTCAACACTTCACGGATTTGTAACTCAAAGTTAACACTTCACATGTTCAACAGACGCTTCACTTGGATTCTTGGCTTGCTGCTGGGCCTCTACGTCGTGGGCGCCGGCGCTACAGAGGTAGCGGGCGTTCGCTTCGAACCGGACATCCAGCTGCGCGGGACCAAGCTCGTGCTCAATGGCGCCGGCGTCCGCTACAAGGCGATCTTCAAGGTGTATGCGGCCGGGCTCTATCTGCCGGTGCGCGTCAGCAGCGGCGAAGCGGCCGTCGCGGCGACCGGGCCGCGCCGCCTCAACATCGTGATGCTGCGCGAGATCGACGCCAACGAGCTGGGCAAGCTGTTCACCCGCGGCATGGAGCAGAACGCAGGGCGCGACGAGTTCGCCAAGTCCATCCCGGGCACCATCAAGATGGGTGAGATCTTCGCCGCCAAGAAGCGTTTGATGCCGGGCGAATCCTTCCAGATCGACTGGCTGCCGGGCGAAGGGACGGTGATCTCGGTGAACGGCAAGGCGGCGGCCGAGCCGATCCGCGAACCCGAGTTCTACACGGCGTTGATGAAGATCTGGCTGGGTGAGCACCCGGCCGACGTGAGGCTGAAGGACGCTCTGCTCGGCAAGGAGGCGGTGCGTCCGCGCGGCGACACCAACTGAGCCGCGCCACCGTCGGGCTCCCGCTCAGCCTCGCGCCCCCACCCCCCCGGCCCGCTGCAGCACCAGCACGAACGCCACCCCGTCGGTGTCGTTGCGCGCGGTGATCGTGCCCCCCATCTTGGCCATGTAGGTTCTGGCGACGAACAGCCCCTGGCCTCGGTGGCCCAGCGCCGCCGAGTCGTCCTGGTCCGACACGCCGTACTCGAAGATCTTCTCCAGCATGTCCTCGGGCACCGGCGGGCCGGGGTTGTGGATGACCACCCGCGCCTGCGTCGCGTCGCTCGCGTCCAGGGTGATGCGGATCGGCGAGCCCGGCGGCCGGTAGCGGTCGGCGTTGCGCAGCACGTGCGTCACCACGTCTTCCAACGAGTATTCGTCGGCCCGCACCGGCACCGCCTGCGACAAGGGTTCGAACACGACCTCGTCGATGCCGGTGTACGGCGCGTTGCCCGCCACGTGGGCCAGGAACTCGTTGATGTCGACCGACTGCAGTTGCAGCGTCGTCGCGTCGAAGGCCTCGCTCGGCGAGGCATGGCCATACAGCACCCGCACCGCGTGCTGCATGCGGTTGATGTAGCGGTGGCTCGGATCGTCCGCTGAGCCGTGCAACGCCATCAGCGACTGCAACGGCGACATGATCTCGTGGCCCACCGCCTGCCACATGTCCTTCTCCTGCTCCGCGCGGATCTGCTCACGTCGGACGTCCTCGTTGACCCGTTGCAGCAGATCCTGCAGGCCTTGCGCGAGCACGCCCAGCTCGTCGCCCCCGCGCAGGTCGGACAGGTCGATGCGGGCCAGGCCCTCGGCGGCCCGCATGCCGGTGGACACGGTGGCGGCGCGCCGGGTCAGCAGCGTGATGCGGCGGATGATGCGCACCTCGATCGCCAGCCACGTCAGCACCACCGCCAGCAACATCGCCCCGACGAACCACGAGACGCGCGTGGCCACCGCGGCCAGGTTGCGGTTCACGGTGCGAACGTCGCCGGTCAGGGTGAGTTCGTACCGACCGAGCGGCGTCGCGATGACTTCGCGCGACTCGATCGGCGTGTCGTAGCCCTGCACCGGCAGCCGCCGGACCAAACGGTCCATCCAGGGCGAACCCCGCTCATCGTCGTCGATGACGCCCTTCAACGTGAACAGGTCGGGCGAGGGAGTGCGGCCGTCGGCGGCCAGGCGCCGCACGCGCAGCGTTTCGCCGGGCAGCAGCAGCGGGCGCAGGTCGGCCAGCGAGAAGGGCCGTACGGCGTCGGGCGCATTGCTGTCGAACAGCGGCGGACCCTCGCCGGGGGCCAGCACCTGCAGCCGGGTCAGGATCTGGTCCAGGTCCGGTGGTGGCCAGACCGGCCGCTTCTGGAACAAGGCATCGCGAAACACCTCCACCGGCAGCCGCACCGAGAGGAAAGACCGCCGCTTGCAATCCGCCGTGTCGACACCCGGGTCCAGGCAGCGCCCGTCCTGCCACAAGTAGCCGCGAAAGTCGCGCACCGACCGCGTGCCGTGGGTCACCGGCACGTCGGCCGAATAGCCGGTCAGGCGGCCGCGCACGCCGGGCGCGTTGCCGTCGTCCAGCCGCTCGAACGGCGCGATCCAGCGCAAGGTGCGGCCTCGCATGGCCACTTCGATCTGCACCCGATGCGCGCCACGGAAATCCAGCTCGCCGGGCGCGTGCGAGGCCAGGTCACCGCTGATGAAGCTGCCGATCAGATACAAAAAACCGCCGGCGTAGGGGTTGTTGCCGACCGCCACGCAGAGGCTCGCCGAATCGGGGTACTGCACATGGCAGCCCGCCATCTCCACCGCCTGCTGGGCCTTGGCCTTGTCGTCGAAGTCGATCGCGGAGAAGGGCAGCACCAGCGGGCGCAGCGGTGTCACCGCCTGCTCCGCGCTGCCGGGGTTGAGCAGCGCCAACTGGCCGGTCGGATGGCGCAACAGGGCGGCGATCTGCGCCTGGTTCTTCAGCAGGCCGTCCTGATAGTTGCGGTGGCTGCGCTGCTTTTCGTCCTGCAGCACGTGGATGGCCAGCGCCAGTGTCGCGCACGCCAGCAGCGCGAACGCGCCGCGGAAGAACACGCGCAACCCGAACGGCACGCGGTCGGGCAGGCGCCACCAGCTCATCAGGTTACCTCCGTGCTGCGCACTGCGGCGCGAGCCTCATGACCGCTTCAAGGCCCAGCGGAAGCCACGCATGGGCACGTTCTCGATGCCGTCGAAGCCGGGGTCGATCTCGCGGAAGGCGTCGCGGATGGTGCTGACGTGCTTGCGGATGTTGTCGCGATTGCGCCCGCTCTTGACCACCTGGTAGAGCTCGTCATACGACACCACTTCGCCGCGGCGCTGGTGCAGCGCGGCCAGGATGCGCTGCGCGGTCAATGGCAGGTTGACACGCTGGCCGCGCCACAGCGGCGAGCCCTGGCGCAGCGGGTCGAGCGAGAGCTCGTCGCCACGCGGTGCCGCCACCTCCTGGCCGGAGGGACCCCGGTCTCGCGCCGCGCGCAGGATTTCGAGGAAGGTGTCGATGAAGTCGGCCTCTTCGAAGGTCGTCTTCTGGAGGTAGTCCCAGGCATCGAGCGCCTTCATGATGCCGCGGTAGATGGTGGCCGGCATGGCCGACACCACCAGCACCGGCGTGCCGCGCTGCTTGTTGATGGCGTTGATGATGGCCACGCCCGCATGCCGCTCGCGGCCCAGTTCGATGTCGAGCACCACCACGTCGTACGTTTCGCGTGCCAGCGCGGCCTCGGCGTCGTCACGGGTGAACCACTGGTGCACCTCGATGTCCGCACGGGCCGACTCGATCCATCCCCTGAGTTGATTGCTGGTCGGGACGTCGTCCTCGATCACCGCGACTTTTGCCATGCACTGCTGCCTTCGCGGCCCCGGCCGCCTACCCGGGGATTATCCGGGCGGCGGGAGGGGCCGGCCGTGAGTGTTTCTTCCGGCGGCGGGCGGGCCGGCTCACGCACGGGAGCGGCGGGCCCCAGGGTGCAACGCAAGTCGCCCGTCCTGCGCATTGAGTGCTCCGGGGCTGATTCGAAGAATGGAGTCCAGCGAGAGACGAACGCAAACGCCGACAGACATAAAGAACGGCCGGCGCCTGACGCCTCCCGCATGACCACCACAGCGAAGACTGTTTTCTTGGAGTACCCCGACATGAACTTGCGCCTCAGCCCCCTGACCCATGCCATCCGCCATGGCCTGTCCGCCAGCCGCGCCGCCCTCGGGCGGCTGGCCGGCGGCACCGGCCGCGTCGTCCTCGCTTCGCGGCGCGGCCTGTGGGTCGCCGGCGTGCTGGGCCTCACCACCTGGGCGCTGGTGACCCATGCGCCGCTGCGCACCGTCGCCCGGGGCGACATCGGCGTGCGCACCAACCAGTTCACCGGCAGCACCACCGAATTCAGCGCCGGCAGCGTGATCGTGCTGCCGGGTCTACACGAGCTGCGGACCTATCCGCTGCGCGACCAGGTCTTTCGGCCGGCGCAGGGCCGCAAAGCCGACGGCGAGGCGCCGTTCCAGTCGGTCGAGGGCCTGTCGCTCGGGGTGGATCTGAGCATCCGCTATGCGCTCGACCCGGCCCGCATCGCGGCGATGTCGAAGAAGCTCCCCGACGACATCGCCGGCGAGGTGGTGCAGCCGGCGGTGCAGGGGGTGGTCTACAAGGCTTTCACGCGCTACACCGTGCGCGAAATCTTCTCCAGCAAGCGTGCCGAGATCCAGCAAGCGGTGGAAGCGGAACTGCGCACCAAGCTGGCGGCCGACGGCATCTTGCTGCGCAGCGTGCAGATGGGTCAGGTCGACCTGCCGGCCGAGTACCGCCAGGGCATGGACAAGCTGCTGGTTGAGGAGCTGGCGAGCGAAAAGATGCGCTACACGCTGGAGCTCAAGGAAAAGCGGGTCAAGGAGACCGAACTGGAGGCGCAGGCCGACAAGGTGCGGCGTGAGACGGCGGCCGCCGCAGCCGCCAACGAACAGGTGATCGCCGCCCGGGCCCAGGAGGAAGCGATGAAACACGTGCTGCCGTTCAAGCAGAAGCAGATCGAGCAGCGCCAGTTCGAGGCCGAGGCCGAGAAGGTGGCGCGCATCAAGTCGGCCGAAGCGAGTGCCCAGGCGCGCAGGATCGAGGCCGCCGGCGAGGCCGAATCGCGCCAGAAGCTGGCCGATGCCGAAGCCTACCGCCTCGACCGGGTCGGCAAGATCGCCAGCGAGCAGATGGCGCGCGACGGTGCGCTGATCACCCGCCATCCCTTGCTGATCCAGAAGACCGTGGCCGACAAGCTGTCGGACAAGATCCAGGTCATCATCGCGCCGCCGTCGACCGACGGGCGTTTCATCGCCGCCGGCCTGATCGGCGCGTCGCAACCTCAAGCGCCGGCCGAGGTGGCCCAGGTGCAGGAGGGCGAATGATGTTGGTCGCTGCACTGGCCTCGATGGCCATCGTCACCCAGGACCAGGTGCCGCTGCGCGCCGGCCCGCGAGATTCCGCCGCCCAGCAGGCGGTGCTGTGGCAGGGCGACACGCTCGAGGTTCGCGGCGAACGGATGGGCTATCTGCAGGTGTGGGACCACCGCCGGGAGCGCGCCGGCTACGTGCTGGCCTCGCAGGTGCGCACCACCTCGCTCAAGCCCGAGGAAGCGCCGGAGCTGTTGGCCGTGGTGCGCTTCCTGCGCGACACGCCGGGTGCCGAGGCGCTGGGCATCGGCTACACCGCCGCCTACCTGAAGGCGGCGCCGGCCGGCGACATCACCGCCGAGCCTTTCGATGCCCTGGGCAGCATGGCAGAGCGGCTGGCGCGCCGCGCGTCGGCCCAGCAGGGCAGCAAGGCCAGCGCGACGGTGGCGGCCCATCTGGAAGTGGCGACCCACTATGGCGTGAACTTCAGGAGCTACGACCACGACGGCGCGCTGCGCCTGTGCTACGACGGCGAGGCGTTTCGCCGGGTCCTGGCGATGGCGGCCAGCCCCGAGCAGCAGGCGCGCGCGGCCTTGGCGGTGACGCGCCACGACTGCATCGACCCCGGGCTGCCGCCGGTGCAACGGCAGCAGCTGGACGGCTGGCGGGCGGAGGTGCTGGACCGCCTGGGCGCGGCGCCCTTCGCGCAACTGCCCGAGCCGCTAAAGAACCGACTGCGTCTGCGGCGTGCCGGCGTGTGGGCGGGGCTGGCCTTTCAGCAGGCACGCCGCGGCGAGGGGGCGCAACCGGCTGCCCAGCGGGCCCTGGCCGAGTTGGCCGGCGTGAACAAGACCGAGCTCAGCGATGCCGATCTGGTGGACTACCACCAGGCTGCGATCCGCGTGGGCGCTTCCCGCTGGGCGGCCGAAACCGCGCCGGCCTCGCCCGCGTCGCGTCTGGGCGTGATCACGCGACCGGGCCAACCGGGTGAGACCTGCGTGATGCTCACCGATGCCAGCCACGGCGCCCGGTCCCCGCTGGCAGAACGGTGCACCTACGGGGTGGTGTGGACCGCTTCCGCCAGTCCCCACCCCAATGGCCGGGCGCTGGCCTTGGCAGTGCAGCCGCTCGAAGGCTGGCGAGAGTTATGGGTGTTCCGGCAAGACGCCACGGGATGGAGTGTCGACGTCATGCCGCCGGCGGCCAGCCAACCGGAGCTGGGGTATGTCGAGTTCGCCGGCTGGGTCCCAGGCGGCGAGAAGCTGCTGATGGCCCGCGAGGCGCGCAGCGAGGGGCGCTTGCGGCGCAGCTTCGAGGTGGCAGAGCTGGCGACGCTCAACGTCGAGAAGCAGGCCAGCACACCGTCTCTGCTGGTGCTGTTTGGCAAGTGGCAGGACGCGGCGTGGAAGCGGCAGACGGTGAGCCTGCGGTGAGCCCGGAAAGCCGACATGTGCACTCAGGCGCGGAGCAGCTCGTCGAGCCGGTCGACGAAGGCATCCGCCGGCGCGCTGCGCACCGGCTCACCGTGGTTGTAGCCGTAGCTCACCAGCACCACCGGGCAGCCGGCCCGTCGCGCCGCCTCGGCGTCGTTGCTCGAGTCGCCGATCATCAGCGTGGCGCCCGGCTCGGTGCCCAAGGCCTCGCAGGTCTTGAGCAAGGGCAAGGGGTCGGGTTTCTTGCGCGCGAAGGCATCGCCGCCGAAGGTGTGCCGGAAGTAGCCCGACAGGCGCTTGCGTTGCAGCAGCTGCGCGGCGAAGGCGGTGGGCTTGTTGGTCAGGCAGGCCATCGGCAGGCCGCGCGCCTGCAAGGCCTGCAAGCCCTCGACGACACCGGGAAAGACCGCCGAATGCTCGCCGTTGACCGTCTGGTAATGGTGCTGGTAGCGCGCCAGCGCGGTGTCGAACAATTCGGCGGCCGGCGCCTGCTTCGACGCGGCCTGCAGCAGGGTCTGGTGGATCAGGTGCTCGGAACCTTTGCCGACGGTGCGCTCGACGAAAGCACGGTCGATGTGGGCCAGCCCGAGGTCGTCGAGCATCCCGTTGAGGGCGACGACGAAGTCGCCGAGGGTGTCCACCAGGGTGCCGTCCAGGTCGACGATGAGGGCGCGCGTGGCGGCGAAGCGCGTATCAAGTAGCGGTCGGGGAAACACGTGCTGCTGCGTCTGAAGAAGTCATGCCAGGCGGGAGCGTAGCAAACGCGGGCGCGTCGGCGAGCAGGCAGCGGTCGCGCCCGCCCGCCTTGGCCTGGTAGAGCGCGCGGTCGGCGCGGGCCAACACCTCGCTCCACAGCTCTCCGGGACGGTGCCGCGCGACACCGGCCGACAAGGTCACCCGAAGGTCGGGCGCACCTGGGCACAAGCGCTGTGCCGCAACATGCTCGCGCAGCCGGTTCACCGCAGCCAGCCCGGCGCGCTCGAGGTCGGGCCCCGGGTGGAGCAGCAGCACCAGGAACTCCTCGCCTCCCCATCGGCAGATCACGTCGGTCTGCCGCAACGCGCCGGCGGCAGCCGAGGCAAACCCGGTCAGGACATGGTCGCCGGCCTGGTGGCCCCATCGGTCGTTGATCTGCTTGAAATGGTCGAGGTCGATCAGCGCCACGCAGAAGCCGCCCCCCAGGCGTTCGTGACGCAGGCATTCGCGCTCCAGCGCGAGCTGCATGTACTGGCGGTTGTACAACCCGGTGAGCGGGTCCCGCATCATCAACCGCTCGACCTGCTCGGCCGCCGCGCTCAGCTCCTCCCGCTCGCGCCGCACCCGGTCGCGCGTCTGGCCGTGGTTGTACGACTGCATCGTCAGCAACCACAGGACCACGCTGGTCATCGACACTTCCAGGACTGTCTGTCGGGGCTCGAAGTCGCCCGCACCGCTCCAGGCCGTCGCCAGCGGCATCGCGATCAGCAACAACACGGTGGCAGCCCCGGCGATCTTGGCCTGCAGTGGCCGCAGGCCCATGAAACCGAACACGATCGTCAGCGTGAGCATTTGCAGCACCGCGCCGCGGGCGGGCGGGACCCAGGCGTAAGCCGCCGTGAGCCCAAGGCTGCTCCACAACACGTAGGAGAGCGTCATCGCCGGGTCACGCCAGCGCAAGGTCATGCCGGAGCGCACCAGCAGCAGCGGCACGACGCAGCCGATCAGGTTGTGCGCCATCAGGGCCGTGGCTTGCCCTGCCGTCAGCAGCCCTGTCGGAATGACGTAGAGCAGCATCGCGGCGATGCAGGCGGCATACATGCCCGACGACAGCCAACACATCGGCATCGCGGCACGCATGCGGCGCTCGGTGCCGAGCAACAGATCGACCAGCAGCCGGCGCGGCCGCCGGCCGCCGGTCGTCGCGCGAACCGCATCGGCCGGTGTGGCCGGCGCAGTGGGACGCAGCGGCGGCGCTGGGCAAGGGGCCGGGCCGACGCCCACCGCCGGGGCAGGCGCAGCGGGCCGCATCGGCGCCGCGGCGCCGCCCGACGCGTCGACTGCGAGCCGGTCGCGGCCCAGCGCCTTGGCCTGGTACAACGCGCGGTCCGCGCGCTCCAGCGTCTCGGTCATGCTCCCCCCGCGCGGGTGTTGGCACAGCCCCGCCGAGAAGGTCACCGACAAGCGGTCGTGCAGCTGCGCCCACGGCTCTGCATGCACCGCGTCCCGCAGCCGCTGCAGCGCGGCCTCGACCTGCTCGAGATCGCGGCCGGGCATCAGCAGCAGGAATTCCTCGCCGCCCCAGCGCGCCAGCACGTCGACGTCGCCGGGAAAGGCCTCGTGCGCGAGCTGCACCAGCCGGCACAGCACCAGATCGCCGACGGCATGGCCGCAGCGGTCGTTCACCTGCTTGAAATGGTCGATGTCGAGCAAGACCACGCACAGCGGCGCCGGCGCCCGCTGCTGGCGCCGCACTTCCTCGTCGAGCCGCGCGAGCATGTGCCGACGGTTGTAGGCCCCCGTCAGCGCGTCGCGTACCGACAGCTCGCGCAGCTGCGCCAGCGTGTCGGCCATCTGCTCCTTCTGCGCCAGTTCGCGCCGGCGCACGGCGCGCGCCTGGGCGGACACCGCGATCAGCACGGGCAAGGTGGCGGCCATCAAGCCGAGGTTGAGCAGGTCGTCGCGCCAGCCATGCGCCTCGGGGCGGAACCAGCTTTGCAGGCCGACCACCAACGTCGGCAGCAGCAGGCTGAGCGCGGCCGCCAGGCGGATCTGCCGCTCGGGCAGACGGCGGATGTCGTAGGCGATGGTGACGCTGAGCCACAGCAGCGCGGTGGTCCGGCCAGCATCGAACAGCCCGTACATCAGCGTCACCAGCAAGATGGTGAACACCACCTGGGCGAAGGTCAGTACTGGGTCGCGCGAGCGCAGCGTGAGGCCGCTACGCAGCAGCCCGTAGAACACCGACAAGGTGACGAGCGTGAACATCGTCACGACCATGGCCCCTTGCCACGGACCGAGGCCGACAGCCGCTCCCGCCCACACGATGAGCAGCACCGCCGCATACGAGGGCACGGTCACCAGGAACCGGCGCATCCCCTTGCGCCGCAGCATTTCCTCGCCGACCCGGCTGGCGCGGCCAGGCGGAGCGCCGTCGTGGTCGATGGGCTGGGGGATCACGGGAAACTGTCCTTGGCGGGCGGTACGGTCTGCTGCTGCGGCGACATCGCAGGCGGCCTTCGGTTCATCGGCGCAAACCGCCTTGACTTGAGCCTTGGGGGGCGGAGGGCTGCCGGGCCGAGGGACACCTCAGGCGGCGAGCACGCAGCGGTCGCGGCCGTCGGCCTTGGCCTGGTAGAGGGCGTGGTCGGCACGCGCCACCAGCTCAGAGACGCCCTCGCCCGCCGCGTGCAGCGCGACGCCGGCCGAAAACGTGACCTGCACCTGCGGCGCTGCGGCGCAGAAGCGCTGCGCGGCCACATGCTCGCGCAGCCGGTCGACAGCCGCCAGGCCGGCGGGGCCGGGCAGCGTCCCGGGATGGGGCAACAGCACCAGGAATTCCTCGCCGCCCCAGCGGCAAATCACGTCGGTTTCGCGCAGCGCGGCGCGGGCTGCCTCCGCGAAGCCGATCAGGACGGCGTCGCCGACATGGTGGCCACAGGTGTCGTTGATGCGCTTGAAATGATCGAGGTCGATCAGGGCGACGCAGAATCCGGCGCCCGAGCGCATGTGGCGGGCACATTCGCGCTCGAGGGCGAGCTGCATGTACTGCCGGTTGAACAGACCGGTCAACGGGTCACGCATCATCAGCCGCTCGACCTGGGCGACGGCCGCCGCCAGTTCGTCACGCTCGCGCCGCACCCGCTCGCGCGTGCTGCTGTGGTTGTGCGACTGCAGGGTCAACAGCCAGAGCACGGCAGCGCTCATCGACACCTCGAGCACGATCCGGCGCGGATTTTCCCAGGCCGGCCCGAACTGGATCCACACCGCGGCCATCACCGCCAGCATCGCGATCACCACCCCACCGGCAATCTTGGTCTGGCGTGGCCGCAAGCCCATGAAGCCGAACACCATCACCAGGCTCAGCATCTGTAGCACTGCGCCGCGCAGCATCGGCACGATCGCGTACGCCACGGTCAGCCCGGCACCCGCCCACAAGACGTAGGGCAGCGTGATCGCGGGGTCGCGCCAGCGAGAGGTGAAGCCGCTGCGCACCAGCAGTGGCGGAACGACACACCCGATCATGTTCTGCGCGAGCAACACCCAGACACTCCAATGAGCCGTCCGGCCGGCGGGCACGAGGTGCGCCAGCAACACGGTGATGCACGCGACGTACATGGCCGACGACAGCAAACACATCGGCATCACCGCCCGCACGCGGCGGTCGGTGCCGAGCACCAGGTCGGCCAGGCGCGGGAAGGCCGGGCGCCGCTCGGGCGCGGGTGGGGGGGCGTCGGCTACCGGCGGCTGGAGTGGCTGCGGCGGGAGGTCGGGAACCCGCACCTGAGCCTCGCTGCGCTGCCGTGCCGCAGCCCAGCGGGACGGGTCCTGCGGGCCGTCGTGATCCATCTTGCCGTGCACCACCACCCGGTCGCGCCCCAGCGCCTTGGCCTGGTACAGCGCGCGGTCCGCCTGCTCGAGCGTCTCGGCCATGTTGCACTCGGGAAGGTGCAAACACACACCGGCCGAGAAGGTCACCGCCAGGCCGGCATGGTGTTGCCCCCAGTCGTATCCGTGCACCGCGTCGCGCAGCCGCTGCACCGCGGCTTCGGCGTCGCGCAACGGAGTGGCGGGCATCAGCAGCAAAAACTCCTCGCCGCCCCAGCGCGCCAGCGCGTCGACGTCGCCGGGAAAGGCCGCCTGCGCCAGCTGTGCAAAACGCTGCAGCACGGCGTCGCCGATCGGGTGACCGCAGTGATCGTTCACTTGCTTGAAATGGTCGATGTCGAGTAGCGCGACGCACAGCGGCACACCGTCTCGCTGCTGGCGCCGCTGCTCCTCGTCCAGCCGGGTCAGCATGTGGCGGCGGTTGTAGAGGCCGGTCAGCGCGTCACGTATCGACAGTTCGCGCCGCTGGGCCAGTGTGCGGGCCATCTGCTGCCGCTGCTCCAGGTCGCGGCGGCGCACCGAGCGGGCGCGCGCGGACAGGGTGATCAGCACCGCCATCGCGACGGCCAGCAGGGCGAGGTTGAGCAGGCTGTCGAACCACCCTGCCGTCTCGGGGCGCAGCCAGCCGCGCAGGCCGATCACCAACGCGGGCAACAGCAGGCTGAACCCCACCGCGAGCCGGATCTGCCGCTCCGGCAGCCGCCGGATGTCGTAGGCGATGATCACCGTCAGCCACAGCAAGGCGGTGTTGCGGGACGCCTCGAACAAGGCATAGACCAGCGCCACCAGCGCGATGCTGAACATCGCCTGCGAGAACGCCAGCACCGGGTCCGCCGGCGTCAGCACGGTGCCGCGCCGCAAGAGCAGGTAGAACCCGACCAGCGTCACGAGCGTGAACAACGTCACGCCGATGGCCCGTGGCACGTCGCCCAGACCCGCCAGCGTCCCGCCCCACACCACCGCCATCACGACGGCGTGCGAGCGCAGCGTGATCAAAAAGCGCCGCATGCCCTTGCGGCGCAGATCCTGCCCGTCGGGCAGCACAGCGCCGACGGAAGTTCCGCCGTCTGGGACGGTGGGCGTAGCGGTCACGGCAAATCGATCCTTGGAACGGGCGTCACGGGCGCGGCGGGCACGAGGCAACCTCGTCCCGGCCGGGCCATGCGTCGTCTTCGGCCGGAATCGGCAGGACTTGAGCCTGGCCCGCCTTCCTCGGTGTATGCCGCCGACGTCCAGGCGACGCAGGTCACGATCCGCCGCGCAAACAAACCGTTCCACCTCCTTACGCGACCGCGCGCACCGGCGCGGCCTCGGGTGAGCGAAACTTGGCAGCCGCGGCCGGGTCTCACCTGGCCGCTGCGTTTCCCCCTTCCGACCCAGCACGATGCACCACCATCACCATCACCCCCGAGACACCCGATCCGTCCGGCATGCCGGCGCCCAGCTTTGCCTGTTGCTGGCCCTGGCGGGCTGTGGCGGCGGTGGCGGGGACGGGGGCAGCGGCGACGAAAGCCTGGCAGCGCCGGCGCCCGGCGGCCAGGTCGCGCAAGGCGGCCCGGGCGTCGGCGAGACCCGGCACGGCGACGCGACCTACTACGGCGCCGACGGCACCGGCAATTGCAGCTTCGACGCGAGCCCGAACGACCTGATGGTGGCGGCGTTGAACGACACCGACTACGCCGGCAGCGCGGCGTGCGGTGCTTTCGTTTCGGTGCGCGGCCCCAAAGGCAGCGTCACGGTGCGCATCACCGACCGGTGTCCCGGGTGCGCGCCGGGCGACATCGACCTGAGCGAGCAGGCCTTCGCGAAGATTGCCGACCTGACCGCGGGTCGCGTCCCCGTGACGTGGCAGGTGGTCGCCGGCGACGTCAGTGGCCCGGTGCGCTACCGCTACAAGGACGGCAGCACCCGGTGGTGGACGGCGATCCAGGTGCTGAACCACCGCCTGCCGATCGAGAAGCTCGAAATCAAGCCGAGCGGCAGCTCGCAGTGGATCGCCGTGAAGCGCGAGCCGTACAACTATTTCGTGCACCAGCCCGAGATCGCCGCCGGGCCGCTGCAGGTGCGGGTGACGGCACAGGGCGGCGCGACGCTGGTCGACACCTTGCCCGAGCCGCAGAGCAACCTCGTGGTGGCCGGCCGGGCGCAGTTCCCCTGAGCGGGGCAGACACGGGCCGGCCCTGCGCGGCCGACCGGCCGAGGGTGTCAGGCGGCGAGTTGCTGGCGCATCGCGTCGATGACCGCCTTGTAATCGGGTTTGCCGAAGATGGCGCTGCCGGCCACGAAGGTGTCGGCCCCCGCATCGGCCACCTGGCGGATGTTGTCGACCTTGATGCCGCCGTCCACCTCGAGGCGGATGTCGCGTCCGCTCGCGTCGATCAGCTTGCGCACCTTTTCCACCTTGCGCAGCGCGCTGGGGATGAAGCTCTGGCCGCCGAAGCCGGGGTTGACGCTCATGATCAGCACCAGATCGATTTTGTCGATCACCCATTCGAGCACGTCGATCGGCTCGGCCGGGTTGAACACCAGACCGGCCCGGCAGCCTTCGGCCTTGATGAGTTGCAGCGTGCGGTCCACATGCATGCTGGCATCGGGATGGAAGCTGACCAGATCGGCGCCGGCCTTGGCGAAGGCCTGGGCCAGCGCGTCCACCGGCTTCACCATCAGGTGCACGTCGATCGGCACCGCGTTGCCGTCCTCGCGCAGCGCATGCGGGCGCAGCGCTTCGCAAATCATCGGCCCGAAGGTCAGGTTGGGCACGTAATGGTTGTCCATCACGTCGAAGTGGATCCAGTCGGCGCCGGCGGCGATGACGTTCTTCACTTCGTCGCCGAGCCGCGCGAAGTCGGCCGACAAGATGCTGGGGGCGATGCGGTAGGTGGGCATGGGCATTCCTTCGGGATCGGTGATTCTAAGGAGGTCGGCCTGCGGCGTCCGCCCCCCGAGGGGGAAAGGAAACTCGGGGCGGCCCCACGTTTCCTGTCGGCCCCCAGGCCGCCTGCGGCGTCCGCCCCCCGAGGGGGAAAGGAAACTCGGGGCGGCCCCACGTTTCCTGTGGACCCCCAGGCCGCCTTCAGCGTCCGCCCCCCGAGGGGGAAAGGAAACTCGGGGCGGCCCCACGTTTCCTGTGGACCCCCAGGCCGCCTTCAGCGTCCGCCCCCCGAGGGGGAAAGGAAACTCGGGGCGGCCCCACGTTTCCTTGCCCGCCCTTGTTACCATCGCCGCCGATGAGAACAGCAGCATCCCCCGGCGGCATCTGACGGACACGACCATGGCCCTATACGAGTTCACTTGCAGTGTCGAACCGCAGTACCTCCCCGAACAGTCGGACCCCGAGCAAGGCGTGTTCGCCTTTGCCTACACCGTGACGATCCAGAACACCGGGCAGGTGGCGGCTCAGCTGATCTCGCGGCACTGGATCATCACCGACGCGACCGGCCGGGTCGAAGAAGTCAAGGGCCTTGGCGTGGTCGGTCATCAACCGCTGCTGAAGCCGGGCGAGGGGTTCGAATACACCAGCTGGACCCGGCTGGCGACGCCGCGCGGCACCATGAGCGGCAGCTATTTCTGCGTCGCCGACGACGGCGAGCGCTTCGACGCCCCCATCCCCGCCTTTTCGCTGGCCGTTCAGCGCAGCGGTCTGCACTGACCGGCAGGCCGCGGATGCGCTCGATACTGCCGCGCGCGGTATGGGACCTCACCGCCCTGCTTGCGACGCTGGACGCGCGTGCCGAACCGGCACGGCGCAACCTCTGGTGGGTGCGGCTGGCCGAGTGGCTGCGCCACGCACCGCTCAAGCGCGAAGGGGTGGAGGCGCCGGAGGCCGGCAGCGCCACGCCGTTGCCGGTGCTGCGCTTGCGCCATCTGCTGAACCTGCTCGACCGCCAGCCCGGCTACCGCGCCCAGGTGGTCGACCTGCTGGCGAGCACGCTCGAAGACCTCGACGCGACACTGCTGTTGGCCGATTTCGGTTTTGCGCAGCGGCTCGCGTTTTTCAGCGAGCTGGGTGAACGCCTGCAGCGCAAGCTGTTGCCGGGCAGCGCCGACACCCGAGACCTGGCCGAGTTGTTTCAGCTGGTGTTTTCCGATCAGGACGACGCGGAGTGGCTGGCCGCCCTCGACGACCCAACCCTGCAGCGCGTCGCCGCCTTGTTCCACGATGCGGTGGCGGCGTCGCAGCACCCCCGCGCTGCGGCGCGCTGGCAGCAGTCGCTGCTCGACGCGCTGATGTTCTGCACCAGCCAGGTCCGCGCGGCGGCGTTTTCGTCCGAGATCCGCACCCGGCTGTCGCCGTCGGCCCAGGCGCTGACGCCGTTTCGCCAGCTGTCGCGCGCCTTCGACGAGGTGCGCGACCTGCTGGAAAACGGCAAGCCGGAGCCGGCCGCCCTGACGCCGGCACTCGGCTACGCGCGGGCGCTGCTCGACGCCGGCCGGCGCGACGTGCTCACCGTCCATGACCATCTGGAGGAATTCGGCGTCTCGGTCGACATCGTGTTCCGGCTCGAACAGATCGAGTCGCGCCTGGACCGCATCCACCAGTTGCTCGACTGCCTGCTGAGCGACCGGCCGGCGCAGTCGGTGCGCTCGCTGATGGTGCAGTTTGCCGAAACGGCGTGCGCGCGGCGCAGCGTGCGGGCGCTGCTGGCGCGCAACTATTCGCTGCTGGCGCGCAAGGTGGTGGAGCGCAGCGCCGAGACCGGCGCGCACTACATCACCCGCACGCCGCGCGAGTACCGCCAGATGTTCTGGCGCGCCTGCGGCGGCGGGGCGGTGACCACGCTGACCGTGTTCGTGAAGTTTCTGCTGTCGGGTCTCGGGTTGTCGCCGTTCTGGGCCGGCTTCAGCGCCGGCCTCAACTACGCCGCCAGCTTCGTCGCCATCCAGTTGGCGCACTTCACCCTCGCCACCAAACAGCCGGCCATGACGGCGCCCGCGATGGCGGCGCGCCTGACCGACCTGAGCTCCGACGATGCCATCGAGGGTTTTGTCGACGAAGTGGCCCATCTGATCCGCACCCAGGTGGTCGGCATCCTTGGCAACGTCGTGGTGGTGCTGCCCTGCGTGCTGCTGACGCAGCTGGCGTGGGCGGCGGCCTTCGGCAGCCCGCTGGTCGGCGCGGCCAAGGCCGAAGCCTCGCTGCAGGCCCTCAGCGTGCTCGGCCCCACCCCGTTGTTCGCGGCGGCCACCGGCGTGCTGCTGTTCTTGTCGAGCCTGGTGGCCGGCTGGGCCGAGAACTGGTTCGTGCTGCACCGGCTGGGCCGGGCGCTGCGCTGGAACCCGCGCATCCTGGCCCGGCTCGGCGAACAGCGTGCGCAGCGGTGGTCCCACTACCTGCAGGCCAACGTCTCGGGCTTTGCCGGCAACATCTCGCTCGGGTTGATGCTGGGCCTGGTGCCGGCGGTCGCCACCTTCTTCGGCCTGCAGTTCGACGTGCGCCACGTCACCCTGGCCAGCGGCCAGCTGGGCGCCGCGCTCGGCGCCTTGGGCTGGGAGATCGTCTACACGCCCGAGGTCTGGCTGGCGGTGCTCGGCATCGCCGTCACCGGCCTGCTGAACGTCACCGTCAGCTTCGCCTTCGCCTTCCGCCTGGCGCTGCGCTCACGCAACCTGCGCCTCAAAGACCGCCACCGGCTCTACGCCGCGGTGCGCCAGCGCGTGCGCCACAGGCCCGCGAGCTTCGTGCTGCCGGTCGGCACGGTGGCGCCGCGCGCGCCGGCACCATGAAGCAGACCGGTACGCAGGCTGTCAGGCCGGCGGCGGTGTGCTGTCGTCGTGACGCTCGTCCTCGTGCCGTTCGCCACCCCGGCGCCCCGAGAACATCGTCCACCAGACGATGAAAATCAGGACCCCGAGGGCTGCCAAGGCCTCCAGCAACAGCAACCACATGCGCTTTCTCTTTCCTTATCCACCGTTCACCTCGCCGCGTCGGCAAGGCGGCTTCGCGCGCGCGCTCGGCGCCCTGATTCTAGGAACGCTGGCCGCCTGCGGCACCGTGCCCGAAGACGCCGCCCCGCCTCTGCCGCCCGACACGGCCGCGGTGCCCGCCCAACTGCCCGCCATCGAACAGCCCCGTTCACGCTGGGTGCCGGTGCCCTGGGACGCCCTGCCCGGCTGGCAAGCCGACCAGGTCGGCCTGGCGTGGCCGGCGCTGCTGCGCAGCTGCGAACGGCCGGCACCGGCCTGGGCCGAGGTGTGCAAGGAGGCGCGCGCGCTGCCGATGCCTGACGAGCGCAGCGTGCGCGACTGGCTGCAGCGCAGGCTGCAGCCGTATCAAGTGCAAAACCGGGACGACGGCCGCCCCGACGGCCTCATCACCGGCTATTACGAACCGCTGGTCGACGCCAGCCGCGAGGCGCGCGGCGCCTACCGCGTGCCGCTGCACCAGCCGCCGGCCGACCTGGGCCAGCGCCAGCCTTATTGGAGCCGCGCCGAACTCGACACGGTGCCGGCCGCCCGCGCTGCCCTGCGCGGCCGCGAAATCGCCTATGTGGCCGACCCGCTCGACGTGCTGGTGCTGCAGATCCAGGGCTCCGGCCGGCTGCAGGTGACCGAGCGCGACGGCAGCAAGCGGCTGGTCCGCGTCGCCTTTGCCGGCCACAACCAGCATCCGTACCGCTCGGTCGGACGCTGGCTGGTCGACCAGGGCGCGTTCTCGCTCGAGCAGGCCTCGTGGCCCGCGATCAAGCAATGGGCACGCGCGAACCCCACACGGGTGCAGCAGATGCTGCACGTCAACCCACGGGTGGTGTTCTTCCGCGAGGAGCCGCTGCTCGACCCCACCATCGGCCCGGTGGGCGCGCAAGGTGTGCCGTTGACGCCCGGCCGCTCGATCGCGGTCGACCGCGAGTCGGTGCCCTATGGCACCCCGGTGTGGATCGACACCACCGAGCCGTTGCTGCAGCCAGGCGCCCCCGCCCGGCCGCTGCAGCGCCTGGTGGTGGCGCAAGACACCGGCAGCGCCATCGTCGGCGCGGTACGGGCGGACTATTTCTGGGGCTGGACCGAAGGTGCCGGCGAGTACGCGGGGCGCATGAAGCAGCCGTTGCGGATGTGGGCGCTGTGGCCCCGTTCGCCGTCCTGACTCCCGTGCGCCTTCGTCGGGCGCGTGGGCAGCGTCAAGGCGCGCTGACGCGCAGCTGCACCAGCTGACGCCGGCTGCCCGACGCCTGGCGGCTCGACAGCACCCCTCGCACGTCGCGCTGCTCGGTGTCGCCGCTGCTGGCGATCGTGACCCATTCGTCGAGCGGCACCTGCACGGTGGTGAGGGCGGTACCGCCTTCACGGGCGGCGGCGGTGTCCAAACGGCTCGACTCGGCCTCGATCTCGACCAGCACCGGGGCATTGCCGCCCGGCCAGCGCGGCGAGACGCTGAAGCCGCGGCCGGCTTCGACGATCACGGTGGTCGGCATCAGTTGCGGGCCGGTGCCGGGGCTCCAGGCCACCTGATACAGCTGCAGCGGCTGGCTCTGGCCCAACCTCACGCCGGCGCGGCCGCCGTTGAGCACCAACACCTGTTGCGCGGCCTGGCCGCTGCGGCGGGTCTCGCGCCGGGTGGTTTGGACGGTCACGCCGCCCTCCACGCGGCGGGAGGTCGAGACGGTCACCTCCCCGCCCGCGCCGAGGCCCTGCTGTGTCAGCTCGGCTTCGTCGCCCTGCCGCACTTCGATCCGCAGGTTGCGCTGGGGCAGGTCCGCGGCAGATTGCGCCGGCGCAGCACCAGCGGCCAATGCGCACACCGCCAGCACCAGGCCGCGGCGGACAAGGAAGGTGGGGATCATGGGGGCTCCGGTGGTGGGACCGGCTCACTCTAGTGGCCTGTCACCCTGGAATGGGAGCGAGGGACGCGCGAGACGGGGTGCGGTGCAAGGCGCAAAGCACAGCGATGCCGGTTGGCATCGCGAGCATTTGCAACGCCGCAACGCGCGTCGTATCGCGTGGACAGCGACTTCCGATTCCAGGGTTAGAGGCCACTAACGCACCGCGGCGGCGCCTCTCGACGCCGTTCCGGAACAGCCGGCCCGCGCAGGCGCGAAGCCGGCTTGCCGAGACCTTCAGCGAGAGCTGCCGCCCTGATGCGGACGCTTGCCCGCATGCTTTTTCGTGTGCGTGTGCGGCCCTCGTTCGGTCGCGGCCTGCTGCTGTTGCCCTTGTGGGCTTTGGCTCGCGTCGAGCTGTGCGTCAGGCTGCTGCTGCATCGGGTTTGCAGTTTGCGAGCCCGGTGCTTCCGGGGACGACGAGGCCGAGGTGTTGGGGGTGTCGGGTTGCATCTGGACTCCTTCACATTGGAAACATGGCCTCCTGTCCCCGGCAAACCTTGTGCCGGGCGCTGCGGCCCGGCACAAGGTGTCACCCCTATGCAGCGCGCGTCACACGGCGCGACGACGCTGACGCAACCGGACCCCCAGCAGACCCAGCCCGGCGAGCACCAGTGCCACGCTTTCCGGCTCCGGGACGGGCGTCAGGATCGCGTAACGCAGCTGACCGTCGACCCGCCCGCTGACGAGGTACTGGCCCACGTCGTTGGCCGCCTGCACGCTGAGGATGTCCCAGGATGCTGCGTCCGTGCCGTCGAGCAGGCTGTCGACGCTGAGCATCGTCCCGTCGCTCAGCCAGATGACACCGTCACCCTTGTTCGTGCCCACGACGATGCCGTCCTCGGTGATGTCGAGGGCCTGGCTGCCCAGGTCGCCCAACAAGGTCAGCTCGCCGTCGACCCATAGCGCCGCCTGTTGTCCGTCGTGCCACGGGCCGCCCGACTCGAACCGCTCTGCGGTCCCGATGATCCGGCCCGCTTCGTTGATGTCGCGCGCGTAGGCGAACTCCCAGCCTTCGATCTGACTGTCGAGCACCTTCAGGTTGCCGTTCTCCTCCCACATCACCGCCTGCGCGCGCGTGATATCGGCGTTGACGGCCGGGACTTCCTGGACCGTGATGCTGCCGTAGCCGACGATCAGGCCGCGGTCGTTCAGGCCCAGCGCGCCGCCGTACCAGGGGTCCTGCTGGTTGGGGTTCGGAAGGTTCTGCAACTGCGTGAGTTGGCCGTTGCGCCACACCAGGCCCTCGGAATGCGACCCTTGGAAATAGTGTTCCCCGACCACCACGCCGTTGTTGTTGATGTCATGGGTCAACGCGCCGTCGATCCTGCCGGGCAACGGCGTCGCTTCCGCACCCGGTTGCCACACCACCGGCTTCCAGAAAGGACGGTCTTCCTCGTTGAGGCGCTGGCCGAGGATCACACCGTTGTCGTTGATGCCCGTGGCCTTTGCGCCCAATCCGTTCTCTGGGCCGGTCAGACGTTGCACACGGCCTGCGCTCCAGAGGTAGGAAACATACCGGTCGTCCCACCAATCTTCTGGGTCGCCCTCGTTCACGCTGTAACCAACCACCTGGCCATGGTCGTTGAAGCCGGTCACGTGGTACTCGTTCAGATCAGGCGCCGCGAGCGCCTCGACCTGGTAGCGCGGCAGCGGGCCAGCCGCCGCCGACTGGATACAAGCGCCGCAGAGCAGCGCAATAGCGATGTGCAATGGTTTCATGACAGATTCAGAACTTGTTGTGGATGTGAAACGCCCCGGGGGTGAGGCGAATGCACACTAGCGCGAGCAGCCCCTCGCTTCATCTGCTCATGGTGACAAAGTCTTGCCGACGTGCCGGTGCCGGCCGCCACGCCTTGCCTGCCTGGCGGCCGCCCTTGTGACTCCCCCGTAAGGGTGTGGCGCCCGACACACAACTGTGCGCGTTACGCGCGTCAGCGCACCTTGGGTTTCAGATGGCCCAGCGGCAGCGCCCGGCTCGCCTTCACCTCGCCCAGCGAGAAACTGGTGTGCAGGTCTTTCACATTCGGCAGCTTGAACAGCGTGTCCATCGCCCAGCGGGAATAGGCGTCGAGATCGGTCGCCATCACCTGCAGCTCGAAGGTGCCCGAGCCGGAGATGTAGTGGCACGAGATGACCTCGGGCAAGGCGCGGATCGCGTCCTCCAGTTCGCGCGTGGCGACCGCGTTGTTGCGCTCGGCGTCGACGCGCACGAAGGCCAGCACGCCCAGCCCGATCCGGTGCCGGTCGATCTCGGCCCGGTAGCCCTTGATGTAGCCCTGCTCCTCCAGCCACTTCACGCGCCGCCAGCAGGGCGTCGGCGACAAGCCGATGCGGGCGGCCAGTTCGGCGTTGGACAGGCGGGCGTCTTGCTGCAGTGCTTCGAGGATGGCGACGTCGTACCGGTCGAGCCCACCCTGCACCGCCTCGCCGGCATCGGCGGGGTCGGCTGCCGCGCCCCGGGTTTTCCCTGAATTCGCGTTCTTTGAGTACATCTTTCCCCTCCTGGGCCCGAACGGAGCCAATTATTCCTGTTCGATCCCGTTTAGCGGCAAAGAAAGGAAAGATTTGTCGGGCCGGCATTTTTACACTTGACCGACACACGCCCTCGCCCGGCGCCCCCCGTCACGAGCGGGCGGGCCCCGGGCCCCACCAGGAGTAACACGATGAACGCCCCGCTTCCCGAGTCGATCCGCAAAGCGCTCGAATCGGTGTCCTTGGACGACAAATACGCGCTCGACCACGGCCGCGCCTTCATGAGCGGCGTACAGGCGCTGGTGCGGCTGCCGATGCTGCAACGCACCCGGGACGCACGCAACGGGCTCAACACCGGCGGCTTCATCAGCGGCTACCGCGGCTCCCCGCTCGGCGGCTACGACCAGGCGCTGTGGCAGGCCAAGCAGCACCTGGCGGCGAACAACATCGTGTTCCAGCCCGGCGTCAACGAGGAACTGGGCGCGACCGCCGTCTGGGGCACGCAGCAACTCGACCTCTACCCGGAGCAGAAGAAGTTCGACGGCGTGTTCGGCATCTGGTACGGCAAGGGCCCGGGGGTGGACCGCTGCTCCGATGTCTTCAAGCACGCCAACATGGCCGGCACCGCGAAGCACGGTGGTGTCATCGCGCTGGCCGGCGACGACCACGTCGCCAAGAGTTCGACCGCGGCACACCAGAGCGACCACATCTTCAAGGCCTGCGGCCTGCCGGTGTTCTTCCCGGCCAGCGTGCAGGAGATCCTGGACCTCGGGTTGCATGCCTTCGCGATGAGCCGGTTCGCCGGCGTCTGGGCCGGCATGAAGACGATCCAGGAGATCGTCGAATCGTCGTCCAGCGTCTCCGTGGACCCCGACCGCGTCGACATCGTGCTGCCCGAGGACTTCGTGATGCCCCCGGGCGGCCTGCACATCCGCTGGCCCGACCCGCCGCTGGAGCAGGAAGCGCGGCTGATGGACTACAAGTGGTACGCCGCGCTCGCCTATGTGCGGGCCAACCGGCTCAACCACACCGTGATCGACTCGCCGCACGCCCGCCTGGGCCTGATCGCCAGCGGCAAGGCCTACAACGACACGCGCCAGGCGCTGCACGACCTGGGGCTGGACGACGCCACCTGCCGCCGCATCGGCATCCGTTTGCACAAGGTGTCGGTGGTGTGGCCGCTCGAGGCGACCATCACGCGCGAGTTCGCCACCGGCCTGCAGGAGATCCTGGTGGTCGAGGAGAAGCGCCAGGTCATCGAATACCAGCTCAAGGAAGAGCTGTACAACTGGCGCGAGGACGTGCGCCCCAACGTCCTCGGCAAGTTCAGCGAGCCCGACGGCGACCACTCGGGCGGCGAATGGTCGATGCCCAACCCGGCGCAGAACTGGCTGCTGCGCGCCAAGGCCGACCTCAACCCCGCGCTGATCGCCAAGGCCATCGCACAGCGCCTCGAGAAGCTGGGCCTGATGCAGCAGCTCGACCGCGACCTGCGCGCCCACATCACCAGCCGCCTGGCCATCATCGAGGCCAAGGAGCGCGCCCAGGCGGCCCCGACGGTCAGCACCGACCGCACGCCCTGGTTCTGCAGCGGCTGCCCGCACAACACCTCCACCCGCGTGCCCGAAGGCTCGCGCGCGGTGGCCGGCATCGGCTGCCACTACATGGTGGTGTGGATGGACCGGCAGACCTCCACCTTCACGCAAATGGGTGGCGAAGGTGTGCCCTGGGTCGGCCAGGCCCCCTTCACGAAAGAAAAGCATCTGTTCGCCAACCTTGGCGACGGCACCTACTTCCATTCGGGCCTGCTGGCGATCCGCCAGAGCATCGCGGCCAAGGTCAACATCACCTACAAGATCCTCTACAACGACGCCGTGGCGATGACGGGCGGCCAGCCGGTGGACGGCACGATGACGGTGCCGCAGATGACGCGCGAGCTGGAAGCCGAGGGCGTCAAGAAGATGGTGGTGGTGACCGACGACCCGGCCCGCTACAACGCCCCGCTGAACCTGGCCCCCGGCGTTTCGGTGCACCACCGCGACGAACTCGACCGCCTCCAGCGCGAGTTCCGCGAGGTCGAGGGCTGCACCGTCATCATCTACGACCAGACCTGCGCGACCGAAAAGCGCCGCCGCCGCAAGCGCGGCACGATGCCCGACGTGGCCAAGCGGGTGGTCATCAACGAGCTGGTCTGCGAAGGTTGTGGTGACTGCTCGGTGCAGAGCAACTGTCTGTCGGTCGAACCGGTGGAGACCGAATTCGGCCGCAAGCGCCGCATCAACCAGAGCACCTGCAACAAGGACTTTTCCTGTGTGAAAGGTTTCTGCCCGAGCTTCGTGACGGTCGAAGGCGGCCAGCTGAAGTCGGCCAAGAAGACTGGCGCGGCGCGGCCCGACCCGCGCTCGTTGCCGCCGCTGCCCGAGCCGACACTCCCGCTGGCGGAACGGGCCTACGGCATCGTCGTGGCCGGAGTCGGCGGCACCGGCGTCATCACGATCGGCCAGCTGCTCGGCATGGCCGCCCACCTGGAAGGCAAGGGGGTGGTGACACAAGACGCCGCCGGCCTGGCCCAGAAAGGCGGCAGCACCTGGAGCCACATCCAGATCGCCAACCGCGCCGACGCGATCCACACCACCCGCGTGGGCACGGCCGAAGCCGACCTGGTGCTCGGCTGCGACCCGATCGTCGCCGCCAACAAGACCACGCTCGCGGCGATGGTCGAAGGCCGCACCAAGGTCGCCTTGAACGCCCACGGTACGCCGACGGCGGCCTTCGTCCACAACCCCGATTGGGAGTTCCCGGGCGGCAATTGCGACGCCTTGCTGGCGCAGACGGTCGGCGATGCCAATGTCGGCCGCTTCGACGCCGACCAGCTGTCGCTGCGCCTGCTCGGCGATTCGATCTATGCCAACCCGATGATGCTGGGTTATGCGTGGCAGAAGGGCTGGGTGCCGCTCAGCCACGCCGCGCTGATGCGGGCGATCGAGTTGAACGGGGTGCAGGTGGAGCACAACAAGACGGCCTTCGAATGGGGCCGCCGCGCGGCGCACGACCTCGCCGCCGTCGCCGGCCTGGCCGAGCCGCAAGGCCAGGTGGTGCAGTTCGTCAAGAAACAGAAGGTCGACCTCGAAACCTTGATCGCCCGCCGCGAGGCCTTCCTGACCGACTACCAGAACGCCGCCTACGCACGCCGCTACCGCAGCTTCGTCGAGCGGGTGCGCCTGGCCGAAGCGCCGTTGGGCTCGACCCGGCTGACCGAGGCCGTCGCCCGCGGCCTGTTCAAGCTGATGGCCTACAAGGACGAATACGAGGTGGCGCGTTTGCACACCGACCGCAGCTTCCTGGACAAGATCGGCCAGCAGTTCGAAGGCGATTACAAGCTGACCTACCACCTGGCGCCGCCGCTGCTCGCGCAGCGCAACGACCAAGGTGAACTGCAGAAGCGGCGTTACGGCCCCTGGATGCTGCGTGCCTTCGGCCTGTTGGCCCGGCTCAAGGGCCTGCGCGGCACCGCCCTCGACCCGTTTGGCTACACCGACGAGCGCAAGACCGAGCGCGCGCTGATCGGCCAGTACCAGGACACGGTCGAAGAACTGCTGACATCGCTGACGGCCGAGCGGCTGCCGCTCGCGGTCGAGCTGGCGCGTATCGCCGACGACATCCGCGGCTACGGCCACGTGAAGGAGCGCCATCTGGTCGCGGCACGTGCCAAGTGGGAACGGCTGCTGGTCGAGTGGCGGGCCGCGGCCCCGACACGACAGGCGGCGTGACGGCGGCCTGTCCGGCCGCGGATTCGTGTCAGATCGCCGGCGGCGCTGCGGCCCGCCGGCGGTGTCCTCGCCCACCCGGGTACGCCGGTTGCGTCTCCCGGCAGCATGGAAGCTCAGCACACCTTCGAACACACCGAACGCCTGTTGCAGCAAGGCGTCGAATGGCTGCGATTGGCGGTCGAGGGCCTGGGTGCGCTGGTCATCGCAGCCGGCATCCTGGCGGCCGGCTGGGAACTGTTCCGCCGCCTCGCCCGGCGCGACCGCGAGCATGGCGACTTCTCGCAAGTCCGTCTGGGCTTTGCCCACTACCTGGCACTGGCACTCGAATTCCAGCTGGCGGCCGACATCCTGTCGACCGCGGTGGCGCCGAGTTGGGACCGGATCGGCAAACTGGCCGCGATTGCGGTGATCCGTACCGTGCTCAACTACTTTCTGACCCGTGAAATGGCGCAAGAGCGGTCGCACGAGCGGCCTGCCCCGGGCGATTGAGAAGCCGCTCGCTGCAGCGTGTGGCATCTCCTCTGCGCCACAATGTCGGCCTGCCGATCGGCGCGTTCGCGCCGGCCGCTCGTCCAGGGAGTGCCGCATGTCCGAGCCCAACCGCCATCTGCCACACCACGGGCCACACCACCCGCCACATGAGGGCGCCCAGCGCCCGGACGGGGGCCGGCGCACCCTGCTCGCCGCCCTCGCTGCGGCCGCCCTCGCGCCACTGGCCGCCTGCGGCGGCGGCGGCGACGATCACCACCACGACGACGACGACGCGGGGCACGAGCAGCTGCCGCTGCTGCGGTTCGTCAACGCCACGCTCGAGTACGCGTCGCTCGACGTGTTCCTCCCGGACATCCCGGACCGCCCGGCATCGAAACCGGTCGAGATCGATTTGCGCAACGGCGGCACCACCACCCCCTATGACAGCCTGGGCGCCAAACGCCATCGGGTCAGGATGAAGAGCACCACCTTCGGCGTCGAGGGTGAAGTAGAGGGCGAGAAGGTGTTCGAGCCCGACACCTACACCACCGCCCTCGCCTACGGCGGGCGCGGGACGAGCGGCAAACTGGTGTTCCTGGACGAGAACGAGCCGGCGGCGCCAGACGGCCGCCACAAGCTGCGCGTCCTGCACGCTTCGCCGCTGCACCAGGCCCTCGACGTCTATGTGACGCCACCGACCATGACCGATCTGCGCGACGAGCCGCCCGCGCTGGCCGGCATCGCCTATGGCGCCGTGACCGCTTACAAGGCGCTCGCCGTCGGGTTGCTGCGCGTTCACGTCACGGCCGCGGGCAGCAAGACCGTCCTGTACCGCTCCGACCCCTTCCACCCCTCCGGGTCGATCACCACGCTGGCGCTGTTGCCCAGGAACGATCGATTGCACCTCACCGAGCTGCCGCAGGGCCGCAGCGCGCAGCAGCACGACAACGTCGTGACGTGAGGGGCAGCGCTCCGCCTGGGCCTTCTTCCCTTCTTTTGCCACACCAAGTCGTAGTAGGTGCCCACGCCGGTTCCGTCCGGCATCGTCGCCACGCCTGCCCTGGTACAACCACCGTCCGTCGGAACAAGCATGGTCCCGGGGAGCCCCTGTGCCTAGACTTCGCGCATGCTGCCGCCCCACCTGCCTTCTCACTTTCCGGCCGTCCAGGCCGCCCAGGCGCTGCGACGCGAGCAGCGCCTGCCGTTCCGCATCGCCGGCCAACAGGTCGGCAGCGTGTCGCGTGCCCATTTGTCGCTGCTGTCGGGCTGCGCGCCGTGGCTGCAGATCGGCTCCGGCGGCGTGCGCATGGACGAGCGGTTGCGCAACGAAGTACAGCGCAGCGCCGCCTTGTGTGCCGCCAACCAGATGCTGCGCGACGACGGGGTCATCACCGGCTGGCGCGATGAAACCTATGCCGTGCTGCCCGATCTCGACAGCGCGCCGCTGGCGTTGATCGAACGCGCCGCCTCGCGCTTCTGGGGCACCTTGACGATCGGCGCCCACCTCAACGGCTACCTGGCAGACGACTCGGGCCGCCCGACCCATCTGTGGATCGCCCGGCGTTCGCCCGACAAGGCCACCGACCCGGGCAAGCTCGACAACCTCGTCGGCGCCGGCGTGCCCTGGGGTGAAACACCGTTCGAGGCGCTGATGCGCGAGTGCTGGGAAGAATCGGGCCTGAGCGACAGCGTCGCCCGGGGTTCGCGCTTCGGCGAGCAACTGCGCGTGCACTGCGACATCGCCGAAGGCTTGCAGCACGAAGCCTTGTTCGTCTACGACCTCGAGCTGCCGCACGACTTCGTGCCGCACAACGTCGACGGCGAGGTGGCCGAACACCGGCTGCTGCCGGTGGACGAGGTGGTCGAGCTGCTGCATGGCCATGAAATGACGACCGACGCGGCGCTCGCCACGTTGAGCCTGCTCACACGGCACGGCCTGGTGGAGCCGGCGGCGCCGTGCTGCCCCAGCGAGCCGGCAGCCCGCCAAGCGGCCTGAGCAGGGCGGCCGCGACCAAGGGCCAAACGGCGCTCGGCCCCGCACGCCCCCGGGCTCCAGCCGGAACAGTTGAAAACGCCTCCGCTGCTGCGGGGCGGGCATTGCCAGCGCCCGCCCGGCTGGCTGGGGCCCTCTCCTCGAGGAACGGCGGCGTAGCCGAACCCGCGCCCCTCAAAACTCGAACAGCGTCAGCCCCACGCCCACACTCGTCTGGCGGAAGTTGTAGTCCAGCAAGGTTTCGCCGTAGCCAGTGAAGGCCTGCACATACCAGCGCAACCCGTCCGGCTTGTCGCGGTCGATCGGGTAGGTCCAGTCGAACTGCAGCGAGCCGTGCTTGAGGTCGCGCAGGTTGTTGCGCCAGCGCAGTGCCGCGGTGGCCTGGCCGGGCACCCAGGTGAGCGCCAGTTCGCCGCGCCCGATGTAGTGCACCAGGTCGGGGTTGTCGTCGTCTTCCGGGTCTTCGCTCAGGCGCTTGTGGATACGGCCGTACAGCGTCACGTCACCCCGCTCGAAGCCGGCGCCCAGGTAGACCCGGTTCCAGCTGCGCGACAACGGGTCGGTCTGGCCATTCGACTGGTGGGCCAGACCCGCTTGCAACATCCGGAACTCCCAGCCGCCCGGGAGCGACCGCAAGCCCTCGGGCACGGGCACCACGTAGATCAGCTCGGGCTCGAAGTCGGTGTTGCGGAACGGCGACGACTCCTTGCGGTTCCACACCTGCCACAGCGATTGCTGCGTATAGCCGAACCAGATGTCGGCGTCGGGCAGCAACACACTCTGCGCGATCTTGGTGCGCACCGACAGCTGCAGCTTGGCTTCGAGGTGCTTGTAGCCGGGCTGGGTCGCGGGGCTGGGCTGGGTCGGGCTGCTGGGCGAGCGGTTGATGTGGTCGGTGTAGTGCAGCGGCAGCAGGAAGTTGGGCCGGTAGGTCTTGAAGTTGAAGGTGCCGCGCTTGTCGCTGCGATCGAGTTCCCAGAAGCTCGACCACAAACTGGGCGAGCGCCGCCCCTGCAAACCGGTGCCGGCGACCGCGACCACCGGGGAGTCCGCAGCGCCGGCAGGAGGCGCCGGCGGTGTGACGACGGCGGGCAAGGGCGCCGGCTGTGACACGACGCCAGCAGGAGCGGCCGGCGTGGGCGCCGGCGTTTTCGATCCTTCGGCACCGGGCCGCCCGGCCAATCGGTCATAACA
Organism: Caldimonas brevitalea; assembly: GCF_001017435.1. Classification (NCBI taxonomy): domain Bacteria; kingdom Pseudomonadati; phylum Pseudomonadota; class Betaproteobacteria; order Burkholderiales; family Sphaerotilaceae; genus Caldimonas; species Caldimonas brevitalea. The sequence continues at coordinate 5,807,355 of NZ_CP011371.1, forward strand.
GGCCAGCCGCTCGCTGTCGCCGATGACGCTGGCGCAACTGGTCAGGCTCAGCGGTTGCACCGGCGCCTGCGCCCAGGCGCTGGAAGCGCCCGCAACGCACGCTGCCGCGGCGAGCGGCAGCCACACGGCCTGGGGACGCTCGCGCAGGGCCGGCCGGCGAGAATGCAAGGGATATCGATGCAAAGGGTGTAATTGCATGGCAGCGGAGTGTGCCGCAAGTCCCCCTTCCGGCCCTGTCTAGAAGTTGTTTCCTTTCAAAGCATTCGAACGGTTCGGTCAACAGCGGTGAACTTTCCCTTGCAACCGGCCTCCTATGCTTCACAGGTGCACCGCGGCAGCCCGCGACACACCCCCGTGTTTTTCCACTTCAGGCGATTTCAATGCAAACCACCGTCCCGGTTCCCGGCAGCGTCCGCTACAGCGGCCTCGCGATCGCCTTTCACTGGGTGCTGGCGGTGGCCATCGTGGTCGCCTTCTGCGTCGGCTTCTACATGACCGGGCTGTCGATGTCGCCCACCCGGCTGAAGCTCTACAACTGGCACAAATGGGCCGGCGTCGTGATCCTCGCGCTATCGGCCGCGCGGCTGTTGTGGCGTTTGCTCAAGCGCCCGCCGGCGCTGCCCGACACCATCGTCGCCGGCATGCCGCGCTGGCAACAGGTGGCGCACCACGCCACGCACGGTCTGCTGTATCTGCTGTTCTTCGCCGTGCCGCTGGTCGGCTGGGCCTACAGTTCGTCGGCCGGTTTCCCCATCGTGCTGTTCGGCACGGTGCCGCTGCCCGACTTCGTGACGCCCGACAAGGCGCTCGCCGAAGTGCTCAAGCCGATCCACCGCTGGCTCGCCTACACGCTCGCCTCGCTGGTGGTGGTGCACATCGCGGCCGCGCTCAAGCACCATTTCATCGACCGCGACGGACTGCTGGCCCGCATGGTGCCCGGGCTGCGCTGAACAACATTCATTTCTTCTTTCTTTGTTTGGAAACGACCCCATGACCTTGACCCTCCTGCCCCGCGTCGCGCTCGTTGCCTTTGCCGCCGCCGCGGCCGCAACCCCGGCGCTCGCACAACAACAAAAGCTGGTGCCGGCGCAAAGCGAGATTGTTTTCGTGAGCAAGCAGATGGGCGTGCCCGTGGAAGGCCGTTTCCAGAAGTTCGACGCCCGCGTTGCGTTCGACCCGAAGAAGCCCGAGACGGCCAACATCGCCTTCAGCGTCGACCTCGGCAGTGCCGCCCTCGGCGCGCCGGAAACCGAAGCGGAGCTGGTCAAGCCGTCGTGGTTCAACGTGCCCAAGTTCCCCCAGGCCACCTTCCAGTCCACCGGCGTGAAGCCGCTGGGCGGCGGCAAGTTCGAAGTGGCCGGCAAGCTCAACATCAAGGGCAACGCCCGCGACCTGGTGGTGCCCGTGACGCTGTCGCAAAGCGGTGCCACGACGAACGCCAGCGGCGCGTTCACGCTCAAGCGGCTCGATTTCAAGATCGGCGAAGGCGAATGGGCCGACACCTCGATGGTGGCCAACGATGTGCAAGTGAAATTCAAGCTGGCGCTGACCGGCGTGGGCACCCTCTGAACCCCGGCCGAGGCTGCTCGTCCCTGCTCTTTTTCTCCCCTCCTCCCCCTTTTCTCTCTGAATGGAAACCACTGTGAAGAAGACCCTTGTTGTCGCGGCCGCCCTGTTGTCGGCCTCTCTTGGCGCTCAAGCCCAATCGGCCACCTACGCGATCGACCCGACGCACACCTTCGTGACCTTCGAAGTGACGCACTTCGGCACCTCCACCAACCGCGGCCGCTTCGACAAAAAGGAAGGCACGGTGCAGTTCGACCGCGCCGGCAAGACCGGCAAGGTCGAGCTGACGCTGGACACCGCGTCGATCAACACCGGCGTGGCGCCGTTCAACAAGCACCTGCAGGGCAAGGACTTCTTCAACAGCGAAGAGCACCCGACCGCCAAGTTCGTCGGCGACAAGTTCACCTTCGACGGTGACAAGGTGGCCTCGGTCAGCGGCACGCTGACGCTGCTGGGCAAGACCCAGCCGGTGACGCTGAAGGCCAACCGCTTCAACTGCTACCAGAACCCGATGCTCAAGCGGGAAGTCTGCGGCGGCGACTTCGAGACCACCATCCAGCGCAGCCAATGGGGCATGAACTGGGGCCTGAACATGGGCCAGCCCGACGACGTGCGACTGCTGGTGCAGGTCGAGGCCGTCAAGCAGTAAGAAGAAGACGACGCCACCTGCGCGTCGAGACGCTCACGCAGCCCCCGTCCGGCCCCCGCCGACGGGGGCTTTTGTTTGCAGGGCTGCTCCCCGCACAATGCGCGCATGAAGCCACTGCCCCGCCCCTCGCTCGCGCTGCTGCTGCCGCTGGCCTGCCTGACCCTGTGTGCCGCGGCGCGCGTGCAGGCCGAGCCGGTGACCTACACCCTGGAGCCCAGCCACACCAGCATCACCTGGGAGGTGTTGCACTTCGGCACCTCGACCATCCGCGGGCGCTTGCCTCGCGTCGAAGGCCAGATCAGCTGGGACCGCGACGCCAAACGCGGCAAGCTGTCGGTGCAGATCGACATGAACGCGCTGGAAACCGGCGTGGCCCCCTTCACCGCCCGGCTCAAGGCGCCCGATTTGTTCGCCACGCAGGAGCACCCGCACGCGTGGTTCGTGGCCGAGCGCCTGCAATTCGACGGCGACCGCCTGACCGCCGCGCCCGGCGAGTTGACGCTGCGCGGCACCAGCCAGCCGCTGACGCTCAGCGTGGTCCGCTTCAACTGCTACCTCAACCCCTTGTTTCGGCGTGAAGTGTGCGGCGGCGATTTCGAGGCACGCGTGAAACGCAGCGATTTCGGGATGAGCTTCGGCCTGCCGTTCGTCGCGAACGACGTGCTGCTGCGGGTGCAGGTGGAAGCGGTGAAGCAGGCCGCCGCGCCGGCGGAGCCGCCGGACTCGGCGCCTGCCCCAGCATCGGCGCCCGCCTCGACGCCGACGACGCCACCTGCAGCGGCCGCCACGCCTGCCCCGTCACCGTGACGCGCACCTCCCGAGACAGCGCCTCGCCCACCACACTGCCGGGCACTCCCCCCACAGTGGGGGCCGGCCGTCCCCGCGGGCGAACGGCAGCGGTTTCTATAATCGCCCGGCAACTCACACAGTCCCATCCATGCCCGCATCGGAGCCCGACGCCTTGCGTACCGCGGCTCCGCCCGGCGCTTCCCGCACCTTGCAACCCTCACCGCGCTCCCTGATCAGGTCTGCCCTCCGTGTGCTCGGCACGGCGCTCGTCGCGGCGTGCTGCTTGATGCTGCTGACGTCGGTGGCGCTGGTGGTGGCCTACCCCAACGTGCCGCCGATCAGCGAGCTGACCGACTACCGCCCCCAGCTGCCGCTGCGGGTGTACTCGGCCGACGGTGTGCTGCTGGGCGAGTACGGTGAGGAGCGACGCCGCTACCTGCCGCTGGACGAGATCCCGCCGCGGGTGGTCGATGCCGTGCTGTCGGTCGAAGACGCGCGCTTCTACCAGCACCCCGGCATCGACATCGTGCGCGTGCTCGGCGCCGGGCTGCGCAATATCGTCGACTTTCGCAGCGAGGGTGCGTCGACCATCACGATGCAGCTGGCCCGCAACTTCTATTTGCCGACCGAGAAGACCTTCACCCGCAAGGTCTACGAGATGCTGCTGGCGCTGAAGATCGAGAGCCAGCTGTCGAAGCAGCAGATCCTCGAAACCTACATGAACCACATCGACCTCGGGCAGCGGGCGCACGGCTTTGCCGCCGCGAGCGAGATCTACTTCGGCAAGCCCCTCAAGGACGTGACGCTGGCCGAGGCCGCGATGCTGGCCGGCCTGCCCCAGGCACCTTCGACGCACAACCCGGCGGTCAACCCGCAGCGGGCCAAACAGCGGCAGTTGCACGTGCTCGACCGGATGTGGAAGACCGGCGTCATCACGCAGGCCGAGCGCGACGACGCCCGCATCGCCCCCTTGCAGTACCGCGTCCGCCTGGAGGCGCCGGCCTACGCGCGGCATGTGGCGGAGACGGCGCGGCAGCTGGTGTATGCGCAATACGGTGCCGATGCCTACACGCGCGGCCTGAACGTCTGGCTGAGCATCGACTCCGGCCGTCAGATGGCGGCGTACCGCGCCTTGCGACGCGGCATCCTCGACTACGAGCGGCGCCAGCCCTACCGCGGCCCGGAAGCCTATGTGGACCTGCCCGCCGACCCGGCCGAGACCGACGCCCGAGTGGCCGAGGCCTTGTTGAAACACCCCGACAACGACGAGTTGCGCGCCGCAGTGGTGCTGGAAGCGCAGCCCGACAAGGTGGTGGCCGCGCTGGCCGACGGCCAGGTGGTGAGCGTGACCGGCAGCGGACTGCAGCCGGCGGCCGCCGCGCTGCGCGGAGCGGGTGCAGGCGCCAGCAAGACGGCGATCCGCCGGGGGGCGGTGGTGCGGCTGGTGCAAGGCGCCGCCGGATGGACGCTGACGCAATTACCCGAAGTGGAAGGCGCCGTGGTGTCGCTCGACCCGCGCAGCGGCGCCATTCTGGCGCTGGTGGGCGGCTTCGATCATGCGAAGAACCAGTTCAACCACGCCACCCAGGCCTGGCGGCAGCCCGGCTCGGCCTTCAAGCCGTTCGTCTATTCGGCGGCGCTCGAGAAGGGCTACACGCCGGCCACGGTGATCCTCGACGGCCCGCTGTTCTTCTCGGCCTCGGCCGGCGCGCCCGCGTGGGAGCCGAAGAACTACGATCAGCAGTTCGAAGGCCCGATGTCCTTGCGCCGCAGCCTGGCCAAATCGAAGAACATTCCGGCCGTCCGCTTGCTGCAGGCCATCGGCACGCCCTACGCACGAAGCTGGGTGGGCCGCTTCGGCTTCGAGGCCGAGCGCCACCCGGCCAGCCTGACGATGGCGCTGGGTGCCGGCACCACGACGCCATTGCAGCTCGCCTCGGCCTACGCCGTGTTCGCCAACGGCGGCTACCGTTTGCCACCGGTGCTGATCACCCGGCTGACCGACGCGCGCGGGCGGGTGCTGAAAGAAATCGGCCCGGCGGCGATGGACACCACGACCCGTGCCATCGACCCTCGCAATGCCTTCCTCACCGGCAGCCTGCTGCAGGAGGTGACACGCTCGGGCACGGCCGCGCGGGCCCAGCAGGTGTTGAAGCGCCCCGATCTGTACGGCAAGACCGGCACCACCAACGACAGCTTCGACGCCTGGTTCGCCGGCTACCAACCGGGGCTGGTGGCGGTGGTCTGGCTCGGCTACGACGAGCCGCGGCGGCTGGGGGAACGAGAAGGCGGCGCCACGCTGGCGCTGCCGGTGTGGATCGACTACATGGGCCAGGCGCTGCAGGGCGCCCCGGTGGTGAACCCGGAAACGCCCGACGGGCTGGTGTGGTGGAACGGCGAGTGGTACTACGAGGAGTACACGCCGACCACCGGCATCTCCACGCTGGGCATGGAAGACCTGCCACCGCCGCCGCCGAGCGAGGAGGAGAAGCGGGGCATTCTCGACCTGTTCAGGTCGTAAGCGCTGGCGGTGCCGCCGGGGGTGCGGCGCCCGCCCTCCCGCCACCCGTGCTCAGGAGTGGATGTATTTCTCGAAGACGTCGCTGAAGTCGCGCTTCACATAGCGCTCGAGCAGCGTTGTGTTGACCGCATGCAGCAGCGTTTGGTAGTGCTTGACCAGCGTCGCTTCGCTGTCGAGCGTGCCGAGCTTGTACATCGAGCCGATGGCGTCCAGGCAGGGCAGCACGTTCTGGCGGGCGATCTCGTTGCGCGCCTGGATCTTGCCGATGGTGTGCAGTGCCTTGTAGATGTCTTTCAGCTGTTCGAGGAAGTTCTTCTTCACGTCGATGCTGAAGGTGGGGCCGTCCTCGACGCTGAACTTGAGTTCGATGTCGAGGTCGATCGTGCCAGCCGTCTCGATCGAGACGTTGGAGAGCTGGTGGCTCGAATAGTCATAGCGCTTGATGGTGCGCTTGGACGACACGGCCGAGTCGCCGTCCACGTGGATGATGGCGAGGTTGGTGAAGCAGTATTCGTCCTTCTTCGACTTGATCAGGAAGAAGATCTTTTCGCCGTCTTCGTGGAAGAGATAGTCGTCGGCGTCGACCTTGTCGTAATCGGCCGGCGAGATGATGACGCCGATGTCGCTGAGGCCGAGGGCTTCGGAGGCGAGCTTTTTGAACATCGTGATTTGTCCTTTTGTGGGATGGAAGCGTCAGCGCGGCGGCGCGACTTACACGCCACAGCGTGTCACCGGCCCGTCCCCCTCGAGCGTGCCGGTGACGTGAAGATTGTGCGGTCAGACCCCGGCGGACCGCGCCCGCGAACGATGGCCCTATGTGCCTTAGTTCCGCTGTAGGGAAGCCCTGTGGGCGGACCGGCGCCGGCTGCCTCACGGTCTGGGCGTGTCGACAAGAATAGGCCGTATCAGGCCGGATGCGAACGCGGGCCACGGGCGAGGCGCTCAACCTCGCCGCCGCGGCATCATCAGAAGTACAAGGACTCCACCACCTTGCCGCCCACGTGCAGGTCGCACTTGTCGCCCGCCTTGCTGTGGGCGCTCTGCACGGCGCCCGCGACGATGCCGACGACACCGCCCTTGCTGCCCAGCACGGAGCCGAAGTAGCACTCGGCTCGCACGTCCAGCCCGCGGTATTGGGCGTTCAGGTTCAAGGTGGGCGTATAGGGAGGGAAACTGCCGCGCATGACGGGATCGCCGTTGACGGACAGCGACAGTTCATTGCCGCGCGGGTCGTAGACGCCGCCGAATTCGAGCTTTTGCCCGGCGACCTGCACGGTCTTGTTCTGGGCAATGCGCGATGAGGCGCAGCCCGCCGACAAGGCGGCAGCGGCCGCCAGACAGACGACGACGGCGATCGAAGAAAAGCGCATGTGGGTCCTCCCGATGTTTGTGGATGTAGGTGGCGTTCGTTGCTTTGTGTGGCGCCGGGTCGACCCCTCGTGCCGGCCGGCTCACCCCGGCGGTGAGCCGGCGGCTGGCGAAGATTGTGGGACGCATCGACGTGCAGTGCCGTCCCCCATGCGGGGGATGCGAGGGGCGGCGAGCGACTGTGTAATGCCTCGACTCTCGCCCGCTTCAGCGTCTTCTGTCGCTCGCGACGTTTGCCATGACTGCTCCTTTGGCCCACCTCACCGCTTCATCGCTGTCACGCGATGGCACTGCCAGCGCGGGCGTCGGTGCGCTGGCATTGATGCACCGGTGGCCGGCCCTCCTCCTCTGCGCGGCCATCGCCGGCGCTGTGTCCCCTTTCGGCTGGGCCCCGGTGTCCTGCTGGCCCGTTGCGCTGCTGGGCTATGGCGTGCTGTTCAGCCTGCTGCCGCACTCGCGATCACCCTGCCATGCCTTCGCGGTCGGACTCGCGTTCGGCCTCGGGCTGCACCTGTCGGGCCACGGTTGGGTCTACACGTCGTTGCACGACAAGACGGGTATGTCGGTGGGGTGGGCGGTGCTCGGCAGCGCCATCTTCATTGGCTATCTGGCGATCTTCACCGCCGTGCCGTGCGCCGTATGGCGCTGGGGGGTGGGGCATCGCCGGCGCTACACGCCGAGCGGCCAGGCCGCAGCTCGCATCGTCGCTTTCAGTGTTTGCATCGCCCTCGGCGAGTACGCCCGCAGCCTGCCGTTCGGCGGCTTCACCTCCCTCTCGCTCGGCCATGCGATGGTCGACACATGGCTGGCGCCCGTCGCACCGGTGCTCGGCGTGTACGGCTTGAGCACGCTGGCGCTGGCCGCATCCGCGGCCGCGGTCACCGCCGCGACGGGCCGGGCCCCGATGCACGTGCGACTCACCTGTCTCGCCGCGACGGCGGTGCTGCTGGCCGGCGGCAGGCTACTTGAACCGGTCGAGTGGGTGCGCCCCCTCGGCGCGCCGTTGAGCTTTCGGCTGATTCAGGGCAACGTCTCCCAGGAGCGCAAGTTCGACCCGCAGCACGTGCGCGCGGAAGTGGAGGCCTATTTGCAGGATGTGATGGAGGCCCCGGCCGACATCGTGGCAACGCCCGAGACGGCCTTCCCCCTGTTCTTGAACGAACTGCCGGCCGACACCTTGTCCCGGCTGCAAGACCACGCCCGCGCCACCGGCAGCCATGTGTTCCTGGGGGTGGCCACCCTGGGGCCCGACGGCGAGGGCCGCAACAGCGTGGTGCAGGTGACACCGCATGGCGAGCTGTCACGCTACGACAAGGTGAGGTTGATGCCCTTCGGCGAGTACAGCCCGATCGGCCTCGGCTGGTTTGCCGGGCGGATGCAGATTGCGCTGAAGGACCTGCAGCCGGGGGCGGCCGACCAACCGACGCTGCAGGTGCGGGGGCAGCGATTGGGCGTGCTGATTTGCCATGAAGATCTGTTCGGCGAGGACACGCGCCGGTGGGTGAGGCGTAAAGGCGACGACGGGGTGACCGTGTTGCTCAACGTGAGCAACCTCGCCTGGTTCGATGGCAGCGACGCGATCGATCAGCGACTTCAAATCGTGCGGCTGCACGCGTTGGCGCTGGCTCGGCCCGTGTTGCGGGTGGCGAACACCGGGGTGACGGTCTTGGTCGATGCGCGGGGGCGGGTGGGAACGGCGTTGCCGACGGGCGTACACGGGATTTTGAGCGGTCAGGTGCAAGGTGTGCAGGGGCTGACGCCGTATGCCCGCTATGGGGAGTGGCCCTTTCTGGCGCTCAGCGTCAGCGCGCTCGGCCTCGCCGCGCTGCTTGCCATGCGCACGGCGAGACATTGACGGGCTGTCTTCACCACAGCAAGACAAACTACAGCGATGACAGGCAGTATCGACATTCGATGATCGTCAAAACAACTTACCGGTGGCGCATAAACGTTTGCGAACGTGGCGACAACATTCTGAATTCGCTCATCAATTCCTCCCGGTTGGTTGCAATTCTAAAAACTCAAAGATGCGCAGCATCCTTGATCGCCGCCTATTTGTTTAGGAGCGATGCAGGGAACAAAAGCTTGCCTGCGAGGTGTCAAATCTACAGGCTCCGTTCGTTGGCAACCAGTTCCGCAAGGTCTTCGGCAAATACAAACAGCTCACCTCTGGCACCGCGCCTGTTGTGAAATGGCTTTGATCCCTCACCAGCAGCAGGTCCCTGACAAAATAACGCGTTCGTCGGCGCACGATTTCCAGCGTCAGAACCGTGAGCGGCATCAACAACCTGCCTTCCGTACTGATGGGGACAGCCGCAATGCAGCGACTAGCGAGGCGGCCTTACGACAACAAACCAGAAGACGCAACTTGCAACAGACCCACATAACATTGAGAAGCCCGCGCCAGCGCTTGCATCCAAAAGCATCGTCAAGACTCCCTGTGGACTGCTCTTCCAGTTCAGCACCACGCTAGGGCCAAAAATTATCGCGAAAGGGGTCAGTCCCATCGCCGCCCCGAGCGACGAATAAACCCACAATTTCGACTGTTCCTTCCATCGCAACAAAAAATAGAGTGGTAGGCCCATGATTGCTGCCGAAAGGTAACCGTATGCCGCGAGCACGCTCGCTACCCATTCAGCTTGCGAATGCGGAATTATAAACATCGAGACGACGTAGATAATCAGTGCCGGCACCGCTGGCCCGATGAGGAACCCGGCGACGGTTCCGAACGCTTTAGTACTCATACTCGTCTCGATTGAACGTTTGGACTTAATACCTATTTCAATCTGGTCACGACTCTTTGCAAGACCGGTTGGATAGGATATGGGGCAATAGCTCCCTGATAATATATGCCTCACGACGCAGCATGGCTTCGACCCTTAGCAAACCTAAACTTTTGGAGGGGGACGCGTATCAGGTGACGGTCTTACACCCAAAGCGATCGGTTAACCAAAGAATCGCTTATGGCCTGCGACATTTAAACTTAATGGCGAAGCCGAACATCAATAAGCCAAAATTGCAATCGCAACCATGTCACAAGCAAGTCCGACAACGCGACGCCCTATTCGAGCGCTCAGTCGTATTCAAAAAACCGGTCCCACCACGTAAACGTTGCCCCCTGCGTCATTTTCTCGACCGGAAGAAAGCCGTCATAAACGGCTCCCCTTAGCACGTCCCCATCCACCCAGAGGAAGCCATGCCGGTTTAGAACATCCCTTATTTCCGCCAACACCTTTCCTTCATATGCCGCCTCCCCCTCGACGATCGAGGTCGTAGCACAATGGCTAGCCAATTGACCCCAGCTAGAAAATCGGATTGCGAGAAACGGAGCGTCCTTTGATTCACCGTCGCCGCGCACCTCTCGGATTTCGCCCCAGAAAAATGCATCCTGATAATTGTCGACCAGACATAGTTTCATGTCCAACTTTGATTCCAACTCCACAACACATTGTTGAGCACGCCTCACTGCGTCGCGGAAGTCAAAATTTTCAGGACTGTCCCCACTCAACCACCCGTCGGAATTCCTCCCCTGCAAGTCGAGCGCCTTAAGTCGGAGATGAAGCGCATTTTCCATCCAGACACCTTCCTCAATTTATAATATCCGTCGACACCGGCACATAAGGGTAAGCCGAAATAACCTCAGGCGGATTAGTTCCCCGCTTTGTAATAATTCTGATATGAGTCTCGCCTTCGGCGCCAATAGTGCCCACTTTTATCACAAAGGTCCCTTGGTCGCTTTGGGACACAGGTCTCCGATTGGGCCCACTCTTTTTCCATGCCTCATCAAGCACCTCCAGCAATTTGTCGGGACTAACCACGAATACCGAATGCGACTTTCCCGCTCGATCTCGCGCCGGGTCCAAGGTCAAGTGATGGCCGATATGCTCGATGCGATTCGCTCCATTTTTATCTGTCCCCTTATATCTTAGACCTTCCAAGCTCACCCAGTCGTTTGGACCTCGCTGGGTGAGCCGACCGTTTTTCACCGCCTCATCCACCATGCCGCGAGCGACCTGGGGAATGCTCGTGGGATGTAGCACAAGACGACTCGGCGCCGGCGGCGGACTCCCCGGCGGCGGAGGATTGGTCAATTTGCCTTTGCCCCCGCCGAACACAGAGTCGATCGCGTCGCTGCCGCTCTTCCCTTTCTTGCCCACCGCGTCGATCAGGATGTTCGTCGTCGCCAGCAAGGTCTCGCCCGCCTTCTCGAGATCGCTTTCGCACTGCGCCCCGTTGATCTGATCAACCAGACTGAGCAGCCCCTTGACGAAGTCGATCCCAGCGTTGCCGAGACTCCAGTACGCCATTCCCACGAGCGCAATGTCGGCGAGGAAACCGGCGCCCAAGGCATGCGAGGCTCCCCACAGCGCGAAGATCGCAACCGTCCCGGCGATGTTTGTCGGGCTCACCAATTCCTTGAGCTGATGTCCGATCTCCGCCGGCAGGCCCTTGGCCGCGTACAGGAACACCTCCCTCAGCTTGTCGCCGAAACCCATCGAAGGCACGTCGAGGGCCGGCGCCAAGCCCAACGGGTCAAGGTGACGGTGGGGCTGGCCCAATGCGAACTCATACAGATCGGGCCCTGCCGCCAAGCCCAAGGGGTCGGGGCTCAGATACCGGCCCTGCTGCGGGTCCAGATAGCGGTGCGTGTTGTAGTGCAGCCCCGTCTCGGCATCGAAGTACTGGTTCGACCCACGCAACGGCATCTCAAGGCGCGACCCTGTAGCAACGACGGCAGCACCCGTATCCGTTAGCGTTGCCTGCCAAGCAACCTGCCTTGTCGAGTCTGTCACCGCCAGCGGAGCCAGCCGATGGTCGGTATGGATCGCTAGGATCGCCCGGCCAGACAGCATCGCCACCGGCCGCCCGTCCAGGTACACGTACTGGCGCACGATGCGACCGGCTTCATCGGCCTCGGCGGTGAGTTGTGCCCCGTCGTAGAAGAAGCGCGTCACCTTCTGGCCCTGCGCGCTGTAAACCACCTTCGCGATGCGTTCCCCGAAGACGTTGTAGCGATAGCGCGCGACGAGTCGTTCGGCCTGCCCGTCGCGGGCCTTGGCGAATACCTCCATCAAACGGTCTAGCCCGTCCCACACATATCTGTGCCGCGCGTCCTCCACGACCCGGCCGCGGGCGTCGTGTCTCGTCTCGCCAAGCTCTCTTGGCTCGGTGGCCTCTGCCGCCGCCCGTGCAAACAATGGCGGCGGCGCCTCAGTACCCAAGTGACCCAGCCGGAACGCCCACCGCTGCCGCCATGGCAATGAAGCTTGCGACGCAGCTGCACGGCCAGGCACGGCGGCATAACGGTAGTCCACCCGCACCTGCTCGTCCTGCCACTGCAATTGGCTGGCAGCCGCCGCCTCGCTGCCCACCTGCACGGGCCTGCCGTCTACGTCCAGCAGGCGCCTGTGCGTCAAGCCGTTGCCATGGACGAAGCCCCGATCGTGAAACCGCTCCTCCACAGTGTTGAGGCCGGTGACAATCGGAGCGTTCACCAAGCCCTCGCGGTCAATGCCGGCTAATACGCCCGGCTTCGCGTGCTCGGGGCCGTTGTAGCGATAGGCCAGACGCTGCCCGTCTGGCAGCACCTTGCGTTGCAAACGGCCGAACCCATCGAATTCATAACGTGTGGTGAAGCGGCGGCCGTCGATCAAGCGGGTGTGGGCAGTCAGCCGCGCCTCTGCGTCGTAGTCGTAGCGCTCTTCCCCCGCCTCGTAGGCGATGCGCGCCGGCTTGTTCGCGCGGCCCCATTCGATCTTCGCGTCCTCGCCGTCGGCCTGAACCCGAATGCCGCGGCCCAGCGCGTCTCGCCCAATGCGAGTCACACCGCCGTCGGACGCCACGCGCTGCACCAACTGGTCGGCTTCGTCATGGTGGTACACCGTGCGCCCGCTGACGGGGCTGTCGTCAAGCACCAGTCGACCGAAGTCGTCGAACAAATCGGTGTTCAGGCGCGCCTGACTGTCGAGCTGTGTGCGGACAGCCTGAGGTGCCGACTCGGGCCCGCCCAATGTCTTGATCTCGCGTCCATCAGGCATAGAAAGGCGCAAGGCCAAACGCGGCAGTGCCACCTGCAAGGCAGCATCCACTGCCGCAAGGGTCTCGGCCTGGCGTCGCTGGCTCACGCTGCCGTCCGGATTCAGCAGCTGCAACTCGCGCAGGCTGTCGTCCGCCGCATAGTGCCAAGCAATGCGGTTGCCCTGTCCGTCACTCAGTTCACTCAGCTGCCCGGACGCGTCGTACTGCAGGCGCAGGTGTTGGCCTAGCGCGTCGCGCGCTTCGGCCACCTGGCCCTTCACATCGTAGGCCAGCTGCAACTGGCGTCCCGCCCGCTGCACGCCTGTCAGGCGTCCTCGGCTGTCATAAGTCAGGCGTTCAGTCACGCCGTCCAGACCGGCGCGCTCGATCAGCCGCCCCGCGTCGTCATAACCAAAGCTCGCCTGCAGCCCCATCGGATAAGTGATGCCGACGATGCGACCACCCGTCGGGTCATACCGATACCGTGTGACGTCGGAATCCGCAGGGCTACCCGTGCGGCCGTTGGGCAAAGGACCGTCCACCTCGCTCAGCAAGCTGCGACCGTTGACCAACTGGTAGCGATAGCCCGTCGTGCGGCTCATCGGCACCCCCGCCGGCACCACCCGCCCCTGCCCATCCACCGGGCTGTAGCCCCGCTCGACCACCTGTGTGACCTGCCCGTGCTCGTTGTACGCCAGCCGGGTGACCTGCTCCTGGCCCGCCACCACGCTCGGCCGAGCCACCACCACCGGCTGCCGCCCCTCACCCTCGTATTCGTAGCGCACCAACACCCGCGCCGGCTGCGCCCGGCCGTCGACGTGCTCGACCTGCTCCACCCGCACCGTCCGCCCCTGCGCATCCAGCACCGCACGTTGGCTCTGCTGCGGCACACCGTCGGTCGACAACCCGGTCACCGACACCAACCGCCCGCTGCGTTCATACCCGTACCGCACGTTGGCCGGCCCGCAGCTGTCGCACCCCGCCCCGCGCGATTCGAGCAGCCGGAACTCCCCGCCGATCACCGCCGTTTTGTAGAACGTGCGCCGCCCCTGCCCGTCAATGAGCACGGTCTGCCCGGGCTGGCCGCCCGGGCTGGGCAGTTCCTGAAACGCCAGCTCCACACGCTCGGCGCCCGGCTGCCCCACGGCGCCGCGCACGCTCAGCACCGCACGGCCGCGCTCGTCGTAGCCGTAGGTGGCGAGGCGCTGGTTCAGCAGCCGCCCGTCGCCGCCGGTGCCGACCACGCTGATGCCGGTCAGCAGCGTCGGAAAGCGGCCGTCCTCGTAGTGGTACACGCGGCTGATCGCGCTGCTGCTGACGCCGCGGTCGGTGTATGCATGCACCGGGGTGCTTGGGTCGTGCGAGGTCGGCTGCCCCACCTTAACCAGGTTGGCCCAAACGCTGGACGCCGGCGCGCTGCTCTCCTTGGGCAAGGCGCTGCCATATTCGTAGGTGTAGCGCCCCACCGGCGTGTCGATGCTCTGCACCCCCCGGAAACGGTCGCCGGCCTTGGCAGCCTGCCGGTCCAGATAGTTCAGCCGCAGGCTGCGGCCCTGCGGGTCGGTGACCTTCAGCAAGTGCCCGCCGGCGTCGTGCTGCAAGGTCACGAACTCACCGGTGGGCGCCAAGATCTGCGTCAGCCGGCCTTGCGCGTTGAAACTCAGCTGGCGCCCGTCGGCCCACACCCAGGTGTACTGCTCACCGTCGCGGCCCGTGTGGATCAGCACCCGGCCCTGCGCCGGGTCGGCGTGGCTGCACTGGCTGGGATGGCGCGGGTCGCGGTTGAAGATCAACCGCCCGCCGTCGGCCTGCGTGATCTGCACGGTGTTGCGGCCGACCGCGTGCAGCTCGGTTTCGTAGCTCAGCCGCCAGCCCCGACCGAGGATGCCGTTTGGCGCGTTCGTGCTCGAGGCGCTGCTGTTGTAGTGGCGCACCAGCTCCAGCCCCAGCACGCCGGGCAGTGCGGGCAGGTCCACCTCGCGCTGGTATTTGTTGCCGTTGACGACGTTCAGCGGGTTGCCGGCACCCACGTTGGTGCCCGAGGCGTTGCCCAGGCTCGCCGGGCCTGCCCCGCCGCAGGGAGGCCCCGGATTGGTGGGACCACACGAGGCACCGCCCCCTGCGCCCGGATCACCGGGCACGCCGGGGATCGAGGCGTTCTGGGCGGCTGCCGGTGGGGCGAGTCCGGCCAGGCACAGCCCGACCAGGAGAACAGCCTTCACGCACCGCCGCAAGATGCGGCCATCGCCGCGCGTCCGAAGCGCCTCGCCTGCAGTGGCATCGACAACTCCCGGATCTGGTGTCTGCATCATCACTCCCTCGTGTCATATCTGGCCATCGGGCGGCACGCAGCAGTAAGACGTGCCGCAGCCAGGGTCGCAGCTCGGGTCGCCCATCTCGCAGCCGGGCGGGCGGCAGCCGTTGGGGTCGGTGGCTGGGTCGCAGGTGCCGCCATCGCCGCCACCCGGTGGCTCGATCGGAACGGGGGGCACGCTGCAACCGATGGTCTGGCATTCGGGTGGCGGCGTGTCCACGCGGGGCGGGTCGCCAGGGTCGCTGGGGCTGCCGTCGTTGCCCGGGCCCGGGTGGGACTCGACCGGGCCTTCGATCGGGTCGGACTGCATTTGCAGCGTCACATGGCTGACGATGGGCACCCTGCCGGCATTCACGAGGCGGGTGTAGGCGGCATCGTTGCCCGTATCCATCCACTGCAGGTAGCGGGTGTAGACCATGCCCACCAGCGGCACCGAGGGCCGGTAGCCGTGCGTGATCTTGAGCTTGATCAGGTTCGCGTCGTGCACGCTCTGGCCCGAAGCGGTACCGACCGCTTCGGGGTCGCGCGCCGCGAGCCCGGCATGGCGGATGGCCCTGGCGCCATAGGCGTTCTCGAGCTGCGCGTCGTTCCAGTCGTCATAGCTCTCCCGAGTGGGATTGAGCAGGCGCACCTCGACGAACTCGGCCACCTCGGCCGCCGCCCGGGTCAGCGATTCGGCCAATTCACTGGAGCTGCGGCCGCCGCCGTACAAGGCCAAGACGTTGCGCGCATAGGCGAGGCGGATGGCGTCCACGTTGGCGTGGCCGGTGCTGCCCGCCCGAGCCGCCATGAAGGTTGCGTAGTTGATCTGGTTCTTGGCGAAGAACAGCAAGCCGTACTGCACGACAGCCAGGCCCAGCAGTGTCAGCAAGGGCCCGACCACCGCAAATTCGACCATTGCGGCGCCACGCTGCCGTCGCGGCCGCGTGGGCGCAGCGGCGTGCCCACCCGGGCGCGGTGGGCCGCCTTCGCCGTCGTGCGGGGCGAAGTACCCATGCGCGAACGCGTCGCCCGGCCGGATGCCGAGAGCCGCCACGGTGCCGGCCGCAAGTTCGAGGCAGTGGCGAGCGAGTGCGGCCGGCGCAGCGCCGTGATGCGGCCCACGCACGCGGCACACATTGGCGCGCCAGGGCTTCAGGGCCGGCACACAGGCGACGACCCGGCCTGCCGCATCGAGGTACACCAGATCGAGGGCGTAGCGCATGAAGCAGGTGTGCACGCTGGCGCACCGGGGGATCAGCAGGCCCGCGTCCGGTCGGAGGGGTGGTGACAGCATCAGCCCACGCCAGCGGCTCCAGAAGCGGACGGCCACCCGCACGCGAAGCTGCCAGGCGCCGGTCGCCGTGTAGATGACGGCAAACTCGGCACGCTCGGCCGCGTGGTCCGTCCTTGCTGCTAGTCGTGCCATCGATCCCTCGCCTGCGTTGTGTTGTGGTTGCAAGCGCCTCCCTGGAGCGCAACGCCACCATGGGGTGGCCGCTGGCGGTTGTCTATCCGTCTTTCACCGGCACCCTCCCGTACAAGAAACGACCACGCTGCATCGCCGCGCTCCTTCAAAAGCCCGATTCGAGGAACTTGATGACGATCGGAAAGAACAGCACGATGAACGTGCAGGGAAAGATGAAGGCGATCAACGGGAACAGCATCTTCACGGGGGCTTCCATTGCCAGCTTCTCGGCCCGCAGAAAGCGCTCGGTGCGGCGTTGGTCGGCCTGTGCCCGCAGCACCGGGCCGAGGTTCATGCCCATGCTTTCGGCCTGGATCACGGCGACGATGAAGTTCGTCACCGGTGGCTCGTTCAACCGCTCGGACATCGCCCGCAGCGAGTCGACGCGCGCCTTGCCGGCGCGGATGTCGCGCAGCACCCGCTGGAATTCGTCGCGCAGCACACCCTTGGGGCCCTTGGCCACCGCCTGGTTCATCGCGCCTTGCAGGTTGAGCCCGGCCTCGATGCACAGCGTGACGATGTCAAGATAGAACGGAAAGGCCTTCAGCATCTCGCGCCGTCGCAAGGCCATGCGATCGCGCAGCCAGAGCGCGGGATACCCCCAGCCGAAGACGAGGCCGACGGCCACGGCCTGCAGGTAGGCACGGGCGCTGAAACCTTGCGGGAAGAGCCGGTTCGACGGTGTGTCGAACGAGGCGAGCGCGGCGCAAAGCACGGCCGCCATCACCACCGCGCAAACCACACGCGCCGAGACGAGCTGGGCCGGGCTGATGCTGTAGTCCAGCCCGGCCTTGCGCAGCTTCGTCAACAGCTGCATCTGCGTCTTTTGAGACAACGCAGCGTCGAGGTAGTGGCTGCCCCACTGGATCGGCCACCAGGCCAGGCGGAAGCCGATGGGCGGCGCGTCCTTGAACTCGCGGTCTTCCCGCGGCACCGTGACCACCGCGCGGCTGACCGCCCAGGCCAGCAGCGCGACTGAAGCGCCCATCAACATCATGAACAAGGCGGCCATCACCGCGCCGCTACTGGTGAGTTGATCCAGGAACATGTGCTCGTCCTCGCTGGGTGGGAGGCTCTAGGCCTTACACGTCGATCGCGATGATCTTGCGAATCACCCACACACCCATGAACTCGAAGAAGGCGATCACCGACAACGCCGCCCAGCCCATCGGTGTGCTCCACATCAGTGCCATGGCCTCGGGCTCCATCTTGTTCAACACGACCATCAGGCCCACCGGCAGCATGCCCACCACCCACGCCTGCAGCTTGCCCTGCGAGGTGAGCGCGCGGATCTTGCCCTCCATCTGCAGCCGGCTGCGGATGGTGTGCGCGGTGCGCTCGAGGGTTTCGGCCAGGCCCCCACCGGTCTCGGACGCGATGCGCATCGCCGACACCACCAGGGTGGTGGTCTGGGTCGGCACACGCCGGGACAAGTTGCTCAGGCTTTGTTCGAGCGTGACGCCCAGGCGCTGTTCGCGCAGCACCAGGGCGAATTCCTGGCTGATGGGGGGCTGAGCTTCGGTCACCATCTGGCGCAAGGCGGAGTTGAGGCCAACGCCGGCGCGCATCCCGCCGGCCAGCATCATCAGGGCGTCGGGCAGCTGCTCTTCGAAGCTGCGCAATCGCCGGCGGCGCATCCACGCATAGACGATGCGCGGCAGGAACCCGAGCGCGAAGAACACCGGCACGGCCACCAGCGCGGCGCCAGTGGCCAGCCAAACCAGCACGGCGCCAAGCGCCATCACCGCCAGGTTGGCGATGAACAGCTTGCGCGCGTCGATGAACAGGAAAAACTCCTGCATCTGAAACTTGGTGCGCTCGGTGAAACTCGCACGGTAGCGGGCCAGGGTGGTAGTGCCCAGATCGATCACAAACCACGTGAGCAGTGCCACCGAGACGGCCGACACGCCGGTGACCAGGGTCAGAACTGCATTGTTGTCGAGCATGTCAGGCCTTTTCGTTGGGGCGTACCGTCGGGTGCGCCGTTTCACAGGGCTTGCTCGGGCAGCTCGTCCACGGCCGCCATGCCGTGCATTGCGGTGGCCTTGAAGATCGAGACGTCGAGTTGGACCCCCGCAGCACGCAATTCGTCATAGAAGCTCGGCACCGTGTCGCAACCGGTGAAATAGCCCTGCACCCGGCCGCCCGCCTGAAGCCCACCCCGGCCGTAGCCGCGGTTGACGAAGCGGAACAGCTCCTGCACCTGAATCTTCCCGCTCTCCATGCCGGTGATCTCGACGACATGCGTCACCATGCGGGTGCCGCAGGCGAATCGGGTTTGCTGCACGATGATGTCGACGGCGGATGCGATCTGCTCGCGTATCGCGCCGAGCGGCAGCTCCATCCCTGCCATCAGAACCATGGTCTCCAGCCGAGCCAGCGCATCGCGGGGGGCGTTGGCGTGCAAGGTGGTCAGCGATCCTTCGTGGCCGGTGTTCATCGCCTGCAGCATGTCGAGCGCCTCGGCGCCTCGGCATTCACCGACCACGATACGGTCGGGCCGCATGCGCAGCGTGTTGCGCACCAGCTCGCGTATGGTCACCGCCCCCTTGCCTTCGACATTCTCAGGGCGGGCTTCGAGGCTGATCAGGTGTTCGTGGTGTAGCTTCAGCTCGGCGGCGTCTTCGACCGTGATGACACGCTCGCCGGGCGGGATGAAGTTGGACAGGATGTTGAGCAGCGTGGTCTTGCCGGAGCCGGTGCCGCCCGAGACAACGATGTTCTTCCGGGCTTCGACACACAGGTGCAAAAACGCGGCCATCGGCGGGCTGATGGAGCCGAAGGCGATCAAGTCCTGCGCTTGCAGCTTGCGCTTGGAGAACTTCCGGATCGTCAGCGTCGGGCCTTTCAGGGCCAGCGGCGGGATGATGGCGTTGACGCGCGAACCATCCTTCAGCCGCGCGTCGACCATCGGCGACGACTCGTCGATGCGGCGCCCGAGCGGTGCGACGATACGCTCGATGACGCCCATCACGGCACGGTCGCCGGTGAAGGTCAGCGGGTGGCGGTGCAGCCGCCCCGACCGCTCGACGTAGATCTCGTCATACCGGTTGACCATGATTTCGGTGACGCCGTCGTCTTCCAGCAGCTCTTCCAGCGGGCCGAGGGCGATGGCTTCGTTGAGCACCTGCCGGCACAGCAGCTCGCGGTCGAGTTCGGCCGGCACCTCGTCGTCGCGGTCTTGCAGCAGCTCGCGTATCAGCGTTTCGGTTTCGCGGCGCAGGCGGTCGTCGCTCATGCGCGAGACGTCCTGGCGGCGCAGGTCCATGGTTTCCAGCAACTGGACATGCAGACGCTTGCGCCATTCGAACTCGAGCTGCTTGCGCCTGGCGTCTTGCGGCGTCACGAGCGAGACGGCCGGTCGCTCGGCGATGGCAACAGGTCCAGACAGGGTCTGCGGCAGGGGTGAGAGGGGCGCCGGCGGCGTCGTTTGGCGCACCAGATCTTCTCGGCGGTGGGGCGGCTGGCGCGACGCCAAGTCCACCGGCGTCGTGTCGGCGAACGAACTCTCGACCGCGGGATCAACCGGCCCTGCCTCGCCGCAGTTCAGCACCTGCAGCCGGTAGGGTCCGATGCCGATCACGTCTTCCGGCAGTAGCGGACCATGTTGCAACTCGATGCGCTGCCCGTTGACGCTCACCCCGCCGAAGGCGCCCATGTCTTCAACCAGCACCCCGCCGGGCGTGCGAAACAAGCGGGCGTGCTCCTTCCCGATGCGCCAGCTTTCCAGGCGGACCTCGTTCTGCGCCCCTTTGCCGACGACACACTGGTCGGCCACCGTCACCTGTCGGCTTTGGCCCTGCGCGTCGAGGATCATGATCTGCAGCATTGCGCCTCCTGGCTTCAGCGTTGGCCTTCGAGAGGGGAGTTCAAGGTCGGCGGCTCCAGCCATTGCGCAGGCACCCAGCCGCGCTTCTGCTCGCCCCCGTCCCCCAGCTGCACCGCCACCCAGTGCCCGCGCGGGGGCTGAGGCAGCAAGCCAATGACATCGCCCGCACTCAAATGGACGACCACGTGGGCATTGATGTCCGGCGCAACGCGCAAGGCCAGTCGCTCCAGCGTGACGCGGTACCGGCTGGCAGCCGGCACGTCACGGGGGGCGGGTGGCAGCGACTCCGGAGCTGACGCACGGCCCGACGGCAGCGCCGCGAGCCGCCCGGCCTGGTCCTGGCGGGCAGCGCCGCCAGGAGCGGCTGCGATCGTCAGGCTGCCCCTGGCAGGGCGCACGGCAGTGCTCGGTACCCAGCCGCTCACCGAGCCCACCAGCACGTGACGCCAGACCGCCGTGCCATCGGCATGAGGCAAGGCGCCGCCCATCAGCACGGTCGACCCGATCCCCAGCTGCAGCAGCGCCGGCGCGCGGGAATGCGGTTCGGCCCGCAAGGCCATGGCGTCGACCACGACGCGCAAGGCACTTCCGCCCGGCAGGGGTGCAGCACTGGCAGCAGCGGGCGGCCGGGCGACGGGTGCGTCGGCAGGCGTGGGCGCAGTCGCAGGCTGGACGGGCGCGGAGAAAGACACCGGAAGACGGCCAGCGGCGGGTGCGTCCACGCCCGCCGTGGCGGGCGGTTGCGCCACCGCCGGTGCCGGAGTGGTGTTCGGCTGTTGATACTGCGCCCCGGGCTGCAGCGGCTCGGTCAGATGAGGCGGGGGGCCCATGCGCTCTTCGAGTCGATCGCTCACGCGCTGCACCCGGTCCTGCAGGCCCGCCGACTGCGCGCTGACCACCGTGGGCGTGACGAAGACGACCAGTTCCGTCTCGCGGTTCTGGAAGCGCTTGGACCTGAACAGCGGCCCCAGGATCGGCAGATCGCCGAGCAAGGGCACCTTGTCGACGTCGCTGCCCGTGTCGCGCTGCAACAGACCGGCCAGCACGATAGTCTCGCCGTCGCGCACATTGAACTCGGTGTTCGCCTTGCGCGAGAGCAAGGCGGGTCCGCTGGCGGTGCTCACCGACTGGTCGATCGAGCTGACTTCGGTGTTGATCTGCGCGCGGATCACCCCCCTGTGGTCGACACGTGGCTCGATGTCGAGCTTGACGCCGTATTCCTTGAACTGGACCCGCGGGCCGTTGATCGTGTAGACGGTGTAGGGGATCTCGCCGCCGGCCAGGAAATTGGCTCGGGCGCCGTTGCGCGCGGACAGCTGCGGCTCGGCCAGCACCGCCGCCTTGCCCTCTTGCGCCAGCAGGTTCAGCTGCGCGTTCAGGCCCATGTTGATCGCGCTCAGCACGTTGAGGCCGCTGGGCAGCACCACACCGCCACCACTGCCGTCGGGGTTGGTGATCGGCGGGGCATTGCCCTCGCCGGTGTGGATGTCGATCTGGTAGGGGCCGCTGTGACCACGCCGCCCCGGCGCCCAGATGCCGCCCACCGCAGCGCCGCCGGTGGCGTTCCATTTCAGGCCGATCTCGCGTAAGACCGTACTCGGGAACTCCACCACCTTCACGTCCATCAGCACCATCTGTTCCCAGCCGAGCCGGTTGGTGAAGTTGACGATCTGTGGGTAGCGCTTGGCGAGTTCCTCGATCTTGCGCAGGTCGTTGTCGGACAGGTCGTCGCCCTCGACAATGATGTTGGCCCCGACCACCGACGCCTTGGCATTCGGGATGGCGGTGAGGAAGGCCGCGATCTCGCGGGCGAAGCGGCTGGTGTCGCCCGGCACGATGTTCACCTTGACGCGCTGGTAGCGGCCGTCGACGTTCCAGACGAACAGCGATGAAGTGCCCGGGCCATTGGCGAACAGGATCACTTCCTTTTGGTCGAGCGCGGCAGCCGTCAGGATCGATCCGTTGCCGACCGCGATGCGCGCGACCCCGGGTGCCGGGAACACGCGCGACTCGCCGACGAACATCTCGATCTCGGGAACCTGCCCTTCGTCATCGGGCGCGCGGATGGGGGTGTAGGGCCGGGCGTCGGTACTGGCACCTGTGCGCCTGGCCAGAGCGCTGTGTGGTTTGAGATGCTCCGCGAAACCATTGCGCACGGGCCGGTGCGCGCCTGCCGGCAAGGGCGCGGTGCCATCCCCCTCGGCGCGGGCCTGCGGCCCCACCGTGACCTCATCGCTCTCCCGCGCCTGTGCGGCGTGCAGCCCTGCGCAGGCGCACACGAACAGGCAGGCCCGAGCGAGGCGTTGCCGGTCGACCTCGCTCGCGCCCGCACGGCGCCCCCGGCCCTTGTGGCGCTCTCCCTCGTCGTAATCGTTGTCGCACTTCTTCATTGGAAGACCACATCCCTCTCTGGTGTGACTGCGCACGTCGATCGGTCCGCCCGTTCTCGCGGCGTTCATCGTGCTTCCGGATACAGCCGGCTGTCGTGTTCAAGGCACCCGGGCGCTCGCAGGCCTCGGGTGGGCCGCTCCCGTTGCGGCAGGTGTACCGTGGGACGGCACCACCTCCTCCTCATCACCGTCCAACACATCGAGCGCGCCACCAGGGGCCTGCGGCATCGGTGCTTCGGCGCTGGGCCGATGACGCTCCTGCTGCACGTGCTGCCCCAGCGTCAGGCCCTCGGGCGGCAACCGGTTGCTGTACAACACCGGCACCTGCGGGTCGGTCCCGTCCACCGCCGCGCCAGCGCCCGCCTTGATGCCGAGCAGGGCCTCGATGTCGTGCCGAGCGGAGGTCAGGGCCTGTTTGTCGGCGGGGTTGCGCAGCAGCGCCGTGATGCGGCCCGTCTCCCGCGCGACGATCACGTACTGGGCCTGCTGCGGCGTGGTGTCGAGCGTGACGGTCGAGTAGGAGCGGCGTTCGCCGCCCATTTTTTTACCCTCATCGTCCGAGCGCTGCCCGGTGGCCATCACTTCGACGCTTTGCAGCAGCGGGAAGGTCAACTTCTTGCCCTTGCGGTCAAGCGTGACGATCAGGTCGATGATGTCCCCCGGCTCCAACATCCCCGAGATCGAGCTGATCTCGTCGACCGCCACCGTGACAGCGCGCCGCCCGGCTTCCACGCGCGCCGAGAAGGTCGGCCTGCGCTTACCCTCGAGTGCGCTCCACAGGATCAGTTCACCGCGCTTGACGGGGAAGGCAATCGCCTGGTTCTCGACGCGGTCGAATTGGTCGGGAACCACTGCCAGCGAGTGCGCAAAGTCCCCCGGGATCTGGCGGATGGCGACGTTGTCAGACGTGAGTTTTGTGCCGCGCGGCAGGTCAGCCCGGGCCACGACCAGACCGACGGTCTTGCCCCTGGCCTGGGCTTCGATCTCGGCCACCCGGCTCGAAAAATAGCTGCGTGCCGTCAGCGCGGCCAGCCCACCGAGAACCAGTGCCACCGCCAGGATGGCCCAGGTCTTGTTGAACACAAGCGCCCTCTTGGCATCGAATCTCGGCAGCTGCATCGGGTTCTCGCTTGTTGGTCCGCCGGCGACGGTTCAGGTGGGAATCGACAACGCGAAACTGATGCGCTCGTAGGCTTGCTTCAGCGTGTCGATCAGGATGCCGAAGGCCGTGCGGGGAGCGTCTGGGCTCGCTGCGTCCTGGATGGGATAGAACAGGAACAGCGCGAACACGGCGCACAGCACGACGTATTCGATGAGGACCTGGCCACGCTGCGACGCCCGACCTTCTACCGTTGTAAGGTGCCGTTGCATCATTTGAAGTGCTCCATGCTTCTGACGACGCTGAGCACGACCATCGTTTGGCGCTCGGGGCTGCGTACGACCACGGCCATCGCCTCCTTGCCTGCCCCCTTGAAATAGAGCACCCTGCCCTCTGGTGTCGCCGACCCTTGGGCACCCTCCTCCGTTTGGGTGTCGCGCTCGAACGCCAGGCCGTCCTCCTGCATCAGCGCCTTGACGCGGTCGACGTTGACCTGCAACGCGTGCCGATTGAAAAACGTCAGGTGGCTCGACAGCCGCGCCCCGTCGTCCGCCTTCACCTGGTTCATCAACCGGGAACCGGCCGGCATCCTCGACTGCCAGTGCTCGACTTCGACCTTGGACTCGTCGCGCGCCGCCTCGGCCGCCTTGAGGTGGCCCGCGGCCACCAGGGCGCGGGTGCCGTCGGCGCCGCCGACACCGAGAGGCTCGAGTTGCACCGTCAGGTAGTGCTCGCCCGAGCCGCGGCCCAGCAGCAGCTTGCCGCCGACCTGCCGTTCGACCAACGGCGGCCCCAGGCGGGCACGGAACCAGGCTGCCAGTTCGCTGGCGGGACGTTCGGACACGAAGCCGCGGATGCGCATCGGAACGCCGTTGACATGGAGTTCGGTGCCCACATCGAAGGCGTGTGCATCGTGGGGAACGGGCAGCTCCGGCCACCCGGATGCGTCTGCAGCTCGCACCGAGGCGAGCGCGAGTACCAGGCAGGCAGCGCAGGCGGCGCGGGCCGGTGGCGGAGCACGCATCTCAATCCTCCCCCTCGAGACGGTCGTCGGGCACGACATCGCGCCAGAACTCCAGTTGCCCGAGGCGGGGGCCACGCAAGCCGCCGGGCGCCTCGATCACCGAGACGGCGGCATCGACGAAGTCTGCGGGCTCGCGCAAGGTGGCCACCGGATAGATGCGGGGATCGCCGCCGATGCGGGCCTCGACTTGTGTCGGACCTTGTGCCACCCAGGGATCAAGCAGCACGCTGGTGGCACGGCGCAGCGACAAATCAAGGCCGTCGAACGGTTGGAGGCTGCGGACGTCGGCTGGCAGGTTGGCGAGCACGACCGACACGTTGACGGTATAGACACCGCGCGCCGGCAAACCGAGCGGTTCTCGAAGTGTGTAGGGCATGCCGTCGCTCGCGCTTTCGAAACCGGCGATCTGGTTTGCACTGTTGTCAGAGCCGAAACCAATGCTCACGTCAGCGAAACGTCGCACCAGCGCGCCACCCCCCGGATCGCGCCAGAACGGGTTCTGATGCGCCTTGAAATCGCCCGCCACGTCGTGCGTCTTGATCGGGGCGTCAGGATGGCTGAAGAACCGGCGGCGCACCTCGTCGGCCAGCTGGTGGGACGGCTTCCAACTGCTGACCGCGTCGTTGCGCGCCATCGCGTCGAACGCCGCATACCGGCTCGCCAACTGGGCACTGTGGCGGATGTCCTGGTACTTCGCGATCATCGGCACCAGCAGGAACAGCGGTACCAGTGCGAGCGCGACGACCAGGAACTCGGTCAAGGCCTGGCCGCGTTGTGCACGGCGAACAACGTGCCGCGTCATGGCTTGATACCTTTCGGCGTCACCACCCGCAGCTCCCCAGGCACCCGGAACAAACGCTCGGGCACGAGCTTGTTCAGGTGCACCTCCTCAGTGTGCAGCGTGAGCCCCGGCGGCGTCGACTCGGTGGACAGCAGCAGGCCGGGAACGCTGCGATTGAAGCGACTGGAGGGGATGGGGAAGCGGCTGGCGCTCGGACGGGCGATGCACTGTTCACGGCGTATCGGCTTGCTGAGGGCATATACCTCGCAGCTCACGCCGGCCATGGTCCGGCGTTCGCCGGTCGGCTGTGGCCAGGGGGGCGATTCGCGCCGCTGCTGTCGGTGTGCCTCGACACGATCCCGGATCTCCGGCGGCAGATCGGGCGGCAGCGGTGCGGTCATCATCTTCGAATCCGGCCCCGACGGCGCCAGGGCCTGCCAGTGCTCTGGTGACGCGTGCGCATGGGCACCGCTGTCGCAATCGCCGCTGGCCTCCCCCCGTTCGTGATGCATCGTGCAGAGACCGGCGCTGGAGTCCAGATAGGTCAGACGCGTTTCGGTTCGCGGTATCGAGCAGTCTTTCTGGTCGAGGTAGTAGTCGATGTGCCGGTGCAACTGCAGCATCCGGTTGGATGCGTAGTAGAAGTCGATCTCGAGTTGATGCAAGACGGGCGGCAGGTCCGCGACGCTTTGCGTCTTCACGGGCCAACCCATGGCACGGTTCCGTTCGACGCACCCGGCGTGCACCTTCAGCGTGTAGTCCCGATCGAACTTCGCGTCGCCGGTGTGCCCGGTCAAACGAACGTGATGTACCTCAACCTTGTCATCGGCGTGCTGAGCATGAGCGGTCGACAGCATCCCCGCGGTCGGCATCATGAACAGCAGCAGCAGCCTCACCAAGGCCGTGAGGTACTCGCAACGCCCCCGGCCCCGCCAGCCGCGTCCCTGCCAGGCGCACGCGACTGTGCACCAGGCGGGCTGGAAGCTGGTTGGAGAACCAGCGTGCTGCGCACTGCGACGCGAGCCCCTTCGGGCGGCCAGGCGGGAGTTCATGGCAGCACGACCCCCTGCCAGGCCTGTGCCTGCTGCAACTCGGCGAGGGACGGCGCCCGCAGACGCGTGTCCCAATAGGGGTTGAACAGCGAGCCCAGTTCGCGCGGCCGTCCGATCGAGGCACCGTAGACGTTGTCGCGGGAGCTGCCGGGTCGTGCGAAATAGACGTCCGAGGCGGCGACGGCCGCGTAAACCTCGTTGGCCGGGGCGCCACTGTAGGGGTTTAGGCGACGGGGCTGCGCCGACTGGATCGAGGAGCGGCCGTCCGAGGTCAGCGTTTGGTCCCGGTCTCGATGCAGGCGCACGGCGAACTGCAGACGCGGATCGGGCTGATCCAGCGCCGCCGGCGACAGGTCGAAAAAACTGGGAAGTCCGGAATAGCCCCAGGCAGACGTCGAGGTGGCGACGGCCACGGCGGTAGCACCGGGATTGACCAGAGGCGCGCTGTCGTAATGCAACGGATCGAGATCCAGCGTTGGATTGTCGGCGGCGCTCTGCCCGCCCCACCCGGCCGGTCGCTCCTTCACCGCGCGGCACATGACATCGGTCTTGTTCTTGGGCACCCAGCGCTTCTCGGACAGCGTGTCGAGCGCCTTCCACTCGTCGAAACCGATCAGCTCGGTGCCGCCGCGACGGTCGAGCCAGTCCACGCGGCCGGTCGCGGTGGCCGAGCCGCAGTCGCTATAGAGCGCCGGCATCATCCAGCTGCGCCGCTCAATGAAGCGGTCCCGCGACAACCCGGCTTGCACGGCTTGCGCAAAGCGCGTGCGCTCGTCGCCGGCGTACTGTTGAACGAACTGGGGGAAGTCGTTCGGGCTCAGCAGCATCAGGTCGACTGTGACCGTTCCGTCACCGCGGTAGTTCGCCTGGGCCACCTCGTTCATCACGGCGGCGCGGGCTGGCAGCAACCCGGCGTTTGCAACCGCCTGGGCAACGCGCAAGTTCGTGATGAGGTTGTCTGAGGTGCGCACGAGGTTTTCCAAGACGTTTTGGTCGATCAGTTCCGATTTCGCGTCGGGCCCGAAATCCACTGCCGTCTCATAGGACAGATAGTAGGGGGACAACTTCGGGTTTTGCAGCACGAAGCCGAACGTCCCCATCGCGTCGGCGTAGCGAACCCACGATGCCAGACTAGTCAATTGCGCAATCGCGATGGTGTTGGCGACCATCGCCCGATTGGTATAGGCGTCGAAATTCAGCGTGCGCGCATTCATCACGCCGGCGCTGTATGCCACCGCATCGGCGGTATTCACCAGCTTGGTTTTTTCGGCGGTGAGCTGACCGGTGTTGAACAGAAAGAAAAGCGCTGCCAACCCGCCTAAAAGCAGGAACAAGCCATATATCAGCGCTTGCCCGCGTTGGCGGACCCTCCCCGCAACACACGGCCAGCCCCACCTTGGGCCGGCGCGTGACATGCGCGTCAGTTGCGCTGTTTATTCGCCACCGCCACCGCCACCGCCACCAGCAGTGCCGCGAGTCGCGTTGTCGTTGTAGTTGCGCAAACTGCGCTCATTGACTTCACTTTCTTGCGCCTTGTCTGCTGAATTCCGGGCGGCCTCAAGAGCGGCGGCCCCGTCTTGTCCCGACAACTCGCGGGCAATACCGGCCGTCTGACTGCGCACGGTCTGTCCGAACAGCTGATATACAGCAATTGCAGCAATGCCGATCAGCGCGACGATGACGATGTATTCCGTCATGCCTTGGCCATACTGCCTTCTTTTGCTGGAACGAAGTTTCATGAAACCCCCTTGGCTGATTTGAGAATGGAAAGAGGCAGCAGCGTGCCGCGCTCAACGCAGAATTGCACTCAAACAGGAAGCCTTGGGCCTTTTCTCGAACCTCGCCGTGCAGCTCCAGGGGCGATATTAGATCTCCGCCTCACTTCGGAAACCCCCTCGATGCGGGGAACCGCAGAATTTCGCGAAACAGAATGTGTATTTCCACTAATTGGCGAAAACCCAGCCTGACGCCCAGCCAGATTAAATCAACAAAACAGCCAGCTTAGCGAAGCGACCTGCAATTAATAACAGGATCGAGCGAGACGGTGATAACTGTGAAACACCGCAGGGGTCTGACGAAGAAAAAAGGGAGGTATGGCGCGGGGATAAACACCCGCATCTGCAGGAAACTGCGAGTCGGCGTCGCCACGCCATCAGGACCGCCGATGCTTTCGGCAGGTTCCGTTCGATCAAATGGCCAGCACGCGCTTGCGCTTAACGATCACAACCGGTGCTGATTGCTGCGGGTTGGCCTTAGGGCGTGGCTCCGGGTCGTTCGACCCGCCGCCCTGGGCCCGCCGCACCGCCGCACGCACCTGACTCGTGCTCAACGCGGCAAGGTGGTCGCCATTCACCTGGAAGTAAAGGCCTTCCGGGTCGACCGCCAGCGCGCCGATCTGTGCGCCGCGCTCGATGCTGCCGAGCAGCCGCAACGGATCGTCCTCGGCCCGCGGGTGCGTGAAGCGGCGCCAGTACACATCGCCCAGCCGGACCCGCCACTGCTGGCTGCTACGCGCCATGGTGTGCTCCACCACGCCCAGACCGCTCATGCCTCCCGCCACGCGTTGCCCGCGCCGCGCCCCCCGCGTCTGCCCTCATGCCACACCTCCCGCGCGCGCGAACCGTTCGCGCATTTGTCTCAAATGGGAATTTTGCCTTCCTGTTCATTCTGCCAGGGGGTGGCGGCGGATTTTTTACAGGAAGCAACACGCCTGAAAGCCCGGCGGCAGGCCGGATAGCGCCGAAATCAGGGCCTGGAAGTGGATGGAGTGTGACGTTTTGCACCGAACCGCATTGATCGCGACGGCGACCCTGCTGCCGCGCCGAGCGAGCAAAGGCGGCCCCGAACTTGCGTTTTTGCCCGTCAGCTCCACGAAAACGTAACGGCAACCCGGTCGAGGAGCAGCGCAGGAAACAGCTGGTTTCGAGGTTGACCGCGACGGTCGGTCCATGACGAATCCAGGCTGCCCTGGCGGCGCAATCGACCGTTAAGAGGGGTACCCCTTGGAACAACGCGCAACAACGACTCTTTCGAAACGCGGTGGACTGCATCACGCCGTCGCCCTGAGCCTTGCCGCACTGCTGGCCGCGTGCGGCGGCGGCAGTGGCGACGACAGCACCGCGACGCCGGGTTCGGACCCGAGCACCAACACGCCAGCCCCCGGCGGCGAAAACACCGGCAATCCGCCGGGCGGCACCGACACGGGTGGACAGCCGGGCACCAACCCCGGCACCAACCCCGGCACCAACCCCGGCACTGACCCGGGCAGCGATCCCAACGCCGCAAGGCCGACCACCACCCGCGATGCCGTGCGCCTGGCCGACCAGGCCACCTTCGGGCCGACCGAAGCCTTGATCGCCGAAATCCGCAGCAAGGGGGCGGCGAAGTGGGTGTCCGACCAGTTCGCGCTGACGACGCCCCGCTCGGAGTACAAAAGTGGCATGGGCGGTGAGGTGCACCAGCACACCGGCTCCGGCGACTTTTGCGACGGCAAGGGACCGAACTGCTGGCGCGACTGGTCGTCGACCCAGCCGCTGGTGTGGGACTTCTACCGCAATGCGGTGCAAAACCCCGACCAGCTGCGCCAGCGTGTCGCCTTCGCATTGCAACAGATCACCGTGGTGTCCAACCTCGAGGTGAGCGGCACCTATGGCTTCCGTAACTACCACAACGCGCTGCTGAACGAGGCCTTCGGCAACTACCGCAACGTGCTGAAGAAGGTGGCGCTGTCGCCGGTGATGGGCGACTTCCTGAACAACGCCAACAACGACAAGGCGGCGCCCAACGAGAACTTCGCGCGCGAGCTGCTGCAGCTGTTCTCGATCGGCACCTGCGAACTCGACCCCGACGGCACGTTGAAGGGCGACACCTGCAAGCCCACCTACGACAACGAACGCGTGCGTGCCTATGCCTATGCACTGACCGGCTGGACCTACCCCGCCGGCGGCGCCACGTCGTGGGGCTGCTGGCCCGAAGGCACCAACTGCCGCTACTACGGTGGCGACATGGTGCCGGTCGCGCGCTACCACGACACGCAAGCGCGCCAGCTGCTCAACGGCGTCTCGCTGCCCGCCGGCCACAGCGCGCCGCAAGCGCTCGAAGCCGTGCTCGACAGCCTGATGCGCCATCCCAACACCGCGCCCTTCATCGGCAAGCAGCTGATCCAGCACCTGGTCAGCAGCAACCCGTCGCCGGCCTATGTGCAGCGCGTGTCGACCGCCTTCAGCACCGGGCGCTACGGCAGCTTCGGCAGCGGCCAGCCGGGCGACATGAAGGCGACCATCGCCGCCGTGCTGCTCGACGCCGAGGCCCGCAGCGAGAACCCCGGCCCGCGTGCCGGCCGATTGCGCGAACCGGCGCAGATGTTCACCGGCGTGCTGCGCGCATTGAACGGCCGCACCGACGGCGATGCGCTCGGCTGGTGGTGGGGTGACACGATGCGCCAGCACGTGTTCCGTCCGCCCTCGGTGTTCAACTTCTACCCGCCGGACTATCCCGTCGCCGGCACCACGCTGGTGGGCCCGGCCTTCGGCATCCACAACGCCAACACCGCGCTGAACCGGCTCAACTACGTCAACTACCTGATCAACTGGAACGGCAGCGACGCCAGCGGCAGCATCCCGAACGCGGTGGGCACCAAGGTCGACCTGAGCGCCTTCCAGGCCGACGCGGCCGACCCGGCCAAGCTGGTCGACCGTTTGTCCACACTCGCCTATGGCCAGCCGCTGCCGGCCAATGCGCGCACCCAGGTGATCAATGCCGTGGCCGCGTTCGGACGCAACAACGACGGCAGCTACCTGAGCAACCGTGTGAAGAGCGCCGCTTATCTGGTGTTCAGCGCCCCGCAATACCACGTGACCCGCTGAGAGCCCTCATGACGAAATCGAAGACCCACGACCTCGACGCGCTGCTGATGCAGCGCCGCCAATGGCTCAAGCTGGCCACCGGTGCCCTGGGCGCTGCCGGCATGGGCGGCCTGATGATGGCGCCGCAACGTGCCTACGCCGCCGAGTACAAGGCGCTGGTGTGCATCTTTCTCTACGGCGGCAACGACGGCATGAACACCGTCGTGCCGACCGATGCGACGCGCCACGGCGAGTACAGCACCGTGCGCGGCCGCCTGGCGCTGCCGCGCACCAGCCTGGTCAGCCTGAACGGCAGCGACTACGGGCTGCACCCGTCGTTGTCGGCACTGTCGACCGCCTGGAGCGATGGCGCGCTGGCGCCGGTGTTCAACGTCGGCCCGCTGAACCGCCCGCTCACCAAGGACGAATACCGGCGCCAGACCGGCTCTTCGGCCCTGATCCCCGACAACCTGTTCTCGCACTCCGACCAGCAGACGTTGTGGGAGAACGGCACCAGCAGCGTGCTGACCCGCACCGGCTGGGGCGGCCGTGCCTCGGCCGCGCTGCGCACCACCAACCCGGTGATCTCGGTTGGTGGCAACGGCCGCTTCGGCATCTCCGACCTGGCCGCGCCGCTGGTGCTGCCACAGCCCGGCGCAACCTTCGGCGTCCAAGGCCTGGAAGACACCAGTTGGGCGCCGGTCGCCGCGCGCAAGGCGGCGCTCGACGCCCTCTATGCCGAGAACCACCAGAACGAGTTGCTGCAGGCCTATGCGCAGCAGCAGCGCGAGGCCTTCGCCATGTCCACCCGTCTGGGCCCGGTGGTGAAGATCAGGCCGGGTGACCAGGAAGCGCCGGCCGGTCTGAAGCAGGCCTTCGCCTCGCTGACCGGTCCTGACGGTCAGGCCACGACCATGATCGCGCAGCAGATGTTCCAGATCGCAAAGCTGATCAACGATCGGGCCACGGTGCAGGGCGATCGGCAGATCTTCTTTGCGCAGCTGGGCGGCTTCGACACCCACGGCAACCAGATCGACGCCAACAGCACGGTCGGCCAACATGCAACGCTGCTCAAGATGCTGGGCGACGCGATGGGCGCCTTCCACCAGGCCATGAAGAACATCGGCATGACGCAGCAGGTGACCACGTTCACCCAGAGCGATTTCGGCCGCACCTTCAAGCCCAACAACAGCAGCGGCACCGACCATGCATGGGGCAACCATCACCTGGTGATGGGCGGTGCCGTCAATGGCGGCACCACCTACGGCACCTACCCCGCGCTGGTGCTGGGCGGGCCGGACGACGTGGGCGTCAACAGCTGGGAACAGCAAGGCCGCTGGATCCCGACCACCAGCGTCGACCAATACGCGGCGACGCTGCTGCGGTGGTTCGGTGCCGAAGATGGCCAGCTCAACAGCATCCTGCCCAATCTGGCGAACTTCGGCTCACGCCGGGTGTTGGGCTTTCTGTAAGGCGGCCGACCGCCGGTGGCATCAGGGCCGGGCGCCAAGCCCGGCCCTTTTTGTTTCAGCGGCCTCGGCAGGCCTTCACGCGCAAGTCCAACTCACGGCCCCAGCGTCTGCAACACGTACGTCACGAAGCTCTGCAGCTTGGCGCTGGGCCGGCGGTCGGGCAGGTAGAGCAAGTGTGCCGGCCGCTCCGGCGGCGCGTAACGAGGCAACACCCTCACCAGCCGGCGTGCGGCGATGTCTTCCCGCACCAGCACCTCCCATTGCATCAACACGCCGGCGCCGGCCAAGGCGGCCTGGCGCAAGGCTTCGCCGTTGTTCATCGTCAGCGCGGTGGTGACCGGCACCGCGTGTTCGCCGTCCGGCCCGATCAGGCGCCATCGGTCCGGGTGCGCCCAGTGGCTGAAGCCGAGGCAGGCGTGCGCGGCCAGGTCGGCGGGTACACGGGGCACGCCATGGCGGCGCAGATAGGCCGGGGCGGCGCAAAGCACCATGCGCAGCGGCCGCAGGGGGCGGGCCACCAGCCGCATGTCGGCCGGCAAGGGGCCGGACCGCAGCGCCACGTCGTAGCCTTCGTCCATCAGGTCCACCACGCGGTCGTGCAAGGCCAACTCGACCTTCACATGGGGGTGCCGCGCCATGAAGCCGGGCAGCAGCGGGGCCAAGCCGCGCGAGCCGAGCACGACAGGCGCGGTCACCCGCAGCACGCCACGCGGCTCCGCCTGCAACTCCGTGGCCGCCGCTTCGGCGGTTTCGAAGGCGGTCAGCACGGCGCGGCAGCGTTCCAGGTACAGGCGGCCGGTGTCGGTGAGGCTCTGGCGCCGGGTGGTGCGGTAGAGCAAGGGGGCGCCGAGCCGGGCTTCGATGGCCTGGATGTGCTTGGCCACCATGGCGGGGGAAAGATCGAGCTCGCGTGCGACGGCCGCGAAGCTGCCCGCCTCGGCGACCCTCACGAAGACTTGCAGGCTCTCGATCCGGTCCATATTCAACACCGCCAGTTGGGAATGAAGCAACCTTAGCAGGCTGGGCAGACGCAGGCGGCGGCGGCACAGTCCGCCCTACTTCATCTCCTGGTGCCCACCATGCTCTGTCGTTTTGTTTCTCGACTGTCGGGCGGCGCCCGGCTGGCTGCCCTGCTCAGCCTCGCGCTTCACGCCACAGGGGCCTTGGCGGCCGATGTGCGCCTGTACACGCTGGACTGCGGTCATGCGGAATTCCGCGATTTTTCGGTCGGGTCGGACACCGGCCACTATGACGGCCGACCTGCCCGCCTTGCCGACCCGTGCTTTCTGATCCGTCATCCTCAAGGGTGGATGCTGTGGGACGCCGGGATGCCGGCCACCCTGCCCAACGCCGTGACCGGCGGCGTGGAGCCGCAGCACATGCTGGAACGACTGGGGTTCCGCATTGGGGCCGGGCGTCCGCTGGAGGAGCAGTTGCAGGCGCTGGGGTTGACGCCCGACGACATCCGCTACGTCGCCTTCTCGCATCTGCATTTCGACCACGTCGGCAACGCCGCCCTGTTCCGGCGCGCGACCTGGGTGCTACAGCGATCGGAACTGGCCTGGGCGCAGGCGTCACCGGCCCCGGCCAGCGTGGTCCCGGAACTGCTCAGCACCTTGCCGTCCGTGCGTCAACAGCTCATCGACGGCGACCACGACGTGTTCGGCGACGGCAGTGTGCGCATCTTGCGGACACCCGGCCATACGCCCGGGAGCAGCGTGCTGATGGTGAGCCTGCAGCGATCGGGCCCGGTCTTGCTGTCGGGCGACCTCTACCTGACCCTGGAAGGCCGCGCCCACCGACACGTGCCCGCGATCAACGCCGATCGAGCCGCGACACTGGCGTCGATCGAACGGATGGAGGCGCTGGCGCGCCGACGCAAGGCGCGCGTGATCGTCCAGCATGCACCGGAAGACTACGCCCGCTTGCCGAAGCCGCCGCGGTATCTCGATTGACGAGGCGGACGGACGGGTCGCCCGACACGGCGAGCTTGACGGCGCAGTGCACTTGCAGCCGCGTCACATGCACCAGCGCCGTTCGAACCCGACCCAGCCGCCGCAGCGTCAGGCCACCTTCGCCTGCGCCGCCCGCTTGGCGAATTCCGCCCGCAGCGCCTTGAGCTTTTCGCGCGGGTCTTCCTTCATGGTCTTCTCGTCGAGCTTCATCTCGTGGATGAAGCGGCTCGGGATGCCCTGCACGAACTCGCGCCCCTTCTTGCGGCGCTTGAGCGTGCTGACCGCGAGGGTCTGTCGGGCCCGCGTGATGCCGACGTACATCAAACGCCGCTCTTCCTCGAGCCGGTGCGCCGTCATCTCCTCGTCGTCGCTCTTGAACGGCAGCAAGCCTTCGTTGACCCCCATCAACACCACGTGCGGCCACTCCAGGCCTTTGGAAGCATGCAGGGTCGACAGCGTCACGACGTTGGGGTCGCCGCCGCGCTCGGCCAGGCTGAGGATCACCGAGATGGTCTGCGCCACGTCGAGCACGCTCTTGCGCTCGGTTTCGCTGGTGACGCCGCCTTCGGTCTCCAGTTCACCGCCGCAGCGCCGCGCGATCCAGTCGATGAAGTCCATCACGTTCTGCCAGCGATTGGCCGCGGCTTTTTCGTTCTCTTCACCGTCGTACAGGTGCTGCTCGTACCCGATCTCCTTGAGCCACTCCATCAGCACCGGCTTGGCCGCCTCGGCCCCCACGGTGTGGCGGAAGCGGTATTCGAGGTCGTTCACATAGCGGCCGAACTCGTGCAAGGAGCCGATCGCGCGGGCGCTGACCGCGGTCGACAGCGAGTCGGCGAACAAGGCCTCGAACAGGCTCACCTTCCACTTGGCCGAGAACTCGCCGAGCTGCCCCAGCGTCTGGTGGCCGATGCCGCGCTTGGGTGTGGTGACCGCGCGCAGGAAGGCCGGGTCGTCGTCGTTGTTGACCAGCAGCCGCAGCCAGCCGCACAGGTCCTTGATCTCGGCGCGGTCGAAAAAGCTCTGCCCGCCCGACACCTTGTACGGGATGTTGGCCTTGCGCAGCGCCTGCTCCAGCACCCGCGCCTGGTGGTTGGCCCGGTAGAGCAGCGCGAAGTCGCTCCACTCGGCCGGCGCCTGCGTGGTGGCGCCACCGCGGATCGACTGGATGCGCGCCACCGCGCGCTCGGCCTCGTGTTCCTCGTTGTCGCACTCGACCAGCCGCACCGGCTCCCCGTCGCCGTACTCGCTCCACAGCTTTTTCTCGAAGATCTTCGGGTTGGCGGCGATGACGTTGTTGGCCGCGCGCAGGATGCTGCCGGTGGAGCGGTAGTTCTGCTCGAGCGGAATCACCTTCAGCTGCGGATACTCCTGCGGCAGCCGCTTCAGGTTCTCGATCGTCGCGCCGCGCCAGCCGTAGATCGACTGGTCGTCGTCGCCCACCGCGGTGAACATCGCGCGCTCGCCCACCAGCACCTTCAGCAGCTCGTACTGCACCGCGTTGGTGTCCTGGTATTCGTCGACCAGCACGTAGCGCAGCGTGTCCTGCCACTTGGCGCGCACCTCGGCGTCACGCTGCAGCAGCTTGAGCGGCTGGCTGATCAGATCGTCGAAATCGACCGCCTGGTAGGCCGCCAGCCGCTCCTCGTAGAGCCGCATCACGCGCGCGGCGACACGCTCGTTGTCGTTCTGCGCGGCCGCTTCGGCCTGGTCGCTGTTGAAGCCCTGGTTTTTCCACAAGCTGATGGTCCATTGCCAACTGCGCGCCAGCTTGGCGTCGGTGGTGCTGCCGGCGTCGCGCAAGATGCCGAGCACGTCGTCGCTGTCCAGGATCGAGAACTTGTCTTTCAACCCGAGCCGCGCGCCGTCGCTGCGCAGCAAGCGCACGCCCAGCGAGTGGAAGGTGCTGATCACCAGCTGCTTGGCGGCCCGCGGGCCGACCAGGCCCTTGGCCCGCTCGCGCATTTCCTCCGACGCCTTGTTGGTGAAGGTGATGGCGGCGATCTGGCCCGGTTCGTAGCCGGCCTGCAGCAGGCGCGCGATCTTGTGCGTGATCACGCGGGTCTTGCCGGAACCGGCGCCGGCCAGGACCAGACACGGCCCCTGCAGGTAGTGGACGGCTTCGAGCTGGGCGGGGTTGAGGCTGGGCGGAGCAGACACGGGCAGGCAGGCTGTCGGGCAGGCAGCGAAGAGGCGAACGAGACAAAAGGCCGGACGGCGTTGGAGCAAGGGCTCGCATCGGCGGGCGGGCGCCTTCGTCGCCAGCGGCGGGCGGCGCGAAGCGGGTCATCATAGCGAAGGCCCGGGCGCTGCCGGCCCCCGGCTGCGTGACAAACCGCATGCACGGCGGCGCCCCCCGGGCACGTTCAGCACCGCTTCAGTTGGCGGCCGCGGGGCCTTGCGATACTGCGCCGGCATGCAAGCGATCTTCACCGTCACCCTGCCCTTTTTCGCGTTGGTGCTGTGC
Organism: Caldimonas brevitalea; assembly: GCF_001017435.1. Taxonomy (NCBI): domain Bacteria; kingdom Pseudomonadati; phylum Pseudomonadota; class Betaproteobacteria; order Burkholderiales; family Sphaerotilaceae; genus Caldimonas; species Caldimonas brevitalea. The sequence continues at coordinate 5,844,940 of NZ_CP011371.1, forward strand.
GGCTACCTGGCCGCTCGCGCGCGGGTGCTGCCCGAAGCGGCCATCCCGGGCCTCAACAGCTATGTGCTGTTTTTCGCGCTGCCCTGTCTGCTGTTTCGCTTCGGCGCCGGCACGCCGATCGCGCAGTTGCTCCATCCGGTCTGGCTGGCCCTGTACGCCACCTGTGCGGTGCTGGTCGTGGCGCTGACGGTGGCGCTGTCGCGGCGCATGGGGCTGGGGCTCAAGGACGCCGCCTTCGGCGCGCTGGTGGCGGCCTTCCCCAACACCGGGTTCATGGGCGTGCCGCTGCTGGTGGCCTTGCTGGGCGAGCGGGCGGCCGGGCCCGTCATCGTGACCGTGCTGGTCGACCTGCTGCTGACCAGCTCCTTGTGTTTGGCACTCGCGCAAAGCGAGGGGGCCGGGCACCGCCGCGCAGCGATGCTGCAAGCGCTGCGCGGCGCCGTGAGCAACCCGTTACCCTGGGCCATCGTGCTGGGCGCCGGGATGTCGGTGGCCCAAGGGTCGCTGCCGGGGCCGCTGGCGCAGATCGTCAAGATGCTGGCCGACTCGGCAACGCCGGTGGCGCTGTTCACGATCGGCGCCGTGCTGTGGCGGTCCAACCAGGCGGCGCACGGACATACGGCGCTGCGCCACGTCGTGCCGGTCGTCGCCATCAAACTGCTGCTGCACCCGCTGCTGGTGCTGGCCGTGGGTTCCGCCTTCCTCCTGCTTGGCCTGCCGATGACGCGCGAATCGCTGTCCGTGCTGGTGCTGGCCGCCGCCTTGCCGTCGGCGAGCAATGTCTCGCTGCTGGCCGAACGTTACGGTGCTGACAACGGGCGCATCGCCCGCATCATCCTCGCGTCGACGACGCTCGCGTTCTTCAGCTTCTCGTTCGCGGTGCGCTGGCTGGGCTGACGCGCCGCCAGGGGGAGGCTCCCCGCCCTCAGGCCGTTCTCCGGCGATTCAATAGTCTTCTTCTATTGCAAAAGTCGAGAGGATTCACTTCCTCTAGGACCGCACCCCCCGTAAGCTCCCATTCATCGAATCAATCGCATGAACAACATCGATAGCAAGGAGCCGACGATGACCGATTTGCTGCTGGAACTGCTGGCCGCGTTGGCCGAAGCGATCTGAAGACAGACAGACACCCGGACGACATCCCAAGGAGCCCTCATGACCACCCGCACCACCTTGACCACCGCCTCCGGCATCCCGGTGCCCGACAACCAGAACTCCGTCACCGCCGGCCCCCGCGGCCCGGTGCTGCTGCAAGACTTCCACCTGATCGAGAAGCTGCAGCATTTCAACCGCGAGCGGACCCCGGAGCGGGTCGTGCATGCCAAGGGGTCGGCCGCCTACGGCACCTTCACGGTCACCGAGGACATCACCCGCTACACCCGCGCCAAGCTGTTCGAGCAGGTCGGCAAGCAGACCTCGGTCTTGCTGCGCTTCTCGACCGTCGGTGGCGAAAAGGGCTCGGCCGACACCGAGCGCGACCCACGCGGTTTCGCGGTCAAGTTCTACACCGAGGAAGGCAACTGGGACGTGGCGGGCAACAACACGCCGGTGTTCTTCATCAAGGACCCGAGCAAGTTCCCCGACTTCATCCACACCCAGAAGCGCCACCCGCAGACCAACCTCAAGTCGCCCACGATGATGTGGGACTTTTGGAGCCTGAGCCCGGAGGCCCTGCACCAGATCACGACGCTGTTCAGCGACCGCGGCACGCCGGACGGCTATCGTTTCATGCACGGCTTCGGCAGCCACACCTTCAGCTTCATCAATGCCGACAACGAGCGCTTCTGGGTCAAGTTCCACTTCCGCTCGATGCAGGGCATCAAGAACCTGAGCGTCGCCGACGCCGTGCGGCTGGCCGGCGAAGACCCCGACTACGCACAGCGTGACCTGTTCAACGCCATCGAAGCGCAGGACTTCCCGAAGTGGCGCTTGTGCGTGCAAGTGATGCCCGAGGTGGAAGCCGAAACCTGGTCCAGGAAGACCGGCTGGAACCCGTTCGACATCACCAAGGTGTGGCCCTACAAGGACTATCCGCTGATCGAAGTGGGCGTGCTGGAGTTGAACCGCAACCCGCAGAACTACTTCGCCGAAGTGGAGCAGGCCGCGTTCTCGCCCGCCAATGTGGTGCCCGGCATCGGGTTCTCGCCGGACAAGATGCTGCAGGGCCGCATCTTTGCCTACCACGATGCACATCTGTACCGCGTCGGCACCAACTACCAGCAGCTGCCGGTGAACCGGCCGCAGTGCCCGTACCACACCTACCAGCGGGATGGTTCGATGCGCTTCGACGGCAACTTCGGCGCGGCACCGAACTACGAGCCGAACAGCATCGTGTCGACGCCCAAGCAAGCCCCGCAGTACAAGGAGCCGCCGCTGAAGATCAGCGGTGACGCGGACCGTTACGACCATGCCGAGGGCGACGATCCGTACACCCAGGCGGGCAATCTGTTCCGGCTGATGAAGGCCGACGAGCAAGACCGCTTGACGAGCAACATCGCCGGCGCGATGCGCAGCGTGCCGATGTCGATCGTCCAGCGCCAGCTGGCGCACTTCGCCAAGGCCGACCCGCGTTACGGCGCCGCGATCGCCGCCAAGCTGGGCGTGCAATTGGCCGGCGCGCTCTGAAGCAGCCCCCGCCCTGCAGCGCCCCGGCCCTGCAGGGCGGCCAGCCCCGACATCTCAGATTGGAAGGTTCTCATGAAGCCCACCGCCACCACCGCCCTGCCCCGCCTGGCCTTGCAGCAGCGCATCGGCATGTTGCTGTTCGCCTCCGGTTGGCTCGCCCTGATGTTTCACATGTCGCAGTGGCTCACGCCATCGGCCTGACCCGGCCCGCAGGTCGCCTCTCGCAGGCGGCCTGGCCCTGTTGCAACACCCTCACGCCCGGACTTTGCTGTGGACACATTGACAAAAGCCCTGCCGCTCGCCAACACTGCCGCCATGACGTTCGCCAAGACCCTGCTACTGCTATCGCTAGCCGCACCTTTGCTGGCTGGTCTGAGTCGCCTCGGGTCTTTGCACACCAGCTTGCGCCGCCCGCGCAGCTGACACCTCCCCCCGAAGCCACCTCCTCACCACGGCCAGCTGCCCAGCTGGCCGTGGTCGTTTTGGCGCCTTGTTTTCTTCTTCCTGCTGACCTGTTCGATCGGAGTCCTCTTCATGCAACCGCTGCCCTTCGCCCTGACCGCCTCGCGACTACCCATCGGTTGCCCGACCTCGAACCGGTGGTCGTCGGGCAGCTCCGTGCCGGCCACACCCTTTGTGTCTCCACCCTGACCTGACGACCCATCATGCTGACCGACCCGAGCCGCAAGTACCGCCCCTTCCCGCCCGTCGCCCTGCGCGACCGCACCTGGCCCGACCAGGTGCTCACCGCCCCGCCGATCTGGATGAGCACCGACCTGCGCGACGGCAACCAGGCCCTGTTCGAGCCGATGGGCGCCGATGCCAAGCTGCGCATGTTCCAGATGCTCTGCCGCATCGGCTTGAAGCAGATCGAGGTGGCGTTTCCAGCGGCCTCGCAGACCGACTTCGACTTCGTGCGCCGCCTGATCGAAGACGACCTGGTGCCCGACGACGTCACGATCGAAGTGCTGACCCAGGCACGCGAAGACCTGATCCGGCGCACCTTCGAGTCGCTGCGCGGCGCCAAGCGCGCCATCGTGCACCTCTACAACGCCACCGCGCCCGCATTCCGGCGCATCGTCTTCGGCATGTCGCGCGACGAGGTGCGCGAGTTCACGGTCCGCAGCGCCCGCCTGATCGCCGACCTGGCGGCTGAACAACCGGCCACCGACTGGACCTTCCAGTACAGCCCCGAGGTCTTCAGCGGCACCGAACTCGACTTCGCGTGCGAGGTGGTCGACGCGGTGATGGACGTCTGGCAACCCACCCCCGAGCGCCGCGCCATCGTCAACCTGCCGGCCACCGTGGAGATGAGCACGCCCAACCTCTACGCCGACCAGATCGAGTGGATGCACCGCCGGCTCAAGCGGCGCGACACGTTGTGGTTGAGCGTGCACCCGCACAACGACCGGGGCACCGCGGTGGCCGCTGCCGAGCTGGCGCTGATGGCCGGGGCGGACCGGGTCGAAGGCTGCTTGTTCGGCAACGGCGAGCGCACCGGCAACGTCGACCTGGTCACGCTCGCCCTCAACCTCTACAGCCAGGGGGTGCACCCCGGGCTCGACTTCTCGCAGATCAACGAGGTGGCGCGCACGGTCGAGGAGTGCACGAAGTTGCTCATCCACCCGCGTCACCCCTATGTCGGCGACCTCGTCTTCACCGCCTTCTCGGGCTCGCACCAGGACGCGATCAAGAAAGGCATGGCCGCGCAGCGGCCCGACGCCATCTGGGAGGTGCCTTACCTGCCGATCGACCCGGCCGACGTGGGCCGCACCTACGACTCGATCGTGCGCATCAACAGCCAGTCGGGCAAAGGTGGCGTCGCCTACCTGCTGGAGGCCGGCTTCGGGCTGGTGATGCCGCGCCGCCTGCAGGTGGAGTTCAGCAGCGCCGTACAACAGGTGGCCGATGCGGACGGTGGCGAGTTGAGCGCGGCCGCACTGTGGCAGTTGTTCCACGACGAGTACCTCGAGCGCCACGAGCCGCTGCGTTATGTCTCGCACAACAGCCGTGAACACGAGGGCTGCGTGCAACTCGAACTGGTGCTCGAAGCCGAGGGGCGCGAGTGGCGCCTGCACGGCCAGGGCAACGGCCCACTTGACGCGGCGGTGCACGCACTGGGCCTGCCGCTGCGCATCGACAGTTATGAGGAGCGGGCCCTGCAGGCCGGCTCCGACGCCAAGGCGGTCGCGTTCGTCGAGCTGAGCCTGCCGCAGATGCCCGGCAGCCTGTTCGGCGTCGGGCTGCACACCAGCATCGTCGGCGCGTCCATCCAGGCCCTGGTGCACGGCGTCAACCGATGTCTGGTGCGCCATCCGACGGCACTGCCGGGTGGCTGGCTGGGCCCACGCCTGCGGTTGGCATGAGCGAGGAGGCGATGTTGGACGATGATCTTTCAGCCGCCTCACCGGCCCGCCGCGAGCACTGCGACTACACGCGCGAGGGCTTCTCCCTGGCCGCGGCGTGGCACCGCGGCGCCGCGCAGGAGGCGGCGCTGCCACCGCACTGCCGCAGGTGTGGCAAAGCCGAGCACATGCGCCGCCATGGCCGGGTGAGCCGGGTGCTGCGCGACCTGCCTGAAAACGGCCGGCCTGCGTGGCGCCGCGTCGACGTGACCCGTTGGCGCTGCGGCGCCTGCGGCGTCACGTACACGCCTACCCCGCAGGGCACGTCGGCGCGCCGCCGCTTGACGGAGCGCCTGGCGCAATGGCTCATCGAGCAGGCGGCTTGGCGACCTGTGTCGCAGCTGGCGCAGGAAGCGGGCGTCGATGAAAAGACCGTGCGCCGGCTGCTCGGGTCGGGCTGAACCCCGTCCATCGCGACCGAAAGATCGCCGTGCACGGCTGCCCGGCACAGCGCAGGCCGCAAGGCATGCGCCGGTGGGGACTGTCTTTCCTCTCAGGGCCTAGTGTTCGGGTAGACCCAACATTGGCCACCGCTGACGAAGCGACGTGGCCCCTCGAAAGCCAACGTTGGATCTGAACGCTGTGATACGAATCTTTCGAACCACTTCGTTGCTTTCTCCAAACTCTCATTCGATTCATTCGGCTTCAAGGGAAAATCTACGGGCTTCCGTAGTAGGCAGAGAACGGACACTCGCCGGCTTGCTGAAATCCTTGTTTCAGTCCAGCCCCCATGAATAGGGGGCGCGCCGACATTTCATGTAAATGCCACTGTGTGAGAAAGTCGCGCAATCCATGCAAAGGGCATAGTCATGCCATCTTCTCCCGACACCCAAGCCAACGATCAACGGCTTCTTCAAAGGGCGCTTGCCGAGCTGCAGGCTACAGCTGCCAATTTCGCCCACGTCTGCATCACGGATGCCCGTGTCCGCGCGCAATACGTGACCGATTCGGTCGCTGCTTCGAAAGAGATCGCCCAAGCAGTCCAGGCCGGCAAGATGACCGCTAAGGCCGGCGCAGAACTGGCGCAGGAAATGCGCAACGAGATCATGGAGCTGTCCCGCTTGCGCAGCAGCCCGGTGGGCCGCGCCTATGCCAGGAAGCTCAAGCTCAGCGGCAAGACGCTGGGCGAACTCGCCGACAAATACGCCAAGGATCTGTTCAAGAAAGCATTTGCCGAGTTGGGCGAAGCGCAACAGGCCCGCGTCTACACCGAAATCGTCAATGCGGCCGGCCGACCGAATCCGAGCGTCATTGCCAAGGCCAAGTTCATCGGGAAGATAGGGCAGCGTCTGGTCCTGGTATCACTGGCCGTCGCGGTCTACGAGATCTACGAAGCGGAAGACAAGCCCCGCGAAGTCGCGCGCCAGAGTGTAATTGCAGGTGCCGGCGTTGCCGGCGGGGCAGCCGTTGGCGCAGGTGCGGTCGCCACGGGTGTCTGCGCGGCGACGGCGCCTGTTTGCGTTGGCGTCGCGGTGCTGATCGGCGGCCTGCTGTTCGCCACGGGGGCAGATCTGACCTTCGGCACGCTGTATCCGTCCCCCACGAGCCGCTAAGGCAACAGCCCGATGGCACTCACTCCAGAGGAACTAACGCAGCGAGCTCCAGTTTGGATCGCCTTGTCCGATCTGTTCGTCGGCAAGGAACTTCAGGACTACGACATCCGGTCCATTGCAGATCGGTTGCTCGAGTCAGGATTCACGCTCGACGACATCGAATCGATTCTGCGCGACGAGGTAGCACCGGTTTTTGGTTCCAATCTCGGCGCGCTGGCAGTGACTGAGATGGAAGGCTGGAACGACGCGTCGGTCATCGAAGCCGTTAGTCAATATCTGTCCAACCCGCCCGGGTGGCTGCAACGACAGGTGCTCCAGTGGAAACCGGCAGACAAGTTGGTGGAGTCCCGCTGGCGGACGGTGTTATCCCTGATCACGCGCTGAGGAGGCTCCGTAAGCTCCCCCGTCAAGTAGACATTCCAGAACTAGAGTCTGCGGCGGTTGTGATCCTGGGCAGGAACTGCCGCGGCGGCAGCCCTCCCAGGGCATCGTGAGGTCGGCGCTCGTTGTATTCGAGCAGCCATTCCTCGGTAATGTGCTGCACCTGCTCGATGGACCTGAACAGGTAGGCGTCGAGTACCTCGGTGCGGTACGTGCGGTTGAAGCGCTCGATGTAGGCATTCTGATTGAGCTCGCCGGGCTCGATGAAGCGCAGCGCGATACCCTTGACAGCAGCCCACTCGGTGAACGCCTGGGAGGTCATCTCCGGCCCGTTATCCAAGCGAATCGAGTCTGGCGTGCCGTACCACTCCATCAAGCGGCTGAGCGTACGGATTAGCCGCCTGGCCGGAATAGAGGTGCCGACCTCGATGGCCAGCGCCTCTCGGTTGGCGTCGTCGATGACGTTCAGTGTCCTGAAGCGTCTGCCGTCGTACAGGGCGTCGTGCATAAAGTCCAGCGCCCAGCTTTGATTGATGTACTGGCCCGCCTGCAGCGGCACGCGCTCTCGCTGTGGCACACGCTTTTTCGTTCGCCGCGGCAGGTTCAATCCCATCTCGCAGTACACGCGCCATACCCTCTTGTGGTTCCACGCCCGCCCATCCAGGCGCAGCCGCTGGTAGCACTTCCAGAAGCCCCAGCGGCCATTGCGCCCGACAACGTCGTTCAGCGCCTGAATCACCTCCCCGTCGCGCATCGGACCGTGGACAGGCTTGCGGTAGTACGCCGCCCGCGACAGGCCCACCAGTGCGCAGGCCTGTTTGACCGGCACGTGGTGCTCGTCGGTCATGACTTGCACCACCTGCCGCTTCGCAGACGGCGTCACCACTTTCGCGACAGCACGTCCTTCATCGCCGCGATCTCCAGCGCCTGCTCCGCGTACATGCGCTTGAGCTTTGCGTTCTCGACTTCCAACTCGCGCATGCGCGTCAGATCGCTGACCGTTGCTCCCGCGTACTTGCTCTTCCAGCTGTAGTACGTCGCGGCGCTGACTCCGTGCTTGCGGCATAGCTCGGCCACCGCGACGCCCGCCTCGCTTTCCTTCAGGATCGCCACGATCTGGCTCTCGCTGAACTTGCTCTTTCTCATCGGTCCTCGTCTTCCTATTCGAGGCCGCATTCTCCAGATTCAGGTGTCTACGTCGAGGGGAAGCTTACGCACGGTGCGAGGTCCGTCATCTATCGCGCAAGCAGAAGGCCGATCCGAAGAGCTGGGTCTTCAACGTGGCCGCCCGTCGCAACAGGAACGTCGCTGCCGTCGCGCTGGCCAACAAGACAGCCCGGATCGTTTGGGCGCTGCTCGCACATGACCGGGAGTTCCGACACGACTACGCGGCCGCGTAGTCGTGTCGGTTGACAAGATTCCAAGAATCAACACGGGAAGACAGGAGAACTTGACCTGCCCCCTTCTGCCGTGCCAGTCGTATGGAAGGAGTCCGGGGTTGAAGGTTAATTGATCTCGTGTGAAGCTGAAGGTTGGTGAGCAGCACTGCCTGAATGCTGGCGGTGCTGTTCGGCGAAGCGCGAGGGTGGGATGCGTCCGATGCTGCTGTGCGGTCGCACCTCGTTGTAGTCGCGTCGCCAGTGCGCGATGGTCTCCCGGGCCTGCTGCAGGGTCTGGAACCAATGCTCGTTCAGGCACTCGTCCCGGAACTTGCCGTTGAAGCTCTCGATGTAGCCGTTCTGCATGGGTCTGCCGGGCTGGATCAGCAGGTGCCGCACGCCGTGCTCGATGGTCCACGCGATGAAGGCGCGGCTCGTGAACTCCGGCCCGTTGTCGGTCCGCACAGCGGCGGGGTAGCCTCGGAAGCGAGCCGCACGGTCCAGCAGCCTCGTGACGTACTCACCCGAGATGCCGTAATCGACCGTGATGTCAACACACTCGTGGCTGAAGTCGTCGGCGACCGTCAGGCACTTCAGTCGTCGGCCATTGGCCAGGCTGTCACTGACGAAATCCATGCTCCATACCTCGTTGACCATCGTGGCGGCCTGCAGCGGCAGGCGCTCGGCCGGTGGCCTGCGAACCTTCTTGCGCTTGCGCACCGCCAGGTTGGCCGCCGCGTACAGCCGCCACACACGCTTGTGGTTGACGTTGGGGAACTCCGGGCGCAACAAGTCGTGGATGCGGCGGTAGCCGAACCGGCGCCGTTCGTGAGCGATCTCGACGATGCGCCCGGCCAGTGCCTGTGTCTGAGCGTCGGCCTGCGGCGGGTGCCGATAGCTGTCGCGGGATAGCCCCACGAGGCGACACGCACGGCGCTCCGACAGTTGGTGTTCCTGAACCATCTTGCGGACCGCCTCGCGCTTGGCTCGTGGGGCTAACGCTTTACCCCGAGGACGCTCTTGAGCGCGTGCATGTCCAGGTGCGCCTCGGCCAACAGCTTCTTGAGCTTGGCGTTCTCCGCCTCCAGCTCACGCAGCCGTTGCGCGTCCGGCACGTCCATGCCGCCGAACTTGGAGCGCCACTTGTAGAACGTCGCGTCGCTGAAACCGCCCTTGCGGCAGATCTCGGCCACCGGAATACCGGCCTCGGCCTGCTTGAGGAACCCGATGATCTGTTCCTCGCTGAACTTGCTCTTCCTCATGTCCGCCATTCTCCTGGTTGACGGACTTCACTTCCTTTACCCTGGCACGGCTGGTGGGGAGCAGGTCAAACTCACCACCGATTGCTCAGGCGATCACGAAGTGATGGCAAGACAGGTAAGACCGTGGTCGATAAAGCCCGCGCCGGACGAGGCACCCAGAGTGCGTCTAGGCGATCGAGACGTCGACCAGCAGAACCCATCAGGGACAGCGAGCGTGTCTCGCACGGGAAGTCCGAATGTACGGGAGCAATCTTTCCCCCCCTGTCATCATGAACTGAGACCTTGGCAAACGGGGGCGTCCATGTACGTCCGGTGTGGGCACATTGATCGGGGCGGAGATCACCCCAAGACCGAAGAATTGACGGGTTGCGACTCAAGCTTCCTTGTCAGACGATGGCCGGACGTAGCACCCTTGCCGGCAAGATCAATCCCGAGAGCCATGTTCAAGCGGACTCATGCCGGCGTGTTGCCTCTAGATGGAAAGGAGATTCGTCATGATTCGCGATGAAACACGCAGTGTTCCCGCCAATGTCCGAAGATCGCTCACCATTGCAGCGGTCACTCTGTGCGCATCCGCGTGGGCCGACACGGACTCGTCAACCATCCCGAATGACAGAGGACGCGGCTTCATGAACGACGAACACACCCGGATCTATGCCTGCGACCACAGGCACGACTCCTGGGGTGTCCGCGTGCACTACGGAAACGACACTCAGTCGGGCCTGGTCGGTGATGCGGACGGCGCAGATGGCAAGTGTGGGGAAGAAGGGCCGGACTATGGGGGAGCCGTGACATGGTTCAGAGCATGTGCAGGCCCCAACGGGGAGGACCGAGAATGCGGTCCTACGCTCTGGTTCACACAGTAACGGCGAACGTTCGACGGCAAGAGAACTGACCCGCGAAGAACGGGGAACAGCTCGCCCCTCAACCCGATGAGCATGGGCCGCTTCAGCACTTTGTGGGTAGCCCAACCGTGTCGGCCGTGGAGGTGATCTGCTGAGCCGTCATCGCTGTTCGAGCGATGGAACGGAGCTGGGCGAAGAACCTGTCGTATGTTCCCCTCAAAGCAATGCATCGGAGCGACACCGTGCCGCGAACTTCTTGAGGGACGTAAACAAATCCTTGATGGCCCTCGCTGCTACGGGGCACGCAGCGGAACTTCGCTACCCAGCGCGCACCTTGGGTCTGACTCGAGAGGCGGGGGCGGGGGCAGCGTCAGCGCCGGGCCATCCCACGAGAGACTGCGTGACGCAACGGATAGGAGATGCACTGATGAAATGTCCAGACATGGAACCGATTACTCATGCTGTCCGCCTAGGGTTGTCGATCACGGGGCTCGCGCTGCTGTCGGTAGCAGCGTCAGCCCAGGACCGCTCGACCATCCCGAATGATCGCGGCTATGGTGTCATCAGCGGCGACCGCCTACGGATTAGCGCCTGTGACGAACGGCACGACTCCTGGGGCGTACGCGTGCATTACGGCGCTGGCTTGAACCCCGGATACCGGGGGCTCGTGGGCGACGCAAACGGGGCTGACGGCGACTGTGGAACAGAAGGGCCTGATTTCGGGATGCCCATTGAATGGTTCCAAGCGTGCGCTGGCCCCAACGGGGAGGACCGGGAATGCGGTCCATACATCAGCTATAAGTGAGAGCGGTCGAAGGCGGTTTGAGCAGAGTCGCGGCTCACTCTGTTGAGGGTCGCGTCCAGCGATGCGGCAGCAACTCGGCGATGCGGGCTGCGGGGTGAGTGTCGTGGTCCAGTTTTTTCGGACACGCCGATAGGTAAAAACGTGGTTTATAGGGTGGCCGCCATCAATTGCTCGTGAACGACCGGGGAGCGGTAGCCGAGCGTGGAGTGCAAGCGCACGCAGTTGTAAAAGCCGACGATGTAGTCGGCGATGTCAGCCATTGCCTCGGCGTGGTTCGCGTAGTCGCGTAGCCAGACGCGCTCCATCTTCAAGTTGAGGAAAAAGCGCTCGATGACGGCGTTGTCCCAACAGTTGCCTTTGCGGCTCATGCTGCCCAGCAGCCCGTGGCGGGCCAGCAACTCTGTATGGACCTGGCTGGCGTATTGGCTGCCTCTGTCGGTGTGCACGAGCAAGCCCGGCGCAGGTTGGCGGCTTGCGATGGCCATACGCAGGGCCGCACAGACCAGCTGAGCAGACATGTCCGCGGCCATGGCCCAGCCTACGATCTTGCGGGAGAACAGGTCCATCACCGCGGCTAAATACAGCCAGCCGCTGCGCGTTCGAATGTAGGTAATGTCACCCGCCCAAGCCCTGTCCGGCGCCTCAGGCCTGAACCGCCGGGCAAGCACATTGGCTGCAACCGGCAGCTCGTGCCGGCTGTCGGTGGTGTGGACGAACTTGCGCCGCCAGCGGGGGCGCAGTCGGTGGTGCCGCATTAGCGTGCGAGCGCGCTGGCGCCCCACGGCCCATCCCTGAGCCTTCAGCGCGGCGCTCAGCCGACGGCTGCCGTAGCTGCGTCCGCTGGCCTCAAATGCGGCCTTGGCGCACGCGCCCACCGGGCACACCGCGGCGTCTTGGGCTGCGCGGCGGCGCGCCGCGTAGAAGCCCGAGCGGCTGATTCCCAGCAGCCGGCACAGCTGGCTGATGCAGGCCTTCCCCTCCTGCTGCACGATCTGATGAATCACTTCAGTTCGCGGGCGAAGAAGGCCGAGACTTTTTTTAGCAGTTCGTTGTCCGACTTCGCCTGCCGCAGCTCAGCCTCCAACTGCCGTATGCGCTGTTGCTCCGGCGTCAGCGGCCGGCCGATGCCGCTGCCTCCTGCCTGTTCCTCGTCATACTGCGCCACCCAACGCCGCACGGCGCTGTCCACCAGGCTCATGTCGCGGCACACCTGCCCGACACTCAGCCCTTGTTCTCGAATCATCTTCACGACTTGCAGCTTGAATGCCGCGTCGAAGGTTCGCCGGGTCGTCTTGCTCATCTCTGTTTGGTCCTCTTCGGGGTGAATCCCCTATCAAGGTGTCCATCAAGATTGGACCACGACAGAGTCGGCAGCCGCTCCATCGCGTCGAGCAGGTAGTGCCAAGGGTCGATGTGGTTGAGCTTGGCTGACTGGATCAAGCTCATGATGGCCGCAGCTCGCTTGTCCGCGCGCAAGCTGCCGGCGAACAGCCAGTTGGCACGTAGGCGTCCGATCTGGGCACATTGATCGTGAGCGTCCGGTCAAGGCGTCTTGCCCAGACGCTCGCCTCGAACCTATGTTCGACAGATTCTTCTCGGATGCGCGGACTTTGACGACCGGTGAGGCGCTTGGGCCGGACGTGGCCGTCAAAATCCGCTCTCAACTCGAAGATCTAGAACCTATCTCAAAATCGCTTGAGCAGCATCGTGATGGAGGCGAGCTGCACGAAGCCGAGGAAGTTTTCGGGGTAGTCCTCCCAACGCACGAGCACCCGGCGCTTCCATTGCAGCCATGCGAAGTAGCGTTCAGCAAGCCAGCGGCGGACGTAGCGTCTTAGCGCTCGTCCGTCCTGCGTCTTGAGCTTGCGATTGCCGCGGTGTGGAGCAATCATCTCGACGCCTTGCTTTTTGAGCTTGCTGTCCAGATCGTCGCTGTCGTAGGCCTTGTTCCCGATCAGGTGTTCGGGCTTGGCTTCGATCATGTAGAAGTCAAAGCTCAGTTGCACGAGCGTTACCTCGTGATGGTTCGCCGCATGCGTGCTCACCGACAGCGGAAGCCCGTGACGATCGACGATCGCCATGATCTTCACACCCTTGCCTCGCCTGGTGGGGCCAATCTCATCGCCGCCACCCTTGGCCGAGGCAAACGTCGCGTCGATGAAGGCTTCGCGCTCGTCAATATCGCCTTGATCCCTCAGTGTGTTGGCCAGTTCAGTCAGAACCTCGCGCAACACCTCTTGCTGGCACCACTGCTGGAAGCGCCGATGCACCGTCTTGTAGTTCGGGTAGCTCTGCGGCAGCATGTGCCACTGCGCTCCGGTGTTCAAAATCCACAGCACTGCTTCCAGCACGCGCCGCGTCGGGACGGGTTTGCGCCCCGGGCGCCCGGGTGGAATGTTCTCTTCCGGGAAGTGCGCCCTGATGCGCTCCCATTGCTCATCGCTCAACCGCAGCATGACGGCCATTCTCTGAACCAGTCCTCACCCCGTCAACGATTTTGAGATAGGTTCTAGTGTCCTGTCTCAGAAATACGTGGCATTTCGATTCGGTCAGATGGTGATGATCGCGGGTGCGCCGGTCGGGGTCGATACCGGGCGGTATCGACCCCGACCGGCAAGCCTGCGAGGGCGCCATCTGGCCGAACCCCTGCGGGGCGGGCCGAAACGCCACGTATTTCTGAGACAGGACACTAGATGGCGCGAAGCTGGTCCGCCAGCGAGCGGGTCTTTTCGGTGACCACGCCCCCGGTGTGTTGCGTGGTCTTGCGTTCGATGAGCATGAGCAAACACTCTTGCTCGGCCACCGGGTTGTGCCGCACTCCCTTGGGCACGACGAACATGTCGCCAGCGTCGAGTTCGACGGCGCCGCTGTCCATTTCAATCCGAAGATGACCCTGGAGGATGAAAAACAGTTCGTCTTCCTGGTCGTGGCTATGCCAGGCGAGACTGCCCTGCACTTTCGCCACCTTGATGTAGCTGTCGTCGACTTCGGCAATCACACGCGGCGACCACAGTTCGGTGAGAGAGGCCGCGATGTGTTTCGGGGACTTGGCGTTGGACATGGAGACTCCGGCCGATGGAGGTGAACGGGCCTGCGCAGGCTAGCAGACCGCGCAAGCCGCCGCGACACATCGTCGCGCCTGGCCCTAGTCCAGCTTGCGGCCGCAGGCCCCGCAGAAGGTGTCGGTCGGCGCCACCACCGTCTTGCAGGACGGGCAGCGGAGCAGCCCGGGGGCGCCCGGCTCCTGCACGCCGTCGCCTACGCCCGCGTCGTCGGGTGCGGCAGGCCCCTGGCCTTTCGGCGGTGACTCCCAATCGTCGGCCAACGGGGGGTCGCCCCCCGGCGCCACCACCGCCGGAGAGGGTGCGTTGGGCACCGTGCCCGATTCGGCCGAAGGCGCGGCACTGGCCGGCGCGCCACGCCGCACCTGCTCGGCCCGCTGGCGCGCGGCGGCCTGCAACTCCTGCGCACGCCGGCGCGCGTCTTCGGCAGCCTGCTGCGCCTTCTCGCGCGTGCGGGCCAAAGCCGTGTCGACCGCCGCTTCGGCGGCCGTCGTGTCAAGGTCGGCAGTCAGCCGCAGATAGCTCAGGCACAGGCCGTACAGCAGCAGCGCGGCAAACACGGCGCCGACCACGGCCCAGACGATGCCGATGCCCAGGCCGGCGCCGAAATGCCCGCCAGCCGAGACGGAGTCCGACACCTGGGGCATGTCGGGGCCGCCCAGCATCTGGCCGATGTCACCGCCCAGGATGCTGGCGGCCAGCCCCGCGGTGATGCCGAAGCCGGCCCCGATGAAGGCCATGGTCAGCGCCGCGATCAGCCCGACCAAGGCGAACAGCAGCATCAGGCGCAAAAAGGCTTCGAGCGGCCGGTCGGTGATGATGGCCCACAGCTGCGACAAGGCACGCTTGAGGGTGTGGCCCTCGAACAGGGCCGGTGCCGCCAGCCCCCAGGTCACGTAGAGGCCGAGGAACAGCAAGGCACCGCTGAACACCAGCAGCGGCACCACGCCCACCAGCAACACGCCGCCCAGCAAGGGGATCTTGCAGAAGAACAACAACAGCGCCGCGACCGCGAGCCACGCGACCACCACCAGCGAGCACACCAGTGCGAGGCCGAGCAGGCGGGCGACCGCCATCGGACTGCCGCCGAAGGCGGCGGCGCTGCCGGTGACCGGCAGCCCTTGCGCCTGATCCATGAACTGCCGCCCGGCGGCGGCCAGACCCAGCAGGACCAGCCCCCAGGCCAGCAACCCGAACACGAACATCAACAGGGCGACCCCGGTGGCCGCCCCCAGACCGATCAGCAGCGCCGCGGCGACGAAGGTGGCGACGAGCGTGACGAGGGCCGGGCCATTGCGCCAGGCCTCGCCGATGCGGGTCAGGCCATGCGGCCCAGTCCCGACCATACCGAACATAGACATGCAATCCCTCCTGCCCTTCGGGCGTGTGCCGATGGTATCGGAGGCGCTCGGGCGCCCCCCATGCGGCCGTTGGGGGCCGCCACGATAACCCCGCCGCGGCCACTGCGCCACTCCGCGCATCGCGCCGTTCGCGCCCCCCGTCAGATCGCCAACGGGTCGACGTCGATGGCCCAGCGCAGCAGGCCCTTGTGCTCGGCCCGGAGCGCATGCAGCTGGGGCATCCACTGGGCCAGCAATCGCTGCAGCCCGGGCCGGGTGGGCGACTCCACCAACATCTGGGCCCGTTCGACATTGGCGACCCGGGCGACCGCCATCGGCACCGGCGGATACAAGGTCACGCCGGCATCTGCTGCGCCCAGCGCCTCGGCAGCGCCCGCGGCCGCCGCCAGCCAGTCTTGCGCGATCTCCTGGGTGCGCCCCTCGGCCCGTAACAGGGCTTGGTGGGCAAACGGCGGCATCGCGGCCATCTCTCGCTCGGCCAGCGTGCTGGCGGCGAAGGCGGTGTAGTCGTGGCCGCGCAAGGCGGCATACAAGGGATGGGTGGGGTGCCAGGTCTGCACCAGCATCTCGCTGCGCGCCGCCTGCTCGGCATCGCGCCCGGCACGTCCCGCCGCCTGCATCAGCAAGGCGAACAGGCGCTCGCCAGCGCGGAAGTCGCTGCTGAACAGGGCCGCGTCGGGGTTGACCGCGGCCACCAGCGTCACGCGTCGGAAGTCGTGGCCCTTGGCCACCATCTGGGTGCCCACCAGCACGTCGACCTCGCCGGCATGCACGCTGGCCAGCTGCGTTTCCAGCGTGCCCTTGAGGCGCGTGGTGTCGGCGTCGATGCGGGCCACGCGGGCGCCGGGGAGCGCGTGCTCGAGCTGTTCCTCGAGCCGCTCGGTGCCTCGGCCGACCGGTTGGATGTCGGCATTGCCGCAGTCGGGGCAGGCGCGCGGCACACGCTCGGTGTAGCCGCAATGGTGGCAACGTAAGGTGCGGTCGACACGATGGAACACACGCCACGCGCTGCAATGGGGGCAGCCGCTCTTCCAGCCGCATTCCAGGCACTGCAGCACCGGCGAATAGCCGCGCCGGTTCAGCAGCACCAGGCTTTGCTCGCCGCGCTCGAGGCGCCGCTGCAAGGCCGCCACCAGCGCCGGCGACAGGGCTGCGTTGTAGGCCGCGTCCTTGGGCACATGGTTCATGTCCACGAAACGCACCTGCGGCAGCACGCCGCCGCCGACGCGCGCGGGCATCGAGAGCCGCAGGTAGCGGCCGCGCTCGGCCTGCTGCCAGCTTTCCATCGAGGGTGTGGCCGAGCCGAGCACGACCTGCGCACCTTCGAGCTTGCCCCGGTAGACCGCGAGGTCGCGTGCCGAATAGCGTGCCCCCTCCTGACTCTTGTAGGAAGGGTCGTGCTCTTCGTCGACGACGATCAGCCCGAGCCGCGGCAGCGACGCGAACACCGCCATGCGGGTGCCGAGCACGATGTCGGCCTGGCCGAGGTGGGCCGCCAACCAGTGCCGCAGCCGCTGCGCCGGCGTCAAACCGCTGTGCAGCGAGACGATCAGGCGGTCGGGAAAGCGCTCGGCGAAGCGCGCTTCCAGCTGCGGCGTGAGGTTGATTTCGGGCACCAGCACCAGCGCCTGCCGACCGGCGTCAAGGCTGCGGGCCACCAGGCGCTGGTAGACCTCGGTCTTGCCGCTGCCGGTGCTGCCGTGCAGCAGCGCCACCGAACCGGCATCCGCCGCGGCCAGCCCCTCCAGCGCCTGCGTTTGCTCCGGTGTCAGCTCCGGCAGGACCGGGGCCGGACCGCCCGCGGGCGCGAGCTTCTGCAGCTTCTTCAAGCGCTGCGCCAGCTGCGTGTCGTTCAATTTGCGCAGCTCGGGCGGCAACACCGACAGGGCCACCTCGCCGAGGCTGCGCTGGTAATAGTTCGCTGCGAATTGAACCAACTTGCACCATTCGTGTGGCAGCGGTGCCAGGCTGCTCAATGCGGCTTCAACGGGTCGCAGTTCCAGCGGCGGCCCGTCGCCCGGCACGCTGCCGAGGGGGTCGCCGGCCGCGGCCGGCCACACCACGCCACACACCGTGCGCTTGCCGAGCGGCACGTGCACAACGGTGCCAGCCGGCAACGGCCGGTCGCTGGTGTAGCTCAGCGCGCTGCGCAAGGCGCTGTGTTGGGGCGCGTCGACCGCCACCGAAACGACCGTGGCGGGAGGGGTCAGCTCACTCATTTACGCCTGTCATTTCTGCCAGCTCTTCAACTCCTGCTCGTAAACAGTTGATTCAAAACGGCTTTTGGAACTATCCACCATTCTTGTGGATAACTTTGTGGGCAAGCTGCGCAAACGCGCTCTAACTGCTTGCTGGGCGTGCGATTGCTTGCTTTGACGCCTTGCAACGCACCCTCTCGGCCCCCTTCTAAATCAACAACTTAGCAAGCACTTCTTCACAAGCGTGATGCAGCGCGACAAGCCGGGCTGCAAGGCTCTCGTCCCCGGTTTTTTGGGGATAAGTCAAGCCCCGCGCTACTGTTTCCGTGGTTAACCGCGCGAACTTGACGTTCAGCGGAATCTGGAAGCGTTTACAGGGCAGACCGCAAGGTCCGCGAGTGGCGGTGGACCGCATCGACCAGCACTGCGACGCTTTCCGGCGGTGTGAACTGGCTGATGCCGTGACCCAGATTGAAGATGTGGCCGGCGTGAGAGCCGTCGGGGTTGCGCAGCGGACCGAAACTGTCGAGCGCCTTTTCGGCCTCAGCGCGGATTTGATCCGGCTCGGCGAACAAGACCGCCGGATCGAGGTTGCCTTGCAAGGCGACACGGTGGCCGACGCGGGCCCGGGCATGACCCAGGTTGACGGTCCAGTCGACGCCCACCGCGTCGGTGTCGAGCGCGGCAATGGCCTCGAGCCAGGCGCCGCCGCCCTTGGTGAAGACGATGCGCGGGATGCGCTGCCCCTCGTGTTCGGGCTTCAGCTGCTTGAGCACCCGCTCGGTGTAGGCCAGGCTGAACGACTGGAACGCCCCGTCGGCCAGCACGCCGCCCCATGAGTCGAAAATCATCACGGCCTGCGCACCGGCGTCGATCTGCGCATTCAAATAGGCGGCCACGGCATCGGCGTTGACCGTCAGGATGCGGTGCATCAAGTCAGGTCGGCGGTAGAGCATGCTCTTGACCAGACGGTAGTCGTCCGACCCGCCGCCTTCGACCATGTAGCAGGCCAGCGTCCAGGGGCTGCCGGAGAAGCCGATCAGCGGCACCCGGCCCTGCAGCGCGCGGCGGATGCTGGTGACGGCATCGAACACGTAGCGCAGCTTGGCGAGGTCGGGCACTTCGAGTGCGGCGACCGCGGCCTCGTCGCGCAACGGGTGGGCGAAGCGTGGTCCTTCACCGGCGGCGAAGCTCAGCCCCAGGCCCATGGCGTCGGGCACGGTGAGGATGTCGCTGAACAGGATGGCCGCGTCGAGCGGAAAGCGCTCCAGCGGTTGCAGGGTGACCTCGGTCGCATAGCCCGGGTCGGTCGCCAGCCCCATGAAGCTGCCGGCACGGGCGCGGGTCGCGTTGTACTCGGGCAGGTAACGGCCCGCCTGGCGCATCAGCCAGATGGGCGTGTAGTCGGTCGGCTGGCGCAGCAAGGCGCGCAGGAAAGTGTCGTTCTGTAGCGGGGCAAACATCTCGGCATTGTAGGGAGGCAGCCCCACCCCGGCCGTGGCGGAATGCGCGGCCCCGAGCCCGAGTCGGCTTGGCGCCGCCGGGCCAGGGATCGCTGTTTGCTGAGTTGCCGCAACGGCCAGGGTGGCAACCCCGTCTGGAACTGTGGGAGCATGTCCTTATATGGCGAGCGGGGCCGCCCATCGGCCCTGCCCCCTGAAGTCAGCAACAAGTAAAGCGGGAGTACACATCATGAAACGAATGTTGGCGGCTTGGTTGATGGCACTCGGCCTCACGCTCGGTCTGGGCGGTTGCGGCTACAACGAGTTCCAGCGGCTCGACGAAGAGGTGAAGGCCTCGTGGTCGGAGGTCTTGAACCAGTACCAGCGGCGGGCCGACCTGGTGCCCAACCTGGTGGCGACGGTCAAAGGTGAGGCCAATTTCGAGCAGGAGACGCTGACGCGCGTGATCGAAGCGCGCGCCAAGGCGACGTCGATCCAGGTGTCGCCCGAGACCCTCGACAACCCGGAAGCCTTCAACCGCTTTCAACAGGCGCAAGGCGAGCTGTCCGGCGCGCTGTCGCGCCTGCTGGTGGTCAGCGAGAACTACCCCAACCTGAAGGCCAACCAGGGTTTCCAGGACCTGCGGGTGCAGCTCGAAGGCACCGAGAACCGCATCACGGTGGCGCGCAACAAGTACATCGGCGCGGTGCAGCAGTACAACGTGCTGGCGCGCAGCTTCCCGACCAACCTGACCGGCAAGATGTTCGGCTACCAGCCCAAGCCCAACTTCAGCGTTGCCAACGAGGCGGCGATCTCGACGCCGCCCAAGGTCGATTTCGGCGCCTCGAGGTGAGCCCGTGCTGCGCACGTTGTGGGCTCGCCTGACGCTGCTGCTGTTGACGCTGGGCCTGGCAGCGCCTGGGTTGTTCGCGCAAGGCGGTGGCGGCGTGCTGCCGGTGCCCGCGCTGACGGCCCGGGTGATCGACACCACCGGCACTTTGAGCGACGCGCAGCGCGCGGCGTTGGAGTCCAAGCTGCAGCAGTTGGAGACCACCCGCGGCACGCAGTTGGTGGTGCTGATGGTGCCGACCACGGCGCCCGAGGACATCGCGGCGTTTGCCCACCGTGTGGCCGACACCTGGAAGATCGGCCGGCGTGAGGTCGGCGACGGTTTGCTGCTGGTGGTGGCGAAAAACGACCGGCGCATGCGCATCGAGGTCGCCCGCGCGCTGGAAGGCGCGGTGCCCGACTTGGCGGCGGACCGGATCATCCGCCAGGTCCTCACGCCCGCCTTCCAGGCCGGTGACTTCGCCGGCGGCCTGAACGCGGCGGTCGACCGACTCGACGGGCTGATTGCCGGAGAAGGACTGCCCCTGCCCGATGGGCCGGCCGGGGGCGCCACCACCGGGCAGCAAGGCATGCAGTGGGGCGACCTGGCGATGTTTCTGTTCATCGGCGTGCCGGTGGTGGGCGCGGTGTTGTGCGGCGTGCTGGGACGCAAGCTCGGTTCGCTCGCGACGGCCGGCGCGGTGGGCGGCTTGAGCTGGTGGTTGAGTGCCAGCGCCTTTCTGGCCGGCGCCGCGGCCTTCATCGCGTTGATCCTGATGCTCGTGATGGGGGTCGGCAGTGCCGCGATGCCCGGCCGCGGGCGTGGCATGCGGCACCGCACACCCATCATCTGGGGCGGCGGATTCGGCGGCGGTGGTGGCGGCTTCGGCAGTGGGGGCGGCTTCTCTTCCGGGGGTGGTGGCAGCTTCGGCGGCGGCGGCGCGTCCGGCGGCTGGTGAGGCCAGGGAGGAAACCGAATGAGCACGAAATGGTTGCGCATCCTCCGGCATCGCTGGTGGGACGACGCCGACACCCGCCGGCTGATCGGCCCCGAGGCGTTGAAGCGCCTGGAGGCGCGGGTGCAGGAGAGCGAAAAGCGGCACAGCGGCGAGATCCGGTTGTGCATCGAAGGCGGATTGCCGTGGCGTTACCTGTGGCGCGATGCCACCGCGCGCGAGCGGGCGCTGGCGATGTTCGGCAAGCTGCAGGTCTGGGACACCGAAGACAACAACGGTGTGCTGATCTATTTGCTGCTGGTGGAACACCGCATCGAGATCGTCGCCGACCGCGGGGTGGCGAGGCGGGTGCCACAAGCCGAGTGGGACCGCATCGTGCAGCAGATGTCGCAGGCGCTGCGCGAGGGGCGCAGCGAAGAGGCGCTGAACGCGGCAGTCGACGCGGTCACCGCCCTGCTGGTGCAGCACTTCCCGGTGGTCGAAGGGGCGCACAACGTCGACGAGTTGGCGAATCGGCCGCACATGGTGTGAGGCGGTCGCGTGGCCGCGTCGCCTGCTGTCGTCGAACGGCTGTCCGCCCCATCGGTTCAGCGGCGACCGGCCATCGTCGGCCAACAGCTCGGACCGGAGCCACTGGCTACACTGGCCCGATGACACTCACCGCTGAACAACGCCTCCAAGCGCTAGGCCTCGTGTTGCCGCCCGTGACCGCACCACGCGGCAACTTTCGCCCTTACGTGATCCACGGCTCCGTGCTCTATCTCTCCGGCAAGGGCGCGCCGCTGAGGGAGCACGGCGGCCCGGTGCCGAAGGTCGGCGCCGAGGTCTCGGTGGCGCAGGCGCAGCAACATGCCCGAGAGGTGGCGCTGTACCTGCTGGCCCTCATCAAAGACGCCCTCGGCAGCCTCGAGCGGGTGCAACGTGTCGTGAAGGTCTTCGGCATGGTCAACGCCGTGCCCGACTTCACCGAGCACACGGAGGTCATCAACGGCTGCTCGGATCTTCTGGTCGCAGTCCTCGGCGAGCGCGGTGAACACAGCCGATCTGCCATCGGCGTGGGCTCGCTGCCCAAGGGATTCGCCGTTGAAATCGAGGCGGTGGTCGCGTTCGAGTAGCAACACGGCGCGGGCCACTGGATGGCCCGCGCCACGGCACCAGGGTTGACGACTTCGTGAAAGCACAACGCCCGCCGGCGGGGCCGGGCGGGCGTTGTAGGGGACGATCTGCAGTGTCGCGGCTTGCGCCACGGCACCCTGCAATGATCGGTATCAGCTCACTTGCGGCGGAACTTCCGCAGCGCGGCGATTTGCGCGGCCATCGCGGCGAATTCGCTCTGGGCCTTGGCGAAGTCGATGTCGCTCTTGGCGTTTTTCATCGCTTCTTCGGCCAGGCGCTTGGCCTCGGTGGCCTTGGCTTCGTCGAGGTCCTTGCCGCGGATCGCGGTGTCGGCCAGCACGGTCACGCCGTGCGGCTGCACCTCGAGGATGCCGCCGGCGACGAACACGAACTCTTCCTCGCCGTTGTCGGCCCGCTCGATGCGCACCGCACCCGGGCGGATGCGGGTGATCAGCGGCGTGTGCTGGGGCAGGATGCCCAGCTCGCCCGCTTCACCGGGGAGCGCGACGAACTTGGCCGGGCCCGAGAAGATCAGCTCTTCGGCGGACACGACGTCGACTTGTATGGTTGCCATATTTCCAGCTCCCTACGGGGGGACAAGACAGTGCGAGTAGCAAGTGACCTCGGCGCTGCAGACGGACGGACGTGGGCCGTGCGTGCCGCAGCGCCGGGGACGGCGCTTGTTACTGCAGCGTCTTGGCTTTCTCGAAGGCCTCGTCGATGGTGCCGACCATGTAGAAGGCCTGCTCGGGGAGGCTGTCGCACTCGCCGTTGACGATCATGTTGAAGCCGCGGATGGTTTCCTTCAGCGGGACGTACTTGCCGGGCGAGCCGGTGAACACTTCCGCGACGTGGAAAGGCTGCGACAGGAAACGCTGGATCTTGCGGGCACGTGCCACGGCCAGCTTGTCTTCCGGCGACAGCTCGTCCATGCCCAGGATCGCGATGATGTCGCGCAGTTCCTTGTAGCGCTGCAGGATGGCCTGCACCGCACGGGTCGTCGAGTAGTGCTCGTCGCCCACCACGTTCGGGTCGACCTGGCGGCTGGTGGAGTCGAGCGGGTCGACCGCGGGGTAGATCCCCAGCGAAGCGATGTCACGCGACAGCACGACGGTGGCGTCCAAGTGGGCGAAGGTGGTGGCAGGCGACGGGTCGGTCAAGTCATCCGCCGGCACGTAGACGGCTTGGATCGAGGTGATCGAGCCGATCTTGGTCGACGTGATGCGCTCTTGCAGACGGCCCATTTCCTCGGCCAGCGTCGGCTGGTAGCCCACCGCCGACGGCATGCGGCCCAGCAGCGCGGACACTTCGGTACCGGCCAGGGTGTAGCGGTAGATGTTGTCCACGAAGAACAGCACGTCGCGGCCTTCGTCGCGGAACGACTCGGCAATCGTCAGGCCGGTCAGGGCGACGCGCAGACGGTTGCCCGGGGGCTCGTTCATCTGGCCGTACACCATCGCGACCTTGTCGAGCACGTTGGAGTCTTTCATCTCGTGGTAGAAGTCGTTCCCTTCACGGGTCCGCTCGCCCACACCGGCGAACACCGACAAGCCCGAGTGCTGCTTGGCGATGTTGTTGATCAGCTCCATCATGTTCACGGTCTTGCCGACGCCGGCGCCACCGAACAGACCCACCTTGCCGCCCTTGGCGAACGGGCAGATCAGGTCGATCACCTTGATGCCGGTTTCGAGCAGGTCCTGCGACGGGCTCAGCTCGTCATAGGCGGGGGCCTTGCGGTGGATCGACGCGCTCAGCTCGGCGTTCACCGGGCCGGCTTCGTCGATCGGGTTGCCCAGCACGTCCATGATGCGGCCCAGCGTGGCCTTGCCCACCGGCACCGTGATCGGCGCGTTGGTGTTCTGCACCATCATGCCGCGGCGCAGGCCGTCGGACGAGCCCAGCGCGATCGTGCGCACCACGCCGTCGCCCAGCTGCTGCTGCACTTCGAGCGTCAGCGCGCTGCCTTCCATCTTCAAGGCGTCGTACACCTTGGGCATGGCATTGCGCGGAAACTCAACGTCCACCACGGCGCCGATGCACTGAACGATCTTGCCTTCAGCCATTTTTCGTTCCTTCAATCAATATTCGTTGGATGCTTCAGACCCGGCGCGTCAGACCGCCGCGGCCCCGCTGACGATCTCGGAGAGTTCCTTCGTGATCGCCGCCTGGCGCGTCTTGTTGTATTCGAGCTTCAGCTCGCCGATCAGGTTGCCGGCGTTGTCGGTCGCTGCCTTCATCGCCACCATGCGCGCCGATTGCTCCGACGCCATGTTCTCGGCCACGGCCTGGTAGACCAGTGCCTCGAGGTAGCGCCGCAGCAGCTCGTCGATCACCGTCGGTGCATCCGGTTCGTAGATGTAGTCCCAGGCATGCTCGTTGGTGCTGTCGGCCTTCAGATGCGCGGCCGACAACGGCAGCAGCTGCTCCACCACCGGCTCCTGCTTCATCGTGTTGATGAAGCGGGTGTAGCAGAGGTAGACGGTGTCCAGCTTGCCCTCGGCGTACTGGTCGATGACCGACTTGACCGGCCCGATCAGGCGGTCGAGATGCGGCTTGTCGCCCAGCTGGGTCACCTGCGAGACGACCCTGGCGCCGACGCGGTTCAGGAAACCCGCACCCTTGCTGCCGATCGCAACGGTCTGCACTTTCAGGCCCTGGGCTTCCAGTTCCTTGAGCTTGGCCGTCGTGGCGCGCAGGATGTTGGTGTTCAGGCCGCCGCACAGCCCCTTGTCGGTGGTCACGACGATGATGCCGACCTGGCCGGTGCCGCTGTTCTGCTGCAGGAACGGGGGCACGTAGTCAGGGTTGGCCTGGGACAGGTTCGCCGTGACGTTGCGGACCTTGTCGGCGTAAGGCCGGGCCGCACGCATGCGGTCCTGCGCCTTGCGCATCTTCGACGCGGCGACCATCTCCATGGCCTTGGTGATCTTCTTGGTGTTCTCCACCGATTTGATCTTGCCGCGTATTTCCTTGCCTGCCGCCATGACGGAACTCCTTGTTGGTGAGGATCAGGCGAAGGACTTCTTGAACGCCTGGATCGCGCCTTGCAGTTCGGCTTCCGCGTCCTTGTCCATGGCCTTGTCCTTGTCCAGCTTCGCCAGCAACGCGGCGTGGCTGGTCTTCAGGTACTGGTGCAGACCCGCTTCGAAGGCGAGCACCTTCTTGACGTCCACGTCGTCCAGGTAGCCCTTGTTGACCGCGTACAGCGTCGCGCCCATCAGCGAGATCGGCAGCGGCGAGTACTGGGGCTGCTTCAGCAGCTCGGTCACGCGGGCGCCGCGGTCGAGCTGACGGCGGGTGGCTTCGTCGAGGTCGGAGGCGAACTGCGCGAAGGCGGCCAGTTCACGGTACTGCGCCAGATCGGTACGGATACCGCCGGACAGGCCCTTCACCAGCTTGGTCTGCGCGGCACCACCGACGCGCGACACCGAGATACCGGCGTTGATCGCGGGGCGAACGCCGGCGTTGAACAGGCTGGTTTCCAGGAAGATCTGGCCGTCGGTGATCGAGATCACGTTGGTCGGCACGAACGCGGACACGTCGCCGGCCTGCGTTTCGATGATGGGCAGCGCGGTCAGCGAACCGGTCTTGCCCTTCACGGCGCCGTTGGTGAACTTCTCGACGTACTCGGGGTTCACGCGAGCGGCACGCTCGAGCAGACGGCTGTGGAGATAGAACACGTCGCCGGGGAAGGCTTCGCGGCCCGGCGGGCGGCGCAGCAGCAGCGAGATCTGGCGATAGGCCACGGCCTGCTTGGACAGGTCGTCATAGACGATCAGGGCATCCTGGCCGCGGTCGCGGAAGTACTCGCCCATCGTGCAGCCCGAGTAGGCCGACACGTATTGCATCGCGGCCGACTCGGCGGCCGAGGCGGCCACGACGATGGTGTAGTCCATCGCGCCGTTGGCTTCGAGGGCACGCACCACGTTCTTGATCGACGACGCCTTCTGGCCGATGGCGACGTAGATGCAGATCATGTCCTGGCCTTTTTGATTGATGATGGCATCAATCGCCACGGCGGACTTGCCGGTCTGACGGTCGCCGATGATCAGCTCGCGCTGGCCACGGCCGATCGGCACCATCGAGTCGATCGACTTGATGCCGGTCTGCATCGGCTGCGACACGCTCTGGCGTGCGATCACGCCCGGGGCGATCTTTTCGATCGGCGAGTTCATCTTGGCGTTGATCGGGCCCTTGCCGTCGATCGGCTGGCCCAGCGCGTTGACGACGCGGCCGACCAGTTCGGGGCCGACGGGGACTTCGAGAATGCGGCCGGTGCACTTCACCGTGTCGCCTTCGGTGATGTGCTCGTACTCGCCCAGAATCACCGCGCCGACGGAGTCGCGCTCGAGGTTCAGGGCAAGGCCGAAGGTGTTGCCCGGGAACTCGAGCATCTCGCCCGCCATCACGTCGGACAGGCCGTGCACGCGCACGATGCCGTCCGTCACGGACACCACCGTGCCCTGGTTGCGGATGTCCGCTTGCCCACCGAGACCCTCGATGCGGCTCTTGATCAGTTCAGAAATTTCTGCGGGATTCAGTTGCATTGCTTTCTCCCAGTCTTGTCCGGCCCGGGGGGACGATACCCCCCGTCGCCAGGACTTGGCTGCCCCGGACTCGCGCCCGGATGTTCATCGAAGCGACGCGGGTCTCAGGCGACCAGCGCGGCCTTCATGCGTTCCAAGCGGGCCTTGACCGAGGTGTCGAGCACCTCATCGCCGACCACCACGCGCACACCACCGATCAGTTCCGGCTCGACCTCGACACTGGCGATCAGCTTGCGGCCGAAACGCCGTTCGAGCGAGCTCATCAGATCCGCGAGCTGGGCGTTGTCGATCGGGAAGGCGCTGTAGACCTTCGCGTCGACGACCCCCGAGTGGGCGTTCTTCAAGGCGCGGAACTGCGTGGCGATCTCCGGCAGGGCAGCGAGCCGCCCGTTCTCGATCAGGGTGCGAAGCAGGTTGCGCACGCCCTCGGACAGCGTCACGCCGGGCATCGAAGTGAACACTTCGAGCACCTGCGTGGGCGCCACCTTGGGGTTGTCCGCAAACTCGCGTAGCTGCGGCTGGGCGGCAATGGCGGCCAAGGTGTCCACCTCGGCAGCCCACTGGTTCATGTCACCGGTGCGGGCCGCTTCGAAAACGGCTTGCGCATAGGGACGCGCGATGGTTGCCAGCTCAGCCATGGTCAAAGCTCGGTTTTCAGACGGGACAGCAAGTCGGCGTGGACGCCGGCATTGACTTCCCGCCGAAGGATCTGCTCGGCACCTTTGACGGCCAGCACCGCCACTTGCTCGCGCAGCGCTTCACGCGCCTGGATCACCAGCTGATCGGCCTCGGTCTTCGCGTTGGCGACGATCTTGGCGTACTCGGCTTCGGCCCGTTTCTTGGCCTCGTCGACGATCGACTGGGCGCGCTTTTCGGCGTCGCCCAGGCGCTGAGTGGCTTCTTCGCGGGTTTGGGCGAGCTGCGCTTCGACACGCTTGTTGGCGTCGGCCAGGTCGGCTTTCGCCTTGTCGGCGGCAGCCAGACCGTCCGCAATCTTCCGGGCGCGCTCATCCAGCGCCTTCGTGATCGGGGGCCACACGAATTTCATCGTGAACCACACCAGGATCCCGAAGACCACCATCTGCGCCCAAAGGGTAGCGTTCAGATTCACGGC
This sequence comes from Caldimonas brevitalea, assembly GCF_001017435.1. Taxonomy (NCBI): domain Bacteria; kingdom Pseudomonadati; phylum Pseudomonadota; class Betaproteobacteria; order Burkholderiales; family Sphaerotilaceae; genus Caldimonas; species Caldimonas brevitalea. Next base: position 5,872,819 of record NZ_CP011371.1, read on the forward strand.
TCGGACCTTTCTCGTTTACAGAAATTGAAGACTGCGAGAAAAGCCGATTACCTGATCACGAAGGGGTTGGCGAACGCGAACAGCATGGCCACACCGACACCGATCAGGAACGCGGCGTCGATCAGACCGGCCAGCAGGAACATCTTGGTCTGCAGTTCGTTCATCAGCTCGGGTTGGCGAGCCGACGCTTCGAGGTACTTACCACCCATCAGCGCGATACCGATACAGGCACCGATAGCGCCGAAGCTGATGATCATCCCGCAAGCGATCGCGACATAACCCAACACTTGTTCCATGATTACTCCTAGTTTTGAAGTGGTTTGACGAACGGAAAAGAAAACGGAAACGGACGCAACGAACGCAGGATCAATGGCCTTCGTGGGCTTGTCCGATGTACACCAGCGTCAGCATCATGAAGATGAAGGCCTGCAGCGTGATGATCAGGATGTGGAAGATGGCCCAGGCGGTGCCGGCCAGCACATGGCCGATCCACAGGAAGGCGCCGCCCAGCGAGGCGAGGCCGGCCATGCCCATCAAGGCGATCAGCATGAACACCAGCTCGCCGGCGTACATGTTGCCCCACAGCCGCATGCCGTGAGAGATGGTCTTGGCGCCGAACTCCACGATGTTCAGGAAGAAGTTGGCCGGGGCCAGCGCGATCGCGGCAAGGCCGTGCGCATGGAAAGGCGCCGTGAACAGCTCCTTGATCCAGCCGCCGACACCCTTGATCTTCATGTTGTAGAACAGGCACAGCAGCAGCACGCTGAACGACAGGCCCAGCGTGATCGACAGGTCGGCGGTCGGCACGACGCGCATGTAGGCGTGGTGCGGATCGTGGCCGGCGGCCTCATAGGCGTTGGTCCACAGCATCGGCAGCAGGTCGACCGGCAGCAAGTCCATCGCGTTCATGAAGAAGATCCACACGAACACGGTGAGCGCCACCGGGGCCACCAGCTTGCGCGACTCGGCGTTGTGCACGATGCCGCGCGCCTGGGTGTCGACCATCTCGACCAGCAACTCGATGAAACCCTGGAAGCGCCCCGGCGCGCCGGAGGTCGCCTTGCGGGCGCCGAGCCAGAGCACGAACACGGTCAGCAGACCGAGTGTGATCGACCAGAACAGCGAGTCGTAGTTGATCGCCGAGAAGTCGGCGATGCTCGTCTGCTTTTGGTTCTGGAAGTGACTCAGGTGGTGGGTGATGTAATCACCCGGGGAGGGAACTTGTCCTTCGGCAGCCATCGGTCTTCTCTCGAACGGTTGTCGTCTCTACGCAGTCTTACGCCGCGCAGCGTTGCGCTGCCCGGCGTTGTCTCTACGCGCTTTTTTTCGACCGGCGCTGCCACAACAGCGCCAGCCAACTTGCCTTCATGCACACGACCATCGTGACCAGCAGGGCTGGCCAGCTCAGGTCCGGCACGACTCTGGGAGCGGCCACCAACATGACCACTGCCACGAATATCTTCACAAACTCCCACAGCATGAAACCCAGCACCGCAGTGCCCGGGCTCGACCCTGAGAGTCCCCGCGTCATGCCACGCGCCATCAAGGCGCCCGGCACCACGGTGGCAGCGGCGCCATACAGCGCCGACCCTGCCACGCCGGCCCGCGAGCTTGCGGCCCACCAGACCAGCGTCACCGCCAGACCCATCGCGGCTTGCACGCCGACGATGCGCCACGGCGACAGCAGCGGCGGCAACTGGCCTCTCAAGGCCTGCGCCTGCTCGCGCGTCAGGGGCTTGAAATCCGGCTCGGCGACCACATCCTGATCAGAGTCCCAATCAGAACGGTTGCCTCCCTCCGCGCTCACTGCCTTGCCCATCACTCCTGCCACCCTTCGCTCGGCTGTCCGCTCATCTGCCCCTTGGTTGGCAGACACCCGCAAACCACCTGGCGAAGCGCGCTCAAGCGACGTAACACCTGTTGCGGCGCCTCCGCTCGAAGCCGGCCCCGCCAATGTGTCCGTCGCTGTAACTCCAGTGACCAACACCTTGGTCGACGTCGCTGTCCGCGCTGCCGACATTCCTGTCCCCAGGAGTGTCGATCGCCCGGTCGGCGCTGCCGGTCGTCCACCCGACCGCCTCCAGACTGTTCTTCCAACCCTTCTTCCAAGCCTTCTTCCAACCGATGCCCCGCGGCTTGTGGCCCGGCGTCGCTTGCGGAAGTCGCCCCGACCAAACGGTTACAAGCTGGTTGCGGCAAATCCGCGGAATTATACGTGGAAACCCGTGCTCATCCAGGTACCCCAAACCCGCGTCCATCCAGGTACCCCGTCTGCACCGACTCCGGCAGCACCTCTTCACACTCGTTGCGCATCGTCCTCGCATCGTGCTGACGCCCGGCTTCGTCGCAGGGCTGCAGCAAAACATGACGATGTGAGTCAGCCGCGAAAGACTCGCAAGGTGACCCAGGTCATGAGAGGATGCAGGCCATGACGTCGATGAAGGCACTGCTGGCTCGCCGGCTGAGAAATCAACTGCCCCAGCGTGAGGAGCTTGCGCGCAGTCGTTGGCTGCGCCCCGTCGCCACTCATGTCCTCGCGCCCGAGCTGTGGCGCATGCGCGGCGAGTCGGTGGCACGTGGTGTCGCAGTGGGGATGTTCTGGGCCTTCATCGTGCCCGTGGCGCAGATCCTGTTCGCCACCGTGCACTGCGTTTGGTGGCGCGCCAACATTCCGGTGGCCGCGGCCATCACCTTCATCACCAACCCGCTCACGGTGGGCGGCTGGTTGTGGCTCGCGTACCAGGTGGGCAGTGTGCTGGTGCAGGCGCCGCCGCCGCAGTTGCCTGGCGACGGCGCCGGGGTGATCGAGTTGCTGCAGGCGATCGGTCTGCCGGCTGCGGTCGGCATGGGACTGTTCGCGACGGTCGGCGCAGCGGTCGGCTATGTCGGCGTCAAGATGGTCTGGCGCTTCAGGCTGTCGCGTCGGCTCAAGGCACGCGCGCAGCAGCGCCGTCGTGGTGCCGCGTCGGTGTCACAGCCGTCCTGATCGTCGACACGGCCGGCAGCGCAACACCCTTCGGCCCCTTGCCGAAGTGCGCCGCGCTCAAACCTTGCAACGATTCGCCGGCAGGCCGGGCACCTCCACACGCAACGCGAGCACGCAGCCGGCTGCCGGCTGCGCAGCGAGTTCTTCGGCGGGACGCTTCTCGCGCGAGGTGGTGACGTACAGCGTCTTGAGGTCGGCACCGCCGAAGCAGGGCATCGTCGGGCACCGTACCGGCAAGCGCACTTCACGCAACACGGCGCCCTCGGGCGACAGCTGCAACAGCCGCGACCCTTCGAACATCGCCGTCCAGTAGTTGCCCTCGACGTCCACCGCGGCGCCGTCGGGTCGCCCACCGTAGTCGTCGAGCGACTGGCCTTCACGCTTCAGGTCGAAGCGTGCGAACACGCGGGTGTTGGCGACCGAACCCCGCTCTAGATCGAAGTCGGACACGAAGACGGTGTGGCTGGTGGTGTCGCTCCAGTACATGCGGCGCGCATCGGGACTCCAGGCGATGCCGTTGCACACGGTCAGGCCGTCGGCCTGGCGTGTCAGAACGCCGTCCACGTCGAGCCGGTAGAGCGCCGCCAGCGGCGGCTTGCGTGGCTCGTAGATCGTGCCGGACCAGAGCCGGCCCGCCGGGTCGCTCTTGCCGTCGTTGAAGCGCTCCTGCGCCGGGTCGTAAGGCGGCGGCGACACGATCGCCTCGCGCTGACCGCGCCGGAGATCGAAACGCCACAGGCCGTCGCGCATCGCCAACACCACGCCGCCTTTTGGTGTCGGCGCGCAGTGGCAGACGTTGGTGTCGAAGGTCCAGGTGTCGAGCGTGTGCGTGTGCGGGTCGAAGCGGCGCAACTGGTGGCCGGCGATGTCGCAGTAGTAGAGCGCCTGTTCGTCCGGGTGCCACACGGGCGATTCACCCAGCACCGCGGGTTGCTCCACCGCGACGCGCGCCTCATACAGCGGCTCTGTCATCAGCGGGCCTCCTCGATCTGCAGCTTCATCCAGGCGCTGGTCGACGCGCCCGGCGCCAGCGAGACGACGCCGTGCCCGCTCGGGTCGTCCAGGTTCAACGCGTTGCTGACGTGGCTGACCGGCTCCACACAATAGAAGTCGTACAGCTCGGGCGTGTAGACGACCAGATACGGCAACGACGAGGTGAGCAGCATCGAGAACCGCTCGTCGCGGATGCGCGCCGATTGCTGCCAGCCGGTGAAGACGTTGTCGTAGCGCAGATGGGCCACGTCGCCGTCGATGCCGTGCTGCTGCACCACGTGCCGCACCGGCAGCAGCGCCTCGTCGAGGTCCCAGCGGCCGCTCAGCTCCGCGTGGATGCGGCTGCGCGTGCGCTTGGGAAAGTGCGGATGCCAGCCAAGGCCGAACGGTGCCTCGGCGTCGCCGCGGTTGGTCAGCGTCAGGCCCAGCGACAGGCCGGACTCGCCCAGCTCGATCTGGTGCACGGCCTCGAATTCGAACGGCCAGTCCTCGTCGGGCCGATGGTGCAGCCGCAGCGTGGCGCTCGACGTGTCGCTGGCGACCACTTCCCAGGCGCGCTGGTAGCCCACGCCGTGCACCGAATGCCGGGAGTCGTCGAAGTTCGGCCGCGTCGACCAGGTGCGGCCGGCCCACGGGAAGCGGCTATACCCGATGCGGTTGGAGTACGGCACCAGTGCGTAGGCACCGGCGGCGCGGGCGTTGCTCAGGGCCCCGGGCTCGATCGAGCGCAGGACGGGCAGGTCATGGTGCCAAAGGCCAGCAATGCTGCCGCCCACATCGGGGCGCAGCGCCAGCCGCAGCGGACCCGCCCGCAGTTCGAGGCCGTCAGGGGTTGAGGTCATGGTGTCTCCGTTGGTGTGCTGCGGCGCCTGCATGCCGGCGCCGTCGCCTTGCAGCTTGGCAAGTCGACGATGCTACGTCGGTACCTCGATGTAACCGGCACGCTCGCCCCACGGTGCGCCGGCAGGGCCGGGCGTCGGGGCGTGGCGGCGGCCTGCGACTTCACCCCAGCTCGGCCTTCAGGTAGTGGGCACCCGGCAGGGGGTTGAAGTAGTACGGGGGGATCTCGTGAAAACCGAGCGAGGTATACAGGCTGCGCGCCGCCTCCATCTCGTCGATGGTGTCGAGCAGCACCGACGAATACCCGCAGCGGCGCGCCTCGTCGATCAGCGCCTGGGCGATGGTGCGGCCGAGGCCAAAGCGCCGAAACGGCTTGCGCACGTAGAGCCGGCGCATCTCGCAGGCATTCGGGTAGTCGGTCTCGGCGATGTAGCGGAAGGCGCCGCAGCCCGCCAACTGTGCGTCGACGTAGGCCAGCAGCAACTGGCCACCGGGCGGGGCATAGGGCTCCGGCAAGGACCGCAGCTCGGTCTCGAAGCCCTGGAACCCGAGGTCCACGCCGAGCGAGTCGGCGTATTCCTTGAAGATCTCGCGGGCGGCGTTCAGCAGCTCGGGCCGGTCGGGGACGACAAGACGTATCTCGGGGGATTCCATCACTCAGGGTTCGGCGCCGCGGAACCCGCCGCGGCCAGCGTGCAGTCTAACTCCCGATGCGGGAGACCCAGGCGGCGACGGCACCAGCGGCTGCGAACACTGCCAGGGCCAACCAGCGGGCACCCGCGCCGTCGCGCGACGCGGGCAGATCGCCGTCCACCTCCTTGTCACCGTGCCACATCGGCGCCACCAGGCGCTGGCGCTTCACGCCGATGTAGAAGGCCAGCGCGAGCAGGTGCAGCACCACCAGCGCGATCAGCAGCGGCTCGCCGATGACCTTGTGATACCACGTCAGGCTCAGACTCAGCTCGGCCGACACCTGGTGCGCCAGCGGGCCAGCGTAGGCAATCTCGTCGTCGGCGAACAGCCCGGTGGTCACCTGGGCCGCCAGCGCGAGCAGCAGCGCGAACACCGAAAAGCTGCCCAGCGGGTTGTGGCCGGCCGTGTGGGCGGCCGGCGCGCCGCCCCTCAGATAGCGCAACACGCTGCGCGGGCCGTAGACGAAGGTCGCGAAACGCGACCAGTGGCCGCCCACGAGGCCCCAGGCGAGGCGAAACAGCAACAGCGCCAGCACCAGATAGCCGAGGCGAAAATGCCACACCATCGCATTGCCCCCGGTCTTGGCTGTGACCACCAGCCCGATCACGCTCGCGGCCAAGGCCCAGTGAAACAAGCGGGTCGGCAGGTCCCAGATCCGGATCTTCATCTCGCTCCCTCGACGCCATGGCAACCGCAGGGTTTTACCGGGGGAAGCGGGGAGACCGCAAGCGTGAAAGTACGGGGCGGCGCCGAACGCGGCCGCCGGCACCGTGCGGGGGGCATGTGCCGGGTGGTTGCGGTGTGCGCCAGCGCGCCTTGGCGCGCGCTGCCCATTGCGGTGTGGGCTTCGTCGACACGCCGTCCTTGTTTCCGACGCCCCCCTGGAGCCACACGATGACCAAGAAAATCAGAGGGGCCGTGAGCGGCCTGGCCGCCGCCGCCATGACCGCCCTGCTCGCCGCCGCGCCGGCCCAGGCGCAGTTCGCCAAGCCGGAAGATGCGGTGAAGTACCGCAAGGCGTCCTTCACGGTAATGGCCCAGCACTTCGGCCGCATCGGCGCGATGGTGAACGGGCGCGCGCCGTTCGACGCCAAGGCCGCGGCCGACAACGCCGCGGTGGTGGAATACATGTCCAAGCTGCCATGGGCCGCCTTCGGTGAAGGCACCGACACGGGCGAGACCAAGGCCCGTCCCGACATCTGGAAAGAAAACGACAAGTTCAAGGCCGCCGCACAGAAGATGCAGGACGAGGTGGCCAAGCTGAACGCGACCGCGAAGGGTGGCAACCTCGACCAGATCAAGGCCAGCTTCGGCGCGGCCGCGCAGACCTGCAAAGCCTGCCACGACGAGTACCGCAACAAGTAAAGGCGGCGCGACGGGCGGTGGACGCCGCCCGTCGTCGTGTCAATCGGCGGCCGGCGCCGCGAAACCGAGCACCACGCGGCGCGTCTTGGCGCTTTTCTTCTCGATCTTCGTCACCACCACCGGCCCGATCTCGGCACTGTTGGCCACATGCGTGCCGCCGCAGGGCTGCAGGTCGACACCGTCGATCTTCAGCACCCGCACCCGCCCGGAGCCGCGCGGCGGCTGCACGCTCATGCTGCGCACCAGCTGGGGGTTGGCGTCGAGGGCCTCGTCGCTGATCCAGCTGTGACTGACCGGGCGCGCCTCGGCCACCAGCCGCGCCAGGCCGGCGTTCAAGGTGTCCTTGTCGAGCGGCTCGGTCATGTGGAAATCGAGCCGGGCGTAGTCGGCGGTGATGGAACACCCGTCCACCGGGTGCGGCACCAGCGCGCATAACAAATGGGTGGCGGTGTGAAAGCGCATGTGGCGCTGGCGGCGCTCCCAGTCGATGCACGCCGTCAGCGCCTGCCCCGGCTGCAACCGGGCCAGCAGTTCGTCCTGGCCGGCGGCCGGCAGATGCAGGATGACACCGGCTGTCTCGCCCTTGACCGTGTCGGCCACCCGCAGCGCCTGCCCGTCGGGCAGCCGCAACTCGCCGGCGTCGCCGGCCTGCCCGCCGCCGCGCGGGTAGAACACGGTGCGGTCGAGTTGCAGCCCGGCGGCGTCGACCGCGGTGATGCGGGCCTCGCATTCCCGCCGATAGCTGTCTTCGCGAAACAGTTCTTCCGTCACTTTGCCCTCCTGGTGCACATCGAAATCAATAATGGGCGGCTATGCCTGCCATCGTCCTGGCGACGCTCAACGCCAAATACATCCACGCCTCGCTCGGCTTGCGCTGTTTGCGCGCCAACATGGGCGCGCTGCGCGACCAGACCCAGATCCGCGAGTTCACCATCCTGCAAAAGCCGGTCGAGATCGTCGAACGGCTGCTGTCGTCGGGCGAGCCGCCGCAGATCGTCGGCTTCGGCGTCTACATCTGGAACGTCGTCGAAACCACCCGCGTGGTGCGTCTGCTGAAAGCGCTGCGGCCGCAACTGCGCATCGTGCTCGGCGGCCCCGAGGTGAGCCATGAAACCGCCGAGCAGGAGATCTGCCGGCTGGCCGACCATGTGATCACCGGCTGGGGCGACGTGAGCTTTCCGAAACTCTGTCAGGCGCTGCTGCACGGCCCGCGGCCGCTGACCAAAGTGATCGCCGGCGAACAGCCGCCGCTCGACACGCTGGCGCTGCCCTACGACGAGTACACCGACGACGACCTGGCGCACCGGCTGGTCTATGTGGAAGCTTCGCGCGGCTGCCCGTTCAAGTGCGAGTTCTGCCTCAGCTCGCTGGACAAGACCGCCTGGGCCTTCGACCTCGACCGCTTTCTTGCGGCGCTGGAACGTCTGCACCGGCGCGGTGCGCGCCACTTCAAATTCGTCGACCGCACGTTCAACCTCAAGATCGAGGCTTCGGCCCGCATCCTGGCGTTTTTCCTGGAACGGTTGGACGACCGGCTGTTCGTGCACTTCGAGGTGGTGCCCGACCACCTGCCCGAGCGTCTGCGGCAGTTGATTGCGCAGTTTCCGCCCGGCTCGCTGCAGTTCGAAGTCGGCATCCAGAGTTTCGACGCCGAGGTGCAGGCACGCATCTCGCGCCGGCAGGACAACGACAAGACCGCCGAGAACCTGCGCTGGCTGGTGACCCACTCGCAAACACATGTGCACGCCGACCTGATCTTCGGCCTGCCCGGCGAGACGCTGGCCAGCTTTGCGGCCGGCTTCGACCGGCTGGTCGCGCTGGCGCCGCACGAGATCCAGGTCGGCATCCTGAAGCGCTTGCGCGGCACACCCATCGTGCGCCACACCGCGACCCACGCGATGGTCTACGACCCGGAGCCGCCCTACGCGATCCTGCAGAACGACTGCGTCGATTTCGCGACCGTGCAGCGCCTGCAGCGCTTTGCCCGCTATTGGGACCTGGTGGCGAACGCCGGCCGGCTGCCGCGCGCGCTCGCGCTGCTGCTCGGGGACGCCCCTTTCGCCCGCTTTGCGGCCTTCTCGGACGCCTTGTGGCAGCGCACCGGCAAGACCCACCAGATCGCCTATGAGGATCTGGTCGACGCGTTGTTCGAGCATTTGTGCGACGGCCTTGGCCTGGCCACGGACAGCGTGCGCGAGACGCTGCGGCTCGACTATCAAGCCAGCGGCGCCCGCGGCAAGCCGCGTTGCCTGGACACCGGGGCCCCGCTGCGCGAGCGACGGCCCGGCGCCAAGCCGCTCGCGCAGCGGCAGGCGCGCCGCCAACACGACCGGCTGCCCGCAGGTTCGCCCGACTGACGGACCCCGGCGTGACGCCCTGCCCCAGCTCACCACATCACAACGACAAGCTGCCGTCGATGCAGGTGCGGCTCTCGCCGCCCACCCACACCGTGTCACCTTCCCGCACGATGTGGACCCGCCCGGCCCGCCCCAGCCGCGTGCCTTGCGCCGCGACGTAACGCTCCGGCGCCACGCCCTCGCCGATCAGCCACTGCGCCAGGCTGGCGTTGAGGCTGCCGGTCACCGGGTCTTCCGGCACCCCGACCGGCTCGGCAAAGGCGCGCACTTCGAACTGGCACGGCGCACCCGGGCCCCACGGCCCGATGACACCCACCTTCGCAAGGGCCACGAGAGCGCCGTGCCGCGGCTCCAGCGCCAGCACTGCTTCGGCGCTGGCCAGGCGCAGGCCCAGCCAGGTCGGCCCGTTGTCGAGCCAGCGCGCCGCCTCGACCTGCTGCACCGTCACGCCGAGCGCCGCACAGACGTCGGCCAGCAAGCCCGGCTCGACCTCGCGCATGCGCAGCGGCGGCGCGGCGAACGCCAGCCGGCCGCTGTCGTCCTCGCGTCGCAGCGTCACCAGCCCAACGGCACACTGCTGCACCACCTGCCCCGGCGTGCGCGGTCGCCCGCCTGCCTCCAGCCACGCGTGGCAGCTGCCCAGCGTCGGATGGCCGGCAAACGGCAGTTCTTCGCTGGGCGTGAAGATGCGCACCCGGTAGTCGGCCGCCGGGTCGGTGGGCGGCAGCAAAAACGTCGTTTCGGACAGATTGGTCCAGCGCGCGAACTCGGCCATCTGCTCATCGCTCAGCCCTTCGGCCGAGAACACCACCGCGAGCGGATTGCCTCTCAACGCCGCGCCGCTGAACACATCGACCTGCTTGAAGGCGCGCTTCATGCTGCAACCCCGGCCGCCGCCGGTTGTGCCGCCCGGACCACGCCGGCCAGCAGCCGCACCGCGGTGGCGATCTGCTCGGGGTCGAGCGTCACGAACGACAGGCGCAGCGTGTTGATGCGGGGTTCGCGCGCATAGAAGGCCGCACCGGGCACGAAGGCCACACCGGCCTCCACCGCCTGCGGCAGCAAGGCCATCGCGTCCATCCCCTGCGGCAGCTCCATCCAGAAGAACATGCCGCCGATCGGTGCACTCCAGCGGCACTCGGCCGGCATGTGCTGCTCCAGCGCGATGCGCATCGCGTCGCGCTGGGCGGCGTAACGCGCGCGGATGCGGGGCACGTGCTGATCCAGGAAACCCTCGCGGATCACCTCGTGCACCACCCGCTGGTTGAACACCGGCGTGTGCAGGTCGGCCGCCTGCTTGGCCTGCAACAGCTTCGGGTACAAGGCGGGCGGGGCCACCACATAGCCCAGGCGCAGGCCCGGCGCCAGCACCTTCGAGAACGAGCCGAGGTAGAGCGTGCCGCCGGGGTAACGCGAGGCGAGCGCGGGCGGCGGCGGCGCGTCGAACCACAATTCGCCGTAGGGGTTGTCTTCCAGCAGCGGCAGCTTGAGACGGCGCGCCTCGGCGACCAGCGCCTCGCGCCGCGCGGCACTCATGCAACGCCCGCTCGGGTTCTGGAAGTTGGGCAGCACATAAAAGAAGCGGGCGCCGCGGGCGTGATCGACCAGTGCCTGCGGCAGCGGTCCTTCTTCGTCGGACGGCAGGGCGACCACCTCGGGCTCGTACGGCGCGAAGGCTTGCAAGGCGCCCAGATAGGTCGGCGTTTCGACCAGCACCCGGCTGCCGGGGTCGAGCAAGACCTTGGCGCACAGGTCCAACCCCTGTTGCGAGCCGGTGGTGATCAGCACCTGGCTGGCGTCGACCTGCATGCCCTGTTGCGCGCCCACCTGGGCGGCGACCCACTCGCGCAGCGGTGCGTAACCTTCACTCGCTGCGTACTGCAGCGCTTCGCGCGGGTTGTCGCGCAGCACCCGGGCCGACGCCTCCCGCACCGCCTCCACCGGAAAGGTGTCGGGCGACGGCAGGCCGCCGGCCAGCGAGAGGATGCCGGGCCGCTCGGTGACCTTCAGGATCTCCCGGATGATGGACGGGTTCATCCGCTCGGCGCGGCGCGCCAGGTGCCAGGGGTTGTCGTGCTCGCGGTCGGGTGCCGTGGCCGTCATGGGGTGTCTCCTGAGGTGAGGAAGTGAAGGCCGCCGAGAACGACGGGCCAATGGGTGCGGCCGGCAGCGGACCGGCATCCAGGGTGGTGTGCAGCGGCGTTCATGCGGGTTTGCCCGTCTGCACCGGCAAGCGCTTGCCGATGAACACCGTGGCCATCACCGCGACGCCGAAACCGAGCGTGGTCGCGTCCAGCCGTTCGCCCAGCAGCGGCACGGCAAACAGCATCGACAAAAAGGGTTGCAGCAGCTGCACCTGGCTGACCCGCACCGGCCCGCCGAGGGCCAGCGCGCGGTACCAGGCGAAAAATCCGAGCCACATCGAAAACAGCGCGACATAGACAAACCCGCCCCAGGCGGCTGCCCGCACCGGCTGCGTCGGCCAGGTCCATCCCGCCGCCGGCAGTGTCAGCGGCAACGACACCACCAACACCCAGCAGATCACCCGCTCGGCGCCCAGCGCCGGGGTCAGGCGGGCGCCGACGACATAGCTCGCCGACGCCGCGAGCACGGCCAGCACCAGCAGTGCATCGGCCCAGTGCGCCCGCAGCCCGGCACCGCCCCCGCTGCTGCTGCTGCTGTGCGACAGCGCGTAGACCACCACCAGGGCGCTGCCGAGCGCGGCGCAGCCCCAGAACGCGGCCGCCGGGCGCTGTCGGAATGCGAGCGCGGCCGCCGCAGCGGTTGCCAGCGGCAGCAGGCCCGTGATGACCGCGGCGTGGACCGCCTCGACATGGCGCAAGCCCAGCGCCAGCAACAGCGGAAAGCCCAGCACGTTGCCGGCCGCCGTGAACAGCAAGGCCGCCCATTGCCGGCCTTGCGGGCGCGGCCCGCCGACGACCGCGAGGTAGACGATAGACAACAGCCCGGCCAGCGCCGCGCGGCCGAAGGTGACGAAGGCGGGCGACAACTGGGGGTCGGCGGCGGCGCCGGTGGCCAGGCGTGTCATCGGCAAGGTGAGCGCGAAAATCGCGACGCCCAGCAGCCCCAGCCAGAGGCCGCGGGTTTCTTGCTCGAGGGGCGTCGTGAGGGTGGCAGCCGACATCGCTCAGACTCCCGTCATCCAGGCCGCGGTGGCGACCAGCACGGCCGCCATCGTGCGGTTGAACCACAGCAGACGGCGGCCTTGCGCCAGCCATTCGCGCAGCAGCGAGCCGACCAGCGCATAGGTGAAGTTGCTGACGAAGGCATACACCCCCATCACGGCCAGCACGATCAGCAGCCGCTGGTCCTGGTGCTCGGGGCTCGCGCCGGCGCCGCCGCTGACCCAGCCGGCGCTCAGTGCCAGCGCCAGCATCCACGCCTTGATGTTGACGAACTGCAGCATCACGCCCTGCCAGAAGCCGATGTCCAGCGCGGCCCGGTCGGCCTCGCCCAGCCGACTGGCCTGCGACAGCTTCCAGGCCAGCCACAACATGTAGGCCACGCCGACGCCTTTGACGCCCCACCGCAAGGCCGGCATCGCCATCACGACGGCGCCGATGCCGAGCGCGCAGATCAGCATCAGCACGCTCCACCCGGCCGGCACCGCGCAACAAAACCGCAGCGCCGCCTTGAGCCCACAGTTGGCCGCCAGCGCCGCCGACAAAGTGGTGTTGGGACCGGGCGTGAAGGACATCGCGGTCGCCAGCAGCAGCAGCGCGACCAACTCCTGCAGCGTCATGCCCACCTCCGCCCGGACGTCGCCGCGCCGCCTGCAGCGTGCGGCCGAGAGGATGGAAGGTGCAGGGCTGGAGCGAACATGCGAGCCAGTCTATGATCAGTGACCGATACAGCACCAATACAAATAACCGACCCACACTGCAGACTGTACCGGTTCATTTGCCAGCACACAGGGCCTCCGCCATGCTCACTCGGTCTCCGTCCGAAACGCTCACCGACCAACTCGCCAACCGGTTTGCTCAGCGCATCCGCAACCGCTTGCTGCCGCCGGGCGCGCGGCTGCCGTCGGTGCGCGAGTGTGCGCGCCGTCATGAGGTCAGCCCCTACACGGTGGTGGCGGCCTACGACCAACTGCTGGCGCTGGGCATGATCGAGGCCCGCCGCAACCGCGGCTTTTTCGTGCGCGAGTCGCGTCCGGACGCTCGTACCGAAGCGGCGCTGGCCGAGCGTTCCGAGGCGCGCCCTGTCGGGGAGCGGGCGCAGCCGCCGGTGGACGCGGCGACGTTGATCCGCGGCATGTTCCGGCAGGTCGACGCCCACGGCGGGCAGATGAAGGGCATGCCGGGCATGGGCGTGCTACCGGCCACCTGGCTCGAAACGCCGTTCCTCGGCTCGGCCGTGCGGCGCGTCACGAGCACTCCCAACCTGCACGCCGTGTCGCTGCAATACGGCGACCCCGCCGGCGACCCGGCGCTGCGCCGGTCGTTGAGCCAGAAGCTCGCCAGCATGGAGATCGAGGCGACGCCGGCCCAGATCGTCACCACCGTCGGCGCCACCCACGCGCTGGATATCGTCTGCCGGGCGCTGCTGAAGGCGGGCGACTCGGTGATGGTCGACGAGCCGGGCTGGGCCGTGGAGTTCGCGCGCCTGACGCAGATGGGCATGCGCATCCTGCCGGTGCCGCGGCGCGAGGACGGGCCCGACCTCGGCGTGATGGCGAGGTATTGCGAGGCCTATGCGCCGGAACAGCGGCCCAAGCTGTTCATCACCGTCAGCGTGCTGCACAACCCGACCGGCTATTGCCTGGCGCCGAGCAACGCCCACCGGGTGCTGCAACTGGCGCAGCAGCACGACTTCCGGGTGGTGGAAGACGACACCTACTCGCACCTGGCGCCCGCGCATGCCACCCGCCTGAGCTCGCTCGACGCCCTGCAACGCACCATCTATGTGAGCGGCTTCGCCAAGATCCTGGCGCCCAACTGGCGGGTCGGCTACCTGGCCGCCCACCCCTCGCTGGTCGAGCGTTTCATCGACACCAAGCTGCTGACCACCCTGACCACACCGTCGCTGTTCGAGCAGGCGCTCGCCCATTGCCTCGACCAGGGCCAGATCCGCCGTCACGCCGAGCGGCTGCGCGCCAAGCTGGACGGCGCTCGCGCGCGCTGTGTGCAGTTGGCGATGAAGGCCGGCTGCCGCTTCGTGACGGAGCCAGCCGGCTTGTTCGGCTGGGTCGACACCGGTGTCGACACCGACCGACTGGCGCAAGCCATGCTCGACGAAGGTTATCTGCTCGCGCCCGGATCGCTGTTTCACGCGGTGCGGCAGCCGTCCACGTTGATGCGGCTGAACTTCACAGCCGCCCAGGACGCCGGTTTCTGGGCTGACTTCGCCCGGGTCCGCGGTCAACTGTGATTTTTGCCTGCCACAAACTACGGGTTTGTGCTGATCTCCGAGCTTTTATCAGTGTTTTCCCGTTCCCCCTGGGTGATCCCTAAAGTACAGTCACCAACACATACAAATGCAAGGCCTAGTTTCTGCTGGGACAACGCACTTGTGACCCGGCTGTCTGTGTGCCGCTTCGACGCGGCGCGCGTCGCGATTTACCTGCTGATGAACGAGACCACCATCCCCTTCGGTGAACCGGAGTTGATGCGTGCCAGCGTCTTCCAGCGTTACCTGGACGAACTGGCACGCCAGCCCGGCGCGACCACTGCCGTCCCGCGACTGACCGCGCTCAGCCCCTCTTTGCTGGCCGATCTGCAACGCTTCGAGCATCGCCCGAGCGGCACCGAAGTGCTGGAAGTGCTGGCCGCCTGTCTGCGCCACGCCCAAAGCGTGGTGGTGCATTGCGAAGCGGGCGGCTATGTGGTGCCGGTGACGGTGTTTCCGCGCGAGCGGCTGTTCCACTGCCCGGCCGAGCCGGATACCTATTTGTTGCAGCGACTGGCACTGTTGAAAGTGCTGCGGGTCGAGCCCGCGGTGTTGCGAGCGCCCGGCGACTCCGAGTCGTCGCTGGTCGCGCCGTTGTCGTGCTACCACCCGATTGCGCCGCTGCTGTGGGAACTGGCGATGCGGGGCAGCCGCACCGAGTTGCTGCCCGAAGTCGCCGGCAACGCCTGCTACCGCACCACGCCGGGCCTCGATCTGCGCATGTTGCAGATCCGCTCGGTCCACCGAGCCGTGATCCGCCACATGCGCACCCAGCCGGTGACCTTGCGCGAACTGACGGAGTTGATCGGCCGCGGCCGCGAAGATGCGGTGCGGCTGCTGAACGCGCTGTACCTGCAGTCGGGCCTGATCATCAGCCGCGCGCTGCCGACCTCGTCGGCGGAGTCCTGGCTGGCCAACTTCGGATTGCGCCGGCGCCACAGCTGAGGCGCGCCGCGCCAACCAAGCCGGCCGCGCGGCCGACCGACCGGCCGTCCTGCGACCGCCCCCTTCTTCCCGTTCACCTCGAGCCGAGCGCTTCCCAGCGTTCCAGCGCTTCCATCAGCGCTTCTTCGATGGCGGCGTAACGGGCCTGCAGTTCGGCCACGCGCTGGGGCTCGCTGCGGTACACCTCGGTCCCGGCCAGCGTCTCGCCGATCTGCTGCTGCTCGGCTTCGAGCGCTTCGATACGGCGCGGCAGTTCTTCGAGTTCCCGTTGTTCCTTGTACGACAGCTTGCGGGCGGCCCCGGTCGCGGGCTTGGGCGCGGGCTCGGTGCGAGCCGCCTCCTTGGCCGCCGGCGGCGGTGCGGCCGCGGCCTTCTGCTGCTGCTCCTGCAGCGCGCGGCTGCGGCGGCTCTGCACCCGCCAGTCTTCATAGCCACCCTCGTACTCGCGCCAGAAGCCCGGCTGCAGGTCGCCCTCCCAGGCGATCGTGCTGGTGACCACGTTGTCGAGGAAACGGCGGTCGTGGCTGACCAGAAAGACCGTGCCGTCGTAGGTCTGCAACAACTCCTCTAGCAGTTCGAGCGTGTCGATGTCGAGGTCGTTGGTGGGTTCGTCGAGCACCAAGACGTTGGCCGGGCGCGCGAACAAGCGGGCCAGCAGCAGGCGATTGCGCTCGCCGCCGCTGAGCGTGCGCACCGGTGAGTTGGCGCGCTGCGGCGAGAACAAAAAGTCGCCGAGATAGCTCATCACGTGCTTGCGGGCGTTGCCGATCTCGATCCATTCGCTGCCCGGGCTGATGGTGTCGGCCAGCGTGGCGTCGAGGTTGAGCGCCTCGCGCATCTGGTCGAAATACGCCACCTGCAGCTTGGTGCCCTGCCGCACGCTGCCGCTGTCGGGCGCGATCTCGCCCAGGATCAACTTCAGCAGTGTCGTCTTGCCGGCGCCGTTGGGCCCGATCAGGCCAACCTTGTCGCCGCGCAGCAGCGTGGCCGAGAAGTTGCTGACGATGGGCCGGCCTTCATAAAACTTGCTGACGTCGCGCAGCTCGGCCACCAGCTTGCCGCTGGAGGCGCCGGCGTCGAGGTCGAGCCGGACCCGGCCCACCACGTCGCGCCGTTCGGTCCGGGTGCGGCGCAGCTGCTCCAGCCGCTTGACCCGGCTGACGCTGCGGGTGCGGCGGGCCTCGACGCCCTTGCGCACCCACACCTCCTCCTGTGCCAGCAGCTTGTCGGCGCGGGCGTTGAGCAAGGCCTCGTCCGCCAGCTGCTGCTCCTTCAGCGCCTGGTAGGCGGTGAAATTGCCGGGATAGCTGCGCAGCTGGCCACGGTCGAGTTCGACAATGCGGGTGGTCACGCCGTCGAGAAACGCCCGGTCGTGGGTGATCAGCACCACGCTGCCGCGGAAGCCGTTGAGCAGCTCTTCGAGCCAGCCGATCGAGGCCAGGTCGAGGTGGTTGGTGGGTTCGTCGAGCAGCAGCACGTCGGGCTGTGCGACCAGGGCCTGGGCCAGCGCGACGCGCTTTTTGGTGCCGCCCGACAAACGCGCCACCGGCGCGTCGCGGTCCAGCCGCAGCCGCGCCAGCGTTTCTTCGACCCGCTGCTCCCAGGTCCAGCCGTCGAGCGCCTCGATGCGGGTCTGCAGCGCGTCGAGATCTTCGCCGGGCGCGTGCGCCTCGTAGCGTTGGCGCAGCTCGCGCACTTCGGCCAAGCCCAGGCTGACCGCGTCGAACACCTGTGCGTCGGCGTTGAACTGCGGCTCCTGCGGCACGTAAGCGATGCGCAGGCCCTGCTGCAACTGCAGCAGGCCGTCGTCCGCCTTTTCGAGCCCGGCCAGGATCTTCAGCAGCGAGGACTTGCCGGTGCCGTTGCGGCCGATCAGGCCGACCCGCTCGCCGGCCTCGAGCGCGAACATCGTGTCGTCGAGCAGGGGCACATGGCCGTAGGCGAGTTTGGCGTTGGTGAGGGTGATCAGGGCCATGGTGGGACAGGTGGGCAGACAGACAGCAAACAGCAGCGCGGCCGGCGGCCGCGCGAGGGTCGAATTATCGGGTGGCGCCCGCCCCGCCGAAGTACCGCGGGCCGCGGCGGGGGTATCGGCCGCGCGCAGGGGGCCGGGCGCGGCTAGCGCCCGCGTTGCAGCACCCGCTCGAGTGCGTCGACGAAGGTGCGGGCGACGTCGAAACCCGTTTGCTGCTGGATCTCCTGGAAACAGGTCGGGCTGGTCACGTTCACCTCGGTGACACGGTCGCCGATGATGTCGAGCCCGATCAGGAGCAGCCCGCGCGGCGCCAGCAAGCGGCCCACGGCGCGGGCCGTTTCGCGGTCGGCATCGTTGAGCGGTTGCGCCACGCCTTTGCCGCCGGCCGCCAGGTTGCCGCGCACCTCGCTGCCCTGCGGGATGCGGGCCAGCACGTGCGGCACCGGCTCACCGTCGATGATCAGCACCCGCTTGTCGCCCTGCGTGATCTCGGGGATGAAACGCTGCACCATCAGCGTGCGGGTGCCATGCTGGTTGAGCGTCTCGACGATGCTGCCCAGGTTCAGCCCGTCGGCACCGACGCGGAAGATGCCCATGCCGCCCATGCCGTCCAGCGGCTTCAGGATGATGTCGCGGTGTTCGGCGTGGAACTGCCGCACTTCGTCGGCACTGCGGGTGACGAGCGTCGGCGTGACGAACTGTGGAAACTCCATCACGGCCAGCTTTTCGGGATGGTCGCGCAGCGACCGCGGGCTGTTGACGACCCGCGCGCCTTCACGCTCGGCTTGCTCGAGCAAATGCGTGGCGTAGAAATATTCGCTGTCGAACGGCGGGTCCTTGCGCATCAGCACACCGTCGGTCTCGGCCAGCACCAGGGGCGCGGCGTCGCCTTCGGGGCGCCACCAGGCGTCCGGCTCGCCGGTCAGCGTGATGGCCTGGGCCAGCGCGGTGACGCGTCCGCCGCTGCGCCACGACACGTGGCAGGGCTGGCACACCGACAGCCGGTGGCCGCGGGCCGCGGCCTCGCGCATCATCGCGAAGGTGGTGTCCTTGTAGATCTTGAAGTGCTCGAGCGGATCGGCAATGAAAAGGAGGTTCATCAGGGCTTTACCGTGACATCGGGTTGTGCGGGGCGGGTACGGTAGTGTTGCACCACCAGCGCGATCGCGCCGGCGACCACGCCCCAGAAGGCCGAGCCGACACCCCACAGGGTGACGCCGGACAGCGTGACCAAAAAGGTGATCAGCGCGCTTTCGCGGTGCCGATCGTCCTTCACCGCCGCGGCCAGTCCGGCGGCGATGGTGCCGAGCAAGGCGAAGCCGGCCACCGCGACGACCAACTCGCGCGGAAAGGCCGCGAGCAAGCCCACCACGGCACCGCCGGCCACCGCCACCAACAGATAGAACACCCCGGCCATGACCGCGGCGGTGTAGCGCCGGGCGGGATCTTCATGGGCTTCGCGCCCCAGGCAGATGGCCGCGGTGATGGCCGCCAGGTTGACGGCGTAGGCACCGAACGGCGCGAGCAGCAGCGTGGTCAGGCCGGTGGTGGCGACCAGCGGCGAGACCGGTGTGTCGTAGCCGGCGGCGCGGATGGCGGCCACGCCCGGCAGGTTCTGCGACGCCATCGTCACGACAAACAGCGGCAGCGCCACACCGATGGCGGCGTTCACCGAAAACTGGGGTGTCGTCCAGACCGGCACGGCCAGCGTCCACTGCAGCTGCGATCCCTGCAGCAGGCCCAGCACGGCCGCCGTCGCGATGCCCGCCGCCAGCACGGCGGGCACGGCATAACGCGGCCAGGCGCGCCGGCCGAGCAGGTAAACGCCGAACATCACCGTCACCAGCAGCGGCTGGCTCTTGAGCGCGACGAAGGCCTCCATGCCGAAACGCGCGAGCACGCCGGCCAGCAGGCCCGACGCGAGCGGCAAGGGGATGCGGTTCATGACACGGGCGAACCAGCCGGTCAGCCCGCACAGCGTGATCAACCCGGCGCTCAGCATGAACGCCCCCACGGCTTCGGGCATCGACACGCCGGCGGTGGCCAGCACGGCGGCGCCGGGGGTCGACCACGCGACCAGCACCGGCTGCCGAAAGTACAGCGACAAGCCGATGCACGGGAGACCCATGCCGAGGCCCAGCGCCCAGATCCACGAGGTGGTCTGCGCCGGTGTGGCACCCAGCGCCTCGGCGGCCTGGAACACCAGCGCAACCGAACTGGTGAAGCCGACCAGCACGGCCACGAACCCGGCCACAACGGCAGACAGCGACAGGTCACGCAAAAAACGCATCGTCGGCACCAGCAGCAGATTCACCCGCCTCACACGCTCGCCACCCCGCGGCGGCCGGCGGCGCCCGACCGGCCGGGTTCAGATTTCGATTTTCGAGCCGAGTTCGACGACGCGGTTGGCCGGCAGGTTGAGGAAATCGGCCGCCGCCGACGCATTGCGGTGCATGCTGGCGAACAGCTTTTCGCGCCAGGTGGCCATGCCTTTGGCAATCGACGGGCTGACGATCTCGCGCGACAGGAAGTAGGACGTCTCCATGTCATTGAGCTGCACGCGGTGGATGCGCAGCAGCTCGAGCGCATCGGGCACGTCCGGGTCGTTCTTGAAACCGAAGTGCAGCACCACCTGCCAGCAGTCGTGGCCCAGCGGCTCGACCTCGACACGCCGGTCGAAGCCGATCCAGGGCACCTCGTGGTGGCGCACCGTGACGAACAGATTGGTGTCGTGCAGCACCTTGTTGTGCTTCAGGTTGTGGAGCAGCGCGTTGGGCGTCACGCCCTTTTCGGCGTTGAGGAACACCGCCGTGCCGGGCACCCGCGTCGGCGGGCTCAGGAACACCGAGTCGAGAAACGCCTTCAGCTCGATCGACTCCTCGCGCAGGCGCTCGCCGAGCAGGTGGCGACCTTGCTTCCAGGTCATCATCAGCGTGAACATCACGGCGCCGATCAGGAGCGGGAACCAGCCGCCGTCGAACAACTTCATCGCATTGGCGGCGAAGAACAGCGCGTCGACGATGAAGAAGAAGCCCGTGGCGGCCACACACAAGGCCCAGGGGTAGTGCCAGGCGTAGCGGATCACGAAAAAGGTCATCACGGTGGTGATCAGCATGTCGACCGTCACGGCGATGCCGTAAGCGGACGCGAGCGCGCTGCTGGAGCCGAAGACGGTCACCGCGATCACGATACAACCGTACAGCGTCCAGTTGATGAACGGTAAATAGATCTGGCCCGCCTCCCGCACCGAGGTGTGGCACACGCGCAGCCGCGGCAGATAGCCGAGCTGGATGACCTGCTTGGTGACCGAGAACGCCGCCGAGATCAGCGCCTGCGAGGCGATCACCGAGGCGCAGGTGGCCAGCACGATCAGCGGGTACAGCCCCCACTCGGGGGCCATTTCGTAGAACGGATTGTTGACGTTCTCGGGGTGGGCCAGCAGCATCGCGCCCTGGCCGAAATAGTTGATCACCAGCGACGGCATCACGAGGCCGAACCAGGCCAACCGGATCGGCCGCTTGCCGAAGTGGCCCATGTCGGCGTAGAGCGCCTCGGCGCCGGTCACGCACAGCACGATGGCGCCGAGCGAGACGAAGGCGACATGGGGCTGCCCGACGATGAAGCGCAGCGCGTAGAACGGGTTGAGCGCGGCCAGCACCGACGGATTGCCGGCGACGTGCACCAAACCCAGCAGCGCCAGCACCAAAAACCAGACCACCGTGATCGGCCCGAACAGCTTGCCGACACTCGCCGTGCCGTGCTTCTGCATCGCGAACAGCGCCGTCAGCACCAGCAAGGTCACCGGGACGACATAGCGCGTCAGCCCGGGCGCCGCCACGCCCAGGCCTTCGACCGCCGACAGCACCGTGATGGCCGGCGTGATGACACCGTCGCCGAAAAACACCGCGGTGCCGAAGATGCCGAGGATCAGCAGGTAGCGCCGCAGCACCGGGCGGTCCTTCACGGCCACCGAGGCCAGCGCCAGCATGGCCACCAGCCCGCCCTCGCCGTTGTTGTGCGCGCGCAGGATCAGACTGACGTACTTCAGCGAAACGATGATCGTCAGCGTCCAGAACATCAACGACAGGATGCCGAGGATGTTCTCCGCCGACACCGGCATGTGGCCGTGTGCGAAAACTTCCTTGAGGGCGTACAGCGGGCTGGTGCCGATGTCGCCGTAGACGACACCGACGGCGCCGAGCGTGAGGGTCGCGAGTTGCGAGCCCTGGGCGCGGGCAACGGGACTGGATTGCACAGGCAGCTGCGTCATGCGGTAGATGGAGTCATTGTGCTCCCGCGGCGGCGCCGGCACCGCGCGGTTTGTTGCAGTGCAGCAACGCGGGTGCCCGGCGGTGTCAATCGTAGGTTTCGGCGTCCGGATCGGTCGCTTCCAGCTCGTAGCTGGCCGCGAGCATCGCCAGACGGGCGATCACACCATACATATAGAAGCGGTTGGGCGCGCTGGCCCCGGGCCGCATGCCGGCCTTCGGCAGCTGGTTGGACTCGGCGAACGCCAGCGGCACGAAGCTGGCGCCGGGGGCGTTCAGGTTCTCGTCGATGCCGCGTTCGGCGTGTACCCGGTAGAACCCGCCGACCACATACCGGTCGATCATGTAGACCACCGGCTCGGCCACCGCCTCGTTGATACGCTCGTAGGTCGGCACGCCTTCCTGGATGATGACCTCGGTGACCTCCTGGCCGTCCTTGATCACCGACATCTTGTTGCGCGTCTTGCGGTTCAGCTCGGCCAGGTCCTTGGCGTCGCGCACCGTCATGATGCCCATGCCGTAGGTACCGGCGTCGGCCTTGACGATCACGAACGGCTTTTCCTGGATGCCGTATTCCTTGTACTTGCGGCGGATCTTGTTGAGCAGCGCGTCGGCGTTGCTCTGCAGGCAATCGATGTTGGTGCCTTCGTGGAAGTTCACCTGGCCGCACTTGGCGAACATCGGGTTGATCAGCCAGTGGTCCATGCCCAACAGCTTGGCGAACTTCTTCGCCACTTCTTCATAGGCCTGGAAGTGGTTGGACTTGCGCCGCACCGCCCAGCCGGCGTGCAGCGGCGGCAGCAGATATTGCTCGTGCAGCCCGTCGAGCACCTCCGGCAAGCCTGCCGACAGGTCGTTGTTGAGCAGGATGGTGCAGGGGTCGAAGTCCTTCAGCCCCAGGCGGCGCTTGGTGCGCACCAGCGGTTCGAGCGTCAAATGGCTGCCGTCCGGCAGCGTCAGCTCGGTCGGCTCCTTGATGCTCTCGTCCAGCGAGCCCAGGCGCACGTTCAGGCCGGCCTGGTGGAATACCTGCACCAGGCGCTGCACATTGGTCAGGTAGAAGGTGTTGCGGGTGTGCCGCTCGGGGATCATCAGCAGGTTCTTGGCTTCGGGGCAGATCTTTTCGATCGCCGCCATCGCCGCCTGCACGGCCAGCGGCAGCATTTCCTCGGTCAGGTTGTTGAAGCCGCCGGGAAACAAATTGGTGTCGACCGGCGCCAGCTTGAAGCCGGCGTTGCGCACGTCCACCGAGGTGTAGAAAGGCGGCGTGTGCTCCATCCATTCGAGCCGGAACCAGCGCTCGATCGCGGGCATGGACTCCAGGATGCGTTGCTCGAGTTCGTTGATCGGGCCGGTGAGCGCGGTGATGAGATGGGGGACCATGCGCAATGCCTCGTCGAAGGCTGTTCCAATGTGGCTGGGGCAGACGATTCTAGGTCAGGCACGTGAGGGCGAATCGCCGCCTCGCAAGGGCGCCTCGGGCGGCAGGCGGGCGGATGTCGCCCGCGGCCGCGCCCGGCGCGGCCCAGACAGGGCGCGAGTTTTTCCTATCGTCGCGATAGCCGGGCGCCGGCGCCCGGTCACCCCCGGTGGGCGCGGTCCCTTTTTCGCCCGCCAACAAGCAAAAAGGCCTCCTTGCGGAGGCCTCCGGGCGGGTTCCCCTTGCGGGGAGCCGGCGGTGGTTCAGTTGTGATAGGCGGTCTCGCCGTGCGAGGTGATGTCGAGGCCCTCGCGCTCGGCTTCCTCGGGCACCCGCAGGCCGACCAGCAGGTCGACCACCTTGTAGGCGACCAGCGACACGACGGCGGACCACACGATGGTGATCAGCACGCCCTTGGCCTGCACGAACAGCTGGTGGGCGATCGAGAACTCGGCGGCACCGGTGCCGCCCAGGCCCGGCGCGGTGAACACGCCGGTCAGCAGCGCGCCCAGGATACCGCCCAGACCGTGCACGCCGAACACGTCGAGTGCGTCGTCCGCACCGAGCATGCGCTTCAGGCCGTTGACACCCCACAGGCAGACGATGCCGGCGACCAGGCCGATCACGATCGCGCCCATCGGGCCGACCGTGCCGCAGGCCGGCGTGATGGCGACCAGACCGGCCACGGCACCCGACGCGGCGCCGAGCATCGACGCCTTGCCCTTGGACAGCGATTCACCGCCGATCCACGACAGCGTGGCGGCCGCGGTGGCGAGCAGCGTGTTGATCAGCGCCAGGGCGGCGCCGGCATTGGCTTCCAGGTTGGAGCCGGCATTGAAGCCGAACCAGCCCACCCACAGCAGCGAGGCGCCGACCATGGTCAGCGTCAGCGAGTGCGGCGGCATCGCTTCCTTGCCGTAGCCGATGCGCTTGCCCACCAGGTAGGCGCCCACCAGGCCGGCGACACCGGCGTTGATGTGCACCACCGTGCCACCGGCGAAGTCGATCGCGCCGTCCTTGAACAGCAGGCCCTCGGCGAACCAGACCATGTGGGCGATCGGCAGGTAGCTGAAGGTGAACCACAGCACCGAGAACAGCAGCACGGCCGAGAAGCGCACTCGCTCGGCGAAGGCGCCGACGATCAGGCCGCAGGTGATGGCCGCGAAGGTCGACTGGAAAGCGACGAAGACGTACTCGGGGATCTTCACGCCCGCCGTGAAGGTGTCCGCCAGCGAATCTTTGGTGATGCCGGCCAGGAACAGCTTGTCGAAGGTGCCGATGAACGAGCCGCCCCCACCGAACGCGAGCGTGTAACCGTAAACGGCCCACAACACGACGATCAGCGCGAACACCACGAACACCTGCATCAGCACCGACAGCATGTTCTTGGCGCGCACCAGGCCACCGTAGAACAGGGCCAGGCCGGGGATGGTCATCAGGATCACGAGCAGGGTCGACGTCAGCATCCAGGCGACGTCGCCCTTGTCGACGGTGGGCGCCGGGGACGCGGCGGCGGCCGCACCCTCCACGGGCGCTGCGGCATCGGTCGCGGCGGCCGCGGCGGCCGGCGCGGCTTCAGTGATGGCGGTGGCGGCAGGTGCCGAGGCGGCGTCCTGCGCCCAGGCCAGGTCGCCGATGCCCAGGGCCGCAGCCGAGAGCGCCAGAATCGCGAGAAGTTTCTTCATTGGTAGTCTCACTGTCGCCTCAGAGGGCGTCCTTGCCGGTTTCGCCAGTGCGGATGCGCACCACCTGTTCGAGTGTGGAGACGAAGATCTTGCCGTCGCCGATCTTGCCGGTGCGGGCGGCGGTCTCCACGGCTTCGATCACCTGGTCGACCACCGCATCGTCGACGGCCGCCTCGATCTTGACCTTCGGCAGAAAGTCGACAACGTACTCGGCGCCCCGGTACAGCTCGGTGTGTCCTTTTTGACGACCGAAGCCTTTCACTTCGGTCACCGTGATGCCCTGAACACCGATGTTGCTCAGGGCCTCACGCACTTCATCAAGCTTGAACGGCTTGACGATGGCGGTCACCATCTTCATGGGTTGCTCCTTTATAGGGAAGGTGAGGCGGGATCGGCGCCCTAGCATTGCGCCCAGCCGGGAAGCCGGAGTGCATGATCTGTGCCATGAACTGACGGGGTGCACGCGCCCCATAACGGCGCTGTAACGGGCTGCAAGCGCGATTTTTCTGCACCTGTTCTGTGCTTGCCGCGACTTTGCACCAAGAAGGAACATTTTGGGCGCTTCCATCGGCCCGCGGTGTACTGACCGTGGTGCATGGAGGCTGCCGGGCCGACACGGCGCCGTCTCGCGGACGCCGGCGGCCGACCGACCGACCAACAAGTTTCGAGGGAGGGGGTTCGCATGTCGCTTGCCGTCATCCGCAGCCGCGCGCTCGCCGGTTTGCAGGCACCCGAGGTCACGGTGGAAGTGCACCTGGCCAACGGGCTGCCCAGCTTCACCCTGGTGGGGCTGGCCGACACCGAAGTCAAGGAAGCCCGCGAGCGGGTGCGCGCCGCGCTACTGAACAGCGGTCTGACGTTTCCGCACAACAAGCGCATCACGGTGAATCTGGCGCCGGCCGACCTGCCCAAGGAATCGGGCCGCTTCGACCTGCCGATCGCGCTGGGCATCCTGGTGGCCAGCGGCCAGCTGCCGCCTGAGCGCGTGGCCGATCATGAATTCGCCGGCGAGCTGTCGCTGGCGGGAGACCTGCGGCCGGTGCGCGGCGCGCTGGCCATGAGCCTGGCGCTGCATCGCCAGGGCGCTGCGCACGCGATGGTGCTGCCCTGGGCGAGTGCGGAGGAAGCGGCGCTGGTCGAGCCGGCCCGGGTCTACGGTGCCCGGCACCTGCTCGACGTGGTGCAGGCCCTGCTCGGCGAGAACAGCAGCAGCAGCAGCATCAACGGCGACGGCGCGCCCGGCCCGCACGGCGAGAGGCGCCAGGGCTGGCAGAGAGTGCGCCCCCCTGCCGCGGGCGGCGCGGCCCCACCCTGCCCCGACCTGCGCGACGTGAAAGGCCAGTCGCTGGCCAAGCGTGCACTGGAAGTCGCCGCCGCCGGAGGCCATAGCGTGCTGATGGTCGGCCCCCCGGGCAGTGGCAAGTCGATGCTCGCCCAGCGTTTCGCCGGCCTGCTGCCGCCGCTGTCCACCGACGCCGCCCTCGAATCGGCCGCGCTGCTGAGCCTGGCCGGCGGTTTCGAGCCGGCACGCTGGCGGCAGCGCGTCTTCCGCAGCCCGCACCACAGCGCTTCATCGGTGGCACTGGTCGGGGGTGGCTCGCCGCCACGCCCCGGCGAGATCTCGTTGGCCCACCACGGCGTGCTGTTCCTCGACGAACTGCCGGAATGGTCGCGCGCCGCGCTCGAAGCCTTGCGCGAGCCGCTGGAAAGCGGGCGCATCACGATCTCGCGCGCCGCCCGCCAGTCGGAGTTCCCGGCACAGTTCCAGTTCATCGCCGCGATGAACCCCTGCCCTTGTGGCTGGTACGGCTCGACCCAGCGCAGCTGTCGCTGCAGCCCGGACGTGGTGGCCCGCTACCAAGGCCGGCTCAGCGGCCCGCTGCTGGACCGCCTCGATCTGCACGTCGAGGTGGGCGCCTTGTCGCCAGCCGAGTTACGCGCCACGCCGGACGGCGAGCCGAGTGCGGCCGTGGCGCAGCGCGTGTCCGCGGCGCTGGAGCGCCAGCAGCGCCGTCAAGGCGTTGCCAATGCGCAACTCGATTCGGCCGGCGTCGACCGGCACTGTGCGCTCGGCGCCTCCACGGCCGACTTCCTGTGTGCCGCCGCCGAGCGGCTGGGCTGGTCGGCGCGCAGCTACCACCGGGTGCTGAAGCTGGCCCGCACCGTGGCGGACCTTGCCGGCGCTGACACCATCGAGCGGGCGCAGCTGGCCGAAGCGATACAGCTGCGGCGGGGGTTGGTGGCGGGATGAGCGCCGCCCGAAAGTGCGCTGCGGGAGCCGGCCCGAGCCAGGTCAGCCGCTCCCGGTAACGCTATTCGTGACGCTTGCCGGCCGCCGCCTGCGGCGCATGCTTGCGCGGGCTCTGCGTGACTTTGGTGCCCTGGCCGCGCTGCGGATCGTTCTGTGACTCAACGGGCGGACCGGCGTTCTTTTCGTTGCTTCCGGACCCGGCGCTCGGGGTACGCGGGTGATTGTGCTGGGTATGGGCCATGACTCGATTCCTTTCAGATCTCGATGGAACGATCAACCGCCACGCTTGGCGGCCACAGGTGCGGGCGCCTTCTTGCCCTCACCACCTGACTTGCGGCCCGTCGCGGCCATTCCGTGCTCCGTGTCGCTGAGCTTCCTGGCATGACTGCTTTCGTCGTTGCGGGTGTGACCGCTGTTGGTGTTGCTCGCACGATGTTTCGTAGGACTGGACATCTCGGATCTCCTTCATCACGTTGGCAGGACCAGCAGCAGTCCATGCCCATCCCTCATCGAGCAATGCACATTCCTCGATTCGGCTTTGTCGACGGCCGCCCGGCACCTCCGGGTGGCCAACGTCGACGACCGCCTGCAGCTCTCGATCCGCTGCGGCGGCAGGTGGTCTTGATCCACCGCGCCTCCCTGTTCGATCGCCAAGCATCACTTCGCCTTGGCATCCGTGCCTCAGCGGCTGCCCGAGCGATTCGAGGACGGGCGAGGAAGTGGTGAGCGGCTGCGGAACGCCACTTGCACGCACGTTGCGCATGCAAGGCAATGTTTTCACTGGCGGACCGCCACCGGGCCGTTTCGCCCAGAACCTCGACGAGGAGCCCCTACCGCCCACGCTGTGGCGAGCGTATCGAGGTGAGGGCTTTCCGCTCGACAGCTGGCAGGTGCACGACGACGACGTGATGCAGGCGATTTCCGGCGCACCGGCCGTCGATCTCGTCTCGGCCGAGCGCTACGCCGACTTCGTGCTCGATTTCGAATGGGCCCTGCCTGCGGGTGGCAACTCAGGCGTTTTGTACCGGGTGCACGAGTCCGCGTCGGCCGCCTGGCAAAGCGGACCCGAAATGCAATTGCTCGACGACACACGGCACCCCGATGCTCGCGAGCCTGTCACCCGATGCGGGTCCGTCTATGGCATCGCACCGCCGGCCCCATTCCCACTCCCGCCCATCGGAGGTTTTGTCGCCTCACGCATCGTCGTACGGGGCTGGCACGTCGAACACTGGCTCGGCGGCCGCCTGGTGCTGAGCTGCGACCTGGACGAGGGCGGGCTCCGGGCCCGGATCGCGGACACCAAGTTCGCCGAGTTTCCGAACTTCGCTCGGGAACGCGAAGGCCACATCGTCCTTCAGCACCATGGCGCTGCGGTTCGTTTCAGACGGCTCCGCATCCGCAGGCTCTAGAGCGGACGCAGTGCCCAGCAGGGCAGCCCTGCCCTCGGCCCGCGCGCCGAGCAGGCTGTTCGCATTTGACGTCTCGAATTCGCATGGCGGCCCGGCCCTGCGGCGGAGGGCGCGTTGAATCGATGGCTCTACCTCGCCGTATGGCCGGGCCCGACTGTGGTGCCGCGAATCTTCCCGCGTCCACGACCGCCCCGCCCCTTGGGACCCCACCTTTCTCACCGGACAGCGTGAACATGAACCCAGACCGCAAGGGAGCGAGCAACACCTCGGCGTCGCATCCGCACAGTGCCGCCACGGAGGAGGCTGCGGGGGCGCCGGCGCGTGCTCGCATCGAGGACGGCGGCGTACGGAAGCCTGGGCGCTTCGATCTCAGTGGCAGCCCCCGCACGCAGGCGGTGGAGCGACACCGCATCTTCGAGCCGCTGCAGGCGTGCGCCGCGCTGCTCGACCGGCTGCCCGCGCTGTTGCGGGACCCCGAGCAAGGCCCTGCCCTGCGCCAAGTCTGCGCCGCGCTGGAACAGACGTCACAGCGCATCGTCGACGCCGGCCTGGGGGATGACGAGGAATGGCGGCGCGCGGCGCCGGCCATGTATCGGGGTTTGCTCGCGGCGTCGCGGGTCCTCACCCATCTGCACGAAAAGACGCTGCGCAGCAGCCGTTGGTAGGCCAGGGGCCCAGCGAATCAAGGGGCCCCGGCCTTGGCCTGCGCGTTCTTCAAGATCGCGGTGATCCGCTGGCGCACCTGCTCCGCCTCGGCCGCGTTGGGCGCCGGATGCAGCCCG
Source organism: Caldimonas brevitalea (assembly GCF_001017435.1). Lineage (NCBI taxonomy): Bacteria > Pseudomonadati > Pseudomonadota > Betaproteobacteria > Burkholderiales > Sphaerotilaceae > Caldimonas > Caldimonas brevitalea. The sequence goes on from NZ_CP011371.1 coordinate 5,902,200, forward strand.
CCGGCCTGGGCTTGCAGGAAGCCGTTGAGCAACTGCAGCGCCCCGTTGCTGCCGCCCTCTCGCAACAGCTTGGCGGCATAACGGGACCACTCGGCATCGCCCATCCGGAACAAACAGCCGGCCAGCAAGGCGCTGGTCAACGCGGGATCGATGCGGGTCGCCACCTCGATCTGCTTCAGCAGGCGCACCGCGCCGATCCAGTTTTCCAGCCGGATCTGCAGCCGCACTTCGGCGAGCGTCGCCTGGCCCTCGTCGTAATGCAGGCGCAGCGCGGCGGCGAGGATGTCTTCCAGGTCGTCGTGCCGTGCGGTCGCGAGGCCCAGCGAGAAGATCTTCATCAACACCTTCAAGGCCAGGTCGCTGCCCGGAAGCGGATGGGGTTGATCGGATGACATAGGGCGAAAGGCGGAGGGGCACCTGCCAAAGGACGCCGGCGGGTGCCCGCTGACCTATGCCTCAGAAGTCGTTCTCTTGGTTCAGGTCGCCGGCCGAGACCGTCACCTGGTTGGCGTCCCAGGTCACGCTGCCATCGCGACCATCGTCGCCCTCGGCCTCGTCAGGGCCGCCAAACGCTTTGAAGATGCCCTGGTCCCCGGTCTCCAGTCGCTCCCGTTCCTTGGTGGCGCCGGAGTTGAGCGTGATGCTGCCGTCCTGGCCCATGACGCCCACGTGGTTGCCGCTGCCGTTGTACAGATTGCCCTGGCTGTCGGCCTGCAGGTGCAGCGCCTCACCACCGGCGGCGGTGTTGATCTTCACGTCGCGCAGCCCCTGGCCGGCGCCGTAGCCGTCGTCAGCGGCCGTGCCCTGACCGGTCGGCCCGGGCCCGGCCGGCGGCTGCGAGTTCGGATACTGCCCCGTCTGGTACTGCGGCTGTTGTTGGAACTGCCCGCCGTCGAACTGCTGCTGTTGGCCGCCATAAGGTTGCTGGCCACCATAGGGTTGCTGGCCCCCGTAAGGCTGCTGGCCGCCGTAGGGGTCCTGCTGATCCAACGGTGCGCCGGCGAGTTGCTCGACCAGGTTCTCCAGGTTCTCCAGCAGGTTCTGGGCTTGGGCCAGCAGTTGCGTCGGGTCGGTGGGGGCCCCAGCGCCATACGGCTGAGCGGTGGGGATGGTCGGGTGCAAATAGGTTTCGCTGATGGGATTCAAGATCGTTGCTCCTGAGTGGGGTTTGAACAAGAGGGCAAGGCGCCCGAATTCACGATAGCGACGGGTGCTAGGGACCACTTCGACGAAACGAACGCATCCATCGGAATGCGAAGCACGCGTCGTCGGATTTGGCGTCGGCGTACCTGACGAGCACGCTCGAAAGCGCGAGCGGTGTTCAACAGGTGATGGACGGTTGTCGACCCATTTCGTGGACCCGGTTTGCCCTCGGCGCTGCCGCCCCTTCATCGCATGCCGCACACTCTCGGTAGGGCTCCCGTTCGTCGGGTCCTTCCGCGCGTTCATGCTCTGCTTCCACAACGCTGCTTTCACAACGCTGCTTTCACAATGACTTCCCAGATGCTTCAAGTCACCCCCCTCCGCACCCTCCAGCTGGACCCAGGACCCGACACGACCGCCCCGCTCCACTTGAGCGCCGCGAGCGGCCTGGTGCGCGTCGGTGAACGCCTCTACGTGGTGGCCGACGACGAAAACGCGCTGGGCGTCTTCGACCTGTCGAACGATGGAGCCGGCCAGCGCTTTCGCGTCTTCGAGGGCGCGCTGCCGGCGGGCCATCCCGAGCGCAAGGCCACCAAGCCGGACCTGGAAGCATTGACCTTGCTGCCAGCCTTCCCCGACCACCCGTTCGGCGCGCTGTTGGCCGTGGGTTCGGGATCGCGTCCTACACGCTTGCGCGCAGCGCTGGTGCCTCTCGATAACCGGGGGGAGATCGACGGTGCAGCGCGGCCGGTCGACCTGACGCCGCTGCTCGAGCCACTGCGCTTGCACTTCCCCGAGCTGAACATCGAGGGCGCCTTCGTCGCGCCAGATCGGCTGTGCTTGCTGCAACGCGGCAACCGGGCGACGCCGGTCAATGCTTGTGTCACCTTCACCTGGCCCGAGGTCGAACGCTGGCTGTGCGGCGCAGGCCCCGCACCTGCCGCTGTGTCGATCACCCGCTTCGATCTGGGCCTGCTCCATGGCACGCCCCTGTGCTTCACCGACGGTTGCGCGCTGCCCGACGGCGGATGGGTGTTTTGCGCGGCGGCCGAGGACACGCCCGACAGCTACGCCGACGGGCGCTGTCTGGGCTCGGCCGTGGGTGTCGTCGACGCGGCCGGAAGCGTCCGGGCCCTGGAAGCGCTGAACCTCGTCTGCAAGGTCGAGGGCATCGACGCCACCTTGCGCGGCGACCGCATCGACCTCCTGATGGTCACCGATGCCGACGACCGCGACCTTCCCGCGCGCTTGCTGTCGGCCACGCTGAGCCTGCCACCGACGAGCTGAACGGCGGGTTGCACCGGTCTCCCGGGCCGCGCTCCCATGGCTCGAGCGAGCGCCCCCGAAGTGAGGGGCCCGGGCACGAACGCCCAGTGCTACATCTCTCGCCGGAGCCGATCCAGATTCGGACGGCGTCCGGAAAGCGAGGTTTCAGGGAGATGAACAAGACGCTGTTGGCGCCATGCGCGGCGCTCATCCTTTCGGTTCTGCACGGTCCTCTCGACGCAGCGCCGGCCTACCAGGCCTTGCCTCTGCCATACGAGCCCGACTCGGTGCGGTCCATCACACTCGGTGAACGCGGCCACTTGGTCGTCTCGGTCAGCGGGTCGCCTTCGATGTACGTGCACGGACCTGACGGCACCGTCAGCCTGCTGCCGCCGCTGGGCACGAGTCCTCGTGGCTATGGCGACAGCGTCGCGTACGGCGTCAATGCGGCAGGCCAGGTAGCCGGCCATTCGAGCTACTTCGCCTCGGGCGTGTACGGCGGCAGCCGCGCGGCGATGTGGTCGCAAGGTCGCGTCACCTACCTCGGGGACTTCGGCCACGACCGGTGGGGCGAGGCCTACGGCGTGGCCCGTTTCATCAACGCGCGAGGTCAGGTGGCCGGCGACGCCTACACCTACAACACCTCGGGCGACGTCGAGAACTACAGCACCGGGTTCCTGTGGTCCGAGGGACGGCGGGTGCAGCTGGCCGGCTTCTCGGGCGCGACAGCCGGCATCTCGGCCCGCATTGAGGCATTGAACGTACACGGTCAGATCGCTGGCAACGTGGGCTGGTCCGATGGCGAGACGCATTACTCCAAGGCGGTGATCTGGGACAGCCACGGCGTCCCGACCGCGCTGCCAGGGCCCGACAGCCGCGCCATCTCGTTGAATGACGCCGGGCGGGCCGTCGGGGTGGCCTGGGGCAGCGAAGGCGGAGCGCGCGGCCTGCTGTGGCGCGACGGTGCCGCCATCGACCTGGGGCATCTCTGGCTGGATGGCCATGGGAACAGTTGGATCGAGCCGGTCAAGATCAACAACCGCCAACAGGTGCTGGTCCAGGCCTCCAAGTATGTGAACGGGGAACCGGCCGGCTACCGGGCCGCGTTGTGGGAAGCGGGCGTGCTGCGCGAGATCGATGCGTCAGCGGTGGTGGGGCACGATGGCCGGGTGCGGCCGATCGACCTCAACGGCGCCGGGCACGTGGTGGCCGCCAGCACCGTCGCGCTCGTGTCGTTCGACGGGCGCTCCTTCCAGGACCTGAATCGCCTGGTCGACACCGCAGCGCTGGCCGGTTGGACCCTGCGGGAACCGACGCAGATCAATGATGCGGGCCAGATCGTCGTGCGGGGCTGGCACGACGCGACCGGCCGTTCGTCCTACTTCCTGTTGACCCCGGTGCCGGAGCCCTCGAAGGGCCTGATGCTGGGGTTGGGCCTGTTCGCCACCGTCCGTCGAGGACGGCGGCCTCTCGCGTTCGGGCCGTTGCGTGCGGGCGCCCTCCTCCGCGGTGTGGTGCCCTTGCTGCTGCTCGCCGGCGGTTCCGTGTCGGCGGGGGAGAACCTGCTGCGCAACGGCGAGTTCGAGGAACGCCGCCTCTACGACCCCGACCTCTACTGGCCGCTGGACGTGCCCGAGCACTGGGACACGCCCCGGTTCAGCGCCGACGATCAGATCGCCGGCGGCGAGCTGTTCCAGAATGCGGTGTTGTGGTCGGACAAGCGTCTGCCGACGGCGGACGGCCGGCCCGACCCCGCCGTCTGGATGTTCAACGCGGCGGCCTTCGGGCAGGCCTTCACGGTGACCGAGGCCGGTCACTATCGCTTGAGGTGGACCGATGCCGGCACCTACTCGGTTCGCTATCCGTGGGAGAAGAGCATTCCCTTTTACGGTGACGAGCACCGCGGCCAGCGTTATGCGGTGCAGTTGGGGGACCAGTTGCTCGGTGAGTACCAGGCGGTGCACGGGCAGGCCGACCGGTGGCACGAACTGGATCTCACGTTGACGCCGGGCACCCACTCCCTGAGCTTCGCCGGCCTCTACCACGGCGAGATCGAGCGCTTTGGCGGCTCGAACCAGTATGCGCGGCAGACGGTGGTCTACTTCGCCGCCTTCGACAACGTCTCGGTCACCGCGATGCCGGAGCCCGGCACTTGGGCGCTCGTCGGGCTAGGCTTGCTCGGTTTGGCCGGCGCCAGCCGCCGGCGCCGACACTCGTGCGAGTCGGCCGCGAACGGCGCCGGGGTCGCGAGCCGCAGCGACTGACGCCGGCGTGCAGCACCAGCGCCGGCGTCAGCAGGGGCGGCCAAGCGTCAGCGTCGGGCGCGGCGCGCCGCCACCAGCGCAGCGAGACCGGCGAGCACCAGGGCCGCGCTGGCGGGTTCGGGCACCACAGCCGTCACCCCGAAAGCCGACGCGGTGGCCCGCGCCGACAAGTAGCCGAACAGCGGCGCCGCGCTCAGGTTGTGAAAGCTGATCGACAGCAGCCCCGAGTTGTCCAGGTCGTCCACCGCCGCGTCGACCGCGGTGATGGCGCTGCGTTGGCTGAAGCTGTCCTGCGGGCCGCTGCCATCGCCCGGGTCGGCACCGCGGATGCGCAGGAAGGCTTCGGCCCGGGCATGTTCGTAGGCGTGACCCTCGGCGCCGGCGGCACCGGTGTCGAGCGCCGTCACGCTCGCGTCGGCCGTGACCGTGAGCGCCGTGTGCGGTGACACGCTGATGCCGAAGTCGTCCGCGAAGAAGACGTTGCTCTCCGCCGAGGCAAAGGCGGTCGCGCTGCCGCGCGCCAGGCTGACCGCACGCGCCTGCAAGGACGTGTCGGTGGTGCTGGCCTCAGCCTGCTGGAGGGTGACCGACCGGGTGAGGTTCAGCGTCGCGATGAAGGAGAAGTCGGCCAGGATGGCGTCGTCGTGCGTGCCCAGCCCGCTGTGGTCGACCGACACCGTCAGCTCGGTGCGCTGGCGGTTGGGCGCGTCCGGGTCGGCCACGATCGAGAACGACGGCGCGATGCCGTCGTCCGGTGCGAGGTCGACCAGCGAGAACTGCAACTCGCTCAAACGCGCTTCAGCCACGGCACCCGCTCGACCAGGGCCGGCCAGCACCATGCCGACCACGAAAACACACACCACGGACACACCGGACAGTCGAGACGGCATCGCAGGGCTCCTTGCAGTTGGGGGCAGGGGCACACGTCGAGGGCGGCAAAGGCGTTTTCACCCAGAACAGGCTCCGAACGGCACTATCGACGACAGGGGCATCGCGGGCCACCCCTGAACAAAGGGGCGAGTGCGGCTTGAAAAGTCGAGCTGCATGTTCTATTGACGCGCGCGCCTTCGTGCGTCTTTGTGCATCTTCCTTGTTGACGCGCGCGTCTTCGCTTGACGTGCCCGCCCCCGTCCTCCACAGCCGCGAGCGGGTCACTGCGCCCCTAATGCCGGCTTCACGACGTCTTCCTACAGTCAGCCCCAGTCCTCGTCGCACACACACTCGCGTGCTGCGAGGGGTACGACCTGCGTTGACACCCACCCGATGGAGATCATCAAGATGAACCAGCCCGCTGCAGATCAGGACGACACCCTCTTGGTGGCTCCGCCGCCGCTGCCCGACCCCGGCCGCCGGCGCATGCTTGGCAGCGCTGCCGCCGGGACGGTGGGCGGCCTGGTGGCCGGCCTGGCCGGAGGTGTGGCGCTGGCGCAGGACGCGCGCCAGCCGGCGCTTCCGCCCCGTGTCGGCCCGCGCCGCTTCGACGGCAAGGTGGTGCTGGTGACCGGCGGCACCTCGGGCATCGGCCGTGCCGCGGTCTGGGCCTTTGCGGCCGAAGGCGCGCGCGTGAGCTTTTGCGGCCGCCGCGACGCCGCGGGCCAGGCGCTGGTCAGCGCCGTGACGGCGGCGGGCGGCGAAGCCCACTATCAACACGCCGACGTGCTGAACGAGGGTGAGGTGCGCGACTTCGTCAACCGCACGGTGCAGCGCCTGGGCCGGCTGGACATCGCCTTCAACAACGCCGGCATCTCGATCGAAAAGCCGCTGCACGAGTTCGGCACCGACGAATGGGACCGCGTGCAGCACACCAACGTGCGCGGTGTCTTCCTGGCGATGAAGTATGAGTTGCCGCACATGATGTCGGCCGGCGGCGGCGTGGTGCTGGTCACCTCGTCGATCGCCGCGCTGGGCAGCCACCCCGGCCGCTCGGCCTATAGCGCGAGCAAACGAGCCTTGCTGGGCCTGGTGCAGGGCGCCGCGCTCGACTATGCGCGCCACAACATCCGCATCAACGCCCTGCTGCCCGGGACCGTCGACACCCCGCTGGTGCGCGGGCTGGCGGGCATGACCGAAGTGCCGGATGCCATGTGGCAGGTGATGGCACGTCAATGGGCGAAGCTGAACGTGCCGGGCCAGCAACGCATGGCCACCGCCGAGGAGATCGCGGCCTTTGCGCTGGCCTTGTGCAGCGACGACTTCCCCTACATGACCGGCTCACACATGGTGCTGGACGGCGGCAAGACGTCGCTGGGCTGACGGGCACTGGGTGACCGGTGTCGGCTCGCCTCGAGCGGCACCGAAGACCGGCCGAGGCGCGCGAGATCTCAGGCGAGGGCCGCGGCGCGCTGCTCCGTTCGCACGGGTGCGGCACCTGACGCGAAATAGGCGTCCAGCTGACGCTGCGCGTCCTGGCCGAACAACAGCCGGCAAGCCTCCGGCAACCCCTTCGACGCCTGCAGTCGCGCCCGCCCCAGCGTCAACTCGATCTTGGTGCGCCGGCGCAGGAAATCTTCCAGCGTCGTCACCATCTCGCGCCGCGCACACAGCGCCAACTCGCAGCGCATGTAGTCGGTGCCTTCGATGACGATCTCGGCCGCGCTCGGGTCGGCGCGCAGCGTTTCGAGCAGCTCGAACGCCGCCTCGCCGTACAGACGCCACAACCGCTCGCCGCTCCCCTCCTCGCCGGCCGCCGCCGAGGGGGTGGGCAGCGCCAGCTCGGCGCACTGCCGCAACAACAGCTCGCGCTGCTCGGGCCGGCCTTCACCGTACCAGCGGCGGCGCGGGTGCGGCAGCGGCACGCCCATCTTGACGATCTCTTCGCACAGTTCCTCGCCGACGTTGAGGCAGTCGGTCAGCTTGCCGCCGAAGATGCTCACGTGCCGGCGCTCGCGGTTGCTTTCGACCACATGCTTGCGCGACATCTGCAGCCAGTCGGGCGTGCCGCCACCGCCCTGCTTGACCACCAGCGGTCGCACGCCGCAGCGCTCGGCAATGATGTCGCTCGTCTGCAGCGGCCGCGCCAGTTTCAAGCGCTTGTTGATGTTGTCCAGCACGAAGCGGCGGTCGGCCTCGGTGACCTGCGGCAGCGGGTCGTCGACCCGGGTGTCGGTGGTGCCGATGCAGGTCTTGTCGCCCATCGGGATCGCAAAGAACAAGCGGCCGTCGTCGGCGAAGAAGGTCAGGATGCGGCGGCTGTCGGTGATGCGGTCGACGATCAGGTGGATGCCCTTGGAGTACACGTGCGCATGCTGCGTGGTCTGCCGGCTGCGGATGTTGTGCTGGTCGACGAAGGCGCCGCAGGCGTTGACCAAGGTGCGCGCGAGGATCTTGAAACGTTCGCCGCTGATGCGGTCGACGGCCTGCACCTGCCACAGGCCGTCGCTGCCGCGCACTGCGCTTTGCGATTCGACGTAGTTGGCGGCCGCCGCGCCGGCGTCGAGCGCCGCGCGGATGAACTGGAATACGAAGCGCGCGTCGTTGTCGATCAAATAGGCGTCCGAATACTCGAAGCCGCCGTCGCAGCCGTCGAGGTTGATGACCGGCTCCTCGGCGCGGATCGTCGCCGTCGACATCCAGCGCGGGATGCGGGTCTGGCCCCGCCCCATCAGCCAGTAGAGCCAGGTGCCGGCGTACAGCTTGGCCAGCGAGTGCCGGAAGCCCGTTTCGTGCACCGTGAAGAAGCGCATTTCGCGCACCGACGACGGATAGCTGCGCATCAAGTGGTTGCGCGACGCGCACAGCTTGTTCACCAATGCGAACTCGAACGACTCCATGTATTTGATGCCGCCCCACACCAGGTTGGACGACTGCTGGCTGGCGACGCCGGCGAAATCGCGCGCATCGATCAAGCCGACGCGGGCGCCGCGTTCGGCCAGCGCGGCCGCCGTGACCGCGCCGTTGATGCCGCCGCCGACGACCAGGGTGTCGAACACGGCGGTTTTGAGTCGGGAAACACAGGTGGAACGCAAGGACATGGCAGACAAAAGCAGGACAAAAGGCAGCCGGTGGAGGAGCGGGCCGAAGGCCACGCTGGCAACCAGTGTCAGTTGAACCGCGCCGAAAGTCAACAAAAAGGAACACACTCGATCATTACGTTTGCGTTAAACGAAAACAAACGAACATTTTTGACGGAAAAACGGCGGACGCCGCAACGTGGCGCGCAGCGTGCTGAAGGCGGGCGAGCGCCCAGGCTGGGCCTGCAAAGGGCGTGGGAACGAGCACCGGAGTCGGCCGTTCGACACAGCGCGGGCGAAAGAGGACCACGTGGGCAGGGGCGGGCCGGATTGGCCGGCATGCATGGGCGCCAGGCGCCACTTCGATCGGCACCTCTTCGGCCTGCGGCGGAGAGCGCAAGCCGTGGCCGTGTTGCCCGGCGTTGCCCCGGGCTCGCGGGCGCCGCGTCGATCAGGTTCCGAGCAACTCCCGATCGTGCGCCATCAAGTGGCGTTCGCCCTCTTCGAGGATGAAATAGCGAAACGCTTCGGCGGCGGGCGACAACACCTTGGACGACGGACGCACGACGTTCCAGGTGCGCATCACTGGCGTGCCCTCGATGGGCAACACCGCCATCAGGCCGCTGCGAAGTTCGAGGCCGATGGTGTGCAGCGACAGAAAGCTGACCCCCATGCCCGCCATCACCGCCTGCTTGATGGTCTCGTTGCTCGAGATCTCGATGCGGCTGCAAGGCTCGAAACGGTGCTCCCGGAACACATCTTCCATCGCACTGCGGGTGCCCGACCCGGCCTCGCGCACCAGCAGGGCCTCATGGTCGAGGGCCGACAGCGGCGCCGGCCCGCGCTTGAGCAGCGGATGGTCGGGCAGCCCGACGAACACCAGCGGGTGGGCGGCGAACGGCTCGGAGCGGGTCGACAGGTCTTTCGGCGGCCGCCCCATGATGGCGAGGTCGACCTCGTTGTTGGCCATCAATGTGACCAATTGCTCCCGGTTGGCCGACACGTTGAGGCGCAACTCGACACCGGGATGCTGGTCGCGAAAGCGGGCCAGCAAGCGCGGCACGAAGTACTTCGCCGTGCTGACCAGCCCGATGCTGAGTCGCCCTGCCTCGACCCGCTTGAAACGGGCCATCGCATCCTCGGCTTCCTTCAGCGTTCCGAGCAGGCGTTTGGCATAGACCAGGAAGTACTCGCCGGGGGTGCTGAGCGACACCGTGCGCCCTTCACGGTGAAACAGCTGCATACCCACACTGGCCTCCAGATCCTTGACCTGCATCGTGACGGCCGGAGGGGTCAGGTGCAGCGTCTGCGCGGCACGCACGAAGCTGAGGTCACGTGCCACTTCGACAAAGATCCGCAGCTGCCGGAAGGTGACGCTTTTCATTCAGGCGCGCTTAATCGATGGCTAACGATCTTTGAATGTACCTGAGCCTTCAGCCTTTCTACAGTGCTCCCATCGCACCCTGAACCTGGCTCGAAGGAGGCCCCTCGTGAACAAGCCTGTCGAAGAAGGCGTCATCACCGACGCCAAGAAGCGCTACAGCGCCGGCGTCCTCAAGTACCGTCAGATGGGCTACTGGATGCCCGACTATGTGCCGCGCGACACCGACACCATCTGTTTGTTCCGCATCACACCGCAAGAAGGTGTGGACCCGGTCGAGGCCGCGGCCGCGGTGGCGGGCGAATCGAGCACCGCCACCTGGACCGTGGTCTGGACCGACCGGCTCACCGCCTGCGACAACTACCGTGCCAAGGCCTACAAGGTCGAACCGGTGCCCGGCACGCCGGGCCAGTACTTCGCCTGGGTCGCCTACGACCTGATCCTGTTCGAGGAAGGCTCGATCGCCAACATGACGGCCAGCCTGATCGGCAACGTCTTCAGCTTCAAGCCGCTGAAGGCCATCCGCCTCGAAGACATCCGCATCCCGGTCGCCTACGTCAAGACCTTCAAGGGCCCGCCCACCGGGCTGATCGTCGAGCGCGAACGGCTCGACAAGTTCGGCCGGCCCTTGCTGGGGGCCACCACCAAGCCCAAGCTCGGTCTGTCCGGGCGCAACTACGGTCGAGTGGTTTACGAAGGCCTCAAGGGCGGGCTCGACTTCATGAAAGACGACGAGAACATCAACTCGCAGCCCTTCATGCACTGGCGCGACCGCTATCTCTATGTGATGGACGCGGTGAACAAGGCGAGCGCGGCGACCGGCGAGGTCAAGGGCAGCTATCTGAATGTGACCGCCGCGACGATGGAAGACATGTACGAGCGCGCCGAGTTCGCCAAGGAGCTGGGTTCTGTGATCGTGATGGTCGATTTGGTGATCGGCTGGACGGCGATCCAGTCGATGGCCAACTGGGCCCGCAAGCACGACATGATTCTGCACATGCACCGGGCCGGCCACGGCACCTACACGCGGCAGAAAACGCATGGCGTGAGCTTCCGGGTGATGGCGAAGTGGCTGCGCCTGGCCGGCTGCGACCACCTGCATGCGGGCACGGCGGTCGGCAAGCTCGAAGGCGACCCGATGACCGTGCAGGGCTACTACAACGTCTGCCGCGACAGCTACACCCGCCAGGACCTGCCGCGCGGCCTGTTTTTCGACCAGGACTGGGCCGACCTGAAGAAGGTGATGCCGGTGGCCTCGGGCGGCATCCACGCCGGCCAGATGCACCAGCTGCTCGACCTGTTCGGCGACGACGTGGTGCTGCAGTTCGGCGGCGGCACCATCGGCCACCCGCAGGGCATCCAGGCCGGTGCGGTGGCCAACCGGGTCGCGCTCGAGGCGATGGTGAAGGCCCGCAACGAGGGCCTCGACCTGAAGGCCGAAGGCCCCGAGGTGCTGCGCCGCGCCGCGCAGTTCTGCGCGCCGTTGAAGCAAGCGCTCGACACCTGGGGCGACGTGACCTTCAACTACACCCCCACCGACACCTCCGACTACGCCGTCACCGCGGCGGTCGCCTGAAGGAGAGCCGCTCATGATGACCAACCCGACCGGGCGCTTGACCCAGGGCCAGTTCAGCTTTCTGCCCGACCTGACCGACGCCGAGATCGCGCTGCAGATCGAGTACGGCCTCAACCGGGGTTATGCCTGGAGCGTCGAATACACCGACGATCCGCATCCGCGCAACACGTATTGGGAGATGTTCGGCCACCCGATGTTCGACCTGCGCGACGCGGCCGGCGTGCTGATGGAGTTGAACCACTGCCGCAAGACCTTCCCGCGCCACTACATCCGCTTGCTGGCCTTCGACTCGACCCGGGGTGTCGAAAGTGTCGCGATGAGCTTCATCGTCAACCGTCCGGCGGTCGAACCCGGCTTCGGCACCGAGCGCCAGGAAGGCCCGGGCCGCACCTTGCGCTACACCGCGCGCGCCTACTCGGCGCGCTCGCCCGAAGGGGAGCGTTATGGCCAGTGACACTCGCCGGCACCGCGGCGCCGGGGTTTTGCCTGCCGGGAGCCGATGATGGCCCAGCCCCTCTACGCCATCCCCGGCACCGTGTCCGCCCCCCCACCCCAGGCCGAGCGCGGCGATGCCCCCGACACCCCTGCCGCGACCGTGGCCGAAGTGCTGGCGCAGACACGGGTGGAAGAAGTACTGGACGAGCTCGACCGTGACCTGGTCGGCCTGGCACCGGTGAAGCAACGCATCCGCGACATGGCGGCCTTGCTGGTGATCGACCGCCTGCGGGCCCACCATGGCCTGGCGGCTGCGTCGCCGTCGCTGCACATGAGCTTCACCGGCAACCCGGGCACCGGCAAGACCACCGTGGCGATGCGCATGGCGCAGATCCTGCACCGGCTCGGCTACGTGCGCAAAGGGCACTTGGTGGCGGTGACGCGCGACGACCTGGTGGGCCAGTACATCGGCCACACGGCGCCCAAGACGCGCGAAGTGCTCAAGAAGGCGATGGGCGGCGTGCTGTTCATCGACGAGGCCTACTACCTCTACCGCCCCGAGAACGAGCGCGACTACGGGCAGGAGGCGATCGAGATCCTGTTGCAGGTGATGGAGAACCAGCGCGACGACCTGGTGGTGATCCTGGCCGGCTACAAGGAGCGGATGGACACCTTCTTCCGCAGCAACCCCGGGATGTCCTCGCGCATCGCACACCACCTCGAGTTCCCCGACTACAGCCTCGACGAGTTGCTGCGCATCGGCGACCAGCTGCTGGCGCAGCAGCACTACCGCTTCGGCGAGGGTGCGCGGGCCGCTTTCGACGCCTACCTGACACGGCGCCTCACGCAGCCTCATTTCGCCAACGCCCGCAGCGTGCGCAACGCCCTCGACCGTGTCCGCTTGCGCCAGGCGAGCCGCTTGTTCGGCGACCGCGAGCGGCGCTTCACACGCGAGCAGCTCAGCACCATCGCCCCGGAAGACATCCTGGCCAGCCGCGTGTTCCAGAGCGTGGCCCCATCGTCCCCTGCAGAGGAGCATCCGAGATGAGCAACGTCGACCTCGCGAGCTGGCTGGCCCTCCATGCCCCGGCGCTGGCACCGACCCTGGAGGCCATCGCCGCCGCCTGCGTGCAGATTGCCGAGGTGGCCCACCGCGGCGGGCTCGCGGGTCTCTACGGCGCTGCGGGCACCGACAATCCGAGCGGCGAGCCGCAGCAAAAGCTCGATGTGATCGCCGACGAACACCTGGCCGAAGCCTTGGCGGCCTGCCCGCAGGTCGCCGGGTGGGCCAGCGAGGAGCATGAGCAGCCGATCGCCTCGCCTCGCCATGCCGAGCAAGGCGAGTATCTGGTGGTGTTCGACCCGCTCGACGGCTCGTCCAACATCGAGGCCAACATCTCGGTCGGCACCATTTTTTCGGTGCTGCCGCATACGATGCGCTCGGCCGCGCCGACCACCGCGTCGTTCTTGCAGCCCGGACGGCGCCAGCGTGCGGCCGGCTATGTGTTGTACGGTCCGGCGACGCTGCTGGTGCTGAGTGTCGGCAGCGGCGTGTGCCTGTTCACACTGGACCGCGACACCCGGACCTGGCGCTTGACGCGCGAACAACTGCTGGTGCGCCCGTCCACCTCCGAGTTCGCCATCAACACCTCCAACCAGCGCTTCTGGGAGAGGCCGGTGCAGCGCTATGTGGCCGAGTGCGTGGCCGGCGAGAGCGGGCCGCGCGGGCGCGACTTCAACATGCGCTGGGTCGCGAGCCTGGTCGCCGAGGTGCACCGCATCTTCACGCGCGGCGGCGTGTTCCTGTATCCGCGCGACTCGAAGGAGCCGCGCAAGCCCGGTCGGCTGCGCCTGCTGTATGAAGCCGCGCCGATGGCGTGGCTGATGGAGCAGGCGGGCGGCGGCGCCGTCACCGGGACCAGCCACCTGCTCGACGTCGTGCCCGACGTGCTGCACCAGCGTGTGCCGGTGATCCTCGGGTCGCGCAACGAGGTGGAACTGATCGTGCGCTACCACGCCGACCCGAACGAGAACGTCTCGTGGCAGCTGTTCAAGCACCGTTCCTTGTTCATCCAGCCGCAAGCTTGAACCGCCTCCGGAGACGCCATGTCGAGGAAACACCCCATCATCGCGGTCACCGGGTCGAGTGGCGCCGGCACCACCACGGTCAAGCGCACCTTCGACAACATCTTCCGTCGCGAAGGCATCACCGCGGCGATGATCGAGGGCGACGCCTTCCACCGCTACACGCGCGTCGAGATGAAGGAGCGCATCGAGCGCGCCGATCGCGAAGGCCTGCCCGTGAGCCACTTCGGCCCGGAGGCCAACGAGTGGTCGCGTCTGGAGCAGCAGTTTCGCGCCTATGGCAGCGAGGGCCGCTGCCAGACCCGCCACTACCTGCACAACCAGGAGGAAGCGGCCGCCTACGGCCAGGCCCCCGGCACCTTCACGCCATGGCAGGACACCCCTGTCGACACCGACCTGCTGTTCTACGAAGGCCTGCACGGCTGCGTCAAGACGGCCGAGGTCGACATCGCGCGCCACGTCGACCTGAAGATCGGCGTGGTGCCCATCATCAACCTCGAATGGATCCAGAAGCTGCACCGCGACACGCGCGACCGCGGCTATTCCAAAGAGGCGGTGGCCGACACGATCTTGCGACGCATGCACGACTACGTGCACTACATCTGCCCACAGTTCGGCGAGACCGACATCAATTTCCAGCGCGTGCCGGTGGTGGACACCTCCAACCCCTTCATCGCGCGCGACATTCCCACCGCCGGCGAGAGCATGACGGTGATCCGCTTCAAGAACCCGCGTGGCATCGATTTCCCCTACCTGCTCTCGATGATCGGCGACTCCTTCATGTCGCGCGCCAACACCATCGTCGTGCCCGGCGGCAAGATGGACCTGGCGATGCAGCTGATCCTGACGCCGATGATCTTGCGACTGGTCGAGATCGGCCGCGTTCAACACGCGTGAGGTACACAGCATGAGTCCACAAACCCCTCGGGCCAACTCGACCCTGATGGCCAACGCCTTGCGCGTGCTGGCGATGGACGCGGTGCAGCAGGCCAACTCGGGTCATCCCGGCGCACCGATGGGCATGGCCGAGACGGCAGTCGCGCTGTGGAGCCGGCATTTGCGCCACGATCCGGCCGATCCGCACTGGCCCGGCCGTGACCGTTTTGTGCTGTCGAACGGCCATGCCTCGATGCTGCTGTATGCGCTGCTGCACCTGACCGGTTATTCACTGCCGATGAGCGAGCTGCGGCAGTTCCGCCAGTTGCACAGCTGCACGCCGGGCCATCCCGAGCGGGGCCACACACCGGGGGTCGAGACCACCACCGGCCCGCTGGGCCAGGGTCTCGCCAACGCCGTGGGCATGGCGCTGGCCGAGAAACTGCTGGCCGACGAGTTCAACCGGCCCGGGCACACCGTCGTCGACCACCGCACCTATGTGTGCGTCGGCGACGGCTGCCTGATGGAAGGCATCAGCCACGAGGTCTGTTCGCTCGCCGCCGCCTGGCGGTTGCACAAGCTGGTGGTGCTCTACGACGACAACGGCATTTCGATCGATGGCCCCGTCGGCCCCTGGTTCCCCGACGACACGCCGGCCCGCTTCCGGGCCTATGGCTGGCACGTCGTCGGCCCGCTCGACGGCCACGATGTCGAGGCCGTCGATGCCGCGCTGGTTGCCGCGCATGCGTGCGACGACCGACCCACCTTGATCGTCTGCCGCACGCAGATCGGCCGCGGCTCGCCGCAGCGCGCCGGCACCGCCAAGGCGCATGGTGAAGCGTTGGGCGCGGCCGAGGTGCAACACACGCGAGAGGCGCTCGACTGGTCGCATCCGCCGTTCGAAATCCCCGCCCCGGTGTACACCGCGTGGAATGCGCGGGCCCGTGGCGCCGAGCTGCGCCGCGGGTGGCAAGGGCGCATGGCGGCCTATCGGCAACAGCATCCGCGGCTGGCCGCCGAACTGGAGCGGCGGCTGCGCGGCGAACTGCCGGCCGACTTCCAGGAAAGCCGCTTGTCGCTGCTGGCCCAGTTCGGCCAGGCGCGCGAGGCGGTCGCCACCCGCAAGGCCTCGCAGCAGGCGCTCGCGGCGCTGGCGCCGCGTTTGCCCGAGCTGCTGGGCGGGTCGGCCGACCTGACCGGCTCCAACCTGACCGACTTTCCCGGTTGCGGCGCCGTGCGCGGCGACACGCCGGGTGGGCGCCACGTGCACTACGGCGTGCGCGAGTTCGGCATGGCCGCGATCATGAACGGCGTGGCGCTGCACGGTGGCTACATCCCCTATGGCGGCACCTTTCTCACCTTCAGCGACTACAGCCGCAACGCCTTGCGCATGGCGGCGCTGATGCAGTGCCGGGTGGTGCATGTCTACACACACGACTCGATCGGCCTCGGCGAAGACGGCCCGACCCACCAGCCGGTCGAGCACGCGGCCAGCTTGCGGCTGATCCCCAACCTCGACGTCTGGCGGCCTTGTGATGCGGCCGAGACCGCCGCCGCCTGGATCAGTGCGCTGACCCAGCGCAGCCGCCCGACCGCCTTACTGCTGTCGCGCCAGTCCTTGACCGCGCAGTTGCGCACCGCCGAGCAGGTGGTCGCGATCGCGCGCGGCGCTTATGTCCTGAGCGACCGGGCACGGCCCCAGGCGGTGCTGCTGGCCACCGGCTCGGAGGTGTCGCTCGCGGTCGAAGCGCAGGCCGTGCTGGACGCGCGCGGTGTGCGGGTGCGGGTGGTGTCGCTGCCCTCCACCACCGTGTTCGACCGTCAGGACCGCGGCTACCGCGACGACGTGTTGCTGCCGGCCTTGCCGCGCATCGGCGTCGAGGCGGGCGTCACGCGCTGGTGGTCGCAATACGGCTGTGCGGCGGCACTCGGCCTGGACGGCTACGGCGCATCGGCGCCGGCAGCGCAGCTGTGGCCGCACTTCGGCTTCACCGTCGAGCGGCTGGTCGATCTGGTGCTGGCCCAGCTCGGCACGCTCGAGACAGAACTGCCGCGCCCATGCTGAGCCCCACCGCCATGCCCCCCTCGTTGCTCTGTTTCGATCTCGACGGCACGCTGGTCGACACGGCGGCGGGCATTGCTGCGGCCGTCAACGCCACGCTGGACGAACTGGGGCTGGCACCCCGCCCCCTTGACGAGATCCGCCAGCTGATCGGCGGCGGGCTGCGCGAGCTGATGCTGAAGCTGCTCGCGCGCCTGGCCGACGGGTCGCAAGGCGCCGTGGCGCTCGCGATGCCCCAGCACGCCGCGCTGACACGCCTCGACCATCACTATGCGCGCACCGCTGGCCATGACGCGGCGCCCTATCCGGGCGCGCTGGCGGCACTGGCACGTCTGCGCCATGCAGGCGTGCGGCTGGCCTGCGTCACCAACAAGGAAGCGCGCCACGTGCACCGGGTGCTCCAGACGGCGGGGCTCGATGGTTGTTTCGACCTGGTGATCGCCGGCGACACGCTGGCCCACAAGAAGCCGCATGCCTCGGTGCTGCGCCACGTGATGTGCGTGCTCGGCTGCCCTGCCCAGCGCACGGCCCATGTCGGCGATTCGCACATCGACGTGCAGTGTGCGCGGTACGCCGGTGTGGCGGCGTGGGCGGTGCCCTACGGCTACAACGCCGGGCTGCCGATCGAGACCGCGGCGCCGGACCGCGTCTTCGAGCACCTGCAACAGGTCGCGGACCACGTGCTGCAGACCGACCCGGCCACCCCGCTGCGGTGACCCGCCATGCTGCGTTGTGTGATCTGGGACATCGATGGCACGGTGGCCGAAACCGAACGCGACGGCCACCGGGTCGCCTTCAACCTCGCCTTCGCATCGCTGGGCCTGCCGTGGCGCTGGGACATCGAGCACTACGGCGGCTTGCTCGGCGTGACGGGCGGTTATGAGCGCCTGCTGTTCGACATGCAGGCGCGCCCCGACGCACCGCCCACGGCCGACGAGCGCGAAGGCCTTGCGCGCGAACTGCACCGGCGCAAGAACCGCTATTACACCGGCGAGGTGCTCGCGGGCGGCATGCCGTTGCGGCCGGGCGTGCGCGAGTTGATGGACGAGTGTGCCGAGCAAGGGGTGAAGCTGGGGATTGCGACCACCACCGGCCGCGCCAACGTCGACGCACTGCTGCGCGGCGCTCTCGGCGCCGGCTGGCGCGCGCGCTTCGACGCGGTGGTGTGCGCCGAAGAGGCGCCGCTGAAAAAGCCGCACCCGCAGGTGTACCGGCTGGCCCTGCAGCAACTCGAATGTGCCCCCGGCGACGCGGTGGCGGTGGAGGACGCGCCGAACGGGCTGGCGGCGGCACAGGCCGCCGGCATCCCGACCCTGGTGACGCGCAGCCTCTACTTTCGCAACGGCACCTTCGACGCGGCGTTGGCCGTCTGCGATGACCTGACCTGGCCGCAGCGCGTCTCGCTCGATCTGCTACGGCGGTGGTTGCAGCGCTGGCAGCCGGCCATGGCTTCGCGCTGAGCGCGCAGCGCCGTGCAGCCCGCTGAAAAACGGGCGGCTCCGCGAGATTTGTCGCAGACGCCGTGGCATCGGGCCCCGCGACGGCGCGAGCGCTCACCGACAATGACGTCACCCTTTCCTCCGGCACCCGTCACGATGTCGTCGTCTCCTCTCGCCCGCCGGGTGTCCCAGCGGCTCCTGTCGCTGTTGTGTCTGTTGCCCTGGCTGGCCAGCCCGCTTGCGCTGGCCGAGCCGGTCCCGCTGTTCGCCAATCCCGTCTACGACCGCAACTTTCCCGATCCCTTCGTGTTGCCGGCGGCGGGCGGCTACTGGGCCTATGCGACCAATGGCAACGGCCACCAGGTCCAGCTGGCCTACAGCTGCGACCTGGTGCGGTGGGAAGCGCGGCCCGACGCGCTGCCGACCCTGCCGGCCTGGGCGGCCAGCGGCCACACCTGGGCCCCGGAAGTGTTGCCGGTGGCCGGCCGCTACCTGATGTACTACACCGCGCGCGACCGCGCCACGCAGCGGCAATGTGTCGGCGTGGCCGAGGCCGACGCGCCGCAAGGACCGTTCCGCGACGATCGCGACGGGCCGCTGGTGTGCCAGCCGGACGAGGGCGGCAGCATCGACGCCAGCGCGGTGCGGGCCGCCGACGGCAGCCTTTATCTCTATTGGAAGAACGACGGCAATGCCGTGGGCCAGCCGACCTGGCTGTATGGCCAACGGCTCGGCGCCGACGGCAAGACACGGGTGGGACGACCGCAACGTTTGCTGCGCAACGACACCGCCTGGGAAGGCCGTTTGATCGAGGCGCCCACGGTGTTCGCGGCCGACGGCCGCTACTACCTGCTCTATTCCGCCAACGACTACGCCGGCTCGCGTTACGCGGTCGGCTATGCGGTGGCCGACCAGCCGCTCGGACCCTATACCAAGGCCGCGGGCCAGCCCATCCTGGCGAGCGAGGGAGAGGTCTCGGGCCCCGGGCACCAGTCGGTGGCGGTCGATGCCGAGGGCCGGCATTGGCTGTTCTATCACGCCTGGACGCAGGGCCTGGAGGGCGACCCGCGCGGCCGGCGCTCACTGCGCGTCGATCCGCTGCGCTTCGACGGCGCTCGGTTGCAACGGGTGCACACCAGCCTGGCGCCACAGCCGGCGCCGGCCGTGCCGTCCGACTCGAACTGCCCGGCGTCCGCACCACCTGCTTGGGTCACGTCGAGCCCGTCTGACGTCGGCGCGCCATAGGACGAACCGTTCGGCCTTGCGACGGCCGCGCGCAGCGACGCCAGTGGAAGCGACTGTTTCAGACGTGACGCCAGGTTGAGCGAGGGCGACGCGCCGTGTCTCGGCTCGAAGACCCGTCTTTGCGGCATGCGGCCAGCGCCGGCGCGCCCAAAGCGCCGGCCCCGACCGACAGGCCTAGCGATGCCATGCGTCGTTCACGGCTGCGCTTTCAAGCATTTCACGACGTCTTGTTGCCGGTCGGCCCCCTGCTCATCAGCCTTGCGTCAGCGCACAACACCGACACTCGGGCTCGCCGTCGCCGAGGCGCTTCCCCGCGCCGTGCGCGACGCATTGCAGCGACAAGACGAAAGGACCTCCGATGTCGAGCCCTCCCCTGCGCCGGGCGGCCTGCTGGCCCCTGGCCTTGCTGGCATCCCTGTTGACCGCCTGTGGCGGTGGTGACGCCAGCACTGCCGAGTCCTCCACCGCCGCACCTGCCGCGACACCCGCGTCGGCCCCGTCGCCGGCGCAACGGCACGCCCAGCCCTTGTTGCACAGCGCCGACGACGCGGAAGACCGGCGCGCCTGGCATCACGGCATCGAAGCGGTGCCGGCGGCCGAGGGCAGCTACCTGATCTTCTTCAGCAGTTCGGGCGTGCCGCCCACCGGGCCCGACGAAAGTGGTGCGTGGACACACGACGTCTACTTCTCGAGCTGGCATCCCAACGAACGGCGCATCAGCGCGCCGATGCCGTTCATTCACAAGCCGGAGGCGCAGGAGCCGGTGTCGGCCGCCAAGAGCGGCGACGGTCACATCATGCTGAGCTTCGAGGACGGCTGGGAAAGCCCCGACCAGGTCAGCCAGCGCTACGGCGTCTATGACGCGTCGCTGCGGCCGGTCGCGCCCTACCCTCAGGTGGTCGAGCACGGCGGTCACTCCGGCCATGTGGCCGCGACACACGACAAGTTCGTGGTGTTCTATTCCGACGGCTGGATCGACGGCGGCGGTGTCGACGACCTGGGCACCGGCAACGGCGTCTATGCCAAGGTCTACGACACGCGCGGGCGCTTGCTGCACGACGTCAACGTGGTGCACGCCGAGCGCGAGTGGTGGCCGATGGTGGCCGCGTCGCCGCGGCGCGCGCTGCTGGTGTGGCAGCAGTACGTGCCGGGCCAGCTGCACGCGCGCCTGCGCACCGCGGTGCTCGACCCGGCCAGCGGCACCGTGTCGGCCTACCGCACCATCGAGTCGTCGCTGCGCTATTACACCTACAAGGTGCAGTACGTCGCGGCGATCCGCCGCTTCCTGGTCACCGGCACCACCGAGGCCGGGCGCGGTTTTGCGCACTTGCTCGACGAGGCGGGCCGCACCACCGCGTCGCTCGACTGCATGCCGCCCATCGTGCGCGAGGCCGGCATCGCGGTGCACGAGCGCAAGGCCTACACGCCGTCGGGCGAACGGCGTTTGCTGCACCTGTCGTTGACGCCGACCTCGATCGCGTTGACCGGCGTGCAGCCGTCGCCGCTGGCCTGGTCGTACACCGGCAGCGTCGGGCTGATGCGCGGTGCCAACAAGGTGCACTGGGTGTCGCTGGGCCGGCGCGGCATCGAAGAGGCCGACTTCGACCTCACCCAGGCGGCGCCGCCGTCGGCCGAAGACCTCTGCGGCTGACAGCGGCGTGCTCCGTCACGGGGCTGCGGGCAGCCCGGCCGGGGCTGCCTCGGACGGCCCGGCCGGCGTGCCCGCGGGTGCTCCGCAGGCATGGCAGAACTTCGAGAACGCGCTCTTGCGGGCGTCGCA
This sequence comes from Caldimonas brevitalea, assembly GCF_001017435.1. Classification (NCBI taxonomy): domain Bacteria; kingdom Pseudomonadati; phylum Pseudomonadota; class Betaproteobacteria; order Burkholderiales; family Sphaerotilaceae; genus Caldimonas; species Caldimonas brevitalea. The sequence goes on from NZ_CP011371.1 coordinate 5,923,702, forward strand.
GCGCCCGCAGTGGTCGTGCAGGCCGATGCCGCAATGGGGGCAGTAGTCGTTGGCGGGGTCCTTCAGGTCGACCGGTCGCTCGCAACCCGGGCACACCCCCTTGGCGAGCCGCGCCAGCGCCACGTCGTAGCCCAGTTCGGCGCGCCGGCGCGTGTCGGGCAGTTGCTCGGCTGCCTTCTGGCGCTCGAGGTAGCGCTGCAGGCCGAGGATGGCCTTGCGGCCGACCAGCACCGTGACGACGATGCCCACCGCATAGCGGACAAAACCGCCATAGCTCGGCAGATAGGGCACCAGCTCGACGAAAAACGCGAACAGCGCGAAGAAGATGAAACCCCAGACGAAGGGCCAATAGAGGCTGCCGCGCTTGCGGGCGAACAGCCAGCCGGCCACGCCCAGCAAGGGCAGGGTCAGCGCGAGGCGGTAGCCGAACACGCGCAGTTCCTGGCGGCGCCACTGCGCTTGCAGCTGCTCTTCGGCGGCCTGCTCGAGCGTCTGCAGCCGCTGCTGCGCACGCGCCTCGGCCTGGCGCGCGTTCAGTTGGGTCTGCTGCTGCGCCTCGACCACCCCCTGGGCGCGCCGCTCGCGCGTGCGCAGTTCGTCGAGCGCGCGGGTCCGGGCGATCAACTCCGGGTCTTGCTCGGCGCGCTCGGTGGCGCGCCGGGTGGCGATCCAGTGATTGAAGGTTTCGCGCGCCGCGGCCACGTCCGCCGTCGCGACGCGCAGCTTCAGTTCAGCCTGTTCGAGCGCCTGGCCGGCGTCTTCCTGGGCTTTCCTCGCGGTCTGGACGGCGGCACGCGCTTCGGCGGCGGCGGGTTTGTCGATGAAGTCGTCGAGGCTGTAGCGCTGCTCGACCTGCGGCAGTTTCTCGACGATGGTGCCGCCGAGCCCGATCAGGAACGACGCGAACACGGCCGCCACCAGCCACAGGCCGCGGCGAAACCATTTTTCCGACAACCTCAGGGCTTTGCTCATGGAAGGATGAATGTGTGGGGTGGCGAGGTCAGCGCCGCCGCGCGGCGCCCGCGGCGGGCACGGGCGCGCCGCTTTGCAAACGGGCCTCGATCTCGGCAAGCAGCCGGGTTTGCTCGTCCGGCGTGGTGATGCGGCAACGCGAGAAGCTGTCGCCGTGCAACTTCACGTCGGCATACAGATCGTCGGCCTCGACGTGAAAGTGCAGGAAGGCCTTGGACTTCAGATAGAAGCAGCCGGCCGATTTCTCGACCAACGCGGCCTGACCGCGCAGCGCTTGTAGCAAGCTATCGAGACGGCGCAGTGCCGCCAGGTCGGCATGTTGCATCTGGCTCCCTCCGGGCTGCGGGACGGACCCTCGCCCGTGCCCTGTCGATTCGACGGTCCGGCCTCGCCGGACGGCGCGCGTCTCGGCGGGAACGGTCAGTGCCCGGTCAAACGCTTCAGCGCCTGCCAGATGATAGGGGGCGTCGCGAGCTTGGCGGCCGTCTTGAAGTTGTGCACGGTCTCGTTGAACAGGAACAACGAGGTGTTGCGGCGTTCCCGCTCGCGGCGCGCCAGGCGGTACGAGTAGTAGTAGCAGGCGACCGAGCGCCGGGTGCGGCCTTCGGGCGCCTGCAGCGGATGCGGATGGCCGTGGTAGCTGATGTCGCTGTGGCGCATCAGGACCGTGCGACCGAAATCGGGCGGGATGCTGCGCACGCACTGCTTGCCCTCGGCATCCCACAGCTCCAGTGCGCCGCCCCATTCCGGGTTCCACTGCTCGTTCAGATAGGTGATCAGCACCATCTCGTTGTCGAGCCCGGTGCGCGGATGGCGGTTGAAGTCGCGGTGGATGCCGAAGCGGCCACCGTTGCGGGTTTCGTGCAGGCCGCCACCGTACAGCTTGGGGTCGGTGATCAGGTCTTCGACACCCGACACCGTCGACAGCAGGTCGAGGAAATACGGCGAGTTGACCAGGCTGAAATAAAGCTTGGCCGCCGGGCCCAGGCGGGCGCCGGGCGTGGAGCGGTGGGTCAGCTCCTGCTGGCTTTTCACGACGCGCCAATCCTGCTCGCGGCAGTCGTCGAACTCTTCGGCGATGAGACGCAGCAGTTGCGGCGAAAACAGGCCGTCGATCACCAGGTGCGGGAAGGGCTTGGCCTCGCGCATCTGCTCCGCCAGTTGCTGCACATATGCAGGACTGGACAAATCAGGACTCAGCAGATCGGCGAACGCGAGCTGCCGCCCGCGGATGCTGACGAAGCTGCCGGAGCTGCTGCTCGTCGGTTCAGGCGGCAGGCCGAGAGCGCCGGGCAGTGGGGAGACCGCAAGGTGGAGGCTCATGGGTGGCGACGACAGGGCCAATGTACGAAGGCCCCGATGGTGACATGTGTGTGGACATGTCAGGTCACCGGATGTCCAATCTTGGCCCCCTTCCATCGTCGCTCCCCCCGACTTGGGGGGCTGGTCGGTCGGGTCCGCGCGACACCTCCTATGGGTCACGGAAGGAGTGCGTCGGGACGGCAGACGAGGTGCACCGATCGAGGCCAGGGCACGGAAACAGGCGGTGTCAGAGGCGGCGCGAGACCCATGCGGGCCAGCGTAACCACCCACTATCGCTGCAGCGCGCACTCAGAAAGAGGCCAGTGTTTTCAGTGCCGCTCGCCGCGGTCTCCAGACCGGGCACGACCGTGAGCGGTTACTTTCTAGAACAACCTCGCCCCGCGCTGCCCGCCGGGCGGGCGACGCAAGCGTCGCAGAGGTCGGGGCCGGGGCGCACCCGGCTCCGACCTCCGCCCCCGGTGGGGAGCGGTCCCCGCCGGGTACCGATCAGGGCTGCGATGCAGCGACCACCGGGTCCACCCAGCCGCCGCCCAGCGCCTTGAACACCGCCACCGTCGCGGCCAGCTGGGCTTGCCGGTTGTCGACCGTGCGCAGGCGTGCCGTGTTGGCGGTGCGTTGCGCGTCGAGCAGCTCCAGGTAGGCGGAGTAGCCGACGTCATAGCGCTGCTGCGCCACCTGCAAGGCGCGCAGTGCGGCCTTTTCGCTGGCCTCGACATCGGCCTGCGACTCGCGCGCGGCGCGCAGATTGGCCAAGGCGTCGGCGACGTCCTTGAACGCAGAGTGCACGGCGCCCTGGTAGGCGGCCACCACTTCACGTTGGCGCGCCTCGGCCTGCTCGGTCTGCGCGGCACGCCGGCCGGCGTCGAACAGCGGCAGCGTCAGGCCGAACCCGACCGACCAGATGCGCGCCCCGCTCTTCAACAGGTCCGACAGCTCGGCGCTTTCGCCGCCGGCCAGGCCGGTCAGCGACAGCTGCGGGAACATGGCCGCCTTGGCCACGCCGATCTGGGCGTTGGCCGACACCAGCTGCTGTTCGGCCTGGCGCACGTCGGGCCGGCGCGCGAGCAGCTCCGATGGCAGCCCCGCCGGCGGCACGGGCGGCAGCGGCAGCGTCTGCAGCCGCCCGCCGGCCAGCTCGAGGCCGGGCTGAGCGGTCAGCAGGCCCAGTTGCGATTGCGCCAGCGAGCGTTGCCGTTCCAGCTCGCGCAACTGCAGCGCGGCATCGGCCCGCAGCGATTCGGCCTGGTCGACGTCGAGGCGTCCGCTGGCGCCGCCCTGCAGGCGCACGCCGAGCAGGCGCACCGCCTCTTCGCGGGTCTTGAGCGTCTCACGCGTCAGGACAATCTGCTCGTCCAGCATGCGCAGCGAGAAATACGCCTGGGCGACCAGGCCGGCGACGGTCTGGCGCACGACTTCGCCCGCATAGCCGCTCGCCAGCGCCTCGGCACGCGCGGCCTCCGACGCACGCCGCAAGCGGCCCCAGAAATCGAGTTCGAACGAGGTCGACGCGGCAAGCCGGAAGTTGTTGCCAACGGTGCCGCCGCCCGGCAAACCGGTGGCGCCGCTGGTACGCCCACGCGCGGCGTTGGCGCCGAGATCCAGGCTGGGCCACTGGGCGGCGTTGGCCTGGCGCACCAGCGCCTCGGCCTGCTCGACCCGGGCGACGGCCTGCAGCAGGTCGGCGTTGCGCGCCAGCGCGGTGTCGACCAGCGTGTCGAGCTGCGGGTCGCCGAACAAGCGCCACCAGGTCGGCGAGACGGTGGTGGGCGCGCCGGCCGCCGGCACCGCCGCCGCGTCGGCCGCGTAGGCCGGTGGCAGCGTCACGTCGGGGCGCCGGTAGTCGGGCCCCAGCGCGCAGCCGGCCAGGGTGAGGGCCGTCAGCACGGCCGGGGCGACGCGAGTGTGCAAGCGCGTCTTCATACCGGAACCTCCTCGGTGGCACCAGGTTGGTGGCTGTGCTGCGGGCGCGGCTTGCGGGCCAGCAGTGCGAAGAACAGGGGCACGAAGATCGGTGCGACGAAGGTGGCGATCAACATGCCGCCCACCACGCCGGTGCCCATCGACTGCCGCGCCGCGGCGCCGGCCCCGGTGGCCAGCATCAGCGGCAACACGCCGAAGACGAAGGCCAGCGAGGTCATCACGATGGGACGGAAGCGCAGCCGCGCCGCTTCACGCGCCGCTTCGGCCGCACTCTTGCCGTGCTCCATGCCCTGCATCGCGAACTCGGCGATCAGGATGGCGTTCTTGGCCGCCAGGCCGATCAGCACCACCAGGCCGATCTGGAAGTAGATGTCGTTCTCCATGCCCCGCAGCATCACGAACAGCAGCGCACCGGTCAGCGCGAACGGCACCGCCAGCACCACCGCCATCGGCACCCCCCAGCGTTCGTAGAGCGCGGCCAGGATCAGATAGACCATCACCAGCGCGAACCCGAAGGCGAAGATCGATGCGCTGCCAGTGCGCTTTTCCTGGAAGGCCTGGCTGGTCCACTCGTAGCCGTAGCCGGGCGGCAACGTTTCGCGAGCCACCTGCTCCACCGCGGCGATCGCGTCGCCGGAGCTGAAGCCCGGCTTGGCGCTGCCCATCACCTTGGCCGCGATGTAGGAGTTGTAGCGTTCGATCTGCTCGGCCCCGGTGACCGTGTCGACGCGGATCAGTGCCTTCAGCGGGATCATGTTGCCGCTGGTGATCGAGCGCACATAAAGCCGGCCCAGGTCTTCAGGCTTGGAACGATACGGCGCGTCGGCCTGCATCGTCACACGATAGGTGCGGCCCGACCGGTTGAAGTCGTTGACGTAGAGCGAGCCCATCTGCGCCTGCAGCGCATTGAACACTTCGTTGACGGGCACGCCCAGCGCCAGCGCCTTCTCGCGGTCGACCTCGACCTTCAGCTGCGGCACGGTGGGCCGGTAGAAGGTGTTGATCCCAGTCAGCGCAGGATGCTTGGACAAGGCCGCGATGAACTCCTGGGTCACTTCGGCCAGCCGCTTGGGGTCCGACTCGGTGCGGCCCTGCACGTAGACCTCGAAGCCGCCCGCCTGCCCCAGCCCCTGGATGGCCGGCGGATTGAACGCGAAGGCGATGCCGTCGTTGAGGCCAAAACCCATGCCGCTCATCTGTTGCGCCAGCTCCTGGGCGGTTTGCTGACGCTTGTCCCAGGACTTCATCGGCACGAAGATGGTCGCGGCGTTGCTCTTGCTGCCGCCGCCGATCAGATCGAAGCCGTTGACGATGAAGAAGTGCTCGATGGCCTCGTTGCCGCTGTTCATCAGCCGCAGCTGCTCAGTCGTGCGGCTGGTGCGCTCCAGCGTGGCGCCGTCGGGCAGCACCACGGCACCGATGATGTAGCCCTGGTCCTCGCCCGGCACGAAGCTGCTGGGCACCTTGTTGAGCATCCAGCCCGCCGCCGCCACCATCAGCAGGAACGCGAACACCGCCGCAATGCGCCGCTTGAGGACAAGATTGACACCCCCCAGGTAGCGCCGCGTCGTCCAGTCGAAGAAGCGGTTGAACGGCGCGAAGAAGCGCTCGCTGCGCGTCACGCCGTCGTGGTGCGGCTGGAGCAGCAAGGCGCACAGCGCCGGCGTCAGCGTCAGCGCGACCACGCCCGACAGCACCACCGCGATCGCCACCGTGACGGCGAACTGGCGATACAACTGGCCGGCGATGCCGCCCATGAAAGCCACCGGGATGAACACCGCGCACAGCACCAGCACGATGCCGACGACCGCACCGGAGACCTCGCGCATCGCCTCGATGGACGCCGCGAAGGCGCTCATCTTCTCTTCGCGCATCAAGCGCTCGACGTTCTCGAGCACGACGATGGCATCGTCAACCACGATGCCGATCGCCAGCACCATCGCGAACAGTGTCAGCGTGTTGATCGAGAAGCCGAACAGCCACAGCCCGGCGAAGGTGCCGATCAGCGACACCGGCACCGCCAGCATCGGGATCAGGGTGGCGCGCCAGGTCTGCAGGAACACGAACACCACCAGCAGCACGATCACGGCCGCTTCGATCACCGTCTTGACCACCTCGCTGATCGACGCCGACACGAAACGTGTGGTGTCGTAGGGGATCAGGTAGTCGACGTCTTCGGGGAAGGTGTCGCGCTTGAGCTCGGCCATGCGCGCCTTGACCGCGTCGCCGACGTCGAGCGCGTTGGCGCCCGACTGCAGGAACACCGCCAGCGCGATGGCCGGCTGGCCGTTGACGCTGTTGGAGGCGTCGTAGCTCTGCGCACCCAGCTCGATGCGGGCGACGTCCTTCAGGCGCAGCACACCGTTGGGCCCGGTGGCACGCACGATGATGTCGCCGAACTGCTCGGGCGCCACCAGCCGGCCTTGTGCGGTGACGGTGTAGACCAGGTCCTGGCCTTTGGGCGCCGGCTCGGCGCCGATCTTGCCGGCGGCGTACTGGGCGTTCTGTCCGTTCACCGCGGCGGCGATGTCGGCCGTGGTCACACCCAGCTGCGCCATCCGGTCGGGCTGCAGCCACAAGCGCATCGAATAGTCTCGGGCGCCGAAGATCTGCACGTCGGCGGCGCCGGGGATGCGCTTGAGTTCGTCGAGGACGTTCTGCGTGGCGTAGTTCGACAGAAACAACGAGTCGTAGGTGCCCTTGGGCGAGTTCAGGCCCACCACCAGCAGGAAGTTGTTGGACCGCTTGGCCACCACCACACCATTACGCCGCACCTCGTCGGGCAGGCGCGGCGCGGCCAGCTGCACGCGGTTGTTGACGTTGAACGTGGCCTTGTCAACGTCGGTGCCGACCTCGAAGGTGGCGGTGATGACGGTCTGGCCGTTGGACGAAGAACTGGAGCCGAAATACAGCAGGTTCTCGACGCCCGACAGTTGTTCCTCGATGGGGCCCGCAACGGTTTTGGCCAAAGTTTCGGCCGAGGCACCGGGATAGGTGGCGGTGATCGTCACCGTCGGCGGTGCGATCTCGGGGTATTGCGCGATCGGCAGGATCTTCAGCGAGACCAGCCCTGCCAACACGATGATGATGGACAGGACCGCCGCGAAGATCGGCCGTTCGATGAAAAACTTCGAAGACATGCTCGCTCCCGTCTCACTGGGCCGAAGCGGCCGGTGCAGCGGACCCGGCGGACGCGGGTGCGGCAGCCGAGGCGCCGGCAGCGGCGGGGACCGCACCCTGAGGCGCCGCCGGCTGCACCGGTGCGCCCGGCCGCAGCTTCATCAGGTTGTCGACGATCACCTGGTCGCCAGCGTTCAAGCCGCTGCGCACCACCCAGTCGCCGCCGTTCCAGGTGCCAACCTGCACCGGCGTCGGCGTGGCTTTGCCGTCGCGCACGGTCCAGACCATGCTGCCCTGGTCGGTCTGCATCACGGCCGCCTTGGGCACCACAAAGGCCTGCACCTCACCGGCCACCACCTGCGCCCGCACGAACTGGCCGGGCAGGATGGTGAGATCGGGGTTAGGAAACTCGGCGCGCAATTGCACGGTGCCCACGCGGGGGTCGACACTGGAGCCGGCGAAGTTGAGCCGCCCTTGTGTCGCCAGCGGCTTGCCATTGGCATCGAGCAGACGCACTTGGGCGTTACGCCCGCCGCGCAGCTGTGACAGCTCCGACTCCGAGAACGAGAACCGCACCCACAGCGGGTCGGTCTGGATCACGGTGGTCAGCAGGCTGTCGGCGCCGGGCGTGACCAAGGCGCCCTGCGATCTCTGAGACCGGCCGCTGATGCCGCTGATCGGCGCGGTGACCGAGGTGTAGGACAGGTTCAGCTCCGCCTCGCGCACCTGCGCTTGGGCCGCGGCCAATGCGGCTTCGGCCAGCCGCAGCCCGGAAGCGGCGTCGTCGTACTCGCGCTGGCTGATCGCCTGCTGTTCGGCCAGCGGCTTCAGACGCTGGGCCTCGCGGCGCGCCTGTTCGAGCTGGGCCTGCTGCTGCGCGAGGTTGGCGCGCGCCTGCTGCAAGGCGATCTCGAACGGGGCACGCTCGATGCGGTAGAGCGGCGCACCGGCCTTGATGCGCTCGCCTTCCTGGTACAGCTGGCGCTCGATCAGCCCGCCGACACGTGCGCGCACTTCGACTTCTTTCGAGCCTTCGGCCTGGCCGACGGCTTCGAGCGTGATCGGCACGGTCTGCAGCGCGACCTGGCGGACGGCGACCGGCATGGCCTGCGGCGGCCCGCCGGCGCCGTGATCCTGCGCTTGGGCATCACCGTTCTTCTGGCCACAGGCGGACAGCAATGCCGCGACAGCGACCGCCGAGACGACCAGCAGACGCGACGGATGACGGCAGAGCATGGGCGCCGACGACGGCGACGCGCCGCTGTGTGAGGAGAGGCGGAAATAAGCCATGGAATGAACCCGCGATAAAAACAGCCGACTGCCGCGACCCGAAGGTGGCGACAAACGGCGAGATATGGAAAACGCTTGGGAACTACAGCGACAGCCGGGCTATCATACATACATTCGTGTATGTATGTATTAAGCACACCTTAACATTCGCCATGGCGCGCCGCACCAAAGAGGAAGCTGAGCAAACCCGGCGCCAGATCTTGGCCGCCGCCCGCGAAACGTTTCACAGCCGAGGCGTGGGCAACACCAGCCTCGAGCACATCGCGCAAGCCGCAGGCCTGACGCGCGGTGCCATCTATTGGCACTTCGCCAACAAGGAACAGTTGTTCAAGGCCATGTGCCAGGAGGTCACCATCCCGCTGGTCGACCAGATGGACTACACCTTGCTGCAGGACCCGCACGCCGACCCCTTGCAACGGGTCGCGAACTTCCTGATGCAGTTCGTCGCCGCGCTGTCGCAGAACAGCAGCTTGCTGTCGACGATGGAGATCCTGAACTTCAAATGCGAGTTCGTCGGCGAGCTGGCGCGGGACCTGACCGACTATATCGAACGCAACGAAGAGTGCCTGGCGAAGCTACAGCAGGCGTATCTCGCGGCCAGTCGCGCGCAACAGCTGCGCCCGGGCCTGACACCCAAGCTGGCGGCGCTCGAGACCCTGGTGTTCCTGACCGGCTTGCTGCGGCTGCGCTTGCTGGGCGTTCCCGCCTTCCAGAAATGCCCCGAGCTGAAGGCCTTGATCGCGGCCCATGTGGACAGCCGCCGGCTGTGTTTGAAATCGGCCGGGTAAGACGGCTGTGGATGGCGCCGGGGTGCCGCACGGCGTGGTGCGGCCCGGGCCGCGCGAGACGTGCGAGTCCCGCGTGCGGCCCCCGCACTCGCCTGGTCAGGCGAGCATGAAGCCGAGGTTGCGACGCGAGGCGTCGAACTGGGTCAGGTTGGGGAAGATGTCGAGCAACTGGCCGTCGCTCAGGCCGAACCAGCGCCCCATCGTCGCGGCATATTGGTCGACCGAGATCTCCGGTAGCAGCGCGCCGTTGTTGCCGACCTGGTTGTCGCTCGTGAAATCGTTGCGCCCGTTGCTCAGCCCGTAGACGGGGAAGCGGCCGTAGACGTCACCGCCGCGCACCGCGCCGCCCATCACGAAATGGTGCGCGCCCCACCCGTGGTCGGTGCCGTCGCCGTTGCTGGTGAAGGTGCGCCCGAAGTCGGAGGCGGTGAAGGTGGTGACCTTGTCCTGCATGCCGATGCCGGCCAGCACGCTGTCGAAGTACGCCAGGCCGTGCGACAAACGGGCCATCAGGTCGCCGTGGTTGCGGTTCTGGAAGTCGTGCGTGTCGAAACCGCCCAGGCCTACAAAAAATACCTGGCGGCGCAGGCCCAGATTGCCGGCCGCGCCGATCATGCGGGCGACGATCTGCAACTGCTGGGCGAGCGGGTTGGCGGCCTTGGCGCCGGTGGCGGGGTTGTCGTACTGCAGCAGCGGGTCGTTCTGCCCGTTCATGCCCGGGGTGCCGTAGGGTGCGACGACACCGGCGCCCAGCGCCGCGCCGAGGGCCCGCTCGGCTTCGATGGAACGACGTGTGGTGTCGACGTAGGCCTGCTCGAGCAGATGGCCCGAGCGCGAGGTGGTGACGATGCGCTCGAGCGCCGCGCCGGCCACGGCCGAATCGAACAAGCGACGGTTCGAGTCGACGGCGAGGCGGATCGCGCCGTTGCCGCCGACCTGGTATTGCATCACCTCGCGGCCGGCCAGCCAGACGTTGTTGCCGTTGGCCGAGATGCTGGTGAACAGCGACTGGCTGCCGTTGCCGGCGTGCAGCAGGTCGGCCATGCGGCCGCCCCAGCCGGCGGTGGCCCCTTCGGGCGCCAGCGCCTGCCAGGTCGATTGCTGGTCATTGTGCGAAAACAGCTTGGCCGGCTTGGGATGGTTGGAGGCGGCGTACTGCGCCTTGCTGGTGGGCCGCAGCAGCGGGCCCACGTTGGCCACGACGGCCAGGCGCTGGTGCGTGTTGAACAGCGCCTGTGCCGACCCGAGCAAGGGGTGCAGCGCGAAGCTGCGGCCCGTCTGCACGGTGGCGGGCGTCAGCGCGAGCACACCGCCGAGGCGGTCGGGCGACATCACGGCCGCGCCGGGCACCGGCGACGTGCCGGGGGCACGCAGGGCGATGGCGTCGCCGCTGCCCTGGCGCACCTTGTTGTAGTTCTCCCATGACGCCGCGTCGGTGGCGAGCACCGTGTTGTAGGTGTCGTTGCCGCCGAACAGGAAGATGCAGACCAGCGCCTTGTAGTCGCCAGGCGCGGTCTGGGCCGCGGCGGCGCCGAGCGTGGCGAGGTTGAGGGCAAACGGCGAGGCGGCCGAGCCGGCCAAAGACAGGGCGCTGGCGCGGCGCAGGAACTGGCGGCGCGACGAATCGTGGTGATGCATACGGATCCTCGGCTTCACTTCTGGGCGATGAATTCGGGCGACACCAGGGCCAGGAACACGGCGGCCTGCACGCGTTTCGCCTTGGCCTTGTCGATCGCCTCCTGGTTGGTGCGGGTCGCATTGAGGACCGGGATCGGGATGCTTTCGACCGCCTGGCGAATCTCGTCGCGCAGCGTGCCGCCCATCTGCCCGCACACCAGCAGCTGATTCAGCCGCTCGACCAGTTCCGCCGGCCTCTCGACCAGCAGCAGTTCACGGCTGAAATCGAGCTGCACATCGCGCTTGGGCGCGCGGTAGTCGAGGCCGTGCTGACCGACACCGTTGCGCACCACGTCGAGCATGAAGTTGGCGTAGCCGGCGACGGTCGTTTCATGGGTGATCTGCATTTCAGGCGCCACCTGCCCGGCTTCGGCGAGCCGCGTGTTGGGCGGCACATAGCCGGGGCGGTAGAAGTTGAACACCGAGGGTGAGCGCATCGGCGTCTGGCCCAGCTGCGAGCCCGGGTTGTCGGTGCTGCCAATCAGATAGCTGCCGCTCGCCGAGCGGGCGCCGAAGGCGCGCAAAAAGGCGCTCAGCCGCAGCACCGGCTCGCGCAGCTTGCCGTAGCCAGGGTCGGCCGCCGCGTTGGCAGCGCGCGCTTCGGGGTCGAGCAGGACGGCCTTGACCACGGCCCGCATGTCGCCGCGCACGCCGGCACCGTTGTTGTTGAACGCCGCGGTCACCCGCGCCACATAGCGCGGGCTCGGGTTGCTGGTGACCAGCCGCTGGATCAGCTGCTTGCCGATGAAGGGGCCGACGTTGGGGTGTTGGTAGAGCGTGTCGAGCGCAGCATCGAGGCTGGCCTCGGGATCGGCGGACGCCGGCGCGGTGCGACCCAGGAAACGCTTGTCGAGCACCGAGTGGAACTTGGGGTAGGCGCGCATCGTGCGCCACAGCCGGTCCGGGTCCTGACACTGCGACCAACCATGGAAACAGGCGTCGTCACTGCGGGTGCTGTACCAGCTGAAACCCGTGAAGACGCGCGACAGACCAACGATGTCGTCGCTGTTGTAGCTCTCCTGCGGCCGGCCCTGCGCGCCGAGCACCGGAGTGCCGTCGGGGTTGAGGCGGTTCAGGCCGATCGAGAACAGCTGCATCACTTCGCGGGCGAAGTTCTGGTCGGGCACGCGGCCGGTGGTCGGGTCTTCCTTCTGGTTGCGCAGGTGCGACAGGTAGATGCCCATCATCGGATGGCGGGCCACCGCTTCCAGCAGATCGCGGTAGTTGCCGAAGGCGTGTTCGGCCAGGGTGTCCATGTAGCCGGCCACACCGCGCGGGCGTTCGGCCACGTTGCCGTCGACCATCGAGATCACGAAGATCTGCGACAAGGCATAGGCGACGCGCTGGCGCAGCTGGTCGTCGCCTTCGACCGCGCGCTTCCAGAAGGTGTCGAGCACTTCGCGCTGGCCGGCGCTGCGGTTGGGGTCCTGGCTCTTCAGGGTGGCGTCGACGCTGTCCCAGTATTGCCGGTGTGCCCAGCCGTTGCCGCGGCGAAACTGCTCGTCGAGCCAGCCGTGGTAGCCGATCTGCATCAGCGTCTCGACCTCGCGCTCGGTGGGGCCGAAGCTGGCCTGGGTCAGGAAGCGGGCGGCCTCCTGGCGCGTCGGCGGCATTTCGGCCACCGGCTGCTCGCGCTCCGGCGTGTCGTCACGGTCGCCGTCGCTGCCGCCGCAAGCGGCCAGCAGCAGGCAAAGCGACAGCGCGTGCAGCCGACGCGGGCGGCGTAGCGCGGCCCATGCGGAAGTGAGCGGTTTCAAGGGGGGGTCCTCCGGTGTTCGTGTCGTGGGCGCACAAGGCGCCAGCGGCCGGAGGCAGCTTCCATGCCACGCGAGGGGCGCGACAGGCGGTCGAAAAGGCGGTTTCGGCGGCAAAAAGCCGAAACGGAGGGCAAATCTTGTCAGCTCGCCGATGCTGGGCCGGACTTACACGGCTTCTGCAAATGTCAGCAAGACGTCTTTTTTTGACACTTCAGTAAACAAACGAAACATGAAGGCGGCGCGGGGCAGCGATGCGCGACTCGGGCCGCGCGGTCGTCGCAGCGGCCCTCCTCTCGCTGTGTTCGCCTACAGCAAGGCTGACAAGGAGCGCTCGACCTCCGCCGCCGCCTGCCCGCTGCGAGCGGCCCAGTCGGCCACCTGGTCGGGCCCGATCTTGCCGACGTTGAAATAGGTGGCCTCCGGGTGCGACAGGTAAAAGCCGCTGACGCTGGCGGCGGGGGTCATTGCCAGGCTCTCGGTCAGCTCCATGCCGATCTCGTCGCACGCCAGCACGCGGAACATCTCGCGTTTGACGGTGTGGTCCGGGCAGGCCGGGTAGCCCGGCGCGGGGCGGATGCCCTGGTATTGCTCGGCGATCAACGCGGCGCTGTCCAGTCGTTCGTCGGCCGCGTAACCCCAGAGATCCGTGCGCACCCGGTGGTGCATGCACTCGGCCAGCGCCTCGGCGAGCCGGTCGGCGAGCGCCTTGAACATGATGGCCGAGTAGTCGTCCAGATCGTCGAGGAAGGCCCGCTCCTTCTTCTCGACGCCAAGCCCGGCCGTGACGGCGAACAGGCCGACATAGTCGTTGCCGAGCGGCGACACGAAGTCGGCCAGGCAGCGGTTGGGCCTGCGCACGCCATCGACCACCGGCCGCTCGCTCTGCATGCGCAGGCCGTGCCAGGTCATCAAGGGCTGGGTGCGGGCTTCGTCTGCATACAGCTCGATGTCGTCGTCGTTGACCTGGCGTGCGGGGTAGAGGCCGATCACGGCATTGGCGGTGACCCAGCGGCCTTCGATGATGCGCTTGAGCATGCGCTGGCCGTCGCTGTAGACGCGGCGCGCCGACTCGCCGACGACGTCGTCGTTCAGGATGGCGGGGAAGGCGCCGGCCAGGTCCCAGGTCTGGAAGAAAGGCGCCCAGTCGATGTATTGGGCGATCTCGGCCAGGTCGTAGTTCTTGAACACGCGGCGACCGATGACCTTGGGCTTGGGCGGCGTGTAGGCCGACCAGTCGATCGGGGTCTTGTTGGCGCGGGCCTGGGCCAGGCTGACGAGCGGCGTGGCCTTCTTGTTGGCGTGCTGCTGCCGCACCTTTTCGTAGTCGGCCTTCAGCTCGTCGAGGTAGCGGGCGGCCCGCTCGTCGCTCAGCAACTCGCTGCAGACGTTGACGCTGCGCGACGCGTCGGGCACGTACACCACCGGCCCTTCGTACTTGGGTGCGATCTTGACCGCGGTGTGCACGCGGCTGGTGGTGGCGCCGCCGATCAGCAAGGGCAGCTTCTTCTCACGGAAGTAGTCGTCCCGCTGCATCTCGCTGGCGACGTACTGCATCTCCTCCAGGCTGGGCGTGATCAGGCCCGACAGGCCGATGATGTCGGCACCCTCGGCCTTGGCCTTCGAGAGGATGTCCTGGCACGGGACCATCACGCCCATGTTGACGACTTCGAAGTTGTTGCACTGGAGCACGACGGTGACGATGTTCTTGCCGATGTCGTGCACGTCGCCCTTGACGGTCGCGATGACGATCTTGCCCTTGGCCTTGACGTCGCCGCCGGCCGCGGCCACCTGGCGTTTTTCTTCCTCGATGTAAGGCACCAGGTGCGCCACCGCCTGCTTCATCACGCGGGCCGACTTGACCACCTGGGGCAAGAACATCTTGCCGGCGCCGAACAGGTCGCCGACCACGTTCATGCCGGCCATCAAGGGGCCTTCGATGACGTGCAACGGCCGGCCGCCGCGGGCGCGGATGCGTTGCCACACCTCTTCGGTGTCGGCCACGATGAAGTCGGTGATGCCGTGGATCAGCGCATGGCTCAAGCGCTCGTCGACGTCAGCGTTGCGCCAGGCCAGCTTGGCGCTGTCGTCCTTGGCCGCGCCCTTCACTTGTTCGGCGATCTCGAGGAGGCGCTCGGTCGAGTCGGGGCGCCGGTTCAGCACGACGTCTTCGACACGCTCGCGCAGGTCGGCGTCGAGGTCGTCATAGACGCCGACCATGCCGGCGTTGACGATGCCCATGTCCATGCCGGCTTGGATCGCGTGGTACAGGAACACCGTGTGGATCGCCTCGCGCACCGGCTCGTTGCCGCGGAAGCTGAAGCTGACGTTGCTGACGCCGCCGCTCACCTTGGCGCCCGGCAGGTTCTGCTTGATCCAGCGGGTGGCGTTGATGAAGTCGACGGCGTAGTTGTCGTGCTCTTCGATGCCGGTCGCGATCGCGAAGATGTTGGGGTCGAAGATGATGTCTTCGGGCGGGAACTCGACCTCGTCGACCAGGATGCGGTAGGCCCGCTCGCAGATCTGGATCTTGCGCTGGAAGGTGTCGGCCTGGCCTTGCTCGTCGAACGCCATCACGACCGTGGCCGCGCCGTAGCGTTTGATCAGCTTGGCCTGGCGGCGGAACTCGGCTTCGCCCTCTTTCATCGAGATCGAGTTGACGATGCCCTTGCCCTGGATGCACTTCAGGCCGGCCTCGATGACGCTCCATTTGGACGAGTCGATCATGATCGGCACGCGCGCGATCTCCGGCTCGCCGGCAATCAGGTTCAAAAATCGCACCATGGCCGCCTGGCTGTCCAGCATCGCCTCGTCCATGTTGACGTCGATGACCTGGGCGCCGTTTTCGACCTGCTGCCGGGCGACGCTCAAGGCCTCTTCGAACTGGCCGTTGAGGATCATTCGCGCGAAGGCCTTGGAGCCGGTGACGTTGGTACGTTCGCCGATGTTGACGAACAGATGGCCGGCCCCGATGGTGACCGGTTCGAGACCGGACAGTCGCATCGGCGCAACGGCAGCAGCGGCAGAGGGAGTGGTGTGTTCGGACATGGCGCACCCAGCAGGTTACGGACGACCACGGCTCACCCGCGGCACGGGCGAGCGTCGTTGCATACATCCAAGCCTGACGCCCGCGTGTCGGGGCGCTGCAACGCTCCTTGGAGCGGCGGATTTTACGACATACCCTCGCGCTCGAGTGCGCCTGACGGCATCACGCCCGGAACGGTGCAAGAACAGGTCCCGCGCGGCCGCCGCCGCCTTCCGGAGGCTCCCGCTAGTACGTCCTCACACCAGGGCCGGCACAGGGCTTGCAGTGGCTCGGTTACATGTTTCACGCGTCCGGCCTAGTCGGGCCGGCGCGTTTCGGGCTCAATCGGATACCGCTGTCCAACAGAACAAAGGAGTGCATCGTGAAACGATCCATCATTTCGATCGCCGCCCTCGCCATCTTCGCCAGTGGCTGCGCCAACATGAGCGAAACCCAGGGCAACACCGCCAAGGGGGCCGGCATCGGCGCCGCCGCAGGCGCGGTGCTCGGCGCTGCGACCGCTGGCGGCAATCGCGGCAAGAGTGCGGCCACCGGAGCCGCCGTCGGCGCCGGCATCGGCGCGCTGGGGGGCTATATCTGGTCGAAGCGCATGGAAGAGCAGAAGGCCAAGATGGACCAGGCCACTGCGGGCACCGGCATCGATGTCGAGCGCACCGCCGACAACCAGATCAAAGTGCAGATCCCGAGCGACGCCGGCTTCGACACCGGTCGCTCGGCCATCAAGCCGCAGCTGGCGACGGTGCTCGACAAGTTCGCGGCCAGCATGCGCGAGCATGGCACCACCGAGATTCGCGTGATCGGCCATACCGACAACACTGGCAGCGACGCCACCAACGACCGCCTGTCGGTGGACCGCGCCGCCAGCACGCGTGACTATCTGGTCGGCCGCGGCGTGCCGTACGCCCGCGTCGCCATCGACGGCCGCGGCGACCGCGCGCCGGTGGCGTCCAATGAGAGCGATGCGGGCCGCGCGGAGAACCGGCGGGTCGAGATCTACGTCGCCGAGCGTGAGCAGGTGGCGCAGGGGGCCCAACCGGCGCGCTGATGGCGCGCCCGTAGCCCGCCCACCACCCCCGCACCAGGGGCCCCTCATCTGCGAGGTGCGCCCCCGGCTGGCACAGTGTGACAATTCGCAGCCAAGGACTTCACCGTCTTTGGCTGTCTTTTTTTGTGGGTGGGCCGCGCTCGAGGCGAGCCGGCCACGCCGTTCAAGGAGTTTTCTGAATGACTTTCGATCCGCGTCGCCACGGCCTCGCAGCGACGGTGCTGTCGGTTCTGGCTTTGGCCGCCGGCTGTGCCACCGACCCTGCGCCGAGCCCCTCGCCAGCCACCACCGCGCCCGCCGCCCCGCCGCCGCCGCCGCCGCCCTCGGTCATCGGCGGCAACGCCTGGAGCCCCGCGTTGGCCTCGCTGATGGCCGCCGCCCAGCAGGCCGCTCAGGCCGGCGGTGTCGATGTTTCGCGCACCGAGAACAACCAGCTGCTGATCCGCGCGACCGGCGATGCCGCCTTCGACAGCGGCCGCACCGGCATCAACAACCGATTCCGCCTCTTCCTCGACCAGGTCGCCGCCCCGCTCGCCGCCGCGTCGGCACTGCAAGTGCGGGTGGTCGGCCACACCGACACCGTCGGCTCGAACGCCGTCAATGACCGCATCTCGCTAGAGCGCGCCAACTCGGCACGCGACTACCTGGTGACGCGCGGCGTGACGGCCGAACGGATCATCGCGGAAGGCCGCGGCGAACGTGAGCCGGTGGTCGCGAACGACAACGCCGAAAACCGCGCCCGCAATCGGCGCGTCGAACTGGTGGTGTCCCACCCGGCCGGCCGCTGAAAGCGAGCGCCGCGCTTGCCCCCGCGCCCATGCGGCGGGCGGGCGTGCCGTGTGGCTTCAGGCCACCAGCTGCGTGAACAGGCCCTCGTGCCGGCAGCGCGGCTGGTAGCGCGCGACACGCCGGGCAATCTCGGCGATATGGTCGGGCGTCGTGCCGCAGCAACCGCCGACGATGTTGAGGAAACCGGCCTTGGCGAAGTCTTCCATCAGGCCCCCGGTGATCTCGGGGGTCTCGTCGAAGCCGGTGTCGCTCATCGGATTGGGCAGGCCGGCGTTCGGATAGCAGCTGACGTAGGTGTCGTCGGCGAGCTTGGACAGCTCTTCGATGTAGGGGCGCATCAGCGCCGCACCGAGCGCGCAGTTGAGCCCGATCGCGAGCGGCCGCGCATGCCGCACCGAGTGCCAGAAGGCACCCACGGTCTGCCCGGACAGGATGCGCCCGGACGCATCGGTCACGGTGCCGGACACGATCACCGGCAAACGCTCCCCGGTGGCCTCGAACAGCTCGTCGATCGCGAAGATCGCCGCCTTGGCGTTGAGCGTGTCGAAGATGGTCTCAACCAGGAACAGGTCGGCGCCGCCTTCGAGCAAGCCTTCGCCCTGCTCGTAATACGCCGCCTTCAATTCGTCGAAGCTGACGTTACGCGCGCCCGGGTCGTTGACGTCGGGGCTGATGCTCGCCGTGCGCGGCGTGGGGCCGAAGGCGCCGGCGACGAAGCGCGGCTTGTCTGGCGTGCTGTAGGCATCGCAGGCAGCCCGAGCGATACGGGCGGCTTCGACGTTCATCTCGCGCGCCAGGTGCGGCAGGTCGTAGTCTTCCTGGGCGATGCGGGTGGCGCCGAAGGTGTTGGTCTCGACGATGTCGGCGCCGGCGCGCAAATAGCCTTCATGGATTTCGCGGATCACGTCGGGCCGCGTGAACTGCAGCAGTTCGTTGTTGCCCTTCAGGTCTTTGCCGTGGTCGGCAAACCGCTCGCCCCGGTAATCGGCTTCGCCCAGCTTGTAGCGCTGGATCATGGTGCCCATCGCACCGTCGAGCACGACGATACGTTGCTTCAGGATCTCGGGCAGGCGGGCGGCGCGGGTGTAGGGATGGGCACTCATGCGCCGATTGTAGGGAGAGCGGCGCACCGCGCGACCGTCAGGGCTGACACAAACAACCGCGCGATCCGGGCAATCCTCCCTGGTGGTCGCCGCCGCCTTGCTCGAGAATGCGTCGACGGCATGTTTCCCTTATGAAGTATCTCGCTCCCAAACAGGCCTGGGCCTACCTGCAGGCGCACCCTGACACCGTGTTCGTCGACGTGCGCATGGAACTCGAACACCTCTACGTCGGCCATCCGCCGGGCATCGTCCACATTCCCTGGTACGAATACCCCGAGATGGTGCCGCAGCCCGAGCGCTTCGTTCAGCAGGTGCTGCGCGAAGCCGGCACGCACGAACGCCCGGTGATGCTGCTGTGCCGCTCGGGCAACCGCACCGAGCCGGCGGGCGTCGCGCTCGAGGCGGCGGGTTTCCGCGAGGTGTTGAGCGTGCTGCATGGCTTCGAGGGTGAACTCGACGCCGATTTCCACCGCAACACGCTCAACGGCTGGCGCCACGACGGGCTGCCCTGGCAGCAGATGTAGCGGCGGCAGGGCCGCGGGCACCGCCCTCCGATGCGGCCCACTAGTGCACGAACCCCATGCCGGCCTGACGCCGCACCTCGGGTTTGACGCGGTGCTCGGCCTCCAGCTGTGCCAGGAACTCTTCGGCGTCGAATTCGACCGCCAGGATGTCGACCTGCCGCCGCACCGAGGCGAAATCGCCGGGCGTCAGCGCGTCGAGCTTGGCCAGGCGGCGGCGCTGCTCGGGCGTCAACCGCTCGGCCTCCCCCGCCAACGCTTCCGCCACGAACATACGTTCACGCTGGTCCAGGCGCAGCGGCTTGAAGCGGATCTTGAAGGTGAAGCGACGCAGCGCCGCCTCGTCCAGTTCTTCGAAGAGGTTGGTGGTGCAAACGAAGATGCCGCGGAAGCGCTCCATGCCCTGCAGCATCTCGTTGACTTCGCTCACCTCGTAGTTGCGCTCCGCCATCCGGCGGCTCCGCAAGAAACTGTCGGCCTCGTCGAGGAGCAGCACGGCGTGTTCGGCCTCGGCCTCTTCGAACATGCGGGCCATGTTCTGTTCGGTCTCGCCGACGTATTTGCTGACCAGGTCGGAGGCTTGCCGCACCATCAGCGGCTGCTGCAGTTCACGCGCGATGTGCTCGGCCAGGGCCGTCTTGCCGGTACCCGGTGGCCCGTGAAAACACAAGGTGCCGAAGCCCTTGCGTCGCAAGGCTTCGACGATGCGGGGCAGCTCGAAGCGGGTTTCAGTGTGGAGCAGCGCGAGGTCGTACTGCGTGACGACGTGGCGGGCGCCGCGCTCGGGCGACGCCGCGCCGAGCGCCTTGTCGGCATTGCAGAGCTGCCGCTCGATCAGCGCCTCGACGCCGTCGTCCCCGCCGGCCAGGCGGGCAAAGCGCACTGCCGTGCGCACCTGCGCCGGGGTCAGGCCCTTGCGCGCCGACAGCTTGGCGACGAACTCGGGCGCGACCGGAACGCCGGCCAGCGCCTTGGCGACCAGCGCCTCGCGCGCGCCCGGCGGCGGTGATTTGAGCTCGAGGTGGTACTGGAACCGGCGCCGGAAGGCCGGGTCGATCTGCTCGATGCGGTTGGTGACCCAAACCACCGGCACCGGGTTGCTCTCGAGGATCTGGTTGACCCAGGCCTTGCCACTGACCGAGCCGCTCGGCAAGCCGTCGCCCACCTCCAGCCGCGCCATCAGCTGCGCGGTGTCGGTGCTGAGCGGCGGGAACACGTCTTCCACTTCGTCGAACAGCAGCGCCACATTGGGGCTGCCCTTCAGAAATACATGGCTGATCTGCAGCGAGCGATAACGGTCGCGGCCCGACAGCGAATTGCCGTCGCGGTCGGCGTACTCGACCTCGTAGAGCTCCAGCCCGGCCGCCTGCGCGACCACCTTGGCCAGCTCGGTCTTGCCGGTGCCGGGCGGTCCGTACAGCAGGATGTTCACACCCGGCTCTTTTTGCGCCACCGCGTTGCGGAGCAAGGACACGAGCATGCGGACGTCGTCGGCGACGTAATGGAAGTCGGCCAGCGACAGCTCGCTGCGCGACGCGGGCCGCGTGAACACCGCCATCAGCTCGGACTCGTCGCGGTATTCGCGCATCAGCACCGGCGGCAGCTGCTCGGAGACCTTCATCAGGTCGGCCAGGTCGGTGATGTTGTGCTCGGAGATCAGGTTCTCGACCATGCCGATGCGCTCGAGCCGCGAGCCCGCCCGCAACGCCTCGGCGACGTCTTTCTCGTCGACACCGGCGATCTCGGCGAGCACCGCATAGGCTTCCTGCGCGTTGGCCACCTTGAACTCGACCAACAGGCCGCGCAGCTCGCGCTGGTAGCGCGCCAGCGTGCCATACAGCAGCAGCGCGCGCTCGGCGGGGTTCAGCTGCAGCAGTCCGGCGAGCGCGTCGATGTTCTTCTCGACCAGCGTGCTCTGCTTCTTCAACTGCCGCCCGAGCCACTCGCAGGTGGCGCCGAGCACGGCCAGCAGGTCCTTGGGCGCGTCCTTGATGTACTCGTCGATGTAGAAAAAGAGTGTGCCTTCTTCATAGGGCCCGGCCCACACACCGTGCCGCGCCAGGAACTCGGCGTCGTTCAGCTGCTCGTGGCCGGCCCAATGCTCGTTGCCCGCACAGCGGCGAGCGAGGAATTCGCGCAAGCGGGCCAGCACCGTGGCCGGCCACACCAGATGCTTGCCGGTCAGCGCCAGCAGGCTGCTCCAGTCACGCCGGACATTGAAGCGGCCGACGTGCCGCAGTGTCAGGGTCAGCAGGAAATGAGAACACATGCGGTCGAGCACCGGGGCTTCGGCGAGCCCGGGCGACACGAGCACGCGTGTCTCGATATGCCGTTTCACCATCAACGCCTCCTTCCTGGGGCGGTTGCGCCCCGGGTCGCCGCACGGCGGGGCCGTGCGTCGGGACGAGGCACGATACCCCAGTCGTCTGCACAAGGAAAGGAGGGATCGGACCGCGGCGACAGCAGGGCACCGCGCTCACCCCGGCCGGCACGCATGGCGTACAGCGGCGGGCATCGACAGCCGCCGGGGCGAGCCCCGGCGGAGGAGGATCAGTGCAGCACCACCGGCTGCAACATCAGCGACGAGAAGCGCTCGATGTAGGCGTCGATGTCTTCGACGGTCGGCGAGCCTTCGATCAGGGCTTCGACACCCTGCTTGAAGCTCTCCGCCAGCGCGCCTTCGATGTAGATCTCTTTGCGCTTGAACTTGTCGACGATCTCGTAGCCACCCCGCGTCAGCCCTCCGATCTCGGCCTCGTCTTCGAGCGCCGACGCCGGCACTTCGAACTCGACGACCGCGAAGTTCTCTGAGTTGTAAAGCATTTGCATGACGGACTCCTTGGAGGAGACCCCCCGCGGACTGCAGGGGGTTCTCGTGACGCGATGTAGATGGAGCATGACACGCAAATTTCAAGCCATCCCCAGCCTTGTGGTTATCGGGGCCGGTGGAGCCTGACATCGGGCTGAACAGCGGCGTGGCAGCCCATGCGGCGCCTGCGGCGCTGGGATTTCTGTCAGCCTTCGTTCTGCAACAACAGTTCCAAGGGGTCACCGCGCCCATCAATGAGGCGCGCGCGAACCGGCAGATATTGACGTGTTGGGTCGAGCCAGACTTCCGCGGCGGCGCCCCCTTCCCGCTGCGCCGGCCGTACCAGCCGGGCAGCGCGGACGGCCCCTCCCGCGAGCGGCACCGACTGCGGCGGCTGACACTGGAACCGCCAGCTCTCAGTGTCGCCGTGCCGGTTGACAACGGGCATCGTGAGCGTGCGGCCGGGGCTGACGTTCTTCGGGTCCGCCAGCGCGAGCGCGGCGAGTTGCACCATCCAGCTGACGCGATCCTGGGCACCGGGCACCAGCGGGTGTTCGCCGCCCTCGCCGCCCAACACGACGACCTTGCCTTGGTCGGCGCGGAATTCCGTGGCTTGTTCGTCGCGGCCCCGCCGGCGTTCAGTGAAGCGTTCCGGCAGCAAGCCCGCCGGGCCCAACCGACCGACGCTGAGCTGCTCGATCAGCGTCCCCAGCAAAGGCGCCCGGCCTTCGAGCCGCAGTTGGTAGGACGAGGCGACCGGCGCCCAGACGAGCTGTCCGGTGCCGGTCAGGCCGCTGCGCCGCAACTGGTAGACGAACGAGAACGCGCCCGGCGCGCGCGCCTGTGCCTTACTGAAACGCGGTGCGGCGCTCACCCCTGAGCCGATGCCGCACAGCGCGGCGGCGCCGAGGCCGCACAGCAAGCGACGCCGGCCGGGATCGCCGTCGAGCCGGGGTGCTGGGCTCAGCAGACCGGGAGGGTCTGCCTGGGAGCGGGTGTGGCCGTCTTTAGAATCGCGGCCTCGATCGAACAGAACCGCAGACATGAAGCTCGCCACTTACAAGGACGGCTCGCGCGACGGCCAACTGGTTGTCGTGTCGAGAGATTTGAGCATGGCGCATTATGCGAGCGGCATCGCATCGCGCTTGCAACAGGTGTTGGACGACTGGAACTTCGTGTCTCCGCAGTTGCAGGACCTGTACACCACCCTCAACCAGGGCAAGGCGCGGCACGCCTTCCCCTTCGACCCGTCGTTGTGCATGGCACCTTTGCCGCGCGCCTACCAATGGGTGGCGGGATCGGCGTACTTGCAGCACGAGCAGGTGCTGCGCAAGGCCCGCGGTGCGCCCGCGCTGGAACATGCCAAGAGCGACCCGCTGCTCTACCAGGGGGCCAGTGACGACTTTCTCGGCCCGCAAGACGACATCGTCGTGCGCAGCGAGGACTACGGCATCGACTTCGGCGCCGGCCTCGCGGTGGTGACCGGGGACGTGGCGATGGCGACCCCGCCGCAAGAGGCGCTCGAATCGGTGCGACTGCTGATGCTGGTCAACGACATCACGCTGCGCCAGTTGATGCCGCCCGAACTGGCCAAGGGCTCCGGCCTGGTGCTCAGCCGCCCGACCGCCGCCTTCGCCCCGGTGGCGGTGACGCCCGACGAACTGGGCC
This sequence comes from Caldimonas brevitalea, assembly GCF_001017435.1. Taxonomy (NCBI): domain Bacteria; kingdom Pseudomonadati; phylum Pseudomonadota; class Betaproteobacteria; order Burkholderiales; family Sphaerotilaceae; genus Caldimonas; species Caldimonas brevitalea. The sequence continues at coordinate 5,947,527 of NZ_CP011371.1, forward strand.
CCGCCTGGCAAGGCGGGCGGGTGCACCTGAACCTGCAGGTGAGCTGGAACGGCAAGAAAGTGGGCTTGTGCGAGACCGGCCCGGAGATGCAGTTTCACTTCGGCCAGCTGATTTCGCACCTCTGCAAGACCCGGCAGCTGCGCAGCGGCGCCATCGTCGGCAGCGGCACCGTCAGCAACCAGGACACGGCGCGCGGCTACTGCTGCATCGCCGAGAAGCGGGCGCTCGAGACGCTGGAGCACGGCGCGCCGAAGACCGAGTTCATGAAGCTGGGCGACACGGTGCGGATGGAGGTCAAGGGCGGCGACGGCGTGTCGGTGTTCGGCGCCATCGATCAAGCGGTGGCGGCGCGCCGCTGAAAGCGAGCGATCACCACCGAGGTGTTGCGAAGCTGCATCACTTCCGGTGTGTTCCAGCGCAATTCCCGGTCATTTCATGGGTGGCCGCGCGGCCCATTTTTACAATCGTATGACTCGTCAGGACACGCCGGTTGCACGGCGTCCGGCTTGTGTCGACCTCTCTCTCACACTCTCTCAGAAGGAAGCACACATGAAACGCATCGCTCTTGTGGCCGCGCTCGCCGGTGCCGTGGCGGTCCCGGCTTTCGCGCAAAGTTCTTTGCAGGTGTATGGCCGCCTGAACACGTCGGTGGAGCGCCAGCGGCAGCAGAACGAGACCACGGTGAAACTCGTCGACAACGCCTCGCGTCTCGGCTTCAAGGGCACCGAAGATCTGGGCGGCGGGTTGAAAGCGGTGTTCCAACTCGAGCATGGCTTCAACGTTGACGACGGGAAGACCGCCAGCGCCAGTTTCTGGGGTCGCGAAAGCTGGGTGGGCTTGGCCGGCGGATTCGGCACGGTGCGCTTCGGGAACACTCCCAGCGCCACTTACTTCGCGACGGCCGACTACGTCAGTCTTCACAACCACGATACCGGCAGTTCTGAAGACAAGCTGTACGCCTACGTGATGCGCACCACCAACAAGGTCGCCTACACCACGCCGTCCTTCGGCGGCCTGACCCTGGAAGGCCAGTACAGCCTGCGTGAAGGTGTCGCCGGACAAGGCAACGCCTGGGAAATCGCGGCCAACTTTGACCAGGGGCCCCTCCACCTGGGCGGCGGTTTTACGCGCAACGAAGACGACCGTGCAGCCACCGTCCGGGCGTTGTTCGAGTTCGGTGCCTTCACGTTCGGCGGCTACTACCAGCGCGACGAATTCGAAGACGAGTACCGCAACAACTACCGGCTGGCCGGGATGTACACGATGGGGGCGTCCGAATTCCACCTGAACTTCGGGTACGCCGACGACCGCGGCGGTGTCGACGATACCGGCGCGCAGCAAGTCACCGCGGCCTACAACTACAACCTGTCGAAGCGGACCAAGCTGTTCGCGTTCTGGACCAAGGTGCGCAACGATGACGACGCGGTCTATTTCCCCAACGAAACGACCGGGGGCCCCATCGCGGGTGGCGATTTCTCGTCTTTCGCGCTTGGCGTACGGCACAACTTCTGATTCGGGTCCGCACTGCGGAAACGGCCCTTCGGGGCCGTTTTTTTTGGTTCACAGCCGCGATCGCGCCTCCACGGGTCGACCTCCATGCCACACCACTGTTGCACCAATGCGTCAGTTCTACGGCCTGACACCCTCTTTCTAGGGGTTCGTACCGAGAAAGAACGTTTGTCATTTCTACAATGCAAGTACTGACCCGGAAACGCGAAGTAACTTGAACAGGGGTCGGTTCTCTCTCCTCAACTTCACATCTATACAACATGAAACGCATCGCTCTCGTGGCCGCTCTGGCCGCCGCGTTCGCCGCCCCGGTGTTCGCTCAAAGCTCCGTGACCGTGTACGGCCGTCTGAACACCTCGATCGAGCGCCAGAAGGCCGGCGACGAGTCGCGCACCGTGCTGCAGAACAACGCCTCGCGTCTGGGCTTCAAGGGCTCGGAAGACCTCGGCGGCGGTCTGAAGGCCAACTTCATGATCGAGCATCGCTTCAACGTCGACGATGGCAAGACGAGCGGCGACGCCTTCTGGAGCGGCGACAGCTGGGTCGGCCTGTCCGGCAACTTCGGCGCGGTGCGCCTGGGCCGTCAGACCAGCGCCCTCTACTACGCGACCGCCGACTACGTCAGCCTGCACAACCACGACACCGGCTCCTCGTCGGACGCGCTGTACGCCTACAACTCGCGCAACCAGAACAAGCTCTCCTACATCACCCCCAGCCTCGGCGGCCTGACCGGTGAAGTGCAGTACAGCCTGCACGAAGGCGCGTCTGAAGACGGCGAAAAGCTGGCCAACCAGTGGGAGCTGGCGCTGAACTTCGACCAAGGCCCCCTGCACCTGGGCGGCGGCTACAGCAAGAACGACGACCTGAAGGTGTTCGCCGTGCGCGCGCTGTACGAACTGGGCGCCTTCACCTTCGGTGGCTACTACGAGCGTGACAAGTTCGACGACGAGAAGCGCAACAACTTCCGCCTGTCGGGCATGTACACCCTGGGCGCCTCGGAGTTCCACCTGAACGTGGGCGTGGCCGGCGACCTGGGCGACTTGGACGACACCGGTGCCAAGCAGTTCACCGTGGGCTACAACTACAACCTGTCCAAGCGCACCAAGCTGTTCGCCTTCTACACCAAGCTGGCCAACGACGAAGCCGGCATCTACGGCGTCGGTGCTGACAACGCCAACGCGGCTCCGGACGACTTCTCGTCCTTCGCCGTCGGCCTGCGCCACAACTTCTGATCCAGGCACTGCCTGATCGAAGCTGCGAAAACGGCCCTTCGGGGCCGTTTTTCTTTGGTGCGCGGCGAGCGCGGAGCGCCCCGCTCACGGATACGCAATGAACCCGCTCTCGCCCGGCACCGGCGGAAACGCCTGGTGATCCTGGCGCCGCCAGGCCTCCACCGCCGCGTCGATGCGCGCCTGCCGCGACGACACGAAGTTCCAGCGGATGTGGCGCGGATGCGTGTGGCTGTTCTCAGCTCCCAGCTCCAGCGGCTCGCCGCCCAGCAGCACCGCCACCGTCTTCTCCAATGCACGCAACCGAGCGGGCCGTCCGGGCAGCACCAGCATCTCGCCGCGATCGACCGGCTCGCCTTCGACGCTCAGCGAACCCGAGACCACGTAAACCGCGCGCTCCGGATGATCCAGCGGCAGCTCGATGCTGCAGCCGAACGGCATTTCCGCCACCACGTAGAGCGTGCCACTTCTGACCGGCACCGGCGAACGGCGGCCGAACGCATCGCCGACCACCACCCGCAACACCGCACCGTGCGCCTCCAGCACCGGCAAGGCGTTGGCGTCAACGTGCACAAACGCCGGGGCCGATTCCTCCTCGCCGGGCGGCAGCGCGAGCCAGGTCTGCAGCCCGTGCAAGCGCGGCCCGGACACCCGCTCGCCCTCGGGCGAGCGCTCGGAGTGCACGATGCCGCGACCGGCACTCATCCAGTTCACTTCGCCCGGGCGGATCTCGCGCACGCTGCCCAGACTGTCGCGATGCACAATCACGCCCTCGAAGAGATAGGTGACCGTGGCCAGGCCGATGTGCGGGTGCGGCGCAATGTCCATGCCCCCGCCGGGCGGCAGCTGCGTGGGGCCGAAGTGGTCGAAGAACACGAAGGGGCCGACCGCCTGCAAGGCCGCCGCCGGCAACAAACGGCGCACCTGCAGGCCGGCGCCGAGATCTTTCACGTGTGAATGCAGTCGAACCGGTTCCATGTACCCTCCTCCTGTTGATCCATTGCGCGCTGGCGTGCCGGCGAGGTCTATCGCTTGTGGGATGCGCCATCATGAGTGAGTTCCCCCGCACGCTCAAGATCATCACCGTCTGGGCGGTGGTCGGGCTGGCGCTGTTCCTCGGTTTTCGCGCCATCGAGGCGCAGCAACAACGTTTGCGCTTCGAGGCCAGCGGCGACGTCATCACCCTGCACCGTGGCCCCGACGGGCACTACCGCTGGCCGGGCCGCATCAACGGCGTGCCGGTCGACTTCCTGGTCGACACCGGTGCCACCCGCACCGCGCTGCCCGAATGGGTGGCACGCAAGGCCCGGCTGGACACGGACGGCAAGGTGACCTCGAGCACCGCCGGCGGGGTGGTGACCGGCAGCCGGGCACGGGCGGACCTGGTGCTCGAAGGGGGCGTCAAGGCCAGTTCGCTGCGGGTGGTGGTGCTCCCGCAGCTCGACGACGCTCTGCTCGGCATGGACGTGTTGGGCCGTCTGAAGATCGGCCAGCACCGCGACCAGTTGACCATCGACCTGCGCGGCTCCTGACAAAGGGTGTGTCCAGCGGCCGGCCGTGGGCGGGCACTGCACGTGCTGCCATCTGCCAAAGAGGGCCCGGGCGCGCGGATGCCCGCCCTGCGCCCCGGCGCACAATCTGTTCCTCATTGCGGAGACGAGCGCATGAACGACCCGATGCAAGGATTTGGCAAGCTGGTGCCCGGTTTCGAGTTCCTCCAGGAAATGATGAAGAGCGCGGGCAGCGCGATGCCCAGCTTCACGCAGTGGGTCGCGCCGACGCTGGACCCCAAGGAACTCGAAAAGCGCATCGGCGAGCTGCGCACGGTGCAGTTCTGGCTCGAACAGAACGCCCGCATGTTGAGTGCCACCATCCAGGCCATGGAAGTGCAACGCATGACCCTGGCGACGCTGGAGTCGATGAACGTGCCGATGGACACGCTGCGGGACTCTCTGAAGGTGACGGTGCCCTCGCCGCCGCCGGCCCCTGCCGCCGGTCCGGGCCCCGACCGGGACGCTGCCGCTGCCAAGCCGGGCCCTAGCGGCACCGGCACCGGCACGGGCACGGGCACAGGCCAGACCGCGAGCGCCGGTCTCATCGATCCCATGCAATGGTGGGGCGCGCTGACACAGCAGTTCGCGACGCTCGCCACCAACACGATGGCCGAAGCGCTGAAAGACAGCGGGTCCGAGGCGGTCCGCCAGCGCGCCAGCGACATGGTGAAACAATCGTTCGAAACAGCGCAGCACAACCTGCGGCAGACCATGGCCCCGCTGCAGCCCGCCGGCGACGAGACCGCGCCCGCGCGCAAGGCGCCGGCGCGCCGCGGGGGCGCCAAAGGCGACACGCCGAACGCCGACACCTGAGCGGTGGGCGATCGCGGCCCCCAGCTGCCACACGGCCGGCGCTGGTGCACACTCGGGTCATGAAGCTGTTTCCACATGCCCACGCGACCCACCCCGACTGGCGGGTCGCCCTGTCGCTGGCCCTGGCCCAGCTCGACGGCCTGCGCGGTCAGGAGCGGCACGCCCTGGAGCCCACGCTCGGCTGGGTCTACCTGACCGACCACTACGCCGGCCATGCCGACGAGATCCTCGCGCGCCTGCAGGACTACCTGCCGGGCACCAGCTGGGTGGGCGCCGTCGGCGTCGGCGTGATGGGCAGCGGCGTCGAGTACTTCGACGAACCCGGGCTCAGCCTGATGCTGGGCGACGTGCCGCGCGACCGTTTTGCGGTCTTCTCGGGTGTCCAGCCGCTGCCGGCCGGCTTCGAAGCCCACACCGCCCAGGTGCACGCCGACGGCAACACACCCGACATGGGCGAACTGCTGGCCGAACTGGCCGACCGCACCCGCAGCGGCTATTTGTTCGGCGGCCTCGCCGCCGCGCGCACGCGCACGGTGCACATCGCCGACCGCGTCCTGGAAGGCGGCCTGTCGGGCGTGGCCTTCGACACCTCGGTGCAGCTGATGTCGCGCGTCACACAGGGCTGCCAGCCGGTCGGCCCCGCGCGCCGCATCACCGGCGTGGACCGTAACGTCATCGCGACGCTCGACGGCGAACCGGCGCTCGACTGCCTGCTGCGCGACCTCCAGCTGGACCCCGACGAACCCCGCAAGGCGCTGCCGCGCCTGCAGGCCACCCTGGTCGGGTTGAGCGACGCCGACACACCGGCGATCGCCCGCCCCGGCCAGTTCGGCGCCGACACCCTGGTGCGCCACCTGATCGGCATCGACCCCCACGAGCGCGGCATCGCGGTGGCGGAGCAGCCGAGCCTGGGTATGCAGCTGGCCTTCTGCGCCCGCCATGCCGAGGCAGCGCGGCGCGACCTGGTGCGCATCTGCACCGAGATCCGCGAGGAGATCGAACCCGAGCACCTGCCGCAGGAGGCCCGGCCGCTCAGCCCGCCGTCGCCGGCCACCGACGCCAGCGCCGTCACCTCGGCCACAGCCGCTCGCGCCATCGTCGGCGCCATCTACGTGAGCTGTGCCGGGCGCGGCGGGCCGCATTTCGGTGCCCCGTCAGCCGAGTTGCAACTGGTGCGTCACGCGCTCGGCGACGTCCCGCTGGTCGGCTTTTTCGCCGGCGGTGAAATCGCCCACCATCACCTCTACGGCTACACCGGTGTGCTGACGGTGTTCACCAGCGCCTAGGCCGTGCACGGAACCCCACCGCGCCGATCCGGTCCAACTCCCGCCATGCCGCTCACCCCCGCCGCCTCTCTCGCCTGTCGCCGCCGGCTGCCCTTGCCCGACGCCGCCGGCTGGTTCGTCCTGCTCGCCGGCGCCCTGTGGTTCGGCGCGGCCACGCCCACCGCCGCGGCGGAACAAGCGATCTACCAGCAACGCCTGCCGGACGGCCAGGTGGTGATCACCGACCGTCCGGTGCCCGGCGCCGTGATCCTGAAAACCTGGAACGTGCCCACCGACGACCCGGCCCAGGCCGCCGCCCGGCGCGCGGCCGCCCAGCAGGAGGCCGCCCAGACGGCCGAGCGGGTGCAGCGCAACCTCGAATCGCGCCAGCAGCTCGACACCCAGCTGGAAATCGAACGCCTGCGCCGCGACCAGGCGCAGGCCGAGCTGGCCGCCGAACGCGAGCGCTCCGCCCGGGCCCAGGCGGAATCGCAGCCGGTGTGGGTGGTGCCGGGCCGGTATCCGGTCGCGCCGCCGATCGGCCGTCCGCCCTGGCTGCAACCGCCGGCGCACCCCGCCCCGCCGCCATCGAAGACGCCGCGCCGCCCGCCCGACAAGCCGGCCTCGCTCTTGGTCGAGCCGCCGCCGCACCACCACCACCACCACCACCACCGCTGAAGGGCGGGCAGGCCGGGCGCTTTTGCGCCCGAGTCAAAACTGCTCACCGCCCGCCGGGCCCCGCATGTCCCAGGACTCCCCGCGCGCCGAAGTACAGTCGCGGCTGGCCGCGCGCAACTGCTGGCGGCCTCCGGACAGGAGATCAAGATGAATGCCCCCCTGCGACCGCAGCAGGCCCTGGCGGCGGCCCCCGCCGGCACCGCGGCCGAAACGCCCGAGTCCGAGCGCCAACGGCGCCAGGCCGAGGTGGTGGCCGCGCTGCGCGCGCTGCTGCCGGAGTCGGCACTGCTGTGGCGCCGCGAAGACACGGTTCCGTATGAATGCGACGGCCTGACGGCCTACCGCGAACAGCCGATGGTGGTGGTGCTGCCCGAAACCGAGGCCCAGGTGGCCGCCGTGCTGCGCACCTGCCACACGCTGCAGGTGCCGGTGGTGGCACGCGGCGCCGGCACCGGCCTGAGCGGCGGCGCCTTGCCGCATCGTTTGGGGGTGACCTTGAGCCTCGCGCGCTTCAACAAGATCGTGAAGGTCGACCCCTATGCCCGCACCGCGGTGGTGCAAAGCGGCGTGCGCAACCTGGCGATCAGCGAGGCCGCGGCCCGCTACGGGCTCTACTACGCGCCCGATCCGAGCAGCCAGATCGCCTGCACCATCGGCGGCAACGTGGCAGAAAACTCGGGCGGCGTGCACTGCCTCAAGTACGGGCTGACCCTGCACAACGTGCTGAAAGTGCGCGGCTACACGGTCGAGGGCGAGCCGCTCGAACTCGGCAGCGACGCGCTCGACACCGCCGGGCTCGACCTGTTGGCGGTGTTCATCGGCAGCGAAGGCATGCTGGGCGTGGTCACCGAGGTGACCGTCAAGCTGGTGCCCAAGCCGCTGCTGGCGCGCTGCATCATGGCCAGCTTCGACGACGTGCGCAAGGCCGGCGACGCGGTGGCCAACGTGATCGCGGCCGGCATCATCCCGGCCGGCCTCGAGATGATGGACAAGCCGATGACGGCCGCCGTCGAAGACTTCGTGCACGCCGGCTACGACCTCAAGGCCGAAGCCATCCTGCTGTGCGAGAGCGACGGCACGCCCGAGGAAGTGCACGAGGAGATCGGCCACATGGTCGACGTGCTGGTCGGCTCCGGCGCCACGCGGGTGGAAGTGAGCCGCGACGAAGCGCAGCGCCTGAAGTTCTGGAGCGGGCGCAAGAACGCCTTCCCGGCCAGCGGGCGCATCAGCCCTGATTACATGTGCATGGACTCGACCATCCCACGCAAGCGCCTGGCCGACATCCTCGAGGCCATCGCGAAGATGGAAACCCAGTACGGCCTGCGCTGCGCCAACGTCTTCCATGCCGGCGACGGCAACCTGCACCCGCTGATCCTGTTCGATGCCAACGACCCTGACCAGCTGCGCCGCTGCGAGCTGTTCGGCGCCGACATCCTGGAGACCAGCGTCGCCTTGGGCGGCACCGTCACCGGCGAGCACGGTGTCGGCGTCGAGAAGCTCAGCTCGATGTGCGTGCAGTTCTCGCCCGAGGAACGCGAGCAGATGCTGGCGCTCAAACACGCCTTCGACCCCGCCGGCCTGCTCAACCCGGGCAAGGTGATTCCCACCCTGCAGCGCTGTGCCGAGTACGGCAAGATGCACGTGCGCCGCGGCCTGCTGCCGTTTGCCGACCTGGAGCGGTTTTGAACGCGACCCCGATCACCGATCTCCCGCTGCCGGCCGCCCCCGTGTCGCCGCTGCCCCCGCCTGAACTCGAGGTGCTGGTCGAACGGGTCCGCGCCGCGCTCGCCGACGGCGGCCGGCTGTCGATCCACGGCGCCGGCAGCAAGGCCTTCTACGGTGAAGCCGGCGGCGACACCGAGGCCGACGTGCTCGATGTCACGCCGCTCACCGGCATTTCGAGCTATGAGCCGACCGAGCTGGTCGTGACCGCCCGCTGCGGCACGCCGATCGCTGAACTCGAAGCCGCGCTGGCCGAGCACGGCCAGTGTCTGCCCTTCGAGCCGCCGCGTTTCGGTGGCGCCGGCACCGTGGGCGGCATGGTGGCCGCCGGCCTGTCCGGCCCGGCCCGGGCGGCGGTAGGCTCGCTGCGCGATTTCGTGCTCGGCGCCACGCTGCTCAACGGCCGCGCGCAGGTGCTGAGCTTCGGCGGCCAGGTGATGAAAAACGTCGCCGGCTACGACGTCTCGCGCCTGCTGGCGGGTTCGCTCGGCACGCTGGGCGTGATCGTCGAGGTGTCGCTGAAGGTGCTGCCGATCGTGCCGGCCACGGCCACTTTGCGCTTCGAGATGGACGCGGGCACCGCGATACAGCGCCTCAACGAATGGTGCGGTCAACCGCTGCCGCTGAACGCGAGCGCCTGGTGGGACGGCATGCTGGTGCTGCGCCTGCGCGGCGCCCAGGCCGCCGTGGCGGCCGCCGTGCGCAAGCTGGGCGGCGAGCTGATCGACCCGGTGCAGGCCGCCGGCTTCTGGGACGGGCTGCGCGACCACCGCGACGAGTTCTTCACCGCGGCCGAGGCGGCGGTCGAGGCCGGCGCGAGCCTGTGGCGGCTGTCGGTGGCGCCCACCGCCCCGCCGTTGCAACTCGCCGGCGACCAACTGATCGAATGGTTCGGTGGCCAGCGCTGGCTGTGCACGTCCGCCCCCGACGCCACGCTGCGCGACGCGGCCAAAGCCGCCGGCGGCCATGCGACGCTGTTTCGCACCCGCGAGCCGCGCCCCGGGGTGTTCACCCCCTTGCAAACGCCGCTCGACCGCCTGCACCGACAACTGAAACACGCCTTCGACCCGGCCGGCATCTTCAACGCCGGCCGGCTCTACCCCGGGCTGTGACCCGGCCCGATACCCGCCCATGCAAACCCATCTCGCTCCCGAGTTCCAGGACACCCCCGAAGGCGAAGAGGCCCAGGCCATCCTGCGCAGCTGTGTCCATTGCGGCTTCTGCACCGCGACCTGCCCCACCTACCAGTTGCTCGGCGACGAACTCGACGGGCCGCGCGGACGCATCTATCTGATGAAGCAGGTGTTCGAAGGCCAGCCGGTCACGCGCAGCACCCAGCTGCACCTCGACCGCTGCCTGACCTGCCGCAATTGCGAATCGACCTGCCCCTCCGGCGTGCAATACGGCCGGCTGGTGGAGCTGGGCCGCCAGGTTGTGGAAGAGCGCGTCGAGCGCCCGCGCGGCGAACGCATGACCCGCAAGCTGTTGAAGGAAGGTCTGACGTCGCCCCTGTTCGGGCCGGCCATGAAACTGGGCCAGGCCGTGCGCCCCTTGTTGCCCGCCGCGCTCAAGCACAAGGTGCCACCGGCCGACCGCAGCGGCAGTGCCCACCGCTGGCCGACGCGCCAGCACGCTCGCAAGGTGCTGATGCTGACCGGCTGCGTCCAGCCGGCCATGATGCCCAACATCAACAGCGCCACTGCCCGCGTGCTGGACGCCGCCGGCATCCAGGTGATGGTGGCCGACGAGGCCGGCTGCTGCGGCGCCATCCGCACCCATCTGAACGACCACGAAGGCGGCCTGGCCGACATGCGCCGCAACATCGACGCCTGGTGGCCCACCATCGTGCGCGGGGAGGTCGAGGCGATCGTGATGAACGCGTCGGGCTGCGGCGTGATGGTGAAAGACTATGCGCAGCATCTGAAGCACGACCCCGCCTACGCCGACAAGGCGCGCCGCGTCAGCGAGCTGACCCGCGACCTGTCCGAGCTGCTGCCCGACCTGGTGGCCCAGCTGAAGCCGCGCTGGGCGGCCGACGCCCCGCGCCCCAAGCTCGCCTTCCATCCGCCTTGCACGCTGCAGCACGGGCAGAAACTGCGCGGGGGTGTCGAGGCCGGGCTGCGCGAGCTGGGCTTCGAGGTCGAGTTGGCGGTCGGCGAATCGCATTTGTGCTGCGGCTCGGCCGGCACCTATTCGGTGCTGCAGCCCGACCTCGCCTACCAGCTACGCGACCGCAAGCTGTCGCAGCTGATGCCGTTGGCGCCCCAGGCCATCGTCTCGGCCAACATCGGCTGCATCCAGCACCTGCAAAGCGGCACCGAAACGCCGGTCAAACACTGGATCGAAGTGCTCGACGAAGCGCTGGCCTGAGCGCGGTCGTCCGACTGTGGTGGTTTGTCCTACGGCCTCGCCGTCAGCGCGCCGACAGGCGTGAGCGGCCGGTCGGCGCACAGTGGAGTTGTCGGGCGCGGCCCTGCCGACCCGGCACTCGCAACTGGAAAGAAAGGACTCGCCATGAATCGCGATCAACTGAAGGGACGCATGGAGCAGGCCAAGGGCAAGACGAAGGAAATGGCCGGCCGGGCCACCGACGATCTCAGCCTCGAAGCCAAGGGCCGCGTTCAGAAGAACGTCGGCGACATGCGCGGCGACTACGGCGACGCCAAGGAACGGGCGAAGGACCACCTTGACCGCCGTCATTGACGTCGCACCCCGGGCGCCCTACGTGGGCCTCGGGGTGACGGCGGCCGCAGGCGGAGCGCGGGCGCACAGCGACCCGCCGACCCCACCCAACGAGCCGCCGCCGGCGCCGCCCCAGGCGCCGCCGCCCGGCCCCGATCTGCCGCCCGCGCCGATCGACGACCCGCTGCCCCCCGGCCACCCTGAGCCGGTGCACGAACCACCCGTGACCCCGACGCCGATGGCCTGAGCCTCTGACTTTTGCCAGGCATTGCGGCGGGCATGCCGGGTGCCGGTCGTTCCCCGACCGGTACCCGGCCCCTCCCCTTCCCCTCCTCTCTCGACCCAACGGAGAAGCTCGATGGCTTTGCTACACGACACCTCGCCCCAGGAACGCCTGTGGGACATGATCCGCGGCATCCGTTTCGGCATGCTCACCACCCGCCACCACGACGGCCAGCTGCGCTCGCGGCCGATGACAACGCAGAACCGCTCGATCGACGAAGGCGGCGTGCTGTGGTTTTTCGTCTCGCTCAGCAGCGAGCCGGCCCTCGACCTGAAGGACGACGGTGCCGTCAACATCAGCTATGCCGACCCCGACAAGGACCGCTACGTCTCGATCGCCGGTTTCGGCCGTTTCGTCGACGACATCGCCAAGAAGCAGGAACTGTGGAACACCCCCACCGAAGCCTGGTTCCCGAAGGGCCCCACCGACCCCGACGTCGGCCTGCTGGCGGTGCACATCGACCATGCCGAATACTGGGATGTCGAAGCCAGCAAGATGACGCAGCTGTTCAAGATGGCGAAGGCCGCGGTCACCGGCCAGCGCCCGAAGGACATGGGCGACCATCAGGAAGTGCGGGTCTGACGCCGGCTTCGCCCGGCGCCGGTCGAGCCGGCCCGAATTCGGGCACGCCCGGGACCGGCTTACGCAGGGCGTGCGCGCCCTGGTAGTGCGCCATACCGGCGCCGGCGGCGTGCAGCAGCGCCTGCTACACGAAGCGAGGAACCCCATGCAGATCGTACTTTCCGGCAAGACCGCCATCGTCACGGGCTCCACCGTCGGCATCGGCTACGCCGTGGCAGCCGGCCTCGCCAGTTGCGGGGCCGCGGTGGTGGTCAACGGCCGCAAACAGGAGGCGGTGGACGAGGCGATGGCGCGCCTGCGGCAGGCCGTGCCGGGCGCTCAGGTGCGCGGCGTCGCCGCCGACCTCGGTTCGGCCGAAGGGTGTGCCCAACTGGTGCGGGCCGAGCCCGCCGCCGACATCCTGGTCAACAACGTCGGCATCTACGGCCCGCGCGACTTCTTCGAAGTACCCGACGAGGAATGGAGCCGCTACTTCGAGGTCAACGTGATGTCGGGCGTGCGGCTGTCGCGCGCCTACCTCCCGGGCATGGCCGAACGCGGCTGGGGCCGGGTGGTGTTCGTGTCGTCCGAGTCGGGCCTCAACATCCCGGCCGACATGATCCATTACGGCGTCACCAAGACGGCCAACCTGTCGGTCTCGCGCGGCCTGGCCAAGCGTATGGCCGGCACCGGCGTGACGGTCAACGCGGTGTTGCCCGGGCCGACGCTGTCGGAAGGGGTGCAATCGATGCTGAAGCCGAGCGCCGAACGCGCCGGCCGCTCGGTCGAAGACACCGCGACCGCCTTCGTCAAGTCGCAGCGCGCCAGTTCCATCATCGGCCGCGCGGCCACACCCGAGGAGGTGGCGCACCTGATCGTGTATGTCTGCTCGCTGCAGGCCTCGGCCACGACCGGTGCCGGCTTGCGGGTCGATGGCGGGGTGGTCGAGAGCCTGGTGTGAGCGCGGGAAGCGGCCGTGCGCCCGCTCACCGCGCCCCCGCCGGCTGGCGGATTTGCCGCAGCCAAGGCGAGGGCCGCGTGACGCTAGGGTCGAACGGATGCAGCACATCGCCGACCGCCTGCCGGATGCGCTGCACATAACGCCGCGTCTCCAGGTAGGGCGGCACACCGCGGTAGCGCTCCACGGTGCCCTCGCCGGCGTTGTACGCGGCCGCGACCAGCGTCACGTCGCCCTCGAAATACGCCAGCAGCCAGCGCAGGTAGGCCAGCCCGCCGCGGATGTTCTGCGCCGGGTCGTAGGGGTTGCGGACCCGAAAACGCTCGGCCGTTGCCGGGATCAGCTGCATCAAACCCTTGGCATTGCGCGGTGACAGAGCGACGGTGTCGAAATTGGACTCGGCCTGCATGATGGCCAGCGCCAGCTGCGGCTGGACGCGGTATTCAGGCGCCATCTTCTGCACCAGCGCAAGGATGGACGGCGGGGCCACCTTCGCCAACGGCGCCAGTGCGGCGCTGGCCGAGGCCGAGGCGGTGGTCCGGGTGGCAGGCGCCGGCGGCGCGCTGCGCATGCACTCCGGCACCTCGGTGGTCGGCCCGCCGACCGTCTGCAACATGCGTTGCGCCTGTTCGTACCCCTGTTCGGCGGCCGCCTGGAAGAAGAACGCGGCCAGCGAGTCGTTGCGTTCCAGGCCGCGGCCGTTCGCATACATCCAGCCGAGGTTGAACTGCGCCTCGGCATCGCCCAGCCGAGCGGCTTCGCAATACAGGGCTGCCGCCCGACGGGCGTCGCGCGGCATGCCGGCGTCGCCGTACTCGTAGGCCATCGCCTCGGCGCGCAGCAAAGGGATCAGCACCGCCTCGGGCGGCGGCTCGGCCGCCTGCGCGGCGACGCCGAGCGCCAAGGCACAGCACAAGGCCGACAGCGAGCAAACCAGTTTGATCATCGAGAGGGGACGGGGTGGGTAGGGCAGCGCCGTGGACGCCGCCTGCAAGGCACCACAAACGCAGCGAACTTACCAGAGCCGCCGACGCCCGCGCACGCCAGCGCCCCCCTCGGTCAGGTGGGGCCCAGCCTGGCCCCGCGACCGCTTCAGCCCTCGGCGACGATCTGGCGCAAGGCGCGTTCAAACACCTCGGGCGGCTGGCCGCCCTGGATCAGATGGCGGTCGTTGACGATCACCGCCGGCACCGAGTGGATGCCACGCTCCAGGTAGTAGCGCTCACGCTCGCGCACCTCTTCGGCATAGGTGTCGGACGCGAGGATGGCCTCGGCGCGCGCCCGGTCCAGCCCGACCTCCTCGGCCAAACCGGCCAGCAGCGTGTGGTCGCCGGGGTTCTGGCCCTCGGTGAAATAGGCGCGGAACAGCGCATGCTTGAGTTCGCGCTGGCGACCTTCCAGCTCAGCCCAGTGCAGCAGCCGATGTGCGTCGAAGGTGTTGTAGATGCGGCTGCGCTTGTCCATCCGGAAGTTGAAGCCGACCGCCTCGCCGCGGGCGCGGATGGCTTCGCGGTTGCCCGCGCTCTGCTCGGGCGTCGCGCCGTATTTCTGCGCCAGGTGTTCGTCGATGTCCTGCCCCTCGGGCGGCATGCCGGGGTTCAGCTCGAAGGGCTGGAAGTGCAGCTCGGCCTGCACCTCACCCCCGAGCCGCTGCAGCGCCTGCTCGAGCGATTGCAGGCCGATGATGCACCAGGGGCAGGAAACGTCGGAAACGAAGTCGATTTTCATGGGGCGGGCCAAGTCGGAGAACCAGGCCAGTCTATCCAAGCCCCTCCAGGGCCGTGGTGGGCTGCCGCGCCGACCCGCCGGACCGCCAGGGAATAACACTGCCGCCCTGGCTGCCCCGCGGTTCAGGTCGGGAGCCCGTCGAGCGGCATCGACGCCAGCCGCGACAGGGTGCTGCCGCCGGCCGACAGCGCCTGGAAACGCTGCGTCAGGTAATCGGCGAGGCGCGGATGCTGGCTGTGCGCGACGTTGAACCGCAACCAGCCGTCGGCGGCCAGCGGCCGGGCCCGGAAGGACGCGCCGCCGGCGAGCACGATGCGGTTGCGCCAGGCGTCCTTGGCCAGCAGCTCGATGTCCACACCCTGCGGCACGCGACCCCACAAGAACAAGCCGCCTTCGCCGACGCCGTCTTCGAACACGATTCCGGCCTGCTGCAAACGGCTGATGGACGCGATGCGCGCCTGCGCGAGCTTTTGCTGCAGCCGCTCCACATGCTTGCGAAAGCGGCCGCTGGCCAGCAGTTCGAGCAGCACGAACTCGTTGAGCGCCGGCGTGGTCAGCACCGAATACACCTTCTCGCGCAGCAGCGGCTTCAGCAGGGCCGGCTCGGCGGCCAGCCAGCCGAGCCGCAGTGCCGGGCTCAAGGCCTTGCAGAAACTCGAGAAGTAGATGACGCGCGACAGGCCCGACAACTGGGCCAGCCGTGTCGCCTGGCCCGGCAGGAAATGCCCGTGCACATCGTCTTCGGCGATCAGCAGGTCGTACCGTTCAGCCAGCGTCAGCAGGCGGTGCAGGTTGGCGGCGCTGCTGCCCCAGCCCGTCGGGTTGTGCAGCACACTTTGCACGAACAGCATGCGGGGCCGGTGCTCGGCCAGCGCCGCTTCGAGTTCGGCCAGATCGAGTCCGTCGGGCCGCCGGGTGATGGGCACCACATCGACGCCCGCCTGGCGCAGCCGCCCGAACATTAGGAAAAAGCCAGGGTCTTCGACCAGCACGCGGTCGCCCGGCCGCAGGAAAGCGCGGCAAATCAGGTCGAGGGCCTGGGTGGCGCCGAAGGTGGTCATGACCCGCCCGGCATCGGCGGCGATGCCCTGGCTGCGCATCAGCATTGCAATACGCTCGCGCAGCGCCGGCAGGCCCTGGGCGGGGCAGCGCGCGGCCATGCCGCCAGTGCAGGCGGCCAAGGCTCGCTGCACCAGCGACGCCGGGATGCCGTCTTCCAGCCAGGCCAGCGGCAAGGCGCCGCTGCTGGCCAGCAGCACGCCGGGGCGCTGGTCGCTGGCCTGCTGCGCCAGCCAGACCGGGTCTTGCTCCTCGCCGGCCTCGAGCGGCTCGAGCTCGGGCGGCGGGCTTTCCGTCTCGCAGACGAGGTAGCCGATGGTGCCGCGCGATTCGATCAGGCCGGCGGCGACCAGCCGGTCGTAGGCCAGCACCACCGTGTTGGGGCTGACCGCGAGCTGGGCCGCGAGCTGGCGGATCGACGGCAGCCGCATGCCGGGGGCGAGCCGACCGTCGCCGATGCGAGCGGCCAGGCCGGCTTCGATCTGGCCGGCCAGGGGCACGGACGAGTCACGGTCGAGCGGGATCATCGGTGGGGCCTGAAGGAGTGGCGACGTCGGGGCATTGTGTCAAATGCCGAACAGCCAACCGGGTTCACAGCCACTCCCGTGGCCACAACGTCCGGTCGCCCTGCTCGAGCCTTCGCAGCCGGCGCTCCAGGTCGGCCAGGTCCACCGCGTTGTAGAGATAGCGCTGTTCGTGGTCCATCAGCGCCAGGTGCAGGGCGCGGCCGAAGCGCTCGAGCCATGCGACCCACCCGAGGCGGCCGTGGGCGGCGGGCCGCGGCCGCGTCGTCAGCAAAGGGGTGTCGTGTAGTGCGTCCATGCGGCCACGATAGGGCCCGGTCCGCGGCGCACCAAGACACAGCCGGCGCGGCTGTACACCTCACTGTGTCAGTGTCCGGACAGGTACAGCACCACGACCGCCCGCCTCACTCGACCGCGATGCCCGCCTCCTTCACGGCCTTGGCCCATTTGAGCGTCTCCTTGGCCGCGAACAACCCCAGCTCCGCGGGCGAGCTGAGCGTGACTTCGAAGCCGCCGGGTGCCAACTTTTGTTGCGCGCCCCGGTCACGGAGTGCGGCGGCCGCGGCGCGGTTGAGCTTGTCGACCACGGCCGCCGGCGTGTCGGCCGGCGCGTAGAGCGCGAACCAGGCGGTCATCTCGAACCCGGGCACCACCGCCGACATCGGGCCGACGCCGGGCAGCATCGGATGCGGCTGCGCCGAGGTGACGGCCAATGCGCGCAGCTTGCCGGCCTTGACCTGCGGCAGCGCGGTGGAGAAGTCGGCGAAGGTGACCTGGATGGCACCGCCCACGGTGTCCATCACCGCCGGCGGCACGCCCTTGTAAGGCACGTGCAGCATGTCGAGCCGGTTGGCCGCGACGAAGGCACTGCCGGGGATCAAACTGCCGCTGGAGCCCGAGCCCCAGGCCAGCTTGCCCGGGTTCTGCCGCGCGTGCGCGACCAGGGCCTGGGGCGTCTGGGCCGGCACCTGCGGGTGGACCAGCATCACGAACGGGATCTGCGCCAGCCGCGAGATCGGCGTGAAGTCCTTGATCGGGTCGTACTGGAGACGTCGGTACAGCGAAGCATTGGCCGCATGGGTGGTGCTGGTGGCGGCCAACAGCGTGTAGCCGTCGGGCGCGGCGCGCGCCACCGCAGCCGTGCCGATGGTGCCGTTGGCGCCGGCCTTGTTGTCGATCACGACCGGCTGTTTCAGCTGCCGGCTCATCTGCTCGGCCAGCACACGGGCCAGCAGATCGGTGGCGCTGCCGGCTGGGAACGGCACCACCAGGGTGATTGGGCGGGTCGGCCAGGTCTGGGCGTGCGCCGCGGGCAGTGCGGCGCACGCGCCGAGCAGGGCGGCGAAACCGCGCAACAGACGACGGCGGGCAAAAGAGGAGGAGAGCGTGTCCATAGGGTGAGAGTTCCTGTCGACATGGTGGCTGCGCGGCGAGCGAGCACATGCTACGGCCCGGACGCGGATGCAGCGCTTGCCGGCAGAGGCGGCGTTGTACGTGGGCGACCCGTCGGCCGACGCCGAGCCGTGACACCCCGATTCGCGTCGTTGGCCGAGACCCGGGGGCGGCCTCGCACTCGGCGAGTGTCGGTCTGATGCGGCCAAGTGCCCCGGGGCGTCCGCCATCCCCTGAACCGGGGGCCGTCTAAAACAATCGCACAGTTACAATCAGTAACCTGTCCGGGGCAGCTCAAATCAGAGCCAGCGGCACGTTTCCACGCCGCCGAGCCCGGTTGTCTCGCCGCCAACCTTCCACCCACCTCCATCTTCCATGTTGACGTTTTCGAGAAGTGCGCCTCGGTGCGCCGTGGTTTTGTTGTGTTTGGCTCTTACCGCATGCGGAGGCGGTGGAGGAAGCCAGACGGAAGAGACCGATATCAACGCGGGTGGCTCTACGGGTGGCTCTACGGGTGGCTCTACGGGCGGCTCTACGGGCGGCTCCACGGGCGGCTCCACGGGCGGCTCCACGGGCAGCTCCACGGGTGGGACGACGGGGGGATCGAGCGGCGACGGCTCAACCGACGGTTCAGAGGCCAACAAGGCCAGCGTCACCTTCTCGGTTGATTCACTGACCTTGGTCGCCAAGAGTCCGGCGACGGCGGTGACCTGGCCGTCCGTGACCATGACGGTCAACGGAGAGCTAGACGGCCCGCTATACGTCAAGGTGTCCCATGCAGGAAGCGCGGTCGCTGACGTGCGAGACCCCACTTATCCGACCGACTCCTCCGCAACCATCCTGGTCGTGCCCGAAAACCCCTCCACCCTCGGGGCAGGACATTTCACCGGCACTGTCACCGTCACGGCTTGCGTCAAAGATCCCACTTGTGCCACGGGGCAGCTCGTAGGGAGCCCGAAGACGTTGCCGGTCTCGTACGAGATCAAGCCCTCTGTCCAGTCCGACACCGTGATGCCCTACCTGACGACGGCGGGCAGCGCCGGCAAGGTCGTGATCCGTGGCAAGGGGTTCAGTGCTGCCGGCATTGACACGGTGAGTTTCGGCACCACGTCCGCGACCGCCTTCAACATCGTCAGTGACAGCGAAATACACGCCACCCATTCCGGTCTTGCAGCGGGTCGCCACACGGTGACGTTGAAGGCCGGCGGCAGCCTGGTTCCATTCGACGGCACCCTGGTCGCTGTCCCGTCCGTTGCGTACCCCGCGAGCCTGCTCCCCTACGGCGGCACCCTGACGGAGACGCGCGGCCTCCTCTATGACGCGGAGCGCCGCGTGCTGTTCGTCGCCGCGGTCGGCATTACGCCCGAATTCAACACGCTGATGCGCTTTCCGCTGTCGACCTACGGCACTTCAGTGCCCAGTGGTTCGGGAGTACCGAGGCTGCGCGACATTGCGTTGACGCCGGATGGCACACGCTTGCTGGTGCTGACCGATGACGCTCTGATGCAGAAGGACCCGGTCACGCTCACGACGCTCGTCACGACGCCCGCCGCACAACCGTTCTCTCAGGGCTTCCAGCACCTGAGGGAGTTGGAGGTGACCAACGAAGGATTCGCGCTTGTCACATCCGGCGTGTACGGTTCCGGTTTTGCCGACCTTTGTCTGTACTCGATCAACGACGCGGCTTTCTACCTGACCCCAGACCTGCTGGTCACGCAAGCCTCGGTCGGCGCCAGCGCCGACGGATCTTCGCTGGTCATCGCCCATCCGACCGTGTACTACGACGCTTCCACGGGCAGGATCGCCCGCGCTCGCCATGGTCTCGCCGACCATGGTCACTCCTGGTATGACGCGACCGTCAAGCCGGCTGTGAGCCGGTCCGGGCACCGCGTCGTGATGACCGGACGGGACTACGCCGGGAACGCGCACACCACGGTCTACGATGCTTCCCTCGCGAACGTGCTCGGTCACTTGCCCACCGCGAGTGCCAGTAACAGCGAGGCGAGCAGCGGCATTGCAATCCAGCCAGACGGCAGCCGAGCCTACGTTTTCGACCGCGCGGCGATGGCCATTCGGACTTTCGACCTCACCGGTGCCCCGGTGGCCGGCTTTTACCCCGAAGTGCTGCCTGCACGGGCGGTTCCGGCCGGTCTGGGTAGCAGTCTCACCTACCGCATGCTGGTGAGTCCGGACGGCACCACGCTGTTCATCGGGGGCACGGGTGCGGCCGCGATGATGCCAGCGCCCTGACGGCGGCCAAAAGCTCGAGGTGGCGCGCCTGTGATTCGGCCGCGCCGCTTTCCGCGCCACCGGGCGCTGCCACCGGCTCACTCGGCACGGACGCTCAGGGACGTTCTTGCAAACGGACGGGCTGTGGCGGTGCCTTCCGGCTGCGACAAGCCGGGCCTCGCTATATCAGCCGGTCCAACGTGATCGGCAGCTCGCGCACGCGCTGTCCGGTGGCGTGGTAGACCGCGTTGGCGATCGCGCCGACCACGCCGGTGATGCCGATCTCGCCGACCCCCTTGGCGCCCAGCGGGTTGACGTGCGGGTCGTCCTCGGGGACGACGATCAACTCGATCTTGCCGATGTCGGCGTTCACCGGCACGTGGTATTCGGCCAGGTTGGCGTTCACCACCCGCCCGTAGCGCGGGTCGCGCAGCGTGTGTTCGTGCAGCGCCATCGACACACCCCACACCATGCCGCCCAACAGCTGGCTGCGGCCGGTCTTCTCGTTCAGCAAGCGGCCGACGGCAAAGGCGCCGACCAGCCGCGGCACCCGGATCTCGCCCAGATCGCGGTCGACCCGCACCTCGGCGAAGACGGCGCCGAAGGCATGCCGCGAGTAAGCCCGCGCCTCGGCCCCGGGCTGGCTGCGCGCGCGCGCTTCGACCCGCTGCCCAGGATGGCGCGCCAGCAGGGCTGCAACACTCTCGCCCTGCGCCGGGTCGTCGCGCCGGCACAAGCGGCCGCCGACGCACTGCACCCGTTCGTGCGGCACCTGGTAGAGCGGCGACGCGGCATCACCCAGGGCCAGTTCGACCAATCGCGCCAACGCGGCACGGCAGGCGTCCTGCACCGCGGGTGCGACGCTGGCGATGGTCATCGAGCCGCCCGAGACCGGCGCCTGCGGCAAGGCGCTGTCGCCGATCTCGACCTGCACGCAGCGCAGCGGCAGGCCCAGCGTGTCGGCGGCGACTTGCGACAAGGCGGTGTAGGTGCCGGTGCCGAGGTCGTGGGTGGCGCACCGCACCAGCACCGAACCGTCCGGGCGCCAACACGCCGACGCCTCGGCGGCCATCCGCTTGGACGGATAGGTGGCCGTGCCCATGCCGTAGCCGACCTGCCAGTCGCCGTCACGCTGGCGCGCCGGCCGCGGGTCGCGGCGCGACCAACCGAAGGCCGCGGCGCCTTGCTCGTAGCAGGCGCGCAGCGACTTGCTCGAAAACGGCAGCTGCTTGTGCTCGTCGCGGTCGGCGTGGTTGAGCAGCCGCATCGCGAGCGGGTCGACACCGGCGGCCACCGCCAGTTCGTCCAGCGCGCTTTCCAGCGCGAAGCTGCCGGTCGATTCGCCCGGCGCCCGCTGGAAGGTGGGCACCGGGATGTCGAGGCCGACCAGCCGGTGCGAGGTGGCGACGTTCTCGCACGAATAGAGCATGCGGGTCAGCAAGGCCGAGGTCTCGAGCCAGTCTTCGATGCGCGAGGTCTCGGCCCACACATCGTGCTGGACGGCGGTCAAGTGCCCGGCGGTGTCGGACGCGAGCCGCAGGTGCTGCTCGGTGCGGGGCCGGTTGCCGACCGGGCCGAACATCTGCGGCCGCTCGACCACCAGGCGCACCGGCCGCCCCACTGCCCGCGCCGCCATCGCGCACAACACCACATGCGACCAGGTCGAGCCCTTGCTGCCGAAGGCGCCGCCGACGTAGGGGTTGATCACCTGCACCTGCTCGGGCGCGATGCCGAGCGTCTTGGCCACGCTGGTCTGGACGCCGTAGACGTATTGCGTCGAGTCGTGCAAGGTGAGCCGCTCGCCGTGCCACTGGGCCAGCGTGGCATGGGTTTCGAGGGGGTTGTGGTGCTCGGTGGGCGTGGTGTAGACGGCCTCCACGCGGTGCGCCGCGGCATTCCAATGGGGCGCCACGTCGCCGCGCACGCTGTCGGGCGTTTGTCCCTGGGCCTCCTTGGGCGGGTGCGCGCCGACCTTGCCCGCTTCGAAGTCGAGCGCGGTCTCCAACGGCTCGTAGTCGACCTGCAGCAAGCGCGCCGCATGGCGCGAGACCTCGAGGCTCTCGGCCACCACCACGGCGATCGGCTGGCGGTCGTAATGGACCTGATCGTCCTGGAGCAGGGCGAGCGTGCGCCCGGCCGGCGGTTTGATCGCGGCCCGGCCACCCTCGGGCAGGCGCGGCGCGTTCTCGTGCGTCATCACGCACAGCACGCCGGGCAGCGCCGTCGCAGCCGTGGTGTCGATGCGCCGCACACGTGCGCGCGACACGGTGCTGAGCACCATCGTGGCATGCACCAGGCCGGGCACCGCCACGTCGGCCACGTACTTCGCCTGGCCACAGACTTTCAAGGGCCCGTCGACACGGTCGACCGGCCGGCCGACCAGCGCCGCCCGTTCGCCCGCGCCCTGCTCCTGCTCACGACCTGCCGACATCGTTTTGCTCCCCTGCACCGGCCGCCGCCGCACGCGCCAGTGCGCGCACCACGGCACGGCGTGCCAGTTCGATCTTGAAATCGTTGTGCCCCTGGCCGCGCGCGCCCGCGAGCAGCAGCGCCGCCGCCTCTTGTGCTGCCGCCTGGTCGGGCACCCGCCCCACCAGGCACTGCTCGGCGGCCGGCACCCGCCACGGCCGGTGCGCCACTCCGCCCAGGGCCAGCGCCGCGTCGCGCACCCGGCCGCTGTCGTCGAGATCGAGTGCGGCGGCTACCGACACCAACGCAAACGCATAGCTCGCGCGGTCGCGCACCTTGAGGTAATGGCAGTGGCGTGCGAAGGCCGAGGCCGGCAGGTCGACCGCGACGATCAGCTCGCCGGGGGCGATCTCGGTGTCGCGTTCGGGCGTCTCGCCCGGCAGCCGGTAGAACGCGTCGAGCGCCAGGCTGCGCTCGCCGGCCGCGCTGCGCAGCTGCACCTGGGCGCGCAAGGCCGACAGCGCCACCGCCATGTCGGACGGGTGCGTCGCGATGCAATGCTCGCTCGCGCCGAGGATGGCGTGCTGCCGGTTCAACCCCCCGATGGCGTCGCAGCCCGAGCCGGGCCGACGCTTGTTGCAGCGGGCGAAGCCGTCGTCGTAGAAGTACACGCAGCGGGTGCGCTGCAGCAGGTTGCCGCCGACGCTCGCCATGTTGCGCAGCTGCGGCGAGGCGCCGGCCAGCAGTGCGCGCGACAGCAAGGGGTAGCGCCGCCGCACCTCGGCATGGTCGGCCGCGTCGCTGTTGCGCACGCCGGCGCCAAGGCGCAGCCCGCCGTCCGGCCGTGGCTCGATCTGCTGCCACGGCAGGCGGCTGACGTCGACCAGCCGCTGCGGGCGTGCGATGCCGCCCTTCATCAGGTCGAGCAAATTGGTGCCGCCCGCGATGAAGCAGGCGCCCGGCGCGTCGATCAGGCGCAGGGCATCGTCGATGGAGTGCGCGCGTTGGTAATGCACGGGGTCCATCGCCTCACCCCTGCCCGTCCGTCGCCATCACCACTGCGCGTACCGCGTGGACGATGTTGGGGTAGGCGCCGCAACGGCACAGGTTGCCGCTCATGCGCTCGCGGATCTCGTCGTCGTCGAGCGCCTGCAGCCCTTGCGCCAGATCCGGCGTGGCGGCGCTGACACAGCCGGCGCGCACTTCGTCGAGCAGCGCCACCGCAGAGCAGATCTGCCCGGGGGTGCAATAGCCGCACTGGAAGGCATCGTGCTCGACAAAGGCGGCCTGCATCGGATGCGGTGCGCTCGGCTCGCCCAGCCCCTCGACGGTGGTGATGCGGTCGCCGTCGTGCATCACCGCCAATGTCAGACAGGCGTTGATGCGGCGGCCTTCGCACAGCACCGTGCAGGCACCACACTGGCCGCGGTCGCAACCTTTTTTCGCACCGGTCAGCCCGAGGTGTTCGCGCAAGGCATCCAACAGGCTCACCCGCGCATCGAGCGTCAACGTGTGCGGCTGTCCGTTGACCTGCAAGGTGATGCGGCAGCGGGCGGGCAGGTCGGCCGCCGCGACGGGGGGAAACGTAGCACTGCTCATCGTGGCTCACTTGTTCTGGGAGAGAGAGAAACCGCGGCACCGGCCGGTGCCGGTGAGGCAAGGTCAGCCGGTCGAGGCAAGCGTTGTTCCCAGCGCGCTCAGCGGTCCCAGCCGGTGGTCGGGTGCGATGCCAGCTCGCGCATACGCCGGCGCAGCTCGCGCACGTCGAAGGGTTTCGTCCAGTACTCGTCGAAGCCCTGCTCCAGCGCGGCTTGCACCTGGTGCGGCATTGCGTCGGCCGACAGCGCCACGCAACGCACGCGGCGGCCGGCCGGCGCGGCCTTGAGCGTCTTCATCACCTGGGCACCGTTCATGTCAGGCAGATTCATGTCGATGATGACGAGGTCGGGGCGCAGGTCGTCGAACAAGCGTATGCCTTCGCCCCCGGTGGTGGCCGCCACCATGCGCCATTGGCCGTCGCCCTGCAGCACCTGCTCCATCAGCATCACGTTGACCGGATCGTCCTCGATGTAGAGCACCTCACGCTCGACGTTCAGCGCCGCTTCGTCCAGCGTCGACCAGACGGTCGCCTCACGCGCCGGCACGTCCTCGGCTTCGGCAACCGGCAGTGTCAGGGTCACGGTAGTACCCTTGCCGGCGCCCGACCGCACGCGCAGCGTACCGCCCATCGCCTCGGTCAGCGCGCGGGCGATCACCAGGCCCAGTCCGGTGCCGCTGACCATGGTGCGTTCGGCGCCGAGCCGGTTGAACGGTTGGAACAATTGCTGCAGCTGCTCGTCGCTCATGCCCACGCCAGAGTCGGCCACCGACAGGATCAGCTGCTGCTGCAGCACCCGGCCCGAGACGCGGATCGCGCCTTGCGGCCGGTTGTATTTGACGGCGTTGGACAGCAGGTTGAGCAGCACCTGGCCCAGGGCCCGTTCGTCGGCCAGCACCGCCCAACCGGCGCCCGTCAGCGCGTTTTCGTAGCCTATGCCGCGCTCCTGGGCCTGCGACTCGAGCAGGGACCAGGCCTGCGTCAGCACGCGCTGCACATCGACCGGGCGCGGGTGCAATTGCAGCTTGCCCTGCTCGATGCGCGTCAGGTCGAGCATGTCGTCGATCAGCGCCAGCAGCTTTTCACCGGCCAGCCGGATGGTCTTGAGCCGCTCGCGGTGGGCGTCGGGCAACGGGTGTGCGGTGTCGAACAGCATCAGCTGGCCAAAGCCGAGGATGGCGTTGAGCGGCGTGCGCAGCTCATGGCTCACACGCGACAGGAACTCGCTCTTGCTCGCGTTGGCACGCTGGGCGGCCGCCTTGTCGCGCTCGGCGGCTTCGAGCGCCAGCTGCTGCGTCACGTCACGGCAGGTGCCGAGCGTGCGCCGCCTGGCGTCGCGGCCGGGGTCCTTGAGCGAGCGCAGGGTCAGCTCGACAACACGCGCCGGCGTCACGCTTTCGACCCGGTAACGCTCGGTGGCATCGCCGCCGTGGCGCCCCATCTCGGCGAAACGGCCGATGACACGGGCACGGTCGTCGGCTGCCAGACAGCTGCTCCACTGACCGACGTCGAGGCTGGTGGGGGTCGCGCCGAGTCCGTGCATCTGGGCCGCCGCCGCGTCCAGTTCGACACGCCGCGTGCCGTGCACGACGTCGAGGATGCCGATGCCCACATGATGGGCCGCGATCTCCCAACGCTCCAGCGCATGGGTCAGGCGCAGCTGCACCTGCTGGCGCTGGGTGATGTCGGTGACCAGCCCGTGCCACAAGGTGCCGCCGTCGGTGAGGCGTTCGGGCGACGCCTGCACCTCGACCCAGCGGGTGCCGCGCGTCGGCAGCGTCACGCGGAACTGCTGCGTCCACGGCAGCAGGTCGCGCGCGGAGCGGCTCAGCTTGCGCAGCACCCGCCGGGCGTCGTCGCGATGCACCCGTCGCAACACCGCATCACCGTCTTCGCGGCACTGTTCGGGCGAGAGTTCGAACACCAACCAGATGCCTTCGCTGGCGAACGGGAAGCGCGAGCGGCCGTCGGGGCCGACCACATACTGGAACAAGGCGCCGGGCACGTGCGCCGACAGCTTCTTCAGCAGCACGTCCTGGTGGTCGAGTTGCTGCTCCTCCTGCACCAGCCGGTCGACATCGCTGGCCACCCCCCGGTAGCCGCCGAACACACCGCCAGCGGCAAAGCGCGGCACGCCACTGAAGGCGAGGTAGCGCGGACCTTGCGGCCCGCTCACGCGAGCGATGGCACGGCGAAACGGCAGGCCGGCGTCGAGCAGCGCATGCAGCGTGCGATCTTCCTCGTCGCGACGCCCGAGCCAGTCGGTCAGCACGCCGTCGGGCAGCGGTTCGCCCACCGCCCACGGCAACCCGGCGCGCGTGCCGCCAGGGCCGGTGCGTGCCAGTTCGATGCAGCGATGCGCCGCGTCGGTTTCCCACACCCAATCGCCGGTGGCCCGCACGAAGTCCTGCGCCCGGCGCACTTCGCCGGCGGCTTCCCGCGCGCGTTGCCGCGCCTCGAGTTGAGCGCCCGCCACGCGGGCCAGGGCTTCGAGGGCTCGGCGCTGCTCCGCGTCCAGGCGCCGCGGACGGCTGTCGAGCACACACAGCGCCCCGATCGGCTCGCCCTGGTAGCGCAGCGGAGTGCCGGCCGACGCCGCGGTGCCGCCCTCGCCGCTTTGCTCGACCCAGTCGCCGCGGTCGACCACCCGGCGCAGCAGCGAGGCTTCGAGCAGGGGGTCGCCGTCGGCACCGTAGCGCGCTTGCACGGCCGGGGTGTCGGCATCGAGCAGCGCAATCCAGGCGGCCGAGACCTGCAGCGCCCGAGCCGCTGCCTCGGCCAGCGGCTCGAGCGCCGGTTCCCGCTCCACGCCGCCCAGGCCGAGGTCTTGCAGGCGGCGTTCACGCTCGGCCGACGCCCTGTCCGCCAACAGGGCGCCCTCATCGATGACGGGTCCGGGGGGGCCTCGCATGATTCGCCCTCAGGCCGCGGGGGCCGCGTCGAGCGCCTGGCGCACCTTGCGCCCCAACTCGGCCTGCCCGAACGGCTTGTAGAGCATCGGGTGCTCTTCGTCGTCGCCGGTCGCTTGCAAGGTCGCCTCGGCATAGCCGGTCGTGAGCAGCACGCGCAGGGTTGGCTGAAAGCGCCGGGCTTCGCGCGCCAATGCAAGGCCGTTCATGCCGCCGGGCATGATCAGGTCGGTCAGCAGCAGGTCGAACGCGCCGCCGCGCTGCAGTTGCTCGAGTGCCTCCGCCGGGCTGGCGCACACCACCGCCTGGTAGCCCAGGCTCTCGAGCATCGCGGCCGCCAACTGAGCCACGTCGGGGCGGTCGTCGACGACCAGCACGCGTTCTTGGCGTCGACGCTGCGGCTGGGGCGCCGCCTCGCGCGCCTCGCCGGCGCGCTCCGGCCCTTCCTGTGCCGGAAAGTACAGCGACACGATGGTGCCGGTGCCCATCGACGAGGCGATCCGGGCCTCGCCGCCGGACTGCCGGGCAAAGCCGTAGACCATCGGCAGGCCCAGCCCCGTGCCGTGCCCCTCTTGCTTGGTGGTGACGAACGGGTCCATCACCTTGTCGAGCAGCGAGGGCGGGATGCCGCGGCCGGTGTCGACCACCTGCAGGCAGACGTAGCGGCCTTCGAGCAGGCCACCGTGGGTGCTCAGGTCGCGCCGCCCGAACGTCACGTTGCGCGTCTCGATACGCAGGCTGCCCCCGTCCGGCATCGCATCGCGGGCGTTCTGCAGCACATGGCGCAGCGCCACCTCGAACTGCGCCGGGTCGACCACGCAGTTCCACAGGTCGGGGGCCAGCCGTAGCTCCAGCACGACCTGGTCGCCCAACAGCCGGGTCGCCAAACCGCGCAGGTCGGCGGCGAGCTGATTGAGGTTGACCAGGCGGCCCTGCAGGCGCTGCTTGCGCGCGAAGCTCAGCAGCTGCTGGGTCAGCGCGCCGGCCTTCTCGACCGCGGCATGCACCCGCTCGACCGCCTCGGCCACCCGCGGGTTTTCGCCGTCCGCGGGCCGCGACAGCACGCGCAACACGTCGACATAACCGCCGATCACCTGTAACAGATTGTTGAAGTCATGGGCGATGCCGCCGGTGAGCTGGCCGAGGGCTTCCATCTTGTGCGCCTGCCTTAGCGCCTCTTCGGCGTCGCGGCGACGGCTGATGTCGAGCTGGGAGCCGAAGAAGTAGATGAGCCGTCCCTCCCGGTCGTGGACGGGCGAAACGAACAGCGCGTTCCAGAACGAACTGCCGTCCTTGCGGTAGTTCAGGATCTCGGTGTGCATTTCGCGCCCCTCGGCGACGGCCTGACGGATCTCGGCGACGGTGGCCGGATCGGTCTGCGGCCCCTGCAGCAGACGGCAGTTGCGGCCGATCACCTCGTCCGGCCGATAGCCGGTAAGTTCGCAGAAGGCCGCATTGGCGTACACGATCGGGTTGCCGGGCTGGCAGGGGTCGGTCAGGATCATCGACATGCGGGCGGTGTCGACCACGGTCTGAAATACCTCGTCCCCGACCTTCTGGCCATGGAGGGGCGTACACGGGACTGTCGCGTCCGGTTCCTGGGTCGGGTCGTCGGAGGCGGTGCCGGCAGGCCGGCGTGCCGGCGGAGAGCTTTGCTGCTGATGATCCATCACGTAGCCGGCGGCAAGGCCGGATCCTTCATCCCCCGTCGCGGGGGATGTCCTGATCGAGCAATGGCTGTTCCCGCGCGGCGGCTGGTGCGCGGCTTGCTGGGCTGAATCATGCATACAGCGCCGCCGGCCTCTTTCCCGACCACTGTTTGTGCCGGCCCCGCCGGTGCAGACCTATCGTTTCTCACCGGCAGTGGCGAGACCGCGGCCCTGATGCGAGCCCTGGACGACACGACCACGCCGCTCGGCGCTCCCGCGGTCTGGCCGCCGTCATTGCGAACCGTGATCAGCCTGGTCCTCGGATCGAAGTTTCCGATGTTCGTGGCCTGGGGGTCGCAGCTTTGTTTCCTCTACAACGACGCGTATAGCGGCGTGCTCGGCGGCAAACATCCGACCGCAATGGGGCGCCCGTTTCGCGACGTCTGGTCCGACATCTGGAAAGACATCAGCCCGATGGTCGAGCGCGCGCTGCGCGGCGAGGCCAGCTACTTCGAGAATCTGCCGCTGACGATGCGCCGGCGGGGCTTTGAAGAGCAGACCTGGTTCACCTTCTCCTATTCGCCGGTGCGCGACGAGGGCGGCGCCGTCGCCGGCATGTACTGCGCCTGCACTGAGACCACCCGGCAGGTGCTCGCCGAGCGCAGCCGCCTGGCCGAGACCGAACGGATGCACCGCCTGTTTCACCAGGCGCCCGGCTTCATGTGCGTGATGCGAGGTCCGCAGCACGTGTTCGAGTTGACCAATGCCGCCTTCGAGCGGCTGTTCGGCACGCGCGAGCTACTGGGCCGCCCGGTACGCGAGGCGCTGCCAGAGCTCGCGGGGCAGGGGTTTTTCGAGTTGCTGGATCGGGTCTATGCGAGCGGGGAGCCGTTCATCGGCCGGGGCCTGTCGGTGCGCACCGCGGTCCACGGTGTGGGTGCCGAACTGGTCGAGCACTACCTCGACTTCGTCTACCAGCCGATCGTCTCTCCCGACGGCCACGTCACTGGCATCTTCGTCGAAGGCAGCGACGTCACCGACCGGCACCGTGCGGAAGCCGAGCTGCGCGTCGAACGTGACCGCGCGCGGGCGGTACTGGACAGCATGGGCGAGGGTTTCCTGCTGCTGGGCCACGACTTCCGCATCCTCGACATCAATGCCGAGGGCCTGCGGCTGGAGGGGCGGCCGGTCGAGCAGTTGGTCGGCCACAACCACTGGGAGGTCTACCCGGGGTCCGAATCGATGGAGGTGGGACGGCTCTACAAAGAGGCGATGCACACACGCCAGCCGATCAGTCTGGAACACCAGTACCGGTGGCAGACCGGCCAGGCGGCGTGGCTGGAGATGCGTGCCTATCCCGTGCCCGACGGGTTGGCCATCTTCTACCGCGACGTCAGCGACCGGCGCAACGCCGAGGCACGTCTGCGTGAAAGCGAGGAGCACTACCGGCTGCTGGTCGATTTGTCGCCCGGCATCCATTGGACCGCGGATGCCCAGGGCCGCATCGAAAGTTTCTCCGAGCGCTGGCTCGCCCTGACGGGCCTGTCGCGCGAGGAGGCCCTGGGCGACGGCTGGATGCAACTGCCGCATCCACAGGACCGCGCCGCGATGCAGGCCGCCTGGCGGCGCTCGGTCGAGACCGGCGCCACCTATGACGTCGAATACCGCATGCGGGTCGCCGACGGCAGCTACCACTGGATCCGCGCCCGTGCGCTGGCCTGGCGCAACGCCGAAGGCGGGGTGCAGCGCTGGTACGGCATGACCGAGGACGTGCACAACCGACGCTCGGCGGTGGAGGCGCTGCGGCGGCTCAACGAAACGCTGGAGCAACGCGTGGCCGCCGCGGTGGCCGAGCGCCAACGCGCCGAAGAACACCTGCGCCAGGCGCAGAAGATGGAAGCGGTGGGCCAGTTGACCGGCGGCATCGCGCACGACTTCAACAACCTGCTGCAAGCCGTGACCGGCAACCTGGAGCTGATCCGGCGCCTCGCCGAGCAGCCGGGTCAGGTGCGCAGCTGGGCCGAAAACGCGCTGCGCTCGGTCCGCCATGGCGCCAAGCTGACCTCGCAGCTGCTCGCCTTCTCGCGTTCGCAGCGGCTCGAGATGAAACCGGTCGCCGTGAACGAATTGCTCAAAGGCATGCAGGAACTGCTGACCCGCACCCTCGGGCCTTCGATCGAGGTGGTGCTGGCGCTGCACCCGGACGTCAACAGCGTGATGGCGGAGCCGACCCAGCTCGAGATGTCGGTCCTCAACCTCGCCATCAACGCGCGCGACGCCATGCCCACCGGCGGCCGACTGACCTTGTCGACCGAGGTGCGACGGCTGGAGCGCGATGCGGAACTCGGCACTGGCGATTACGTCGAGCTGCGGGTCGCCGACACCGGCACCGGCATGTCGCCCGAGGTCGTGGCGCGCGCCTTCGACCCCTTCTTCACGACCAAGGAGGTGGGCAAGGGCACCGGCCTCGGCCTGTCGCAGGTCTACGGCTTCGCCCGCCAGGTCGGTGGCGCCGCCCGTATCCAGAGTGCGCCCAGCCAGGGCACGGCGGTGTCGTTGCTGCTGCGGACCGCGGCCCCGGCCGCTGCCACCACCCGCGAACGGCAGCCGACCGGCGCCGTCAAGGCCGGCAGCGACGCAGGCGCCCGGCCCGCACGGGTGCTGGTGGTCGACGACGACCTGGCCGTGCGCAGCCTGTTGCGCGACATGCTCGAGGCGCTGGGCTATGCGGTGGAGCAAGCCGCCGACGGACCGGCGGGCTTGCAGGCGCTCGAGCGGGGCCGGCCCGACGTGCTGCTGGTCGACTTTGCGATGCCCGGCATGAACGGCGCACAAGTGGCCCGTGCGGCGCGCGAACGCTGCCCCGACCTGCCCATCGTGTTCGCCAGCGGCTATGCCGACACCGACGCGCTGCATGCCGCCGTCGGCCCCAATGCGCAATTGCTGCACAAGCCGTTCCGGATGGATGAACTGGCGGCCACGGTGGCCAAGGTGGTCGCCGCCGCCAGTGCTTGAGTGCACCGCCCTCGGGTACGCCGCGGATGCGGTACAACGGCGGCATGTCAGACGAGTATCAAATCGAGATTCCGCCGTCGTTCTATGCGCTGTATACGGATGCACGGCGCCGCTTGACCGTGCCGCTGAACGTGCTGCGCGCACGCTACGACCTCTGCGAAGACCTGGCGCAGCAACTGGTGGGACATGCCCGCAACCAGCACCACGGCAGCCACGGCCTGCGCGAAGACGAGGTGTTGCGGCGCTGCCGGCTGGGCCTGTCGACGCCGGACGCCGGCGTGTCGGCCGCCGAAGCCGGATGGGTGGTGCGGCGGCTGGCCGAGCTGCTCGACTGGGAATGCCCGGCGTTCGACACCGACCCGGCCCCCTGACGATTGCCCCGCGCGCCCGCGCGAGAACCCGCGACCTCGTGGCGCTCAAAGTCGAGCGCCACGTGCCGAAGCACTAAGATCCTCGCCTGATCTCTCGCCCACCCATCCGCCTACCCATGTCACCGCTTTTGGCCGCCGCCCTTGCCGAGGCCCATGCCCTCGGCCGCAGTCGCGCCTGGTCGCCGCCCAGCGACGCTGCCGTGGCCGATGCCGAGCGGCTGCTCGACCTGGTGGCGGCCCCCTGGCCCGCACCCGAGGTGCTGGTCGAGCCCACCGGTGTCATCGCGCTGGAATGGGAAGCCGGCGCCCACGGCTGGCTGCGGCTCGCCGTCCAGGGCGACGCGACGGTCGAGCACAGCGCGGTCATCGAGGGGGATGAATACGGCCAGGTCGAAAGCCTGTCCGACGGCTTGCCCGACTGGGCCGCAGAGTTGCTGCGGCGCCTGTATGCGCGCGACGGCGCCTGACAGGCCCCCGGTCGCCGGCGTCAGCCAAGCCGCGCGGCGCCCGCCTCGGACGCAAGGCACGGAAACCACGGCAGCCGCTCCTCGGGCCAGGTGTCCTCGCGCGGTGGATAGTCTTGCGGCGCATCGAGCGTCGCGGTGGTCACGTCCAGCGTCTCCTCGCCGGCACGCCGATAGGTCAGCGGCGTGCCGCATTGGCCGCAGAAGGTGCGCAGCACCCCGGGCGACGAGCGGTAGCTGAACGGCGCACCGGTCAGCCAATCAAAACGGTCCCGATGGACGGTGAGCCAGGCCACCGCCGGGGCGCCGCTGGCGCGGCGGCAACTCGCGCAGTGGCACAAGCCCGAGGTCAGCGGTTCGCCTTCGATGCGGTACCGCACCGCGCCGCACAAACAGCCGCCTTCATGCAAGGGAAGCTCGTTCATCGCACACCCACCACTTCATGACCATCGGCGCGCCGATCGGGCGCATCCGGATGCTGAACGCACCCTCGACGCAGCCCCTCCCGGCCAACCGGACCGCCCGACTTTAGGGGGGCGGGCACCGGCCGTGCAACTCGCCCCCCGGTTCGCCCTGGGCGGGTCGGGGCTGTGGCCGGCGTGCCGGCCGCAAGGCGGCGCCGCCACGCGGCCGGCCGGTCGCGGGCGCGCCATGTGCTACTGTCGAAGTCCGCTGCGTCTTCGACTCGACCTGATGGCATCACCGACCCCGAACGACCCCCTGACCCAGGAAGACAAGTTCTTCCTGCTGCTCCTTGTGATCGTCTCCCTGGCCTTCGGCTGGATCCTGCTGCCGTTCTATGGCGCGGTGCTGTGGGGTTCGATCATCGCGATCTTGTTCGCGCCGCTGTTCCGCCGGCTGCTGGCCCGCTTCGGAGGGCGGCGCACCTGGGCGGCGCTGGCGACGCTGGGCATCGTGCTGGTGATCGTGATCCTGCCGCTGATGCTGCTGACCTCGTCGCTGGTGCAGGAAGGCGCGGCCGTCTACGAGCGCATCCAGTCCGGCCAGCTCAACTTCGCGGCCTACTTCCAGCGCATCCTGGCGTCGCTGCCAAGCTGGGTGACCGAGTTGCTGCAGCGCTTCGGGCTGGGCGACGCCAGCGCGATGCAGCAACGGTTGACGACGAGCCTGGCACAAGGCAGCCAGATGATTGCCACGCGCGTGTTCAGCATCGGCCAGGACACCTTCAACCTGGTGGTCAGCTTTTTCATCACGCTGTACCTCGCGTTCTTCCTGATCCGCGACGGCAGCGCGTTGTCGAAGCGGGTGCGCGAGGCCATCCCGATCAACGCGCGCCACAAGCAAAAGCTGTTCAGCAACTTCACCACCGTCATCCGGGCCACGGTGAAAGGCAATGTGCTGGTGGCCATCGCTCAAGGCGCGCTCGGGGGGCTGGCGTTCTGGTTCCTCGGCATCCACGGCGCCGTGCTGTGGTCGGTGCTGATGGCCTTCCTGTCCTTGCTGCCCGCGGTCGGCGCCGGCCTGGTGTGGCTGCCGGTGGCGATCTATTTCCTCGCCACCGGCGCACTCGCGAAGGGCCTGGGGCTGATCGCCTACGGTGTGATGGTGATCGGGCTGGTCGACAACGTGTTGCGCCCGGTGCTGGTGGGCAAGGACACCAAGATGCCCGACTACGTGGTGATGATCTCCACGCTGGGCGGCATGGTGGTATTCGGCCTCAACGGCTTCGTGCTGGGCCCGGTGATCGCGGCCATGTTCATCGCCGTCTGGAACATCTTCGCCGCGGCCGACCAGCAGGCCCATCCGCCGGCGCCCGCGGCCCCCGACGAGCGACGCTGAGGGCGCACCGGCTGCCAGGGCGACGTGCCCCAGCAGCCGGGCCGGCGCGCCGCGTCAGGTGCGGGTGATCGACACCCCGCCATCGGCGAGCAGTGCGGTGCCGGTGACGAAGCTGGACGCCTCGCTCGCGAGAAACAGCGCCACCTTGGCGATCTCCTCGGGGTCGGCCAGACGCTTCAGCGCATGCAGCCCCTCGATGAAAGTCCGTTGTGCCGGATCGCTCACGATCGCCTGCGCCATCGGTGTGTCGGTCCCGCCCGGCAGCAGCGCATTGACGCGCACCGCCTGCGGCCCCAGCTCGGCGGCCAGCGACCGCACCAGCCCCAGCAGGCCGGCCTTGGCGGCCGCATAGGCGGCCATGCCCGGCATGCCGACGGTATGGCCGACGAAGCTGGAGGTGAAGATCAGCGACCCGCCGCCGGCCGCCAGCAGGGCCGGCACCTGGTGCTTGGCGGCGAGGAAGGCCGCCGTCAGGTTGGTGTCCAGCGTGTGGTGCCAGGCCGCCAGCGACAGCTCGGGCAGCGGGCCCAGGTCCCCCAGCGTGCCGGCGTTGTTGAAGGCCACGTCGAGCCGGCCGAAACGCTGTTGCGCGAGGTTCACCAGGGCGGCTGCGTAGCGTTCGTCCTGCACGTCGCCGGCCAGCGCGCAGGCCGTGCCGCCACTGCCGGTGATCTCGCTCACCAGTCGGTCCAGCGCGGCCCCGTTGCGGGCGCCGAGGATGACTTGGGCGCCCTCGCGGGCGAACAGCAGTGCGGCGGCGCGGCCGATACCGGAACTGGCACCGGTGACGAGGGCGACCTTTTGAGAGAGTGCTGACATGCGGGTCCTTCTGGGTTGGTTGCGTGATGAATCAGGCCCTCAGTGTCGAAGCCAGCCCCCCGCTTGGCTGGCCGGATTCGGACCTGTCCAACCCACACGCATGCGCCGGCCCGGCGGGGCGCGATGTTGCAGCACTGTCACAATTCGTCGTCCGCTGTCGGCCCTTCCCCCGTGCAGCCGAGGCCCAATGCAGCCGTCGGGGCTGCCATGCCCCGCAACGACGCAACATCAACGGGGAAACCACATGAGGTCAACATCTAAGCCCAACCGGGTCTCACGCGGCTGCAGCCTGGCGGCGCTGCTGCTCGCGCTCGGCTGGCAAGCCTGCCACGCGGGCCCCTTGCGTGAGCGCTGGGTCGAGCGCCAGGCCGCCGCGGCCGCTCAGGACGGGGCTACGGCTCCTGCTGCCACCTTGCCAGCCGGCACGCGCGTGATCCGCGACGTGCCCTACGGCGCCCGTCCCGAACACCGCTTCGATGTCTACCTGCCGGCCCGCGCCCAGGCAGCGCCAGTGATCTTTTTGGTCCACGGCGGCGGCTGGGAGCGCGGCGACAAGGCCCACGGGCCGCTGGTCGAGAACAAGGTCGCGCACTGGGTCGGCAAAGGCTTCGTGCTGATCTCGACCAACTACCGCATGCTGCCGGAGGCCCAGCCGGACGAGCAAGCCCGCGACGTGGCACGCGCCTTCGCGGCCGCACAGCAGCGGGCCGCGCAATGGGGCGCCGACCCGCGCCGCTACATCCTGATGGGCCATTCGGCCGGCGCCCACCTGGCGGCCCTGCTCGCCTCCTCGCCCACGCTGACGGCACGCCATGGTGTGAGCCCCTGGCTCGGCACGGTGCTGCTCGACAGCGCCGTGCTCGACGTGGTGCAGTTGATGGAACAGCGCCACTTGGGCCTGTTCGACGACGCGTTCGGCGCCGACCCGCTCTACTGGCCCACGGTGTCGCCCTACCACCTGCTCCAGCAGGCCACCGCACCGCTGCTCGCGGTTTGTTCAAGCCAACGCGCCGCCCCCTGCCCCGATGCGCAGCGCTTCGCCGCCAAGGCCGTCGCGCTGGGCAGCCGGGTCGAGGTGCAGCCGGAAGACCTGGGCCACGGCGAGATCAACCGGCAGCTCGGGTTGGCGTCGCCCTACACGGCCCGCGTCGACAGCTTTTTGCGCAGCCTCGACGCCTGGGTCGCCCACCTGCTGAGCCGCTGACGTCTCACCCGGGCAAGGCGCCACGGTCGTCGAGCGGCAGCCGCATCGACACGCGCCAGTCGCCCGGTCCACCTGCCATGTCGACGCGCCCGCCAAGGCGCGCCGCCACCTGCTGCACCACCGCGAGCCCGAGGCCGAAGCCCGGCTGCGCGCGACTCGCATCGCCGCGCGAGAACGCCTGCAGCAGGTGCTCGCGCTGGTCCGGCGCGATGCCGGGGCCGGCGTCGCGCACCTCGATGACCCCCTCGTGCGCGTTTGCGCTCACGCGCAGCCGCACTGGCGCCCGGCCGTGCTTCAGCGCGTTGTCGACCAGGTTGAACAAGGCGCGCTCGAGCAGATGCGGGTCGGCCTGCGTGAGTTCGAGCACCGGAGGCGCATCCACCCGCAGCTCGGCCTCCTCACGTTCGAAGCCCGCCACCACCCGCCGCGCGAGGGCGGCCAGGTCGACGGCCTCGCGGGTGGCCGATTGTTCGGTGCGCACCAGGTCGAGGAAACTCTCGATCAGCCGGTCGGCGGCGGCGACATTGGCGATGATGGTGTCGCGGCGTCGCGCATGGGCTTCGTCTTCGGGCAACAGCTCAGCGGCCAGCCGGATGCGGCTCAAGGGGCTGCGCAAATCGTGCGAGACACCGGCCAGCAGCAGCGAACGTTCGCGTTGCTGCTGCGCGAGCCTTGCCAGCAGCACGTCATAGGCGTGCTCGATCTCGGCGATCTCGCGTGTCACACGCCAGCCGGCTGGACGCGCCGAGCCCGCAGGTTCACCGCGGCGGATGCGCCGATGCAAACGTGCCAGCGGGCGGGTCAGCCAGCGCGCCAGCGCCCATGCCAGCCCCACCACCAGCAAGCCCGTCAGCCCCAGGCCCAGCCACACCCGCTGGCTGTCGCCCGGCGTCAGGAAGGGCGCGTCGATGCCGAGCCAGACGGGCGCGACGCCGTGGCCGGGGTCCACCTGCAGCCACAGGCGCTGCGCGCTCCCGTCCCCGCTGAAGGCGATCGACCCGACCGCCACGCCACGCGCTTGCAACTCGCGCCGGAAGGTGCGCAGGCGCGGCGCCAACACGCGGGGGCGCACGGCATCGTCCGGGACCGCAGCGCGGCGCTCGACGGGCAGGGCATCGCCGGTCGGCAGTGGTTGCGCCGCCGCTGCGGCGGCCAGGGGCGGCGCCCATTGCTGCGCCGCGACACTCGCCAGCATGGCATTACGGTCGCGCACGTAGACGGCACCGAAGCTGGTGAACAGCACCACCGCGAACAACGCCTGCGCGAGCAGCAAGCGGGTGAACAGGCTGTCGAAGCGACGACGCATGCGGCCCCTGATCAGTCCTCACGCCCGCGCGGCACGAACACGTAGCCTTCGCCTCGCACGGTGTCGATCCATTCCTGCCCGGGGCTGGCGTCGCGCAGCTTGCGCCGCAAGCGCGCCACCTGCACGTCCACGGTCCGCTCCTGGGGGCGGTAGGTGCCGCTTTGCACCTGCTCGCACAGCTGTTCGCGCGACAGGGCCTGGCCGGGCGCACGCGCCAGCGCGACCAGCAGCTTGAATTCAATGCTGGTCAGCGCCACCACCCGGTCGTAGGCCCGCACTTCGCGCTGCAGCAGGTCGATGCTCAGCCCGGCGTACCGCAACATCGCGCCGCCACCTGCTGCGCCGGCTGGATGCGGCGCCCCCTGGCGTCGCAACAAGGCGCGCAGCCGGGCCACCAGTTCGCGCGGCTCGAACGGTTTGGGCAGGTAGTCGTCGGCGCCGATCTCCAGGCCCAGCACCCGGTCGAGCGGGTCGCCGCGGGCGGTGAGCATCACGATGCCGAGCGCTGGTTGCGCGGCGCGCCAACGGCGACACAGGTCGAGGCCGTTGGCGTCGGGCAGCATCAGGTCGAGCAGCACGGCATCGGGCCGCAGCCGCGCGAGGTCGCGCTCGGCATCGCCGCCGGTCAGCACCGCATGGCTGTCCCAGCCCTCGCGGGCCAGCAGTTCCGCGACCATGGCCGACAGTTCGGCGTCGTCGTCGACGATCATGACCAGGGCACGGGTGGTCCGGGCGGTCATTCGATAGCCTCCGTGCTGCGCACTGCGGCGCGAGCACCTTCGGGCGGCCGGGCGTTGCTCATGGGCAGCGAGTGTAGAGGCACGCCGCGCGCGGCTAGACGCGACTGCGCCGAAGGCGCTCGTGCGATCCGCGGCGGCGAGTGATGATGCCGAGCGCTTTGTTCAGAGGCCGAACGGATGACCCGATCACCCTCGGCCCTGGTCGCATCCGGGTCTCCTGCGACCCCCTTCGACGCCACCACACAATGGCCTCGCCGTCGGCCTGTCGCTCCCGCATGCTCACCATGCGGCGGGCGCTGGAGGCCGGCTGGAGGTGGTGGACAGGTGCCGCGGCCCTAGGGTTCGGGCGGCACATGTCCTCCGGCCCGCGCCCTGTTTTGGCAAGAGGCAATGTGAAGTACCTTCGTCCGCGTGTCACCTCCGCAGAAGCCCGCTCGATGGGCCCTGCTCCAGCCCCCGTCGCGGGGCTACACCGCCCCCCTCTCGAAGACCGGCCGCCGCCGGGGCCCATGCTGCGGAAGGGCGCGCGATGAAAGGCCGCCATCTCACCCTCGCGGCGCTGCTGCTCGCCGCGTTGACCATCGTCTGGTGGCAGCGTCGTGAACCGGTGGTGGCGCCGGCCGCCGCGGCGCAGCAGCCCGATGTGGGCTGGCGCACGCCCTCTCCGTTCGGCAACGGGCCGGCCGCCCAAGAGGCCCCGGTGGCCACCACCGCCGACGACGACGAGAGCCCTGTGCCCTCCGCGTCCGCGCCAGCGACCGACCTGCCCCCGCCGCGCGGCATGAGTGCCTCGCAATGGGCGCAGCTGCAGGACTCGCTGCGCGACCATCCCGAGCGCGATGCCGAGATCGCCCGTGTGGCCGACTACATGGCCTACCAGCACACGCTCGACCTCTACCAGGCGCAGCGCGCACAAGGCGCACCGCTGCACGAGCTGCAGCCGCTCGCACGCGAGCTGGACGCCGGCCTCGAACAACGCATCACCCGGGGCGAGATGTCGTTGCCCGAAGCGCAGCTGCTCAAGAGCGCGCTGCTGGACACACTGCAACCCGACGCCACGCAGCGCACCGCGGCCCTCGACGCCTGGCGGCGACGCCACACGCCGCCGCCGCCCGCTGCCGACCCGCGCGTCCAGGCCTATCAACGCCAGGAGTCCGCCCTCGTCGCGGCCTGGCAGGCGCTGCCGCCTTCGCAGCGGCAGCCGCAGCAACTGCAAACGCAGCTCGACGCGCTGCGGCAGTCGGTGTTCGGCGACGGACGCTAGCGCGGCCTGCGGGCATGCGCCCTACCAGGCCTCGAGGCGAGCCGGGCACTGTGTCCCCCCCCTCGAAGGAAAACAAGGTGATGAAGACAAGGACTGACTCTCGCTGGGCCGGCCGCATCCGGCGTTGGGCGCTGGCGCCGGTGTTGGCGGTGCTCGCGCCCTGCGCCAGCGCCGGCTACTTTCAATGGGACGTGGTGGAGCTGCCGGCCGCCTCCGGTGCCGCCTGCGGCAACGGCACGCCGTACCGCTTTTTCGTCAACCGCACGCCTTTCACGCGCAACACGGTGTTCATCTACGAAGGCGGCGGCGCCTGCTGGGACCAGGACGCGTGCCTGGGCAAGGGCCGCTTGAGCGCGACCAACCCCGACGGCGTGCCGGCCAACTACCTGACGCAGCTGAACACCGCGGCGTTCGGACTGGTCACGCCCTTCTCGGTACGGTTGCACCCGTTCGACCGGGTCCGCACGCAGGCCTGGAACATCGTCTACCTGCCGTACTGCACCGGCGACGTGCACACCGGCAGCGCGGTGCAGGTGTACAACGACACCCAGCCGGCGCAGCCGAAGGTGCAATACCACCGCGGCAAGGCCAACATCACCGGCGCGGCGCAGTGGGTGCGGCAGCACATCGGCCAGCCGCCCGAGCTGCTGGTCTCGGGCTTCTCGGCGGGGGGCGCCGGCGCCACCGGCACTTACCCGCTGGTGCGCGACATCCTCGAGCCGCAGCGGGCGTCCTTGCTGGCCGATTCGGGCCCGCTGTTCCCCGCTCCCCGCAGTTCGACACCGGCACAGTCGCCGTCGCTGCCGCTGCACAACCGCATCCGCGAGGCGTGGGGACTGGACCGCCCGGGCGGCATGATCGAGAGCTTCGCGAACCGTGCGGGCCTGGACGTGAACAACCTCGGCAGCGTCAGCAGCGCGCTGGCGCAAAGCTATCCGCAAGACCGGTTCTCCTACCTGCTGTTCCAGGCCGACGGCGTCTACTCGGACTTCAGCTATGCCAAGTTCTTCCCCGACATCCAGAACGCGCCCGATGCCGCCACGCGACGTGCGCTGATCAACGCGCGCTGGCAGCAGGACATCGCGCAATGGCTGCCGCAGCTGCGCCAGCATGACAACGTCGGCTACCACGTGGCGTTCTGGCGCGAGCTGAGCGACTCGCACTGCCTGACGCTGGTCGACTTCTCGGGCACGGGCATCGAAGAGCAGGGCATCAAGTCGATCGAGCCGGTGGTCGAGAACACGCTGGGCCGGGATGCGGCGCCGATGCGCCACTACGAGACCGACAACGTCTCCGACTACCGCCGCCCGGTCAACCCGGTGCAGGCGCTGGCCTCGCTGTTCTTCCGGTTGTTCGGCCAGCCCTGACGGCCCGCCCTCCTGTCGGAAGGGTCCGACACGGCGCTGGCGGACCCGCTGACGCCTGCTGCAGGCGCTCCGTGGCGCAATGCGGCAGGCGGTGGCGCGTTGTTGGCGCGCCGCTTGCCTCCCCTGTGCCGACAGGAGACCGCCCGCAGTGCAGCGCCCGACCGCCGACATCCCCCCGACCCTGGTCGTGCTCGACCCGTCCGCGGCGTCGCGCCTGGCGGCGGGTGGCGCTGAAGCCTGGCGATCGTTGCTGGACCCCGGCGTCAACCCCCTCGGTTTCTATCTGGCCGGCGGCGAGGCGGCGCAACGCGAAGACCTGGCCTCGGCCATCCGCCGCTCGCCGTTCTGGGACCGGCTGTGCTTCTGCGGCCCCGGCGAAGCGGTCACCCCGCTGCTCGACGGTGCCGCCACCCGCGACGAAGCGCTGGCCGCCTGCGACCGCGCCGAAGGCCGCAAGCAAAGCCTGCAGCTCGACCCCGCGGCGCTGCATTTCGACGAGCGGCTGCTCTACTACCTTTATCTACGCGACCCGGCCGAGCTGGTGCCGGTGCCCGACCGACAGGCCCGCACGCTCTACCGCCACCCGGTCGCCGAGGCGCTGGCCGAGCGCCCGGAGGACGTCGACACCTGGCTCGCCACGCTGACGCGGCGGCGGCTGCTGGAGCCGGCCACGCTGCACGACCGCACCCGCCACTGCCGGCAGTGCGGCAGCGCCCATCTGCAGTTCGTCGACGTCTGCCCGCATTGTTCGAGCCTCCAGATCCGCAAGGCGGCGTCGCTGCACTGCTTCACCTGCGGCTTCGTCGCGCCGGAGGCGGATTTCCATGACGAGCGGGGCCTGGCCTGCCCCAAGTGCAACGCCCGGCTGCGCCATATCGGCGTCGATTACGACCGCCCGTTGACGCAGTACGCCTGCGCCCACTGCCACCATGCTTTCGTCGAGGCCCGGGTGCTGGCGCGCTGCCTCGACTGCCGCACCGAGGCCGACCCGGCCGAGCTGGACGTGCGCGAGGTCAGCTCGCTGCGCCTGAGCGCCAGCGGCCGCGCCGCCTTGCGCTCGGGCCAGATCCAGGAATCGTTCGCGGCGCTGGACATCGGCAACCACGTCGCGCCGGCGCACTTCCGCCACATGATCGAGTGGGCGCTGGCGGCGCAAGCGCGCCACGAGATGCCCTTCGGCCTGATGCTGATCGAGTTCCTCAACGCCGAGCAGCTGGTCGAGGTGCATGGCGCACCGCGCGCCTTCCTGTTGCTGGACGAGTTCGCGCGCCGCCTGCACGAGCTGCTGCGGCAGTCCGACATCACCACCCGCAGCACCGAAGAGCGGCTGTGGCTGTTCCTGCCGTTCTCAAGCGCCGGCGGGCTGGCCGCTCGGCTCGACCGGATGCTGGCCGAGCAGAAACCGGCTTCGGGCCCCGAGATGCAGTTGCGGGTGCGCTATTTGCAAGCGCCGGAACAACTGGAACCGCAGGACAACGCCGAACAGATGATGAGCCGCCTCGAACGCCTACCGCACCCGCAGGAAGCCTGAGCCGTGTGGGACCAGGCCGTCTACGCCTTCCAGGCCATGCTGCAGTCCTCGGGCGGCGCCAGCTGGTTCGAGATCGCGCTGAAGTTCTTTCCGTTCGCCGTCGTGCTCGAGCTGCCGATGTATGTGCTGGTGGTGCTGGGCATGGTCCGCTACGGCCTGCGCCAGGTGACCCCGCTGCGCCAGCGCGAGCGCTATCCGCGCGTCTCCTGCATCATCACCTGCTATTCCGAGGGTGAGGACGTGCGCCAGACCATCTACTCGCTGGCGCACCAGGTCTACCCCGGCGTGATCGAGATCATCCCCATCATCGACGGCGCGGTGCAGAACGAGCACACGCTGCAGGCCGCCCGCGCCTGCACCGAGGCGGTGGCCGGGCTGGCGCGGCGCCAGCTGGTGGTGGTGCCCAAGTGGCAGCGCGGCGGCCGGGTCTCGGCCCTCAACACCGGCCTGCAGTTCGCCACCGGCGAGGTGGTGATGGCGCTCGACGGCGACACCTCGTTCGACAACGACATGGTGCGCCAGGCGACACGCCACTTCGACGACCCCAACGTGGTCGGCGTGGCCGGCTGTCTGCGCGTGCGCAATGCCGCCCGCTCGTTGGCGGCGCGCCTGCAGGCGCTCGAATACATGCTGTCGATCGGCGCCGGCAAGACCGGGTTGTCGGAGTTCAACCTGGTCAACAACATCTCGGGCGCCTTCGGCGTGTTCCGCACCGCTTTCGTCCGGCGCATCGGCGGCTGGGACGCGGGCACCGCGGAAGACCTCGACATCACGCTGCGCATCAAGCAGTACTTCGGCCGCTACCCGGACCTGCGTATCGTGTTCGAGCCGCACGCGGTGGGCCACACCGACGCGCCGCACACCTTCGCCGGCTTCTTTAAGCAGCGGCTGCGCTGGGAAGGCGATTTGTTCTACCTGTTCGTGCGCAAGTACCGCTACAACCTGCGGCCGCGGCTGCTGGGCTGGCGCAACTTTCTGTTCGTGCTGGTCAACGGCCTGTTTTTGCAGCTGGTGATGCCCTTCGTGATCGTGGCCTACACCGGCGTGCTGTTCTGGACCTTGCCGGCCGGCTCGGTGCTGGGCGTGCTGGCCTATGTCTATCTGATCTATCTCGCCGCGCTGGCGCTCTATTACGGGCTCTACGTGATCGCCGTCTCCGAGCGGCCGCGTGACGACTTCATGTACCTCGTCTACCTGCCGTTGTTCCCGTTGTTCGCCTTTGCGGCGCGGGTGCACAGCTCGCTGGCGCTGATGCAGGAGATGTTCCTCAAGGGCCACCTCGACTCGTCGATGGCGCCCTGGTGGGTGTTGCGCAAGACCAAGTTCTGATCGAGTCCCTTGCTCCCCATGCCTTGGCGCCTGCCCGTGCTCCTGCTCCTGTGGTCGATGCTGTCGGTGGCGGTGCCGGTGCGCGCACAGCCGCTGGCCGCGCTGGAGGCCTGGGCGGTCGCAGCAGCCCCGGAACAACGCCTGGCCGAGGCCGAGCTGGAAGTGCTGCGCCAGCGGGCCGCGGCAGCCGCGGCCGAGCCCGGTGCCCGCGCCTTCGGCAGTCTGTCGTACTCGGACAACCGCGAGCCGACCGACGACCGGACGGTGCGCGACTACCGTCAGGCGGCCGGGCAGTTGGGCCTGCGCTGGCCGCTGCTGGGGGACCGACAGGCGGCCGAACGCCAGCAGGCCGACGCGCGCGCCGCGGTCGAGGTGGCCGGCTGGCGGCGCCGCGAAGTCGAGGCCGACGTCAAGCGCCTGGTCGCGACGGCCTATCTGCAGGTGCTGTACAGCCAGCGGCGCTTGCGGTTGATCGAGGCCTTCCTGAGCGATGAAACGTCGGCCCTCGCCGTGTTGGCGGCGCGGCAGCAGGCCCGCTTGCTGCTCGAAGCCGATCGCCTCGGCTTCGCGTCGATGTTCGACCTGGCGCGCCGCGAACAGGCGCGCGAGCAGGCCCTGCACGCCGAAGCCGAAACCCAGCTGGCGCGGCTCACCGGCCGCAAGGTGGCCCCGCTGCAGCCGCAACAGCCGCCGCTCGAGGTGCACTGCCTGACCCGCGAAGCCCTACAGGCGCGCGCCGAGCACGACCCCGCGGTGGCCCGGGCGGCGGCCGAGGTGGAAACACGCCGCCGCCTGCTGGGTCTGCCGGCCTCCGGCGGCGTGGAGGCGGGGCTGAGCGTGGCGCAGCGCTACAGCCGCGACATGCCGGGTCAGT
Organism: Caldimonas brevitalea; assembly: GCF_001017435.1. Lineage (NCBI taxonomy): Bacteria > Pseudomonadati > Pseudomonadota > Betaproteobacteria > Burkholderiales > Sphaerotilaceae > Caldimonas > Caldimonas brevitalea. The sequence continues at coordinate 5,992,360 of NZ_CP011371.1, forward strand.
CGGGGAGCAGTGCGGTGGTGGCGGTGGACGTGTCGGTGCCGCTGGCCTGGCGCGCCGCACGCGACGCGCAGCGCGGTGTCGCGATGGCCGAGTTGACGCGTGCCGACCTGGCGTTGGAAAGCCGCCTTGCCGAGCACCGGCTGGCCGTCGAACGTGGGGTCGCAGACCTCGAACTGCGGGCCCGCGATGTCGCCAGTGCCACCCGCCAGCGCGACGCCGCCTTCGAAGCCTGGCGCGTCGCGCGGCTGCGGGCGCACCGCCTCGACGGCGACGTGCTCGAGCGCGAGTTGCAAACCCGCTACGCCTTGCTGCAGGCGTCGCTCGATGGGATCGCGAGCCGCCACCGGCACGACCTGGCCCGCTACGGGCTGGTGGCGCTGCACGGTTCGCCCTGTGCCACGCAGCCCACCGCCGCATCCCCACCGGGCCAGCCCGACACCGCACCGCTTGAACCGCAGGTGCTGGCGGCCTTGTCCGGCATGGCCCCGGCCCAGCGACGTGCCGCCGCCGTGGCAGCGTCACCCGGCACGGCGCCCCTCGCATGGTTCGCCTGGCGTATCGCCCCCTTGCTGGCGCTCGGCGGGCTCGACCGCTTGCCACCCGCCACGCGCCGCTTGATGGTCTCGTTCAGCGGCACCGAGATCCGCGCACTGGGGCAACCCCAGGCGGCCCAGGTGCTGCGGCAGTTTTTGGCGCTGGCCCACGCACGCGGCCTCACGGTCGAATTGCTGCTCGGCGACCCGACCTGGGTGCGGCCCGATGCCCGGCCCCGCTTGCTGGCCCTGATCACGCAGCTGCGCGGCTTCGAGTTCGACGGCCTCAACCTCGACCTCGAGCGCAGCCAGCTGCCCGCCGCCCAGCAGGCCGACTGGAGCCAGCGGGTGGTCGAGACCATCGCCGCGGTGCGTGCCGTCACGCCGCTGCCGGTCGCGCTGACCACCCATCACCGCGAGTTCCAGGACCGCACGCTGGTCGAGCAGCTGGTCGCCGCCGGCTTGTCCGAGGCGGTGTTGATGGTCTATGTGACCCGCGAGCAGCGTGTCGTCGAGATCGCGCGCCCCTTGCTCGCCGCGCACCCGCAGCTGCCGATCGCGATCGCGCAGAGCATCGAGCCGGAACTGCCGGCGACCGAAAGCAGCCACCAGCTGGGCCAGCGCGCCTCGCTGGAGCGCTGGCGCCGGCTCGACACGGCGCTCTCGGGCCACGCCAACTTCAACGGTGTGGTGGTGCAGTCCTGGGAGGCGTTCGGGGAGGCGCCGCCGTGAAGATCCAGTTCGACGCCCCGCCCGGCTCGGCGCAGGAGTCCAACGGCCTCGCGGTGCGCTACGCCGCCGCCAAGCGCAGCGTGCCGCGCTGGCGCTGGCGGCTGCTGCTGGCGCTGGTGATCGCGCCGCCGCTGTACTTCGTCGGGCGCTTTTTGTCGACCTACTGGTGGGAAACGGCGCCCGGCTTCGTGCTGACGCAGCAGGTCACCTTGCGCGCCGGCGCCGAAGGGCGTGTCGCGACGCTGCTCGGCGAAGGCGCGAGCGTGCAGGGGCAGCAGGCGCTGGGCCTGCTGGAGCCGCCCGAGGCGCCAGCGCCAGTGGCCGAAGCGGCGTCGGCCGCCCCCGCCCCGGCCGTCGCGCCCCGGCCCGACCCTGCCCTCACCACCGCGGTGCGCCTGGCGCAGCGGCAGTTGGCGCTGCGGCGTGAACGCCTCGGGGTGGTCGAGCGGCTGGCGTCGCAAGGCGCGGCCACCGCCGCTGAAGTGCAGACGGCGCAGGCGCAGCTGCTGCAGGCCGAGGCCGAGGTGATGCGGGCACGCTCCGACGCCACCCCGCCTGCGCCACCCGCCCCGCCGCCGCCGGCCCCGCCCGCGGCGGCCCGGCCGGCCTTCGGGCCGCCGATCGGGACGGCGCCTTTCACCGGCACCGTGGTGCGGGTGCTGGTGCGCCCCGGCGAATGGGTGTCGAGCGACAGCGAGGTCGCGGTGGTACGCGGAGGCCAGGCGCCGCGGGTGCGCGCTTATGTCGAGCCGGGCCGGGCGCGTTACGCCGAGATCGGGCGGCGTGCCACTTTGCGTTTTCTCGACGGCGGGCGTATCGGTGCGACAGTCGCCGCGGTGGCGCCCGAGGCCGCCCGGCTGCCCGCCGAGCGGGTGTCGCCGCTGACGCCGCGCTCCCAGTCCATCGTGGTGGAATTGCAGCCCGACGTGCCGCTGCCCGAGCACTACCGGGTCCATTACCTGCCGCTGGACGTGCGTTTCGACCATCTCTGGTAACGGCCTCGCCAAGGCCGCCGCGGGTGCGCAACTTGCCCGTTTGATCCGGAGGCCCGACGGCGCTGCCGGGCGCGCCTGTTGCGCGCACCGCGAGCGTCCGAGCCGCAACACCGGAGGCCCACACCATGAGCGACAAGAGCATCTTGCAACACATCAACGAACTGGTCGAAGAAGAGAACCGGCTGCGCGCCGCCACCGACGCGCCCGAGCAGCACACCGACCGCATCAAGCATCTGGAAGAAGAACTCGACCAGTGCTGGGACCTGCTGAGGCAGCGTCGCGCACGCCGTGAGTTCGGCGACGATCCGAATGGCGCCCAGGTGCGCGACGTCGGCACCGTCGAGCGTTACCTCCAATAAACTGCCCCGAAAAGTTATCCTCGCCCGCGGCGCGTCCTCGCGCCGGGCTTGCGCCCCGATGTCCACAACCCCGTTTGCGCGCCGGCGTTTCATCGCCGCCGGCTCGTCCATCTTGTTGTCAGCCCTGACCTCCACTGCTGCCGCCTCTCGGGACGAGCGCGACGCGCGGGCCGCCCCCGAGCCGTTCACCGTCTACACCTTCGGCGACTCCATCCTCGACTGCGCGCGCTACAACGAGCACGGCGTCCACCCCGGCGAGCTGCTGGTGCGCAACGACGACCGCTTGTTTCCCGACTTCAAAGGGCAGGACTTGCAGTCGCACGGGCCGGCGCGGCTGGTGCACCGGGCAGTCGACGGCGCGACCGTCGACGGACTGCCGTCGCAGGCGCGCGGCCTGGCGCCGCCCGGCCGGCGTGCGGTCGCCTTGTTGACGGTGGGCGGCAACGATTTGCTGCGCGGGCTGGCGGCCGACACCGGGGCCGGCGTGCGCGCCTTCGAGGCCGCCCTGGCGCGCTTCGTCGCCGGCCTGCCGATCCGCCCGGTGCTGCTCGGCAACGTTTACGACCCGACCCTCGGGGACGACCGTCGCAACTTCCTCGGCGTCGACGCCTCGATCGCCCGCGCCAACCATCGCCGCGTCAACGACGTGATTGCCGCCGTCGCGGCGCGCCACGGACAGTTGGTGGACCTGCACGGGCACTTCCTGAAGGGCGACCCGTCGTGGTTCACCCGCACCATCGAGCCCAGCCTCAGAGGCGCCTCGGAAGTGCGCCGTGCCTTTTGGGCGGCGCTGCAGTCCCGCACCGGCCCGGGGAGCGCAGCGTGATCGACCACGATTGCACCTTCGTGCTGGGCGCCCAGGACCCGGAGATGCGCGAGATCGAGCGTGTGCTCGACGATGCCGGGCTGCCGCGCGTCCATGCCGCGTTGAGCGGGCGCCGCTGCACGCCGCAAACCGCCTACCAGGCCGACAGTGTGGTCGACGTGCGCGCCGACAACGTCCACCGTCCGGCGCTGCTGCTGCCCAAGGCGCCCGCGGTGTTCGTCGAATGCGCGCTGCAGGACCGCGAAGCGGTGGTGCGGGTCGACCACCACCACCCCGGCGACCCCGGCTATGAAGTGCCGCCCGAGCACTATCTGCAGGGCTCGTCGCTTGGCCAGGTGCTGACGCTGCTGGAGCGCGAGCCCACCGACACCCAGCGCCTGCTCGCCGCCAGCGACCATTGCCTGACGGCGGCCTACCAGGGCTTGTGCCCCGGCGTCGACCCGGGCGACCTGCTGTTCCTGCGCGCGTCGTGGCGGGCCAAGATCAGCGGCCGCACCTTGACCGACGTGATCGAAGGCATCCTGGAGGCCGCCCAGCGCGCCCGCCGCCACTACGACAGCGAGTTCGGCGAAAGCCGCTTCCTCGATCCGTTCGACGTGCCGCCCGACCTGCCCGAGGGCGCCGCCTATGCCGGTGTGCCGGTGCGCTACCGCGCGCTGCTGCCCGACGCGGTGCTCAAGGAGATGTACAAGGGCGGCAGCCCGGCCGCGGTGGAAGCCTTCATGGCGGAGCACCGCGAGGCCGGGCGCAGTGTCTACGGCAATCCCTATCGCGGCTACGCCGGCGCCTACTGGTCGGCCCTCTGACCGGGGCCCTCAAGCGCGGGCCAGCGCTGCGGCCAGCACCTCGCTCACCCATTCCACGAAACACCGCACGCGCGGCGACAGGTGGCGGTGGTGCGCATAGATCACCGACACCGGCAGCGCCTGCGGACGCCAGCGCGGCAGCACTTCTTCGAGCACGCCGGTGTCGAGCAGCTCACGCACGCCGTCGCGCGGCGCCTGGATCAGACCCAGGCCCGCGACACAACAGGCCAGGTAGGCGTCCGAGTTGCTCACCGAGACGCGGCTGCGCAGCTTGAGCGAGCGCACCTCGCCGTCCTGCTCGTATTCCCAATCGAGATCGCGCCCGGTGCGGCTGGAGAAGTAGTTGACGGCCCAATGGTCGGCCAGGTCGTCGGGGCTGCGCGGGCGGCCGTGGCGTTCGAGATAGGCGCACGACGCGAGGTTGATCTGTTCGAGCGTGCCGACACGGCGCGCCACCAGGCTGGAATCGCGCAGTGTCCCGACCCGCACCACACAGTCGATGCCCTCGCCGACCGGGTCGACAAAACGGTCCGAGGTGCTCAGGCGCAGCTGCAGGCCGGGGTGGCGCGCCAGGAATTCGGGCAAGGCCGGGATGACGCTGAAACGGCCGAGCCGCTCGGGTAGGTCGAGGCGCACCACCCCTTGGGGCTGCACACGCGTCGAGAACAGGTGTTCGGCCTCGGCCAGCTCCTCGAGCACCCGCTGGCAGCGTTCGAGGTAGCTCACGCCCTCCTCGGTCAGCGAGACGCGGCGGGTGGTGCGCTGCAGCAGGCGCACGCCGAGCTGGGTTTCGAGCTGCTGCACCGCGCTGGTCACGGTGGCGCGCGGCAGGTCGAGCTGCTCGGCCGCGCGCGCGAAGCTGCGGTGTTCGGCGACCTTGCTGAACACCTGCATGGCCTGGAATCGATCCATCGGAGGAAGGGTTGTGGGTCGGGCCCGCATCGTAATGCCCGGGCACCAGGAGCTGCTGCTCCACGACGCGGCGCCACCGTTACGCTTGTCTTTTGCGCTTGCTTGCGACATCTCGAGTTTCTGCAACAGCGTTTCAAAAACAGCGTCGGCATCATGGGCGGGCCGCACGGAGGTGAGTGCGGCGAGGTCCGCGCGTCGCTCGGGTCGCCCCCGGAGGGTGCTGCAGAGCGCCCCGCCGCTCCCCCTTCAGCGGCCCCTGGGCGCCGTGGCTGCCACCGCGTTCGGGCCTTGCAGTTCCGACCGACTTCGGTGGCGCACCACACACGCTTGGAGGAGACCCCGTGATCCGTTCCGCTCGACGCCGACGGCTGCCGCAGCCGCTCAGCCGCCCCATCCCGTTCGCCCTGGCCCTGCTGTTGTGGTCCGGCACCACCGCCCAGGCCGCCGAATGCACGCCGCGCGGCGAGTCGCGGCGCGACCCCAACACAGGCCAAAGCTGGGGCCAGGTCTGGCAGTGCGGCAGCGACAGTGGCGCAACGCTGTACGCCGGCCCGCAGGACACGACGCCCGTCGGCACCTTGCAGACACGATCCAGCTGGTTCGCTTGCTACCGCCGCGGGGAACGACATGCCGGTGGCAACGATGTCTGGTACTACACGCAGGGTGATGTCGCGGCCCCCGGCTGGGAATCGCGCAAGGCCTGGGGCTATGTGCCCGCGGTGAAGGTGTCGACCACCACCGACCCGTACCCCGGTATCCCCGAGTGCCGGCCCGACATGTGGCAGGCCCGGAAGAACGTGTCCGACCCGAACACCGGCAAGAGCTGGTCGACGGTCTGGTATGCCAACAACGACGGCGCGGCACGGCTGTACCGCGAGGCCAACAGCAACACCCATATCGGCTACCTCGACAGCACGACGAGCTACTTCGTCTGCCACACCCGAGGGGCGACGCACGCCGGCGGCAACAACGTCTGGTACTACACCCAGGGCGACCGCAGCACACCCGGCCATGAAGCTCGACGGGGCTGGGGCTATCTGCCCGCGGTGAACACCTGGACCCGGCAGGACCCCTACGACAGCATCCCACCGTGCGACGGCGCCGCGCCGCCCTCGCCACCCCCGCCGCCACAACCCGGCCCCTACGTGCTGCCGCTGCCGCTGGACGCCTTCAACCGCGCCATCGGTGCGCTCGGCCATGCGCACTGGGGCGACAACTACTGGGCCATCGACCTGATGGTGCCGGTCGGCACGCCGGTCTATTCGGTGAGTGCCGGCAAGGTCAGCAACTACTCGCAGGGCAGCTGCGGCAACGGCCTCACCGTGCTGGGCGACGACGGCCTGTCCTATCTCTATTGCCATGGCGACCGCTACGCCGGTGTGCAACCGGGGCAACGCGTGACGGCTGGCCAGCTGATCCTGTATTCAGGCAATACCGGTCAATCGGGCGCACCGCATCTGCACCTCGAGATCAAGCGCTGGAACGGCGACTGGGGTGCGTCGCCCAGCTACTGCAGCCAGCGCTTCCTGCGGGCCATCCACCAGGGCCAGCCGCAAAGCCCGGTGAACTTCCCGGCCCAGGGCGACTGCCGGGCGCCTTGAGGCCGCACGCGGGCCGGGTTCGGCCTCGACCCGAGGTCGAACCCGGCACCGCGGCCGCTTCAGCGGAACTTCACGCGCTTGCTCTCTTTCAACACCGCCGCTGCATCGGGGGCGGTGATGAAGCGCTCGCGCAGCAAACGCTGCACGCTGTCGGCGACCTTCCAGCGGTACACATGCTCGTGGTGGTACAGCTGGCGCAGCCGGGCCGCGTCGAAGGGCAGCTCATGGCCGGCGATGAAGCAGAAGCTGGCGCCGGTGGAGGTGCCGTTCCAGGTGCTGGTCGGCACGTCGACATAAGGTGAGCGCAGCCCGCCGACGACGTTGCCGAACAGGTCCAGCACCGGCTGGCCATGGACCACTTCGATCGGCTCGGCGCGCGGTGGCGCGATGCCGCGGCGCACCCACAGGTCGAGGTTCTGCCACACGGCATTGAAGTGCAGGCCGGACGGGAAGCGGCTGCGCGGCCCTTCGTTGCACGCCATCGGCGGCACCGGGCGGCCCGCCGCGACGATGTCGTCCGGCGCTGCCGCGCTGTACAACTCATCCGGCGTTGCATGGCCGGCACCGGCCATTTCGTAATGGCGGTAGCGGTCGGTGTACGTGTCGCTGTCGGGACGGCGGGCACTCAGGCCCGGCAGGTAATCGGACTGCGACATGATGTGGATGATGGGCACGCCCACATGGGAGAACTGCCGGCGCGGATCGCCGACGGGCGGGGCCGCCTCGCACTGGTTCATCGGCACGGCGCCGACAAAGGCGCCGCCGGCCACCGCCACCACGTAGCCGTCGTAGAGCGGCACGCCGTGGTTGCGCTGCGTCTCGAGGGGATGGATGGCGTTGATGTAGTTGTAGAGGTAGCCGCCGGTCTGCGAATAGCCGAAGCCGTAGAGCTTGTCGACGCGAAAGCCGGCGCTCTCGCGCAAGGGGTTGCTCGGGTGCTGGCTCTTCAGCCACGCGCCGACCTGGCTGTAGATGTCCCAGACCAGGCCGTTCTCGGTCGTGCGCACGGTGTCGGCCGCGGTCACGGTGCAGTTGCGCGGGTCGTCCAGCGGCAGTGGGTTGGCGAACGACAGGGACGCATACCGGGCGGGGTTGAAGCGCTGCAGCGCCACCACCGACACCGGCTTGACGGTGATGCCGACCCAGACGTCACCGTTGCGCATGAAGTGATCGCCCGACAAGCCCCAGCCGATGTTCAAGTCGAACAAGTTGGACGGGTTGAGCAACTCGACGACAACATTGCCGCTGAACTTGCGGCCCTTGGCCGGGCGGCGCACCAGCACGCGCGTGGTGTACGGCGCATCGGGGGTGCGCACCACCGCTGGGCCGGGCGCCGGCCAGCTGTAGACATTCGCTGTGCCGCTGGCGAAGAACTCTTCTTCGACATAACCGTGCTGCTTGAGTTTCTCGGGTCGCAGCGTGTGGTCGGCGGCCCCGAAGGGATAAGACGTCGGCGTGACCGGGAGGGGGCCGGTGATGCTCGGCAAAGGTGTCGTGGCCTTCGAAACGCCGGGCGCTGCGGCCGCAATCGTGAGGGCGACGCCGGCGAGCGCTTTATGAGTGGGTGTCCAGCTGTCCTGCATTGCTGTCTGTCTCCTGCGAGTTTTTGAGAATGAGAAAAGAAGGAGAAACACAAGGCGCAGGGAATATCGACCGGCTGCTCGTATCACGCCGATGCGGGAGGCGCCGCGTGTTTTTCACGCCGCCTGAATCACGGCTTCCCTGGCCCTGCCGGAGGCGGTGGGGCCGCTCCGGCAAAAGCAATGTGCCTTTTGGCCAGGGCCCACGGGAAGGTCAACCATGGGGTGTCGGTTGCGTAACGGTATCGCGCGTAACCGGGAGTGTTAAATGGAAGGAAGCGTCTGCAGCGTGGAATCGCCCATCGTTGCCCCGAGCGCCATTCGTTCTGCGCTGCAGGCGCGGCGGTCGGAGTGCGGCTGCCGATATATTCCCGTTACCGGGGTCGCGACACAGCGGTGGTGAATCAAGAAAGCCGTGGCGCGAAAAGACGCGGTTGAATCAGCGCGGTGTTGAAGGACCGGTTCTAAACCTCAGCCCACCCGGCCCCGTCAGCGCGGTCTTTTGTTTATCGCAGATATCGCGGGCGCCTCGTGAGCGGGCAACAACGCCCGCTCCCGTCTCGCGCCCAAGACCCCCGATGCCGCGGCGCTGAGCAAACGCCGAAACGTCGGGCATTCCAGGTGGCTCGGAGCCGGACAGGCGGCAGCGTGCCGCAGGCCGTCGCGCATCGCGCCCAGCTGGCGGATCATCCGGTCGAGTTGCTCGGCCTTCGCCGCGAGGGCCTCGCGGTCGATGCGGGGCCGCCCGTCGGACGTGAACATCAGCGCGATCTCGTCGAGCGTGAAACCCGCGGCGCGGCCCAGCGCGATCAGTGCCAGCCGTTCGAGCACTCCCGCATCGAACAGCCTGCGCAGGCCGCGCCGCCCGACCGAGGCGATCAGTCCCTTCTCTTCGTAGAACCGCAAGGTCGACGCCGGCACGCCGGTGCGCCGCGCGACCTCGGTGATGTCCAGATGTGGTGCCATCCGCTTGACCTCAAGTCGACTTGAAGTGGCACTGTGTCGCTTTCTCTCCTGAAAGGCAACACGCGCATGGACACGCCCCTCCCCCTCGACGACGAACAAACGCGACTGTGGAACGGCCACGCCGGCCATGCCTGGGTGCGGTCCCAGGCCTTGCTGGACTGCATGTTCCAGCCCTTCGAAGACCTGCTGGTCGACGCCGTTGGCGCGGCCGCTGCGACCCGGGTGCTCGACGTGGGCTGCGGCACCGGCAGCACGACGCTCGCCATCGCCCGGCGACTGGCGATGCGGGGCCGTTGCACCGGCATCGACATCTCGGCGCCGATGATCACCGCGGCGCGCGACCGGGCCGATCGGGCGCGCGCGTCGGCCCGCTTTCTCCTGGCCAACGCGCAGGAGCACCGGTTCGAGCCGGGCGGCTACGACATGGTCGTCTCGCGTTTCGGGGTGATGTTCTTCGACGATCCGGTCCGCGCCTTCGGCAACCTGCGTCGCGCCAGCCGGGACGGGGCAGTGCTGCGTTTCATCGCCTGGCGCACTGCGGCCGAAAATCCGTTCATGACAGCTGCTGAGCGGGCGGCCGCGCCGCTGCTGCCCGATCTGCCCGCGCGCCAGCCGGACGCGCCCGGACAATTTGCATTCGCCGATCCGCATCGGGTCCATCACATCCTGAGCGACAGCGGCTGGGACGAGATCGACCTCCAGCCCATCGACGTGCCCTGCAGCTTCCCGGCCAGCGGGCTGGACGAATACCTGACCCAGCTGGGCCCGGTGGGCGTGGCCTTGCAGCGCACCACCGAGCCGCTGCACGCGCAGGTGGTGCAGGCGGTGCGCGCCGCCTTCGATCCTTATCTACACGGCACCGATGTGCGTTTCACCGCGGCCTGCTGGACGGTCGGTGCGAAAGCGTCACCGGCGTGGACGCCGGCTCAGGCGCCGGGCAACGTGTAGTCGATGAAGAGCGATGGGCTGAGCGTGCCCACCGCCAGCCTGTCGAACGGGCTCACCTCAACCGGCTCGTTGACATAGGGAGGGTGCCGAGGCCGTGGCGGTCACGGTAGAACGAGCTGAACACCTCGTGCTGCCCGCAGACCAGGGCGAAGCGATGCAGGTCGGTGTTGTCATCCCGCTCCACGGGGGCGCGCGTGAGCGTCGCGTCCCAGCACACATGGATGGGTCGATGTTCAACCGCCCGGCGACATGGGGACCTCCCGGGATCTTCTCATGCGCTTGCGGCGTGTCCTTCGGGCCGGCACCCGGCCGCTCAGGCCTGCGCCGCCTGCGGACGCGGCGGCTCAGCGAGATAGACGGGGGTCTGCGCCGACAGCCCTTGCTGGACCCGGCGCGTCAGCTCGTCGGCCAGCACTTCGTCGCGCCCGCCGGCCAGCGCTTCCAGCGTCTGCCGCACCACCTCCTGCGGGGGCAGCTTGGGGCCCGGCACGTTGCGCGCCATGTCGGTGTCGATGAACGCCATGTGCACGCCCAGCACCCGGGTGCCCTGTGCGCGCAGTTCGTTGCGCAGGCCATTGGTCAGCGACCACGCCGCTGCCTTCGACAAGCTGTAGGTACCGGCGACCGGCAGGTTGAGCCAGCTCAGCACCGACAGCACGTTGACGATCGCACCGCCGCCGTTCGCAGCCAGCACCGGCGCGAAGGCGCGGCTCAGGGCCCACGGGCCCACCACGTTGGTTTCGAATTCCGCGCGCGCGGCCGCAATGGCATCGGGTGCGAGCAGTGACGAGCCCCGGGTGATGCCGGCGTTGTTGATCAGCAGCGTGAGGTCGGGGCAGCGCTGCACCGCGGTCGCGATGTCGTCGGCACAGGTGACGTCGAGTGCGAGCGGCTCGACACCGTCGGGCTCCAACGAAGCGGCATCGCGGGCGGCCGCGTAGATCTTCTTCGCGCCGGCCGCACGCAGCCCGACGACAAACGCGCGCCCCAGCCCGCGGTTGGCGCCGGTGACCAGCACCACGGCGTCGCGCAGCACCACACCGGCGGGCCCATTCGCCTTCGAGGCCGGCGCCATCACACGCGCTCCAGCACGGTGGCGATGCCCTGCCCGCCGCCGATACATTGGGTCGCCAGGGCATAACGGCCGCCTTCACGCGCCAGCAGCGCCGCCGCCTTGCCGGTGATGCGGGCGCCGGTGGCGCCGAGCGGATGGCCGATGGCGAGCGCACCACCATCCAGATTCACGCGGCCGAGGTCCAGCTCGAGTTCACGCAGGCAGGCGATGGCCTGCGAGGCGAAGGCTTCGTTGATCTCGACCACGTCGAGGTCGCCGACACCGAGCGCGGCGCGCGAGAGCGCCTTGCGCGTCGCCGGCACCGGGCCGATGCCCATCACGGCGGGGTCGACGCCAACGCTGGCGAACGCCGCGACGCGGGCCAACGGTGTCAGCCGGTGGCGTGCCGCGAAGCTGTCGCGGGTGACCAGCACCGCGGCAGCGCCGTCGGTCAACGGCGACGACGTGCCAGCGGTCACCACACCGTCGGGCCTGAAGGCCGGCTTGAGGCCCGCCAGCGCCTCGAGTGAGGTGGCCGGCCGGATGCAACCGTCGGCGGCCACCGTCTCACCGGACTCGAGCACGATGGGCACGATCTCGGCATCGAGCCGGCCCTGCTCGCGCGCGGCGCTCGCCTTCTGGTGCGACTGCAGCGCCAGCGCTTCCTGGTCGGCGCGCGACACCTGCCACCGCTCGGCGACGTTCTCGCCAGTGTCGCCCATCGGCAGATACGCATCGGTCCGGCGCAGCAACTCCGGGTTGGGCGAGAAGTTGAAGCCGCCTTGCGGAACCATGGTCATCGACTCCACGCCCACACACAGGAACGCGTCGCCCATGCCGGCCTCGATCTGGGCCGCGGCCATGTGCACCGCCTGCATCGACGACCCGCAAAAGCGGTTCACCGTCACCCCGCCGACGTGATGCGGCAACCCCGCCAGCAGGCCGACCACACGCGCGAGGTTGTTGCCCTGTGCCGCCTCGGGGTAGGCGCACCCGAGGATGACGTCTTCGATCAAGGCCGGGTCGAGGTCGGCGCGTGCGAGCAGTCCGCGCACCACCTGGGCCGCCAGCGTGTCTGGACGCACTGCAGCGAGGGCGCCTTTCTTGGCGAAATGGAAGGGAGAACGCGCGTAGGCGGCGATGACGGCTTGCATGGAGGGCTCCTGTTAGATGATGGTTGTCATGATTATTTATATTACGCTCATCATCTATACTGTCAAGCAAGCCATCGACATGCAGGAGTCCGACGAGATGCGAGTGACCCGTGAACAAGCGGCGTTGAACCGCGAACGTGTGCTGGCAGCGGCCGCGCGTCTGTTCCGCGAGCGGGGCTTCGACGGCGTCGGCGTGGCCGACCTGATGAAGAGCGCCGGCCTGACCCACGGTGGCTTCTATGGCCAGTTCGGCTCGAAGGAAGCGCTGATGGAGCAGGCCTGCACCCGGGCCTTCGACGTCTCGCTGGAGCGTTGGCGACGGTTGATCGAGGAGGGGGGCGACGCCCCTTTGGCGGCGTTGACGCGCGTCTATCTGTCACCGCTGCACCGCGACCATCCCGGTGAAGGGTGTGCGCTGGCGGCCTTGGGGACCGAAGCTGCGCGCCAGGGGCCGGGCCTGCGAAAGGCGTTCACCGAGGGCACGCGCGCCCTGGTCGACCTGATGACGGCCCTGGTGCCCGGGCGCGCCAAGGCCGTCAAGCGCCAACGCGCACTCGCCACCTTCGCCGCGATGGTGGGAGCCCTCGTGATCGCACGCGCGGTGGACGACGAAGCGCTGTCACAAGAGGTGCTGGAGGCGGTGTCGGTGTCGGTCAACCCGCCGGCGCAGGGATAAAGCGTCGCGGCGCGCTGCAGGCGAAAAAAAACCGCGGTCGAGGCCGCGGTTCTGTGCCGGCCCTGAGGGCCGGGCAGGCATGTGTCCGGTCAGGCCGGACGGATGTTCGAAGCCTGGGGGCCCTTCTGGCCCTGCGTGACCTCGAACGTCACACGCTGGCTTTCGTTCAGCGTCTTGAAGCCGGAGCCTTGGATCTCGCTGAAATGGGCAAACAGGTCTTTGCCGCCGTCGTCAGGCGTGATGAAGCCGAAGCCTTTGCCTTCGTTGAACCATTTCACGGTGCCGGTTTGAGTCGTCATGATGTCGATTCCTTTCGAGTGAGGCGCAGCACATGCTGCCGTGCAGAGACGCCAAGAAAATCATCGATGGGGATTCGACCGGAGCCGGCCGACGGGATCGGCTGGAAACAGAGGAGACCTACAAGAGACGGTCTTGTGCATACCTACGGAGGCGGATGGTACACCGACGTTGTGCGACCGTCCGACAAGGCGCAGGGCCTTGGCCCGGGTGTGCGGATGGACGGTGCCCGGGGGCGGCCCGACGTCGACAGGCGGCCGCCTGACTGAAGGCCGGCCCGGACGGCGCCATAGAGGACGCCAACCGGGAAACCCGTCGAGAGGGCCCGAGGTGCGGATCGGCGCGAGCCTTGACCAGGGCTCACGGCCTCGGTCCGCAGCGGCAACGCCGGCCTTCGGCCGGCGGCGCCGCTGGCAGGACCGCCGGCGCCGCGTCTTGCGCCGCGGCGCCTGGGCCCGTCAGGGATACAACAGCACCGGCTCGAGGCCGACGCGGAGCTGGCGCGACGCCGGGATCGTGTCGTGCGAGGCGGTCAGCGTCTTGTAGCGGCTGAAGCTCCAGGTGCCCGGCAGGTTCACGACCGTGCCCGGCTCGGTCGACCACAGGATCACATAGGACTCGCCGCCGCGGCTCATGCGGAACACATACACCTTCTCGTCCACGGTGTAGGCGTCGACCATGCGCGCGCCGCGCATCCAGCGCACCGCCTCGGCATAGGCCTGGGCCTGCTCGGTGGGCGTCTGGAAGTCGGACTTGACCAGCGACGCGAGCGAATCCGAACGCTCCCAGAAGTAGTAGCTGAAGCTGCTGACGCCCTTGGCCCACATCACCATCAGGGCACGCGCCGTCACCGAACGCTTCTGCTCGGCCGTGGGCACGAAGCTCTTGCATTGGTACAGCAGCGAGTCACAGCCTGGCGAGCCTTCGGTGTTCCACAACGGTTTGTCGCCGATGCCGTGGTTCGCCATCAGGCGTCGGACGTTCTCGATCCGGGCCGCCAGCTTTTCGGGCTCGGTGTCGAAATACCAGTGGAAGCCGACCACGTCGACATGCTTGCCACCGCCCGCCGCCAGGAAGTTGTCGAGCCAGCGCATGCCCTGCCCGGTGGTGACGCCCGGCGACACCAGCTGGTTGGCCGGGTCGGCCGCCTTGATTTCCTCGCGGGCGATGCGCGCCATCTCGACCATGGTGGCCATCGAGCCGTTGTAGTGCGGTTCGAAGTCAGGCTCGTTCCACAACTCCCAGTAGCGGATCTTGCCGGCGTAGCGGCGCGCCAGGGTGCGGACGTAGTCGCGCCAGTCTTCGAGGTGCGCCGGTGCGCCCGATGCGCCATCGCCGTAGAGGCCCTTCACGCGGGGCGTGGTGGAGGCCCACTGCGGCGTCTGGCCGAGCGTGTAGAGGATGGCCGCGTCGGGGTCGTTGTTCTTGACGTAGTCGACGTAGAGGTCGAGCCGCTTGCCGGCCGAGCCGGTGAAGTCCCAGGCGTTGTTGACCGGCTCGAGCGCGCGCCAGGTGGTGCCCGTGTTCCACAGACGCACGATGCGGTGGCCCAGGGCCGGCCAGTTGAAGTGGTTCCCCAGCTTGTTCACGTGCAGGCCGAACAGCGTGTCGGGCACCGGCGCCGAACTCACCGGCGCCATTTCATTGCGCTCGACGTCGTCCAGCTTGAAGTTGTCGAGGTAGACGTTGACGCCGTGCGTCTTCAGCGAGATGCGCAAGGTGCCGGCCACCGCGCCCGGATAGGTGCCGGTGATCTCGACCTTCTGCCAGGTGGTGTTGGCCGTCACGGTCTTGGTGGCAAAGGCGTCCCAGGGATGGGCGTCACGGCGCATCTGCAGGACCACCTTGGCGTCGCGGTCGGCGCGCAGGTACAGCGTCGCGCGGTAGGTGCGGCCGTGGGCGAAGCCGTAGCCGTAGGTGAGGTGGACGTCGCCGCCGCCCTCGCTGTCGACCCGGAAGCGCTGCGACGACTTCCCCGCATACACATAGCCGGGGCGGGTTTCGCGGCCGACACTCCAGTCCGGCAGCGGCAGGCCCCAGTAGTTGACGGTCCAGCCCGCCGCGGTGTTGACGTAATTGCCTTCGAGGTCAGACGAGGCGACCGTGGTGTAACGCACCGCCTGGCCCCCTTCCGCCGGCAGGCTCAGGCCTTCCGGACGGGCCGTCGCCTTGGCCACTTCGCTGAGCGACATGTCGTCGACGAAGATGTCAACGTCGTCCGTCTTGGCGATCACGCGCACCGAACCGCCTTCGTCCCATTCGTAGGTGCCCTGCAGCTCGACACGCTGCCACTGCCCGGTCAGTTGCACCGTCTTGGCGCCGAACGCATCCCAGGGCTCGGCGTCACGGCGCAGTTGCACCACCGCGCTGGTCGGGACGCTCGACTTGAGATACATCGCCACCCGATAGGTCTTGCCGCTGCGGAAGCCGAAGCGGAAAGCCAGGTGGGCGTCGCCCGAGTCGCGCCGCGTGACGCGAAAACGCAGCGCTCCGCTGCCGCTGTGGACGTTGCTGGCCCGGGCCTCGCGGTCGATTTGGTACTCGGGCAGCGGGCTGCCCCAGTAGTTCACATGCCACCCGGGCGCCTGCCCTTCGAAAGGCGTTTCAAAATTTGACCGGGTCAGCAACTTGCCGCCCGGATTCGTCACCGGCGTGACGCCTTCGGTCGGCGCGTTGCCGTTTGTTTCTTCTTTGCCCGCACCACCGGGGCGCGGTGAGGACCGCTCCGGACGGAGGTCGCCCGAAACGGAAACATCGGTAGACGCCTCGTCGTTGGCTTGCGATGCGTCGTCATCTGACGATCCGCCGTTGCAGGCAGCGAGGCTCAACAGGGCGACAACCGCCACCCAGCGATACATGAACGCTTTCATTCCCTCTCCTGAAGGCTTTCTATTTCCGCTCTCACAAACAAGGTTCATGCCGTCCCGAAATGACCTTGTTTGTGACGTCTTTGGTCGACGTTCCGCATGGCGACGTTGCCCATGACGTGAAGCAAACCGGCGACGCCCTCGGCTCGAGGCGAGGGCGCGGCATTGCAGCGGACCGCAGCTGCTGCAAAAGTGCGGCCGAGACTAGAGGGATTGCCCCTGTAACACCAGCCGCGCAGGCGGGGAACAGATCGAACGGGTGCGAAAGGGAGATGGAAGGACACGAACCGGGGCTGTGCGGTGACGGTGCACCGCGATCGCCGCGGGCCCCTGCCGCCGGCCGCTGGCCGGTCCCGCATTTGCTGCGAACCGACATGAACTGCGGCGCGGTGCAGACCGACACATGCCGCGTCACGGGAGCCTTCCATGCACGTCTGCGTCTACAGCACCCAGCCCTACGACCGCCGTTTCCTTGACGGGGCCAACGCCGCCGGCCACCACCAGCTGCGCTACTTGGAGTCGAGGCTGGACGCCACCACCGTGGTCACGGCCGCTGGCGCCGAGGCGGTCTGCGTGTTCGTCAACGACCGGGTCGACACCGAGGTGCTGAGCCGGCTCGCCGACCTCGGGGTGCGGCTGGTGGCCTTGCGGTGTGCCGGTTTCAACAATGTCGACCTGGCCACCGCCGAACGCCTGGGCATCAGCGTCGCGCGGGTGCCGGAGTACTCGCCCCATGCTATTGCCGAGCACACCGTGGCGCTGATGCTGACGCTCAACCGCAAGATCCACCGCGCCTATGCACGGGTGCGGGAGGGCAACTTCGCACTCGAAGGCCTGCTCGGCTTCGACCTCCACGGGCGCACCGTCGGGGTGGTCGGCACCGGCAAGATCGGTGCATGCGTGGTGGCCATCATGCGCGGCTTCGGTTGCACCGTGCTGGCATTCGACCCGCACCCTGACCCGGCCTGCCTCGCCGCCGGCGCCCGTTACGTGGCGCTGCCCGAGTTGCTGGCGGGCAGCGACATCGTCACGCTGCACTGCCCGCTGACACCGCAGACACGTCATCTGGTCGATGCGCCGGCCATCGCGAAGATGCGCCCGGGGGCGATGCTGATCAACACCAGCCGCGGCGGCGTGATCGACACGCCCGCCGTGATCCAGGCCCTCAAGTCGGGGCAACTCGGCAGCCTGGGGCTGGACGTCTACGAGGAGGAAGGCGACCTGTTCTTCCGCGACCTGTCCGCCCAGGTCATCCGCGACGACGTGTTCGCGCGGCTGCAGACCTTTCCCAACGTCGTCGTCACCGCGCACCAGGCGTTCTTCACCGCCGACGCGCTGAGCGCGATCGCCGCCACCACGCTGCACAACGTCTCGACCTTCGAGACCAGCGGGCGGCCGGCGCATCCGGTGACGGTCGACCGGTTGGTGTCTTGATCCGGCGCCGGCACCCGCTCCGGGGCCCCACCCCCGCTTGCGGCGCGCAGGTCGCCGCGGGTCTAATCGCGGTCATCGCCGAACCAGGGAGACCGGGATGCCCTACATGCTGTTGATCATGGAGCCGCGCGGCCAGCGAAACACGCGCACCGAAGCCGAGGGCCGTGAGGTCTACGAGCGCATGCTGCGCTTCGGCGCCGACCTGCAAGCGCGCGGCCTGCTCCTCGGCAGCGCCTCGCTGCAGTCCGACGCGGGCGCCTCGCGCGTCGAGGTGCGGGGCGGCCGGCGGCAGGTGCTGGACGGCCCGTTCGCCGAGGCCAAGGAGATGGTGGGCGGTTTTTTCCTGCTCGACTGCGCCACACGGGAGCAAGCCATCGAGATCGCCGCGGAATGCCCGGCCGCGCAATGGTGCTCGATCGAAGTGCGCTCGCTGGCCCCCTGTTACGAAGACGCCACCTGACCCTCCGGGTCGAGACCAGGGTTTCCCCTGAGGTTGCACATGTCGAATTCGCGGGACCTGCTTCGTCGTGTCAGTGGAAGCCGCACCGCAGGGCGAGGCCCGACGGCGGCTCCATCGTTCTAGATGCGAAGGAGGTCGACGATGCGATTCATGATCTTGGTCCGGGCCGCGCCGCAAGGTGAGGTCGGGCCCGTCCCCGAACACCGGTTGCGGGCCGCGATGGCCGAGTTTCGCGAGCTGCTGGCCAGGGCGGGCGTGTTGCTCGACGCCTCGGGCCTGCAGGCGAGCCGCGCGGGCTGGCAGCTGCGTGGCGCGCACGGCAAGCCTGAGGCGGTGCAAGCCGCGTGGGCCGACGACACCGGGCCCCGGCTGGCCGGCTACACGGTCTTGCAGGTGCGCTCCCGCGACGAGGCGCTGGAATGGGCGCGGCGCTTCCCCGCCGCCCAAGGCGAGGGTGTCGACGCCGAGGTCGAGGTGCGGCAGCTGTACGAGCTGGACGACCTCGCGCCGCACCGCGTCGGCGAATACAGCCCGAGCCTCTGGCCGGGGCTGCGCCACTAGGAGCCCCGATGCCCCTGCCCCTCGCCTGCCCCGCCGTCGCCGCTGCGCTCGCCCATCGGGCGACCCGCCGGCCCGACATCGACTTGTTCCGCGTGGCGCATGCCGCGCATGCCTGACACGAGAGGAAACCGACACCATGGCCACCCAGATCTACGTCAACCTGCCGGTCAAGAACCTGGACCGCTCGAAAGAATTCTTCGCCAGCCTCGGCTACAGCTTCAACCCCGAGTTCACCGACGAAAAGGCCGCCTGCATGGTGATCGACGAGAACATCTACGTGATGCTGCTCGTCGAGTCCTTCTTCCAGGGTTTCACGAAGAAGCCGGTGGCCGACGCCACCAAGACCACCGAGGTGCTGGTGTGCTTGTCCTGCGACAGCCGGGCCCGGGTCGACCAACTGGTCGCCAAGGCCGTCGCCGCTGGCGGCACCGCCCCCAACCCGCCACAGGACCACGGCTTCATGTACGCACACGGTTTCGAAGACCTGGACGGTCACGTGTGGGAGTTGATGCATGCCGAGTTCGAAGGGGGGACGCCGACATGACCACCACTCCCCGCTGCGTGGCGCTGCCGTGCCACCCGGCCGTTCGGGAGGTGTTGTGATGTCCCAGCCCGTGCACCGAGCCGTCGAGGCGGTCTGGCGCCTCGAGTGCGCGAAGATCACCGCGGGCGTCGCGCGTATGGTGCGGGACGTCGGCCTGGCAGAGGAGCTGGCGCAAGACGCACTGGTCGCCGCCCTCGAGCATTGGCCGACGGCCGGGGTGCCCGACAACCCCGGCGCCTGGCTGATGGCCACCGCCAAGAACCGTGCGCTCGACCGTTTGCGGCGCGACAAGCTGGTGGCCGGCAAGCACGAGCAACTCGGCCATGAGCTCGAAGCACAGGAGGCCCTGATCGTGCCCGACTTCGTCGATGCCCTGGACGCCGCTCGCGCCGACGAGATCGGCGACGACCTGCTGCGTTTGATCTTCACCGCCTGCCATCCCGTGCTGTCGACCGACGCGCGCGTGGCCCTGACGCTGAAGCTGCTGGGCGGCCTCACCACCGCCGAAATCGCGCGCGCCTACCTGGTGCCCGAGCCCACCATCGCGCAACGTATCGTGCGCGCCAAGCGCACGCTGAGCGCCGCCAAGGTGCCGTTCGAGCTGCCCCGCGGCGACACGCTGGCGGCGCGCCTGGCGTCGGTGCTGGAGGTGATCTATCTGATCTTCAACGAGGGCTACACCGCCACTGCCGGCGAGGACTGGATGCGCCCGGCCCTGTGCGACGAAGCGCTGCGCCTGGGCCGCATCCTCGCCGGGCTGTCGCCCGACGAGCCCGAGGTGCACGGCTTGGTGGCGCTGATGGAGCTGCAGGCCTCGCGCGCCGCGGCACGCACCGACAGCGAGGGCCGGCCGGTGCTGTTGCTGGCGCAAGACCGCAGCCGCTGGGACCGCCTGCTGATCCGTCGCGGCCTGGCCGCGCTGGAACGTGCCGAAGCGCTGGGCGGGGCGCTCGGGCCTTACGCGCTGCAAGCCGCCATTGCCGCATGCCACGCCCGGGCGGCGGTCCCTGAGGCCACCGACTGGCCTCGCATCGCCGCCTTGTACGACGCCTTGGCACAAGCGCTGCCGTCGCCGGTGGTGGAGCTCAACCGGGCGGTGGCGGTCGGCATGGCCTACGGCCCGGCGCAAGGCCTGGCCATCATCGATGCGATGCGCGACGAGCCGGCCCTGCAGGGCTACCACTGGCTGCCGAGCGTGCGCGGCGACCTGCTGGCCAAGCTGGGACGGGCCGACGAGGCGCGCGCCGAGTTCGAACGTGCGGCGGCACTGGTGCGCAATGAACGCGAACGGGCGCTGTTGATCGAGCGCGCATCGTCGCTGGGCGGCGCGCAGCCGGCGTCGGGCGGGCGGACACATTGACGCCGCCGGCATATGATCGGCACCATCGTTTCTGCCGGACCATACTGTGAAGCGACACATCGTCATCGGCATTGCCGCCTCCACCTGGGCCCTCGCCGCGGGCCCTGCCCTCGCCGGCCCGGCCGAGGCGGCCGCGTCGGCCGCCAGTGGTGCGTCGGCGGTGGCCGCCAAGACCGAAGCCGCCGTCGTGCGCGGCGCCAAAAAGACCTCTGCCGCGATCGAGCATGGCTACCGCAAGGCGGGCGCGGCCGTGCAGCGCACCGCCAGCAAACTCGGGCTGCCGACCGAGCCGGCTTCAGGGGCCTCTGCCCCTTCGGCCTCACCAGCGCCTTAGGGCCTGCCTGTTCAGACGGCGGCTTGCGCTGGGTGGCGCCCGGCTTCGACCAGCCGCACCAGGGTGTGCAACACACGGTTGACCGGCGTGGGCACCCCCAGCGCCGCGCCGCGGCGCAACACGTAGCCGTTCAGGTGGTCGATCTCGCTCGGCTTGCCGCGCGCCAGGTCTTGCGCCGTCGACGAAAACTGGGTCGGCATCGTGAGCGCGATGCGCCGCACCGCCTCGCGCGTGTCGCCCGGCACGTCGACGCCGGCCGCCGCCGCGACCGCCAGGCATTCCTGCACCACGTCAGCCATCACCGCCTCGACGCCGACACCCTGCACCAGCCGCCCATAAGGCAGCTGCGCCAGTGCCGACAAGGCGTTGTAGGCGCAGTTGAGGATGAGCTTGGCCCACAGCGCACCGACGACGTTGTCGGACACCTGCAGCGGCACGCCCGCAGCGCGGAACAACGCGACGATGTCGTCGCGCGCAGCCTCCGGCCCGATCACCAGCTCACCCCGCCCATGGTGCTTGACATGCCCGGGGCCGGCCATCTCGGTGGCCACGTACACCACCGCCGGGGCCACCTGCTGCCGCAGGCCCGCCTGCAGGCGCTCGGCGTTGTCGACGCCGTTCTGCAGGCTGAGCACCAGCGCGTCCGCGGCGAGGTGGGGTGCGATCTGTGCGCCGGCGCTTTCGGTGTCGGTCGACTTGACGCAAAACAGCACCAGCTGTGCGCCCGCCACCGCGCTCGGCGATTCACTCGCGTCGAGTTCGACGCGCGCCTGGAACGACTGGGTGTCGAGCCACAGGCCCTCGCGGCGGATGGCCGCGACATGCTGCGGCCGGCCGATCAAGGTGACGGCATGGCCCGCACGGGCCAGCATGCCTCCGTAGTAGCAGCCGACGGCACCGGCCCCCATCACGGCGATCTTCATGTGTTGCACTCCCACGTCTCGCGTCAGGGCAGCAGCGGACGGAAAAAGCTGCGCTCGTAGCTGACGATGCAGCGGGTCTCCTCGGCATACCGGAAGGCGGCCTGGCACTCCGGGTCGGCGAAGGACTGTTCGCGGTAGGTCTCGTACGCGGCGAAGGAGGGAAAAGAAAACAGCGCCAGCGCGATGTTGTTCGCGCCTTCGGACGGCAGGAAATAGCCGTGGTGGCGGCCGCCGAACTTCTCGACCAGCGGGATCCACAGGCGAGCGTAGTGCTCGAACTCCGTGGCCTGGTAGGGGTCGATGACGTAGCGGAGGTAGACGGAGATCAAGCGGGTTCCTTCGGTGACGTGGCGAGCACCGCCGTCAGCCAGCGCAGGCTGGCGTGGCACCGAAGTCTACGACCGCCCTGCGCCGCACGCCTCGCCACCGTGGGCCCGGCGCCGCATGCAGCGTCCCCGCGCCACGGCGCGAGCCCTCATTCGTTCCACAGGTCGAGACAGCGGCCCCGGAACACCGCGCACACATCATGCACGCTGTCGTCCTGGAACACGGCGGCCACCGCCTCGTCATGGTGGCGCGCCAGCACCACCATGGTTTTGAACGACACGCCGCGTGTGGCCAGTCGCACCACGACGGTATAGGGGGACGGACGCGCGGGCTCGACGGCGGCGCCCGTCCCCCCGACCTCACCGACGCCCGTCTCGACCACGGTCTCGGGCGAGCGGGTGTTGCGGTAGTCCATCTCCACGACTTGGCGTATGGCATCCCAAGGCGTCACCATGCACCTCTCCTTTCAAACATCAAACCTTCCGCACTGCAACGGCACCAACGCGGCCAGGTTCCACCGGCACTGTATGGGCCCCTATCGTTCACATCTGTACGTGGTTCCATCACTGTCAATGATTGCGGGGTCATGCCACGCGTCGTCAGGTCTGCGCAAGGAACTTGGTATCAGCGCCGCACACCGGGAGCCCGCGGGCAGGACAGGCGCCGCTGCAGCGCCCGGTGCAGCCTGTGGCCTCACCCCGCTCCGGCATTCTTGAACATCGGCCTCACCGTTACCTGTCCGGGCTTGCGCTGCACGTAATGGCGCGCCGGCTCGATCAATTGCGAAAGTTTTGCGTCACCATCAAGCCGTACTTGCCGCCGTCAACGATGCCGACCCCCAGCCGCCCGAAGGCCGGCCGCAAGATGTTGGCGCGGTGCCCTGGTGACTTCATCAAGCCCCGGTGGGCGCCTGCCAAGGTCGGCGCCAGCGCGAGGTTCTCGCCCGCCATCAGGAACCGCACCCGGCGCTGTCGCATGCGGTCGAACGGGTCCTGGCCTTCCGGCGTGAGATGCGAGAAATAGCCGCGGCCGAACATGTCGCGGGCATGGGCACGGGCCACCTCGGCCAGCTCCGGGTCGGCGGCCAGCGGCGCCAGGCCGGCTTCGCGGCGGGCCGCGTTGACCATCTCGAGCATCTCCACCTCGAGGTCGGGCCGCGCCCTGGGATGCGCGACCTTGAAGGGCAGGTGCACCAGCGCGGTCGACCCCGGCTTGATGGTCAGTTTGCCCAGCGACTTGTCGACCGCCTCCGCGAAGATGGGCGTGAGCTTCGATTCCATCCATTCGGCGCCCACCATCAATGGGCCGGCCAGCCGGCTCTGGCGCGCCAGGGACGTCAGCGGGTCGGACAAAGGCACGGCGAGCAACAGCACCACGACAACGGTGGCGTTGATCACGCCGCGTGCGGCCCCGGGGAGCACGCCGAGCAGATGGTTGGCCCGGTGTCGGTGCACCGAGGCCGGCAGGGCTCGCAACAGCCGGTGCGCCAGCAGCGTCATCGCGATGCAGCCCAGCCCGTAGAGCAGTAGAAAAGACAGGGGCGGCGCCCACAGGCCGATGGGCGGTGCGTGCACCTCCCACCAGGCGGCCGGATAGCGGTAGGCCCAAAACGCCAGTGCCAGACTGGCCGCGAGCACCACCAGTTCGAGCAGCGTGACCAGAAAGCCGCGCGTATAGCCGACCCAGACACTGACCGAGATGACCAGCGCCAGCAGCAGGTCTGCGGCATACATCGACAGCTCCATGCCACCACCTGCTGCAAGCCGGATTCCCACTCGCCGTGCTGTCACAATCCCTGTTCTGCAAGGGGTGCTAGTGGCCTGTCACCCTGGAATGGGAGGCGAGGGACACAACGACTTCCGATGCCAGGGTTACAGGCCACGGGTCACTACGAATCTACGGAGTTGTCGCTGCGACGGGCACGGCGATAAGCTGCCATGACTTGCCTGCCTACCCCGGCGCACCCGTCTGCCCCACGCCACAGCCCCCGTCATCAGAACACTGCGTCGCGAGGGAGGTATCGCGCGGAGAACTGCACGATGACCCTGTACGACTGCGCAGGCCCGGACCCCCTGGCGTTTGCGTCTTTCCCTGAACCCGACCCGGACCCGTTCCATGCCTATGACCGGTATCTGGAACTGGACCTGCTCGACCCGCGAGGGTTGGACATCGGCATGGGCAAGGCCGCCGTCGCCCTGGCCCGGTTCACGGTGCGCGACTGCGAGTCGCTCGCCGCGGCCCTCGGGTCGCGCGGCGCTCGCTGGCTGGCGCGCTGCGCCCGCTCGCTCGGCGGCGTCGACGAGCTGTGGTCGGTGGCCGTGCTGCTGCGGCTCAGCCAACACTGGGACGACAACGTCGCCACCACCGCACTCCAAACCCTGACCGGCAGCGGCCAGGCGTCGGCGGGCGACGGCTCACGGCAAATGCTCGAGGCGATCGGCAACCTGAAGCCGCGCACCGGTCATTTGGTGCACGTGCTGATCACGGCGTTGGAGCACAAGCTGAAGGCGCTGCCGGCCTCGACCTCTTAACGCGTCGAGGCCGCCCGGCGGCGCGCACCGCCTACACGCCGCCGTGGTTCATTCAGGCTGTGCTGGCGTCGCTGTCGGCCGCCCAGTGGCGCGCCCACACCGGCGCCACCGCCTCGTGCTGGTCGATGCGACTCAACACCGCCGCCCACTGCGGCCGCACGCGGCCCAGGTGGGCGCGGGTTCCGGCCCATCTCGACACCACGGCGGCGAGCAGGTCGAGGGCGCCGAGGCGGTCTCCGCTCAGGAAGGGCTGCGCCGGGAAGCTGTCGGCAAAGCGGTCCCACAATCGATGCAGCCGGGCGCGCGCGCCCTCGCGCACACGCTCTCGGTCTGCCTCGTCGGTGGCGGCGGTCCAGCGCTCGGGATAGTCGATGATGCCGATGGCCGCATAACAGTTCGCGGCCAGATAGACCAGCCCGCGGATGGCCTGCGCCCGGGCGGTGGGGTCGCCGGGCAGCAGACCGCTTTCGGGGTGGCGCAAACCGAGCTCGACCAGGATCGCGGCGCTTTCCGTCATCGTGCTGCCGTCGGGCCAGCGCAGCGCCGGCACCTGGCGCAGCGGGTTGACTTGCTGCAACTCGTCGAGGGCCGACTGCTCGTCCCACGACGCCGCCTCCACCTGTCGGAACGGCAACCGGGCCAGGCACAGGGCCGCCTCGATGGCGGCACTGCCGCTGCCCTTGTAGCCGTAGAGCACATGTTCTTCGCGAGAGTTCACGTCGTCGTCTCCTGGAAGTGTTGATGTGGCAGCCGCCCGCGGCGACACGCGCAGGCCGTCAGCGTGCGGTGTAGCCGCCGTCCACGGCGTAGAAGCCGCCGGTGATGAACGAAGCGTGCTCGGACAACAGGAATGCCACCAGTTCGGCCACTTCGTGCCGCTCGGCAAAACGGGGCATCGGGTGGCTGCCCGCCATCGCGGCGCGGTCCTCCTGTGGCGCCATTTTCATGCGCGGCGTGTCGACGTAGCCGGGCCCCACCGCATTCACCCTCACGCCGTGCTCGGCGTATTCGAGCGCCGCAGCCCGGGTCAGCCCGACGATGCCATGCTTGGCCGCGGTGTAGGCCGCCAGCCCCGGCACGCCCACCACGCCGTTGGCCGACGACATGTTGACGATGGCCCCGCCGCCGCTGCGCACCACCGCGGGCAGCTCGAACTTCAGGCCGAAGAACACACCGTCGAGGTCGGTGGCGATGACGTCGCGCCAGGCCTGCACCTCCAGGTCTTCGAGCCGTGCGCGCGGGCCGGTGATACCCGCGTTGTTGACGGCCCCGTGCAGTGCGCCGAACCGGCGCAGCGCGGCTTCGACGGCGGCCGCCACCGCAGCCGGGTCGCGCACGTCGGCCGCGATGGGCAAGGCGCGCTCGCCGGCCGGGTCGAGGCGCCGCGCCACCGTCGCGACGCCATCGAGTTCACGGCCCACCAACACCACGGCGGCGCCCCGCGCATGGAGGGTCTCGGCGACAGTCTCACCCAAACCCGTGGCGGCACCGGTGACGAGGAAAACCTTGCGATCGAATTCGTTCATGTCGACGTCCTTCTCAATGGCAGGCAGCAGCCTGGAATGGATACGCCTCAGGCTAGCGCGCGTCTGAGCCCAAACGTGTCACCAGTGACAAGCCGCTTCGACGCTGACATCTTGGCGGCCTCGAGGCCGTCTCACTACGAATCCCCGGACTTGTCCGCCGTGAAAGCCGGGCGATAAGCTGACCACTCGAGCGACCCGCTGTTCTCGTCGCATGGCATGGCATGCCGTTGCCATGCGGCACGGCCGCCCTTCTTTCTTGCGACCCCTGACACTGGAGACACGATGACCGCTCCCACCTCGCTCAACCCGGCGCAGGTCCATAACTACGTCGCGATGATCGAAACCACCTACCGGCAGCAGGGAGCCGCGGCCGCGGCGCGGCAGTTGCGCGAGGTGACCCAGCAGCAGACGCTGACGCAGCAAGACAAGCAGGCCATCTACAACGGCGTCGACGACAAAAAGGTGGTCGCCGGCATCGCGGACGACCTCGGCAAGCACGCCCACACCGACTTCGGCAAACAGAGCGGCGATGCGACGGCCGGGCCGATCGACACCCAGGCCGAATACGTGCAGGCGACCGCCGACATGGCCGGCGTGTTCGAGAACACGCAAGACAGCGGCGAAGCCCGGAGCTTCTCGCAAGACGTGTTGGACAGCATCCAGGTGCCGGCTGGCGCCCGGCAGGACCCGCAAGCCCGGCTGGGCCTGTTCGGCCAGAGCTTGAAGGGCGACCTGAAGCAGAACAACACCCAGTTGCTGATCGAGTCGGTCGCCTTCAGCCTCACCGACCCGAAGAGCGGCAACGGCGTGTTCCAGCTGTCCGGGGCCGAGCGCAAGGCCACCGTCGACGGCTTGCTGAAGACGGTCGAGGACACACCGCTGAACGACCTCGAGGTCACGATCGAAGATGGCGACACGCTGTGGGCGGTGGCCGCGAACGGCGACGTGCAGCGACGCATGATGACGCCCGGGGAGTGGCAGCGCGCCGAGACCGAGAACTGGAGCGCCGACCGCCGCACCCGCTTCGTGCTCGACCGGCTGGAAACCGAGAACGGCTACCACCGCAACCTCGACGACGGCCACGCCACGTCCGCCGCCTTCGACCCCGACACCGTCAGCCGAGGCGACAAGATCAAGGTCACGAACCACGGCACCACACTCGCGGTCGACACCGGCAACACCGCCGGCCAGGCCGCGCCGAGCCAGGACCAGAACGTCAGGCTCGATCCGATCCACCAAGGCGCGAGCAACATTGCGACCGCCTATCACAGCGACCCTGGCCGAGGGGTGGCGCTGTACCAGGACCTGACCCGGGACATGACCGCCGACCAAAAGGCGGAGATGAACCGCAAGCTGCTGGAGATGGACGGCCGGGCATGGGGCGAGGACATGCTCAAGGCGATGGGCGTGAGCGATCCCCAAACCGCCAAGCTGCTGGCCGGCCGGGCTCCCGACCCTAAGACCGGCAAGCCAACCGGCCGGAGCAACGTCGAAGCCGTCTACAAGGTCTACGTCGCCCAGGGCGGCGACCCGTCCAAGTTCATCCGCTACCTCAACGAGGTCAGTCAGGGCGGGACGGGCAAGGTCGAGAAACTGGTTTGGGGTGCGCAGGGTGTCATGGCCCACGCGAAGGACGGCAAGCCGCTCCAGCACAAGGACCGCGACGGCGCCCAGCACCACAACTGGGACAACACCACCGCCCTGATCGACCCGAGGCGCACCACCCCGCCCGAGAGCGTGTCGGGCTTCAAGTCGATGATGCGGTTCTTCGACATCAAGCCCATCCCCACCTGAGCCTTCGCGCTCGCCCTCGCCCACACGTGCGCGACCTCCCGCGCACGTGACGCCATCGTACGTTCTGCACCGCAGGCCGCTGGCTGCACGAGTGCCCGCAGTTCCGCGTGGCGCCCGCCGGCCCGATCCCTCGCCGCGGTGATGGCGGCCCTGACATCCAAGCTGTCGCCCGGTCCCGGACCTCGGCGCAGCCCGCCGCCTTCGTGCGCGGGAGTGCGATGTCCGCGCCGTCTGCATAGCAGAACTCCTGCTCCTGCGCAGCCACGGAAGCGCCTGCCCCGGCATCCCGAAACGCCAACTGCGCCAAATTTCTCACACCGGCGCCGCATAAGCACTTCACCTATGCGCCCACATGCCGAAACCCAAGGGGCCACTCCTACTCACTCGCAAGGAACCGATTCATGTTCAGCAAGTTCACCCGCACCGCCACCGTCGCCATCGTCGCCGGTTTTGTCAGCTTCGGCGCCATCGCCCAAGAACGCGGCACGAAAGATGAAGCCAAAGCCATGGCCGACGCAGCGGCTGCCCACGTCAAGAAGGTCGGCGTCGAAAAGGCCTTCAACGACTTCCAGACCGACAAGGCCACCTGGATCAAGAAGGACATGTACGTCTTCGCGATCGACTACACCGGCACCATCGTCGCCCACGGCATGACGCCCAAGCTGGTCGGCAAGAACATGGCCGAAATGAAGAACGACGACGGCAAGAGCTCGGTGCTCGAAATGGCGGAAGTCGCCAAGACCAAGGGCGCCGGCTGGTACCAGTACACCTTCACGCACCCGGCCACCAAGAAGGCTGAGAACAAGGCTTCCTACATCGTGAAGACCCCTGGCAGCGCCAACACCTTCCTCGGCGTCGGCATCTACCAGTGATCTTTCGACGGCCGGTGTCGGTGCTGAACGCACCGGCCACCGGCTTTTGATTTCGTACTCGTGCCTGGTCGCAACCCTGACAAGAAGCCTCCCATGAACAAGACGTTGGCCAACCTGCCCATCGGCGTCAAGATTGCCATCGCGCCCCTGCTGGTGGCGCTGTGCCTGTTGGGCGTCAGCCTGCAGAGCTACCTCGGCAACCGCGCCACCGAGGGCGACCTGTCGCAACTGACGCAGGACAGCATGCCGCGCATCCAGCTCGCCAAGGGCTTGATCGGTGAAGTGGCCTTCGTCGACGGCATGGTGTTGAAGGGCGTCATGTATGAGGAGACGGGGCAGACGCCGGTGCAGATCAAGCAGGTCGACGAGCAGGTCGAACGCAGCCTGACGCTGATCACCACGAATCTCGGCAAGCTGAAACAGCTGGTCGCCTCCGACGCCACGGCACTCGAACAAGTCCAACAGTCGGAAAAAGCTTTCGCCCTGTACCGCAAGTCGGTCGCCGACATCATCGACGTCAGGTCGGCCGGCGTGGCCACCGCGGCCGCGATGACCACCATCGCTGAAAAACACTTCCGTGATCTGCGCCAGCACCTGAACGCCCTCTCCGAAGGCTCGGTCGCCGCCAGCGTCCAGCAGTCCACCGCCGTGGCCGACCGCCTGCACGCCAACACGATGGGCACGCTGATCGCGACCGTGGCCGCCCTGTTGTTGTCCGCCGGTGCGATCGCGCTGTGCCTGCGTTTGATCCTCACGCCGTTGAGCCAGGCTGTCGCCGCCGCCAAGCGGGTGGCCTCGGGCGACCTGGTGCCCCATCACCTGGAGGTCCACGCGGACGCCACCGGCCAGGTGCTGGCCGCGCTGAACGACGTCACCGAGAAGCTCAACGGCATCGTCGGCGGCATCCGGCGCGCGTCGACCGAAATCGAGAGCGCCT
This sequence comes from Caldimonas brevitalea, assembly GCF_001017435.1. Taxonomy (NCBI): domain Bacteria; kingdom Pseudomonadati; phylum Pseudomonadota; class Betaproteobacteria; order Burkholderiales; family Sphaerotilaceae; genus Caldimonas; species Caldimonas brevitalea. Next base: position 6,022,269 of record NZ_CP011371.1, read on the forward strand.
CGACCGAGATCGCCAGCGGCAACCAAGACCTGTCGGACCGCACCGAGCGCACCGCCGCCTCGCTGCAGCAGACCGCGGCCGTGATCGAACGGCTCAGCACCACGGTGCAGGGCACCGCGGAGACCTCGCGGCTGGCCAGCCGGTTGGCGGCCGAAGCGAGTGACGTGGCAAGCCAGGGCGGATCGGCCGTGGCCGATGTGACGACGACGATGTCGGCCATCAACGAACAGTCGCGCCGTATTGCCGACATCACCGCCGTGATCGACGGCATCGCCTTCCAGACCAACATCCTGGCGCTGAACGCCGCCGTCGAGGCGGCCCGGGCCGGCGAGCAGGGCCGCGGCTTCGCTGTGGTGGCGCAAGAAGTGCGATCGCTGGCACAGCGGTCCGCCACCGCGGCCAAGGAAATCAAGTCGCTCATCGCCAGCTCGAGCGAGCGGGTCGAGGAAGGGACCGAGAAGGTGCAACGGGCTGGTGCGACGATGGAGCGCATCGTGCATTCGATCCGCCAGCTGGCCGATTTGGTCGCCGAGATTTCGAGCGCCACCGGCGAGCAAGCCGGCAGCATCGAGCAGGTGAACCAGACCGTCGGCGCGATGGAAGCCTCCACGCAGCAGAACGCAGCGCTGGTGGAAGAAGCCGCCGCGGCGACGCAAGCCCTGCGGCGCCAAGCCGAGGGCCTGGTGCACGCGGTCTCGGCTTTCCACATCGCCTGACCACCGACCCGAGGGCAGCGGCCGGCCCGACGGCCTCTGTCTTTCTCTTCGTCTCCATGACCCGCCGGCGGACCCAGGTCCGCCGGCTTTTCTTTTGGCGTTCGCGGATCGAAGCGCGCTCGGGCCGGCGGCGCGGCTCCAGGGCCGACAGCGCCCCGGATTGTTCAAGTCTTTGAACAGTCCCCTCACCGCAGAAGGGTTCTCAAAGCCCGCTGCCGCTTCTAGACTTCGCCCTCTTCCGCCTCAAGTAGGAACTGTCATGGGCGCTGCCGAACTCGCTTCCGTCCCCGCCATCGCCACCCGTCTCGGGCACTGGATCGGCGGGCGCCTCCACACCGCCCCGGGCGCGCGCACCCAGCCGGTTTTCAACCCCGCCACCGGTGACGTGGCCCGCCAGGTGGTGCTGGCCACCACCGCCGACGTCGATGCGGCGGTGGCCGCTGCCAAGGCGGCCTTCCCCGCCTGGGCCGACACCCCTCCGATCCGCCGCGCCCGTGTGCTGCTGCAGTTCCTCGAGTTGTTGAACCGGCACCGCGACGCACTGGCGGCCCTGATCACCGCGGAACATGGCAAGGTCTACAGCGACGCCCAGGGTGAGGTGTCGCGCGGCATCGACGTGGTGGAGTTCGCCTGCGGCATTCCGCAGCTGCTCAAAGGCGATTACACCGACCAGGTGTCGACCGGCATCGACAACTGGACGATGCGCCAGCCGCTCGGGGTGGTGGCCGGCGTGACGCCGTTCAACTTCCCCTGCATGGTGCCCTGCTGGATGTTCCCGGTGGCGCTGGCCTGCGGCAACAGCTTCGTCCTCAAGCCGAGCGAGCGCGACCCCTCGGCGTCGCTGTTCATCGCCGAGCTGCTGCAGCGCGCCGGCTTGCCCGACGGCGTCTTCAACGTGGTGCAAGGCGACAAGGTCGCGGTCGACGCGCTGATCGAGCACCCCGACGTGAAGGCGCTCAGCTTCGTCGGCTCGACCCCGATCGCGCACTACCTGTACGAACGCGGCGCCCACTTCGGCAAGCGGGTGCAGGCGCTCGGCGGCGCGAAGAACCACATGGTGGTGATGCCCGACGCCGATCTCGACCAGGCGGTCGATGCGTTGGTGGGCGCGGCCTATGGCTCTGCCGGCGAGCGTTGTATGGCGATCTCGGTCGCGGTGCTGGTCGGCGACGTGGCCGACAAGATCGTGCCGCGCCTGGCGGAGCGGGCCCGCCAGCTGAAGGTGGGCAACGGCATGGCGCCCGACGCCGAGATGGGCCCGGTCGTGACGCAGCAGGCCCGCGAACGCATCTGCGGCTACATCGACGAGGGCGTACGCAGTGGCGCGCAGCTGGTGGTCGACGGGCGCGGCCTGACCGTGGCCGGCCACGAGCGCGGCTTCTGGCTCGGCGGCACGCTGTTCGACCACGTGACCCCCGAGATGCGCATCTACCGGGAAGAGATCTTCGGCCCGGTGCTGTCGTGCGTGCGGGTGCGCGACTTCGCCGAGGCGGTGCAACTGGTGAACGCACATGAATTCGGCAACGGCGTGGCCTGCTACACCCGCGACGGTCATGTGGCGCGGGAGTTCGCGCGTCGCATCGAAGTGGGCATGGTCGGCATCAACGTGCCCATCCCGGTGCCGATGGCGTGGCACGGCTTCGGCGGCTGGAAGAAAAGCCTGTTCGGCGACATGCACGCCTACGGCGAGGAAGGCGTGCGCTTCTACACCCGGCAGAAGTCGGTGATGCAGCGCTGGCCCGAGTCCACCGCCAAGGGCGCCGAGTTCACGATGCCGGTGGCCAAGTAGCGACGGCGCGCCGGCACACCAGGCTGTCACAACTCGGGCGTGGGCGGCGTCTTATGCTGTCCTGCCACAGCTCGCTTGGTTCGCCCGTCATGACGCCTTCGTCCGCCGCACTCGATACCCACACCCACGCCTACACCGCGCTACGGCCCCGATTGTTCGGCATCGCCTACCGCATGCTGGGCTCGCGGGCCGACGCCGACGACGTGCTGCAGGACGCCTGGCTGCGCTGGCATCGCACCGACCCGACGACGGTGCAGTCGGTCGAGGCCTGGCTCGTGACCGTGGTGACGCGGCTGTCGATCGACCGACTGCGCGCCGCCAAGGCCGAGCGTGAAGCTTATGTCGGCTGGTGGCTGCCGGAGCCGCTGGTCGCGCCCGACGAGGCGACGCCGGAAGCGGCGGCCGAGCTGGCGAGCGATTTGTCGCTGGCGTTTCTGTGGGTGCTGGAGCGGTTGTCGCCCGACGAGCGCGCCGCCTTCCTGCTGCGGCAGGTGTTCGACCACGATTACGCCGAAGTGGCGGCCCTGCTTGGCAAGAGCGAAGCCGCTTGTCGCCAGATGGTGCACCGGGCCAGCCAGCGGGTGCAGCAGGAGCGGCCCCGCTTCGAAGTGCCGAAAGACGCGCATCGCCGCCTGCTACAGAAGTTCGTGCAGGCGGCGCGCAGCGGCGAGCGCGAGGCGATCAAGGCGCTGCTCAGCGACGACGTGCAGGTGATCGGCGACGGCGGCGGCAAGGTGCCGTCCTTCCTGCACGTGGTGCGCGGCGCCGACCGCATCGCCAATCTCTACTGGGCCGCCGCGAAGCGCCATGCCCAGGACGACTGGGTCTACCGCATGGCCCAGATCAACGGCGAACCCGGTTTGCTGCGGTATCTCAACGGCCGTTTGGAATCGGCCCAGGCGTTCGTGAGCGACGGCGAGCAGATCCTGGCCATCTATGCGGTGCGCAATCCGGACAAGCTGGCCGGCATCACCTCGCCCGGTTGACGGCGGTTGTCACGCGCGGCCGGTCTGCTGCGTCTTGAGAGGGTGAACGCCGCACGGTGCGGCTTCCACCCTCTCTCAGAAGGAACGATTTGATGTCAACCGCACGTCTCCCCTATGCCCGCCTCGCGCCCAAAGCCTTCCAGGGCCTGCTCAGCCTGTCCAACGCGATCCGCAAGGACCTGCTCGGCCACCGTCTGGTCGACCTCGTGTTCCTGCGCGTCTCGCAGATCAACGGCTGTGCGTATTGCGTCGACATGCACTGGCGCGACCTGATGCAGCAAGACATCGATGCGCGCCAGGCCAACGCGGTGGCCGCCTGGCGCGAGGCGCCCTTCTTCGACGCGCGGGAGCGCGCCGCGCTGCGGTGGGCCGAGATCGTCACCGCCTTGCCGCAGGCCGATGCGAGCGACGAAGAGTTCGCGCTTCTGCGGGCACAGTTCTCGGACGAAGAGATCGCAGAACTCGGCTTCGCGATCGCCGCCATCAACGCCTGGAACCTGCTCAACGTGAGCTTCCGCAACCCGCTGCCCGAGCAAGCCGGGGCGTGACGCTGGCGCCCAGCCGGCCGATTCTCTCCACTTCACACCTTGACGTCGGCCATCAGGCCTCGATCCCATGGGTTCACCTGGGACAGGCTGCAGACCTTGAGGCCGTTGAAGGCGACCGCCCGCATGGGCCGCCCTTGGCGTTCTGGCCCGGCAAGCCGGCTGGTGCGCGCTGCTCACGACGGCGCGAGGCCCAGCGCCTGGCGCAGGCGCTGCTCCACCTGCGCCTCGTCCCCTTCGCCGAAATGGCGGAACACGATGCGCCCGTCGCGGTCGACCAGGTACAACGCCGGCCAATACACATTGCGATAGGCCGACCAGGTGGCGTAGCCGTTGTCCTGCGCGACGGGGTACCGCAGCCCATGCCGCTGCACCGCGGCCTGAACGTTTTGCAACGGTCGCTCGTGGCCGAACTCGGGCGTGTGCACGCCGACGACCACCAGGCCGTCGGCCGCGTAACGTTCGTGCCAGCGCCGCACGTGGGGCAAGGTGCGCACGCAGTTGACACAGCCATACGTCCAGAAATCGACCAGCACGACACGCCCGCGCAGCTGCGACATCGTCAACGGCGGGCTGTTGAGCCAGTGGGTGATGCCGGCAAAGTCGGGCGCCGGCGCACCGACGGGCACCGGCCCATCCGCCTCGGGCTGAACGGCTGCGGCCGCCCCGGCAGAGACCCAGCGTGACAGCGCGGCCACCACCTGCGTGTCGACCTTTGCCAACATGGCCACCGCCACGGCCACCACCGCCAGCCCGAACGCCCGCCGCAAGCGTCCGGTGTGGCGGGCCATCGCCCGCATCCGCAGGCTGGCCGCCTGGCCGCCATAGCCGATCGCGAGCATCGGTGCGGCTGCGCCGACGGCGAAGGCGGCAAGCAGCGGGGCGGCCTCGCCCGGCCGTGCCTGTGCGATCAGCGCGAGGATGGACGCCAGCACCGGCCCCGCGCACGGCGCCCACAAGGCGCCCAGCGCTGCGCCCAGCAGGAACGCGCCCAGGCGGCGTCCGGTGGCGATGCCTGCGACGCGGTGCCCCCATTGGCCCAGCGGCTGCAGCGACACCGACAGCCGGTCCCCGAGGGCCGGCCACAGCATCAGCAGGCCGGCCAGCAGCATCACCACGGCGGCTGCCTGGCGCACCGAGGCCGCGGACACCCCGAGCGCCTGTGCCGAGGCCCCGAACACCAGCGCCAGGGTGGCGAACGACAGCACGAAACCTGCGACGATCAGCAGCGGTCGCAGCCGGTCCGCCTGGCCGATGCTGCCGCCCAGCAGCATCGGCAGCATAGGCAACACGCAGGGACTGGCGACGGTGGCGACGCCAGCGCCGGCGGCGAGCCCGAGTTGCAGCAGCGGCGCAGCCATCATCGCGGCTCCTGCACGCGCGGCGTGGTGGCCACACGCTGCCAGGTCTGCGTGCGGCCGAACAACGGCAGGCCCACATAACCGCGCAACACCAGGTCGCCCGCGGCGTTCACTGTCATCACGCAGTCGTAGTGCTTGGCGTTCTCGCGGTTGTAGATGCGCCCGCGCCACTCCCTGGGACGCGCACCGGCGGCGTCATCTTGGCGGTCGGCTGCGGGTTCGGCGACGAAGTCGGTCAGCAGCTGCATGCCGAGCGCTGGGCGGGGGTCGGCCGGCTGCATCACCTGGCCCGAACGGCTCATCGCGTGGTTGGCGATGACCTTGGTGACGGTGCCGCACAGCGCGTTGCCACCGCACGGCGCCACCTCGACCTCGAGGTTGCCGCTGGCCGTGAGGAAACGCCCGCCCGGGTCGAGCTGGTGCGTCGGCGTCTGGGCGACGGCGACGCTGCCGGCGCACAGTGCGGCAGCGCAGGCAGCGATGGAACGGGATGGAATACGAAGGTGCATGACGGTCTCGCTGAAGCCGTGAAGGAGAGCCGTATTGCAGCGCCGGGCTGTATCGTGCAGATGTCCCGATCGGCCCCGAACGCCGCCCTACATGTCTGCCGCCCCGCCATACAAACTGCGATACAAACGCCGTCGGCCACGGCGCCGGATTGCCCCTATCGTCCTCCCATGGACCTGCCTGACCATCTGCTGCTGGTCGACGACGACCGCCAACTGCTCGCGCTGCTGCGCGACTATCTGCAAGCTGCCGGCTACCGCGTCAGCCTCGCCGCGCATGCATCGGAGATGCGGCGGGTGTTGGCCGACCACCGCATCGACCTCGTCGTGCTCGACGTGATGCTGCCGGGCGACGACGGCCTGGCGCTGTGCCGCGAGTTGCGGGCGCGCAGCGCGCCCCAAGTGCCCATCCTGATGCTCACCGCGCGTGCCGAAGAGACCGACCGGGTGGTGGGCCTGGAGATGGGCGCCGACGACTACCTGACCAAGCCGTTCGGCACCCGCGAGCTGCTGGCGCGCATCCGCTCGGTGCTGCGCCGCGCCCGCATGCTGCCGCCCAATCTGCAACCGGTGCGGCAAGCGCGACAGCTGCAGTTCGGCGACTGGCGGCTGGACACCACCTCGCGCCAGCTCGTCGACGCCCAGGGCGCCCTGGTGCCGTTGACCGGCGGCGAGTACCGGCTGCTGCGGGTGCTGCTCGAGCATCCACAGCGGGTGCTGTCACGCGACCAGTTGCTCAATCTCACGCAGGGCCGCGACGCCGACCCCTACGACCGCTCGATCGACCTGCTGATCAGCCGGTTGCGCCAGCGCTTGCGCGATGGCGCGCGTGAAGCGCGCTACATCAAGACGGTGCGCAACGAGGGCTATGTGTTCTGCGCCGAGGTGCGCGAGCACGCGGCGCTGCCGTGATGAAGCTGCCCTTGCGCACCCTCGGCGGGCAGGTGGCAGCGCTGTTGGTCGCCGCGCTCGTGGCGGCCTACGGCCTGGGCTTGTGGAGTGCGATGAGCGAGCGGGTGCAGGTGCTCGGCAGCATGATGCTGCCGCATCTGGGGCGCGACGTCGCCTCCTCGCTGGCGATGCTCGAACGGTTGCCGCCCTCCGAGCGCAACACCTGGCTCGAACCGCTCGCGCGGCCCAGCTACCACTTCAGCTTGCAGCCGGTCCCGCCGGGTCCTGAAGCCGGCACCGCGTTCGGGCGGCGCCTGGTCGAAGCGCTGTCGCAATCGCTGGGCGCCGGCCGTGTAGGGGCCACCCGTGTCGATGGCGAGGGCCGGCATCAGGTCGGCTTGCGCCTGGCCGACGGCACTCCGATCACGCTGTACGTGCAGCCGCCGGGGATGCGCGTGAGCGCGGCCACGGTGTGGCGCCTGCTGCTGCAGATCGCGCTGCTGGCCGGGGTGGTGGCGCTGGCCGTGCGGCTCGCAACACGACCGGTGCGGCAGCTTTCCGACGCGGCACAACGTCTGGGCCAGGATCCGGACGCGCCCCCTCTGCCGCTGCGCGGCCCCCAGGAAGTGCAACGCGCGGCGGCGGCCTTCAATGCGATGCAGCGCCGCCTGGCCGAGCACATGGCCGAACGCCTGCAGATCCTCGCCGCCGTGTCGCACGACCTGCAGACGCCCATCACCCGCATGCGGGTGCGCACCGAACTGCTGGCCGACGAGCCCGCGCGCGACAAGCTGCAGGCCGACCTGGCCGAGATGCAGCGCCTGGTGGAGGAAGGCCTCGCCTACGCCCGCAGCGCCCATGCGGCCAACGAGCCGGTGCAGCGCGTGGACCTGCATGCCCTGCTCGACAGCCTGGTGTGCGACCGACAGGACGCCGGCCATGCTGTCGAGCTGCAGGCCCCCGAGGGGGTGGTGCTGAGCACGCGACCGCAGGCGCTGCAGCGGGTGGTGGGCAACCTGGTGGACAACGCCATCAAGTTCGCCGGGCAAGCCGAGGTGGTGGCCGAGGTGCTTGGCGACGACGTGACCCTCACCGTGCAGGACCGCGGCCCCGGCATCCCCGAGCATCGGCTGGCGCAGGTGATGCTGCCGTTCGAGCGCCTGGAGACGTCGCGCAATCCTGAGACGGGCGGCAGTGGACTGGGGCTGGCCATTGCACAACGGCTCGCGGCGGTACTGGGAGCGCAGTTGCAGCTGCGCAACCGGCCCGATGGCGGATTGGCCGCCGTGTTGCGTGTGCCATCACACGGCCCCGGCCCCGTCGCCGCGCGCCGTGCGGCGGACGCCGAGTAAGAAGTCCGGATCGCGCGACAGGCGTGCGCCCGCGTTGAATTCGGCGTCGAGTGCGATGGCATGCAGCGCACGCTGTCACCGCGAACGCCGGGCTCACCGCGGCAATCCCTCCAAATGGGGTAATCCGCTGGTGCCGCGAATGCGCTTAGCCGCCTGCCACGGGCAGTTCCCCGGCCGACCGGCCTATCCGCTTGCCTTCCACGCCCGGCCCTTGCACTAGCAGCCCATCCCTGACCCGCCTGTTGCCTGTCACGCTTTACCACTGCTTGCAATGCGAAGCCGATGTCGCGGCGTCGCTTTGGAATGCTTTGCAGCTGCAAGATCGGTCCCGGCCTCGACAAGAGGTGCTGCTGCCGCTTACGCATTCCACCAACATCTCAAGGAGTCGATACATGTCATTCTTCCGATCGAGCCCGGCGGCGTGTGGTGCCGAGCGGGCGCGAGGCCCTGGCCGACGGGCCTTGCTGGCGCTCGCGGTACAGGCCGCCTTGTTCGGCGGCCCGGTGCTGGCGGCCGACACCGCCTGGACCGGCGGTGCCGCACAACCCTACTGGGACTTGGCTGGCAACTGGTCCGCCGGCGCGCCCACGGGTGCCGCCACCCGGGCCCTGCTCGGTGCGGCTGACACCACCTTGCGCAGCGGCGCCTACGAGGCAGCCCAGGTGACGGGCACCGGCACCTTGAACCTGACCGGCGGCAGCCTGCGTTTGCACGCAGCCGGGTCCACGCTGGGCCGCCTCCACCTGGCCGGCGGCGCGATCAATGGGGGCGGCCAGCTGGCGGTTCAGACGCTGGACTGGGCCAAGGGCGACCTGCTGGGCAACACTCAACTCGTCGTGAAGGGCAGCACCCGCATCTCCGGCGAGGCGGACCACTACCTCGACTACGGCGCCAGCCTCACGCTACAGGGTGACACCCACCTCGATGCTGGCAACCGCTCGGTGGGCCTGTTCGGCAAGCTCACGCTCGCCCAGGGGGCCGTGTTCCACGACGAGGCGACCCAACGCGACCGCTCTCTCACCACCTTCGCCGGCTTCCAGTTCGACGGCCACTATCGCAAGACCGGCAACGCCACCACCCGGATCGGCGTCGGCTCGATGGCGAGCTTCCAGAACAACGGCGTGTTCGAAGTGCAGCAGGGCAAGGTCCACTTCGATAGCATGCAGACCGACGCCGGGTGGGAAAACAACGGCCTGCTGAAGGTGCATCAAGGCGCCGCCGTCACGGTGCAGTTGCAGGAACCCGGCAGCTTCGTCAACCGCGGCCAGTTGCAGGTCGACGGGCAGATGGCGCTGGAGACATGGGAAAAGGCGTTCCGGAGCGCGGGCACCGTGCGCGTGGGCAAGACCGGCGAGTTCAAGGTCAGCAGTGGCTACGTCGAAGAACCGACGTGGTTCGACCAAGGCCTGCACAACGACGGGAAGGTGGTGTTGACCGGCATCCCTCAAAGCGATACCCGGCCGTTCGAGCCGCAGGGCACCTTCTATCTCAGCGGCCCCGGACTGACCGGCACCGGCACCACCGTGCTGCAGGATGCCTATGTCGCCGCGGGCGACCTGCGCAACGACGGCACTGTGAAGGTGGTCGGTGCCAGCGAGCTGCACGTGAACACCTTCGTGCAGGACAGCGCCGACGCGGCCTTCTGGCTGCAAGGAGGTAGCGCCGAGGCCGACCGCTTCTCCTTCCTGCAAGGTGAGGTCGGCGCGGGCGACGAAGGTCTGGTGAGCGGGGGCGCGCTGATCGGCGAACTGGTCTTCGGCGACGCAACGCTCGCGGTCGACCTGGCCGGCGGCGACGCCGACCAGTTGTTCGTCACCGGCTCCGTGTTGCTCGACGGCACGCTCGCCTTGAACTTCCTCGACACCCCCACGCTCGGCACCTTCCGGCTGCTCGAGGTGGACGGCAGCCTGAGCGGCAGCTTTGCGACCGTGCTCAGCAACCTCGACCCCAGCCTGTATCGCTACACGTTGTCCTATGGCACCGGCTCGCTGGACCTCACCGTCGCAGCGGTGCCGGAACCGGAGACTTATGCGCTGATCGGGCTGGGGCTGGTTGCCGTGATGGGCTGGTCGCGGCGCAGAGCCGCCCGGCGATCCACCTGACGCCTTCCGATCCCACTGCGCTCGACGGCGCAATTTGCGTGGACATAAAAAAACGCGGCCTGAGCCGCGTTTTTTTATCTGGCGTATCCCGAGACACAGGGCCGTCAGGCCCTGGCTTCTCAGAGTGCCCGGATGTTCGAAGCCTGCGGGCCCTTCAGGCCCTGCTTCACTTCGAATTCAACCCGCTGGTTTTCCTGCAGGCTACGGAAGCCGCCATTACCGGCGATTTCCTTGAAGTGGGCAAACAGGTCTTTGCCGCCCTTGTCAGGCGTAATGAAGCCAAAGCCCTTGCCGTCGTCGAACCATTTCACAATGCCGGTTTCGGTTGTCATGTTGAGTTCCTTTGAATGGAATAAATAGATGGGTTCTTCGTGCAAAACACTTGCGCGAAGCAGAAACACTCAAGAAACGTCAAGCCGGGATTTCAACCTGGGCCGGCTCTGCAAACTGCTCGCAGAGCGGTACGGGATAAGACCTTGAAGAAACGGTCTTGTGTATGTCTGAGCCGCTAATGTAGCCGGGCGCGAGCGCAGCCGTACGAAAGTGAGTCTATACCCATGCTCGAGACTGCGGCAATCGGGACCCGGCTCTGGCCGAGGGGTGCGGCAGCGAAGCGTGCGGCCGCGGTTCAACTTACTCCTGGCCGACCGTGGCAAGGCGGGCGCGCTCGATGCGCCGATCGGCCGGCTCCTGGTGGCCCACCGTTGCGCCTTCGGTGACGGTGAACAGCAGCAAGGCGGGTGGGTTGTCGTAGGCCGGCTCTGCGTAGGCGTAAACGGCCAACAGCTTCATAGGGCCACTCCAGTCCAGCACTTCGATACGCTTGACCTCGTATCCCTCGGCCCGGTAGGCCGCGCAAATCGCCTCGCGGGCTCCCGCGAGCGTTTTCTCCTGCACCGGTATTTCGACATCGCCACCGGATGCTGTCGATGTGAAGGGTTCTCCGTTGATGAGATAGACGAGACTCATGGTTTTCTCCGAAACGCCGCCACACGCGGTATGCCCGCAGTCAACGTTCCCTGCTCGATTCTACGGGCATACCCTAGGTCAACGCGGCATGGCGTACCCAGCTGTTCACAACTGAACATTCCTGGTATGGCAGGCGAACCGGCCAGCCATTCAGACCCGCGTGTCTCTGCCCGGCAGCGCTCGTGCGGCCAGCAGGTGCCACGTTCAGAGGCCGCCGTGCGAGCGCCCGGCGGTCTCATGGCAGCTCTTCGCGCGGCGGCTTGCCGCGCAAAGCATTTGTGCCGCGGTGGGACGCTCGAAGCGGCCAGACGCGCGAGGCTAGGGTGCAGGCGGTTGTCCTGGAGAAGTTCCTCGGGCCGGCCTCTTGGGCAGAAGGCCGGCCGCACAAGTCATTGCAGATCCAAGGAGCCCACTGGCGCCGGCGAGAGGCGCGCCGCGGCAGAACCGTCTCCGATGTCAGCATGGCCCCAGCCGTAGACAGCGCCGTTCGCGAGCACCGCAAAGGAGTTGTGCTCGGATGCGGCAATCGAGGTGACGCGCCCGAGTCCGGACGGTCCCACCAGCAAGGTGGCAACCGGCACTCGGTGATGCACGGAAAGCCTGTTTTGGCCATTGCCGAGCAAACCCAATTCTTCCAATCCGGCGGCGTGGATGCGGCCGTCCGAGGTCAGGAACAAGGTGTGGTTGCGGCCTGCTGCTGCTTGCACCACGGCCACACCGGGTGCCAGGTCCAGCAGCACCCGGGAAACATCGAAAGCGGAGGATGACTCGCTGTCGGTCCCGAGCGCCCCCACGTGTTGTCGCCCCACGCATAGGCATTCCCGTCGTCCGTCACGGCCACCGCCCGCATCACACCGGCAAAAACCGAGACCACCTTGCGCCCGGCGGGCAATGTGAGGTTCAGAACGCTGGGCTGTAGGTTCGGACCCGTGCGTGTCGCCAGGACGGCCGGCTCCACGCCCCAACCCCAGACCCGACCTGTGGTGTCGAGCGCAAGCGCGAAGGTTTCGCTCACCGAGACGGCGGTGAATCGCACCTCGGCGGGCACGTTCAGCTTCGTCGGCGTGGCAGAGGAACTGCCGACGCCAGAGTGGACCGCTCCCCACGCCCACAGTTGGCCAGCGGAATCGAGTGCGACCGAATACCGGTCCCCCGCACCAACGGCCCGGAGCACCGTTCCCGAAGGGAACACCGCCTTGACCGGCGGCTGAAGCGTGCCGTCGGCAGGCGGCAGACCGCTGATGGCGACGGTGCCGTTGCCGTACTCGCCCGTGACGTTAGCGCCCCAAGACCATACGCTCCCGTCAGAGGCGAGGACGGCCGTATGCAGATGGCCCACCGACACCTGACGAATTTCGACGCCGGACGGCAGCCAGGACGGAACGAGCCCGGGGGTGATCGCCTCTGTGTCATCGGCGAGCCGTCCCAGCTGGCCATTGACGTTCTGGCCCCAGGAGAAGAGGCCGGCCACGGGCCCCCGCGCAAACGCGACATAGCAACACCCGGTGCGACCGACGTTCACTTCAGGCACAGGTGCCAGCCGCAGGATTGCGGGTGCGCTGCGCGTGCTGCCCGCAGCGTTGACGACCGCGACCGAATACGCCTTCAAGTGGTCTTGCACGCTTGCGTTCACCACCGTATGGCTCGCCCCCGTCGCACCCTCGATGGCCACGCCGTTCTCGAACCACTGGTACTGCAGCGGCCCGGTGCCGTTGGCCGTCACGGTGAAGGTGGCGGAGCCCCCGGCGCTGACGCTGCTGGGCGCGTTGAGCGCGGCGATCACGGGTGCCACCGGCGCAGGCGTGACCGTCAAGGTCACGGACGTCGAGGAGACGGCCCCGGCCGCGTTGCTGACGCTCACCGTGAACGACGCGCCGTTGTCCTCCGGCTGCGCCTCGGCCAACGTGTACGTGCTCGAAGTGGCGCCGTTGATCGCGACGCCGTTGCGCAGCCACTGATAGACCAGTTGAGCAGAGCCAGCCGCCTCAACGACGAACTGCGCGGGCTGGCCCGCTTGCACCTGCAAGGCCGCAGGCGACTTCACGATGGATGGCGGCACCACCGAGGGGGTGACCCGCAGGACGGCCTCGTTGCTGTTGACCGCGCCCGCACTGTTGCTGACGCGAACCGAGTACCGAGCGCCGTCGTCCTGGAGCGTTGCGGGAAACGAAAGCGAGGCGGCTGTGCCGCTGTCAATCTGAGTGCCGTTGCGCATCCACTGGTAGCGCAACGGGCCGGTGCCTGTGGCCTGCACCGAAAACTGGACGGTTTGCCCGCTCACGATCGTCTGATCGCTCGGTTGGGCGCCGATGACCGGCGCCGTCTCGACTGGTGCTGGGCTCCCTCCGCCCCCACCACCGCCACCACCCCCGCCGCCGCAACCCACCAAGCTAGCGACAACGGCGAGCCCGACGGCCCACATTTTCAGTACTTGCAACATCCCGACCCCATTTCGTGCCCTTCTTCCGGCGACTGTCACTGCTGCGCGCCGGTCCTGCTTATCGAGGGCCGCGGCAGGATATCACCGGCCCCCCGAAAGCGAGCCGCTGTCAGTGGTCGATCTGCAGCCGAACCCACTGGATAGGGGGATGGCAGGCAGTGAACGATGAAGAAGTGCACAGGTTCCCGGACTTTGTGGAGCGCGCTTTGAGGCGAGAACGCAAGCACCGTGTGCCCTTCAATATGGTGAGCAACGTCCGGCCTCGGCGTCCCACCGCTCCTGCACCCGCACCACATGTGAGCGCCACCTTCATCGCGCCGACACCATCCCGGCCTAGCCTTTTCGCTCCACTTCGGGAGCTTCCATGCCAAGACTCACGAGCGCCGTCGCGCTCTGCGCGATCGTCTATTGCATTTCGCCCGCCGCCCGCAGCGTCACGCCGGCCGAACTGGCTTTTCACCATGCACCGGTCCACTACCAGGACACCGATGCCAGCGACCCCGCATCGGACTACATCACTGCCTTCGACTACGACGCCGACCGCATCAGCACGAACAACTGGGACAACCGCGGCAACGGCCTGTGGCCCGCCACCGCTTACTACTCGGCGGTGGAAAGCTGCACCCATCACTTCATCACCTATGCCTTCTTTCACCCGCGTGACTGGTCGGACACGCTGTTCGACCAGGAGCACGAGAACGACCTGGAAGGTGTCATCCTCGCCATCCGCAAAGACGGTTCGACCTTCGGCAAGCTGGAAGGCATGATCACGGTGTTCCACACCGACTTCTATTCGTACACGCCGCCCGACAGCCCCTACACCGCCGGCCACGAAAACATCGACGGCGGGGTGTCGTTCGAGATGCACGACGGCGTTGCACGCGTGAAAACGGTCCAGGAGGCCAAGGGGCACGGGCTGAAGGCCTGGCCCTATACGTCGGACTTCGACGGCAGCGCGAACCAGGACGGGGTGGTGTACTTCCCGACGCAAGACGCCGCCACCTCCCCCCGCTCCGGCAACGACCGCAACGTCGCCTACCGGCTGGTCGATCTCAGCGGGCCGGGTGGGCTGTGGAGTGCCGCCTTGAGCGATGCGGTGCAGCCCCCCGTGCATGCACTGACGTTCAGCCACTGGGGCGCGTTCAAGGGCGACACGAGCGGCGGCTGCGGTGCGGGCGTCAAGAGCTGCAGCGTCGATGCCGCCAACGCCCCCTGGGGATGGGACGACGGCAACGACGGCGCCAGCCATCGCGGCGAATGGGCGCTCGACCCGGCGCGCTTGTTCACGCACTACTTCGCCGACACCGGGCACTTCAGTCAGCAGTATGTGCGGCATCCCTATCTCGCAGGGTTGCGCGCGCACGGGTTCTACTCCGGGCACCTGCCCTCGGGGTTTCCTGCGCAGGTCGATCTCGACAGCTTGTACGGCAAGGTGGTGGCCGCTTGCCCGTGACACCCGCGGCCCCGTCCGTCGGGCCCGCGCGCACGTCCCCTCAAACAGGGACACGGCTCCCTATTCCGAAGGATCGGTCGCGCCGGCGACGCTCGGTAGAGTGATTGTGTTGCCGCTGCCACCCGGCTGGGTGGCGGGGTCTGGAAGGAGCCGGACGCCGCCGCCCGAGGTACCGGCGGGCAGCGGCAACACCCCTTTCACAAGAACACGAGGAGTCCCCATGCCCAAGTCGAGGCCCGTCGAGCCGCCGCCCGCCTGCATCACCATCAACCACACGCGCGAGCTGGACGGCTGGCCCAAGCAGGGCAGCACTGCCGAAGCGGCCGCGCGCAAGGCGCTCAATGCCATCCTGCCGTTGTCGGTCGCGCAGGCCAAGGAATACGGCGGCGTCATCTACACCGTGAAGGGCCGGTTCTACGCGCTGCCGCCGCGCACGCAGTGCGAGCCGGACAAGGTCGACACCGGACGGCACGAGGTCAACCACAGCGCGCCGGACGGCAGCCGCGCGGTGGCCGTCTATCACACCCATCCGAGCGCCTCGATCGCCGGGGACAACACCGACTACAACAAGTTCTCGCCGAGCGATGAACGCCTCGGGCGAGGCAACGGCGTGGTCGAGGGCGACGGACTCGACGACTACCTCGGCACCGTCGACGGCAGCTTCTTCCGCTTCGAGGCGAAGACCGGCCGCACGCTGCGGCTGCAAGGCAAGCTCGACAACGGCGCCCAGAGGTTGTGAGGGAGGGTGCGGGGGCTCGACCCCCCGCTTCAGGCGGCGCTCACGTCACCCGAACTCGTCGTGTTGCGGCAGGCCGTCGGTGATCTCGAACCACGCGGCCTTACCGTCAGGCTCTCGTCTCCATGCTGCAAGGGGCCGCTCCTGTCGTTCGCACTGCGGGCGGTTTCTGATTCTGCCGCGCGGCATCGCTTCCCTGTCGGCCCGCCAGGGCATGGGTTGCAATAGCGGCGCGCGACGCTAAGGTGAAGCTCGACCGGCGGCATCGTGCCCCCAGTGTGCAGGGGTTGCCTGATCCGGGTTGCCATCCTCTTTCAACATCACCCGGCTGGAGTGCAACGTGAACCGGAAGGCATTCCCATCCCGTCCTGAGGTGCAACGGTGGCAGGCCGTCAAACAGCTGCTCGCCGAGGCGTTGACACTGCCGCCGTCGCACCGCGACGCGCTGATGTCACGCCTGGCCGAGCAGGACGCGGCGCTGGGCGAGGAGATCCGGTCGCTCGTCGCCGCCGCAGCGCCGAGTCACACGCTGCTCGACCCGCCCGCTGTCGCGTCGCGCGACCTCCCATCGGGTCCGCAGCACGGCCCGCTGATCGGTCAGCGACTGGGCGCTTATCGGCTGGTGGCGCTGATCGGTCGCGGCGGCATGGGCGACGTTTACCGGGCCGAGCGGGCCGACGGCCAGTACGAGCTGCAGGTGGCCGTCAAGCTGATGCGCGACAGCTTCGACCGCGACCAGGCCACGGCCCGCTTCCATGCCGAACGCCAGCTGGTGGCCAGCCTCGACCATCCCAACCTCGCCCGCGTGCTCGACGGCGGTGTCACCGACGACGGCCGCCCCTACTTCGTGATGGAGCTGGTCGACGGCGAACCGATCGACCTTCATGCGCAACGCCTGCAACTGCCGGTGCGGCAACGTTTGCTGCTGTTTCGCAGCGTCTGCCAGGTGGTGCACCATGCGCATCTGCACGGCGTGGTGCACCGCGACCTCAAGCCCAGCAACATCCTGGTGAACCGGGCCGGTGTGGTCAAGCTGCTCGACTTCGGCATCGCGACCCGGCTCACGTCGGCCGGCAGCGCCGCCGGACCGCGCACCGCGACGGCCCAGCGCCTGCTCACGCTGCACTATTCCAGCCCCGAGCAGATCCAGGGCGGCCCGATCACCCCGGCCAGCGACATCTACTCGCTCGGCGTCGTGCTGCATCGTTTGCTGACCGGCGCGTCGCCTTACCTCGGCGTGCCGACGCACAACGACTTCGCACTGGCCCAGGCCATCTGCCACGACGAGCCGACGCCGCCGAGCAAGGCCGTCGCGGACCGGCAGCTGCGGGCCGAGCTGCGAGGCGACCTCGGCGCCATCGTGATGATGGCGCTGCGCAAGGAGCCGGCGCTGCGTTATGCCTCGGCGGAACAGTTGGGGGACGATGTGCTGCGCCATTTGGAGCGCCTGCCGGTCCAGGCCCGGCACGGGGCGTGGGCCTACCGGGCCGGCCGCTTCATCGTGCGCCATCGGCTCGCCTTGGGACTGGCGCTGGCGGCGCACTCGGCCGTGGTGGCCGCTTTGGCGGTGATCGCCGGCATGGCGTTCCAAGTCACCCTCGGGCATGCCTGGCTGGGCCAGGCCTTCAGCCGCATCGACACGCTGGAGCACACGGCGGCCGAGCAGCAGCGCGTGATCCGACGGCTGCAGCAACAGCTCTCCGGGGACCGGCAGCCGCCGGAGCATGCGCCGCGTCACGTCGAAGGCGGCGAAAGCTCCCCTCGGGTCGGCCGCGCCCCTTGAAGCGAGACACCCCCGTCGCCGACACGGCCCCCTGGCACGGCACGCGCGCACGAACGAAGGAACGACGCGAGAATGAGCAGGCCGTCCCATTAGAACCAGTGCCATGCCGCATTCGCCCACGCACAAGTCTCGCTCGCGCCAGCGCATCCTGGCCAGTGCGCGCGAGTTGTTCTCCAACTATGGCTTCGAGGCCACGTCCATCGACGCGGTGATGGCCCACTGCGGCCTCACACGCGGCGCCTTCTATGCGCACTTCGCGAGTAAAGGTGCGCTGTACCGGGAGGCCCTGGGGGACGGGGCCGTCGATGCCGGGCCGGTCGGCGACGTGAGCGAGGAACTCGACCGCTGGTTCCACGCTTGCCAGCCCCGCCCGGACTCGCTCGACACACCGAGCAGCGCGGCCCGATTCCTCGTCGCGGACATCGCCAGCGGCCACCCCGACGTACGCGCCGGGTATGGCCCGGCCTTCGAGGCGCTGGTGCAACGACTGGCAGAGGCAGCCGGCGATCCGACGGAGGACCGGGCCGCAGCGCTCGCGGCAGCCGCGATGGCGCTGGGCGCCTTTGCCGTTGCATCGACCGTAGACGACGCGGATCTCAAATCGCAGCTCGCGGCCACGTGCCGGGCGCAAGCGGAGCGGCTGTTGCGGCGCGACGACGTCGGTGACGAACGCCCCACCTTCTTCTGGTCACCGGACGCCCCGGCACGTCCGCACGCGCGTCGCATGCAGTGATGCCGCATCATATGTTCTTGAACATATGGTCAGAGCCGCTAGCCTGCCCGGGCTATGACGATGAAACTGATGCGGATGCTGGTCCGCTCGCTCCCGCAGCGGCTGTCCTTCAAGCTGGTCGCGGCTCTCGCAACCCGAACCCAACGGCCGCCGCTCACGCCGGCACAGGCCGAGGCGCTCGCCCTCGCCACCCGCATCCGCGTCGGGCCCGAACGCCGCCACGTCGCGTGGCAATGGGGTGAGACGGGCCCGCTGGTGGTGCTGGTGCACGGCTGGAACGGCCGGTCCGGGCAGATGGCGCCGCTGGCCGCTCACCTGGCCGCATGCGGCTTTCGTTGCATAGCGCTCGAGGTGACGGGGCACGGCGATGCACCGGGTCGACGCACGCGATGGCGCTGTTTCATCGACGAACCGGCCGAACTCGTGGCCGCCCTGCAAGGCGAGCCGGTGCATGCTGTCGTGGGGCATTCGGCCGGCGGCCTCGCCGCCATGGCCTCGCGCTCGCTGAAGGGGCTGCGCGCCCGCCGGTGGGTCTGCATCTGCTCGCCGTCGCACCCCTTTCCCCCGATCGACGTCGTGCGCAAAAAGCTGGACCCGCCTGCGGCCGTGGTGGACCTGTACCGTGAGCACATCGCGCAGCAGTTCACCACCACCTGGGCCGATCTTGCCGCCGGCCGGGCCTTCGCCGGCGCCGGACCAGAACTGCTGCTCCTGTACGACGAGGCCGACCGTGTTGTCGACCCCCTCGAGGGCGACCGCATCGCCCGCTGGTGCCCAGGTGCCCAGCTCGTCAAGACCACCGGACACGGGCACACCAAGGTGCTGGCGGCACCGGAGTTGAAAGAGAAGATCGCAGCCTTCCTGCTGGCCGAACCTCCTGCAGCGGGGTCGGCGCCGACGGACGGGGAGGCTCGCGATGCGGACATCGCCGCCCGAGGCGCGTCACTCGCCGCACCAGTGGTCTGACCGGCCACGCTGCAGGTCGGCCTGCGGCTCAAGCTCCACCGCAAAGGCCGGTCAGCTGCGTCTTGCGCCACTGACCCAGCCGGTCCAGCAACTGCATCAATGCAAGACCACGGTCGGTGAGGACATACACGACGTGACGGTCGCCGCGCCCGCTGGCGTGGCGCGCCGCAATGCCATGGTGGACAAACTGCGTCAGCTCACGGCTCAACGCCTTCTGCGTGATCGCGCCGATCTGCCGCTGCAAGGCGCGGAACCGCGTCGGGGCGCCGGCGAAGTACAGCGCCTCCAGCACGGGCATCGACCAACGACCCGAGGCGAGCGCCGCCACACTCGCAATCTCGGCGGCGCACGAGGCGCCGCCACAGTAATCGAACCCGACCACCGGCGCCGGTTCCGGACTGGTTGCCGGCGGGATACCAGACGACATGGCACGCCCCTTTTTGGAATGCTCCGGGCTCCACTCTAACCAGCCTGGAGTTCCGTGTATGTCCGACACCTCCCGCCCTCACACCTCCCGGCCCAACAGGGCCTTCGACATCCTGACCGCGACCGAACTGCCGCATGACCAAGTCGGCGACGCCACCGAGCGATGGGACGTGCTCGACGCCTTGCACCGCTTCGCGGCGGGACAGGACCTGAAAGACTGGGCGCTGTTCGCCTCGGCCTTCGCCGACGACGCCCAACTCGACTTCACGCAGCCCGCGGCCAGGCTCGGTGCGCAATTGCCCGTGCTGCGCGGGCGCGGCGACATCGTCGCGGCCATCACCGCCGCAGTGCAGGGGCTGGACACCACCCACAGCGTCTCCAATGCGCGCATCTGGGTCGAAGGCCGCCACGCGCAACTGCTCGCGCTCGTCGAGGCTCAGCACCTCCCTGCAGGCGACCACAGCCGTCACCTGTTGCTCAAAAACTTCTACCGTGTGCGGCTGCATGCAGGCGAAGGCAGGCAGTGGGCGATGACACATGTGCGGATCGACAACGCGTGGATGACCGGCGATGCCTCCGTGTTGTTCCCGGACGTCCGCGGCCGTGACCGCCCTGCCCCGACCGCAACTTGTTAAGGGACGCGACCCAAAGCGGTAGACGTCTTGCACTCATGTCCCCGAGTTCTGCAGCCCTCTTTTCACGTCTTACTTGTGTCTCACAGAAAGCAAAGTTTCATAAGTTTGCTGATTCGGTCGCCCCCACAGCAAACGACACATCTGGTGACGAACAACCCGGTTGAGTACAAGCGCCGCGGAGGGCCCCTTGGCAGCATCCGCCTCCGCCCGACCCGCCTCACCGCGTGACGGGCAAGCAAGGCGGCACGTGACAGCGGCCGCACGCAAGAGCATTCACCAGGGAGAGTCCATGAGTCGCCACATCTCGGCGACCGCGGCGTTGCGCAAGCGCGCACTCGCGGCCGCCCTCTGCCTCGCCGGACTGGCGTGGGCGCAAAGCGTCCAGGCGGGGTCGTTCACCACCACCTACCGCAACGGTTCCAACTGCAGCAGCACCTACAACATCAAAGGTGTCGAGCCCGACGACGGCAACCGCCACCCGGTGTTCCTGTATTTCGTCGGCACATCAGAGCAGTACGACAACGCCAGCGCGATGGCCGCGGTCCGCCAGATGACCGCCAAAGGCTTCGTGGCGGCGACGGTCCAATACCCCAACGCCACCTTCGGGCATTGCGGCACGCTCGGCGAGCGTGCCAGCTGCGCCTTCGATGCCAGCAGTGCCTACAGCGCCATCACGCAGCTGTGCTCGCGCGCGGCTGCCGATTGCAGCAAGGGCGTGGTGGTCGGCGGTTTCAGCCAGGGCTCGATCATCGCCACATTGGCCAAGAACTATGACGACCGGGTGGTCGCTGCCTGGGGCATGGGCACGCACATCACCTATGCCGTCTACAACCTGGCCGCCTGTATGGCCGACGGCCAGCACCGGCTGCCTTCGAGCCGCCTGCGCATCGTCAACGGCGAACTGGATTACTACGGCGGCGACGTCCCGGCCGGCCGCAACCAGGCCCAGCAGGTGACCGGCCGCCCCTGCGCGTCGAACGAGTACCACTGCCTGGGCCCGGACGGCAGCGGCTTCCGCGTGGTGCGCAACGTCGAAGTGCAAGACGGCCAGGCCGACCACTGCTACATGCGTGCGACCGGCGCCTGCCGCAGCGGACAAGACCGCAACGACCCCGGCTGGGAAAGCGGCAGCGAGGACTGGGGCTTGCCGGCGGCGCTGAACTGGCTGAACCAGTTCGTGTCGCACTGAGCACCCGCGACTGGGCATCCGCATGGCCATCCTGTTCCTGCGCCCGACCCGCAAGTACCGTCGCCGACGGCTGCAGGTTGCCGCTGCGGCACTGACCGCAGCCGCCGCATGGCAGGTGGCCAGCCTCCTGCTGCCCGAGCCGGAGCGCTTGCCGTCCGCGAGCGCCACGCCCCTGCGGACCCGTGTCACGCCACGCCCGCCCGAGCCCTCACCGCCCCGGCAGATCGAACCGCTCGCCCCATCGCTTCACCGCCGTGAAGCCACAGCGCCGCTCCTGCCGGCGGCCCGCGCTGTCGACGTGACCGAAGCGCCGTGGCGGCAGACGAATCCCCTGGTCGAGCCGGAGATGCTGACGGTGCGGCGCTTCCTCGCCGCGCAAGAGTTTCTGCGTGAAGTCCCGTTGCAGCCTTCGGGGCCGGGCGCCTACACCGTGCGCTCGGTACCGCCCAACAGCGTCTACGCACGGCTCGGGTTGCGGCCGGGGGATGTGATCCACTCGCTGGACACCTCCCACGACACAAACGTCGGCGACGGCTCGCTGGACGATGTGATGCAGCAGACCACGATGGAGATGCAGGTGCAACGCGCCGGCCGGGCGGTCACCCTGCGGTTGCGGCTGGATGTCGAGGACGGCGTCGGTCATGGCCACTAGCGCGGCACAGTCGCCCCTGCCGTGCGCCGCTTCGCCGGCAGCGATGCCGTCGGGCGAGGAGCACCTCGGCGCCAGCGCCCCCCACTGCGCGAAGTTCTACGCCGCACGCGTCGCGCAGCCACATGCCGTGATCGACGCTGCCGCGCCACGGGATCACCTGTATCGCCTCGGCGCACACGGCTTCATCTTCACCAGCGCCGGCTTCTGCAGCACGCACACCCAGCGCCATGCCGCGACCTTGTTGATCTCCGCCACGGGGCGCAGCTTCGAACTGCGGGTCGGCACACGGCGCATCCACGCTGCCGCCGCTTTCGTGCCGCCTCTGACCGCACGCTCGCTGCACGCCGTCGACGCTGCTTTGGTCAGTGTCAACGTGACACCGCTGCACGACAGCTTCGCCCACCTGGCCTGCATCCCGGCGCCGTCGGCCTTGGACTGGGGCGCCTTCGCACCGCTGCAGCCGTCGCTGCAGGCGGCTTACGAAGGCCGGCTCGAGCTCCGGGACGCGCCGGCACTGTTCGCGTCGACCTTGCAGTGCTTGTGGGCCCACCTGCCGGTGCCGTCTCCGCGGATCACGGAGCACCTGTTGCGGGCGCGTGAACTGGTGCACACGCGGGGCTATGCGAGCCTGCGTGAGATGGCGTGCGAGATGCACCTGTCGGAAGACCAGACCTCGCGGGTGGTGGCACGCGCGCTCGGCATCCCGTTGAAGAGCTACTTGGCCTGGGACAAGATGCTGGCGGCCTGCGAATGGATCTGGCGGCACAAGCCGCTGACCGAGGTGGCCCATCTCGCCGGGTACCACGACCTCGCGCATTTGACGCGCTCCTTCCGACGCCAGTTCGGCGCGCCACCGTCGTACTTTCGCGACCGCACCCGGGTGTACTTCTGACGGTCGGCTTGTGTCGGAAAAATCCCTACATCGCCACCCCGCCAAAGTGACAAAGAACGCCAAGCTGCGCTGATGTTGCGCAGCCTTGCGCAAGCCCACAATTCCGCCTGTTCGCAACGAGTGTTCAACGCATAGACGCAAGGTCTGTCACCGCTCGCTTTGCGGGGTATAGGCAGTACTTACGAATTCCGTCGCATCGCTCCGCTCGATGCCCTTGCCTGAGTCGCGTTCCCCCGCCTTTTTTTCCGGCTGCTCTGCATGCCTGGTCATCGACCGGCGTGCCGGGGTAGTGCCCAGAACCGTACTCAGGAAGCAATACCGTGTCTTCGAACATCAATCAACGTTGGGTCCCCATTCTGTCCGCTGTGTGTGCAGCCCTGTTGACCGCCTGTGGCGGCGGCGGCGGCGGCGATGACGCGGCGCAAGACGCTGGTGCCGATCTGCCGGCCGTCATCTCCACCTCGCCCGAGGTCGCCGTCACCGACACCGACACCGACACCGACACCCAAGAGGGTGCGACCACGCCGGATGCGGCCGAGGCCATCGAAACCGCCGCATCGGCCACGTCCGTCATCACCCTGCCCGCCCAAGGCGGCAGCTCGGTGCAGAGCACCCGGCTGGTCACGGCGTCGATGGAAGAGAGCTTCAGCTACACCGCGCCGGGCTGGAAGCTCAACATGTGGGGCAGCCCGATGGCGACCGCCCGCGCCAGCCGCGAAACCCGCGTCGGCTACACGCACGGCGGCACCGCGTCGCAACACTTCCAGATGACCAGCAAGGGCGGCGGCGACGCCCACCTGACCTACCCGTATGCCTTTGCCAAGGGCAAGACCTATCGCTCGACGCTGTGGGTGCGCACCGATGTGCCCACCAACGTGACGGTGCAGATGCGCCGCGACGCGCCGCCGTGGGACGCCTTCGGCACCAAGACCATCCAGGCCAACTCGACCTGGCAGAAGGTCGAGATCACCGGCACCTATCCGGGCACCACGAGCGGCACGCTGCGCGTCGCGTCGGGCACCCCCGGCGCGAACCTGTGGATCGACGACGTCACCATCGAACAGCTGGAGTTCAACGACCTGGCCCCGTTCAGCACTGCGCCGATCCCCGACACGCTGTTCGGCATGCACGTCAACAAGCTGGGCGTGCACCAGAACTACCCGAAGGTCGGCCACCACGTGGTGCGGCTGTGGAACACCGGCACCACCTGGCGTGACCTGGAGCCGAGCCGTGGCGTGTGGTCGTGGGCGACCGGCACCGGCGGCGGCAAGCGCCTGGACATGTACGTCGACTTCGTCAAGCGCAACGATCCGAACGCGGCCATCCTGTACACGCTGGGCCAGACGCCGCTGTGGGCCTCCAGCACCCCCTCGGTGAAGGGCCTGTACGGCTACGGCGCGGCGGGTGCGCCCACCAACATGAACGACTGGCGCAACTATGTGCGCGAGGTGGCACGCCGCTACGCGGGCAAGATCAAGTACTTCGAGCTGTGGAACGAGCCTGACTACCAGCCGCACTACAACGGCACCATGCAGCAGATGGTCGAGATGGCCCGCATCGCCCACGAGGAAGTGAAGGCGGTCGACCCGACCAACGTGGTGGTGTCGCCCGGTGTCACGACCGGCCAGGGCATGGGCTTCCTGAACAACTTCCTGGCGGCCGGTGGCGGTGCTCACGTGGACAACATCGGCTACCACTGGTACTTCAGCACCTCGCCCGAGAAGATCGCCGCGTCGATCGGCAACGTGCGCCAGATGATGAACAACTACGGCGTGGGCAACAAGCCGCTGTGGAACACGGAAGGCGCGCCGGGTTGCGATGCGCTGACCACCACCTGCGAGACCTTCGTGCCGACCCTGCAGCAGAAGCGTTCGTCGACGGCGCGTGCGCTGATGATCATGTGGGCCAAGGGTGTCAGCAACTTCAACTACCACATCTGGGAGAGCGGTGACCCGCTGGCCAAATTGGTGGAGTCGGACTACCTGACCCCGACCGAAGCGTCGAAGGCCTACACCGCGATGGTGGGCTGGATGCGCGGTGCCCAACTGGTCGACGCCTATGCTCTGAACAACCAGATCTACGTGTTCAAGCTGCAGCGTGGCACCGAGCACCAGTATGTGCTGTGGTCGACGGTCGAGGGCCAGCAGGTGCAACTGCCGGACGCCTGGACGGTTTCCACCGTCGCGACGCTGATGGGCACCTCGTCCGCCCTGCCGGCCTCGCGTCAGATCACGCTGGGTCTGGAGCCGGTGCTGCTGCGCCGCTGAGCATGACCCCGGGCTGCGCAGGCAGTCCGACCCAGCCTTCTAAAGGCCCGCCACCCGAGTGGCGGGCCTTTTTCATGGGCGGGCAGGCATCGTGCGCCACGCCTCTCGTCCCGTGGCACGAGGGGCGCGGTGTCGGACGCCACCCGTCACTTGTCCGCGCAGAACCCGGCTTGGGTGTAGCTGGCGCCGGGCGCGAGGTCGCGCTGCCAGGGCGGACCGGACAAGCTCAGCCGGTTGCCGCTTTGCGTGTGGACCGCGTTCCAGACCTGGTTGACCGTGCCCACCACCGGCAGGCTGGCCGACCAGTTGGCCACCGCGGTGCTGCCGTTGTTGGTCACCTTCAGGGTGGCGCAATAGCCGCTCTGCCAGTCGTTGCTGACGCTGTAGCTCGCGGTCACCGGCGCTGCAGCGCCTTGCACTTGGACGAAGGCACTGGCGAGGTCCGCCCCGTTCGCATAGACACGGTTGGCCGTGCCATCCGCCGCCGGCGTGACCTGGCCGCCCTTCAGCACACCCACCCGCACAACGCCGGCCTCGGCATTGACCGCACGCGCCAGCGCGAGCGGCCATGCCGTGGCGCCGGCGTTGGCGGCGGTGAGGGTCAGCGGCGTCGCGGGCACATAGCGGTCCTGCCCGGCGCGGGACACCAGGCGCAGTTGCACCTTGTCGCCGGCCTGCAGGGCGCGGGCGGTCTGCGTCAGGGCCCCCAGGTCGGTCCAGGTGGACGCGCTGGCCGGCTGGTGGGTGAATGACTTCGACGTGCTGCTCCTGCCGTCCGCCCCGCTGACCTGCAACGAAACCTGCACCGTGCCGGCCGCCGTGGGCGCCGCGTAGTGCAACCGGGTGGTGGCCGCGGTGCTGTTCTCGAAACGGTAGAGGCCGGGGTTGGGGGCGTTGAGGGTCCACTTGTAGCTCAAGCCCGCGCCGGCCGAGCCGGAGCCGTCGAGCACCAGCGAGCCCTGCCCGGTGAGGGCCTCCACATCCGGCTGCGCAGCGATACGGGCCTCGACCTTGGGCCCGGGCGCCGTGCCACCGTCGAACACGACGTCGGCACAACTGTGGAAACGCTCCAGCGTCGGCGGCAGCCGGCCCCATTCGCCGTAGATCACATGGCGGCCGCTGCGGACCGGCACGCTGCAGTAGGTGTGGAACTGCTGTGTCGCCTTGGCGGCGACCACGTCGCCGTTGGCCTGCGGGTTCTTGTCGTCGTATTTCAGTGTGCAGAACGGCGCCGGTTCAAAGTCGTCCCAGGTCAGCGGCTTGGTGGGCGAGAACACGAAGCCCGGCTTGGTGATCCAGTAGCGGAACTCTTCGGTGTCGTCGAAATGCGGGCCCCACGAGATGTTCCAGGTGAACTTGTGGCGGCCGGCGGACATCTTGCTGGTCGGCCAGTTCATCGCAGTGTCCCAGGGGGTGGCGCCGCCCTTCCAGGTTTCACTGCCGAAGCCGCACACATGCTGGGGCAGCGGCGTGACGGCGGCCCGCCCGCGGGTATGCGTCAGCACGCTCATGAAGTTGTAGCCACCGTTGCGATCCGCCGCGAAGGCCTGCGCACACTCGGGATGCTGCGCGGCGCTGCCGGTGTGGTTGGGCTTGGTGACGGAACCGCAGAACCAGTTGCGCGACGGCGGGTCCTGGATCAAGCCGTGGGCGCAGGCCGCGCCACCGGCGGCCCACGCCGCGGCGGCCAGCAGCAGCCGCTGGAGGGAGGGTTGCAACATGTCGGTCTCCTTTCAAAGGGTTGCGCCGCCGATGGAGCGGCCGCGTTGTGATCAGCACATTCGAGGCGCGGAAACAGTGGTACCGGTTCCGTTTTGGCACGACACCGCGCCACCTCAGCCGCTTGGGCTCAGGCCTTTCAAGCGAGGTCGTACCGATCAGGGGTGGATCACGAAGCGGTGCCGGCGGTCAGCGTCGTGCACACTGACATTGGCGTCGAAGCTGGCGATGGCGCTGTAACCAATTGGCAGGTCAAGCCTTGACGATATGGTCGGCCGGATGCAGATAGCGGCCACGGCAGTCGACGATCAGGGTCGCGTGCCGCTCGATCAGGTCGTAGTCGAACCGGTCATGGTCGGTGGCCAGCAGCACACAGTCGTAGCGGCCCAGGCTGTCGGCGCAGATCGGCTCGCTGCGCAGGTCGAACCGGTACTCGCGCATCTTCGGAAACACCGGGACGTGCGGGTCGCTGTAGTGCACCTCGGCCCCGAGACCGCGCAGCTTGTCCATCATGCAGACCGACGGCGATTCGCGGGTGTCGCCGACGTTCTTCTTGTAGGCGATGCCCAGCACCAGCACCCGGCTGCCGTTGACCGCTCGCTTGCGGCGGTTGAGCGCAGCGCTCACCTTCGCGACCGCATAGTCGGGCATCGCGGCGTTGACCTCGCCGGCCAGTTCGATGAAGCGGGTGTGCAGCCCGTACTCGCGCGCCTTCCAGGTGAGATAGAAGGGGTCGATGGGAATGCAATGGCCGCCGAGCCCCGGCCCGGGGTGGTAGGGCACGAAGCCGAACGGCTTGGTCGCCGCGGCACGGATCACCTCGTGGATGTCGATGCCCATCCGGTCGGCCACGATCTTCAGTTCGTTGACCAGACCGATATTGACCGCACGGTGGATGTTTTCGAGCAGCTTGGTCATCTCGGCCACCCGCGTGCTCGACACCGGCACCACCTGCTCGATCACGCTGCCATACAGCGCCAGGCCGATCTGCAGGCAAGCCGCTGTGTGCCCGCCGCACACCTTGGGAATGGTGTGCGTGCTGAAGTTCGGGTTGCCGGGGTCTTCCCGTTCCGGGGAGTACACGAGGAACGCATCCACCCCCACCGTCAGCCCGCGCGATTCGAGGCGCGGCAACAGGTGCTCTTCGGTGGTGCCGGGGTAGGTGGTCGATTCGAGCGAGACAACCTGTCCGGGCCGCAGGTGCGGCAGCAGGGCCTCGGCCGTGCCCAGGATGAACGACAGGTCGGGTTCGCGGTGACTGTTGAGCGGCGTCGGCACACACAGGATCAGCGCATCGGCCTCGCCGGCGCGGCTGAGATCGAGCGTGGCCTCGAAACAGGGCCGGGCCTTCGTCACCCGTTCGGCCGGGATGTGCTCGATGTAGGTCTGGCCGGCATTCAGGGCGTCGACCTTGGCGGGATCGATGTCGAAGGCCAGCACGCGAAAGCCCGACTCCGCAAAGCGCAGCATCAAGGGCAGCCCGACATACCCGAGCCCGACGATGCCCACCAGCGCGGAGCGGTCGGCGATCTTGGCGGCGAGTGTGTGCTGCATGCGCGTCCTGGGTTCGAGCCCGGCACGAACGCCGGAGCAATGACGTGTCGGCAGCGGCTCCGATGGGCCGGCCCCTGCGCCTCGGCCTACAGCCGCCGGGCGCGCGGTCGATTGTAGTGAGCGTCCCCGTCTTGCGGTGACCTCCCGACATCGGCGCGACACCCTCTTCCGGGCGGGTGTCGACGGCGCGAGCCACCCCTACAATCCGCGCCACATCGTTTCATCCCCATCCGTGGTTGCCCCTTCCCGTGCTCGCGTGATCGTCGTGCAGGAGATCGTCCCGCACTACCGCCTGCGGTTGTTCGAGCTGCTGCACCAGCAGCTGGCCTCGGCAGGCGTCGACCTGAAAGTGGTGTACGGCGCGCCCAATGCCGAGCAGGCCGCCAAGCACGATCTGGTCGAGTTGCCGGCGGAGATCGGCCTGCCGGTGCGCAATCTGTGGCTGGGCGGCAAAGTGCTGCACCAGCCGGTGATCAACCGTCTGCTGCGCGCCGACCTGGCCGTCTTGCCCAATGCGGCGAAGTACCTGCCCAACTATTTTTTCTGGCTGACCGGCCGCCGGCGCTCGCCTCGGCTGGGCTTCTGGGTCTACCACACGCAGCAGCGTGCGGCCGATCGCTCGATCAAGGAGACGATCAGCCGGCGCATGATGCGCGGCGCCAGTTGGTGGTTCGCCTACACGGGCAGCACGCGCGACTATCTGCTCCAGACCGGCGCGGCCGACGAGCGCATCACCGTGCTGAACAACAGCGTGGACGTGGCCGGCTTCCGGGCACGGCTGGCCTCGGTGACGGCCGACGACCTCTCGCGGCTGTCGAAGCAGCTCGGCCTCGACCCAAAGGCACCCATCGGCTTGTTCTGCGGCGGGCTGCACCGCGACAAGCGGCTGGAGTTCCTGTTCGAGGCCTTGCGTTGCCTGCACCGCCAGTGCCCCGAGTTTCAGCTGCTCGTGATCGGGGACGGCAGCTGCCGCCATCAGGTGGTGCAGGCCGCCGCCCAGGACCGGCGTATCCACTACCTGGGGCCCTTGTTCGGCCACGACAAGGCGGTCTGCTTCCGGCTGGCGCAGCTGTTCCTCTGCCCGGGGCTGGTCGGCCTGGGCATCCTCGACGCCTTTGCCGCCGGGCTGCCGCTGGTCACCACCGACCTGCCCATCCACAGCCCCGAGATCGACTATCTGCAGCACGGCGTCAACGGCTGGATGACACCGCACGATCCGCAGGCCTACGCCGACGCGGTGCTGGACCTGCTGCATGCCCCCGTGCGCCGGCAGGCCCTGGGGCAGCAGGCCCTCGTCGATGCAGGCCGCCACTCGATCGACGCCATGGCCGAGCGCTATGCCGACGGCATCCTGCGCTGCCTGACCTCGCCGGGCTCGGTCTAAGCTGCGACCTCGGCACCGCGCGACGCCGCAGCCTGCTCGTAGATCTCGATCAGCTGCCGGTGGTTGGCCGCGTCGCTGTAGCGGGCCTCGTAGACCCGGCGCGCCTCGGCACCCATCTCGGCCAAACGCTGCGGATGCGCGAGGGCCCACGCGACCTTGGCCGCCAGGTCGGCGGCGTCCCCAGGGGTGCACAGCAGGCCGGTGACGCCGTCCTCGATCGTCTCGGCCATCGTTCCGAAGCGTCCGGCGATCACCGGCAAGCCGCAGGCGAAGGCCTCGGCGATCACCATCGGAAAGCCTTCGAGCGCGATGGACGGCATGACCAGGAGGCTGGCGCGCCGCATCGCGGCCGCCACCTCGGGCCATGGCTGGTGGCCGCGCAGCGTGATGCGCGGATTCGAGGCGGCTCGCAAGTCCGCCTCCAGCGGCCCCGTGCCGAGCACTTGCAGCGGCGCATCCACCTCCTCCCAGGCTCGGGCGAGCACCCTCACGCCTTTCTCCGCGGTGAGGCGCCCGACAAACAAGGCGCCCTCGCGCGCACCGGCAGGAGGCGACCCCGGGTCCATGATGAAGTTCGGCTTCACGACGGTCCGGTCGGCCGGCACGCCGGCCTCGACATACTGACGCCGTGCCGACTCGGACAGCGCGATGAAGCGATGCACCCGCCGCTGCAAGGTGCCGGCGCGCCGGTGCACGTCCAGCGCGCGCGCGACGAGCAGCGAGCCCAGCCACGAATCACGGTAGCAACGGTGCCAGGCGGCCCAGTAGGTCGAGCCTTTGACGCAGAGGTCGCAGTCCTTGCCGTCGCGGAACTGGAAACCGTTCGCACAGCACACCGAACGGAAGTCGTGCAGCGTCTGGATCACCGGCACACCCGCTTGTGCTGCCGCGTCGTAGGCCGACCAGGTGATGCGCGGAAACAGGTTGTGGCAGTGCATCACATCGGGCTGGAACTCTGCGATGTGCTGCGCCAGCCGGTCCCGCACCGCCGGGTTGTAGGCGAGGTGCAGAGCAGTCTCGAGCCGCGGCCCCCAGCGGTTCAGGTCGTCGTTGCGCAACGTCCACAGCGACACCTCGTGCCCTCGCGAGCGCAGCATCGCCGACTCGTTGGCCACCACGCTGTCGTCGCCTCCGAAGTTGAGGTAGTGGTTCTGGACGATGAGCACGCGCTTCATCTCGCGGCGCCCTTCGCCAAGGCGGCGTCGCTCACCCGGCCTCCCGCTCCGCAGCCTCAGCTTCG
This sequence comes from Caldimonas brevitalea, assembly GCF_001017435.1. NCBI lineage: Bacteria > Pseudomonadati > Pseudomonadota > Betaproteobacteria > Burkholderiales > Sphaerotilaceae > Caldimonas > Caldimonas brevitalea. The sequence goes on from NZ_CP011371.1 coordinate 6,053,555, forward strand.
AGCAACTCAGGCCACACTTGCTCAGGCGTTCTGCACGCCCGAAACCCGAGCAATTGCCGGGCTGCCGTGGTGTCGTACAACGGCCCACCGAGCAGCAAGGAACCATGGGTGTGCCCGGGCGCATACGACTTGATCTCGGCAAGGCCGCCGTGACGCACGTTGCCGGCCATCCAGCGCAGTGTCAGCGCCCCACGCAGCGCGGACGCCGGGATCGGCAACCGCACCGACAAGCGTTTGCGGGCCAGCACCGTCGCATGCACCTCGGCGAGTTGCGGCAGCGTGACAGGGGCGTCCGACGCGATGTTGAAGACCGCGCCGCCCAGGTCTTGCGCAAGGCCCGCGAGGCACAGCGCGTCGACCACGTCGTCGACATGCACCAGGCTGAAGCCGCGGCCGCTCCAGCCGGCCACCGGCACCAAGGTGCCACCGACCAGCCGCAGCAGCCGCCGGGTGTAGCCGCTCGCATCCATCGGCCCATAGATCTGGCAAGGCCGCGCCACCACCAGTTCGACCCGACCCCGGCAGACCGCACGCGCCACGGCTTCGGCTTCGGTCTTGCTGCGGCCGTACAGGTCGGTACCGCCGCTGGGGGCGGACTCGGGCACCCGGGCCGGCAGGGGCGCGCGGTAGACACCGACCGAGCTGACCAGCACCAAGCGCCGCACACCTGCCTGCACACAGGCCTCGGCCACATGGCGGGTGCCGTCGACGTTGGTGTCCCACAACCGGGCGCCGCCGCCGCGCGCCGGCACGACGGCCGCCGCGTGATAGACCGTCTCGACGTCTGCGAGGGCCGGCGGCAGCGATGCCGGGTCGGTGATGTCACCACACAGTTGCTCGACGCCGCGCGGATGGACGCCCGCCTCCACCCGGCGCGTCAGCACCCGCACGCGGTGCCCGCCTTGCAGCAGCGCGCGCACCAGCGGCCGGCCGAGAAAGCCGTTGCCGCCCGTGACCAGCACCGTCATCTCAGCCGCCTCACCAGCTGGCGCTGATGGCGTTGCGCGCGGCGTGCACGACAGCCTTCGGATATTTCGCCACCAGCCGCAGGTTGTAGAAGAAATCGTGGCGCGACGTCAGCGTGCGCAGCGCGAAGATGGCCAACCGCTTCCACAGGTATTCACGGTAGATCTTGCGCACCTGCTCGGGCGTGAAGTCGTCGGTGGTCACCTGGTTGTGCTTGGTCTCGATCTTGTCCTTGAAGAAGCCGAACTTGAGGATGATGCGGTGGATCGGCGTGCCGGGCAGCGGGATCAAGGTCTGCAGGAACGGCGTGACGCCATAACGGCGATAGCGGTCGAGCGCGAAGTCGATCGTCGTCTGCATCTCCTCCAGCGTCTCGCCGGGGAAGCCGATGATGTAGAAGGCATGCAACCGCAGGTTGAACTCGTGGCACCAGCGGATCATCTCCTCGACGCGGGCCAGTTCCAACCGCTTGTGGACGATCTCGTTCAACACCCGCGGCACCGCGGATTCGATCGCCACGGTCAGGAACTGGCAGCCTGATTCCTTGGCCTTCTTGATGCGCTCGCGCGTCCAGCTGTCGCCGCGCACGCCGTTCGGCGTGTCCCAGCCGATCTTGGGGCGCAGTGTCGACATGTAGCCGATGATCTCGTCGTAGCGCTCCGGCATATGGGTCAGGTTGTCGTCTTCGAAGTGGATGAAGTCGACACCGTATTGCGTCACCAGCAGGTCGATGTGCCGCTTCATGTACTCCAGCGAGTGGAAGCGGTACTTGTAGCCCATCGTCGCGTGGATGGAGCAGAAGGTGCAGGTGTGCGGGCAGCCGCGGCTGGTGATCACCGTCATCGCGCGCTTGCCCCACTCGCGGTAGCGCGGCGAATAGCCGCGCCGGGCGAGATCGAAGTAGGCGTGCAGGTCGACCAGGTCGTAAGCCGGCAAGGGCAGCTGGTCGATGTCGGGGATGTATTTGATGGTCGGCTTCTTGTGGGTCGGCAGGCTGATCACCTGGGTCTTGCCGACCACCCCTTCGACCGCCGGCGTGCGCCCCTCGATGAACGCCCGCACCAGCTCGGTGAAGCGGTGCTCGCCCTCGCCGAGGACAACGTAGTCGATCGCCGGCAGCGCCAGGGCTTCCTGCGGGAACACCGTGACGTGCGGGCCGCCGATCACCACGATGGTGTCCGGCAAGGCCTCCTTGACCAGCTTGGCGAGCGTGTAGGCCCGGTCGATCTGGACCGTGAACATGTTCGAGATGCCGACGATGTCGGGCCGGGCGCGCTTGATGCGCTCGACCGACTCCAGGTCGGTGTCGCCGAAGATGGTCTCGCCCTTCTCGTTGGTGGTGAACACCGCGTTGACCCGGGCGTCATAGACCTCGACCTCGCACGGCAGGCCACTGGCGCGCAAGTGGCCGGCCACCAGCAACAGCCCGAGCGGTGGCCCGACCATCGGCCGGCCCTTCATGCCCTCGAGGCTGACTTTCTGGTTCGGATGACACAAGAGCACCTTCATGATCAGAACCTCATCGTCTTGAGTTCGCCTGCGACGCGGACTTCCTTGGCGTCGCCGCGCAGCAATTGCACGGCGCGCAGGAAGCGCTGCCAGAGACCGGGCAGACCCTGGCTGGCAGCCGTTCTGGCCAGGAAGCGGAACTGCCGCAGCACCCAGCGCGGGTCTTTGAACTTGGCGCGCAGCCAGTCGGTGTGCGAGGCGGCCATGAAGGCTTCGAGGTATTCGCGCGAGATGTTGTCGTAGCGGATCACGGTGGTGTTGGCCCCGTCGAACTCGCTCCAGCTTTTCGCCGTCAGCCCGCCTTGCGACTGCAGCATGCTGTAGAGCGTGGTGCCAGGCAGCGGGGTCGCGAGACTGAACTGCACCGAGTCGATGTCGATCTTGCAGGAGTAGTCGAAGGTGCGCTGCAGTGTTTCCTTGGTTTCGCCGGACAGGCCCAGCACGACACTCATGTGCGTCTTGAGCCCCAGATCGCGCGCCGTCGCAACCACCTTCTCCAGGTTGACCAGCTTCAAGGGCTTCTTGATCGCGTGCAGCACCTGCGCATCGGCACTGTCGAGGCCGAACTTGATGCCGATGCAGCCGGCCTGCGCCATCTTCTTCAGCACTTCGGGCGTCAGTGCGATCGCGTCGCACATCGCCGACCAGGGGATGCCGACCTTGCGCCGCACGATCTCGTCGCACAGCGCCAGCACATGCGCCTTGTTGGTGGTGAAGTTGTCGTCGTCGAAATAGATTTCCTTCGCGCCGGCGCGCTTCACCGCCTCCATCTCGTCGACGACCCGGGCGGCCGAGAAATAGCGCTGCTTGTTGCTGGCGAACAGCACCTGGATGCGGTCGCAGAAGTTGCACTGGAACGGGCAACCGCGGCTGGTGTGCATGTGGTACGAGGGGCTGTGCTGGCAGAAGCCGTCCCGGTACACGCTCATGTCGGTGTCGAAATACGCCGGAAACAGATGGCGGGCCGGGAACGGCAGGTCGTCCAGCGGTTCGATCAGCGGCGCACGGTCGCCGATCGTCAGCCCGCCGCGCTCGTCGCGCCAGGCGATACCTTTGAGGCCGCTCACCGGCTGGCCCTCGCGCAGACACTTCATCAATTGCAGGAACGCCTGTTCGTATTCGCCCAGCACGACGAAGTCGACCACCTCGTGGTGGGCCAGCAGGTCGCGCACGGTGGCGGTGGCGTGGGTGCCGGCCAGCACGATCTTGGCGGGCGTGACCGCGCGCAGCTTGACGAGCAGGCGCAGAGTGTCGTCGACGATCGCGGCGTTGGGCTCGAACAGCAGCACGTCCGGCTGGCTCTCGCGCACCCGCTCGATCAGCTCGTCCTCGCGCACGTTGAGCGGCACGGCGTCGATCACCCGCACATCGAAGTTCTCTTTCTCGAGCAGGGCCGCCGCATAGGCCATGAACAACGGGAACATCGCATAGCGCGGTCGCTCGTCGTGGCGTTTGAGCAATGACCAGGGAAAGCGCATGCCGGCCCCCAGCATGTAGCGCTCGAGGCCGTGGCCGAGGTCGCGTGTGAAAGCAGGATTGACGATGAGGATCCGCATGGTTCAGCCTTCCCTGGTAGCTGGATGGCGCTGGACGGCCCCTATCGGGGGTGACCGCCTCGGCGCGCGTGCAATGAATCGATCGTGAGATGGCGCAGGAACGACGCGGCGCCGGTGGTGTAGCGAGAGCGCGTTTCGGGCTCGTAGGCCATGCGGTGCAACCACTCCAGGCCCAGCCGCGACACCACCGCCGGCGCACGCCGCTTGGTCCCCGCCCAATGCCGCAGGCTGCCGCCGCCGACATGCCAGCACAAGGCGTGGTCGCAGATGTCGGCGGCCAGCGACAGCACGCGCTCCGAGCGCGGCGTGCCCATGCCGACGAGGATCAGGTCTGCGTCTCGATGTTCCCGGAAGATCGCCGCGTAGTCTTCGTCGCCGAGGAAGCCGTGATGGCACGCGACGAACTCGGCCAGCGGCGCAGCGCGCGCAAGGTGGTCGGCCGCGGGGCGGTATTCGTCCGGCGTCAGCCCGAGCAGCACGACACGCCCGCGCAGACAGCCGGCGTCGAGACAGGCATCGAACACCTGGTGCATCACCACCCGCGGCAATCGGGTGCGGTTCAGGACGCTGGCCGCCAACGCCGCCCCGACACCATCGAGGCACACCGCCTCGCAGCGTTCAAGAAAAGCCGCGACGTGGGGGTCGGACGCGCTGACGTTGTAGACATGCGGATTCAGAAAGCCGAAGCAGGCGGTGCGGCTCGGCCGACCCGACAGCCGCTGCCGCACCAGCTCGACCGACTCGTCGGCGTTGCCGACCTCAAGTCGCAGCGACCCGATCTGTATGGCGCGCAAGGGCAGGTGCTCCCGTTTCTGAGTAGTAGCGATGGACCCGCTTCAAAGCCGAGTCGAGGTCGATGGTCGGCTGCCAGCCGGTGTCGGCCTGGACCTTCTCGATCGAGGGCGACTTGGCCGAGGCTTCCAGGTAGCTGGGGCCGAAGCGTTGCGCCGGGTCGACGCTTTCGAGCGCCGAGTCGGAGCCGCACAGGTCGCGGATCTTGACGGCGAGGTCGCGGATGCTGATGGCGTTGCCCGGGTGACCGACGTTGTAGGTGTGCCCGGGCACACCACGCTCCTGCACGGCGATCAGGCCGCGCACCGTGTCCTCGGCATGGCAGAAGCAGCGGATCTGAGTGCCCCCGTGGAACAGCGGCAGCGGCTTGCCGGCCAGGGCCTGTTCGAAAAACGTCGGGACGACGAAGCCGATGCGGGAACTCTGGTATTCGCCGAGCGCATTGAACGGCCGCACGACGGTGAGCGGGAAGCCGTAACGCACCGACAGGTTGCCCAGCAGATGTTCGGCCGACAGCTTGCCCAGCGAATATTCCATGCGTGTGCCGGTCTGCACCGGCACTGTCAGCTCGTCTTGTTCGTCCTGCACGCCGCCCTTGCCGTAGACCTCCGACGACGAGACGTACAGCAGCCGTGCACCGTTGGTCGCCGCCAGTTCACCGGCCCGCACCGCCAGGTCGGTGATCTGCTTGGCCACATAGCCGCTGTTCGACAGGATGCCCAGCGACCCCACCGGGCTGGCGAGATGGTAGATGCGGTCGAACGCGCGCCGGGTGGGCAGGGTCGCGAAGTCGTCGACGATGATCTCGGCCTTGCCGCGCATCCAGGCATAGTCGATGCGCGAAGAGCTGAGGTTGTCGACCACCGTCAGCCGGCAGCCGGGCACCTCACGCAGCAGCTGCCGCACGAGGTGTTGCCCCAGGAAGCCCAGCCCACCCGTGACGAGGATGTTCATGTTGTCGTCGCTCACTGATCCACCACCATTCTTTTGACTGTGTATCCCTCTGCATGCGCCTGCCCCGACTGGGCGCCCCGCCAACGCGCGAGCGCGGCCACTAGATCCGGCGAGCGGTGGCCGCGAACCTGGGAGGCGTACAGCGAGTAGCTGTGCAACTTGTCTTCGATCGAAATCGGACGAAAGTAATTCGGCTCCCGCTCTCCGCCGTGCGGCCACAAGGTCGAGTCGGGCTGCTCGAACACCAGCACCTGGCGCACGAACCAGTTCTTGTCGTGCGGGCGCAAGGCCGTGATGGCGGCGTCGTGGACGGCGCGATGGTCCTGGTTGTAGGAGGGCTGAGGCAGCAGCACGGTGTGCGGCCGGTGGCGCTCGATGAGGCGCTCCATCGGCGTGATCAGCTCGTGCGCACGATACGCATTGACGGTGTGGTTCAGGGCCTCCCACTGAAAGCCCGACTTTGCGGCGCTGCGGCTCACTTCTTCCAGGCGCTGCGCGCGCGACACCTCGGGACGATCTTCGACACCGAAGTACACGACATGGGCGCGAGGCGACAGGAAGGCGAAACACCCCAACACTTCATCGTCCGCATGCGGCGAGAAGATGAGAACCGAGTGATGGTGGATGTTCATGCAAGCCGCAGCATCGACAGTGGGTCATATCGATCGGTATCGTGTTGAGGGGCAAAGACCTTGTCAACGCCACAGTTGTGACAGTCCGCTGCGGCATTCGAGCCCCTTGTCTTGAAGGTGCCAGGTGGCGCAAGGCGCGTGCTCGCTGATAACGAAAGTGCCATGCGTGAGGGCTTTGCACGACACCCCCAAATGGGGGTGTCGTGCTGTGCGTGAAGCGCACAGCGGCGGTCCAGCGACGGGTCAGTCGTCGTGCCGACCCGTCGCGCGCTGGCCGGAACTTCCGGGTACCGTTGGGCGCGGCGAACGGTGCTCGCCCGGTCGTCTCGGCGGTTGCCGGCCAACGCCTCGTTGCCTTACGCTGCGCTCGTTCCGCTGACGCCGACCGGACGCCGCAGCACGTCCTCGCACTGCAATGACTCGATGAGCACTGATGCCTTTCCAGACACCCTTGCCACGCCGCGCCTCGTCTTGCGACGGGCCCGACGTTCCGACGCACTGGCATGGCTGCGTTACCACCTCGACAACCGCGAACATCTGCGACGCTGGGAGCCGACGCGGGACGAGACGTTTTTCACCGAGGCGGCGATGGTGAAGCGTTTGGAGCAGATGGAAACGAGCATGGTGGCGGGTCAGGCGGTTCACCTGCTGGTGCGGGAGCCCGGCGGCTCCGATCTGGTCGGCGAATGCCATTTCACCCAGATCGTGCGCGGCCCGTTTCAGGCCTGTCACCTCGGCTTTTCGCTGGCCCACACCCATGAAGGTCGCGGCCTGATGACGGAGGTGCTTTCGATGGCCATCGAGATGATGTTCTCGGGGGTCGGGCTCCACCGCATCTTGGCCAACTACCGGCCGGAGAATCACCGCAGCGGGCGGTTGCTGGAGCGCCTGGGGTTCGAACAAGAAGGCCGGGCACGGGCGTATCTGCACATCGACGGGGCCTGGGCCGATCACATTCTGACGTCGCGCATCCGTCCTGGTGCGTGAGGGGCGCCGCATCTTTCATCCGTCGCTGCCCGACACGGCGACGGCCGGCTCCGCCGCGCGGGGATACTTCCGGCCGTTCAGCAACAGCCCCACCCAGCTCGGGCGGACCCACCGTCCGTAGATCAGCAGCAACGAGGCGCAGGTCACCAGGGTCACGGTGGCGAACTTGACGAGGCCAGGCCATGGGAAAGGCATCATCCAGGCCTGCAGTGCCATGACCACCGGCAAGTGGGCGACGTACATCCAGTACGACGCATCGGACAGATATCGGAGCAGCGGCGTCGAGCGGCCCAGAAACCTGACGCCGCATCCGATGAACGCCAGCGTCCACGACACCAGGGCGATACCGTAGGCGATCGCATAGGCGAGTTTGATCGCAGGGTCGCGGACCGTGGAGTAACTGGCCTCGAGGCCCGCCATCGCCAAACAGAGGCCGGCTGCCACGGCGCCGGTCCACGCCCGCAGCCACCAGCGGCGGGCGAGTTGATCCAGCAGCGCGTGTTGGCGATCCAGCAGCCAGCCCAAGCCAAAGACGTACCCGTAGATGAACAACGGCACGGCGGGAGGCATCCAGGTATAGCCAGGCGTCGGGACGCCGAACCACCAGACCCAGCCCGGCTCGAGGAACAGCGCGAGGCTGATCGGAGCCGCCAGCAGCAGCGACCTGAAGGGAGCCGCCGAAAGGTGGCGGAGGATGCGGTCGGCCACTCTCGTCGAGACGTTGTTTCGATCGACGGCGTGTACGAGGCGCCGAAGCATCAGAACGCCGGGATACAGCCAGCACAGGATGTACAGGAACCAAAGGTGGAGGAAGCTCAGCTTCCCGCTGGCCGGCGGCGACGCCGGCCACTGCCCGCCATTCGCCCTGACGAGGGACCAAACGACCACGCCGGCGATGCACAAGAAGCAGACCACCCACCCGAGCACCAACGGCACCAGAATGCGGGCCGCCCGATTGCGCAAGAACGCCACCGCCCCCCGGCGGTGGAACAGCATGTGGGCAAACAAGCCTGCCACCAGGAAGAACACCGACATCCTGAAGATGTGGATCAGGAACACACCGAGGCTCATGGAGAGGCTCTGCTGTCCATCCTTGAGGGGCCACAACTGAGGATCGATGCCGGGCATGTACGACAACGCGCTGTGCAAGGCGATGCCCAACATCAACGCGATCGCGCGGACCGCGTCGAGCGCGTGCAGCCTGGTCCCTGGATCGTTGTTCGACATCGGTGCCCTCACCCACGCTGACGACGAGCACCATTGTCGCGCGCCGTCGGCAGCGATTCCGTCCTCACCGGTCGACAGCGAGAGTGATGCGGCAGGCGAGCGAAGCGGCGCTTCAGATGGCGTGCCGCTGACCTAGGCCGCCTGCTGGAAAGTCCGCCGCTGTCGCACAAGGTACCGTCTTGACAGCGGCTGGGCTGCCACGACCGGGGACAGGGCAAAGCCGCGGCCTTCAGGGCACCGGAAAGTCGAAGTGCAGGACGTCTTCGCGCACACCCAACTTGTCGTAGAGCGCGATGGCGGCGGCGTCGCCGACGTCTGCCTGCACATAGACCACCCATGCGCCGCGTTGCGCCGCGACGGCGCGCAGTTGCTCGATGAGCCGTGCGGCGACGCCCTGGCGACGAAACGGCTGAGCCACGGCCAGGTCGTAGAGGTAGACCTCGGTGCGGGCGCGCTCCAACTTGTGCAGCTCGTATGCGACCAAGCCGCCCACCACCGAGCCCTCGTTCAGGGCCACGAGCACCACGACGTGCTCTTTGCCGAGGACTTCTTGCAGATAGCGGTCACCGGGCGGCTCGGCGAGGTAGGACACGTGGTCTTCGAAGGCCGCCGCGAAAACGGCATTGAGCTGCCGCATCAGAGGGACGTCTGCGGACGTCAATCGGTGGATCTGCAAGGCAGGTGGCATCGTCTCTCCCTGGAAGTCGGCCATGGTGTCGCAGGCACGGCAACAGGACGCGCCCAGGTCACCCGCTGAGGGCATCGACCGCGGTGTCCACCACATCGTTCAGCCGCCGGGCCCGGTCTTCATCGGCATTGCCACGGCCCAGGACTCGCAGGCCCTGTATGGTGGCCATGATGAAGCGTGCCAGGGCGACGGGGGATTTGTCAGGCGCGATGTCGCCCTGCTGCTGGCCGCGTTGCATCACGGCGGTGAGTGCGGTTTCCAGTGTGGCGAAGTGTTCGCCCAGGAGGTCGGTGATCTCGCTGTCGCGCCCACCGAGTTCGAGCGCGGTGTTGGCCACCAGACAGCCACAGGCGGATTCGCTGCCCAGTTCTTCGGCCACGATGCTGTGCAACAGGGCGCGCACGCGCTCGATGGCCGGGCCGTCTTGCGCCAGCAGCCCCACCGTGGCCGCCGTCTGGCGGTGGTAGCGGCGCAGTGCGTGCTGGAACAGCCCGTATTTGCTTTCGAAGGTGTTGTAGAGGCTGCTGCGCGACAGTCCGGTGCCTTCGACCAGATCCTGGATCGAGGTGGCCGCATAGCCTTTCTGCCAGAAAACGCGCATGGCGGCTTCGGCCGCGTCATCGGGGTGAAAGTGCGCAGTGTGCATCGTGGTCGGCAAATCGATGATCGGATGAGCGGTAGGTCGACCGGCGCCTTGCGCTGGCCGCCGCGCGGTCAGGGGCGAACGGCCACGCCAAGGGGGGAACTTGGTCGGCGCGTCGCTTAGCCGCTGCCGGCCGAAGGCCGGGTGCCGAGCACGTGCAGGCCCGGCCGCGCGGAGCCGGCGGCCGGGCTTCTTGGCATCGGCGCAGCGGTGGCGAGCGACGCGAACTTGGGCGGCGCGTCGGTACGAATGCCGTCAACATCGTGGGCAGTGGCAGCCTTTCGCTGCCGGATCTCGGAGTGCACCCCAAGCATCCCGGTAGGCAATGAAAAGAGCATAAGGTTAAACGCTTCTTCGGCGTCGGGGCGGCTGCGTACGCCCTGGCCCTGCGGTTGGATTCGGCGTGTGGGAGGGCCACGCGTCGACCGCAGACCCATCGACAACCCCTGCCATCCGCCACCGCGAGGCCCACGCCCGCGGCGGGCCGTGCAGGCAGGAGCGGAGCGCGCATCGGGCACGGGGGCCGGGCCACGGGTCCGACGGCGGCAGCATGCACGGTCGGGTGGATGGGCGCAGCTGTCATCGTCCGCGCCCGGAGCCGTGACATCAGGCGGAGCGTCGGACGCCAGGAAGCTGGCGGCCATGTCCTTGTCACCGTGACCGGCGGCCACGGCACGCTGGAACCGTCGCAGGCCGGCTTCGACCACATCGGCTCGCACGCCTGCCTGGCGCGCCGCCTCCACGATCAGCTGGGCGTCCTTGGCCGCGTTGGCCACACTGAAGCTCGGGGTGTAGTTGCCGGCCAGCATCGCGGCGCTCTTGAGCTGGAAGTAGGTGCAATCCATCGGGCCGTTGCTGACGACGTCGATCACCAGCTGCGGGTCCACGCCCAGCCCCTTCGCAAGCGCCAGGCTTTCGGCCAAGCCGTGCGTGAGGGCGAACACCCAGCTGTTCAACGCCAGCTTCAGGCGGCTGCTGTGGCCAGGGGTTTCGGCCACCCACACGGTGCGCTTGCCGATCGCATCGAACAAGGGCTGTACCGATACACGCTGGGCCACCGGCCCCGACGCCAGGATGACCAGCTGGCCTTGCTCCGCCGGCTGGCGCGTGCCCTGCACCGGCGCGTCGAAATACACCAGCTGATGCTCCTCGGCCCGGCGCGCCAGGTCGAGGCTGGCCTCGACCCCCACGGTGCTGAGCTGGACCCAGATGGCGCCGGGCTGGAAGTGGCCGGCCCCGGCTTCGATCGCGGCGGCGACGCTGTCGCCGTCCTTGAGCACCGTGACGATGTGGCTCGCCTCGCTGACCGCTTCCGCCACGCTGGTGCAAGCCTGCAGGTTGGCCTGCGCTATCGCCGACGCTTTGGACGCGGTGCGATTCCAGACCTTCACCCTGAATCCCTTGTTCGCCAGATTGCGCGCCACTGGCGCTCCAATCAAACCCGTGCCCAGCACCGCCACCGTAATGTGCTTAATTTCCATTTTCTCTCCTTGTTTATGTCAGGTTCGTGAAACCGTGTGAGGACACTACGGATTCTCGTGATTTGGAACGTTCGTTCCACTGAGTGTATGATCCGCGGCAATTGCAGTCAAGCCGGCTCCGTTTCAGGTGCCGGACGGCTGCACGCGTCCGTAGTCGTAATGAACCAGACATAAAGGGGATATGGGATGAAGATACTTGGACATCGTCTGCGGGTGGGCGTTGTGATTCCGTCCACCAATACCTCTGTCCAGCCGGAAATGGACGAAATGCGCCCTTTTGGTGTTACCAATCACGTCGGCCGCATGGTCATCGTCGATGAATCGTTAACTGAAGAACCGGGGTTCAACAGTGTTATTCAGGCTTTACGCCGCTCGACCGATACGGCCATCAAAAGTTTGCAGGACTGTCAGCTCGACCGGTTGATCATTGCAGTCTCACCGGATGCATATTGGAACGGCGTAGAGGTTCACCAGCAAATGCTGGCGCATTTGCGGGACACCGCGGGCGGCACAGGCGTCAGCATGAGTGCCGATGCGATCGAGGAGGCGTTAGCGCAACTCGGCGGCATTCGCCGCATCGGCTTGATCTCGCCGTATACGGAAATCGGCAACGTGGCCGTCTCGCAGTTTTTCGTTGACAAGGGATACGAGATCGTCGCACTGGCCAACCTGGGCGGGCAAAGCCCGTCGCGGATTTCCGACGTCCACCTGCAGGATCTGCGTCGAGCGGTGGAAACGGCCAACGTGCCGGAGGCCGAAGCCATCGTCCAGGTCGGAACCAATGTGCCGATGGCCAGCTTTGCTCACGTGGCCGAGCAATGGACCGGCAAGCCAGTTGTCTCGAACAACGCAGTTTTGTATTGGCACGCTTTGAGAATGGGCGGCATTCGAGACCAATTCGACGGTTTCGGCAGCCTGTTCCGTCGCTGCTAGACATCTCAATCAAAATGATTATCGGGGTCGAACGTGTCTGAATTCAATATTCGTTTGAAGAAATCATCACAGCTGCGCGATGCAGAGCCGGCTGTCATTTCACGCGAGATCAAAACCCTGCCGGCATTGCTGTTCGCACGCAGCGAGGGTTCGACGGACAAAATCGCGGTCGCCGACGCGGCGGGTGAACATACCTACGAAGCCACGCTGCTCCGGGCCGTCGCGATCGCCGCTGCCCTGCGTGCGCGCGGCGCCAGCTACAACGACTGCATCGGCTTGTTTATCGATTCATCGGCTGATTTGCCGCTGGCGATGTGGGGCATTCTGTTCGCCGGGGCCGCTTATCTTCCGCTGGCGACCGACTACCCACAAGATCGGCTTGCGTACATGGTCAAGGACGCGGCGGTGCAACTGGTGCTGACCAACACCCGCTCGGCCAGCAAGCTGCAAGGGCTGCTGCTGCCCGGTGTCCAGGTCTTGAATATTGATGAAGTTCCTCCGGCCAGCATCAACGAGATCTACCTCGTTCTGAGCGAGCTGGTCGAACAGGATGGCGAGGATCTGGCCTACGTTATCTACACCTCGGGCACCACGGGTAAGCCCAAGGGTGTCGCCATTTCCCATCAGGCCATCGTCAACCAGATGAACTGGATCGCCAAGCAGGGTTATCTCTGCCCGGGCGATCGTATTCTCCAAAAAACCCCGGTGAGCTTCGATGCGGCGCAATGGGAGCTGCTGGGGATGTGCTGCGGCGCACAGGTGGTGATGGGTGTGCCGGGCGTGTACCGCGACCCGGAAGGCCTGATCCGCCAGATACAGCAATTCGGCATCACCACCTTGCAGGGCGTGCCGACCTTGCTGCAGGCCTTGAGCGAGCTGCCGGCCTTCGGTGCCTGCACGTCGCTGCACAGCCTTTTCAGCGGCGGCGAGGGCCTGTCTCGGAAGCTGGCCAGAAACCTGCTGCAGACGCTGCCGAGCGCGCGGCTGGTCAATCTGTACGGCCCCACCGAGTGCACGATCAACGCCACACATTGCCAGATCGACCACCAGAGTCTGTCGGCAGAGTGGGATATCGCGCCGATCGGCCGGCCGGTGGCCGGGCTCGAGTGCCACGTCCTGGACCAGCAGTTCGCACCCGTCGCGCCTGGCGAAGCCGGCGAACTGTTCATCGGCGGTCGGCAGCTGGCGAACGGGTATCTGTTCCGTCCGGAGCAGACCGAAGAGAAGTTCCCGCTGGTCCGCCTGCCTGAATCGCCCGACCCGGTGCGCCTTTACCGCACGGGCGATCTCGTCCGGTGCGACGGCCAGGGTTTGTTGCACTTCGTCGGGCGGGTGGACAACCAGATCAAGTTCCGCGGGTATCGCATCGAACTGGATGAAATCCGCCTCGCGATCGAAAACCACGAGTGGGTGAAGTCGGCGGCGGTGTTCGTGAAAGAGAACGAACGCACGGGCCATGCCCAGCTGATCGGCGCGGTCGAGTTGAACCCGAACGAAGCCCGTCTGATGGATCAGGGGGTGGCGGAGTCGCACCACCAGACCAAATCGACCCGCATTCAAATCAAGGCGCAGCTGTCGGGGCGTGGTTTGCGCAGCGAAGCAAGCTTGAGCGGCAAGCCGATGATCGCCCTGCCGGGCGGCCAGGAAAGCGCGGCCCAGCGCGAGCGCGTGTTCGCGCGCAAGACCTATCGGTTCTTCCATGGCGGACCGGTGGGCCTCGGCGACCTGCACCAATGGCTGGCACTGCAACCGCCCGGCGGAACATCGGCGGCGCGCGGCACATTGGACGGCCACCGGCTCGGCGAAATGCTGCGCTATCTGGGCCAATTCAACAGCGATGAACGGCTGCTGCCGAAGTTCGCCTATGCCTCGCCCGGCGCCCTCTACGCGACCCAGGTGTATCTGGAGCTGAGCGGCATCGCGGGTCTGCCGCCCGGCTACTACTACTACCACCCGGTACAGCACAGCCTGTATCGGCTGGCGCCGGCTGTGTCCACCCCACCGGCCACGCGTTTGCGCCTGCACTTCGTCGGCAAGATCCCGGGCGTACGCGAGGTCTACAAGAACAACATCCTCGAAGTGCTGGAGATGGAGGCGGGCCACCTCCTCGGCATGCTCGATCACGTCCTGCCGGACTATGGCTACGGCGTTGGAGCCGGCACGTACCAGCCCGAGGTGCTGGCGGCGCTCGAGTGCCCGCCGGAGCATGACTATCTGGGCAGCTACGACATCGTGCCGCTGGCCGAGCGGGTCGACGACCTGGCAGTGGACCTGTATGTCCAGGCCCAGCAGGGCCGCATCGCAGAGCTGCCCGATGGCAATTACCTCTACCAGCACGGCAAGCTGCACAAGGTCTCCGACTTTCTGATCGAGCAGCGCCACGTGATTGCGATCAACCAGCAGGTCTACCAACGTGCGAGCGGCGGGATTGCATTCGTCAGCCAGAGTGGCGACGCCTGGCGGCAGTACATCGACCTCGGCCGTAGCCTGCAGCGGCTGCAGATGAACCGCATCGGCTTCGGCACCATGTCGTCCGGCTACAGCTCCAAGAGCGGCAACGACCTGGCGACGGCCTTGCGCCTGAACGACATCATCGCCGTCGCCGGCCGGCGCAGTGGGCCGAGCTACTTCTGTGTGTTCGGCAAGATCAGTGCGGAACAGGCCGCCCATCTCGGCATGGACGAAGACGCGGTGCACATGAAGGGGCCGGCGGAACTGATCCGCGCCGACCTGTTCAACAGCTTGCCCGATTACATGGTGCCGGGCCGCATCGTGATCGTGAACCAGATGCCGCACAGCGCCTCGGGCAAGGTGGACGTGGCCACTTTGAAGCGGTCGGACGTCTTCCAGCTGGCCGACATGGAGCGTCCATTCGTCGCACCGCGCAACGCGGTGGAAAGCGCGGTGGCGCAGATCTGGCGCGACATCCTCGGGCTCGAAGAAGTCTCGGTGACCGATGATTTCTTCGAGTTGGGCGGCAACTCGATCCAGGCGGTGGCCATCGCACGTGCCGTCAACCGCCGGTTCGGCAGCAGCTTGCCGATCCAGGTGATCTTCAGCGTGCCGACGGTCGAAAAGCTCAGCGCCGTCGTCGGCGGCAGCGCGACGCAAACCAGCAGCCGCGCGATTCTGCTGGCCGGGCGGGCCACAGGGCGCAGCACGGTGTTCTGCTGGCCCGGGCTGGGTGGCTACCCGATGAATTTGCGTCGGTTGGCCGAGGCGGTGACGGGCGACGACGGCCGGTTCTACGGCATGCAGTCGCTCGGCATCAATGCGGGTGAGACCGCCTTCGTCAGCATCGAGGCGATGGCGGCGGCGGACGTGCAGCTGATCCGCAGCCTCCAGCCCGACGGCCCGTACGTCTTGTGGGGCTACTCGTTCGGCGCCCGGGTCGCGTATGAGGTCGCCTACCAGCTGGAGCAGCAGGGTCACGACGTCAGCCGGGTCGTGCTGCTGGCCCCCGGCTCGCCGCAACTGCCTTACGACGAGCCGGTCAGCCGTGACGAGGCCGAGCTGTTCGCCAACCCGGCCTTCCTGACCATTCTGTTGTCGGTGTTCGCGCACGACATCGACCCCGGCCTGAGTGCCGAATGCCTGGCAAGCGTGACCAGCCGCGCGGCCTTCGTCGCCTTGGCCGCGGTGAAGTTCCCCGCCATCGACGTGGCGCTGATCAACGCCATCGTCGATGTCGTCACCGTCACCTACTCGCCGGACTACCAGATCGCGCTGGCCGACAAGCCCTTGTCGTGCCCGGTGACGGTGTGGCGCGCACGGGGCGACGGCGAGTCGTTTGTCGCGCAAGGCGCCAGCGTCGGGCTGGACCTGCGCCAGCACGATCTGAACGTCGGCCACTACGCGGTGCTGAAGCAGGACGGCATTGCCGAACTGCTGGCCGCCGGGCTGCACTCGCACTGAAACCGACTAGGAGCCCTCTCATGCCTCACGTTGTCATTCGCTGCTTCAAGGCCGAGATTCCCGCGGCCAACCTCGAGCGTCTGCAGCAAACGCTGACGCAGCTGCTTCAGCAGGCGTTGTCGTGCCCTGCAGACGCCGTGTCCATCGACCTGCAACAGGTCGAGCCGGCGCTCTGGAAAGAGCAGGTCTACCAGCCGCTGATCCAGCCGCATCTGGACGAGTTGCTGCGCCCGCCCGGCTACAGGTACTGAGCCGGGAACGAACCAATCTCCTCGCCCGCTGCAGGTGCTCGCTCGTCTTCGGACCGACCGACCGCCTGGCGGGCGTTTCCCACCTCCACACCAGGAGCTCTCACCATGAGCCAAACCCACAAGCTGGCACGCACCTTTTTGTTGCTCGCCATCCTGCTGCTATCCCTCAACCTCAGACCCGCGATCGCCGCCATCGGCCCGCTGATCCAGTCCATCAGCCAGTTCGCCCAGGTCCGATCGATCGGCATCAGCCTGTTGACGACCATCCCTGTCCTGATGATGGGCCTCGGTGCCATCTATGCCGCCAGCATCCGGCAGGCGCTTGGCGAGCGCGGCGGCATCGCGATCGGCGGCGCCATCATCGCGGTGGCCTGCTTGATGCGCCTGTGGGCCGACAACCGATACGGGCTGTTCGCCAGCGCCGTGCTGGTTGGGCTGGGCATTGCCGTGATCCAGGCGCTGCTGCCCGGCTTCATCAAGCGCAACTTCGGCGCCTCCACCAGCAGTGTGCTGGCGCTGTACTCCACTGGCATCGTGGCCGGTGCCGCGATTGGCTCTGGCACGGCCTCGTGGTTGGAGGATCAGCTGGGCTGGCTGTCCACCCTGGCGGGCTGGGCCCTGCCGGCTGTCGGCGCGACCGTGGTGTGGATGCTGGCGTCGCGCAACAGCCAGTACGCAGGGCGCAGCACGGCACAGCCGGGTGCCGCGGCCAAGGGCGGCAGCGTGCCGTTCTGGCGCATCGGCCGCTGTTGGTCGCTGCTGCTGTTCTTCGGCATCGGCACCGGCGCCTTCATGCTGGCCATGGCCTGGATCTCGCCGTTCTACATCGGGCTGGGTTTGACCAAAGGCGTGGCTGGCTTGCTGCTATCCGTGCTGACCATCGTCGAGGCGCTGACCGCGCTGTGGCTGTCGCTCACCATCAACCGCTTCCCGGACCGCCGCGGGCTGTTGATCACCTCGCTGCTGCTGGTCGCGGCCGGGTTTTTGATGTTGATCGTCGCGCCGCTGGTGGCACCGTACTTTGCCGTGTCGCTGCTGGGCGTGGGCATCGGCATCCTGTTCCCGCTGTCCATCATCGTGGCCATGGATCACCTGAAAGATCCGACGCTGGCCGGCAACTTCACGGCGTTCGTGCAGGGCGGCGGCTTCATCATCGCAAGCCTGGTCCCGCTGACCGCCGGCAGCTTGCGCGATGTCTTCAACGACCTGTCCTACATCTGGCTGCTGATGGCGGTGGCGAGCCTGGGCATGGTGGTGCTGGCCGTGCGCTTCTCGCCGGCGAGTTATGGACGCTTCCAGGAGGATCTGGCGGAGGTTCAGGGTGGGGTGTTGAGGACGGCCTGAACCGGCCAGCGGTGGGTGGGACCGCACCACCGTCTGGCCCGGCGCCTGACCGCCGTGCGGGCCCACCCTTCAGTGGCCTCCGTTCTCGGCCGCGCCGTTGTCGTGCGACCTGGCGGCTGACAAGTGACGGTCGAGGCACTTCAACACCTGCTGCACGTCGACGGGTTTCACCAGGTAGTCGGTGAACCCGCCGCGCAGCGCGCTGCGCACTTGCTCCGGCATGCCGTCCGCCGAGACCGCGACGCAGGGCACGTCGGTCATGCGGGCGTCCTTGCGGATCACGTTCAGCAGCGCCATGCCGGTCGTGTCACCCAGGTGCATGTCCAGCAGCAGCAGGTCCGGCACCTCCCGGTGCAACAGCTCCAGTGCCTGGGCGCCGCTGCAGGCGGTCAACAGCCGCACGGCCGGGCGGTACCGCAGCACCTCCTTCAGCAGCAGCACGTTGACGTCGTTGTCCTCGACGTAGAGCACCACGTGTTGGCCCTGGTCGTCCGGCGCCGCCACCATTTCCTGAAGCGGCTCGCGGTCTTGGCTCGGTCCGTCTTGCAGGCGCTTCAGGTGGACGGTGAACGTGCTGCCGACTCCGGCGGTACTGACCACCGTTAGGCGCCCGAACATCAACTCCACCAAGTTGCGCGTGATGACGAGGCCGATGCCCGTCCCCTCGACTTCGGCCCCGACGCCCAGCCGGTTGAACGGCTGGTAAAGGCGGGACAGCTGCTCGGGCGACATGCCGCGTCCGGTGTCCTGCACGTGCAGCGCGACCTCGTGTTCGGACAGCTCCAGCAACAGCGTCACCGCGCCGCCTGGGCGGTTGTATTTGATCGCATTGCTGATCAGGTTCACGATCACTTGCCGCAAACGTGTGCGGTCGGCGCTGACAAACGCATCGACATCGCCGAGCGCCACTTTCACGTCCACGCTTCGACGCGCTGCTTCGGCGCTCGCGATGACAACCGCCTCCTTGACCACCGACAACACATGGGTTGCCTCGATCGACAAGGACATGCCGCCCGCCTCGATCGTCGACAGCTCCAGCACATCGCTGAGCACCGAGAGCACATGTCGCCCGGCGTCGAGGATGTTGCGTGCATAGCCGCGGTGTGTGTCGTGGCCGGTCTTCTGCAGGCTCATGTCGAGCAGCTGCGCAAAGCCGATCACCGCGTTCAGCGGCGTGCGCAGTTCGTGGCTCATGCGCGCGAGAAACGCGGTCTTGGCCGCGCTCGCGTGCTGAGCGGCTTTCATCGTCAGCTGCTGCTGCAGCAGTTCGCGTCGCTCGGTGATGTCGACGGCGTACCCATGCCAGAGCACGCCGTCGTCGCGCAAGCGCTCGGGCGCCGCGTTGACGGCCACCCAGCGCTCCTGTCCGTCCGAGGCCGTGGTCCGGAAGGTCCCGGCCCACGCGGCGAGTTGTGCCGCCGAGCACTCGAGTTGCCGCTCGACCAGGGGCAGGTCCTCGGGATGCACCCGCGGGCACAGGGACCGTGTCGACTTCCGCACCGCCCTGGGCGACAGGCCGCAGAGGTCCGCGAGCCCGGCGCTGGCATAAGGCATGGACTTTTTTCCGTCCGGGCCTTGCTGATACTGGAACAGCACACCGGGCACGTGCTGCGACAGCTTGTGCAGCAACAGGTGCTGCGCCCGTGCTTTTTCCTCGGCCATCACGCGCGACGTCATGTCGCGCGAAACCGACAGCACCCCGTTCAGCGCTGCATCGCTGTCCAGCAGCGGCGCGAGCAAGGTTTCCAGCCAGATCCAGCGTCCGTCGGCATGGCGGAACCGATGCAATACCAGCGGTTGCTGGCGCGCATCGTCCCCAAGCCGGGCCATGCCGCGCTGCAGCTTGCGACGATCGTCGACATGCACCAGCTCCAGCGCGCGACGCCCCACCAAGGCCTGATGGGTGTACCCCAACACCAACCGCGCTGAGGGGCTGACGTATTCATAGATGCCCTGCGGGCTGTAGATGCACACGACGTCACGCATGTGCTCCACGATGGTGCCGAGGCGGCGCTCCTGCTGCTGCGCCGCCTCGGCTGTCGCCGAGGTACGGGTCAGGAACCGGTACAGCAGGTAGGAAAGGCTGACGACAAAGGGCCGGAGGTCGGTCAGCAGCGGCTCCGCGTACCCGCCGGAGCGCCCGGACAACGCAAGCACGCCGATCAGCCGCTCGGCAAAGCGCAGCGGAAAGCCCAGATACGGCCGCCCCCCGCGCCCTGTTGCAACGACCGGCTCGTGGTCAGGCACGGCGCTCGTGGCGCGCACCTCGTCGGTCAGTTGCAGCAGCGCCGCCCCGTCAGCCTGGAGATCGTCGTAGCACAAACGGGTGGCCTGGGGCCAGGCCAGGTCGGTGACGATGATGGTGCGCAGTCGTTGCGGCGACCCGTGCTGCAAGGACCCGACCTCGGCGATCAGGCCCTGCCGGCTCCCCGTCGCACCGATCAGGCCCTCCAGTGCCGGGCCGAACAGCGGACACCGGTCGTGCCGGCCGGCGAAGCGGACTTCGAGGCCATCGAGGATTTCCTGCACGACATGCGGCAGATCATTCGCGGAGGCCATCGTATCGGCGGCCTCGAGCGGCCCAACACATCGCGACTTGTTGCTCATGGCAAGCCCTCCCCCGACACCATTCGCAGCGTGTCGGACAGCCACTTGCGTTGCTCCCTAACCATCGGTTCTTATCTGCAACTGTTCATGGTACTCCTGCCGTCGCAGCAAAGCCTTTGCTGTGAGAAGAGGTAGTCCCTGAACAAGCACGGGCGCAATGGCATATGGATTGCTCGGACCGCCGTCATCGGGAACGACGAAAATTGCCATGTCCACTGCGCTCACCCCCCGCGCCCGCCCGGCCTCGACTCAGACTCACACGCGGCAAGACCTCGCCATCGCCGACATCCCTCGCAGGGAACTGCAGTTCAATCTGAATGGAACGCCGCACACCGTGGTCGTGGAGACCTGGGTCACCCTGCTCGACCTGCTGCGGGATCACCTCGGCCTCACCGGCACCAAGAAAGGGTGCGATCACGGGCAGTGCGGTGCCTGCACGGTCCTGCGCAACGGGCGGCGGATCAATGCCTGTCTCACGCTTGCCGTGATGCAGCAAGGCGCCCAGATCACGACGATCGAAGGGCTCGCTGGCCCGCAACCAGACGGCACCCAACCGGCCCTGCACCCGCTGCAGCAAGCCTTCATCGAGCACGACGCCTTCCAATGCGGCTACTGCACGCCCGGGCAGTTGTGCTCCGCCGCCGGCTTGCTGAACGAAGCGCCGCCGGTCAACCTGGCGGAACTGCGCGAGCGGATGAGTGGCAACCTGTGTCGCTGCGGGGCGTACCCGCAGATCACCGACGCCGTGGCCGAGGTGGTGGTGCAAGTGCACCGTCGACCAGCGGACGACGCGCAGGGGGGCCCCCATGCATCCGTTTGAGTACGTGGCGCCCGGGTCGGTGGAAGAAGCGCTGGCCGCGATCGGCACCTTGCCGGGCCAAGGTCGGTTCATTGCGGGCGGCACCAACCTGCTGGACTTGATGAAGGAACGGGTGATGAAGCCCCCGCTCCTCGTGGACTTGAACGCCTTGCCGCTGGCCGACATCACCGCCGAACCGAACGGCGGCCTGCGGCTCGGCGCCTTGGCCACCAACGCCGACACGGCCCACCATCCGCTGGTGCGCAAGGGCTATCCGTTGCTGCGGGCGGCCATCCTCGCCGGCGCATCGCCGCAGATCCGCAACATGGCCACCAATGGCGGCAACCTGCTGCAGCGCACGCGATGCGTGTATTTCTATGACGCGGGCGTGCCGTGCAACAAGCACACGCCGGGCAGCGGCTGCCCGGCCGCGACCGGCCTCGCACGGCAGCACGCCATCCTGGGCGCGAGCCCGCATTGCATTGCCACGCACCCGTCCGACATGTGTGTGGCGCTGGCGGCGCTCGAGGCCGTGGTGCAGGTGCGGTCGGCCCGGGGGGCGCGCGAGATTCCGTTCGCCGAGTTTCACCGCCTGCCCGGCGATCAGCCCGAGATCGACACCACCCTGGCGTCCGACGAACTGATCACGCACCTCGTGCTGCCCGATGCGCGACGCTACGCCGCGCGCAGCTGCTATTTGAAGCTGCGCGAGCGGGCCTCTTATGCGTTTGCACTGGTCTCGGTCGCCGCCGCGCTCGAACTCAGCGAGGACGGCAGGGTGCAGTCAGCGCGCATCGCGTTGGGCGGTGTCGCCCACAAGCCTTGGCGTGACCCCGCGGCCGAGGCGCTGCTGGTCGGCCGGCCGGCCACGGCCGCCACCTTCTCGCTGGCGGCCGACGTGTTGCTCGCCGAGGCGCGCCCCTGGGGCGGTCCGGGGTTGCCGGACGGCCCGCCCGGCAACAGCTTCAAGATCCCGCTGGCGCGGCGCGCCATCGTGCGGGCGCTGGAGATGGCGGCGGCCGGAGAGATCAGCAACACCGGCGAAGACGGCGCCCGCCTGCAAGGCGAACGCGACGGCAGCCGGCGTCTGGAGGTGACCCGATGAGCGCCGCGAACTCCCCCCACAACGACCAGCAGCCCATGGCGCCGCCCGGCACGGGCCCGGTCCGCATCGGGCAGCCGGTCCCGCGTGTCGACGGGGTTGCCAAAGTCACCGGCCACGCCCGCTATGCCGCCGAACACCCCGCGCAGGGCCTGCTTTACGGCGTGGTGGTCAACAGCACCATCGCCCGCGGCCGGATCGACAGCATCGACACCGGCGACGCCTTGGCGGTGCCGGGAGTGGTGGACGTTCTGAGCCACCTGAACCGGCCCAAGATGCGCTCGCTGGGCATGCTCTACAAAGACATGATCGCCCCGGAAGGTTCGCCCTTCAAGCCGCTGCACGACGACCGCATCTGCTACAGCGGCCAACCGGTCGCGCTGGTGATCGCGCAGACCTTCGAGGCGGCCCGCCATGCCGCGGGCCTGGTGCGGGTGCACTGTTGCGCCGAGCCGCACGAAACGGAGTTGCGCGCCGGCTTGCACCGCAGCCACATCCCCAGCCGCCTGAAGGCGGGCTACTCGCCCCCGCCGAAACCCCGCGGTGACGCGGACGCCGCCCTCGCGGCCGCGCCCGTGCAGCACCGCGGCGAGTACTACAGCGGCGTCGAGCATCACAACCCGATGGAGATGCACGCGACCACCGTGATCTACGGGCCCGACGGTCACCTGACGATCTACGACAAGACCCAAGGCTCGCAGAACTGCCGCTGGGTGGTGTCGCGTGCGTTCGGCTTGTCGAAAGACAAGGTGACGGTGAGAAATCCTTACGTGGGCGGCGCCTTCGGGTCCGGCCTGCGCCCGCAGTATCCGTTGCTGATGGCCGTGATGGCCGCGTTGCACGTGAAGCGCTCGGTGCGCGTGGTGCTGACACGCCAGCAGATGTTCACCTTCGGCCACCGGCCCGAGACGCTGCAGCGTGTCGCGCTGGGTGCGGACACCGACGGCACACTGCGGTCCATCATCCACGAGGCGGTGGCCGAGACCTCCCGCTTCGAAGACTATGTCGAGGTGGTCGTCAACTGGTCGGGCCAGCTGTACCGCTGTGACAACGTGCGCCAGAACTACCAACTGGTGAAGCTCGACCAATACACGCCCATCGACATGCGGGCACCGGGTGCCGCCCACGGCGTCTACGCGCTGGAAGTGGCGATGGACGAACTGGCGCATCGTCTGGGCATGGACCCCTTGGCGCTGCGCTTGAAGAACTACGCCGAGCACGACGCGGCAAAGGGGCTGCCCTTCTCCACCAAGGCCTTGCGCACCTGCTACGAGCGCGGCGCCGAGCGCTTCGGGTGGGCGCAGCGCCCGCTGGCGCCGCGCTCGATGCGCGACGGCCGGGTATGGGTAGGCTGGGGCATGGCCACCGGCACTTGGGACGCGTCGCAGATGTTCGCGCGCGCGCGCGCAAGGCTGCAAGCGGACGGGGTGCTCGTCGTCAGCAGCGCCGCGACGGACATCGGCACCGGCACCTACACGGTGATGGCCCAGATTGCGGCCGCGGCCATGGGGTGGCCACTGGAGCAGGTGCGCTTCGAACTCGGCGACTCGACCCTGCCGGTGGCGCCGGTGGAAGGGGGCTCCTCACATGTGACCACCATCGGCTCGGCCGTGGAGGGTGCATGCGAAAAGTTGCAAAAGACCTTGCTCAAGGAAGCCGCCCGGCTGCCGCAATCGCCCTTCGCAAAGGCCACGGCCGCACACGTGATCTTCGAAAACGGTTGGATGCGGCTGCGGTCCGATCCTGCCGTCGCGATACGCTTGACCGACATCCTGGCCTGCGCCGGCAAGGCGGCCTTGGAGGTGACGTACCTGCTGCTGCCCAACATGCTCAAGCAGAAGAAGTACGTGCGCGCCACCCACTCGGCCGTGTTCTGTGAAGTCCGGGTCGACGAGGATTTCGGCACCGTGCGTGTGACGCGCGTGGTGAGCGTCGTCGATGCGGGCCGCATCATCAACCCCAAAACGGCGCGCAGCCAGGTGATCGGCGGTGTGGTGTGGGGCATCAGCCAGGCGCTGCACGAAGAGACACTGGCCGACCACCGGCTGGGGCGCTTCATGAACCACAACTACGCGGAGTACCACATCCCGGTGAACGCCGACATGCCCGAGGTGGAAGTGATCTTCACCGAGGAGGAGGACCGCATCGTCAGCCGGCTGGGGGCCAAGGGGGTCGGCGAGATCGGCATCGTGGGCGTGGCCGCCGCGATCAGCAACGCGATCTTCCACGCCACCGGGCGGCGGGTGCGCAGCACGCCGATGACGCCGGACAAGGTGATGGCCGCCGAGGGGAACGCTGATACGGCGTGACCCGGCTACGCACATCGGTCCGTAGAACCAATATCCCTCCTTACAGAATGGGGCGCTGCAGCAGTCGGGAGTGAGTACCATGCTTCGGTAGACATGCGCTCGCGTGGTTTTTAGGTGCACATTCCGTCCCCCGCTGGCCCGCGCACCGGCACTTGGTCGCCCCTCGGGGAGTACCGCACCGCCTGCAGCCGGCGGCGTGAAGCGTGGCGAGCAGGCCACGCCCGGCAGTGCGAAGCGCGCGACCGCGCCTTTTCGACAGGAGCAGAACCGAAGAAGGGACCCCGCGAGGATGAGCCTTACCAGCACCGGTAGACAGGAGTTGTGATGAAGGCCCCTTTTGACGAGTCCGCCCTCGAACGAGAAGGCGCCCGTGCCGCGCGGGGCGGCCATGCGTGGCAGTCGAACCCGTTCCTGAAGCGCGAGAACATGCCGGCCGTGACCGGAGAATCGCTGCGTGAATGGTCGCGCAAGCACGATGCGTGGCAGCGCGGCTTCGAAGGCTACGGTCGTCGCAGCGATGCAGACGCAAAGGAGCCGCTGTCGGCCGAGCCCCTCGGACAGCTGGTCGAAGAGCGCCTGCGACGTATCCCCCGTCTCCAGGCAGAAATGCAAGGTGGCGTTGACGGTTTTCGCCTGACACTCCCAAAGCCGCATTCGCGAGATGCCGAAGGCCGCAACTGGGACATCGACGGGTTCGAATGCGGCAGCTTGCAGGAAGGCGAGTGGGCGCTGGAGATCCGGTCCGCCATCGACGAGCTGAGGGATCGGTACGACCTTGCGTGAACTGACCGATGCCGTCGTGTCCACGGCAGGCGCGCCTCAACCGTGTGCCAAGGGCCGGGTCGGCAGGACCCGGTGGACTTCGTCGGCAAGGGCGAGCAGGTCCACCGGCTTCGCCAGATACCCGTCCATGCCGGCGTCCGAGCATGCGTGACGTCGCAGCGGGTTGTCGTCGGCGGTGGCTGCGACGATGGGAAAAGGCGGCAATGCTCCCACCTGCTGCTGCGCGCGCAGGCGTCCCGTCGCTTCCAGTCCGCCCATCACCGGCATGTCGACGTCCATCAACACCATGTCCGGCGGGTGTTGGTGGCAGAAGGCCAGGGCCGCCGAACCATCCGCGACCACGGCCACTTCGTAGCCCAGCAGTTCCAGTTGGGCACGGGCGACCAACTGGTTCACCGGGCTGTCGTCGACAACCAGCACAAAGCCGGCGTCGGGCGCATACAGAGGGCTGGGCGCGGTCTCTCGAGATACGCTCGTCGACGTGCGTCGGTCGATGTGTGCGGTGAACTGTTCAAGTTCCCGGGGGCTGAGCGGCAGCACGCGGATGTCCACCGCGGTGGCGCCACGGGCCAGAAGCGTCGGCGAGCCGGCGAGCACCGCCAGCACGGTCCAGAGGGAGGGAATGGTCGCGGCGATGTGCTCCATCTCGGCCAGATCACTTTGACTGAACTCGGCGGCGACCAGCAGCATGGGCGTCGCGGCGCCGGGCTCCCTCTCGGGGAGAAGAAGCTGCGTCGATACCTCCGCCAGCGAACGAAAGGACCTGACGTGCCAGCCCAGGCGGCGCAGCCGCCGCCCGACGGAATCGAGGCTCCCGAGGACCGGGCTCACCAGCCACGCCGCAACACCTTCTGCGTAAGGCAACGGTTCGGCGCCCCGCAGTTCGACCGCCCGGAAGCTGGTTTTGAGCGAGATCACCAGCCCTTCCGACCCCGCATCTATGAACTCCACGCGGCCGCCCGTGGCGGGACAGACACCCGATGTAGCACCGGTCTGCCCGTTCAACGCGGCGTCCGTTCTCAGTTGAAGGCGCTGTCGCACGTCTTCGATCGCGCCGGCGGCTGCGGCCGTGCCGGTTCCCGCGGCGTGGACGACCACCGAGCTGACGCCCGTGACGGGCGTTTCCACTTCCGCGCAGAACATCACGAAGCCCGCGTCCATGCAGTCCGTCATCCCCAGCATGATGCGGTGAGCAGCCGCATGTGTGCCGGTGTCGCCGAGCGGCATGTCGATGTACGGGCCGAGATAGTCGAAGTAGGAGACCAGCCCTTTTGCCCGTGCGAGCGGCAACACTTCCCGGGCACTCTGCGCGAACAGTTCAGAAAATTCCATGACCGCTCCGTATCCCGAAGCCGCTCCCACCGAGCCGCCACCTGCAGGCCCCGGCGCCGCTGCAATCGGACGCCCTGCCCGGCCTCGCTGCACCCGACGGGGGCGTCTGAGAGGAGCAGTGCAGCAAAGATCGAGCAATCAGGGCGCCCGCCAGCCGCGTTTCTTTCGCTTCTTTCTGCACCGTGCACGGTGCCGCTCGTCACAGGAGCTGAAGCCACGTTGCCACTGGAGTACGGCTCCTCAGGGCCCTCGATTGCTTGAGGTCCACACGCTCCGCAACGCGCCGGCCCCAGACGCGCCGCGCCAACCCGAAAGGCCCGATGACCGCATTTGAAGCCTTCATGCAACTCCCGTCGGGAGCCGTGGGCCTGGGAACGCCGCGCGCATACCGTTGCGGCTGCGGCCGGCAGATTTTTTTCCGCAACAGCCGGTGCCTCTCGTGCGGCACGCCGCTGGGATATGTGCCGTCCCGGTTGGCGCTGTACTCGCTGGACCCGGGGTTCGCACCCGGCACCTGGTGTATTGCCGGCAGCGGCAAGACCAGCCCGTCTTTCCGGCGTTGCGCCAACTTCACCACGGCGGCCGCCTGCAACTGGCTGGTCGAGCCGGAGGACAGCTCCCCGCAGCAGTCGTTGTGCAAGGCCTGCCGGCTCAATCGCATCATCCCCGATCTCTCGCAGGGCGAAAACCAGGTGCTGTGGCTGCGCATGGAACGGGCGAAGCGGCGCCTGGTCTCGCAATTGATCGGCTTGCGGCTGCCCGTCGCCTCCAAGGTGAGCGAGGACGTCGAGCACGGCCTCGCCTACGACTTCCTGCGCCCCACGCCAGGGCGGCCGCGCGTCATGACGGGGCATCATCACGGCATCATCACGCTCAACCTCGACGAAGCCAACGACGCGGTCCGCGAGCGTGTGCGGGTGGAGATGGGTGAGCCCTACAGGACGCTGCTCGGTCACTTTCGTCATGAGGTCGGGCACTACTACTGGGGCCTGCTCATCGAGGGCACACACTGGCAAGACGCCAGCCGGCGTCTGTTTGGTGACGAACGTCTCGATTACGCAGCGGCGCTGAAGGCCAACTACGAGCAGGGCCCGCGGCCCGACTGGCGCCAGCACTTCGTCAGTGCCTACGCGAGCATGCACCCGTGGGAGGACTGGGCCGAGAGTTGGGCGCACTACCTTCATCTCCGTGACACACTCGACACCGCCGCCAGCTTCGGGATACAGCCAGGGCAGGTGGGCATCGAGGCCGAGCCGTTTTGCGATGCCGATCTATGGGACCCGAAGGCGCCGAACGGCCGTGCCTTCCTCGAAATGATGCAGGCATGGAGCCGCATCGCTGGCGTGATGAACGAGATGTCGAGTGCGATGGGCCAGCACGACTTCTACCCGTTCGTCTTGCCGCGCCCGGCCGTCGCGAAGCTGCATTTCATCCACTGTGTCGTGTCGGCGGTGCCGGCGGTCGATGCGGAACGAAGGACCTGTCGACCATGACCGCTGATGTTGCCCCACACACGGTGCGGATCGAGTTGCAGATCGAACTGGGCTACCAGGTCGACGCGCCGGGCGCCGATTTCATCTTCAACATCCACCCCGCGCACACCCGCCATCAGGCGGTCTCGGCCGAGCAATTGGTCTTGAACCAACAGGTCGCGACCGACATCCAGGCGGACCCGGCGACGGGCAACCGCTACCTGCGCTTGCGCGCGTTGCCAGGCGAACTCCATCTGGAATACCGGGCCACCGTGGACCTTCGGCATCATCGCGAGGACCCTGCGACGCTGGAGGAGGTCCCCATACACCGGCTTCCACTGGAAGTGCTCGGGTACATCTATCCGAGCCGTTACTGTGAGTCCGACAGCCTGCTACGGCTGGCGACGAAGCAGTTCGGCGGACTGCCGCAGGGCTACCAGCGGGTGCAATCGATCATGAGGTGGGTCCAGCAGCAGATCAGCTACCTCTCGAACACCTCGAGTTCCACCACTTCTGCGGTCCAGAGCCTCATCGATCAGGCGGGTGTCTGCCGGGACTTCGCACACGTGATGATCTCGCTGTGCCGGGCGGTCAACATCCCCGCCCGGTTCGTCACGGGAACCGACTATGGCGCCGATCCCTTGAACGGCCCGCCCGACTTTCATGCTTATGTGGAAGCCTATGTCGGCGATGCCTGGTACATCTTCGATCCGTCGGGCACGGGCATTCCGATGGGCTTCGTCCGGATCGGCACCGGCCGGGATGCTGCCGACGTCGCGTTCGCGACCATCTTCGGGGGCGTGCGGGCGACGGGGGCGCCACGCGTCCGTGCGGTCGCCGTCGAGGATGTCGGGCTCGGTATCGTGAAGCCCAGTTTTACCGAGATCCCACTGTCCACCGACGCTCCTTCGCACAGGTGATGGGGGCGCGCGTGAGCTGACGCGTCGCGGCCCATCGGGTCGCGCGGTCACGCCGGCCGCACAGATTCCGCGGCTCGCGCGCTGTCCGCGCTCGCCTCGTCGCGCCGGTGCACCAGCCAGTACAGCACGGGCAGCACCAGCAGCGTCAAAGCCGTCGAGGACAAGATGCCGCCGATGACGACGGTGGCCAGCGGTCGTTGCACCTCGGCCCCGGTGCCGGTGGCAATGGCCATCGGCACAAAACCCAGCGAGGCCACCAGTGCCGTCATCAGCACCGGCCGCAAGCGCGTCAACGCCCCCTCGCGGATGGCGTCGTTCAGCGGCCGGCCCTCGTCCCGCAGGTGACGGATGAACGAGATCATCACCAGGCCGTTGAGCACCGCCACGCCGGACAGCGCGATAAACCCCACCGCAGCCGAGATCGACAGCGGGATGCCGCGCAGCCACAAGGCGATGATCCCGCCCGTCAGTGCGAACGGGATGCCGGTGAACACCAGCAGGCCGTCCTTCAGGTTGCCGAACATCGCAAACAGCAGCGTGAACACCAGCATCAGCGACACCGGCACCACGATTTTCAAGCGCTCGGTCGCGGACTGCAGGTTCTCGAACTGTCCGCCCCAGCCGATCCAGTAGCCGCTGGGCACCTGCACCGTTTGCTGCAGCGCCTGCTGCGCCTCGGCCACGAAGGAGCCGATGTCGCGACCGCGCACATTGGCGCTGACGACGATGCGGCGTTTGCCATCCTCGCGGCTGACCTGGTTGGGGCCGGGCGCGAGTTGCAGCGTCGCGACCTCGCTCAACGGGATGAAGCTGATGCGGCCGTTGTGGTCGCCCTTGGGCAGCGCCACGGGCAGGCGCGCGATGGCGTCGAGGTCTGCGCGCAAATGCTCCGGCAGCCGCACCACGATGTCGAACCGCCGGTCGCCCTCGAACAAGGTGCCGGCCTCGCGTCCGCCCACGGCAATGGCCACGGTGTCCTGCACGTCGCCGATGTTCAGCCCGTAGCGTGCCGTCTTCTCGCGGTCGATCGCCACCGTGAGCATGGGCAGGCCGGTGGTCTGCTCCACCTTCACCTCGGCGGCGCCCGGGACCTGCTGCAGCAGCTGCGAGATCTGGTGGGCCGTCCGGTTCAGTTGGTCCATGTCGTCGCCGAACACCTTCACCGCGACGTCGCTGCGCACGCCGGAGATCAGCTCGTTGAACCGCAACTGGATCGGCTGGGAGAACTCGTAGTTCTGCCCGGGCAGCTTCGCGATCTCCGCCTGCACCGCCGCCAGCAGTTCGTCGTGGGTCTTGCGCGGCTCGGGCCACTGATGTTCCGGCTTCAGCATGATGTAGCCGTCCGAGATGTTGGGCGGCATCGGGTCGGCCGCGATCTCGGCGGTACCGGTGCGCGCGAAGACGCGCTCGATCTCGGGGAATTTGGCCTTCAGCGTGCGCTCGAGCTGCTGCTGCATCTCGACCGACTGCGTCAGGCTGGTGCCGGGCATGCGCAGCGCCTGCACGGCGAAGTCGCCTTCGTTCAGATGGGGCACGAACTCGCTGCCGAGCCGCGTCGCGACCAAGCCGGACAGGACCACCGCCACCCCCGCGAAGGTGAGCACCACGGCCCGCGCGCCCATCGCCTTGTCGAGCACCGGCGCATACCAGCGCTTGGCGGCCCGCATCACGAGGTTCTCCTTCTCGACCACCTGGTGGCCGATGAACAGCGCCACGGCCGCCGGGATGAAGGTGACCGACAGAATCATCGCGCCCAGCAGCGCGATCACGACGGTGAAGGCCATCGGGTGGAACATGCGGCCTTCGACGCCGGTCAGCGCGAAGATCGGGAGGTACACGATCATGATGATGAGCTGCCCGAACAGCAGCGCACGGCGTGCCTCCTGCGACGCCGCGAAGACCTCCTGGAAGCGCTCCGAACGCGTCAAAGGCCGACCGTGCCGGGCTTGCGCGTGGGCTAGGCGCCGCACGCAGTTCTCGACGATCACCACCGCACCGTCGATGATGATGCCGAAGTCCAGCGCCCCCAGACTCATCAGGTTGGCGCTGACCTTCTGGCTCACCATGCCGGTGAAGGTGAACAGCATGGACAGCGGGATCACGAGGGCCGTGATCAGCGCGGCGCGCAGGTTGCCGAGGAAGAGGAACAGAATCGCGATCACCAGCACGGCACCTTCGAACAGGTTGCGCTTCACCGTGTCGATCGCCTTGTCGACCAACACGGTGCGGTCGTAGACGGTGATGGCGCGCACGCCCTTCGGCAGCGTGCGGTTGATCTCTTCCATCTTCTGCGCGACGGCTTGCGAGACGGTGCGACTGTTCTCGCCGGTCAGCATGAAGACCGTGCCGAGCACGACTTCACGGCCGTTGTCGGTGGCGGCGCCGGTGCGCAGTTCCCGGCCGATGTCGACGGTGGCAACGTCGCGGACGCGGATCGGCACACCGTCTTGGTTGCCGAGGATCACGTGGCCGATGTCGTCCATGCTGCGCACCTGGCCCGGGGCACGCAGCAGGTACTGCTCGCCCCGCTTCTCGATGTAGCCGGCCCCCACATTGGCGTTGTTGCGCTCGAGGGCGGCGACGAGGTCGGCCATCGTGAGACCCAAGGCCTGCAGCTTCTCCGGGTGCGGTGCCACCTGGTACTCCTTGGCGTAGCCACCGATGGAGTTGATCTCGGTCACGCCCGGCACGTTGCGCAGCTGCGGCTTGATGATCCAGTCCTGGATCTCGCGCAGGTCGGTCGCGGTGTAGGGTGAACCGTCGGGCTTCTTCGCACCGTCGTCGGCCTCGACGGTCCAGAGGTAGATCTCGCCCAGGCCGGTGGAGATCGGCCCGATCACCGGGCTGATGCCCTCCGGCAACGCCGCGCGCGCCGACTGCAGGCGTTCGTTGACGAGTTGGCGGGCGAAGTAGATGTCGGTGCCGTCCTCGAAGATGACCGTGACCTGCGACAACCCATAGCGCGACAGCGAGCGGGTTTGCTGCAGCCCGGGCAAGCCCGCCATCACGGTCTCGACCGGGTAGGTGATGCGCTGTTCGGTTTCCAGCGGCGAGTAGCCGGGCGCCTCGGTGTTGATTTGCACCTGGACGTTGGTGATGTCCGGCACGGCGTCGATGGGCAGCTTCTGGTAGCTGAAGACGCCGATGCCGGCCATGCCGAGCACGGCCAGCAGGACCAACCAGCGCTGCTCGATGGCGAAGCGGATGATGCGTTCCAACATGGCGGCTCCGCTTCAGTGCACGTGCTCGGCCGTGGCTTTGCCCACTTCCGACTTGACGACAAAACTGCCGGCCGCGGCGTACGGCACGCCGGCCTTCAGGCCCTTGACGATCTCCACGCGTTTTGCGTCGCTGCGGCCCGTCTCGACCGGCTGCGGCAGAAAGCCCCCCGGGACCTTGACGAACACGACCTGCCGGTCCTCCAAGGTCTGCAGCGCCTCCTTTGCCACCGTGACCGGCACCTCGGCGTCCGAGGCGACCAGCTCGACCGTGACGAACAGCCCCGGGCGCCAGGCCCCCTTCGGGTTGGCCAGCGCGACGCGCGCCTGGGCGGTGCGGGTCTGCTCGCCGATCAGCGCCCCGACATAGGCGACCGTGCCGCCCGCGGTTTCGTCGAAGGCGCTCGAGCGTATGGTGACCGGCTCGCCCACCCGCACCTGGTTCAGCTGTTGCGCCGGCACGCTGAGGGCGGCCCAGACCGTGGACAGGTCTGAAATGGTGAAGACGTTGGCGTCCTCCTTGACGACCTCGCCCAGGGCGATGTGCTTCTCCACCACCGCGCCATCGAAGGGCGCCCGCAACTCGAAGCGGCTCAGCGAAGAGGCAGACGCGCTCACGCCCAATGCCTGCAGCTTCTGATGCGCATTCGCCACCGCGATCTCCGCCTCGCGCAGGGCGTGCTGTGCCTGCAGCACGTCCTGCTCCGGCGAGATCTTTTCTTCCCAGAGTTTTTTCTCGCGTTCGTAGGTGGTCTTCGCCAGCGTCAGACGACGCTGGGCCGCCTGCAGTTCGCTGCGCTGCTCCGAGACCTCGGGGCTCGAGATGACGGCCAGCAGCTGGCCCTTTTTGACCTGCTGGCCGAGGTGGGCCGCGACGCTCTCGACCACACCCCTCACCCGCGGCACCACGTGGGCGGTGCGATCTTCATTGAAGCGGATTTCGCCGGGCAACTGGAATGACGACTGAAGGCGCGCTGCACTGCTGGTGTCGAGTGTGATGCCGGCAGCCTTGATCTGGGCATCGGCAAGGCGGATCACGGCTTCGCCTTTGCTCCGATGTTCGCCGCCGTGCGGCCCTTTGGCCGGCACGCCGTCTTGACGGGGTTCGGCGTCGGTGTGGCCTTCGGCATGGTCGTGCCCATCGCCGCCTGCGCCGCCATGGTGCTTGGCGTCGGCGTGGCCTTCGGACTCCTCGTGGTCATGCTCATGGCCATGACCGTCACCGCCGGCAGGCTGGGCCGGCTCGGTGTGGAGGATGGCGACGCCGCCCGCCACGCCGAAAGCGAGCAGCAGCGCGATGATGAGGGCGTGTTTCTTCGAGAGGGAGAAAGCAGGGAGTTTCATGATGGGGGTTCCTCAGGGCTGGCGGGTGCCGGGGACGCCCGCGTCTTCGCCGGAGCCGATCAACCGTTCGATGTCGGCCGCCGCACGGTGGGCGTCGGCCAGGGCACGCAGGTGTTGGGCACGGGCCTCGAGCAGCGTGCGCTGCGCATCGAGGACTTCCGTCAAGCCGAACTTGCCCAGCTCGAAGCCCTGGGTCGCGGCGCCGTAGGCCGCCTCGGCTTCTGGCAGCACGTCCTGCTGCAAGGTGGTGACCTCGACACGCGCCGTGGCGAGCCGCTCTTCGGCCCGCTTCAATTCGGACCCGAGGCGCAGCGCCAGCGCTCGCGCCTCATCGGCCGCCTTGTCCTGGCGTCGCAAGGCCTCGCGCTGCGCACCTTGGTTGCGGTCGAACAGGGGCAAGGGGAATGACAGGCCGATCACCGCCTGCTGGCGGCCCAGTTCCTCCGACCGCTTCGCACCCACGCCCAGCGTGAGGTCGGGCACGCCACGCGCGCGCTCGAGCCGTGCCAGGGCGCGCTGCCGTTCGACCTCGAGCGCCGCCTCGCGATAGGTCGGTGCCTCGGCGAGCCGGGCAGCCGCCGTCGCGCCGTCGACGACCGGCGGCAGTTCCACGCGCCCCTCGACCCGCTCGATGGCCGGCCCGGTGTGGCCGATCGCGGCGGACAGCTCCTGCAGGGCGTTCCGCAGCTCGCTGTGCGCCTGCAGCCACTTCAGGCGCACGCCCGCTTCGGCGACCTGCGCCCGGGTGGCTTCGATCGGCGCGATCTTGCCGGCCGTCACCCGCTTGCCCGCGGCCTCGCGGGCGCGCTGCGCGAGCTGCAGGGCCGCGTCGGCGAGGCGCACTTGTTCTTGCGCGAGGGCGGCGTCGACGAAGGCGGAGGTCACGTTGGCCCGGAGCGCCGCACGACGCGCCTGCAGTTGGGCTTCGGCGATCGCGACCGCGCGCTCGGCCGCTTCGAGGCGCGCAGCACGCTTGCCGCCCATCTCCAGCGGCTGGTGCAGCATCACGGTGGCGGTGCGGGCGTCGCGGCGCGTGTCCTCCAGCTCGAAACTGAGCTGCGGGTTGGGCCCCGCCGCGGCCTGGTCGGCGGCCGCCTGGCTGGCCTCGACCTCGCGCCGGGCGGCGGACAGGCCCGGATGGTCGCGTAGCGCTCGAGCCTGCGCTTCAGCGAGCGTCAGTGCAGGTGCAGCGGGGGTGGACGGCGCCGCGGTGGGCGGAGGCGCCGCGCTCTGCGCAGAAGCAATGGAAACAGGGATCAGGGCCGCCAGGACCAGCGGCACGCAGTGGCTGCGCATTGAATTCTCCGAGTTGCGAACAGGACAACGGGGAAGAATCCGGCGCGAGACTCAGTCAGCGGTCAGCAGAAGAGACTAGACAACAGCAGGACAGGCCGCGCCGGATCAGGCGCGGTGCCAGTTCGGGCGCTCGATGGGCTCGGACCACTGGAATTCGAGGAGGTCAGGCAGAACGGCGACCCAGACCGGGTCTGGGGCCGACGCGAGGGGCAGGTCGAGGCAGGACGTGACGGGCTGGGAACAACCGAAGTGGCAAGAGGCGCAGTCCACGTCGTCGAGACCGAACAGCTGGCCCGCTTCACCCGTGTTGTCGTCCGCTGCGTCGACGGCGGCGGACGCGCCCTGGTGCACGTGCTCGTGGTGGCCGAAGTGGCGCACGCCGCTGCCACTTTCATGCTGGCAGTAGCTGGCCGCCGCAGCCCAGGAGAACTGCAGCGGCAACAACACCAAGAAGAAGATGCTCAGCCAGCGACGCATGGCGAGAGTGTATCGGTTGCGGCCTTGGGGGCGTGTGTCTGTCCGCATCGGCGGCGCCGTCAAGCGCGCTTCGGTGCTGCGTCGAGGCGGACCTTCATCAGGCGCAGTCCGTTGGCGACCACCAGCAGGCTCGCCCCCATGTCGGCGAACACCGCCATCCACATGGTCGCGCTGCCGAAGACGGCCAGCGCCAGGAACACCGCCTTCAAGCCGAGGGCGAAGGTGATGTTCTGCCACAGCACCGTATGGGTCTTGCGTGACAGCCGGACGGTGGCCGGGATGCGCCGCAGATCGTCGTTCATGATGACCACGTCGGCCGCCTCGAGCGCCGTGTCGGTGCCGGCGGCGCCCATCGCGATGCCGATGTCGGCCTTGGCAAGGGCCGGCGCATCGTTGATGCCATCGCCGGCCATTGCGGTGCTGCCGTAGCGCCGCTGCAGTGCTTCGATGGCCTCCAGCTTGTGCTCGGGCAGCAGGTTGCCGCGCACGTGCTCGATGCCGGCTTCACGCGCGATGGTTTGCGCGGTGGCGGTATTGTCACCGGTGAGCATGACCGGCGTGATGCCCAGGCCCTGCAGCTCGGCCACGGCCTGGCGCGAGGACGGCTTGAGGGTGTCGGCCACGGCAAACACCGCCAGCACACCGGTGTCGGACGCCAGCAAGGTCACCGTCCGACCGGCGGCCTCGTGGGCCTGCAGGCGCGCTTCCAGTTCGGCGTTGCATTGCCCGCGCTCCTCGATCCAGCGGTGGTTGCCCAGCACGTGCACTTGCCCTGCCAGCGTCGCCTGCACCCCCCGGCCGGGCAGCGCCTTGACGTCCGCCGCCGGCAAAGGCGCAGATCTCAATCCTTCGGCAATCGCGCGCGAGACCGGGTGGTCGGACCGGCCGGCAAGGCTCGCGGCGAGCGCCAGCACCTGCTCCGAATCGCCGCAGAGCACCTCCTGGGCCACCAGCTTGGGTTTGCCCTCGGTGATGGTGCCGGTCTTGTCGAGCGCGATGGCGCGCAGCCGGCGCGCGTTCTCCAGATAAGTCCCGCCCTTGATCAGGATGCCGTGGCGGGCCGCCGAGGCGAGCGCGCTGACCACCGTCACCGGCGTCGAGATCACCAGCGCGCACGGGCAGGCGATCACCAGCAGCACCAGCGCCTTGTAGAGCGCCTGCAACCAGTCCCAACCCAGCAGCGGCGGCGTCAGCACCGCCACGGCCAGCGCGATGGCAAAGACCGCGGGCGTGTAGACCGCGGCGAAGCGGTCCACGAAGCGCTGCGTCTCGGCGCGGCTGCCTTGCGCCTGTTCGACGGCGTGGATGATGCGCGCCAAGGTCGTGTTCGAGGCAGCGGCCGTCACGCGGAACTCCAGCTCGGCGGTCTCGTTGATGGTGCCGGCAAAGACGGTGTCGCCGACGGTTTTGTCGACCGGGATGCTTTCGCCGGTCACCGGCGCCTGGTTGAGGGCGCTGCTGCCCTGCGTCACCACACCGTCGAGCGGCACACGCTCGCCCGGGCGGATGCGCACGATGGCGTCGAGCGGCACGTCGGCGGCCCGGACCGTGTCCCAGCGGCCGTCGGCCTGCCGTATTTGCGCCTTTTCGGGGGCCAGCGCCATCAAGCTCTGGATCGCGTTGCGCGCCCGGTCCACCGCGCGTGCCTCGATCAGCTCGGCAATGGCGTAGAGCGCCATCACCATGGCCGCCTCGGGCCACTGACCGATCACGAAGGCACCGGTCACGGCGACCGTCATCAACGCGTTGATGTTCAGCTTGCCGCGGCGCAGCGCGGTGTAGCCCTTGGTGTAAGTCTCGAGCCCGGCCAGCCAGATGGCGGCCGCGGCGAGCGCCATGCCGAGCCCGGTGTTCCAGCGGGTCTCGGGCGCGAAAAACTCAACCGCCTCGGCGGCGATGGCCAACACCAGGGCAAGGCCGAGACGCCCCATCACGGCCGTCATCCCGTGGTCGTGCAGGCCAGCCGGCGCGTCGTGCGACGCCGCGGCCTCGACCCGCTCCGGTTTGAAGCCGGCCCGGGTGATCGCATCGATCGCGCGGGGCAGGATCTCGGCGGGCGCCGTGATCGCCAACGTGCGCGCCCCGAGTTGGAAACTCAGGGCTTGCACACCCGCAACGGGCTCCAGCGCCCGGCGAATCTCGGCCTCTTCGCTCGCGCAGTCCATGTTGGCGATGCGGTACAGCGTGGCCCCGCGGGGAGCAGCCGGGGGGGCAGCGGGGGCCGGCGGTGCGGCGTCGGCGCCGCAATGGTGGCACGCGTCCTTCGAACAGCTGGCGGCTTCCGTGGTGTGGGTGTTTGTCATGCGGTACGTCCTGCGTTGCCTCCATTGAAAACCCTCTACCTGGTGCAGAGTCAACCAGCATTCCTTGTGCCGTGCAGGGTGAAGGGGCGGCCGGGGCGGACGACGGGAGACCTCCGCCTCTTGCCATCGACGGCCGCGTTCGGCATATTGGGAAGCCTGGAGTGGGTACAGGGTCAAGCGGCGTGCTCGGCCGGCCAGGCTCCGAAAGTGACAGCATGAAAATCGGCGAACTGGCCAAGGCCACCGGCACGGCGATCGAGACCATCCGGTTCTACGAGCGAGAAGGCGTGCTCCCCGAGACCGCGCGCACCGCCGGGAACTACCGCATCTATGACCAGAGTCACGTGGAGCGCCTGGGTTTCATCCGGCATTGCCGCTCGCTCGACATGACGCTGGACGAAATCCGCGTGCTGCTGCGTTTCAAGGATGCACCCGACGAGAACTGCGGCCGCGTCAACCAGCTGCTGGACGAGCACATCGGCCACGTGGCGCACCGGATCGCCGAGTTGCGCAGCCTCGAAAAGCAGCTCAAGGCGCTGCGCAGGCAATGCCAGGAGGTGCATGCGGCGCAGGACTGCGGCATCTTGAACCAGCTGACGGAGGCCGCGAAGGAGCCGGTGCGGGTGGCGCGGCGGGGCGGTCACGTGCACGGGTCTCACCGTTGAGCTGTCTCCACATCGGCGCGAGTGCATTGGGCGTCAAGCCTGAGAAGCTGGTCGCCGATACACGCACTCGGGCGGCTGGCCGAAGCTGCTTGTGCACAACCGCTTGGCCGTGTGTCGCTTGGCGCGAGGGATGAACCGCGCTGATGTCGTCTGGGCCCAAGGTAAGCGCACGTCCAGCCGTGCCGCAGTGAAGTCTTGACGCTTCAGCTCACTCCTGTCCGTGAACCGAGATACGGCCCTTGCCCGTCTTCTTCGACCGGTACATCGCGCCATCCGCCAGTTTCATCAGCGTCGCCACATCGTTGCCATGGTTCGGTGTCAGGGCGACGCCGATGCTGGCGCCGACCGTCACGAACGATCCATCGGGCAACGCGACCGGCTGGCCCACCGCGTCGACCAGCCGGTGCAGCACGACGTCGGCTTCGCCCGCCTCGCCGAGATGTGTGAGCACGAGCCCGAATTCGTCGCCGCCCAATCGGGCGATCACGTCGTTCGCGCGCACGCAGGCCGACATGCGCGCCGCCACCTCGCGCAGCACCGCGTCTCCAGCATCATGGCCGAGTCCGTCGTTCACCTCCTTGAACCCGTCGAGGTCCAGATAACAGACCGCGGCTGTCTTACCGCTGCGCTTGCTGTCGGCCAGGATGTATTCCAGGCGTTCCTTGAAGAGCAAGCGGTTCGCCAGCCCGGTGAGCGCATCGTGCAGCGCCAGGTGCTGCGCTGTTTCCTCGCTGGCCTTGAGCGCGCTGATGTCGGCCATCAACCACAGCGACTCCCCCTGCGGCAGGTTGGCGCCGGCCAGGTCGACCCAAAGCGATCGCCCGCTCTTGTGGCGCATCCGGACTTGCGCCCGATACGATCCGCCCTCCCGCATGGCTCCGGCCGCGAGCTTCCCCTTCTCCACGTAGGCGGCTTCATCCTGAAAGAGCTGCCGGGTCGAGGCGCCCAGCAGCTCACCGCCCTCGTATCCGAACAGCCGTTCCATCGCACGGTTCTTCCAGACGATCTTCCGATCCTTGATCTTGGCCATGCCGATCAACTCGTTGTCGAGCATGACATGCTGTTCGGCCGCCAGCCGGGCCAGCTCGGACCTCGCAGCGTGGGCCCGCCGGTGCTGCCGGAAGATGGCGACCGAGAAGCCGGCCAGGGCGACGATGACGCCGCTCACGAGCGCGACCTGCTGACTGACCTGCTGGCGCCAGGCGGCCAAAAAATCCTCGGTCGCCAAGCCGGCCATGACCGTCATCGAGCCTCCGGGCACTTGCCGGTACGCGGTGATCCGCTCGATGCCGTCGAGCGCCGTTCTCGTCCGATACCAGCCGTGGGTCGGCTGCAGCGCGAGCAATCGTTGCAGTTCGGGGGACACCGATATGGTGCCGACGCCCTTGGTCGAGTCCGGTTCTCGCGCTGAGTAGCGGGCCACCAGCCGCATGTCCTTGGACCGCAGCGAGATGGCGCCGGTGCTGCCCAAAGCGAAACGCTTGAACTGCCGCATGAAGTGGGCGGTCGACAGGTTGGTGTACACGACGCCGGCAAAACGGCCGTCGCCATCCTGCAAGCGTCTCGCCAGGATGATGCCCCAGTCCCGCAGGATGCGGCCCTGCAACGGCTCCGAGACGACCAGGCTGGTGGCACCGGCGGCCGCGGCTTTGAAGTAGTCACGGTCTGCAAGGCTCACAGGCCGCGTCCCGCCCGCAACGCCATAGACCACACGGCCTTCGGCGTCGGTGGCCCGCATCGCGTCGACTTGAGGGATGAGCGCGCGCTGCTCGACGAGGCTGCGCTCTATCGCCATGCGCCGCTCGCCGGCGTTCGAGCTTGCGCGTTGAGCCTGCAGCGCGACGGTCGCCAGCGCGTTGTCGATCTGTTTGAGCTCTGCGCCGATTTCGGCGCTCAGGCTGTCGGCCAGGTTTTCGGTCGCCTGCCGTGCGCGGTCCGCGTGGGCCGTGGCACTCGAATCGAGCGCCAACCAGGTGGCGGCCATGAGCAAGGCAGCCATGACGATGTTGCCGGCCACAAGCCAAAAGGCCAGCTGCCGGAGCGACATGGGATGGGATTGCAGCAGGTTTTTCATGCGCCCCTCCGGAGGCGCCGATCCTC
Source organism: Caldimonas brevitalea (assembly GCF_001017435.1). Taxonomy (NCBI): domain Bacteria; kingdom Pseudomonadati; phylum Pseudomonadota; class Betaproteobacteria; order Burkholderiales; family Sphaerotilaceae; genus Caldimonas; species Caldimonas brevitalea. The sequence continues at coordinate 6,094,160 of NZ_CP011371.1, forward strand.
AGGAGCGGTGCCAGGCAAGGCGGGCGTGCCGAGACGGAATCCGCCCGGAAACCCGTTACACGTCGTGCTGGCATGCATAGGCGATGGTTGGCTCTTTGGGTCACCCAATCATCTCAAATCCGCCGCCTCCCGACACGCGCCGCCGCTTGCCGCAAGGTGTCACTGCCGTCCGCGCAAGAGGGCACGGCCGGCGCTCGGGTCATCACGCCTGCCAGCCCAGCATCGAAGCGCACCGGGCGTCCCGGGTCATGGCTTGAGCAGATCGCTGTTGAACAGCCACAGCGATTGCGCCGGTCCGTTGAAAGAGGCTTGATTCATGCGCAAGGCCACCTGGCCGGCAGGGCCCGGCACGAATTCGCCCAGCGGCGCACGGGGGAGCGTGCGCTCATAGGCCGGTGTCGACAGAACCCCGAAGCTGCTCGCTTCAACGACGAGCAGCTTGCCTTCCTGACTGTTGAAGAAGTAGGGCCCAGGGATGCACAGCAGCCGGCCGGGCACCGCCGGATAGGGCCGGCACGCGCCGCCCTCGAAGTCACCCTGTCGCACCAGGGCCAGATCCGGTGTGCTGTACTGCGCCTTGCCCAGCACCACCCGGTCCGACCACCAGTCCAACGCGGCTTCGCCCAGAGCGGGCACGACAGCTTCTTCGAACAGACCGTCGTCCAGGACGGCGATGCGGCGCAGACCCGCGCCGGAGCCTTCCGTGGACAGACCGTAGACAAACGTGCCATTGCCATCGAAGGCGATCGCATTGCCACCGGTGTGGGCCTGTGTCATCCTGGGTTGCAGCGCGCCCGCACGGATCAGGACGACCCCTGCGTGCCGGGGATCCGTGTTGAGCCGGTAGGTCGACACCGCCACCACGTTCGCGTCCTGAGGCGAGACGGCGATGCGTTCGGCGAACAGTTGCCCATACGAACTGTCGTTCGGCAAACGGGCCCGCCACTGTTCCACCAAATCCGGCAAGCGCAACTTCACCACGTCGCCCGACCCCTCGAGCCCGACATACAGGGCGGACCCGTCCTCGCTCAGTGCCAATGCGGTCGGCTCGGCCCCGACCACATGGTTCGAGTAGGTCACCACGCCCGTGGCCGCGTCGATCAGGGCAATACGATTGCCGTTTCCGGCCACATCGCCCGGAATGCTGGCGTAGTAGCGATTGCGCTGTGCATCGAACACCAACCGGTTGTGCACAAGGGCGATCTTCTGGACCTTGCCGTCGGGTTTGGGGACGAACAGCGCCTCGCCGCCGACGGTGCCCGCCACGAGCACCAGCGCTTCGCGATCTACTTGTTTGTTCTCTCCGAAGACATCCACCGTCTCTCGCTCTGCACGAGCGAGTCCGATGCCCGGGGCCCACCACTCGTCCTGGGTGCTGGTGATGGTCTCGACCAGGTATTCCGTCGATGACGGCTGTAGGACGAACACGATGACCGTGCGCAGGTGAGCCACCTCGGACAGCCGCCCGCTCGGCAGGTCGAGTGGCTCGAAGCCCACCACGGTCTGGCTCAGTTCGAAGCGGTAGCTTTCGTTGGTGCCGTCGCCGTCCAGGTCCTCGCCCCAATCGCCCTGGCGGACGACGAGCCGGGCTCCGCCGACGGGATAGAAGGGTTGCGGATACTCGAGCAGGTCGCCCACGGCGGCCGCCGCCGCTGCGGACAGAACCCCTTGCAGCGGCAGCACCGAGACGAGGCCTTCCGGCGTACGGCGGTAGGTCTCGCTCTCGGTCTCGTCGGGGAAAGCCTCGGTGACAACGACCGCACCTTCCGCACCTGCGGCCACTGTGCGCGTGGCCGTCTCGCCAGGCCGCCACTTGCCGCCCTCGAGCGAATAGGTCCAGGTGTCTCCGGGCGCCATCGGGAAGTAGTTGCGATCGGCAAGATCCAGCCGATCGCCTTGAGGGTCGGCGTTCAGGACCAGGGTGGGCAGGGGATCGCGTGTTCCGCCCTCCCCGCCGCCACCGCCCTCCGCGCCCTCCCCGCCGCCGCCGCCGCCGCAAGCGGACAGCACCGCCGCCGCGCACAGAACCATGGCATGGCGGCGCACGGCCGCCCACAGCATCATTCCCATCAGAACCTCACCCCGAAGCGGCGGTGCCGCTATTGTTTTCATGTTCTCGAACGCCGCCCAGGCGGCCGGCGTGAATTATGACGGGAAGGCCGTGGGAGCGGCGCCGGCCGCCCTCGTGGCCCGTCAACCCGGCACGGCGACCGTCGACAGGCCACCGTCCACCGCCAGCTCGACGCCGGTCGTGAAGGTGGCGTCGAAACCCAGGAAGAGCGCGGCGCGTGCCACCTCGATCATGTTGCCGTGGCGCTGCATTGGCGTGATCGCATCGCCCAAGGCCGAGACCTCGGCTCGCTGTTCCGGAGTGAGGCCCGCAAGGCCGAGTGTCGGGGTGTCGATGAAGCCCGGCGCCACCGCGTTGACCCGGATGCGCCGGGGCAGCAACTCGGCGGCGAACGAGCGCACGAAGGCCGTCACCGCGGCCTTCGTGCCCAGATAGACCGACATGCCGGGATTGGCCGGCGCCGGCGTCACCGTCGTCATCGTGATCGAGCCCCCGTCGGCCATACACGGTGCCAGCCGCTGTACGGTGAAGAACGCGCCTTTGGTGTTGATGCCGAAGTGCTGGTCATAGCTGTCCTCGCGGACTTGGTCGAACGACTCGAAGGCCGCCGTCGCAGCGAACACGAACAAGGCGTCGACCGGCGTGCCCGACTCTCGCACCCGGCGTGCGAGCACGTCGATGTCGGCGAGGCTGGCGACGTTCGAACGCAGGACCGTCGCCCTGCCCGCCAGCTCTGCCTGCGCCCTGTCGACGTTCTCTTGGTTGTGCCCGGTGATCAGCACGCGGGCGCCGGCCTCTGCCAGGATCTCTGCCGTTGCGCGGCCCATGCCGTGGGTGCCGCCGATCACGATGACGTTCTTGCCTGCGTATGGACTCACAAAAAATCTCCGTTTCGAAAGGGCCCAGCTGAGACACCCTGCCAGCGCCCGCCCGCTCCGCTGGCAAAACAGAACGGACTCCGGGCGGCGACTGATCGATACTCTCTTCACCAGGCACGGGTTGAAGGTGCCTGCATGATCAGGACCCTTCCCCTGTGCCTCAAGTACTTACGACGATGTAAGCACCCTGCCATGCGACACGGAGAGAACATGAAAAAGCAGCCAGACCAGACACCTGAGTGCGGGCTGGGCCGCGCCCTGGCTGTCATCAAGGGGAAGTGGAAGCCGAGCCTCATCTGGGAGCTGCACCAGCGCCCGATCCGCTTCGGTGAACTGAAGCGCCGCTTGCCCGGCATCACCGAGAAGGTCTTGTTCGAGCAACTGCGCCAACTGGAAGTCGACGGCATCGTGCACCGCGAGGTGTATGACGAGCTGCCGGCGCGCGTCGAGTACTCGCTGACGACGTTCGGGGCCGGTCTGAACGCAGCGGTGCATGAGCTGGCGGAGTGGGGAAAACGCCTGCCTTCACCGACCTCCGCGGTGGCGGAGCGCCCACCGTTGCCCGAGGGTGTGATACGTGTGTCGCGCGGCGTGCGCCTCCACGATTCGACGTCCTGAGCCGCAGCGGGTGCTCGTGCCCTGTCGGCATGGAAGGTGGCCGAGTTCATCGGCCACCCTCCATGGCGACAGAGCTTCCCTGTGGTCCACCCAGTGCTCGGCGACACGCGCCCGCCTGTGCGCAAGGTGGCCCGGCGGACCCAGCCCGTTCAGCTGGGCGGCCAGCGCACGCAGGTGCTACGGCTGGAGCGTCGATCCACTGATCTGCGGCACGCCGTTGCCGAGATAGAAGATCCCGGGCAGGCCCTGAGTCTCGAAGCCTTCGCTCTTGTTGGCCGACAGGAACGAGTTGCTGATGCTCAGGGTGCCGCTGCGGTCGTTGCTCACGAAGAAGATGGCGCCGCCTCCTTCGTTGGCCGTGTTGTTCGTCATCCGGCTGCCCTGGATGCGCAGGTTAAAGGTGTTGCCGTCGTTGTAGATGGCACCGCCGCTGCCACCGCCGGGCGTGCCGCTGCGCGCCGGGTTGGCCCCTACGCCGATCGCTCTGTTGTGCGTGAACAGGCTGTTGATCACGGTGAAACTGACGCCGATGGAGGACAGGGCAGCACCGTTGCTGCAGAAGTTGCCCAAGTCGCTGCGCCCCCCAAAGGTGGAGTTCACCACGTACAGCGGCAGGTTCTCGTATTGGCTCAGGGCACGAACGGCGCCACCGCCGACGTCTGGACCGGTGGCATCGCACTGGTTGCGAAAGAAGCGGCTGTTGACGATCTTGAGCCGGCCGCCCCGCGCGAACACGGCACCGCCTCCATAGGCGCCTGCGGCATTGGTCCCACTCGCAGCGCCGTCGACGAAGGTCAGGTTCTGCAGCGTGAGTTGCGGATGGTCCTGGTTCTGGCAGTGCGAGGTGGTCCACACCTGTGCCTGGTCGCAGGTGTTCATGTAGAGAATGCGGCGCTGGCCGCTGCCCGACAGCGTGACCTTGCCGCCGCCGTCGATCACGATCTTCGCTCCGGTGTTGTTGACGATCTTCGCAGTCTCGTGCAGGTGGATCGTGACCGGCTCGCTGCCGCAATTGAAGGTGATCACGCCGCCCTTGGCCACCGCCGCGACAAACGCAGCGCTGGTGCAACTCGCCGCGGTGCCGGTGCCGACGATGGTGCGGGGGTTGGAGACGTCCTCTGCCTGGGCGTCCGAGGGTACCGTGGCGCCGCCGGGGTGGCCTGCCGCAGGCAAGGAATCGTTGGGCGGGTTCGGCGTCGGATTGGGCGTCGTCGGTGGGGGCGGCGCGGTGTCATCCGATCCAGAGGAGCCCCCTCCGCAGGCCGACAACACGGCCGTCAAGATGAGCGACAGGGCTATGCCATGCCACGGTGTTCGCATGGCGTTGCCTGTTTCCTTGTGCATATCGAGAACCTTCTGTTGTTCTGTCGTTCTGTTGTTTCGGTGAAAGATCAGCGCAGGGCTCGGCGGTGGTGTCGCCTCGACGAGTGCCCTTGCAGGATGTCGTGTGCATCCCGGCCTCCTTCGCTCTCAGGCATTTTCTGAACGCCATATCGAAGGTGGTCCGATGCTAGACGCGCAGCCACCTCGGCTCTACAGGTGTTGCGCCTATTGGTAACGTTCGCGGACCTTCAAGCGAGTCCTCACATTGCCATCTCACCAAGGAAGGTCGCTCGAGAGCGGCGGGCTTGATCCGCAGCAAAACACGTTCAGTGTTTGAACTCAGATGTTGATACATCGTCTGCTGCCGCATGGCGACGTCCTGCGACCTGACTTCGTTCCTTGCCAAAGGCGAGGCGCGCAGCGGCGCCGATCATGGGGACGCTCGAGGTCAAAACAGGTTGCAGTTGTAGAGTTTCAGCTATCGCCCCCGCCTGGAGAAACGAATGTCCGTTCAACTCAATCACACCATCGTTCCTGCGCGCGATCCGCGGAGCTCTGCGGCTTTCCTGGCCGAGATGCTCGGGCTGCCGGCGCCGGTGCCTTACGGCCCCTTCTACGGCGTGCAACTCGACAACGGCGTTACGCTCGACTACAGGCAGGTGAACGGCGAGGTGCACTGGCAGCATCTCGCCTTCCTGGTCAGCGAGGCCGAGTTCGACCAAATCTTCAGCCGCATCCGCGCGCGCGGCCTCTCCTACTGGGCCGACCCGGGGCACCGCCACGCCGGCAGCATCAACCACCACGACGGCGGGCGAGGCCTCTACTGGGACGATCCGGACGGCCACACACTCGAGATCATCACGCGCCCTTATGGCAGCGGCGGCTGAACGGCGTGCCCGGTGGAAGCCTGGGCATGATCGGTCTTCTGCGCGTTTGAGTCTTAGCCGTCGTCAACCAAGCACCGAGTGCGCCCGACTGCACCGGACCGTCATGAGCAAGAGTGATCGCCGGTCGCGCATGAGGCTTCGTCAAGAAGTTGAACTTTTGAAGACTGGCGGCTGAGCCCACCATTCCCACCACGTCGACCCTCCCCCGTCCTTCACCGTCACGCCTTTCATCGCCCACCCCCTTGCATCTCAAGTTACTTGAGGTCCTAGAGTCCGGCCTTCCGGGCCCTAGTAGACGGAACCAGCGCTGATCCCCTTTTTCAATTCGGCCGGCACGCAGCCCTACCGCTGCGTCTTGGCGTGCGCATGTTTTTATGCAAAGGTTCTTATGCGTATTTCCTTGTCGTTCAGTGTTCTGACCGCGGCCGCCCTGCTAGCCGCATGCGGCGGCGGTGGTGATGGCGGTGGCAACAATCCGGATGCGCCTCCCGAGCAGATAGCGAGCGATGTGTGTCAGAACTGGTCGACGGCGGACGCCGTGGAGATCGGCGTGGTCGGAACAGAGGTTGAACGAGCTGACGGCCTGCCCACGGCCGTCGATGCGGCGGTCGCCGTGATGAACGATTGCCAGGCGCTGGCCACATGGACCACGCCGACGGACGAGCCGGGGCGCGACATCGTCAGCTGGACTGCTTTCGACAACTCAGGGCAGTGGATCGAACAGGCGGTCTTGCCGCAGAGCAAGAACGTCCATGCAGGGTGGGGACTGCGCCTGCGGGCGAGCGAGGACGGCCGCGCGGTGCTGGGATGGATGGTGGACCCGGAGTCGCCAGACACCCCGGGGTGGCCGCGAGGTTACTACGCAGCGCGCTTCGAGCTCGGAGCCACCGTGGGTCACGAGGTCGAACCCGTCAAGCTCGAGTCGTCCTATCCCGGGGCGTCGTCCGATCTCGACATCCTGGCCCCCAGAGGTGTTCTCGTCACCAGCCATGTGAAGAGGCCGGAGGCATCGGAGCTGGAGGTGCATGTCTATGCGCGCCACAACGTGACGCCGACCGTGATCAAGGGGCCTGTGGTGGAGCAGCCGAACCTGGCGGTGATGGACAGCTACTACGACTACGACCACGAGAAGCTGCTGTGGCGCTCGGAAGACCGCGACCAGCCGGGTGCGATCCAGTTGAAGATGGCCGACCTCTCCACGGCGCAGGCCGTCCGCGAAGGCCGTCTGATCGGTCGGTACTTTGAGTGCACCCGCGGTTGGGTGAACGGCGCCGGCAGCGCTGCCGAATTTGCACGTCCTTGGACCGTCGCCACATCGTTGACCCCGTACTCGGCCGCGGCGATGGTGGCGCCCACAACCCGTGACATCGATAAGTGCCCGCTGCAGCTGATACGCATCGACCACTCGGCCGGAGGGAAGGTCGACAGCACGCAGATGACCTCCCCCGACACCTTCATCCCGGTGGCGCCTGCCCTCGTGATGGACGAGCACGGCAACGCGCTTGCGGTGTGGAAGGAGGCGGTCGACCACGGGCCTTCCCTGCCCGCGAAGTTGATGTGGTCCGCCTCGATCCAGGGCGGCCCGTGGTCGACGCCGCAAGCGATCCCCACCTTGGCGCCGCTCGGCTCCGTGGTGTCGCGCGGCAGCATCGCGTTGGCGATGAACGGGGACGGCAAGGCGGTCGCCGCTGTCATCGCCCAGGACGGCAACGCGCAGCCGACGAAGGAGTTCGTGGTCTACGGTCGTTTCGACTTCACCGGCGGATGGAGCGAGTGGAAGAAGACGGCGGATACGAGCAAGCTCTCGGCACCCAAAGTCGGGATCAACCGCAGCGGAGCCGCCATGCTGGTGTACACGGCCACGACCCATGACCTGGATCGTGAGGACGGCGGAGCGCCCGACGCCTTGCCCGGCGACACGCCGGCGTCCCGGCGCGTCTACGCGCTGCGCTTCTAAGCGTTGCCGCGGTTGGCGACCGAGGGCGGTCGCCACCGCACCCACTCCGGCGCCGCACTCCCTCGTGCACAGCGGCGTCGCCCCAAATCCACGCAGCGTTGCTGCGCCGCGTCAAGCTTGCAGAAGTTTGCAGCATCGAGGAGCAGCTTCGGATATTTTTCGCCCGCTCGGGGAGTGCTGCTGCTCCATGCCGAGCAAATCAACTCATAACACTCAGGAAGCCTTATGCACAACGTGTCCCGCTGGACGGCCCTCGCGGCCGCCGCTTTTCTGTCTTCGATGGTGCCGTCCGTCCACGCCGCGCCGACCTACGCCGGGTCGGTGGAGGTCAGCGGCATCCGTTTCATCACCGGGGACCTGGCCCCCGACGACGGCCAAGCACCTTCACTCGAATTCACCGAGTCGGGCAGCTTGTACAGTCGCTCGGAGTTCTACTACGGTGGCCACTGGCACGATGATGAGTTCGAGGAGGCGGCAGCGTTCCAACCCCTCGTTGACACGGACTCCCGCGGGAGCTCCACCACCACCCTCACCGCATCGGCGGACGGCATGCGGACGACTGGCAGCGGCGAGGGGGACTACGCCCACTTCACGAGGACGGCCATCACGAGCCTCGACGGCATTCGGGTCGCCCCGATGACCTCGGTCACCATCACGGGCACCGTGACACTGTCACTTGAATGTGCCCAACCGGCCGGGATGACGTGCCTCGGGTCCGGCGATTTTCCGCACAACTGGATGACCTTCAGGTTCCACGAAACCGATACCCGCGACTGGTCGACCTCCCTCACCGAGTTCGAAGGCCTGCCCTGGGACTTCGTCGGCACCCGCGACGTGACGCAATCGTTCTCGCTGCACCTGGAGAATCAGACGGACCAGGCGCAGTTCGCCCGATTCACCATGTCTCAAGGGCTGGCGCTTGGCAACATCTCGCCTGTTCCGGAACCCGGGACTTACGCACTGATGGGCCTCGGGCTCGCCGCGGTGGGCTTTGCCCGGCGTCGCCGGGGCGCCTAGTCGCAGGCGCGCTCGCTCCCGTGGGCGCGGGCGCTCCCCGCGCTCACGGGACACTGACAGGGCGACAGTCTTCAGGCGCCCTGTCTATGGCAAAAGCGATGGGTCCACGTCGCAACAGGCAGAAACTTTCACATCAAACGTACGATGAGCCCGACGCCCGGCGAGTCGGTCTTCTGCTCCAGCTCACGTGGGTCCATGCTCCAGGCCCGAGCCACGTCGAGCACATCGTCTTCAGACGGGATCGGGTCTCGCTGCTCGAGATCAAGCCGCTGCCGCGCCAGCATCCTCGAAATGCCCGGCGCAACCATCCAAGAGGGCAATTTGCATGGACTATTCCGTTGATGCGGACATGTCGCCGCCATTGATCGAGTGCCTGGGAGGCGTCGAGACAGTGGGTGACGCGCTGAGCTTGATCGCCGCCTGCGGCGAACACGACACCGACCGGGTGCTGCTGCAGGCGAGCGCGTTGCCGCCGTCGTTCTTCGAGCTGAGCACGGGTTTCGCCGGCGAGTTCATCCAGAAGCTGGTGAACTACCGGCTGCGCGTGGCCGGCGTGTTCCCGCCGGACCGTGCCTACCCGGAGCGGTTTCGCGAGTACCTGCTGGAAGCGCGCCGCGGGCCGCAGTTCCGCGCCTTCGTGCAACGGCCCGATGCGCTCGTGTGGCTCGGCTCCGTATGAGCCGCTCGAGGCGGGCATAGGCGCTCTGCAGCACGTCGCCCCCAAACTGCCCCCCGTCCGGGGGGCATCGGAATGCAGCGTCGCTTCTCTACACTTGCCGAAGGCGATCTGCTGGCAGCAACTTGCACGTCGTGCCAGCTGGCATCAACAGCGCCGAGGTCAAGCGTAAAGGACCACGCAATGAGCTTCACCGCAGAAGAGTTGTATGAGTCCCTGGGCAACACGCCTCGGTTCCGTGGCCGTATCCATTGGGCCACCCGACCGGTCTTCGCCGGCCTGCACGGCCACCTCTACCTGTTCCGGCAGCGGCGCGCCATCACCGACGCGCAGCTTGCCGCCACCACCCACCGCAGCGGCGATGTCGAGGTGTGCCTGATGCGCATGGACGGGATCCCCATGATCTATGTCTCCCACGGCGGCGTGGCGGCGGCCACCGTGTTCGTCCCCGACCGCGAGAGCGGGATCGAGCGCTTCGAATGGGTGGCCCACACTCACCCGCTGGAGATGGGCACCGCGCAGGAACGCATCGCTCAAGGGGCGACGGCGGCCGACCGGACGGCGCTCGAGCGCATCCACGAACGCTGGGGCCAGACTCGTTCGACCATCGTGGTGTGCCGTGCGGGCCGGGTGGTGCGTGCGGTGCCCTTCGCGATCGAGCGTGATGGCCGCATGCCCCCGGGCACTGGGCAGCTGTGGCGTCCCTCGGACTGACGCCGCAGCGCGCCGAGTGCGCACCGCGCTCGGTCCGGTGCGATGGGCACTGGAGGTGATATCTGAAACCGCTGCTCGCGCAACGACCGGTTAGCGTCGTTGCCTGGTTAGGGTTCACCGCGCCTCGGCGTTCTGCGTGATCTTGAGCTTGAGCACTTCGTACTCTTGCGGCAAGGTCGTCTGTGAACCCGACCTCCTTGGGCTGTACACCAGCAGGTCCAGTTCCGTCTTGTCGGTGGGAACCGAGCTGAAGCGGTCTTTCACGGACGCGATGTCGATCACCTTGTAGCCATTCCTGGTGGGCAGGTTCCAGGCGTCCCAGCCGTTGAACGCGTACCTGCCGCCCACAATGAGAGGCCACCCCAATGCCAGCCAGTGTCAATGCGTGGGTGGGCAACGCTCATCACGGCGGGTGGGCCGCGCAACGTTCGCAATTGCTTCAAGGTGAACGCGATTCTTCTCTGCTGAAGTTCCCTGACAGGCTTGACAGCCCTAGTAGTAGGGGGTGTTGACCGTGGCCCGTGTTCCCTAGCATGACGTCTGTACCAATCGCCTTGCGCGGCGGCCCACCTCACCTGGAGCCTTCGACACATGATGACCAGGACCTTCCAACTCGTCACGCCGCTCGGTTCCGAGGTGTTGAAGTTCCACCGACTGGTCGGACGCGAGGAACTGGCGCGCTTGAGCGAGTTCGAGATCGACGCGCTGGGTGAACGGGAGGATCTCGATCCCGACCAGATCCTAGGCCAGAGGATCGCCGTGCAGATCGAGCTGCCAGCGGGTGGCTATCGCTACCTCAGCGGGCACGCGACCCGCTTCGCTCAGGTCGGCTTCCATGGCCGGCTTCACCTCTACCGCCTGACGATGCGGCCCTGGCTCTGGTTTCTCACGCGCACAGCGAACTGCCGCATCTTTCAGAAGATGAAGGTGCCCGACATCCTCAAGCAGGTGTTTCACACGCATGGCGATGTCGCGAGCACCAGCTTCGAGCTGAGCGGCGCTTACCGCCAGTGGGATTACTGCGTGCAGTACCGCGAGAGCGACTTCAACTTCGTCAGCCGTTTGATGGAGCATGAGGGGATCTACTACTACTTCCGTCACGAAGCCGACCGGCACACGCTGGTGCTGACCGACGACATGAGCGCGCACCTCCGCTACGCGGGATTCGAACAGATTCCTTACCTGCCCCACGAGCGCGCCTCAAGAGCCGAGACCGAGCATATCGGCGAGTGGCGCTTCGACCGAGAGATACAGCCGGGCCGCTACGTGCACGATAACTACGACCCCGAGAAGCCCCGTGTGCAGCTCGGGTCGAGTGAAACGGTGGCTCGGGCGCATTCGCACGCCGGATACGAGGTTTACGACTACCCGGACAAACATTTGACGCCTGAGGAGGGGCAGGACTATGCACGCGTCCGCATAGAGGAACTGCAGGCCTGCTACGAGCGTGTCCAGGCCGCAACGAACTCGCGAGGCCTGTGCACCGGCTACCTGTTCAACCTGATTCGGCAGCCACGTCAAGACCAGAACCGTGAGTACCTGGTACTGGCGTCCGAGTATCAGATGGAAGGTGAAGACTACGAGTCGGGCGACGGCGAGGGGACACGCTTCTCCTGCCGCTTCACCGCACTTCCGAGTCACCAGCCGTTTCGGCCTGCCAGACTGACGCGCAAACCGATCGTCCAGGGACCGCAGACGGCAGTGGTGGTGGGGCCGGCCGGCAAGGAGATCCACACCGACGCCCAGGGCCGCGTCAAGGTTCGCTTCCATTGGGACCGTTACAGCAACGGGGACGGCAACAGCTCCTGCTGGATACGCGTTTCGCACCCCTGGGCCGGCAGGAGCTTCGGCATGATGGCAGTTCCCCGGGTGGGGGAGGAAGTCATCGTGGACTTCCTCGAAGGTGACCCGGATGGTCCGGTGGTGACGGGACGTGTCTACAACAAAGAGCACATGCCACCCTGGGCCCTGACCGAGCACGAGGCGCGCACCGGCATCGTGACTCGCTCCACTCCGGGCGGCTCGACGAGTACCGCGAATGAACTGCACTTCGAAGACAAGAAGGGGCAGGAAGAGATCTTCCTGCATGCCGAGCGCCAACTGCGTACCGAGGTCGAACTCGACGAGCTCCGCGACGTCGGAAACGACCGCAAAACCGACATCCATGGCACCGATCGCCTCACGGTGGACCAGGAGCGCCACGAGCATGTGAAGGGCGCGCAACGCAACTTGAAGGTCGATCAGGTCAGCCGCCGGCGTATCGAGGGCGGCGAGATCGAGGACATCTTCAATGGCCTGAGGACGACCGTACGCGGCGGCGAGCACCATACCGTGTCGGATGGCGGCCAGATCAACCACATCACCGGCGACGTCAAGGAAGACGTGATCGGCAAGATCGACCAATACGCGAGCTCAGGCATTGGTGTGACCACACCGCTGAAGTACACGGTGTCGGCCACCAACGGCATCGACCTCACCTCTACCACGGGCCCTTGCTTCGTGACGGCCGTCGGTGGCGTCACGATCAATGCACCTGCACTCAACCTCGTCGGCGGAGCCTCGGTCACGGGCGTCACGCCCAAGGACACCTGGTTCAAGCAGACGGACTACCGGGTGACAGGCTTGGCGGCCAAGGCGACGTTGATGAACGTCGAAGTTAGGGGCGCGAACTTCGAGGGCAGGGGCGTCAGCCTGGTCGCTGTTGGCTTTAAACACGACGTGGCCAAGGTCGACAAAGTGGTCAACGTGATTCGCCAGTCCAGTGCGGCTCTAGAAGTCAAGAAGGTCGCCACTGCCGCCTACGTAGATGCCGCCATTTGGATGGGAAAGTATGGCGCATTCATCATTAGTTAAGATGGAAATTGAACCGGCCTTCGCCGTCGCTGTCATCGTCACCGTGCTGATCTTCGCGTTTCTCGGCTATGAAACGCTTCGCAGCCGCCGTAACGATGAGCGCATCCGCACAACCGGCAGGCCAGCGACGGTAGTGGTCGTCTCCGCGACGCAGACCGGCACCTGGATCAACAACAACCCCGAGCTGGCGCTCAAGCTGAAGGTGCGCGAGGAAGGAACGGCCGAGCGGGATCTGGCGGTCGAGGCGGTGGTGCCGGTGCAGGCCGCCGCTCTGTTCCTGCCGGGCGGGGTTCTGCGGGTGCGTCTCGACCCGCAGAACCCCGACACCTTCGTCTTCGACGAGCCCTGGGCGCGCCCTCCTGAATAGGGACGACGCATGAGGATCTTCAAGCCGCAGTCCCTGTCGGTACTGCACCGCTGCTTCGAGCGCCAGCGGCGGGCCTATCTGGGCGTTTCCGTGGTCGGCTTCATCCCGCTGGGCGGTGAACCTGCACTGCTGCCGGAGGTTGAGCTGTGGCAGCTGGTGCCCCCGTTGCTGGGCGACACACCGCTGGATGTCGCGGTGCCGAAGTTGGGCGCCGAATACCTGGTGACGGGCAGCGCCTTCGCGCCGGGCGGCAAGCCCGTGCAAGGTCTGAAGGTCAGCGTCAGACTGGGCGGGTTGAGCAAGGACTTGCACGTGTTCGGCGCCCGCTGCTGGGCGGGCGACACGTGGACCGCGCCGCAGCCCTTTGTCGAGATGCCGCTCGGCTGGGAACAAGCCTATGGCGGGCCGCAGTTCGATCCCAACCCTCAGGGCCGGGGACATGCGCCGCTGCAGAGGCCGGATGGGCCTCTGCACCTGCTCCCCCAGGTCGAGTACCCGGCGAGGCCGAGCGTGAAGCCGCATCGCGCCGTCGAGCCGGCAAGCTTTGCGCCGCTCGGCCCGATGTCTGCCCAGCGCAAGCGTTTCGACGGCAGCTACGATGAAGCCTGGCTGCAGCAGGACTTCCCCGGCACACCCGCCGACCTGGACTGGCGCTACTTTTGCCTCGCCAGCGAGGACCAATGGCAGCCGGACGAGTTCGTCGGTGATGAGCAACTGGAGCTGATCCACCTGCATCCCGGGCAGCCTCGCATCCTCGGCCGTCTCCCCGGCATTCGCCCGGTGGTGGTGGTGCGTGACAAGAACATGGCTGCGGACACTGGGCGTTTCCTCGAGACCCGCCTGACCACCGTCTGGTTCTTTCCCAACCAGCTGCGCGCGGCGCTGATCTGGCATGCCCTGATGCCAGTGACCGACGAGTTCGCCGATCAGGTCGAGCTGATGTGCGTGGGGGCTGAGTGGATCGGCCAGCCCCGGGCCCCTGAACATTACCTGCAGGCCATGGCCGACCGGCTGGACGAGCAACACGGCGGCCTTCGCGCGCTCGACGATGCAGACCTGCTGCCAGCCGGCCTGGCGGTGCCGAACGAGTCGCTGGCGCGCTTCCAGGCCTTGATGCAAGGGTCGGACATCGGATGGCAGCGCCATCAAGCCCGGATGAAGAGCGAGACCGCCCGCCTCGAATGCGAGCTACAGCGCGCGCTGGGCGACGAGGCGCTCGAAAGCGCCAGGCAGCAGCAAGCTCGGGCCCTCAAGCTCGTCGGAGCGCCCGATCTCTCGGCCGGCGTGCCGAGCGACATGCCGTCGCTGATCGCGCTGGCGCGGCAGATCTCCGCGCCGAACGGCACGGGCTTCGATCAACTGATGCAGCAGGCACACGAGACGGTGCTGAGTGAGGTGGAGGAAGCCCTGAGCAGCAACGGCGTCGACCCGTCTGTGCTGGCGCCGTTTCGCCAGCTCCCCGGCACCGCGTGTCCGCGTGATATCGCCGTGCCAAGCCTGACGGAGGCCTTGGACGATATGGAGCGCACGCTCCGCTGCTTGCCCACGCCACTTGAGCGCTGGCCCGACGGCAGCGCCATCATCACACCCGAGATGCGCAAGCAGGCTGCGCACAGCGACGAGGCGATGCAGCCCCTGCTGCGCGCAGCTGCACACGTGCTTGAGGCGCCTGCTCGCGTGGACGCCCAGACGGCCGAGCACTGGCGCCACAGCACGCGCCAATCGCACGCCGAGGGCAAGAGCTTTGCCGGCATCACACGACAAGGGGCGGACTTCCGGCAGATGGATTTGTCGGGCGCCGACTTCAGTACGGCTCGCTTGGAAGGTGCCGACTTCACGGGCGCCACGCTCACCGGAGCCTGCTTCGACCAGGCCTCCCTCGCACATGCTCGCTTCACCGAGGCGCAGTTGCAGGAGGCCAGTTTCGTCGAGGCCAATCTGGGCAAGAGTGATTTGAGCGGCGCAATGTGTTTGCGAAGCAGCTTCCGCGAGGCGAACCTGACAAACGCGGTGCTCGCGCAGGCCAACCTCAACGAATGCGAGTTCGACGGGGCGAGCTTGATCGAGACGGACCTGCGCGGCGCCCAGCTGGTGTCGGCCCGGCTGGAGAAACTGCTGCTGCTGCAGTGCCAGCTGGGCGGAGCGTCTTTCACCGGCGCACGGCTCGACAACGCCTCTTTTGTCAAGTGTGACGCGGCCGCGGCGCGGTTCGAGCAGGCTCAGCTCGCCTCGGCGGATTTCGTTGCATGCGACCTCGATGCCGGGGTGTTCGACGGCGCCGCAGCCGACAACGTGCGCTTTGTGCTGCGGTGCACGCTGCGCCACGCAAGCTTCAAAAGCGCGAGCCTGCGGCGCGCCAGCTTGCGAGGACTCGCCTTGGAGGGTGCCGACTTTCAGCACTGCTGCCTCGACGGTGCCGACTTGGGCGAGAGCCGCTGCGCGGGGGCCGACTTCACCGGGGCCAGCTTGCGTGAGGCCTTGCTGACGAAGGCCGGCCTGCAGGTCTGCCGCTTCATCGGCGCCAACCTGATGCACGCGATCCTGCAGCATGCCCAACTGCAGGGGGCGGACCTGAGCAAGAGCAATCTGTTCTCGGCCGACGTGGCCCGTATAGATGTCGACCGACATACCCGTTGGGACGGCGCCTACACCGCCAAGGCGCGCGCGCTGCCAGCGCACAAGGTGCTCCCGCCGGACACCCCCCACAGTTGAAAGACTGCCGCGTGGACATCGAGCAACTAAAGGCCAAGATTGCCGAGAGCGAGCCGATCGTCGACACCTCGTTGTGCGGGCTGTCACTCGCGGGCCTTGACCTGTCCGGAGCGGTCTTCATACGCAGTGATTTCTCCGGCTGCGACCTGTCGGCCGCGGTGCTGCGCGAGACTTCCTTTGTCGAATGCGACCTGGCTGGCGCCTCATTGCGGCAGGCCAATTTGCACTTGGCGACCGTGCACCGATGCAATGCCGTCGGCGCGGACCTGAGCGGGATGTACGCGCCGAGCACGTCCTTTACCGAGTCGGTGTTCGAGCGCTCCTGCTGGTCCGGCGCCGATCTGGAATTCGCCAACTTGGCGACCAGCGACTTCGCCGACGCCGATCTCTCGGCGGCCAAGTTGGAACAGGCTTCCTTCATCGAGTGCCGCTTCGTCAACACCGTGCTGCAGGACGCGAAGCTGAACGGGATCGTCTTCTATCAGGCAGACCTGCGCACGGCGCGTTTTGGCACGCCGGGCGGAGACAAGTGCGTGTTCGCAATGTGCAAACTGGCCGGACAGGCATGGGCCGACGCGCAGTGGAGCCGCTCGCAGTTCATGGAGGCGGACTTGTCGGGCGCCGATCTCAGCGGCGCGCGCCTGACGAATTGCAACTTCAAGGGAGCGTTGCTCGAACAGGCTAGTCTGCAGGCGGTCGACGCGCCACAGACTCTGTGGCTGGAAGCGCAACTCTCAGGTGCCGACTTCTCCGGCGCTCGCCTGCCGCAATCCGTCTGGAACGGCGCGCAGGCACAGCAGGCCCGCTTCTCGCGCGCCATGATGAGGGAATCGGTGCTGCAGCGTTGCCGCTTCGAGGCCTGCCACTTTGATGGTGCCAACCTCAGCTATGCAGACCTCGCACACGCCGTGCTGACCGGCAGCGAGTTTGACGGCGCTGACCTGTTCCGTGCCGGCTTGCGCGGGGTCCACGCCGAGCAGACGCGAGGGCTGGACCGAACCCACGCCGCGCCTGACGACCCCGAAACCGTGACCGCCGAATCATGGTGCACCGGAAAGTAGAGCGGAATGCCACCGCATAGGAGAAGCGCAGATGAATCAGCAAACGCATGTGCCGGTGGACAGGCCGGACGACGAGCAGGCCACAACCGGTACCGGCAGGCAGACAGGGGCCTCTTCCGAACTCACCCGAGGTGTGATCCAGCAAGTCGGCGAAGTGGAGCGCCCGCCGGAGCAGGCCGAACGCAGCATGACCGTCTCCACGCCGAGCGGCCTGTGTCGAGCGCGCCTGGCCACCTCCTGCCTGACGCTGCCGGCGGTCGGCGACGTGGTGCTGCTTGCGTCCCATGGAACGAACGTCTACGTGCTGGCGGTGCTGGCGCGGAGCTCCGCAGAGCCACTCGTTCTCAGCAGCGATCGTGATACCACATGGGCCGTGCAAGGCCACCTGGCAGTGCGGGCGACTGGCGGCGTTGACCTGGCCGGCGCCGAGCAGCTTCGCCTCAAAGCGGGCCATCTGCGGATGGAGGCCCAGCGGGTCGACATCGTGACCGACCGGCTGGGTGTTTTCAGCCGATTCGCCCAGTGGGTGGCCGAGCGGCTGGAGACAACTGCGACCTCGCTACGCCAAGTCAGCCAGACCCACACGATGCACACGAAGGGCTACCACCGACAGGTAGACGAACTGGAGTCGGTGCGCGCTGGCCATATCGACTTGCGAGCACGCGAGATGCTGCACATCCACGCCCAGCACTCAGTCATCAAGAGCCGCGAACTGGTCAAGATCGACGGCACGCAGATCCAGGTAGGCTGACAGGACATGTTCGCCAACACCCAAATGGGCGGCACCGACTTCGCCTTCCCCGATGTGTGCCTCACCCCGACACCGACGCCCACGCCGATTCCGTACCCCAACACCGCCGCCTCGCCGATGGCGGTGGGAGCCGCGTACAAGGTGCTTCTTGGGGGCGCTCCTGCACACCATCTCGGCACCAGCATCCCGATGACCAACGGCGACAACGCAGGCATCGGTCTGGGCGTGGCCTCGGGCATGGTGATGGGCCCCAGTCGCCACTTGACGGCAGCATTCACCGTACTGTTTGGCGGCATGCCGGCCACGAGGCTGACCAGCACCTCGCTTCAGAACAGCACCAACGCGCCTGGCATGCGCGTGGCGCCCAGTCAAGTCAAGGTGCTGTTGTTGGCACCCTGACGTGCCAGGTCAGTCGGGCGCCAGGCATGCGTGTTCGACTGCAGCTGCGCTCAACGTCCGGCTTGCGGCACCGGAAAGACCCGCTGCCAGGTGCCGCCCTGATCGATGGACGAGTAGACCACATGTCCGGCGAGCGCCACGAGCTCCTGCCCATCGACTTGCAGCAGCTGACCCACGGAAGGTGCCACGAGGGGACCACCTTGGCGCTGCCAAGTCTTCCCGCCGTCGCTTGTGACCTGCAGAAGGCTGTCGACGGTGCTGAAGCCCGGTGAGACTCCGAACGCGTAGCCCTTGTTTGCGTCGAGCCAGAAACCGCCGAGGTAACCCGGCTCGTTTGCCGTGATCCAGGTGCGCGCTCCGTCGAGCGACACGGATCGGTACCCGGACATGCCGTTCTGCCGCGTCAGCGCGACGCTGCCGTCGACACGGTACTGCCAGTCCACCACCCAAAAGCTTTCCTTGTACGTCGTCAGCTTCAACGTATTTTTATCGATGCGATGGTGCACCGACTGGCGCAGGATGCCGGTTTCGTTCCAGGCAACGATCAGGGCGTCGGGCAGGGTGAGCAACAAGTCGGGCGGCGTGCCGAATGCCGCCACTTGGGTGATTTCATCGGAGGCGTGATCGAGGCCACCACGCTTGAGCCAGACGCGCGTCGTCTTCGCATCGCCGGCCACGAACAGCGCCGAGCCGTCAGCGCGCGGTTCAATGTAGACAACACGCCCCTTTTCACTCCCGATCTTGTGCGCTTCCCACGTGCCGCCAGGGCGCTTGATCTGGTACCGGCCGTATTCCATTCCCGCCACCAGCGTGCCGTCCGCCAGGCGCGTCGCGAACACGACCCGGTTGAGCGTGTCGAGCGATTCGCGAACCCACGTCCGCGGGCCAGTGCGCATGAGAATCTGCCCGAGATGGGAGCCTCCGATAAAGGTACCCCCGCTGATGGCCGAGCCCCTGTGAGAGACCATGGACACCATCTCCCGGGCCCGCTTCAGAGACTCGGCGCTTTCCTCCGGCGGCGCGCCCCAGCCGCCACCCAGGGGCGGCAACGCCGCGGTGCCACCTTCATCCCGAAGGTCCTGGAGCGCCGCGCGCTGGCCCACAGGGCCGCTCAACAGCACGATATCGGCTGGCTGGTCCTTGTCGAGTTCCGGCGCGTAGACGATGGTGCCGAGGTTGGTGAGCCGGCCTGTTTCGACGTTGAAGCGCGGCAGGCGCTTCTGCATCGAGGCGTGGTCGCTCATCATCAGCGCGAGCAGCAGGCCAGGCCCTGCCCCGGTGCTACCGAGCGAAGAGACCTCGTACTCGCCCGCTTTGAGGCGCGCGAAATAGAGAGACTCGGTCGGAACGTAATTGGCGCCGAGCATCGAGTACGGCGGCGTGAGGTCCCTCAGTTCGTCGTTCTGGCCTCCGGTTGAACGAACGGCGATGTTCTGCCACTTCGGGTTCAGTAGGCTGACAGGCCGGGTGGACACGACCTTCAGAACCACGAACCCGTCGCTGCCTTCGGCTTTCAAGTCCAGCGCAAGGCCGTCAGGCCCGCGCTTGGCCGCAGGTGCCGCGCACCCCACTAGGACCACGGCGGTCAACACCAACAGTCCTGCACGTATCGTCGCCCACATTCTCATTTCTTCCTCGCTCTCCTGACATCGGCATCTACGGGATACCGTCCTCCTCCCACATCGGGAATCCGGGTGCGGATTCTGCCCGTTCCGGCGGGGCAACACGCCCGCGGGACGCCGTGCGCCATCCTTTAGAAATCGGTGTCTTAAGAAACCGGGCAGGTAACACCGTGATGCGGTTCCTGCGAAGCTGATACATGCATCTCGGCCCCGGTTTCCCGTAGTGGCAAAGACAGGCGGTCCGCAGTAGATTGGGCCAAGAATCGCCGATCGACCCATCGCTTGAGTGCGGCTCGACATCGTCCAACGGATGTCGTTCGTTCTCTTGTGCACCGTTCAATCAAGGAGCTGATCATGCAGTTGACTGCAGCCCACTCCGGCCACGTTGCGTGGCAACCCGTGCGACATGATCCGCCGCACCCGCTGCCATCGCCGGGCGCACAACCCACGCCGCCCGGGTCCGGCCCGGCCGCTCAGTCGGGCCAAACCGTGGCGCCTCAGTCGCCCGTCACGCCTTACCCCACACCCGGCAGCCAACCCGACCCGACGTCCGAGGCAGAGGCGCTGGCCCTGCGCACGCTGCGCGATGACTTCACGACCTTTGACACCGCGCGGCAGCAAGACCCGAGCAAGGCCGATGGAGTGGTCAGCCGCAACGATCTCAAGGCCGTGGTGCAGGGCCCGGGCTACAGCGCCGAACAGAAGCAGGCGGCGCAGTATCTGCTGGACCACCCTGACGCCTACTACCGCGCCGACGTGCCGCACGACCATGCCGCCCATGGAGCGAGCGACGGGGCCGATGGATACATCGCCCGCAACACCGTGGAGGACCTGGTGTTGGGCTGGGAGCTGGACGAGCGCAAGCGCGTTTTCAGCGACAACAGCTCACTCAAGACAGGCATCGAAAAAGACATGCCGGTGAATGGCCATGCGGCCGCGCTCGGGGTGGTCGATGCCAACCGCGCTGAAATCGAAGAGATGGCCAAACGCTACGGGATCGACCCGGCGCTGCTGGCCGGTGTGTTGGCGGCCGAGGTCGACTTTGACCACAATCCCTGGGACGTCGCGGTCAACACGATGGGCGAGCTGTTTGGCCCGGCTTATCGGCTCGACCCGGGCGGCCCGGGCGTCGCCGAGACGCACGCCGGCACAGTGGAGCGTTCGGCCCGCTATTTGGTCGAGCACCGCTTGCCCGGCGCCGACCGGGCCGGCAGCTTCAAGACCGACGCGGAGAACCTGGGCCGCCATTCGGTCGAAGCCGCCGCGATCGTGCTTGCGGAGTTGAGTCACCGCAAGCAGGCTGCGGGTGGTACGGTGCACACGCCGCGCGATATGGCCATCCTCTATGGCGCCTATCGCAACGGCTTCGAAAACGAGGCGACCCACCAGCCACGCTACGACTGGGTAGACAACCGGCTGCTGGAAGGGAACGGCATCGGCGGTGTTGGCAACGATGCCTATTTGTCGGAGCCCTACTTCGCCTATTACGACCGGCAATTTGGCTGAGCGACTCCGGCGGCCGCAACACGACGGACGCGAGGCCGGAGCTCCTTCAGCCCGATATGCAGGCTGGCATCGAATGCCTGACGGAACCTGCGCGGCAGAGATCGAGTGCGTGGGCTAGGCTGAACGGTCACGTCGCACGGCGCCTCTGCCCGAATAGGCTGCGCATCCCCAGCGCCAATGCTCCGAGCGAGAACAGGGCGTACGCCGAGGGCTCGGGGACAGGGCTGACGTAACCATAGATACCGTAGTTCCACGAGAAGTTGACGCGGACACCCTCCAGGCTGCGGTTGTCGAGCACGAGTGAGAGTTGCTTTGCGTCGCTGAACGAATCGCCCGCCTGGACTGCAGCGTTAAGGGTCGCTGTCTTATCCCAGGTTGTCCCGTCCAGGTCCTCCAAGCGCAGGTTGGCCCATGCGCTCGCATAAGGGCAGACGGACTCTGAAGCACAGGGATCTGCTGCCACTGCAACGTTCACGTCTGCCGTAAAGGTGACACGCATATTGGGTGGGATCCAGCCGTTGGCATAGTCGGGATTGACAGTGTTTGGGCCGATGGTCAAATCACCGGAGTAAATGTAGTTCGACTCGCTTGAAGTTCCTTGCATCAAGCCGCCGCCCGACCAAGGGTCCTTCGCGAAAGGCCCCGAGATGCGCGCTGAGTGGTTCCCGTATGCGCCCCCCCTGGGGAGCCAGTCGTCGCGGGTAGGATCCCATCCCTCGCCTTCCACCGGCCAGATCCAGCGTGAGCCGTCGTACTGCAACACGTAAACTTGCCCAGCGTAATTGGTGGATCCCAAAAAGACGTTGTCGGGACCGTAGAGGTCCGTGGGGTCGAGGTCGGTGATCATGATCTGCGGCTGCGACAGGTAGACGCGCGAGGTTGCGTCGTGCTGAGCAAAGGCCGCATCCGACAGCGACAGGCACAAGACCGCGAGCGAGGCACATAACGGGCGCATGGTGGCTCCGGAAGAAGTTGCTATAAGGCTCAAGGTAGTAGGAGCGTGGGGCACTGCGACGCCCTCTTGTAACTGGCCGCTGCGGCAACTCGGGCCAAAGCACGTTTTGAAAAGATCGGTTCTGTGGGGAGTCCTGCGTGCGGTGGCAGACCCGCGACGAGGCAGCCTGGCATCGGGCGCTCGCGATCAAGTTTTGATGTGATGGCACAGCGGTGCGGGTTTGAGGGATGGGGCTGCCGACCCCTTAGACGCGGGGGCCAGGCATGCGGGGGCGATCTAAAGTCAATATTCCAATGACTTGATCGGCCTCCCCATGCCATTCCCCTTGGCGCTGTGGCTCGCCCCGTTCCTTCTGTTGTGCAGCAGCATTGCCGAAGCCGGGCTGACGATCTACCGCAGCCCGACCGCCTACTTCGCCGAGGTAGGGGTGCCACGCGAAGTGCAGACTTTCGATGGCAGCCCACCCGGCGGGGCAGAGGTTGCAGGTCATTTTGGTTCCTTGCACTTCGACTCCTGCGGCAAGCCCGGCCCCGACATTTGCAACGGTGAGGTGCTGTGGACGCAAGATGCGATCACCCATGCCCCCTCTTACTCGGGCACGATGTTCAATATTTTCGGGGGGCACATCGACACGTCGAATACCGACAGCCCCTATGACTCCGCAATTGCCTTCGAGTTGTTCGGCGATACCAGTCAAACAAAGCTCTATTTGTCGATGGGCGGTCTGGCGGGCGACCCGGCGTACATCCAAAGCTTCGCACTCAACGGCGCCACCGGCTTCTTCGGTGTGGTGTCCGACCTTGGCTTCGAAACCTTCCAGCTCGTCACATCGGACGATCTGGAGGGACGCCACCGCGTCTACCTCGACACAATGTGGCTGGCACCGGTCCCCGAGCCCAGCACGGCGGCCTTGATAGGCGCCGGTTGGGTCTTGGCGGTCGGCGCTGCGGCGCGCCGCTCACGGCGTCATCGCGTTGGGGATCACGGCTAGGGCGCGGCGGCCTAGAGCGGCGCGGGTCAGATCCGCAAGGGGCAGCGTGCCTGGACCAGCAACTGCTACAGCTTGGCGTCCTCCGCCTCCAACTCGCGCAACCGCTGCGCCTCAGGCGCGTCCATGCCGCCGCACTGCATGCACCCCATGTAGATCGTCGTGCCGCTGAAACGTAAGCGGCGGCACGATGTGGCGCCAGCGAAACGCCGTTTCAATTTTAACCGTTCACTCATCGAACAGCCCCCTCCAATCTGGGTTCCGGCGCAACGCCGGGCAGAAGGTGCCGAACTCGGGCACCGCCTAACCCATCAAGGAGTGATACGTGTACACATCTCATATTCGCCGTGCGTCCCGCAAGCGCGCCGCTCAAGCCAGGTTCGCCGCCCCGACGCCTCGCCGTCTCGGGGCCATCACCGTTGCAGTGCACCTGCTCGCAGCCTCCGGGGCGCAGGCCGCGGACACCTCCTGGACCGGCTCCGCCGGCCAGCCGTACTGGGATTTGTCTTCCAACTGGTCCGCCGGTGCGCCGGCTGCCGACGACACACGCGCGCTGCTGGGCGCCGCCGACACGGAGCTGCGCAGCGGTGCGTTCCGCGCGGCCGAAGTGCGGGGTACCGGCCGGCTCACGGTGAGCGGGGGTTCCTTGAGCGGCGGCAACATCGAAGTCCAGTCGCTGCACCTGCGAGGCGGTGAGCTGAACGTCCGCCAGATCACCGTGAATGGCACCACCCGTTTGAGCGGCGCCGTCGGGTTCGACTACACGAAACTCGACCTGCGCGGCGACACCTATCTCGAGGGCGGCTTCGACTCGGGCGCGCTCGGCGGTATGGCGGTGGGGGCCAACGCGACGGTTCATGACCACACGACCCGCGCCCGTAGCGTGACGTCGTGGGGAGACACCACGAACCACGGGCGTTGGGTGAAGACCGGGGCCGGCTCGAGCGGCATCGAGACCTACAGCCTCGCCGGCTTCTACAACCGCGGGACCATCGAAGTTCGGGAAGGCAGCCTCAACTTCTACAGCGACGCCAATGCCACCTGGGGCAACGAAGGGCTGTTCAAGGTGAGCCAAGGCGCGTCGGCCTCCGTCGGCACGAGCCGCTTGGCCGCCACCTACAACTCGGGCCGCATCGAGGTCGACGGCCGCTTGTCCTTCAACCTCTTCGAAAAGGGCCTCTACAGCACCGGTCAGGTTCACGTCGGCAAGACGGGCCAGCTGGACATCAGCGGGGCCATCTACATCGAGGAACAGCCGGGCGCCACCTTGCGTGGTGGGCTGCACAACGACGGCAAGGTGACGTTGACCAGCGAGATTGACGACAACTGGCCCGGCGACGAACCGGTCGGCACCTACACCATCGGCGGGCCGGGCCTGACAGGCAGCGGTGACCTCACCATCGTCAACACCAAGCTCGTCGTCGCCAAGCTGCACAACCAGGGCCAACTCGACGCCGTCGGCCTCGCCGAGGTGCAGGTGGCTGGCGATGCATTGAACACGGGCAAGGTTTCCATCGACGATGCCGCCGAGCTGCACGCCGCGACCTACACGCAGCAGGGCGCGGACGCCGAGACGCGACTCGACGGCCGGCTCACGGCGGACAAGATCGTCGTGGAGGAAGGTCGATTCGCCGTCGGCCCGGCGTGGAACCCCCTCAAGGACGCCGCGCTCATCGGCGACGTGTCGCTGGGCGACGACGCCCTGCTGACGCTCGAGGTGTCCGAGTGGGGCGGGTTGTATGTCGACGGCAGCCTGAGCCTGGATGGCGACGTCTATGTGAGCTTCCTCTCCGCGCTCGGGGAGGGAACCCACCGTGTCCTGGAGGCCACGGGCGGGTTGACGGGCAGGTTCGACCACTTCGCCAGCAGCTTGGACGGCAGCAGCTTCCGCTACACCGTCACCTATGGCGACAGCTATGTGGACGTGACGGTCGCCGCAGTGCCCGAGCCGGAGACCTACGCCTTGATGGCGCTGGGCCTCGCGGGCGTCGGGTTCTACTCGCGCCGTCGCAAGGCTGGCAAGGCCTGACGCGATCGGCGACGACGACGACGCTGGCGGGCGGCACTCGCTCAAGACCTGCGTCTAGAGCGCATGACGGTGACGCCGTCGGTGCGTCGGTTTGGACTGCACGGGTGTCCACCTAGAGATTCTTGGTGGACACCCTCGTGCAGCGCCATCGGAGCAGGCAAAGAATTCGATCGCATTCAAAACTGCAAGCCGAATCATTCTTCGTAGTAGTGTCGATGCGCCTGCAGGATGGGGACGAGCTCGCAAAAGCTACTGCGGCCAGAGGTCTTTCTGAGGGGTGCCGCGGTCGTAGACGATGTCGTTAGCGATGACATGAAGGGTACCGTCCTCTTGTATCTCGTAGCGTACCCCTGACCGATTTCGGAAGGCGCGCTCCGACAGACGAGAGAGCGGTATGCCGATCGAGCCATCAATATCAGCTGGATGACGGCAGCGGGCCACGATGAAAAAGCGATCAACGATTTGCTCGATGCTTCTTGTGCATGTTCCGTCTTGTAGTTTCCAGGTACCGATCACTTGGCGCCCGGCAGCAGCCGGCAGCTTTTCGGGCTGATTCGACTGTGCATGCACCGCAGAGCACATGTTGGCGAGTACGAACGCTAGGAGGCTAGCGATGGCATGTCTGGGTTTCATGAGTGCGCCGAACGAATGAAAGCGCGGTCCCCGTCCCGGACCCACCTCACAGCGGCCAACGGCATCGAAGTGCCACGAGCAGAAGTGTCTGGCGGAACGTCGATGTTCATCAGTGAGTTGGCTTACCAGGGGAGCCGATGTGATTCGACATGAGGGGCAGTGCTTGCGTGTCGGCAGTTGCGCCCTCAATGGCGGGCGAAGGCACGGGCCTGCTGAGCATCGAGCAGAGCGCGCGATAGGAAGCCAACGCGAAGTTTTTTGCACCCAGCACGACGTACACCCAAGCTTTTTGCCAGCGCCTCTGCACCACGAACACGTGAAGATGGAGGTTTGGCCGCTTCCGAATTGAAGACCCGCTGTGGAAACGCCTGGGCATCCCCAACCGCGTCAAATGCCAGTCGTTGCGCCTGCGCCAGAAAGAACGCAAAGAGTTCCTGGGTAGCGGCAGGATCCGCGCCGCAGTCGTGCTCATGGCACAGCACAAAACAATGCTGCAGGAAAGGCAGCCGGTACTTCACAAGGACGCAGGACCGTTCGGCGTACTCAGGCGGCACGAGAACCTGGCGGTCAAGCATAAAACTCTTCATGCTGTGTCTGCCCCTATATCAAATGCTAGTGGACCGCATCATCTTCTTGGGGTTCATTCGGCCACTGGTGAAACACGTAGCAATCGCCATGTCGAGCAGCCTCGTCGTACCACTCGAGCCACTCTGCATCACTGGAGTCACTCCTCGATGTCGGCAGCGCCGGATCTTCTACTGAGACGACCTCCCAATGAATCTCAGCAAGATGCCGAAGCGCGAGTTCCTCTGCTTGACCCGCGGAGACCGCGAGCACGAAGCAGTTGGCAAATGCGCCACCGATCTCTGCATAGCTCTCGTGCTCGGGGAGAGGACGGACTTCGTACTGGATGAAGAACATTCGCGACATGGGATAAGCAGTTCCCGTTGGGAAGACAAGAGAGGCTGTAGCGGCATGCGTGGTTCGGCCCATTGTTGAGCGCGCTGAATGCTTGCAGATAAGCCGTACAGAATCGGTGCTCATGCGGTTCGGTGACCCAGCAGTACCTACACAGGTTCCGCTACAAGCCGACTGAAATCCGTCTTTGCTTAAGGGGCCCGGCTACGAGAATGCCCGTCCAAACGAGCAATCCCAGTATTGCTGAGACTGCCGAAAAGTAGAGGTACAGATGTGTACTATTCCACAGCTGGGACGGCTCACTCAGTTTTGCGGTTGTCGGATCCTCCGGGCGGAACAAGACCCAAACCCGCTCCCCGGGGCGATACTTGCGCAAGGAGGTCTGAACCGGAGGCGGCAGCGTATGGACCCGCCCGTTCTTGTCCGCGAAAATGACCTTGGCCGTCATCTGCTTTTTGCCCACCTCGACAACCTCCCCACGCGTAACCGAGGCGCGCCGGATAAAGTCCGATTCGACGTGCCAGCGCCACGCAGCTAGGAGCGCCAAGCAGAGAGCCAGAACCAACAGACTCTTGCCGATTCGGCGTTGGGTGGTCGAGGCGAACGCGTGAGTGATCATGAACAAGGCCAGGCGCGCAGGAACCGGGCTTCGCATAGCGACGATACCGGACGATAGCAGTCGCATCGAGGCGAGCCAAGGCACTAGAGCACAGGCGCATCCCTACCGCGACGCGCAGCACGTCCTCGTACCATGGCCATGCCTCCCTCCATCACGACAACAGATGCTCGGCCATTCTCCACCCCGGTTCACCGGCGTGACGAAAACTAGAATCTCGACTCACTCCATCGAGGAGAGAGCATGACCCTGGAAGAATATAAAGCCCGCTACGGTGGGCAGAACCACGTCGCCCCCGGCTGGGACGCCATTGACGCAAGCCTTCGGGCTCTCTACGGCGACCAAAAGCCACAGCACTGCGGAACGATCATCAAGCATTTCTTGGGTGGGCGGGATCCCATCGACGGTATCAGTACCTACCAAAGCGACGCGGGTGGCGCGGCGCACCTTCACTTCTGCACTTACGGCTTCTCGGCGCTTTACTACGACGAGGAGGCCGTCGGGCAAGACTTCAGCCGCTTCGGGTTCGAACTAACGTTCCGCCTGAAACCCAGCCAGGAGGATCACGAGCCGCCCATCTGGGTCTGCAACCTCATACAGAACATTGCTCGCTACGTTTTCGAGTCCGGCAAGTGGTTCGAGGAGGGTCACTGGATTCCCGCCAACGGTCCCATTAGAGCCGATGCTCAGACCGATATCGTCGGGCTGATGTTCGTCCACGATCCGCAGCTGCCCGCGATGGAGACCCCGCACGGACGGGTCGAGTTTCTTCAGATGGTGGGGCTGACCTCTTCCGAGGTGGCTGATCTGATGGCCAAGCGCAGAACGACCACCGAGATCGCTGCGACGCTTTCCAAGGCAGATCCATATCTGGTGACCGACCTCGCGCGTAGCGGTGCATGATCTGCCCGGCGCCTCGGAGGCGACGCCTGCGCCAGCGTGTTGGGGCAGGCCGGCCTGAACATCGATTGAAAGCCAACAGGGCGGCGTGCAATGCACAGCCGCCCTCCGGAACAGCAGCCGAGGCTCAGGCCCCGGCGTTGGTGGCGATCACAGCTCGAACACGATGAACTGGAGGATGCGTTCTTGCGGCAGCATGCCTGCCTCGCCTGCATCCGGCTCGGTGTGGTAGGAGGTGTAGGTCACGCGGCCTTTGCCCACCGGGAAGGTGACCGTCAACGGACGCACCACCGGCTGGCTCTGGCCGCCGAAGGTGACTGCACCCGACGCCCAGGTGCGGACCTGCGACTGCTGCTCCTGGTGCGCGCCGGTGATGACAGCCCAGCCCGACAGGAAGCCTTCGATGTGCACCTTGCCGCCAGCCGTCAGGCAGGAGCCGGCCGGGCTGCCGCACGTGACGTTCCCCAACCATGCGGCAAGGGCGGGATCGACACTCGCCTCGACGCTGATGCCGCTCTCGCCCAGCTCGGCCGCGTCCAGGTTCTCGGGCGCAGTGCTGGCGATCTCGTCCGAGCCCTCGAAATTGACGAAGGCCGGGAACGACTGCTCGACGAAGTCATAGGCCAGGTCACTGGCGTAGAGGCGGCCGCCCGCTTCCACATATGCCTTTAGCGTGGCGAGCTTCGTCGCATCGCCCAGCACGGACTCTTCCAGCCCGCAGTTGAAGAAGACGACGCCGTACTTGTAGATGTCGGCCTTGCCGTCCTTGTCGCCGTCCTCGAACAGCGCGTCCATCGGCTTGTAGGTGTCGGGCAACGTGGAGTCGCCGTCGTACAGCGCAAACTTCTCGGTGCTCAGTTTGAGCCGGCCGCCTTCAAGTTCGCCGTAGCCCAGCTTCGCCAGCACATCTTGGATGCGGTCGTAAGAGCCGGTCACGACTGCCAGCCGAGCGCCCGTTTCAGCGGCCTTCAGCACCACTGCCCCCAGCTCGATGGTGCCGCTGGCGGTGAGCGCGACCTCCGTCTCCTGGCGGAAAGCACCCTTGACGACGACCAGCGTCGGAGCGGCCGGCACAGCGGCCTTCAGCGAGAAGTTGCCGTTGGCGTCGGTGCAGGTGGCGACCCAGGCAGCGTTGGGCGGTGCGCCGCACGCCAGCTCGGCCGCAGCGGCGGCAGGCTCGCGACCAGCGCCCGCAGCTTGCGCCGCCGCCGCGCTGTCCTCGACATAAACGAGTGCGTTTGCGATCGGCGTCTGGCTGTCCGGGGCCACCAGGCGGCCCGAGATGGTCGCCGTAGACGCGGGTGTCTCCGGCGCCGGGTTGTCGTCGCCGTCACCACCACCGCCGCCGCACGCGGCCAGCAGCGGAAGCGCAAGTGCCACGGCCCAAGCCGTGCGTCGAGTGAAATTCATTGCGACCCTTTCGTCCACACTTTGTGTTCTGCCTGGTGCCCCGCCCTCGCCGGCCACCTTGTCCTGTTGCCCGGGTTCGTCCCCGGCTGCCGCAGTGTTAGGCATGCTGTCGCCGATGCAAATCCCCCAAAGAAGTGACATCGCGACACCTTGCCGCGCCGGCTCCCCCCTAGTTCGTTGGGTTGATGCGACCGCCACATGCCCCTATTGATCGAGCGCACACAGGTTGCGGTGCGTGATGGAGGCATGCGCGTGCCCCGCGTGACGGTGCACGTTGCCAACAGCCCCTCCGGTCACAGTCGTGAGTGACGATCGGGGTGCTGCGGTGGACCGGAAGGAAGTGCCCCTGCACCTCCGCTGGCACGAAGCGCATGGTTGCGATCTGCAGGGGCTACAGCGAAGGGCGGTGAGCACCGCCGGTACTGGCTTGACCTTCGGCCGTGCCGGGGAGCAACAACGCCTATCGTCTGCGCCCCGTGCAGGAGGCCTATGCCTTCACGGGCAGTATCTGTGGGTGGCCCAGATCGGGGCCCCAGTGGAGCTGTAGATGACGAGGTTGCAGTCGTTCTGCACCGCCAGCCAGGCGCCCGGGTTCCCCCAGGTGCCAGAGGACCAGATCGGCGCACCGCCGCTGTCGTACAAGACCAGGTTGCCATCACCCTGCATGATCAAATTCGAGGTGGACCGGCCCCACGTGCCGGTGTCCCACAGCGCCCCGGTGCTCACATACTCGACGACGTTGCCGTCGGTTTGATGGATCAGGAAGGCCGCGCCGTTGCAGGACGGGATGTAGTAGTCGGGGGGCAGGTATTCGTTGGGGTACATCGCACCGCACTGGCGAGCGATGGTGGGTGGGGCCTTTTGAGCCGTGGCATCCTTTCCTTTGTGTTGCGGCGGGACGTTGGGCGCGGCGCCCAGTCCGACGCTGGCGGCCACGACGGCAGCCGCCGTGATCAGTTGAAGAAGATGGCGAAGGGACAGACATCTGCGAGCATGCATGGTCTTTTTCCTCTCGGTAGGGTCGACGTGGACGGGTGCCACTTGCGGCCGCGTGAACACACCGCGGGGACGCTACTGGGGCTACAGGGCTGACGACGACATCCCGGCCGATCCGCAGATGAACTTCGACGTGTGATCTATGGGACGGCCGCTGACGTCAGGACGATCGGTTGTGGTGCGCCTTTCGAGGCCACTTGTTCAAGCACCCTCGTACTAGGTTAGCCAACAGATGCTGCGTTGGCGCCTCGCATCTTTCGCGGCCCGTATCTATGCGAGGGGCAGCAAGATCGTCGGGAGTGGCGTGCAGCGCGGTGGGAGGCGCCTCAGCAGAACACTTGCGTTGCTCGGGTTCTATTGCGCCTGGTTCAATCGCTGCCTGGTCGTCGTGACAGCATCCGCGCAAGGCGCCTTCCCTAGACGCTCACGGTAGCTCGTTAACGGGGGAACCGTCAGGCGCAATTCCTTGCCGCCTGCAGCGCCAGCGGTAGGTAGAACGCCAACTTCTTTGCCGAGATATCGCTGAGACTGCGCAGCTTGAGGTGACGGCGGCCTTTGCCGGTTCCCTCCAGCAAGCCGTAGCGGTCGTCGAGCTTCGCACCTTGGCTGAACTCGACCGACACATGCTCTTTGTAGGCGAAGACCCCTCCGAACTGAACGCCGGACGTGAACAGAATTCCGCCGTACTTGACCTCTTCTTCCAGCGGGGCGATCGTCTCCATCGTCACGGCTCGTACGGCTTCGATGATGCGGAACTGCATCTCGCCCAGTTGGCGAATGTCATACAGAAGGTCGTGAACTGACTTGCCCATGGAGGTCCTTTGACTCAGGTGCTATGACAGGGAAGCGCGCCGCAAATGGAGTGTAAGCGTCGCGGTCCAACGCACTGACACCAGACCGCCTGCAGTTCCTCGCTGTCACCGTCGATGGGTAGGGCAGCGACGTTCCAAGGCGGCGGCAGTCGGGCACATCGATCAACGCGCGGACCCTATTGAGTCGCAGTGGCCGTGCGGTGATCCCCACAGTGATCTACATGGGTCGCAGAATGATGGGCCTCGCTGCTCCGGCTTCGCCTTACCTTACTTTGCGTTCGGCAGCTTGGCGGCCAAGACGTCGATCTTCTCGATGCTCGGAGGACGCTGCAGCATGTCAGGCGCCTTTGCCATCAAGGCGGCCGCAACCTTGCCGCTCAGATGAGCGTCTCGTCCGGCCTCGCTGGGGAAGGTGTCGAAGATCGCGAATCGGGACTTGCTCAGCCTGACCGCGAACCAGCTGCTCGTGGCAGGTTCATCGAGAACCACGGCCTTGCCCCCGATCAGGAACTTGGCGACTTCATCTTCCCTCCCGTTCTTGGCATCCATGACGACCCAGAGTGCCGTCTTGGCCTGGCTGTCCGCCGAATCTGCGGCATGGGCTTGCAAGCTCATCAAACTCACCGCGCTGGCTGCGGCAAGAGAGGTAGCAATGGCGGCGGCCTTTACTTTCAAAGAGTTCATCGATAGCTCCGTGTGCACTGCACGTTGTTGAGGAAGCTCGAACTCTAGATGCGGTGGCTACAAACGAAGAGTGGCGGGAACGCCTTCTTTGATATCGTTTCCGCCACGCATGTTCAGATCTTTGTGGCCGATGGCGTGTCTCGCCGCCGCTGCTCAGCTGGGCCAGTCAGATTCGAATGGTGCTATGACCAGATCATCAGGGCGCTGGCTGAGGCAAAGCGAAAAGGCGTCGGGAGCCCGAAGGAAGGGAGATGTGTTCATCTGGCGGATCCGCTTACTTCGCGCGTGAATCATTTCGATTGGCGAGACGACAACAAGCACCCCGAAGAGGGAAACGGGGAGGTACTGCCGGCCACATCGGCATTCACACACGCTGGTCGCTTCCTTGTTGCAGCTCTTTGGGGAGTCCGCCCCCTTGTAAACAAGGTGGCTCGCTTTTTCAAGGTTACGCACTTCTGTGCGCAAACTTTTCGAGGCGAGGGCCGATCGCGAGTGAAACGTGCGCGCTTGTTCCACACTTCTCCTGCACCGTCATGCGAAGGTGGAACTCGCGCTCCTCGCTCCGTTGAACTCGCCCGGGATTATGAGGGTTACGTCGGCGGCAAAGCTTTCTGCAGCGGCGAGAGCTTTACGTCGTCGCGATACGACCACTTCCCGGCCCCGTTTGAAGGGCCCCGGGATTGTCCATTCGAAGGGTGCAGGCAAGACTTCAATCCCCGCAAGTGAGATCAGACTGCTCAAGTCCGAAGCGAGTGAACAGGAGACAGAGAACCGATCTTCCAACAGGTGAAACAACGGAGGCGTTTTCCTCTCCGGAGCGAGTCTGCGACGGGAGTGCGCCTCCTTTGTTTAGATCTCACGGGAGTACGTATGAATATCAAGTGCACATCAAAGCTGCTCGCCTTGGCAGCATTAACTGTTGGCCAATTGTCGAGCGCGCATGCAGATCAGTATTTGGTGGACCTGAGCGCGCTTATTCAAGGAAGTTGCTCGTCATTTGGCGGAGATTGGCAGGATTTTGCTTATGACGGAAAGTCAAAAATAGTTTTTTGCAAGAAACTGAGCACCACCAAGCCGTCGTATGGGGTCGTGGATATTGCAGGCATCTGGCCGGGCAACATCAGCTGTACATCGTCGTTCGGATCGAGTTGGAAAGAGTTTGCATTCGATGGAAAGGCAAACCTACGCTACTGCGCCAAACTAGGCGATGTTGATGTCAGCGAAAATTACGTCGAAGACGTAAACGCTGCGGTTGGCGGCAGTGACGTATGCAATCGTTTCGCCGGACGTGGATGGGATCCAGTAATCTACAACGGTCATTCAAATATCACGTTCTGTGCGAAATTCAGGTAGGGAGAGCTGCTCGCAAAGAAGGGCCGCAATCCCACGACACCGTAGGGCATCTCAAGTGCGACGCCTGTACATCACGCTCGCTTGGGCGTCGCCGTCAGCCTTCCTCGATATCTGGCGGGTGGGCGTCGGCCGCCGCCCATCCCGTCGCCTCAAGAACAGTTGGGCGTCAACCGGTCCGCCAGCCCGGCCAGCAGGATCCCGCCGATATAAGGATTGCTGGCCATGTAGTACTCCAGGTTGTGCCCGTACTGGGTAAGCTCGTCCGACACCGTGCGGGTGTAGTGGGCGAGCCGGCCCTGCCCGCACAACACCGCCGCGAAGGCGTCCGCCTGGTTGGGGAGCACGACGGGGTCGAGGTCCCCGTGCATCAGGTAGACCTTGGGGTCGCTCGGGTCGACATGGCGGATAGGGCCCGCGGTGTAGAGCGTCGTGTCGCTGCAGGGGCGCCATGACTCGATATTGGTCGGCCAGCAGCCGAACACTTCGGCGACCAACGGGGTGCCCCAGCCATCGCTGAAGGTGCCGATGTCATAGACCCCTGCATTCGGGAAGACAAGATGCACGCGGGCGTCATGCTGCGGCGGTGCGTGTTCAGGCTCGTAGGCTGGTTCACCGTACGTCAGGCCGGCCAGCGCCGCCAGATGACCGCCCGCCGAGCCGCCGGCCAGCACCACACGGTCGACGTCCAGCCGGTACACCGCCGCCTGCGACTTGAGCCAACGGATTGCGTGCTTGACCTCGCGCACCTGCCGCACCACGTTCTCGGCGCTGCCGCCGAGGGTCGGCGGCACGGGCTGGGCCGGCGTGTACTCGACGGATGCCACCGCGAACCCCTGCTGCACCAGGTTGATGAGCCAAGCCCCAAAGCAGGTCAGCCGCCAGTTGTCGCCTCCCCAGCCGCCGCCGTGCAGGTACACGAGCACCGGGGCGGGGGCGCTCGCCGCACCCGCTGGAAGGTAGAGGTCGAGGTGGTGCACACCGTCGTACACCGGTTGCGCTCGAACGTGACCCGCAACGCTCTGTTCAAAGCCCTGTTGCTCGCATTCTTCCTGCGTGAGGCCCAGGGCCGGTAGCGCCCAGGCGACAAGGGTGGCGAACAGGGCAGTGGCTCCGCACCGAGACAAATGGTTCATCTGGGCTCCTTTCGAGAGGGACGGTTCCCGTGCTGCTCGATGCCTTAGACCGTGGAGGGGCGACACTCAGGCGATCGACGACGAAGGGCACGCCTTGATCCCAAAGACAACCCAGTGAGCGGGACCCTGGTTGCACGGCGAGATGTCGGCCTGGAGGCCGAACGGGAAATATCGGGCCAGCACGGCCATCAGCAGCGGCACCATCAGCCACTGACGCCCCGGGCGGTAGCCTGAAGACATCGAACGGAACATGAACGCGTGATGAATCTGTTCACGCGTTTCCTCCAGTTCAATGAGCCCAAAACGACCCATCGAGCACCGCGCTGCAACGGGCAGGGGATTGCAGCGCAGAACAACTGAACAGTTCCTGTGCGACCTGTATTGACTCTAGTGACCGCACTTCCTTTCGCAAGAACAAATGTGGGTCGACCACTGTTTTCCATGGCGACACGTTCCCGACGGACCCGGGGTCACCACGGGCACAGGGCCGAGACGGTCGCTTGCATGGCGCCGAACAAGGCGGTCAACGCTGCTACGATTGTTTTCGACAGCGGCCTGCGAGCCGTTTCCACTGCGCGCCCATAGATCCGGGCGCCGTTTTTCGGGGTCATCACAACATGGAACCTTCACGTCCGGCACCGTCCGCACTTCGGATCGCCGTCATCTGCGGTGGCGCCTCGGCAGAAGCGGGCGTGTCCCGCAAGTCGGCTCACGAAGTGGCGCAAGCGCTGCGCGCCAGCTTTGCTGAGGTACACGAGTTCGAGCTGGATGGACAGCAGCTATACCAGCGGCTTGCGCAGTTCCGTCCGGACGTGGTGTTCCCGGTCCTCCATGGACCCCCTGGCGAAGACGGAACACTTCAAGGCTTCCTCGAGGTGCTGGGCCTGCCGTATGTGGGCTCCAGCGTGTGCGCGTCGGCCTGCGCCATGAACAAGTACGTGGCCAAGCAGTTGTACCGCGCGGTCGGTCTCCCCGTCGCGCGAGACATGCTGCTCCCGCGGCACGACACGGACGTGCGCCAGGCGGCGCAACACCTGTTCGAGCAGTTTCCCTCGGGCGCGGTGGTCAAGCCGGTGGATCAGGGGTCGGCGATCGGCGTCGCGTTCGCCACTCAGCCGGCCGAAATCGAGGAGGCGCTGCGCAACTGCTATGGCGTCTCCTCGGCGGCGCTGGTGGAGGAGCGGATCAACGGGCGCGAAATCACCGCCGGCGTGCTCGAGCTCGACGCGATGGTCCCCTTGCCGGTGATCGAGATCCGCCCGATCGGCGGCTGGTATGACTTCGAGCATCGCTACGCGGTGGGCGGAAGCGAGCACGTGATTCCGGCGCCGATCGACGCCCAGGCCTATGCCGCGGTGCAGGACATCGCCGTGCGCGCGCATGCGGCGCTCGGCTGCCGCGACCTGTCGCGTTCAGATTTCTTGGTTGGCGAGGACGGTACCGTGACGCTACTGGAAACCAACACCCTGCCCGGCATGACCGCCACCAGCCTTTATCCCGACGCAGCGCGTGCGGCGGGCATCTCGTTTGAACAGCTGGTGCGGGACCTGGCCCTGAAGGCGTATGGGCGCTGGACCAGCGTCAGCGGTTCTTCACTTCCTTGACCCGCCCGGTAGGTAAGGGGCAGGCTGCCCCTGCTTGCCGACGTCGGCACCTATACGCCCGCGGTATCGCTATGGAAGGGTACGCTACCGAAATGAAGTGCTCACCTTCATTTCGTCAGCAGCCAGCCCGCCTTTCAGCGCCCGCTCTTCATGCAACGCACAGCGAGTGCAGCATCATGTCGCGCGTGTCTGTCAACAGGGTGTCCCCCACAACGGCGTTCCTGATACCGCGGAAGATGCACGCCCGCAAACTGACGCTGTCGCACTAGCATTGCGCTGCCTATGGGAAGTCCGCGAAGCAAGGAGCACGTGCATGACCGCGCCGATTCAACTAGCCATCACGGCTGAGTCTGAAGATGAATTCGAAGACCTGCTATCGCGCGGCCAGATGTTGCTCGGCCTTGTTGCGACCATCAAGCAGGGCAGTTCGACCTACTCGGCGCCGATCGTCCGGCAGTTTAATGGCGACCCGACGACGAACGTCGTGTCCTTCGAGTTCGACGGCACGGCTCTCGTCCTTCTGGGCAGGACCCTCGATGGAAGAGCGGCTCTTGCTGCAGCAGAGCAGGCGACCATTGCGAATTGACGCGGTTTCACGCGATCAAGGCGTTTGGTCACAGTGATCCTGTGAGCGGTGCCAGACGATGGAGGTCGGGGTCAGCACGACCGATTGGAAGCGTCAGCAAGCACTCGCTCGTGCGGGCGCTTGGTCGTTGAACCCGTCCCGCATGTCCTCCATCAACTCATACTGGCCCGAGATCAAGCTCGCATTGCAGTTATTGGTAGGAGCTTTAGCAGCTGCGCAAGTGACCTCGCCGCCGCGGCCTGCTCAGCCGTCCATGAGTCTGGCAGAGGCAGTGGCGACTCCCCATTGGCGGGACGTCATCACAACGGCGCAAAGGGTTTCGAGGCAGCGTGTCGATGAAGATCGCATGCAAGCGGCATGTGCTGTCGCAATGGCGTCAGCGCGCACGACGCTTGCGCCGCTCGACGCTTTTCTTACCGCAGCGTTAGAGGCGCTGGACCCGATGGCGGTGTATCAAACGCCAGCGGAGACCGCGGAGCGAAAGGCTCAACGGCCGTCGTTTACTGACATTGGGCTTGAGCTAGTGCCAAAAGTCATCGGGCAGCCACTGCTCGTTGTGTCACCAATAGTCGGCGCTCCAGCAGAGCGCGCAGGTGTGCGCCCACGATCGGCGTACTTCTACCATCTGATTGACATCACGAGCCACACGAATGCGTCCGTCCCGTCATCCCCGACTTGGTACCTCTTTCGAAATTCGCTTCGTTCCAAGCACAGATCTCGTGCTTGTCTTGGGCGGGGCTGTTTATCTCTGGTCTGGTTATGGCCACACAAAAGTCGGCAAGGTGCGCCCGTTCTCGCACCCTTCGTCCATTGATCTCTTGCAGGACGGCAAGCAGGCGGTGGTCAAGAACACCGCCGGGAAACTCGCGATCGTCAATCTTCCATCGCTTGAAGTGCGCCATCTCCCAACCTTGGGCGCTACGAGCGAGGGCTGCCAGGCATTGATCTCACCGTGTGGCCAATTCGTTGTTGACGGAAGCTGGGACGGAGAACTTGTCGTTCGCTCGCTCGTGACCGGCGTGTCCGAGTTTAGAGAACACCATGAGAACGCGATGATGGTCTGGCTGTCATGCGACCACACGCGAGATACCTTCGTCTACGTGCGGCAGCCAAAGGCAGTCGGGGAGCAAGCGCCCAGGCCAAGCGAAGTCATCGTGCGCAGGTGGCCCTTTTCCTCCAACGAGGAGACCATGGTGCGCGGCCCGTGGGGCAACGTCCATGCAGCGTCGCCCAGTCCAGAGGCGACCCACCTTGCCGTGCTTCACCAACTTGCCACCGGCGAGGTGGCTCTGGATGTGGTTGAAGCAGAGACTTCGCGCATCCTTGCCACATCGAACTTTGAGTACGGTGGAACCAATCACTCTCTGGCTTGGTCCCCTGACGGGCGCATCCTGGCGACTGTTCAGCGGGGACGCGCCGCCTTCTTCGAATCGAGGTCGCTCAGTCTGCTTGGCGCCTATGAGATCGAGCACCCCTGTTGGGTCGAGTTCTCGCCCAATGGCGAGTACGTCGCGCTCGGCTCATGGGACAAAGGGACGATCAAGAGAGTCGCTGAGGTTCTCGGGTGAACCGCATCCGTGGGGAGCTTTCATGGCCATTCTTACCTGTGCTGCTAAGGTACGAAAGGGACTTCCCCGCCCCGAGCTAGCCCCACTCTGCCGGAGGCGTTGGAGCGGCGAACGGCAGCTGAATGCCACGACGGAAAGTGCCTGTGGCGCTCGACCTATTGGAACGGACAGACTTCATTCTGGATCTGTTCATAGTGATGAATTCGGCACAGGACACTGTTTCTCACGCGCAGACGATGACACCCCGAGTGCTTGCACTGCTCTGGTCCAACCTCATGTGCTAGCGACTCCCGGGATGCCAGTGCTCGGGCGCGCTTGTCCGTTTCGTGCTGATGTTTCGCGGCGAGACTGCACTCGCGCATGACGTCCGCAACGTACTGTTGAGCTGCGGAGACATTTCGAAAGACGCATCCGAGTTCACTGGCTGGCCAACCAAGGTCTTCCACCCCTCTGCTAGGTTCCGGGCGAGATGCGGAACTTCAAATTCAAGGCCTGGCCCTGACGTGCCCCCTCTGCCCCTGGTCTGCGCCGCCCTTCACGCTGAAGTGAGGAAGAGTCGGTCGACAGGGCGCCGATCAACCCGAGGCATCAGTCGCCGCCCTTGCTGCGACCCGGTAGACTCGACGAATGCGCCGCCTGCTTGCCTGCGTCTTCGCCTTCCTGCTTGCCCTGCAGGCCGGCGCAGCAGTGGCGCGCTCTTACGCCCCTTGTTGCGACGGCTGTCAAGACCTTGCCATGTGCATCGCAGCGGACTGCAAGGCCTGTCCGGCGCAGGCGGTCCTGCCGGCACAGCTGACGCTCCCGCCCTCACTGGGAGCAGTCCAAGACTTTCTCTACGCCGACGTCACGGCCGACGAAGCCGTTCCCGATATTTGGCGACCTCCTCAGTGAACCCATCGTGGCTTGATGTTGTTCTCAACTTTTTTGGAGTTCGCAATGAAATCGAAGATCGTCAAACTCGCCGCCGTGGTCTCGCTGCTCGGCGCGTCCGCGGCTGCATGGGCGGCCGGTTCGTGCTGCGGCGACCTGGAGTGCTGCCTGCAGATGCTGGCCTGCTGCTTCGAGTGACCCACCGCGGCTGAAAAGCCGGAAGGGCCACGCCGCAAGGGGTGGCCCTTTTTCTATGGCCTCGACGGACAGTCGAGGCAAAACGGGGTGAGGCCTTTGATTTGACGTGGGGCGCTGCTACGTTCCGGACGGGGCCAGGACCTGAAGTTCAAGGCTGCTCATTGCCAAGCAACTAGGCTGATATCGAGCCCCAGGGCATCAGCGCCTCACCGCGCCGGCCAACCCAGTGCTGACGCCGCCGCTCCCGATGCGAGGGTCGATCAGCTGAACAAGCCCACGAGCCGCTTCGTCACCGACTGCCCGACGTTGTCGACCGTCTTGCCGCCCCAAGCCGCGAAGTCTCCCACCTTGTCGGCCCCAATCTGCACCCCTTCGCCGAACGTCTCCATGCCGTTGCGCACGGTGTTGCCGGTGTTCTCGACGAAACTGGCGGTCGCGTTGCTGACGGCATTGTCACCACCCAAGAGGCGGATGTCGGCCCCGACGCTGTCGGTGAGGGTGGTGACGGTGCGCCCGCTCAGCTGCTGAGCGCGCAAGCCGAAGCTGCCTACCACATCGAAGGCGGTGTCGGCCATGATGCCGTTGAAGGTGAAACTGTCGAGGGGACTCGGGTCTTGGGCCATGTCCTCGAGGTCACGGCCGGTGCGTTTGCCGATCTGCACGAGATCACGACCAAAGTCCACCGAGGTCGTCACACCATGGCCGAGTTGCGTGAGCCCTGCCGTGCGCGCATTCGGAGACACGAGATTGAACACGCCGCGCGTCAGCAGTCCCCCTCCGAGCTGGATCGCCGTTTCGGTATAAGGGCTCAGCACGACGCCCGGTTTCACGACGCCGTCTTCCAAGCTGGTCACGTAGACCCGGTTGTCGTCGCCGCCGCCACCGTGGAGCTGGATCAGGTCGGTGGGATCTTTCAGGCCCACACCGTCTTTGGTGCTCGCCACATGCCACTGCGCGCCCAGCTGTTTCGGGGCCGTGAGCTCGCTCACCGTCGTCAAGGGATCGCCGTCCACCGAATAGCTTCTGATGCTGCCGTCGGTCGCCGCCCGCTCGCGCACGTCGTTGGGGTTGCCGATGCCCAGGCTGCGGATGGTTTCGTTGTTCACCCCTGCCGCATTGAACGTGACGGCCCTTTCCCCGGTGGCCAGTGCCGTGGTGGCCGCCAGTCCGCCGCCCAACGAATGGCCCGTGAACGCGACGTTGCCCTCGCCCACCTGGGCTTGCACATCCTTGCCGAGTTGCACCGCCAGGTTGTATTGCCTGGACGAGATGCCCAGGCCCTGCGCCCCGTCGGCCTTGATGTCGGCGAACTGGCCGGGGTCGGTGCCGGCGTAAGCGACGACGTACTGCCCCTTGGAGTTGCAATAGATGGCGGCCTGGAGCCCGCTTGCCTTGTCGTTGAGCCGCCCGGCGTCGATGTTGAGCGTGTGCCCGGCGCCATCGGTGAGCCATCCGATCGCCCCGTCCACCGGCTTCATGCGTTTCCAGCCTGCGTCCTCGAGGCTCTTCTCCGACTGGGTTCCGTTGCCGGCGTCCACCTGGTAGGCGTCGTTCGACATACGCGCCAGTTGCAGGTCGAGTTGGCGTGGGCTGGTCCCCGTCAGTTCCGTCCTCAAGTCCGGGCCGGAACCCGGCTGGCATGGGGCTGCCGTGCGCGGCGCGGTGGTGGCCAGAGGTTGCGCGGAGCGGATCGTGAGCTGCTGGGTCTGTTGTTGGTCGTTGGCCCCGGCGCTGAGACGATTCCGGAGCCCTTGGGCCAGTCGAAGCGGGCCTTCGAGAAGAGGGCCGTTCAACAGGAGGATGTTGGGTTGAGTGACGTGGGTGATGGCTGCCATGAGATTTTCCTTTTAGGTGGGGATCAAGGCGCGACCTCCTCGCGCTGGCGAGCTCAAACCAGGCGACAACATAGATTCAAGGACGCTTGCGATGGCGCCAGTGGGTGCAATACAAAACAAAAGACGGACGGATGGCTCACGCACGACGACCTGTTCCCCGCTGGGATGCCGGCGAGCATATCCACGCAGGAACGCAACCGCGCTCGAGGTTTCGTGAACGTTGGTAAGGGTTGCAGCTTGCAGGATGTGCGTCACCGCAAGAACGGACGGTGAGCGCGCGGGGGCGTCATGCCGTGGAGCGCAAGTGCAGGGCGTTCGCGATCAGGCTGAGCAACGACAGGCCGCTCATCGCGAGCGCCGCTGCCCTCATCGACGACAGCAGTCAGCCAGCCGGCGGCAGCGGCACCCAGAGGGCGTTGTAGAGGACGCGCGGTTGGAACCAGAAGAGTTGCGTGCCCTTCGGGGCGTCGAGTTCGCTCACCGACTCAGCATCTTCCGTGCAGCGGTACTGCCATTGTCGCCACGCCAGGTGGCACGGACGCGCTTCTCACTGCGGTCGGAAGACCCGCACATCGATCAGCTCGCGGGCCACGCCCGGCCAATGTTTGAGAAGCAGCGGGCGTCGCGCTCCTGCTGATCGCTGGGCACCAGCATGAGGGAGCGTGTCACTGCCTGTTCACTCAACGTCAAGTGTGTAGGTGACGGCTTGGAGCATGCTGGGCAAGGCGCCGCCAAAGTTGAGGGTGTGCCTTCCGGGGCTCAACGGTCGTAGCATCACGTAGTAGCCGTTGGCGGCAGAAGGATAGACCCGCATCTTTGGCTCTGCCAGCGCGCCCAGGTCGAAACATCCCTTGGTTGCGTGGCGATGGTGAACCAGGTTCGGTACCCGAGTGCCGTCGATGTCGAGAACGAGGGCAGTGACTTCGTCGGTCATCGAAGCGGCAGTCCTCGTCACGGCCATGCAGCTGATGGGCGTATCAAGCCGAGGCATGACGACATAGTTGATCAACGGAAAGAACAAGTACTTGCCGCGTGGCACCTTGCAGGTGCGGATGGTGCGTCGTGTTCCATAAGTCCCCGCCAGAAACCACACCTCACCACGCTGCTTGCGATCACACAACTCCCCGGTTCGATCAGCGACTGGACTTTCACTTTGATCAAACGAGCCAGCCCACTGCCACCAAGCGCGGGACCACTCGGCTTGGGAAAGGCCGCCCACTTTCTCGTTAGGAGGAAGCACGAGATTGCTTTGAGCTTGGCTGTGTAAGGAGCCGAGCATGCAAACCAATAAAAGGAACGGACGGAAAATCGCTTTGATCATGAGCATCGGAACGGCGCCTACAGCGCAAATCTTAAAAACCTTCCGCCGGGCCGCATCCAACGGGCCGGCTAGTTTGGCCATTGTCCTGAGAGGTACCAAATGGCGCTTGCGAGCACTGCAAGGCCCGTGACCTCCACGACCAGCGCAACTCCCCCGCTTGCCTCGTCGGCATCGAAGACCCCCTCCGACGGGAAGCGACCGAGTGTCAGAAGTCGATAGACGGCCCACCCAATCGACCACCCGATGGTTTGGACGCAGAAGTCCCATGCAAGCCACCAGCACGCACGGAGCACGACAAGCAGCAGGCTTACAGGCCGAAAGAGGAGATCGTCAGCGTCGAGCATGAATGAAGGCCATTGGTGAGATCCAGCATTTTGCTTCGTCACACCGTGACGGGATGGGCGATCTGGCCCCCCGTTCGAGGGCTCAACGACCGCGGACTAGATGCAGAAGCTCAACGCGGGCCGTCGACACTTTTCGCACGGCATCTAGTTTGCGTAGGCACCCTTGAGCTCAAAGCGACGCGATCCGCAAGCTGCACTCGCTGTGCGGTAGTTGTAGAAAGGTCTAGACGGTGAGCCATGGCTCACCTCCCAGTCGGCGGTATGGGCGTGGAGGCTCGCCTTGCTGAACAAGCGGTACCGAGTTTTGCCTTGCAAGGTGCTTTCGGGGGAATTATCGACAACTTCTCCGCCCGAATGCTGAAAGCGCGGACTCCCAGCGGCTTACCCGCCAATGCTCGTTCGGCTGCGCTGATGCCCCCGCTGGCTTGCGTGTCGTATCGGCGGACGCGGCCGCCGTAAGCTCACCGGCCCCACATGGATTTCCACTCCAGCACGGTCGTGCCCGTGCTCGCGTTGACCCACCCCTTGTTGTTGTCCCAGGCCAGGAGTCCCTGCTCGATGCGGTCAGCCATCGTGCCCAGGTACTCGTTCAGGCTACGGGCGATCACCAGCGGTTCACCGGCCCCACTGTCTTGCAGCAGTTGCCCCCGCACCCCTGCGGGCCCCGGTTGCAAGTCTACGTACAGAGAGTTGATGGTGTTGGTGCGGCTCACCGGGATGCGGTGCCGGTTCCAGTACTCCGGGCGCACCTCGAGGTCCGCCCAGGAGTCATCTTCCACCGGGAACTGATCGTCTCCGCCCGGCTCGTCCTTCAGAGACGCCACCAGATCGCACATCGAGTGCCACTTCTCCAACATACGCTCTAGGCTGCACCAGGCGCCATAGTGAAAGAAGAAGGGGCGGTGCTCCATCGTCTCATCCGCTGCGCCGTCATGGCGCAGGTACGCCGCGCGCAGGTCTTCGGTAAAGCTGATGCCCATCGTCCGCTCGGCCGCCTCGATCTGTTGTGCCGAGGCCGGTGGACGGAGGGTGGGCAACAACGTGGGCGCATGGGCCTCGAACAGGGATTCCAGTCGTCCCCACAGTTCATTCATCGTCTTTTCCTGTTCATGGGATGGGCTGCTGCGGTCGTGTTGCAGGCGACAACCGCAGCAGCGCTTCTACGGCCCTGGATTATTGAATGTGAACCCAGAACTCGTCGCCTGCGACGTGGGTCGGGAGTTGGCCCGGAGGCGTCTGCTGGTCATCGGCGAAGGAGTGGTCGAGTACCCGCTCCGTTCGGTACCAGTTGGTCAGTTTGCCGCCGCCGGCCGCGTTGTTGTGGGCACCGTTGATGCGTTTGGCAGAGGTGCGATCGGGATTGAACGCGCCCCCGTTCCAAGTCGATGCGAACGGATACTCGTCGCACTGGCAGCCCGCAGGGTTGGCGGCACAGCTTGCCGAGGTATAGAGGGGCAACCGGGTGAGGAACAACGAGTCGCTCGCTTGGCATGACCTTTCACGATTTTCTGCGCGAACCCTTTCGGACTTCGCCCGCTGCAAGGCGTTGATCCCCTTGACCGCGTCAGCTGGGATGGCGCGGGTGCCGGCCTTCAGTTGGAACTTCCCTGGTGAGCGAGCAGCATCGTCGGGGTGGTTCTGCGCTTCATAGATGTGCTCGGCAGCTTCCGTGAGCGTCGTGTCTGCTCGGTCCAGTACATACACGGGGGCCGCGTCGGTAAACACGCACCC
Source organism: Caldimonas brevitalea (assembly GCF_001017435.1). Classification (NCBI taxonomy): domain Bacteria; kingdom Pseudomonadati; phylum Pseudomonadota; class Betaproteobacteria; order Burkholderiales; family Sphaerotilaceae; genus Caldimonas; species Caldimonas brevitalea. The sequence goes on from NZ_CP011371.1 coordinate 6,139,056, forward strand.
CTTGGTCCCGCTTTGAGCCACCCCACGGTCACACCGCAGCGCGGGCGGGTAGCTGAGGCCAGAGGGAACATCGTTGTAGATCGGATCGCCGCCGGGATTCAACGGTGCTGCGTAAGGCGTTCCCTTCAGGGTGTACCGGAAGTTGTTCATGTAGACGAGGAACTGCTCCCAATCGCTCTTGGTGTTTGGGTCTTTCGTCCACGAGAAGGTGACGGTCATCTCCTGTTGCGGGCCCCACTGCTTCAGCGTCTTGGTGCTGGCGACGACATCGATAGGTGTTTCGCTGCAGCCTTGTGCTGTGCTGTTGTTGTACCCGGAGGCACATGACACCCGCGGGCGCAGTTGGATGTCCGGGCGGGGGTTCGTGCCCCTGTAGTTCGGGTTCGGCGTGAACTCGATGACCTGCATCCGGAACCGGTAGGTCTTGGCCAGCACGTTGCTGTTGCCATAGGTGGCCAGTTGAGTTCTGACGCGCGCGGTGCCGATCTCCACCTCGACATGGCCGCTGTTCGGGTCGGGCTGGATGTACTCGTAGACCTTGAACTCGCTGCTGTCGGCCATGCGGCAGTCGACGTGCCGGTTCACCAGCGTTTGCTCATAGTCGTTCGGCACGCCTGCCACGAGCGCAAACTCGTTGTCCTGGGTGCAGGGTTGATAGCCCCCTCGTGGCACTCCGGCGGCCGCCGCCGCCTCGACGCTGAGCGCACCGGCCCAGTCGGATGACAGGCCATTCGACTCGGCTTCCGCAGCGGCCTCGTTCGAATCCGATCCGCCGCCTCCGCAGGCGGACAAGGCGCAGGCCGCCGCAAGCGCGAAACCGGCCGTGTAGCGAGCCCACTGGTTATCGATCGTATTTACTCCCATGATGGTCCTTCAATGTTGTGGATAGGCGCACGCACTTCTTCCTCTGCAGGCGCGTGAAGGCCTACAGCGGAAGGGGCACGTGTGGGGGGAATGGGTGCGCGCCGGTCACGGGGGTGACCTTTCCCGCGTCCCTGGGCGCGGTGTGGCACGGGTTGGTGGCGCGTTTTATTTTTTGTGATGCCACACAACGATTAGGACGATATCGAGCGGTTGCGATCATGCCAACCTGGGAGGGGTGGCAGGTGACGCGGACCGCCGATGAAGCGCAGGCGAGAGCGTGTGGCTCCGTGCGTACTCCACGAGCTCTCTGTCCTTCGACGAGGCACAGCAGGAGACCGATGGCTCGGTTCCCGTGCGGCTTTCGTGCGGCTTTCGCACGTCACGGTCCAACGCTTCCAAATGGAAGTTCGGCTTGCCCAAGTGCTCGGGTTCGAAGCGGTCGATCTTCAGTTCAATGGCAACCAGGCAGTTCAGGCCCCAGCAGCGGTAAGCGCCTTGTGTCGTCCCGATCCGGGCCGAAGAACTGTCGCACGCGCCACAGGCTCTGCACTTCCATCGCATTTCCGTAACTCGCTTCGGCTTCCTGACACCCGACTTTCCTTCGGATCCACATCATTGGGCACCTCAACCGGTGCTCGTCTCCCTGCGGCGCCCTCCCGATGGAAAGCGATTGATCCCATGAAAGTCTCTTCCTCCCCCAACGGGGCCAGCCCGCTCCCCTCCGACAGCGCGGCCAGCACGCCGAAGAGCTCGGCCAGTACACAGACGCGCGAGCCTGCGCATAACCAAGGGCCACTCAGCCAGCTGACGACTCGCAACTCTCCAGCGCGCGGCAATGCCTCTCCCCTGCGCGCAGCGTTGCCCGGTTCGGACCCTTCCTTCGGCACGCGCGGGCACCACTACACGAGCGGACATGGCGCTTCCAACACGAACCATTCGCAGCAGCCGGCACCCCCGCAGACGACGCCGTTTCACGCGGGCACGCACAACGACTGCGGCCTCCACACGATCGCGGCGATGACTGGCTGGTCGGAGCAGCAGGTTGTGCAATCGCTGGGGCTGACGCAGCAGCAGATCCAGCACATCAGCGCGCACGGTATGCAACCTCAAGAATTCACCGATGCGCTGACCCGTCTAAACGGCAATAACGGCACGGTGCACCATCGCCAGGGCTCACCCCGATCGCTTGCCGCCAGCCTGCCGCAGCTTCCGGACGGCGCACAGTTCGCGCTCGGCATTGAGCGCAATGCTGGCATCGGCCACCTGGTGACCGGCCAACGTCTGGGCAATCAGTTGGTGATGACCGACCGTCAGTCGGGACAAAGGCAGGCGCTCAGTACCGATCAGGACCTGCAGAACTACCTGGCCCAAAGCGGTGCCTCGCGGGTCCACACCTGGTACAACCAGTAAGCCAAGGCGCCGATCGGCGTTCGCCGGGGGAATGGTCGACGGGCTGAAGTCTGAGGAGCAACACCTCTACGAAAGTAAGGTGTGGCGATGGAGAGGCGAGAGACGTATCGGCAACGACTCTTGCCTCGCAATCCGTCCACGACAGGATCAATACGGGGCCAACCACAGAGTGGGTGCGGGGCCACCCTGGGGGGCGAAGTCGTTTGCCGCAAATCAGTAGGATGTGCGGACTCGTTCACGGCTGATGTAGCTCCATCTGCAATGGCGTGGAGTACGATCCCTCCACTCAATCTGTGGAACGAGTCATGACATTCCAGCGAAGGATGACGCTGCTGAGCGCGAGCATGGCCGTCGCCTGTCTGAGCGCCTGCTCGTCGATGATGTATCAACCGCCTGCCTCTGCTCCTCAGGCAACGATGACGGTGATCAATGTCAATGCACCGGCGAAACGGGTGCTCGGGGTCGCCATTTACAAGCAGGACGATTGTCGTGATGGCGGCAAAGGCGTCTTGTCCAGTGGCATTGGCGAGAACGGTCGAGCCACTTTCAAGATTGAAGCCAGTCAGCCGCTGACCTTCATCGTGGCGGGGCATGATCGAGGAGACTACGTGAAGAACTGTCAGGCGCCGTCGACGTTCACACCCCAGTCCGATCGTCATTACAAGGTGTCGTACTACGAAGACGCTGGCAGCTGCCGCGTTGAAATCCACGAGGAGCGAGCCGGTGGCGGTTTGACTCCCGTCCCGTTTGAGGCGAAGAGGTTTGACCGCGCCACGAGGTCGTGCCGGTAGGTGCTGCGGGCTTCTCTTGGGGAGGTGGCGGTTGACCGGCTTGGAGTGGGTAGACGGCAAAATGACATCTATAACAAGTTGAGCCTTTTGTGGCGGTCATGAACTCTCTCTCCCAAGCGCTGCTCTCATTAGAGGGTCTCTCGATCGGCGACGCCTTTGGCCAATGTTTTTTTCAGCCGTCCTTCAGTGACCAACACCTGGTCAACCAAAGCTTGCCGGAAGCACCTTGGTACTTCACAGACGACACGGAGATGTCTCTATCCGTCGTCGATGTGCTGGCGAAATACGGAGAGATCGACCAGGATGCGCTAGCGAAAAGCCTCGCACTCCATTACAGCTACGATCGAGCGTATGGCCCCTCGATGCACCGGGTACTCGAACGTATTCGCTGTGGGGAACACTGGCGCGACGTCGCAAGCAGCAGTTTCGAAGGGCAAGGCTCTTGGGGCAACGGGGCTGCGATGCGGGCAGCGCCTCTCGGCGCATTCTTTGCAAGTGATCTGAGCGTTGCCGCTGCGCAGGCCGCTCTATCCGCTGAGGTCACGCATGCTCATCCCGAAGGCATTGCCGGCGCGGTAGCCGTCGCGATCGCTGCCGCCCAGGCCACAAGGTTTGCCGGTGCCGGCCGGCTGCCATCACATCAAGAGTTCCTCGACAGTGTCATCGGCCTACTCGCACCGAGTGAGGTTCGCTCCAAACTGGCGAGGGCACAATCGATCCGGAGTGCCGAGTCGGTTCAATTCGCGGTATCGATCCTCGGGAACGGGACTGGGATGTCCGCACAAGATACTGTTCCGTTTGCGTTGTGGTGCTGTAGCCAGCGCTTGACTCGTTACGAAGATGCAATGTGGTTGGCCGTTAGCGGTGGCGGTGATCGAGACACCATCTGTGCGATCGTAGGGGGGGTTGTTGCGTCCTTCGTCGGATCTGATGGAATTCCAGCAGCTTGGAGAAGCCGCCGTGAAACCTTGCCTGCTTGGCATGCAGACGCCCAACCCTCCCATCGAGCGGGCGCCTAACAGCGCCGCTCATGTCGAACGTTAGCTGCCATATGCGAACCGACGCCTACACGCCCGAGGCAATTTGCCGCTGCATGGGACTTCCTTCGTTCGAGCGAGACCCGGCTTGCACAAGCGCAACAGAAGCCGTCCGCCTTCTGTTGCAGCCCTCCTTTCATCCTGAGGTATGCATCACATTCGCCGACGGTCACGTTTCCGTGGTGAATGCGCGGGCCATGATTTGGCGCCAGTTCGAGCCTTCGCCCATGCTCACGGATCGAGATGACGCAAGGATAGGCCCAGAGGCTTTCGCCCGTCTTCTTGCTTCAATGGAGCCGACCAAGCACGTCGGAGCTGTGCCAGGCATAGCTGTTGACGGGATGCCTGTGGAACTGCTGCACTTTCAGGGTGGCTCATCCATTGTGAAAGCCGGACGGAACGCGAGTGGGAAAGGAGATTTCTCCGCTTTCGTGTCGCTCGCCATCACCACTGCGTGGGAGTGCATCTCCAGTCCCTATTGCCGCAACGCACTCTCAGAGACAGCGAAGTACGTCGGCAAGAACCTGCCGCAGGTCGATGAACCGGTACGGAAGCCGACGATAGAAACAATGGTGCTAGGCCCCGAAGAAGATCGCGTGCAGCTGCTCGAGGCATTGCGCAGGCACCATGACGGCTAACCCCCCCATCGAGTGGACAGTTGCCGACCAGCCCGGTCATGCCGCGCACGTTGAACGTTAGGTCGAACATGTACACCGTCGAGATCACGGGCTGGGAGCGAGGGTTCAACAAGGTCGCTTGCACCAGCACTTTGCGCTCCGTTGCCAAGTTGAGTCTTGGGGAAGCCAAACGCACCACTGATGCTGTGCTTGATGGAAGTACTCAACGTGTCCGACTTCCTTCCGAAGAGGAAGCGCGCCGGCTCGTCGAGTTCCTGCAAATGCACGGAGCCGTTGTTCGTCTGGCCTAGCTCCTTCTCGTTGCGCGCCGCAGGACCATCAACAGGAGCCCACCGGCCAGCCCGAGAAACAGGGTGTTGGGCTCCGGAATACTGGGTACAGTCCCGATGCCCGTCGACGCCACTGCGGTCAGATCGATCTCGCCGTTCATCAAGGCGTCGCTTTCGTTGGTGATCGTGAACGACATCGTTGATGTTTTCTCGAGCAGATCCGGCTCACCGATGTGGAGCGACTCCAGGTGCAACTCTTGATGCTGCGCAAGGTCAGCCGGGAATCTCGGTGAGGGGTTGAACCCAAAGTAGAGGGACGCCCTCGCGTGTTCGTTGTGACCCTCGGTCATCCCAGCATCGGCGATGCGCAACCGGGCTTCGAAGGACAGCGTCAAGACGGTGTGGGGTGCCAACTCCAGTCCGAAAAAGTCTGGCGGCCTCGGCTGGTCTGTGCCCTTCGCCACATGGCTCCACACGGAGGCTTTGGTGCCCCCAAAGCTGCGGGTTCGGCTCGTCGTCGACAGACCGGACGCGGTGATGGTGGCCGTCGCGCTGCTGCGGCTGTCGGCGAGCGACACCGACATCGGAGTCAGGAAGGCGGTGTCAGCGCTGTTCTTCTGGTGTGCAGGATAGCCATCGAGGGGATGGTGCCGATCTTCGACCATGACCTCGGAAATCGCCCAGAACTCGCCCGACCTGGGTGCACGGCGCCGGTCCAGCCGCCACGAGGCGCTTTGACCGTCGCCCGGCCGCAGGTCGACAACTTCGAATTGCAAGGGGTCGGCCCAGGCGCTGGCCACCGGCTCGGCAGGCACCGCTGTGACAGCCAGCATCGCCACGGCCCCTGCTGCCATTCGAGTGGCTGCGCGGGGCCTGCCGGATGCGTCGCGCCGTCCACCGAGGAGGATTCCGAGCGTGGCTTTCCATTCAAAACGCTGCATCTTGATCTCCCGTGTTGGATGAGACCTGGGACCGCCTGATCCCTTGCTGAAAACGTCCAGGAGGACAGGGATGCGTGTCGCATTCGGCCGTCGCTTTCCAGTGGTGGTGCCCGGCCTATGAGGTGGCCACAGCGCCTGGCCCGCTTCTCACCCGGAGGGGTCAGGGCGACGCAGAGCGGGCCGCCTTGAGACGCAAGACGATCAACAGGAGCCCACCGGCCAGCGCGAGCGCAAGGCTGCTGGGCTCCGGAATGGGCGCGGGGCCGATGATCGTCAATGCCGATGCGGACAGGGAGATGTGGCCGTTCATCAAGGCGTCGCTGTCGTTGGTGAGCGTGAACGACATCGTCGCCGACTTCTCGAGCAGATCGGGGCCCCCGGTGTTGTGCGACCGCAGGCGCAGCTCGGACCACTGCGCGGGGTCGTCGCCAGCCGGGTTGAAATCAAAGAAGACATGTGCCCATGCGTACTCTTTTTCACCCGCGGTCATTCCATCATCGGCAACACGCAACTGGGCCTCGAAGGACAGCGTCAAGGCGGCGTAGGGTGCCAGCTCCAGGCCGAAATAGCCCGGCGGCGGCGCTGCGTAGTCGAAGTGATCGAGCCGGACCAAGGCGAGGGCATCGGTGGACCCGAAACTGCGCGTTCGGCTCGTCACCGACAGGCCCGACTCGGTGAGGGTCGCCATAGCGCTGCTGCGCTGGTCCGCGAGCGACACCGACATCGGAACCAGGAACGCGCCGTCAAACCTGGTTTCCTGGAGGGCGGGGTGAGCTTCGTCTCTGGGATGGTGCCATTCACGGACTTCCACCGTCGACGTCGCCCAATAACCTTCACTGAGTGGCTGGCGGGAAGGGCGTCGGGTCCGGTCCAACCGGTACCAGGCACTCTGGCCGTCGTCCGGGCGCAGGTCGGCGACCTCGAACTGTAACGGGCCGACCGAGGCGCTGGCCACGGGTTCTGCGGGCACTGCAGTGACGGCCAGCGCCGCCGCGGCACTCGCGGCCAGCCGGCTCGCAACGCGGTGAGTCCCGGCTGCGGTCCTCTTCGCAGCAAGCAGGATGTCTAGCACCGACCTCCATGAAAAGAGCTGCATCCCGACCTCCTGTGTTGTACGCGGACATGGGCCGCACAGGAACAGTAGTCATGCAACGGGGTTCGCGCCACCTTCATTCGTGTCAGTGGAAGTCACGCGGCTTCCCTTGGTGCAGGAACATCCCTTGCACTTCTGCGCCGGCAGTTCGCCCGCGAGGCCGTGCGCACAGAGGGACCGGGAAGGTGATCGGTCTCAGAGTCGATACCGGTGAAACCAGCGTCAACCTCCCAGTGGTCTGCAGAAACCGAGCAGGTCACGGCCGCGATGCGCGCAGCCTTGGCTCGCCGCAGGGCGGGCCAAGCGGACTCAGCGGGAGGACTGATCCGCGTCACAACGGCGAGGGCCGGGCCAGCTCCACCGAGGTCGTAGTCCCTGCACTTGGATGTCCTCCGCGATGACTTCCCCGAACGCTTGCCGCTCTTCGCCGCTAGGGCCGCGAGCGGTTCAGCTTTCAGGTCGTCGACTTCATGGCAAGCGACCGCTGGTCGCCCCCGGTCACCCCTGTTGCCGGCGCCGGCGTGCCACCCCCCCCAGCGCGGCAAGGCCGGCCAGGGTCAAAGCCCACGTCTGCGGTTCCGGTACGGCGGCGACAGCGCCCACGAAATGGAAGGAGCTGTACGGCGTGGCGTACAGCCAGCCATCGGTGTTGTTCTCAAAGGTGATGCTCAGCTGTTCGAAACGCGAGAAAGAGGTGACGGTCTCATTGCTGAGGGTGACCTCGTAGTAGTCCCAAGGATTGGCAAACAAGCTGCCGGCCTCTCCGGATGCGGTCCAGACGTTGAGCCAAAGCGCCGGTGAGATGTCCCAGGATGAGCAGCGTTTTCCGGCCCAGCACTTTGCCGTGATCTCCCCCGTTGCCTCGGTATCGATGGACACCGTCAGGCGCGTATGAGGCGCCAGTGCGATTTCGGCCGGGTCCTCCGAGTTTCCGAGTGCGAACAGGAAAGACTGATAGCTGGTCGGGTTGCTGACGTCTATCGAGGACTGGAGCGTGCCCGTCGAGCCGTCGGCGCTGAGATCGCCTCGCGCGCCCGCAGCGCTGAACGAGTCGCGGGTGACGCCCGCCGGCGGATTGAGCGACGCGAGTTGCCCACCACCCAGGATATATCCTCCCGAGCCCGCCCCATCCGGCCAGTTCCCGAGCAACCGATCAACGCCTTCTTGGTCCGGCTGGTAGCTGTCGGTCGTGTCCAGATCCTCGAGCGACACCTGCAGGTTGCTATAACGCAGGCTGCCCTTGTCAGCGTGTGCGAGGGGCAGTGCGAGGCACAGGGCGAGGCCCACCAGAGATTTCTTCAACATGTGTAACGATCCCTATTCATTTCGTATTGTTGATCTGGGCCGCCGCGCACGATTCTCACGTCGTGTTCGGCGCACCAGCGTGGGAATTGTTCTCTCTGCAACGGCGGGCTTGCTGTAATCGGAGGTGACTGTCACCTCGGCGCCACGCGATCGCGAGTGCGGGGACGGCTCACGTAGGTGTCCACGGTCAGCTGCCGTCGGCGCCTACGCAGCGGCGGCAGCGGCGAAGGGGTGTGCCGCACGGCTGTCACGCGCCCCGCTCGCCGAAGCCGGCCCGTCGTGCCCACAAGGGAGCCGAGCGCGCGCGTCGGCTCCTACAACACCGCTCCTACGTGCCCAGCGGGACCACGGCGCAGCGCAGGCCGGCAGCGCATATCGATCGCCAGCAGACGCTCGGCGGCCGCCCTCGCTACCTCTGCATCTTTGATGCGGAGGTCATCCTCCGAAGGAGCGGTGCCATTGAGGTGACGGCGACAGGGAGACAACATGACACGTTCCATTGGAGGCGGCGTGCTGCAGCCGCTTGCGCTGATGCGTGAGCGTCTAGACACGGCGCCTTGACCGGCTTGCTTTTACCCACAATTTCGCCTCTTCTATGAGCGGTTGGCGCCGAGCCGATGGGATTTCACTGTGAGTACGGTGCTGTGTCGCAACTTGGCAGTACGGGACGGCCCGAGGCTGCCATGGCGAACTTGCGCAGTACAAGGACGGGCCGAGCGATCGAGGCGGGCCAGAACAGTTGGATTGACGAGGAACTGGACGAGAGGGCGGTTTCAAAGCCCAAGTGCAACAACAGGATTAATGTCGATGTTGCGCTGGAAGCAATCCTCGAAGAAGACTTCGGCGGGGCTGCGGAAGCCCAGCGTCTTGCGTGGGCGGGTGTTCAGGCTCCAGGCAATGGCATCGAGTTGTCGTTGGCTGGAGCCGCTCAGGTCCGTGCCTTTGGGCAGGTACTGCCGCAGCAATCCATTGGTGTTCTCGCAGATGCCTCTCTGCCACGGGCTGTGGGGGTCGGCAAAGTAGATCTTCAGCCCGGTGCTCTCGGCCAGCTTCTTGTGCAGCGCCATCTCCTTGCCTTGGTCGTAGGTCAAGGTTTTGCGCAGCTCGGGGTCCAGTGGCGAGAACGCCAGCTCGAAGCCGTGGAGTGCGTCCAGCGCGGTGGCGCCCTCAATCTTCACCAGCATCACGAACAGCGTCTTGCGGCACACCAGGGTGCCTACCGCGGACTTGTTCCTGGCGCCCTTGATCAGGTCCCCTTCCCAGTGGCCGGGCAGCAACCGCTCATCGGCCTCGGGCGGGCGCACGTGGATGCTCACGATGTCGGTGAGCGAGCCGCGCCGGTCCTGCCCGCGAGCACGCGGCTTGCGCGCGCCCTTGCCCTGGCGCAGAAGTGCCACCAGCTCCTTGCGAAGCGAGCCGCGCGGCATCGCGTAAATCGCCTGGTAAATCGTCTCGTGGGAAGCGTGCAAGTCAGGTCGTCCTGGGTATTCTTGCTGCAGTCTGCCGGCGATTTGCTGCGGCGACCAACATTGCTGGAGCAGCCCGCGCACCTCGCGCCAAAGCGCGCTGCCACGGTGGAGCTTGCGCGCCGGGCGACTTAGTCGGCGCACCCGCCGCGCTCGCGCACCAGCGTGCACCGCGTCATAGCCCGGGCGCAGCCGCGGACGCCCCAGCAGGGCACGACCGTTTGCTGGCTGGTGCCCGTTGCGGCGCAGTTCACGACTAATTGTGCTCGGTGCGCGCTGCAACGCTCTGGCGATGGCCCGCGCACTGCTGCCTTGCTGGGTCATCGCCATGATGACCCCACGCTCCTCGGGACCCAACTGTTGATAAGTTCTTGTCATGCAAACACTCTGCGGGGGAGGGAGTGTTGCACTTCGCTTTTGAAACCGCCTTCAGAAAAGTGCGACAACCGTGTGTCACCCCTACCATATCGTTCAATGCTGAACTGTTGTTCAAGTGTCTCGGGTCGAGGAACGCTTATTGTCTCGCTTGGATGAGGGCAGCGGACACATGCGCTCTCGGCCCGAGTGCTGCTTCCGCGAGTCCTGCGCCGCTCAGCCGGTCGGTCCCTCACCGGCTCACTGTCTCCCTCTCATGAACGAAACAACGATTCCGGTCCTTCCCTGCGTGTCGCCCGAAGCGGTCCTCGACTTCTATCACGCGCTCGGCTTCGAGACGACCTATCGAATGACCCAGCCTTACCTGTACATGGTGTTCAAGTTGGGCGGCTTCCAGCTTCACTTCGGCAGGGCACCGAAGGGCCTGGATCCGCACGAGGAACACTCGGGCTGCTGCCTGGTCATCGTGGACGCAGTGGCGTCCTACCATCGATCGTTCAGCGGCGCGCTTCGCGCAAGGTACGGGAAGGTGCCCTCGCGCGGCCTGCCCCGCATCACCCGATTTCGCACGGGACAGAGCCGCTTCACGGTGATCGACCCGTCGGGCAACAGCCTCATCTTCATCCAGCGGGACGAACCTGCTCACCTCGACTACGGCGGCTCCGACACCCTTACGGGTCTCGCCAAGGCCATCGACAACGCGCGCATCCTTTGCAACTTCAGAAACGACGACCGGGCGGCCGCGAAAGTCCTCGATACGGCACTCCGAAAGCACTGGGGCGAGGCCTCCGTACAGGACAAGGTGCGGGCACTTGCAGCGCGTGTGGACATCGCGATCGCGATGGAAGACGTGCAGCAGTGCCGGCAGCTACACGGTCGACTGCAAGAAATAGATCTCCTTGACGAAGTTCGCGAGAAACTGCGCGCCGAACTGGAGATCCTCGACGGGCTGACTCAGTGGCTGTCAAAGGCGGCCGCCGGATGATCGTCATTTCCACAGGCTTTCGCCGGTGCCGCGCCGACGGCCACCAGCGTCAGGGCCACGACGACGTTAATGGCAGGTCTGGCGCCATCCATCCCCGCCGCCGCATCAGCACCGAAGCGGCGTAGCCGAAGGCATACAGCGTGACCAACAGCCCCACCACGGCGCCCCACAGCCGGTCCTCGGTCCAGCCGTGCTGGGGGACCCGCTGTCCCAATCCCCAGTCGCCGAGCAGCGCGAGCGCTGGCATGGCCAACCAGGCAAGCGAGAGCGACTGCGCCATCCAGTCCGGGAACGAGCGGGTCTCGCGGCCGTCCCGGAAGGCGGCGTTGACAAAGGTGATGGTCAGTGCCGCGAACCAGAACAGATAGAAAGCCGCGTGTCGGGTGGCGAACAGCGGTTCAACGCCGGTGAAGGCCAGCGCCACCAGCCAGGCTGCGGCCCACAGCAGCACCCAGAGCACACAGGCAAGCGCTGCGCACACCGGCACCAGCAGCGAATTGCGCCAGCAACCCTCTCAGGCGCCGCCCAGGCCAGCGTCCTGGAAAACGCTCTCGTCCAATTCCTGGTCGACCTAACTGTTCTGCCTCGCCTCGTCCGCGAGACGGGGTCAAGGCCTTAAATCTGAAGTGGGGCACGGTGCAATGTTCGAGGACGGGGCGGGACTTCAAATTTAAGGCCTGACCCTGTTGCCTAATTCGGGGCACCGCGTCGCCTGCGCCTGGTGGATGCACTTGCCCTCCTGGCGTGCTGCTGGGGCAGCGCCGCTGCGGCGCCAGTCGAGGCGTCCGCCTCGTGGTCGAACTTGCGGTTCGAGGTGATCGACCTCGACCGCCACGACGGGGTCGAGGCGGGCTACAGATTCGGCAAGACGTTCAGCGATGCGACCGGGGCCGACTTGCTGGCATACCCGGACAGGCAAGGGTTGCAAAAAGGTTCCAGCTCGTCAGAGTTCATGGCGCCGCTGACTGCCGAGTTGTCGCGCCCGGGGTTGCGCGCGGTGGCCTCGCTCGATCCCCTGTCGGGCGGCAAAGTGAGCAGCAATCTGTGGAGACGCGGCGAGCTCTTGTCGCAGCTGTACACCTATCGCGATGTCCCTTATTTGCAACCTCCCACCGGGGAACTGGGCATCTTGCTGAAGCCGAACACCCAGCTCATCGTCACAGTCGACGTCGCTGTGAGGGCGACCGATGCGGGGGTGCTCGATGGCGTATACACGACGGCCTCGGCCAGCGCCTCCATCGACAGCCGTGCGATTGACCAACCCTCGGAGTTCGAAAACATCGGGAGCACAGGTACCCGCACCAGTACCGACGAATTCGCCGAGAGTTGGGAGCACTCCGCTTCTATCTCGACGACGATGATCAATCGGTCTGACCAATTGCTCGACCACGCCCTGTTCCTGACCCTCCACGCCGATGTCAGTGCGGATGTCCCGGCCGTGCCTGAGCCTTCCACCTATGCGCTGCTGGCGGGTGGCCTAGGTCTGCTCTCTTTCTATACGCGGCGCTGCCGCCACGCCGAGGCCCGTCGAGCCCCGCCGGCCGCGTGAGATGGGCCCGGAGGACGCCAGGCGTAGTGCGCCGCGGCGACTCCGCAGAGGACCGTTCAACCACAGCACGCCGGCGCTGCCGCGGTCGCCGCTGCAGCGCGGCCGCTCGCATACTCTGCAGTCGGCCTTGCCAAGAGCCCTCTTCTGCTCCGTCGTCGCGCACAGCACCTGCGCCTGCTGGGCGAACTGCGTAGCAGCCTACGGACAAGGAACGCAGGCGATGCGAACAGGGGACATTGCTGGCCGTAAGCTTCCCCTCCCCGCCCTCAACGACGGGCCTCTCGCGGTTCTGGTGAATCTCCGGATGAACTACAGAGACGGTACGGGTTTGCGGCCGGACAAGTCCACCCAAAAATCGAGGGCCTTGGAGGCTCATTTTTGCCGCGGCTATGGCGCGTCGTACCGTTTCGTCCAGTGCATCGACGCTGTGTACCTACTGCCGGCCCCCAAACAACGCGAGTCGACGTACAAGCACTCGCCGTTGAGCAAATGAGCCGCATGTCCCCCGGCTACAGCGGGCTCACCGTCGTCCGGGCGGCTTGACGACAGAGCCGCCCCTTGCTCGCGGGTCAGGCCACACGCCAAGCGAGCGCTTTGCGCTCCGCAGTCCCAAAATTGCGCTTGCAACGCAAATGCAATACAATCAGAGCATGAAATCCGCCGTGCTTCCCCAAGTCCGCGTTGAGCCGGAACTGCGCAATGAGCTCGAGGCCGTCTTGCACCCCGGCGAGACGCTGTCGGAATTCGTCGAGGCTTCCGTACGCAAAGCGGTGGAGTACCGCCGCGTCCAAACCCGGTTTCACGAGCGCGGCGAGACCGCTTGGGAGAACTACCAGCGGACGGGCGTGACCGTGTCGGCCGATGACGTACTGGAGCGGCTGCAGGGCAAGCTTGATGCGAAGCGGCGGCAACTCGAAGGATGAGCTTCGAGGTTCGTTTCTCTCCTGAAGCAGACGACGACCTCGCACGCCTGTTCGATTTCTTGCTGGACAGGGCCCAGACGGTCGAAGATCTCGACGATGCCCAACTGGCAATTCACGCGATCCGCTCGGCTGTGTTTCATCAGCTGGCTGCGACTCCGTACAGCTTTAGAAAGACCGGAAAGAGCCCCACCCGACGTGAACTCATCATTCCGTTCGGCCGGACCGGGTACGTGGCCCTCTATGAGATTTCCGGACCGTCGAACATCGTCGTGTTGGCTGTGCGGCATCAGCGTGAAGAGGACTACTACTGACCCGGTGCGCGGCAAGCCCCGCCGTTCAGGGCAGGGAAGGATTGCGCGGATGCGACCTCAGGCGCGGTGAACGGTCACACCGCTCGACGGGTTCCAATCCGCTCGCGCAAGCTTAAAGCGGCAGGCCGTCGCCCCGTAGCTCAACCGTTTGTCGATGCTGTTGTGTGAGCGTACGGTCAAGGCGCGTTGACCGTACGCTTACCTGGTTTCGAAGATGCAATGTGGTTGGCCGTTAGCGGTGGCGGTGATCGAGACACCATCTGTGCGATCGTAGGGGGGGTTGTTGCTCAGAGCCGGGGGCTGCTCGGTCTGAAAAACTCGATGGAGCGACGCCAGAGGACAACTCGCGCTTGACGATGGCGCGAGCTGTTATGACCGCTGCTACCTCAACGTGCCGCGAGTGACCTACCGCACGAGCCAAGCGAGCTTCTGCGCGCTCAAATGATGGCTGCACGCACATTCACGGTCCTCTTGCTGTTCTCGTCGCTCACGGCCGGTGCGGCCGATTGCATCAATGCGCCGCGCCGGACCAATGGGCAGAACTACAAGGACAGGGCACTGGCAAGCTGCATCTCTGCGGCTTACAAGGGATCGGCTGGCGGCGAGGACGCCGACATCAGCAAGAGCGCGTTTATCGAGTGGACGTACTACGAAGAAGACAAGGGCGACGCGGCAACCGACCAGCTGGTGGAGAAGTATCTGCGCCGGGACTACACCAACCCCGTCGATGGTTATGCCGGTGCCAAATTCGACCTGCTCAAGTGCCTGGACATACGGCGGTCGGGCCCGAGCGAGTATTTACAAACATCAACCAGCGACGACGCCTCAGATGCGTACACTGTGCGCGGCCGTAGGGCCCACCTCAATGGGCGGGCGCCTTCCCATCGTGCACAAGAACTTGTTTTCCATAGGGAGTGATATGTTGTCCAAGACTATCCTGGCGGCCGCGGCTGCCTTGTGCGTTGCCGCCCCGGCGGGCGCAGACGTGCTGGCCCAGGCGTCCGTCGAGCAGTTGCGCTTCGTGGTGACCGATCTGACGCCCGATGACGAGATCGATGCGAGCTTTACCTTCGACGCTGGTCTGACAGAGTTCTACCAGGTCTACACCGGTGACCGCAGCTTCAAGGCCGACACGTTCTTCGCCAAGCATACGGTCGAAGAGAACAGCGTGAAGCTGCAGAGCGGTGCGGACAGCCTCAGCGCGACGGTGCGGTATCCAGCGAACCCGGGCGGGGGATGGTCCGAGGGAAAGGTCGCAACCGAAGGGTATGTGACGCTCGCGCCCAATTCAGCATTCACCTTTTCCGGCGTGCTCAAGGCCGACATCTGCTTGGGGGAGGTGCCGTGTGAGGGCGTCGTCGGCATCGCATCGGCTTGGCTCAATTTTCCCGGGCGCCCCGGGCCGGATGCGATCGGTCAGAACATGGTGGAGGTCGCGGACGGCCTTCTCGACTCCGCTACCCAATCGTTCTCCTACATCTACGAGAATCGCTCCTCGCAGTCGGTGCGGCTCTACCTCGGCATGGACGCCTTTGCCTACCACTACACCGCTCCGGTTCCTGAGCCGGCGACTTATGCCTTGATGGCCGCGGGCCTTGCCGCGGTTGGCGCATTGGCACGCCGGCGCCGGGCAGCCAGCACGGCGACTTGATCTCTTCCTGCCGTTCCAGGGTCACGAGACGGGGTCAGGCCTTAAATCTGAAGTGGGGCACTGTGCAATGTTCGAGGACGGGGCGGGACTTCAAATTGAAGGCCGGACCCTGTTGCCTGACCTCTGTTGCCTGACCGTCTCGAACCTTCCGGGCACACCATGCCATCCGCGTGCTTCTTGGCCGTTCCCATGCTGCTTCCCGTTCTACCGATGCTCCCCCGGGTTTGACCTTGATGTGGCAACCTGGCCGTCATCGGTGTCCTTGCAAAGGAGTTGTTGTCGGCTGCTTCGCAAATGCTTCGGCCGATGCCCGCGTGAATTTGTACGACGGAATGGGGACTCCGTCCGAGAAGGCTTGAAGTTTCGTGTTCCAGGTTGCGACGACGTCGCCGTACAGTGACTCCAGCAGGGCCTGCGTCGGTTTTGCGGTCGCCAGCACCACGGGCCGCTGAAGACCGTTCGAGTCATAGCTAGGGCGCTTCGCGTACAAACAGGAATCCAGGCTGCTCTTGTCCGGCTGATTCCCAACCGCTTTTCCCCCTGATGCACGCGCATGCAGGGCAGAGTTCCACACGCATGGCGTGCCGCTGGCGTCAGCTGTGGCCAACCCGCTTGGGTCCATGTCTGCTGCAGGCTTCTTGCTTTGGCAGGCCAAGTCAGAGAGCTTTTCTTCGCTGATATGCGGGGGCCTGATCGGAGGTGCTGACTTGTCTGTCAGGTTCAGGAGCAACTCGGAGAAGGCGCCGATTCTCGATTTACAGGTCCGCTCGATGACCGCCGTCCTTTGATTGAAAACCACGATCTGGCAGTCGTGCCGGGGATCGGCGCCAACAGTTCTGACAAGCTTGTATTCGGCCCACAGCGGGCCGTCGAACAATTCTTCCTGCTCGAACAAAACCAGCTTTGCCAAGACCCTGTCGGGCGGCAGTGGCGCTGGTGCCGGCGGCAGTCCCTTGGCTGCCCGGCAGGCGTCATGGCTGACGCTGATAATGTTCTTCAACCCTTCCACATTGCCATGCCCAACGCGCACCACGCGGATCGGCGGTGCCGTGTCGGCAAAAGACGCAGTCGCGCCGAGCCACATCACGACAGCGACGGCGAGACGGGACGAGGCTGTTGCGACTTGACCTTGGTGATGCGGCCGACGGTGTTTCATGCTCATTACTCTTCGGGGTTGACGCTCATAGCGGTCATCAGTGGTGCCTTCTCGTGACCCCAACGCTTCGGCAGCCTCCCTGCTCCGCAGGCGCGGCGTTCTACAGAGTTGATTGTTCGTCGCCACTGTGTGTGCATACCGCGGTCCTGAAGGAGTGAGGCTTCGACCTTTGGCCTCGCCTCTCACGTTGACGATCCGGCGCTCGATGACCCGAAAGCCTTCCTTGGTGAAGACAGGCTCGGCTGTCAAGCTTACCTCTGAGTAAAGCCTCGCGATTCGAGCCTGCAACGGGAACTGCGAACCAATGAAGCAGAAATCGCGTCCGAGCTCGATGAGGAAGTTGCGCATCTGGGTCAGTAGGCCGCGGTGCAGCTCCGCCTCGGTGTGCCACCTGCAGTCCAAGGAATTCGAGGGCTTAGCCGTCCTTGAACACCTGCGTTGCCGCCTCGCCGTGCAATTCTCTCAGCGCTGCCGAGCGTCAGGGAAGCATCTCAGCTGCCCGCCCGCTGCTCCGCGAAAGATCCGCGTCGCTTCGGTCGCCCCGCAAGCAAGGGGGGCAGGCACGCCAGGCTGCGCCTACCCTTCCAGGGGGCAAGGTTCGCCTGAAATCGATGGAGCGAGACATGGGCAAGAAGCGGTTCGTCGAAGGCTGGGCCCGTGCAATGTTGCTGCCTTTGCTGTTTTTGCTTCACCCGTCAGCCAGCGCGGCCCTCACGGTGTATCGCAGTGTCGACACCTACCTCGCGGCAACCGGCGGCTTGCACGATCTCATCACCTTCGAAGGCGGGCCGGCGCCGGGCATCGCGGTACCGGGTGACCGATTCAGCGACGACATGAGGTTCGAAAGCTGTAGCAAGCCCGGCGGGGACTGCTGGCTCGGCGATCCGAAGGTCACCTGGTTCGACAATGCCATCGCGTCCCCACCGCAAGGAACACAGTTCCGAATCGTCACCGGTGCGCTGGTTTCGGCCGACCCCAACCGCCCCACCTCGACGAATTTCATGGCCCTCGGCATATACGGCGACACGACAACGGCCGGGGTCGACATCTCGTTCCTCGGGAACTCTCTCGACACTTTCAGGCTGCAGGGCGAAACCGGCTTCTTCGGCATGGTGAGCGACGAGCCGTTCGATACGTTCGCGGTCGTACAGGCTGGTCACCATGAAGACGTGGCGCCATTCTTCATCAACGGCGTAGCGATCTCGTCGCCCTCTGGTGCTGCCTCCTTCGACTGGCCGCCACCTCCCATTCCCGAGCCCAGTTCAAGCTCGTTGCTCCTTGGCGGAGCGGCGATCCTGCTGCTGGTACTGCGCCGGTCGACGCGGCGGTCTCGGTTCGGCGCTTGACCTCCCGTGGGCTCGTCTGCGCATGGCGGACGAGGCTGCGCAAGTGCAAGGGCTTGCAGCTCAAGAACGACCGCCCACTTCGCCATACCGACCAGGGACCTACCGTGTTTCAACCGACCCGACTGCTCTTCTCCGCGCTTCTCGCGCTGGCCCCTCTCGGGGCTGCTACTGCGTCTGCGCAGGACGCCGCTGGCCCCCGCTACACGGTCACCGAAATCAAGGCCGGCACACCAGCGTACGTCTCCGTCACCAGCATGAACGACCTCGGCGAAGTGGTTGGCGATATCTCCGATGGCCGTGGCGGCTACCACGCCTTCATCTGGAGCCCGACAACCGCACTTCGACTATTGCCGCCGCCGAAGGGGGCAACCCAGACCTGGGCGAGCGACATCAACAACAGCGGGCAGGTCGCCGGGTCTGCCACCGTCGGTGAAGAACGGCACGCCTTCGTCTACCGAGACGGGGTGACGACCAGTCTCGGGACCCTGGGTCGCAGCGTCGACGTGCGCTCCATCAATGCGTCCGGCATGCTGGCCGGCAGCTTGCCCAATGAACACGGGCAGCGCACCCCGTTCATCTACGACGGCACGTCGGTTCGGTCTCTGGGGCTGCTGCCGGAGTTCATCCGCGGCGAGGCGGTTGCCATCAACGACCGGGGCCAAGCGGTGGGAAGCCTTGGGTACGAGTCCGGCCCCGACTCTCCCATGTATTACAGCGACGGTCAGATGAACTTGTTGAAAGGACCGAATGGGGAAATCATCGGTAGCGCAAGCGACATCAACGAGGCGGGGCAGGTCGCACTGTGGTACGGGACCCTCGGAGACATGGACATGCACGCGGCCATCTGGGACGCCGAGAACGGCACGGTGGCGATACCCCTGCCCGAGAACAGCGACTACTGGTGGAGCACCCCGGTGGCCATGAACGACGCAGGTGACGTTTTGGGCCGGCTCTTCGGCCGGGACGTGGACGCGCGACACTTTGCCTACGTCGATGGCGAAACCTTCGAGTTGTACACAAGGTTGGTGCCCGGCATGCAGGAAAAGTGGAACATCGTCAGTGCGCACGACATCAACAACCGAGGACAGATTCTGGTCGGCGCTCAACTCCGGGGGACTGATCAATACGCGGCTCTGCTGTTGACCCCGGTTCCTGAGCCTCACACCGTGGCACTGGTGTTCGTCGGACTGGGAGCGCTCGCCTGGCGGGCAAGGGTGCGCCGGCCGTAAGGGCGAGGTTCTCAATCGCCATACCGCAACTGTTTGCGGTCGGCCCGGCGGAATGGACTCGTGCCTGCTACTTGTCGAGCCTTCTCACCGAACCGCTACCCCAGGGTCGCCGTGAGCGTCGCCAGTCGATACCTTGTTTTCGGTGCCGGGTTGGATGAAGCGCAGCTCAACGCCGTTGCGTGCCGCCCTGTCATATTCAGATCCCCACCGCACCGCTGACTCTCGTGTCATGGCTGCCACATTTCATCCCTGGGGATCGATGGTGTCCAAGGACGCTATTGTTTCGTACGCAATGGGATGGACGCCCCCACCCGGTGACGGCATCAATGTGCCAGAGTGGAAGTGTCAGCAACCACTCGCCCGGAAGGAGCGTCCATCCCATTGCATACCTTCGAGATGCGGGAGTTCAAATTCAAGGTCTGACCCTGACGCTGTATGGCGCGCTCGAAGGCACCGAGGCGAAGCTGGCGCTCCAGTTCACGACTGCTCCACTTCTCCTGCACGGCTATGCGCAGGTAGAACTCACGCTCCTCGGTCCGTTTGGATTGGTCCAGGATGATGAGGTTGAGCGTTCACGACAAACTCTCACCAGCGGTGAGAGTTTGTCGTCCCGATACGTGGCGAAGAACTGTCGCATGCGCCTCAGGTTCTGCAGCGAAAAGCCGCGCAGGCCGGGCACGCCCGAGTGTGTGCACCACAGCGTCAGGCAACGAAGTACCGCGATGGGAAGCACTAGGCGGATGCTCATCTTGTTCACCAGCGAGGTGACGCAGAAGGAAGCCCTTGCAGCTCGAGATGAGCAGCATACCTCCCCCAACTGGGCGTATAGGTCAGTTCGCAGCACGTGGCATGGCGTCGTAAGATCCCGGCAAACTACAGCAGGGAGTGCAGCATGGGAAGGCCATCATTCAATTCTGCATGGGCTGCCTTCATGGCAGTTCGGGTCTCGGTTGCCGAAGTTGGAAAGAAGATCGGCGGCAACGTTCAAAAGAACATTGAGTTGCCCGAGGGCGGGTTTCAAAACGCCTGCCCGATCCGCATGAGCTATGTGCTCAACGTGACGGGCTTCCCCATCCCCAAGAGCTCGCAATACGCGATGGTCAGTGGCGGCGACCGGCACCAGTACATCTACCGCGTCGGCGACATGATGAGCTACCTTGAGCACGCCTTCGGCAAGCCAGACAAAACCGTGAAGTCACCCACGCAGGCCGACTTTGCGGGGATGAAAGGAATCATCGTGGTGAAGGGCCATGGTTGGGGAAACGCAAGGGGGCACGTGACGCTGTGGGATGGCACCAAGTGTTCGGACAGTTGCCACCTCATGCATGATCCAGACAACGGCCCCTTCGTCCCAGACGTCGCCTCGATATGGGTACTGCGATGAAATCGGCGCTCATTGCGGTCAGCCTCGTCCTGCTCACCCTCGGCCATCTCGCCCGCGCTGATGAAAGCGATCGGGCCCAGTACTCCCGCAGCATGACCGAGACGTACAACCAGAAGACGCTGCTGAAAAACTGGGCCTTGAGCGTCTGCCTGGCCAAGATCTCAAAGGACCCTGCGGCCAAGGCGGACGCCAATGCGACCGCCAGCGCCTATTTGGAGTTCGGGCAACAGCCGATCGAGGCCTACGACGCGCTGCGGGACTTGGCAGACCGGTATGCGAACCGGAAGTATGGCGGCGCTGTGGAGTCAGAGTTCAACACGATGAAGTGCATCGACCTGTTCCACAGCAAGGAACTGGATCAACTCGCGAGCAAGCTCGCGAAGAATGGCCGAAAGCCTACGGCACCGTAGCTGCGTCTCAAGCATTGCAAAGCCGAAACACCACGCCCTTGCCGCCGGGAGATGTGTTGAGGTATCTGCTCACGGAGGACGCTGTCCTGCGCGAGGCATACCGGCGTGGTGCGGTCTCTGCCACTTCGAGTGGCGTCCGACGAAGCTCGGCGCCTGTGAGCGGTGCGATGAAGATGGGCAGGCGACCGCTGCAGGACATTTGGATTACAAGCGTTTACGGCAGCTGGGTCTAGAGAGCGCGCTGTTCCTACGGTATCTTCAATGCTCTGGCTGCAGCCCATCTACTCATGCGTCTTGGAACGGTCCTAAAAATCGGGGTTCTCTGCGTTGCGCTGTCAGCTGGTGCAGGCCTTGCGGCGATTGCCTACCTGTTCTCACAGGAGGATTACACGCCGCAGCCCGGTTCTCTTACCTACTATCTGGGCATCTCCAGCCTGGTGCGCAATGCCCCAATTGCTGCCGCCCTTCAGCCCGCCGAGTACTTTGGCTCGGTCGGCGATGGCAATAAGCTGCCGCAGTCACAAGTGAGCTTCTACGTCTCGCAGGCCGACGCGGCACAAGCCTGGCGAACCCTGCAGCGGTATTTGGACGAGCAAGGCTTTTCGCATGCGCCACCCGACAGTGGCTCGCAAGCGCAGACGGCGTCGACCACCGCGAAGGAAGCGCAGTACACGTCGCCAACGGATGGCAGCGTGCTGATGACGCTGGAGGAGGTACCCGCCGCTGCGGGCCTGCGGGTCAGCTTGACCCACTTCGATTAGCCAGACGACAACAAGCACCCCGAAGAGGGAAGCAAACAGGGAGGTTCCGAGATGTCAACCCGAGCCGATATTCCGCACCGCCTGACTTACACCTGCAACTGCGGCTGGATCGACGTAGGCCATCTGCAGTCGGTGGACACTCCGCGCAACCGCCACGCGAGTGCCAGCTACCTTTGGAAAGACATCTTGTTGGAGCGAGGGCTAAAGGTCAGCGGCCACAACAATCACCACTTGGTCATGTATCGGCAGGCGATGAGCAAGATGGGCTTTTCGCGCGATTTCACGAAGTTCTATTTCGTGCGCAAAGGGTTGCCGCTCGCGGTCAAGCGGTCCGTGGCGCTGGCGATCTTCATGGAAGTGTCGATGGGATTCGAGAACGTCCAAGCATCGCTTTCCATGCTTACCGACAGCGGCTTCAGTGAAGAGGACCTCGTCTCGAACCTGATTGGTTTCTACGTGGCGGTTCTCGGGAACGTTGACTGGCGCGGGCAGTGCAAGCCGGTATCGATGCAAGCCTCTCTGAAAGTTTGGGATGCGGTGGGGCCGGTGGGCACGCGGAAGAATCAGCACTTCCTCCCGCAGTTTCACGCATGCGAAGAATGCCAGACGGTGCACCACCTGCGGCAGCCCTACTTCCCCGCGCTGTTCGCCTCGATCCGGCCTGCGCAAAAGGGTGTGGACTTCTTCGAGGCCACGAGTGGTCTGCCGGTGGCATCCCATCTGTTGTCCACCTTGTTCCGGTGACCACCCCGTTCCAGGCGATTGGTCTGTTCCCGGCAAGATGCGGGACTGGGGTGACACCAAGGCAACGGCAGTCGGGCATATCGATCAAGGGCCGAACGATACTGAATCGTACCGGTCAGGCCGCAATGCGCAGCGCGCTATACATGCTGGCAATCGTCGGGATGCAGCACAACCAGGCGGTCAAGGCTTTCGGCGACCGCCTGCGTTCACACGGGATGGCACCCAAAGCCGTCGTCGGTGCCTGTATGCACAAGCTCGTGCTGCTGATCTTCGGTGTCGTTCGTTCGCGCAGGGCTTTCGATGCCAGTTTGGCAATGCCCAAGCTTGACTTTTAAGACGGTATCTGACCCCGGCACGTGCCCGCGCAGGCGTCGTTGCGCAACGTGTAGTTCATAGCGTCATCAACTATCGTGCGAGTGGACCGGTTGCTTAGCTCAGGTTTGTCTCGACGGCTTAGCAAATAAGCTGGCGCGGCGCCCACGCTGCGAGCAGGCAGCTGCGTGTTGCGCTCGTCTACCTCGCGTCACTATTCGGCCCGAGCCGCCGGACGTCAAACTCTGGGCCGGACCCTCGTAATGAGGTGAAGAGGCGGTCTTCTTAGTTCAGCGGTCTTCCCGCACTTCGAGACAAAGATCGGGCAGTTGCCCACCACTGAATAGCTGATGTCGTTGGTTTCAATGAAACGGGCACTCTGGTACGGGAAGTACCAGCCGTCTTGGTCCTCGATCACGCCCGCGTCGACGATCAAGTAGCAATCCTCGGGAGGGGCAGCGACGTTCACAGCAACGAACTGCGCCGCGATCCCTCTCGCTTCATGTCTGTCCAATTTCTATGCTCCACGAGGAGAGATACCTTCGGCGACTCGGTGCGCCTGCTTTCCCGTCCGCCCCACCGGCTTCGTAAGCTTCCTCGTCACGCCTTGCGGAAGAAGCGAGGTCCCCGCGGATCGCCTTGCAAATGTCACGGACAGGGTCAGCCCCTTTCTCCGATGGCGGCGCGTGCTTGGACTCGACAGACCACCCGAGGACATTTTCGGCTTGAAGAACAAACCCGTAGCGCCCGGCAGCGCCCCGTAGTTCCGCAGCCTGCGCTTCGAAGGCGTTACAGTTGAATCGCCACGCCGAACCCAAGCGCGATCCCACCGTGACACCGCGTAAGGTGCAAGGTTGGTCCTCTTTGTCGGGAGCAGGCTCGGAGGCCTGGCCGTCGGAAGCTGCACCCGGCGATGGCGATGAGAAGTGCGGCGTAGAGGCTCGAACCATCGCGGCGTCCGAAGCGCCCAGATAGCGCAGTGCTTTGCAGCCCGTCTCGTCCAACACGACCCGCGCGGGCGAGAGCCTCACGGAAGCAAGCGACATGACCTGGTTTTGAAGTGACGAAACTCTGCCCATCAGGAAAATCATGAAGAGGAACGCCACGAGAGCAACACCTGCCTGCAACGTCCACTTAGCAAAATGAAAGGTTTGGTCAGTCCGTCCAGTGGAGAGACTTAGGTACACATTCACTGCATTTGAAGCGACAACGGCAAATATGCCAGCTGCGATGGTCATCGAAAAATCAAGCTCGGATTCAACCAGGCCGTCGCTGGGCAGAGAGGCAACTGTGAGAAAAGCAAGCAACGGAAATGCCCCAACGACGCATGTCACAATGACAACGAGCAATCGAGGGAAAAACACCTGGGGCCAGAAGTAGGAGGGGCCTTGTGAACTACTTTGAATTGTATTCCAGCAGTCGAAG
Organism: Caldimonas brevitalea; assembly: GCF_001017435.1. NCBI lineage: Bacteria > Pseudomonadati > Pseudomonadota > Betaproteobacteria > Burkholderiales > Sphaerotilaceae > Caldimonas > Caldimonas brevitalea. Next base: position 6,163,431 of record NZ_CP011371.1, read on the forward strand.
AGATAAGGTGCGGCGTAAATCAACGCTGCAGCCGCGAATCCCGATGCCACATGGCGCTGGTAGACCTGGCCGAAGAAGTAATCAGGAAGTGCAGCTGCCAGCACTGCAAGCCAGGGGAACGCGAACGTTGCTATAACAAAGACTAGAACTTTCCCCCTGTCGGCGGACGGATCGTCCGAAGGCGAGGCGGGGGCTGCTGCCCTGGCACCGAACCAGTCGTGAGTGCGTTCGGCGCCACGTTGAGCTACCAGCGCATTGAACCAGATCACTGGGAAGCCCCAAATGCAAAACAGCGACATGCCGACCAGAAACGAGATGCCCGCAACGAGCATCGCCGCTGCGCCCAGCCCTTCCAAGCTGTCAATGGGGTTGTATCGTAGGGATAAGTAATAGATGAAAACCTGGAGGGTGCCGACTACTCCACCCACCTTTAGTGACCTGTTGAAGCCAGTAGACAGGGCCTCCCAGGTCAAGGAACGGAGTGCCTTCGTCAACTGCGGAGACAGTTTTGGGTCAGGCGAAACGTCTTCCTGCTCATAGGGCGTGATTGATGTCATCAGCGGGTCTCCATCGCAGCAGAATTTCCCGCAGTCATTCTGCTTGCCGCGCCAGGTCGAGCCATCCCACCTTAGGGGTGAACGTGTGACAGAACACGTCACGCGCAGCGCTCGCGCCAGGGCTTCTGCATCAGAAGAATGTGCGATTCTCAAAGGCCGGGCGGCGAGCGCAGTGGTCCAGACAGGGTCGCGGTCGACGTGCTTGACGACAACAGAAGGCCCTCGCAGCGGGAGCTTACGGTGCCGCGTCAAGCGCTGGTCAATTGCGAGCACATCTCCTAGTTGGCCCTAGGCCACGCGGCGGCCAAGGCCGGAGGGACCAGGTGCCAGCGCCTTCGAAGCAAGTGCGACGGCTATTTTGTGAGGGCCACAGACGTCAAGCTTGGCGCGTGTGATCTCGCGGTATCAGGATTGGTCGCCATATGACGAGGGGGTCGCCGCAGATCTTGGATTCCTGCCCTACCACATTGGGCAAGGTGCGAGGCTTTAAATTTAGCGCCTGACCCCGGCGCGTTTGCTAGCGTCGTCAATCCACTGCGCGTCAACGGCTTCGCGCAAAGTGAACTGATGCGCAACAAGAACGACCGCGCGGACGCGCAGTTGTTGCTCGCGCGCTTCTGCTCCAAGCATGCGCCTGAGCGTTGGGTCGCTGCACCTGCACATGTGCGTCATCTGCGGGCCCTGGTGGATCGCCTGCAGATCCTCAAAGACATGGTGCAGCAAGAATCCAATCGACTCGAGGCGCTGGACAACAATGCTGGGTTGCGACAGTCAATCGACGATCACATTCAGTGGCTCAAGCGCTGCATGGTCGATCTGCAGCGACAGATTGACGATCACATCGATGGACATGCCGATCTGCGCGAGGACGCGGCGCTGATGCAAAGCATCCCGGGATTGGGACCCGTGACGGTTGCCAAGGTCCTCGCCTACCTCGGCGACGTGCGTCGATTCGGCAATGCCAAAGCGCTGGCCGCGTTCCTCGGGGTGACACCAAGGCAACGGCAGTCGGGCACATCGATCAAGGGCCGAACGATACTGAATCGTACCGGTCATGCGGCAATGCGCACCGCGCTATACATGCCGGCCATCGTCGCGATGCAGCACAACCAGGCCGTGAAGGCTTTCGGCGACCGCCTGCGTTCTCAGGGGATGGCACCCAAAGCCGTCATCGGCGCCTGTATGCACAAGCTCGCGCTGCTGATCTTCGGTGTCGTTCGTTCGCGCAGGGCTTTCGATGTCAGTTTGGCAATGCCCAAGCTTGACTTTCAAGACGGTATCTGACCCTGCGTGGTGTTCGAAGAGCGTGGCGTGGCCACTGGCGTCGCTCCATCCTTGAACCTCGAAAAGGATCACGCCCTTCTTGAGCCCACCCGCCTCACAGCGAGTATCGCGTTACGCTTGGCCAGCAAGAAAGACTTGGAACTGCGAGGAACGCGCCTATAGAGCTTGAGGGCGGCCCGAGGCTGGCCCGCATCCAATAACGCATTGGCGATGTTGTACGTCAGATCCCCTTTGTCCCCAGGATCCGCGTCACGCATAGCTTGCTTGTACAGGCTTTTTGCCTTCCAGTATTTTCCGAGTTCGCTGTAGCAGTCCGCGATAGCCCAGAGGGTGTCGCTATCACCTGGTTCAAGCGACAGCGCTACTCGAAAAGTCAGAAGAGCTTCCTTCAACTTCCCTCCCCGGTAAAGTCCATCCGCTCTGCGGTAGGCGTCGAGGTGCGCCTCCCAGCGCTCATCGTCATCGGTCTGCATGTTAAGAAGTCTGCGCTCATCGGACATGGAGATTGAGGTGCCTGGATGGGAAGTGCGTTCCGTGAGGTCCATGCTCGTCGACGAGGTGACTCGTGGGAGGAGTAAAGGTCATACCAGCCTCGTCCCGACGGGAGCGAAACCTGAAGCTCCACCCTGCCACCGTCCAACCCGGGCTGGCGCAAGTCTTCCACAAAGCGGCCTCGCCAAGCCTCCAAAGCTGCCACATGACGACCCTGCCACGGCACTCCGGCTCCTTTCCTCGTACAAGCAGCAGTGCCCCAGTTCGGTCTGCAAGCGCCTCGAAGCATTCGTCTGAGCGATCCTCAGAGCGGCCTGCCGGATCTTCGCGGGCCGGAGCGAGGTCGCTCGAAAAGGTCAGCGAGCAGACGGCGGGTTGTCTTGCCGGAACGAGCGCTTGGGCTTGATAACGAAGCGCTTCACCTGTGCTTCAAGTTCCTTGCTGTGGTACAGGTCTAGGCACTTGAGCATGTCAAAGCGTACGCCCTTCACTTCCGGCTCGACGAGCGGGTTGTGGTAGTTGCGAGCCAGGTAGGAGTCCACCAACGCCTCGATTTCGTGTGGGCTGTTCTCCATGTCGTAGTTCGCCCAATCGCGCAAGTGACCTGCCCCCTTCTGCCGTGCCAGTCGTATGGAAGGAGTCCGGGGTTGAAGGTTAATTGATCTCGTGTGAAGCTGAAGGTTGGTGAGCAGCACTGCCTGAATGCTGGCGGTGCTGTTCGGCGAAGCGCGAGGGTGGGATGCGTCCGATGCTGCTGTGCGGTCGCACCTCGTTGTAGTCGCGTCGCCAGTGCGCGATGGTCTCCCGGGCCTGCTGCAGGGTCTGGAACCAATGCTCGTTCAGGCACTCGTCCCGGAACTTGCCGTTGAAGCTCTCGATGTAGCCGTTCTGCATGGGTCTGCCGGGCTGGATCAGCAGGTGCCGCACGCCGTGCTCGATGGTCCACGCGATGAAGGCGCGGCTCGTGAACTCCGGCCCGTTGTCGGTCCGCACAGCGGCGGGGTAGCCTCGGAAGCGAGCCGCACGGTCCAGCAGCCTCGTGACGTACTCACCCGAGATGCCGTAATCGACCGTGATGTCAACACACTCGTGGCTGAAGTCGTCGGCGACCGTCAGGCACTTCAGTCGTCGGCCATTGGCCAGGCTGTCACTGACGAAATCCATGCTCCATACCTCGTTGACCATCGTGGCGGCCTGCAGCGGCAGGCGCTCGGCCGGTGGCCTGCGAACCTTCTTGCGCTTGCGCACCGCCAGGTTGGCCGCCGCGTACAGCCGCCACACACGCTTGTGGTTGACGTTGGGGAACTCCGGGCGCAACAAGTCGTGGATGCGGCGGTAGCCGAACCGGCGCCGTTCGTGAGCGATCTCGACGATGCGCCCGGCCAGTGCCTGTGTCTGAGCGTCGGCCTGCGGCGGGTGCCGATAGCTGTCGCGGGATAGCCCCACGAGGCGACACGCACGGCGCTCCGACAGTTGGTGTTCCTGAACCATCTTGCGGACCGCCTCGCGCTTGGCTCGTGGGGCTAACGCTTTACCCCGAGGACGCTCTTGAGCGCGTGCATGTCCAGGTGCGCCTCGGCCAACAGCTTCTTGAGCTTGGCGTTCTCCGCCTCCAGCTCACGCAGCCGTTGCGCGTCCGGCACGTCCATGCCGCCGAACTTGGAGCGCCACTTGTAGAACGTCGCGTCGCTGAAACCGCCCTTGCGGCAGATCTCGGCCACCGGAATACCGGCCTCGGCCTGCTTGAGGAACCCGATGATCTGTTCCTCGCTGAACTTGCTCTTCCTCATGTCCGCCATTCTCCTGGTTGACGGACTTCACTTCCTTTACCCTGGCACGGCTGGTGGGGAGCAGGTCACAAGGCCCCAACCGTGCTGCCCGCGTCAGCAGCGGCTCCGGGTTCCTTCTGGTAGGCCTTTGCGACACACAGGGCGAGCACCATGTCTTTGTAGACCTCTGCATAGGCTCGCCCCGCGGATTCTGGCGAATCGACGGGGCGGTCCTTCGCGCTGGCGATGCCCGCGAGGGCACCGCAGAGCACGACTGTCAGAAGTTTCGGCTTCATCTGAGGCTCCAGAAGTTCGATCGGTCGGTCCGATAGTTGACTCGCGGTCCGTTGAAGCAACGTAAAGCGGCACGAGGGGACAGCCCCCAAATCTCAAGCGCCCCACCCTGCCACCTTCAGGGCAAGGTTCGGGACTTCAAATTCAAGACCTGACCCGGCGCGCGAGCGCTTGCAGTGTCGACTACGGATCGAACAGCGGCTTTCCGGTGCCTGGCTGGATGACTGCCGCGCGGTCGACGTGCAGCGGTATGCGGTGGGCGTCGACCGTTGAAGTTGATCAAGCCAACTGCGTCGGGGCGCCCCTCCCAGTTGCCCGCGTTCAACAGTCAAGTCAAGGGCCAGAACCAGACATCCGAAGAGGTCCAGAAACAGCCGGAACCGCACGTCTGAACGTTGCCAAGCGCGGGCGAAATGATGTCGATGTGTCCGCCGGTACCGTTTAAGTAGCCCGGGATGCTCCAGAACGAGATGACGCCTTTGCGAGTCCCGATGCCTGCCTCGGCATCTGCTTTCTTGAACTTCTCGGGCGTCCCCAGATACGCCGTCTCTGCGAGCAGGCGCGCCAGCTTGGCTTGACCAGGCTCGATGCGATTGCCTTTGTGGTCACCCCGTTTGATGGCAATGCGCCCGCGGACGTTGACGCCACATTTGATCAGCGCGAGGCTGACTCGGATGGCGCAGGTGTTGGTGTAGGCCGCGTTCCCGATCAGATCGTCCCACCGATCTCACGAAGCAGATCTTCCTGGGTCACCCGCTTGTTGCTGGAGTACTGGCCAGCCAGCGTTGCAAAGCTCGGCTTCATTGCTTTCCTTGTTTGCAGGGAAACTTGGTGGCAAGAATCTTCAGGATCTCGGGAGCCGCTGCCCGCTGCTGCTTCTCGGGCGGCAGCTTGCGCAACTCGCCCACCACGATCGAATCGATCTCATCAACCTTCACGGTGCCCTGGTCGCACCAACTGCGGCCTTCCGATGCGTCGGCCACCCCGGCGAGGTAGCCCTCTGCATGCCGAGTGGCAACCATGGCCCGAGCGCTTTGCTCGTGCACGGCCACACCTGTCTCGCCCGTGTAGGCATCGATCACCGACTTGACCGTCATCCTCGGCACCGGCGTATATCCCGCCGCCATCGCTGCTCCTGTCACTAGCAGGAGTAGCCCCCCAAAAGGAGCTTTCGACGTTCTCAATTTCCCTCCCTCGTTTCGCTCGCAGAGGCAACAACGCCATGCAACTCAACGGACTGCTGAGCTGGCTGGCACTGCGGACCAGCCTCGCTCGTTGACTTGCCCATGATTCTGCTGACCTCGTGACGCCGAGCCATCCCACGTTTGGGGTGGAGATGTCACGGGACATATCACACTGCCCGCGCCGACTTGCGTCCGCTCCCTCGGCCTCAGGCTAGCCGGGAGGCAAGTACCGACCAGTGACGCGCGATCGATCGCGTTGATAGCGGGGGGAGGTCATGAATGTGAAGGCTAGGCCCTGCAATGCTCCTGGCGAGATGTGGGATTCGAGTTTGAGGCCGGAGCCGAACGCTTCGGCAGCCTCCTGGCTCTGCAGGCGCGGGCCCAACGCCACACACGTCCGTCCGCTTCCGTGTCAGGTTCACTCCGTTTCCCTTTCCGGTGTATTCAACGCATAGAACTCATGCAACTTGGCCGCCAGCAGTTGCTTGTCCGGCAGCTGCGTTTGGTACTGCGCTACGAGCGCAGGCGAGAGCGTGCGGCTCAGCGCGTACTCCACCACCTCGCTGTCCTTCGACGCGCACAGCAACAGACCGATTGCGGGGTTCTCGTGCGGTTTTCGCACGTCTCGGTCCAACGCTTCCAAATAGAAGTTCAGCTTGCCCAAGTGCTCGGGTTCGAAGCGGTCGACCTTCAGTTCGATGGCAACCAGGCAGTTCAGGCCGCGGTGGAAGAACAGCAGGTCCAGGGCGAAGTCGCGCCCGCCAACTTGCAACAGGAACTGCGAACCAACGAAGCAGAAATCGCGTCCGAGCTCGATGAGGAAGTTGCGCATCTGGGTCAGTAGGCCGCGGTGCAGGTCGGCCTCGGTGTGGCCGACCTGTAGGCCAAGAAATTCAAGGGCGTAGACATCTTTGAACACCTGCGTTGCCGCGTCTCCGTGCATTTCTCTCACCGCTGGTGAGAGTTTTGGCGCTTCGAGCACCGCTCGTTCGAAGGCACCGAGGCGAAGCTGGCGTTCCAGCTCGCGCTTGCTCCACTTCTCCTGCACGGCCATGCGCAGGTAGAACTCACGCTCCTCGATCCGTTTGGCCTGACCCAGAACGATGAGGTTGTGCGTCCACGGCAAAGCTCGCACCAGCGCCGAGAGCCCGGCGTCGCCACGGTATGTATCGAAGAACTGACGCATGCGCCACAGGTTCTGGACCGAAAAGCCGCGCAGCTCAGGCACGGTACGCATGAGGTGGCGCGCCAGGCTCTCTACTACCCCTTCGCCCCATTCCGCCGTCGCCAGCTTGCCGCTGATGTATTCGCCGATCTGCCAGTAGAGGCCGACAAGTTCGATGTTGACGGCCTGGTAGGCGCGGACACGAGCCTGCTCGATCAGGCCGACCACTTCGGAGAATGAAGCTTCCAGCGAAGCCTCGGAACTTGTCTCTGTGGTTAGAAGGGACTGCTTCCTTGTGGGTCTGTGCGTGTTCATACGTCACCGCCCGGTAGTTCACCGAGCAGCAGGTAATCGTGGCCAGCTTTCATGGCTATTCCCTTTCCAATCTATTCCCGCGCCATATCTGGCATCTGACCCTGATGCGCCCTTAGAGGCAGCATGATGGGGTCATAAGTAGTACGGGGACAGCCTCGCGGAGATGCGTTGCCTCGGCGGCAGAAGACGGGATGAGACGGTCGGCGCCTTACCGGCAGAACGCAGGCCACTACAGGTTTACCAGCTTCGGCACACCGAACACCGGTGTCCCAAAGGGGTGGGCAAGGCTGCCGGCCACGAAACCAACGATCGCAAGAATGACTAGCATGGCGCCGACACGCTCCTTCGGTCCTGCTTCGCGCTGCACCCATGCCCCAAATCTTCGAACTTGGCGGGCCACCAGATAAAGCGAAGCAAAGGCGGCCGCGAATACGAATTACAAATAGCCGATAGAAAAGTAGTCCATGTTGCCCCCGTGCATGCGCCCAATCTTCGAGGTAGCGCGGAAGAATGACAAGGAGTCTGCAGGATCGAACAGGGCGGAGGACCTATTAACAATGCCAGAGGCCGGCGCCGCAGCTCGAACCTGCCAAGACCGAGGTAGAGCCCCTGCGGGTCGAGGCACTCCCCCAACTGGGTGTATAGCTCCCGTTCGTGATGCATCCGCTCTCGACGTAAGATCCGCCAGAACTTCAGCAGGGAGCGCGCTATATGGGAAGACCATCATTCAGCATGGCATGGGCTACGTTCATGGAGGTGAACGTTCCGGTGGCCATGGTCGGCAAGAAGCTTGGCGGGAAGGTCCAAATGAATGTGGAAGCGAACATCTTCCGCAACGCCTGCCCAATCCGGATGAGCTACGTTCTCAACAAGACCGGTCATCCCATCTCCAGCAACATGGGGTACGCGGCCGTAAGCGGATCGGACAAACGCTTCTACCTGTACCGGGTCAAAGACATGCTGGACTACCTGAACCGCACGTTTGGAAAGCCGGACAAGACCGCGCAGTCGCCCAAGTTGCAGGACTTCGCCGGGATGAAGGGCATTCTTCTGGTGAAGGGGCACGGGTGGGGCGACGCGAGCGGGCATGTCACTTTGTGGGATGGAACCAAGTGCTCGGACACTTGCCACTTGATGTACGACCCGGAGAACGGTGTGTTTGTCCCTGAAACCGCTTATCTGTGGGTGCTGCAATGAGACTGCTCGCCGCTACGACCTTCACCGTGCTGCTTGCTTTCTCCCAGCACACGCCAGCTCAGGAAACCAGCAAGTATTCACAGAAGACGCTTCTGAAGAATTGGGCGATGAGCCGCTGTTTTGCCCAGGCGTTTCCAGAAACGGCGGTGAAGGATGACGCCAACGACACCGCAAGCGGCTACCTCGAGTACGGCAACCAACCGATCGAGGCGTACAACGAACTGGACATCCTCGTTGGCAAATACGTAGCGAGGAAGTACGCCGGTGTCGCCAAGTCCGATTTCAACACGATGAAATGCATTGATCTGTTCCACAGCAAGGAACTGGATCAGCTGGCGAGCAAGTTGGCCAAGAGCGGCGGCAAGTCGAAGGCACCGTAAGGCGGCCGAGGTTTGAGACGCGCCCTGCTTGTCACCGCACCAGGACAGCCGTGCCAACTCTCGATTCAGCACGGTTGGGAGCCTCATCGTGTTGAGTTCCGCATCGTCGTCAAAGACGGCTTCGCCGGTTTCGAGCGAGTGCGGCACTTCAAATTTAAGGCCTGACCCTGTTGCTGAGCATGTATGCAAAAGGTGGCGATACTGATCTAAGGCGTGCTGCGTTCGAGGCAGCCGTTCAACTTGCAGATCGCGGTGCCGAAACTTGACTTGCGAGACGCTATCTGACCCCACTCCTGTGCAGATTTTTTCGTGAGCTGGCCGCGTTGCCGTAATCGCCGAAGTAGGTCGCAAGTGTCAGCGACCAAGGGATGCTTCGGGCACGAGCACAGCGGCGACGAGTATCAAGACTAGCCCGGTCGGAAGGTGCCGCAGCTCGCCGCCAAAGCGAGCTGCAATAGCACCGACGCCATCGATGATCGCCGCCAAGGTATAGGCGAAGGTGGTAAGCGTCCAGCGCCCCATCTTGAAGGGCCGCGGCTGGAAGCGTGAGGATGGTGTCAACCTATTTTTAGAAGTGGACCCCTCGATGGCGCTACTTGATGGCCCAAACCTGGTCGTAAGCAAGCTCAGCCAGATCGTTCGTTCGCTGCTCGATCTCTGCTGCCCCCCAGCTTGTTGCAGCGGCGATTTGAGGCTCCAAGATGTAGCCGTGCTGGATGAGAAGAGCCTTTTTCTGAGCAAAGGAGTTGGCTGCCAAGACCTCCCCGTTGTACTTCGCGGGCACACCCAGCAGATTCCCGATGCTGTGGATGGCAGCACCACCAGTGGACTGAGAAAGTAGGTGTTCAAGCGATTGGCTCTGACGGTCCACATCCACCGCGGGGTTTTGGTGCTTGTAGATTTTCCAGAGGGTGTAGCCGATGATCTCTTTGTGCCTGGCGTTCAAGTAGTTGTGTGCCTTGAATCGAGTGATGAAGGTCTCCCGAGCGGGCGCCTTGGTCTTGATCTTCTTCTTGAACTCGTTGATGCACAGGCCACGAGCATTTGCGTCCGCAGCAGTAGCCAAAGCTCGTGCATGAGCCGCATACATCTTGCTCACACCACCCGAGGACGGCAGGTTGCTGATCGTGGTGTAGAGGTAGTGATACCGCTCCACCAGCCAAAAGATCTCCCTGACCTGTCCGTCTTTGAGCTGCTTGGCACTAAACAGACGCAGCACCGTTAGCAGCAGTGGGTTTGCAATCTGAATGTTGAGAACGTCCGAGATGCACCGAAGCGAGTCTTCAACATCCCGGTTGCCCTTGTTCCAAAGGGCGAGCCGCTCAGGCTCCGCGATCCCCCGGTAAAGATCACTGTCCGTCCTCAGCTCATCGAGCACTGCACGAACGTTGGTGGCCGACACTTCACTCTTGATGGCTTTGAAGAGTTCCTTCTCGGTAGTGAAGGGGTGCTTTGAAAGCCAGTAGTGGTGAAGAAAGGTGGCCATTTGGATCGGCCGGTTTGCCTGCTCCAAAGTGCTCTGCATCTCCACCCAATGATCCTTGGGCCGGTCGATGGCCTTGCCCTTTGAAGGCAGAAGCCTTAGCAGGTGATTTTTCGCCAGGTCTGCGGCCGTGAGGTCTTTTCCACGGGTATTGAGCGTCTCGAAAATCAGATACGCGTCATCTTGGTTATCCAAAGTGATGGAAATTACTTTAAGACCCAAAAGCTTATCCCGAACCCCCTCCAACCACTTTTTGCCAGCAACCTTAACTTTGGCTGGATCAACCTTGGAAGCGGCATCCTTCACTCCCTGATCAATAAAGGAGTAAATGAGCTTGTAGGCAGCACTGATGGCCTTCTCTTCCTCCCCAATGTCAATCTCGGTCTTTTCCTTTTCCAGGCTTTGAATCTTGGCTTGTAGGTAAGGGTAAGACGTCTCCGTTTTGAGCACAAACTGAGCTTGGTCGTTGAGGTCCCGCGTCTCGATCAAGCGATGCACTCCTTTCGCAGGAGCCGCAAAACCGAGGTCGTTGAACTTGTCTCGGATGGCACACAGAGCAATGGTGATGGTCGTTATGCGCTGCTGACCATCCACCAGACCGAAAGAGGAGCTCGAAAGATTGTAGGAGACAAACGCCCCGATGAAGTAATCCTTTTAGAGGTCTGAAGTGCTATCGACCCAGAACTCTTCAACGTTGTCTTCATCCCAAGAGAAAGGCCGCTGAAAGCGTGGAATGAGATAAGTGCCAGACTCCAAGACCTGGCGAATGTCTTTTTCAACACACTGAATTTTCATTATTCCCTCTTGTTGTTAACAAACAGGACATCAGAGCTCGGTAGCCCAAAATGCGTACAAAACATACTTACGGGAGTATCACCTGCATCCCGTAGAATCTGCCCACTCCACGCTCGCAGCATATCAACGCTTGCGAGCCTCCTGTCGAGAACGGGGGGCAGACGCCCTGGAGCGGGCACGTGGTGTGCGACGACTTCAGCGTAAGGGACCAGCGATCCCCATCTTGGCGTGACGGCGCCGGAATGCCTGTCTTCAGGATGGTGTCACTGGCCTCTCACGCAGGGTCGCCTCAAGGGCAATCGGAAATGACAAGGGCCGCAATCGCGGCCCTTGCTTTTTGGGATGACGGTGGCTCTGCGAGAGTGCCTGAGATAGAAGTAGGCGCCCGCCCGTCGCATGCCAACCAGAGCAGTGCGCCGATCACTCTGGTGAGAGTCGCGCCCCGCGATGAGGCAGCAACTCGGCGATGCGGGCTGCTGGCTGTGTTGGCAGCCGCTGCATCACGTCGCGTAGGTAGTGCCAAGGGTCGATGTCGTTGAGCTTGGCGACTAGATCAAGCTCATGAGGGCGGCCGCTCGCTTGCCTGCACGCAAGCTGCCGGCGAACAGCCAGTTGGCGCGCCCGAGTGCAATAGGTCGTATTCGTTCTCAGCCCAATTGTTATCCGCCGGCAAGGCACCGTCGTTGAGGTAACGCACAAGTGTTGTCCAGCGCCCGAGACTGTAGTCGATGGCTTTGGCAGTCGCCGAGCCGTGGGGCACCTTCTACCGATGCAGGCGCTGCTGGCCCAAGGGGTGACCGAGGCGGGCTGGCTGGCGCACGCGCGGCGCAAGTTCTACGACCTTTGCGCGAACAATCGCAGCCAGATCGCCGAGGAGGCCCTTAGATGCTTCGGCAAGCTCTATGACGTCGAGCGGGACGCTGATGCTACGCGACGTGAAACGGGCCTCAGGTATTCAGCGTGACTGAGTTCATATGCCACCGCCTCGTCCTGCTGCGCCTAGGGCAACTTGTAGAATTCGTCGGTGTACCTGCTGGCAATCGGCAGCTCAGCTGCGAGCGCCTTCAGCAGGATGTATCCGCACAAGCTAACGGCCTTCTGCGCAAGCTCCGAGTAATTGGCCCCGGGTCGAGGAGCTAAACCGTGCACGAGCCTGCTCCGCTCAGCATAGACGCTATCCCACTTGCCCTTGAGATGCGCGAGGTCAAGCCGTTCGAATAGCCTCAAAACACCCTGTCGCAAGCTCAAACGATGAAGATTTTTCTTGATCGCGTCCGCGACCTCTAAGCGCTCTTCTTCGCTCCCTAGCGACGAAGTTTCTGCAGAAACTGCTAGTTCAGCCAATAGATGTTTTTGGCTCTCAGTCCACGTTTCCTGCTGTCCGAGCATCTCGACTGCCGAGATGGCAAAGACAATCTGCGCGACCGGCTCCGGACGCATTAGGGCATAGTTAAGCAACAAGATGACCTCCTGCGCCTGTCGTGAAATGGATGCAGCTTGACCATGTAAGTCGGAAGCAAAGGAGAGGAACGTCTGCGGATCTGCCAATACGCCGGCCGTCGCATTCATCGATACGATCTTCACGCGAGGGTCGTCGACAAACACATCTAGGCCGTGAATGTTGTCGCGAATCAGGACTGAGTGCTCCGTCGCCATGTGCTCCTTGACCCCGTATGCAAATGCGACTGTCGGAAGGCCCCGCCCCACATCGACACCAAGTCGCGTCGCGGTGGCGGACAGCTCAACGGCGGATCGGAGCTTGTGGCCGAATTCTCGTGCTTCTTCCTCTGAGACGAAGCCGCGTGCGTTCATAACTAGCCACTCGCTGTCACAGATGGCGCAGTCCCGCGGCGACGGAGTTAGCACCACTTCCCGCCCCGCCACAGTAAAGCAGTATTCAGATGCCTCGATTTTCAGGTATTTTTGAACCCTGAACCTTAATCTTGCGCGGTAGATCTCTGACGTCACAAGGTAAAACCTCCAAGCATTTTAGGTTTAGGGTTGTCCGGCGCCACTACACCACCCGCCCAGTCCAACCCTGACCGTGTACCCTGCCTCTAGCATCCAGAACAACTTGCTGTTCCCGAGGCACGCGTCGCAGCTTCTCGTGGGGGGGTGCGGCAGTCCTGAGTACCGCCGACTTGGCAAAGGACGTTTTCTCACGTCGCTTAGAAAAGGTCGCGCGTTTTTTGGAGAAGAGAGCAGGAAGGAACTCAACTAGGCCAAAATCAGGCTCAAAGTGACCAGGCAGAACAACCTGTACCGGCGCCGGGAAACGCCCGATGCAAAGCGTCCGCCCGGGACCGATTGAGCCCGGCATTGCGGCGGAGCTACTCAGGATCGAACTCCTAACCCAAGAGTGGCACGCCCGCCGATGCTAGGGTGCGGCGGGGCCCTTCTGCTCATCCGGCACGTACTCCATCAACTCCCCCACCGAGCACTGAAAGTACGCACACAGCTTGTCCACCACGTCCGTCCCCGTCACGTGCCCACGGTGGTTCAGCATCTTCGACAGCGTCACCCGGTTCAGCCCCGCTCCGGCCGCGACCTCCTGGACCGTGATCCGGCGGCCTTCGACGAACTGCTTCTGGGCGATCAGCTCAGCGAGCTTGAAGCGGATCATCGAGAGTCCCGAGCAACAAAGTGATAGTCGAAAGCGACATTCGTTCTTGCAAAACGACGAGAAGCGTTTAAGATGAATGCCATACGTCAGCTTCGGAGCTGCGTTTGACACTCCTGCGCATCAAAAGAGGGAGGAGCGTAGCATGCCCAAGACAGGCCCAGCCGGGAAACTGTCCGCTCTGCTGCGGCCGCGCCATCAGCTGCCATGCAGCGCTGGCCGGCATGCCGTGAACGTGACGCGTCAACGGGCGCGGCGGGCCGCGTGGCGTTTTGGCCTCGCCCCCACACATCCGCCACCTCGGCGTCCTCGCCGGACCAAACCGGCCTCGTAGAAGAAGACCAGCGCAGCAGTCGACACCAGCGCGGCGCCGCTCGCCATGAGCGGTGGCGGTGCTGCGCCCTGCTCCGCCACGTCTCACAACTCACTCGCTCGGCCTGCCCTCGGCCCTCTGCCCGCCCTCCAGGTGGCAGGCCAGCGCTCGCCTTCCATCTTTCTGCCACGCCAGCCTTTGCTCACGCTCCCCAGCCTTGCATGACACCCCACATCGCCCTGCGCAGCAGCACCACGTCCCGCTCAGCCGCCCCGCGCGCCACCATCACCACCCGCACCCCGCCGGAGCCGGCCTTCTGGTTCCACATCACCCTGCACCGCACCCTGCCCCATGCAGAGCGACGCCTCTGGTATGACAGGCTGCATCACACCTTGGCCAAGCTCGACCTGGCCGTGAGCACACAACACGCGGTGTCCGTGGTGCTCGGCATCCGCCATGTGACCCACGCGGCCGACCGTCAGCACATCACGAGCTGGCTGATGGATCAGCCCGAGGTCTGGGCCGTGCAGGTGGGCGAGTTGATGCCGTGCCCCGCGCAGCGCAGCCGGCGAGCGTCAGCGTGGTCGCGCAGCCCGGTGCTGAGCCAGTGGGTGGTGACCGGCTTGCCCATCACCGCCTCGCCCAACAGCTTCACGCGGCGCACCTTGCGGCACATCGCGCAAGGCGCGGCGCTGGCTCAGCAAGCGAAGCAGTGGCAACTTCATGGGCTGGGGCGGCCACTATCGCCGCCGCTGGGAGAGGCGGCGTCGATGCCAACCCGCCCGGGCTCAGTTGTATGAGCGGTGAGGCGCGCCCATCACAACCGCCACCCCGGATGCTTCTAACCGCCACCGCCACGCCTCGAGCAGCAACCAGGCCCCGAAGCCCAGGCGCTGCCGCCCTTCACTTCACCCCCTCGACCGCACCACCACCTTGTCCGCCGTCCCCACCGTGCCGCTCGACGCCGCGTTCTTCCGCCCCGTCACCCTCACCCGCACCCGGTGCGCCCCCTGCGTCAACGTCGGCGACACATACACCAACGCCTGCTCCGCCCGCGCCGCCTTGTAAAGGTCCACCGACCGCTCAGGCCCGCCGTCGATGCTCACGCCGACGATGCCATGGTGCGGCGCCACGCTGCTGTAGATCTCAACAGACGTGCCGGTGAAGGCATACGAATACGCCGCCCCAGCCGTGTCGGCATAACGGTCGGCGTTGCGGTACTTGCCCGCGCCGGTGCCGGTCGACCAGCTGCCCTCATACGCAAACTCGCTGTCGTCGTGCTCGGTGGTCTTCACCACGGGTTCGGTCGGCGTGGTCGAGCCCCCCGAGACCACAACCGCCTTGTCGGCCGTCGCCACGGTGCCGGTGGCCGAGGGGTTGCGGGTGCCGGTGGCACGCACCCTCACGGTGTGGGTGCCCGCCGGCAAGGTGGGCGACGTGTAGACCAGCCGTTGCTCGGCCCGCGTCGCGCTGTACAAGTCGACCAAACGCTCCGCGCCGCCGTCGATGCTCACCGCCACGATGCCGTGGTGCGGCGCCACGCTGCTGTACAGCTGCACGCCCGTGCCGTTGAAGCTCAGCGTATAGAAGGCGCCGGCCTCCATCGTGTAGCGGTCGGCGTCTTGGTACTTGCCGGCCCCCGTGCCCACCGCCCACGTGCCGCTGTAGCTGAAGCGGCTGTCGTCGTAGGTGGTCTGCGTCGGGTCCACCGGGCCGGGCGGCGGAGTGGTCTGGCCGGGGATGACATAGGCCTTGGTCATCGTCATCACCGGCGAGCCGGGGCCGTCGGCGCCGCCGCTGTAAGGGCTGCAGCCGTTGTCCGGCGTCGGTGACCAGCCCCAGTACTGCACCCCGGCCGCACCACGCGCCAGATAGGCGTCGTATTTTTGTTTCAGCGCATCCGCACGCGCCTGCGCGCTCATGCACTGCGACAAGCCGATGCCGGTCTCGCCGATGTACAAGGGCTTGTCGAGCGCCTGCATCTTGCCGATCACCGCGGTGAAATGGGGCGACACGATGGTGCGGCTGTCCTGGTAGGCATAGTCGTACTCGTGCACGCTCGCCACGTCGATGTTGGGCCCGCTGTGCACATAGCTGAAGTCGCTGGTGCCGTACACATACTGGGCCTGCGAGCCGGACGACACCAAGTGGTTCGGGTCGAGCGACTTGATCAACGCCGCGGTCTCGTCGAAGAAGGTTTTCATCACGCCGTCGGTCACCGCGGCGGTCAAGCCTTTCGGCTCGTTGGCGATCTCCCACATCGCAATCGCTGGCGAGTCCTTGTACTTGGGCACCACCGTCCTGATCCAGTCGAAGTAGGCGCCGCGGTAGCCACTGCGATACCACTCGTCGGTCTTCAGCGTGCCCTCGCCGCCGCTGCGGCCGTCGGTGTCGCCGCAAAAGCCGGCGCCATCGGTCAGCGCGAAGATGACCTTCTGGCCATACTTTTCGGCCGTCCTCACGACGCGCTCCACCCCCTCCTCGCCGAGCGAGCGGAAGGCCCAGGTGCGCGTGGTGCTCTGCGGGCGCAGCGACGAGAAATACGCATCCATGATGGCCTGGCTGTCGGGTGCGCCGGTGCGGCAGCCGGTCAAGCCGAAGGCGTTCACGCCGACAAACAGGTAGGGCCGGCCGTCGAGCATCAGCGTCTTGCCCTGGCGGTAGACGAAGCCGGGGCGGGCGGCGGCAGGCGACACGTCCGCTGCCGCTTGAAGGCGCCCATGCTGCGCGGCACCGTCCGCTGCGCCCTGTTGCTGCTGCGGGTCGTGCTGCTGCGAGGCAGCCGTTGCATGGCTTCGGTCATCGCCGCCGCCACAGGCGCCGAGCAGAGACAACATCATGAGAGCCGCGGTACGCCGCACGGCGAGCAATGGGTAGCGTTTCAACGGATAGACCTCCAAGAGATGACGGACGAGCGCGGCCGCTAGTCACCAGACGCCGGGACACCACGCCCCAAGCCGCCTGCGAGCAAGGCAGGGCACTTTACGTTGCCGTTCTTGCACGGCTGCTACGAGGCTCCGTAGGCTCGGTAACTCTTGGTTCTCGCGTGCAAGGCCGCTCGCGGCCCTAAGTGCGCGCTTCCATAACCTTTCGCCCATGCGAGATGTGTTCCATCGCGGCCGACACTTCGGGTTGCATCCACCCCCCGTTGTTGCACATGTTCACCGTGACATGGCCTCACTGCCGCGGGCGTCGGCCCCACCCCCTTGAGGGGGGTCGGCTTGACCCCTCCTCACTTGCCTCTAAGGTGTACAGGAGCAACCGCGGGCGCGGCCCTCGATGCGTTAAGCGCTGTCGGAGCGGAGGCGCCTCGCGGTCAGCGGTCTCAACCCTAAGAAGACAGTTCACGTTGGAACAATTAAGAGGAGCTCGAATGGCGAACATGGCAGCGGCACCCGATGGCAGCGAGGTCGCACGCTTGATCCGCGTGCTCGGCACATTGCAGCCGTTCTCGTATGCCAAGGTGAAGAGCCCGCCTGAGGCTTGGTTGGCGCGCTGGTTCACACGGCTGCTGGTCATCGGCGTGGTGGTCCTGGCCCTCGTCGCTGTCATGGCGCTGGTGCACCAGTACCGCAAGCTGCCGCCGGCCGCGATTCAGGTCGCCCTTGTCGCCGTGGCCGTCAGCCAGATCGCCGCCATCCTCGCGCTGTTCGCGCAAACAGGGTCTGGCGCGTGCAGCTTGCTCCATCCGCACCGCCGCCGCAGCGAGTTGCTGGAGCAGGCGTACCAGCACGACCATCAAAACGCTTTGTCGCTGCAGCAGTTCTCCGCCGCCGCCCTCGACGAGGCAGACCCCTGGCTGGAGAAGACGATGAAGCGGCTCGAACGCCGACCGGTGCGGTTCTTCGGCAGCTCCGACCAGCTGGCCTACCAGCGTGATGTGCTGGCTGCGGCACGTGCTTTGAAGCGGGCCTCGGCGCCGCTTGCCCCTGTTGGCATCAGAGGAGGTATCGCGCGAACGCTAC
Organism: Caldimonas brevitalea; assembly: GCF_001017435.1. NCBI lineage: Bacteria > Pseudomonadati > Pseudomonadota > Betaproteobacteria > Burkholderiales > Sphaerotilaceae > Caldimonas > Caldimonas brevitalea. Next base: position 6,181,244 of record NZ_CP011371.1, read on the forward strand.
CCGCTGCCGCGCTGCATTGCCCCCACTGGAACGCCGCGGCCTGACGGCCTGCCTCTTCCACGACCTGCGTGGCGATGAGAGGGAGGCAGCGGCTCACTGCCCCACCGGCGCCCCGTTGTCATCCCACACATTCCCCGACGCCTGCCACGGCCCATACAACACCATCGCACCGTACTTGGGGTAGCGCTCCCCGGTGGTCGGTGTCACGCCGCGTCCGAAGCGGTTGTTGACCACCCGGTTGTGGGTGCCGGTGCCGGCATCGGCGTTGATCACCCAGCCGCCGCCATACAGCCAGTTGCCCGAGATCAACCAGTTCGAGTTCGGCCCGCGCTCGATGCCCACCTGCAGCGAACTGCTGGGCGACCCGCCGTGGCCCCGGCCGCGGTCCACGATGTCGATGAAGTTGCCGCGCACCGTCACGTTGCTGCCGTTGCCGATCGTCTGCACACCGTCGGCATGGTCGCCGTTGCCCAGGTAGAGGTCGTGGATCCACGACGCTTCCAGCAGCACGTTCTGCTCGGCTTTGACGCCGTCGGCGGTGCCATGGATGTTGACGCGGCGCGCGGTGTAGTTGCCGAACGCAATGCCCGACGTGGCCTTGCCAGCCGACGAGCTGCCGTCGATCTCGCTGTCTTCGATGGTCAGGCTGGCGTTGTCGAACAACCGCACCGGGTAGTAAGAACCGCAGCGGATGCGGGTGCGGCGGATGACCACGCGCGGCGCCTTGACGTTGACACATCCCACCACGTCCAACCCGGTGATCACCTGGCCGGGGATGGTGAGCTGCAGCGGGCCGCTGGGGCGCAGCACGGTGCCGGCGGGCACGCCGGTGTTGTGGGGCCCGGGCCGTGCCAGGGACTGGGGCAGTTCGCGCAGGGACGCCGAGTCATCGGGTGCGCGGGTGCTGGGCGATGCTGCACCGCCGTCGGTGGCGGTGTCGCCGCTCGTGCCACTGTCGCCACCACCCCCACAGCCAGTGGTGACCGCGACCGCCAGGCACCACAGCACGGGCGACCGGCTCGGGCCTCGCGGCGTGGGAAGGCCGTGGGCCGACACGGCAGCAGGCAGGCTCTCAAACGCAGGCTTCATGGCAGTGCTCCTCATCGGGGTGATGGAGCATCACCTTGAGCCGCCGGCACCCGCCTGGCAACCCGGGTGAGCCGGCAACAGGGTGACCGCGCCGCCGTCCGGCGCCAAGGCGCACGTCCGGCTCGAGCCCGCCCTCGCCGCCTACGTTGACACGGCCGGCCGCAGCATCTCGATGTGCGGGATGCCGTCTTCCAGATACGGCTCGCCGACTGGCTGATATCCGAACGCGCAGTAAAACGCCTGCAAATGCGTTTGTGCGCTGATGCGGTTGGCGTGCCCTGGCCACAACCGGTCTAGCCCTGCGACTGCCTCGGCCACCAAGCGCCGCCCCAAGCCCAGGCCGCGCGCCGCAGCGTCGGTCACCACACGCCCGATCGACGGCTCGGCGTATTTGAGGCCCGGGTCGACCACCCGCAAATAGGCCAGCAGCCGCCCCGCCTCGTCACGCCCCAGCAAATGCCAGGCATGCTGATCGAGGCCGTCGGCATCAAGGTAAGGCCCCTGCTCGAGGATGAACACGCGCTGCCGGAGCGCCAGCACGTCGTACAGACCCTGCAAGCTCATGTCGTCGAAACGTTGCCACTGCCAGTGCAGCTGAAGGGGTTGAGCGCCCGGCGTGGTGGTGCCAGCGGCGCAGGGGGTGCGGGGATCGGGGGCGGTCATGCGGCGTGATACAGCTAGCCTGAGGAACCCAAAGCCGGGCGCTGCTGCGGCGCGGCCCTGGGGCCCGTCGCCGGCACAAGCCGCCTCGCCTTGGTTAAGACCTGAACGATACAAGAAAGCCGGCGTCCCTGGGCGGTGTCGCCCGCATGGACGTGACGACGGCCAAGACCAACCACACCGCGCCGTCGGTCTACGAATCCCTCGGCTGGGTACGCGACGAGGTGTTCTTTGCCTACAGCAAGCGAGTCGAGCCGAGCCGAACCTGACCAGCCACGCCGACCCCCAATGAAAACGGGAGCCTTGCGGCCCCCGTCGTGCTTCTCGTCTCAAGCCGCCCATCGGGCGGCTTTCCGTCTTACATCCGCAGCATCACCGGCTCCAGACCCAGCGTGATCTGGCGCGGGTTCGGCAGGATGCTCACCTTGCCTTGCAGCGTTTCGGCCCGGGTCACCTTCCAGCCCGGCAGCTGCACGCGCTGGCCTTCGACCGTCGACCACAGCACGTACCGGCTGTCGGTGCCGCGGGTCAGCTTGAACACGTAGATCTGCTTGTTCATCACGTAGGCGTCGGTCATGCGGGCACCGCGCATCCAGCGCACCATCGCAGCGTAGGCATTGCCGGCTTCGGTCTGGGTCTTGAAGTCGGATTCGACCAGCTTGGCCAGCGGCTCGCTGCTTTCCCAGATGTGGTAGTTGAAGTTGCTGACACCCTTGGCCCACATCATCATCAGCGCACGGGCCGTGGTCGAACGGATCTGCTTCTGGCTCGGCACGAAGCTGCTGCAGGTGGTCGTCAGCGCATCGCAACCGGGGGCGCCTTCGGTGTTCCACAGCGGCTTGTTGTCCACGCCGTAGGCCTTCATCAGATGGCGCACGTTGCTGATCAGCGGCACCAGGCCCTCAGGCGAGGCGTTGAAGTACCAGTGGTAGCCGATCACGTCCACGTGCTGGCCGCCGCCGGCCGCGAGGAAGTTGTTCAGGAAGTTCATGCCCTGGCCGCTGGTGACGCCGGGCGACACCAGCTTGTTGGCGGGGTCGGCGGCCTTCAGCTCTTCGTGCGCGATGCGGGCCAGCTTGACCATGTCCTGGATGCTGCCGTTGAAGTGCGGCTGGAAGTCAGGCTCGTTCCACAGCTCCCAGTACTGGATCTTGCCGGCGTAGCGGCGGGCCAGCGTCCGCACGTAGTTGCGCCAGTCGTCGAAGTTGGTCGGCACACCCGACGCGCCGTAGCCGTACAGGCCCTTCTCACCGGGGGTGCGGGACGCCCAGGTCGGGGTCTGGCCCAGCGTGTACAGGATGCTGGCCTTGGGGTCGTTGCGCTTGACGTAGTCGACGTACATGTCCAGGCGCTTGCCACCGTGGCCGGCCGTCCAGGTCCACACACCGCGGCTGGGTTCCAGGTCGCGCCAGGTGGTGCCGGTGTTCCACAGCCGCACCACGTGGTGGCCCAGCTGGGGGTAGTTCTGGTGACGGCCCAGCTTGTTGATGTGCATGCCGAACAGCGTGTCGGGGATCGGCGCGGTGCTGAACGGGGCCAGCTCGTTGTGCTCCAGCTGTTCGATCTTGACCTCGTCGATCCACAGCAGCGCGTCGGGCGTCGTCGTCGAGACGCGCAGCGTGCCGGCGACGTCGGCCGGGTAGGTGCCGGTGATCTCAACCTTCTGCCAGGTGGAGTTGACCTGGATGGTCTTGGTGCCGAAGGCGTCCCACGGCGGGGCCTCGCGACGCATCTGCACCGTCACTTGGGCCGGCTGGTGGCTGCGGACGTACAGCGTCGAGCGATAGGTCTTGCCCTTGCCGAAGGCATAGGGGTAGGTCAGGTGGGTCTTGGCGGTGTCGTGGCCGACGACGAAGAGCTGCGAAGCACCGCCGCGGAACACGTATTGGCTGCGGGTTTCACGCTGCAGCTTCCAGCTGGGGGCGCCAACGCCCCAGTAGTTGATCTTCCAGCCCGGCGCGGTGGCGGCGAAGGTGGTTTCCATCGACGACGAAGCGAGCACGGTGGTCTTGACCGCGCGGCCGCCGGATTCGGGCAAGGCCACGGTGGCGCTGGCCGCGGTCAGCATCTCGGTGGTCGCCGCCACTTCGGGCAGGGCGAGTTCAGGGCGCACGGCAAACGCGGAGGCGCGGCCGAACGATTCGGGGTCTTCGGACGAGAACACGGCCGGCTGGTCGGCCGCTTCACGCGACTCGTAGGCCGACAGGTCGGCGCTGTCGTCCGATTCGGGCGACTCGATCGCCTCCAGGGCCGCAGAGGGCTCGTACGACTCGGCCGCTTGCGCGGCCTCGGAGACCGCGGCCACCGACACTTCGGTGCTGCTAGCCGCTTGATCAGCAGTTTGGCCTTCGTCGCCACCGCCGCCACAGGCGGTCAACACAGCGGCGCACAAGGCGGAGAGAACGGGAACCCAACGTTGGGTGGTAGCAAACATCTTTTTGATTCCTGAGGAGCGTTTCGGGTGCTGCCCGGCGCGCGGTCATACGACCTCAGCACGCTGAGCGAGCAGTCGGAAAGCGGGGAGACGCATCTCAGGCGGCGATGGCATCGAAGCGAGTTCGATGCGACGTGGAACGTGGTGTCCTGCCTGTGCCCCACAAGGCGGGCGGCGACAGACTGGCGTCTGTGCGTTGTTAGCCCGTTGCGATAGGGAGAATTCTGGGCCCTCAGGCGGCCCAGAAACATCGGTGCGTCTCGGGGAAGAATGTCAGGACGAGGCTAGGCCGTGTCAGGTTTTTTTGGACATGACGACACAGGCAGAGGCTGAGGCCCGACGTATTGACAGCGCGCTTTTTGGCGGTAGATGCGCACAGATGCAGGCCTGAAGACGAAAGAGCATGTAACAGAGGCGCCTTGCTGAGGCGCCGCCGGCGGGCATCAGACGATGCGGCAGGGCATGCAGTTGGCGCGGCCCGCGTCCTCTTCGTGCAGCCGCGCCTTGACGCGGTCGGCGAACTGGTCGAGCGGGCTTACCAGCACATGGAAGCGCTCGTAAGGATCGGCGGCGTCCTGCTCGCTGCGCTTGCCTTTGAAGCGGCCATCGGCCAGCCAGAGATCGGGCTGGCTCAGGTCCATCTTCTCGTAGTTCCCGCCGCTGCCGGCCGGTGGATGGATACAACCGTTGTTGCTGCCGACCGCAAAGCCGTTGCCCAGGCTGACCATCGAGTGGCGCGAGTGCGGTGGTTGGTGGGCCGCCGTGGGCGCCTCGAAGCTGATCGCGAAGCCGGGCGGCAGGTTTTTGAAGTCGGTGGCGCTCGTAATGCGGGGGCTGTTGGCCGGCACCAGGTCACGCGCCTCGCTCTTGAAGCGGCCGTCGTGGCCCGGCAGCGATTGGTAGCGGTTCAGCTCGTTGCGGGTCAGCAGCCCGGCCGCCACCGTCATGTTGCGCGTGGCCTGCTTGCATTCGAGCGCGCCCTCCACCAGCGCGGCCTGGCCCTGCCGCACTCGCGCCTGGCCTCGCGCGTCAGGGGCCTCGCGCCGTTCGCCGACCGGGTTGTTCGGCGCGGCTTGGGACATCGCGATGTCATCGGCCAGCTGGGCGAGTCGCTGGCGGGCCTGGGCCGCGGCCGGCGGCTCGCCTTGTGTAAGGGCCTGCCAGGTGGCGGGCGGGGTGGTGGTGGCCATCGTGGTGGAAACCGGGTTTCCACCGGCAAGCGCAGAGGGCCCCGCCGCCGTCGAAACACCCGGCAACTGCCCGAGGCGCGGCGGCACGTCGAGCGCACCGGGCGACGCCGGGCGCCCAGGGGGCCGCGGCAAGCTCGCCATCGCGTGCTCGGATTGCGATGACCTGGGTCGTATGCCGCCGGGCGCGCCCTGCATTCCGTCCAAGGCGGAGCCCGCGCCTTCGTGCGTGCGCTGGCGTGCAATGGTGCTGGAGGTGGGGGCGGTGGAGTTCCAGGCCTTCATGACGTGATGAGGTGAGAGCGGTCGTCGTCGAGGGCTTCCAGCCCTCACCCTGCCGGCACGCGCTCAACGCGCGCCGCAGCGGCGCGGGTCTGCAAAAAGTCAGCCGGCGAGGCGGCCGCGCTTGGAGGTCCAGCATGCCGGCCGCGGCGCCGGGCCGGCGTCGCAAAACGGTCGTTGGCGTATGGCAATGCGAAGTGTCGCGCCCGGCCCCGGGCAGGGGCTCCAGCGGCGCGCGACGTCACCGCGCGTGGGCCAGCTCACCGTTGGTCTGCCGCTGCGTCGTCGCCGCCGCGACCTCGGTGCTCAACCAGTCCAGAAAGGCCCGCACCGGCGGATGCCGCTCGCGGCCCGGCACGCACAGCGCGTGGTAGCTCGCCCCCGGCACGCTGATGTCGGGGCGGCACGGCTGCAGCAATCCGACCGCGACGCTTTCCGACACGAGCAATGAGCTGAGCAGCGCCAGGCCCTGCCCGGCGATGGCGGCCTGCAGGGCGAAGCTCTCGTCTTCGTAATCGAGCAGGCGCACATGCTCGAGCCAGTCGACCCCCGCCGCCTCGCCCCATGCGGCCCACGCCTGCTGGTACAGCACCGAACCCGGCCAGCTCACGCTGATCAAGGTCGACGGCCGCCGGCCCGCCTGGCGTTGCAGCAGCGCCGGGGCACCATAGACGCTGAAGCGCTCCTGCAGCAGGCGCTGGCGGTGCAAGCTGGGTTCGTCGCCGCCGCCGTAGCGCAACACCAAGTCGATGCTGGCATCACGGTGCAGGTCGATGACCTGGCATTGCGGGTCGAGCCGCACGTTGATGTCGGGGTGGGCCGCATAAAACCGGCCGAGGCGAGGGATCAGCCACAGCGAGGCAAATGACGGTGTGGTGGACACCGTCAGCTGCCCGGCGCTGGGCCGGGGGCGCAACTGCCCCACGGTCTGCGCAATGTCGAGCAGCGCGGCATGGGTGCTGTCGAACAAGCGCTGGCCGCACTCGGTCAAGCGGACCTTGCGCGGCAGTCGCTCGAACAGCGGCACGCCCAGCCAGTGCTCGAGCGACTTGATCTGGTGCGACACCGCCGTCGGCGTCACCGCCAGTTCTTCGGCGGCCGCCTTGAAGCTCTGCAGGCGGGCCGATGCCTCGAAGGTGCGCAATGCGGTCATCGGCAGGTTTTCGAACATGGGGCGTCACATGAGTTCAATTCATCTTAGCTGACCAAATCTCGTTTGAGACAGGTCGCTCGCCTTCCTAGAGTAGCCGCTTGTCGTCAAGGAAGGAGAGTTTGAGATGAATCGGGTTCTGCTGGTTCATGGCAGTCCGCGCGGCGGACGTTCGCACTCGCGACGTTTGGCCGAAGCGTTCGTGCAGCGCTATCTCGACACCCATGCGGGTGCCACGGTGTGTCGACGTGAAGTGGGCCGGGCCACGGTGCCGGCCCTCACCGAAGCCTGGGTGGCCGCTGCTTTTCATCCGACGCCGGTGGCCCGCCCCTTGCACATGCAGGCCGACCTGGCGGTGAGCGACGAACTGGTCGACGAACTGCTGGGCCATGACCGGCTGGTGATCTCCACGCCGATGTACAACTTCGGCGTGCCCAGCGGGCTCAAGGCCTGGGTCGACCAGGTGGTGCGACCCCACCGCACTGTCAATGCCGTGAGGCAGAACGACGCGGTGACCTACCACCCCCTCGTGCACGGCATGCGCGCCCTGATCGTGACCACGCGCGGCGGCCACGGTTTCGGGCCGGGCGGCGACTACGAGTCGGCGAACCATGCCGACCGCTGGTTGCGCACGGCGCTCGGCTTCATCGGCATCGACGATGTGCAGGTGATCGCCGCCGAACGCGATGAAGACAGCCCCGAGGTGTTCGCCGTCGAGTACCGCATGGCCGAGGCGGAGCTGCAAGCGCTCGCCGGCACGTGGTAGGCCGCGAAGGCCAGGGGCTGACTCAGGTCGGCATCGCCTGCCAGACGCTGGAACGCGGCGCCTTGTAACGCGTGATGCACGCGTACGGGATCGGGGTCAGGAACGACACTTCGTCGCCCCGGCTCGAGATCGCCAGGGTCTGCGACGCGTCGATGGTGTCGCCGTCGAGCACCACAAGGGGGTTGATCGGCGACGTGCATTCCAGCGAAGGCGGGTTGGACGTCAGCACATTCCGAGTTGTCAGCGTGTTGAGCGAGGGGAACGTCATCTCGTAGATGTAGCCGTCGGCGTAACCGCCGCACTCCTCGGTCAGGTCGGTCGAGATGTGCACCGTGCTGCGGTTCTTCTCGATCTTGACCTGGCGCACCAGGTCGATCAAGGACATGGCCGCGTTGCTGCCGTTGATGGCATCCTGCAGGCCCTTGGCCTGACGCGGCAGGTCGACGCTGTCACGCGTGCCCATGAAACGCTTCAGCAGGGTACGCGCCTGCTCGGCGCTCAACGACGCCCAGGCCGTGAAACCATTGCGCAGCTCTTGCGGGGGACGGGTGTCGCCGCGGTAAAACTTGTAGCCGCCGGGCGCTGCCGCGGCCACCTCCGACGCGGCCTCGCCCAACGCGGGCTTGGCCACCAGCTTTGGCGGTTTGATCGGCACCGGCGGCTTGACCCGTTCGGGCACGACGGGTGCGGGCGCACCGAGGCGCGCGGGTTGGCCGGGCAGCGTGCTTGGGAGCACGGTGCCGGTGCCGCGCTCGCATTTCAAGCACTTGCGGCCGGAACCCGCCGGGCCGGGGCACCAGGCGGCATTGTTGGGACAGGGCATGAGGAAAACTCCTTGCAGCTTCTGATGATGTGACCGATGTCTGTGTGAGGAAACTCGCACACAGGCAGCGCCTGACCGCAGCCATCGGCCACCCGAAATGGTGGGTGTGGGCGCCGCGCCCACGCGGTTGCGCCCCGGCAATGCCGAGGTTCGCTCGGTGCGCAAATGCCGCACGCAAAGGGCGCGAAGGTGGCGACCATAGAAGCGAAGCGCGCGCGGCGGTACCCCTAACTTGTCGGTGCGCGCCGCCGCAACGCCCCCCTAACTCTTGGGAAGGAGTGCACGCGACGTCTGTCGTACGCTCGCGCGGCATGCGCGGCCGGCTTTGCGTCGGGCCGCCACACACTACAGACAGTCAGCCGCGAACAGGCGTTGCCGTCACCCACACGTCCGGCGCGAGACCTGGGTGCGCAGCACCGCCGGCCGGGGGGAACAGACCAATATGAATCAGAACCACGAGGGACACCCCGGGCGTCGCACCCGGCCCGCCACCACCTTGCTGCTGGCGCTGCTGGGCGGCCTCGGCCTGGCCAGCCTTGCCAGCTGCGGCGGCGGGGGCGGCAGCAACGAACGCGACAGCGGCCCCGAGCAGACCTACCTGAGCGTCGAAGCACAAGACGCCGACGGCGACACCTTGCGCTATCAATGGCGCGTGACCGGCGGCACGGTGGACAACCGCAACGCCAAAGAGACGGTCTGGACGCTGCCCGACGGCCCGGGGCTGCATTTCGCCTACGTCAGCGTGTCGGACGGCAAGGGCGGCCATGTCGAGCAGCAATACGCCGTGGCCAGCGACGCGCTCGACACCCCCGCCCCCACCCGCGCCCCGGTGCAACACGTGGCCCCGGCGGTGGCGGAGGTCGACGGCGGCACAGTGCGGCTCACCTTCCAGTCGGCCGACGCGACGCTGTTCACGCCGCCGCAAGGGGGTGCCGCGGCACGCCGTGCCGTCTACCTGCCCGACGTGCAGGTGGAGGTGCTCGACGCGTCCAACACCCAGGTGTATGCCGGTGCCAGCGACATCGGTGGCGAGCTGGGCCTGCCGCGCCTGGCGCAAGGCCAGACCTACCGCATCCAGTGCACCAGCACGCCGGGCACCGCCTTGCGCCGCTGTGGCGAGGTGACGCCCGGCGCCGGGTCGACCGCGCTCACGCTCGACCCCGCTGTGCCCGACAGCCGCAACCTGCGCCTTTACGGCCACGTGGCGCTGGCCGACGGCAGCGTGTGCGGCGTGCAGAACGAGTTCTTCGGCGTGCAATCGGCCGCCACCGTGCAGCTGCTGCAGCTCGACGGTGCGGCGCTGACGCCGCCCTTGCGCGTCAACCGCTATGGCGACTACGCGCTCGACGCGGCGGTGCCGCTCAACGGCAAGCTGCAGCTGCGCGTGGCCTGCGAGGGTGTGGTGCGCACACTCGACGTGCCGGCGCCCCGCAACGGCGGCTACCTCGCCAGCCAGCCGGTGGAGCTGTCGTATGCCGTGCCCAACACGCGGCCGCGCATCCGCAAGATGGTGGCCAACGGGCCCGACGGCAACGTGCGCGGCCAGATGATCGAGCCCGAGTCTGGCGCGTCGTCGAACGGCCTGCCGGGCAGCGAGCAGTTCCTGACCTACAAGGGCAAGGACACCAAGCTGAGCAGCTGCATGTACTACCGCTCGATTGGCGCGGTGGGCGGCTGCGACGCGCAGGGCAATTTGCAACAACCCATCTCGCTCGACGACTGGAAGCGCCAGCACAAGTTCAAGCCCTATGCCGCCGGCAACACCGAGGTCGAGGCCGTCTACATCAACAAGATGGACCTGAACCTGGTGCGCCGCATGGTGGCCACCGACGTCGCGGCCGACCACAAGGCCTTCTACGTCTGCAACCACCCGGGGCCGGAGGGCCGCACGCAACGCGAGGTGGAGGACGTGATCGCCACCGCGCTGGACGACGAGAAGCAGGTGGCCTGCGTCGCGATGGAGTGGTCGGTGACGCCGGGCACAAATGGCGATCGGCCGTTCACCAAGTTCCTGACCTTCGGGCCGGACGGCGCGCTGATGGCCTCGGTCAATCTCGACGGCCGCGGTGAAAAATACCTGCCGGGCGCCTGCGTGGCCTGCCATGGCGGCACGCAGTACAGCGGGCGCTTCCCCGAGAAGGGCAACCCCTCGCCCAACCTCGGCTCCAACTTCCTGCCCTTCGACACCGCCAACTATCTGTTCTCGACCAAGGGCGGGCTGACCGAGGCGGCGCAGAGCGACGCGCTGCACCGGCTCAATCAACTGGTAAAAGCCACCTCCCCGGCGCCGGCCACCGTCGCGCTGATTGACCACTGGTATGCCGGCGGCGGCACCACGCTGAACAAGGCGTATGTGCCCGACGTGTGGCTGCAGGCCGATGCGCAGCCGGCCACGGCTGGCGCGGCGACCTTCTACCGTGAGGTGATCGCCACCTCGTGCCGCACCTGCCACACGGCGATGCGCGAACCCTTCGACTGGGACTCGCGGCTGCCGCGCCCGGTCGGCGCGCCGCCGCTGCGCCATGTCTGCGGCGGCTCGGCCGACCTCGCGCTCAACGCCTCGATGCCCAATGCGCTGATCTCGCACGACCGCCTGCTGGACCGGGCGCGCAGCGACGCCAACCTGGCCGCGCTGATGCGCACCTTCCTCGGCTGCGAGGCACCGGCGGCCGACCCCGTTTATCCGAAACGCTGACACCTCACCGATCGACTGCCCCTCGCGCCGCCCAGCGTGCGGCGTCGGGCTGCAAGGAGTGTTGAATGAAGATCCGCCTGCCCAGACGTTTTTGCCTGGTCTCCCTCGCCGTGTCGCTGGCGCTGCTCGGCGCCTGCAGCAACGTCGGCCCGTCGGCCCCTGCCGTGACGGCGCCGCGCGCGGCCACGGCCCCGGCCCCCGTCGCCGCGGCCACGGCCAGCACCACCACCCCCACCAGCGTGCCACCGCTGCCGGAGGTCGCGTTGCCCGCCGACGCCCAACAACTGCCCGACGACAAGCTGCAGCCGGTCCGCTTCGAAGACGCGGTGGCGCGTGCGGGCGAGCAGCTGTTCCGTGAAGCCAAGCTGCGACTGGGCGGTGAGCAACGCACGCTGGTGATCGACCCGTTGATCGACGCCAACACCGGCGCGCAGACCACCAGCACGGTGCGCATGGGCGAGCAACTCGAGACCCTCGCCAAGTCGGGCAAGCCGGGCTGGCAGGTGCAGCCGCTGACGCGCAAGGCGCTGGCCACGCAGCCGCTGCTGCTGATCGGCACGGTGACGCCGATCAACACGCGCCGCAGCATCGACACGCAGCCCGACGCCTTCCGCATCTGGGTCACGTTGATCGACCTGCGCACCAAGCAGGTCATCGCCAAGCGGCTCGACCGCGCCAGCGTCGACAGCGTGAACGCCGAACCGGTTTCCTACTTCCGCGACAGCCCGACCTGGCACAAGGACAAGACGGTGCAGGGCTACATCAACTCGTGCCAGGTCAACACGCGCGTGGGTGACCTGGCCGACCCGGAGTACCTGGCCCGCCTGCCGGCCGCCGCAGTGCTGAACGAGGCCACGCTGGCCTACGGCCAGGGCGACATCCCGACCGCCAACGGTCTCTACAAGGAAGCCCGCACGCTGGCCGAACCGGGCGACCTGCGGGTGCTCAACGGCCTCTACCTGACCAGCTGGAAGCTGGGCCAGCGTGAAGCCGCCAAGGAGGCCTTCAACAGCCTGGTGGCGTCGGGCCTGGAGTCGAAGCGGCTGCCGATCAAGCTGCTGTTCCAGCCGGGCCGCACCAGCTTCATCGAGGTGGGCGACCTGATGCAGCAATACGAGGTGTGGCTGAGTTCGCTGTCGAGCACGGCCGGCGCGGTGCCGGCCTGCATCAACGTGGTGGGGCACACCAGCCGCACCGGCAGCGCACGTGTCAACGAAGAGCTGTCGCGCCGGCGGGCGGAGCAGGTGGTGCGGCTGCTGGAACAGCGCAACCGCAGCCTCGGAGCCCGGCTGAGCGCCAAGGGCGTGGGCTCGCGCGAGGCGCTGGTGGGCCTGGGCACCGACGATCTGCGCGATGCGCTCGACCGGCGGGTCGAGTTCCGCGTGGTCGATTGCGTGTGAGCAGAGGTCGGGGCGGGCCTGGTCGGGACTAAAAAGCCGCGGACCATCACGAGAGTCGAACCGACCCACACAAACCCATAAACAAACGGGCGCAACGATGAAGGCGGGAGGGGTGCACATGGGTGCCGAAGCATCAACGGTGGCGACAGGCGTCACCAGGGGCGCCCTGTGGCGCAAGGTCCGCGGTATGCGCGCCGGGCTGGCTGCGGCGGTGGCGCTCGCGGCTCAGGCGCTGGCGCCGCAGACGGCCCTCGCGCAGGCGGTGACGCTGCCGGACACGGCCTACAGGGCCAAGTGCATAGCGTGCCACGAGTATCCGGTCCGCGTGCTGAGCACGGGGGCGAGCCCGCTCGGCTACGGCAAGATCATCGGCAACGCCAAGATCGACGGCACGGTCGCGCAGATGCGCACCGCGATGCCGGCCGCCTACGCCTACAACCTGAGCCCGGAAGCGATCAGCGACGCGGAAGTGGCGCAGGTACAGTCGTTCCTGCGCATGGTGCGCGACCTGGTGGTGATCCCATCGGTGCCGGCCTTCCCGACCACCGTGGCCGGCACGACCAGCGGAGCCCCAGGCACTATCACGATCGCCAATGCGCGGGCCGCCGCGGTGCCCTACAGCTATAGCGTCACCGGCGCGAATGCCGGCGACTTCTCGGTGTCGGCCTCGTGCACCGGGGGCTCGGTGCCGGCCGACAACACCGACACGCCTTGCACGCTGACCGTGCAGTTCTCACCCAGCGCGGCGGGCGTCAGCGGCACGCGCAGTGCCACCCTGGTGCTGAGCTTCACCGGCACCAGCGGCGACCCGACACCGCCGACGCGCAACATTCCGCTGCAAGGCGACGCGCAGGTGCTGGCACCGCAGTTCAGCATCTCACCCACCGGCCTGACCTTCTCGGCGGTGGCGGGGGCCAGCACCACCGGCACCGCCACCATCACCAACGGCGGCAATGCCAACCTGGTGCTCGGCACGCTGAGTTTCAGCGGCGCGCAGGCCAGCGACTACTCGTTCGGCGCCGGCAACCAATGTGTGGCATCGGGTGTGTTGACGCCGGGCAGCAACTGCCAACTGGTGGTGCAGTTCGCCCCCCCGGCGGCCGGTGCCCGCAACGCCAGCCTCAGCATCACCCACAACGCCAGCGGCAGCCCGCAGGTGCTGACGCTGGCGGGCACCGCGACGCCGGCGCCGCAGCCCGCGATCGAACTGAGCGTGGCGTCGGTCGCGTTCGGCGACACCCAGCTGGGCAGCACGGCACAACGCTCGTTCACGGTGCGCAACAGCGGCCAGGCACCGCTCGGCTTCACCAGCTTCACGCTCGGTGGTGCGGCGGCCGGCGACTACACGCGCGGCGGCACCTGCACGACGGGCACGCCGCTGGCGGTCGGGGCCACCTGCAGCGTGACCCTCAGCTTCACGCCGGGCGCGCTCGGCTCGCGCTCCGCCACGTTGTCGATCGCCTCGAACGCGAGCAACGGCACCGCCAGCGTGCCGCTGAGCGGGTCGGGCGTGCCGGTGCCGGCTCCGGCCGTCAGCCTGTCGGCCGGCAGCCTCGACTTCGGCTCGCAGACCGTGGGGGGGATCTACCCGGCACGCAGCGTGACGCTGACCAACAGCGGCAACCAACCACTGGTGTTGACGTCGCTGGCGGCCAGCGGGGCCGGCTTTGCGCTGACCACCGGGTCGCCCTGCCCGGCGACACTGGCCGCGGGCGCGAGCTGCACCGTGTCGGTCGGCTTCACGCCCACCGCGGCCGGCACCGATTACGCCGGCGCCATCGACATCGTCAGCAACGCGCCGGGGTCGCCCCATCGTGTGGCGCTGGCCGGGCGCGGCACGGTGGACGCAGTGCCGGCGCTGGTGTGGTCGCCCGCGGTGGCCCGCATGAGTTTCGGCGACGTGTCGGTGGGCACGGTGTCGGCGGTGCAGTCCGCCACGCTGACCAACCAGGGCCCGGGCGGCGCGGTGCTGCACATCGCCAATGCGGTGGGTGTCGGCGCGTCGAGCTATTCGGTGACGCTGGCCGGTTGCACCGTCGGCCAAGTGATCTTCCAGGGCCAGAGCTGCCAGGTGAACGTGCAGTTCACACCCGACGGTGCCGGCGAGAAGACCGCGACGGTGCAGGTGGCCAGCTCGGGCAGCCACCCGCCGACCTTGACGCTGCAAGGCACCGGCCTGGCGGCACCGGGCGCCGGCCTGGCCGTGTCGGCCACCGCAGTGAGTTTCAGCGGCACACAACAGGGCAGCCGGTCGCTACCGTCGGAGCTGACGCTGAGCAGCCGCGGCACCGGCAGCCTGCGGGTGACCGGGCTCGAGGTGCAAGGCCCCTACAACGTGCAGAACAAGTCGTGCCCCACCCTGCCCTTCACGCTGCCGCCCGGCAGCGAATGCACGCTGAGCATCACCTTCGAACCCACCGGCACCGGCGCGGCCGGCGGTGTGCTGAGCATCACCAGCGACGCCAGTGCGACACCCCAACAGGTGACGTTGAGCGGCGAAGGCACGCCGGCCGCCGACACCTCGGGCGGCGGTTGCTCGCTGGTCGAGGGGGACACGCTGGTCGACCCGACCCTGTGGGCACTGCTGCTGGCAGCCGGCGGCGTGCTGGTTTGGCGCCGGCGCGAAGGAGCGGCCGACGCCCGCGCGTCGCGGCACGGCGGAGCGCGGACGTGATCGCACGCAGCCACGACTGGAGCGCTCCGTATGGCAGGGCCGCGGCTGCGCTGCTGCGTGCCAAGCCGCACGTGATGCAAGGCCGGCCGGGCCCGCGGCCGGCGTGGCCGGCCGCTGCTGCTGCGGCGGCGGTGTTGCTGGTCGCGATGACAGCCGCCTGGTCGACCGGGCAGCCGCCCTTGCGCGCGGCGTTGCTGGTCGCACTCGTGCCGCTGGCCGAGGAGATCGTGTTCCGCCGCGGTTTGCAGGAGACGCTGCTGCGCCGGGGAGCGTCGCCGATGGGGGCCAACCTGCTCACGGTGTTCGCCTTCGGCGCCGCCCATGCGGCGGTGCGCGGCGACCTCGCCGGTGCTGCCGTGGCGTTGCCGGCCTTGTGGATCGGCGCGCTCTATGGCCGCACCCGCCGCGTGGCCCCCTGCGCCGTGCTGCATGGCGGCCTCAACGCGCTGTGGCTGGCCGCGCCCGCCCTGCTCGCCCACGTCCCGGCGCTCGGCTGATGACCATGGGCATCCCACATCTTTCCATCCGGAGGGCCGTCTTCGTGCCTCATTTGTCCCGATCCGTTTGCGCCGCGTTGTGCGCATTGAGCCTGGCAGCCTTCAGCGGCGGCGCGCAGGCCCAGACCGATGTGTCGTTCCACGGTGTGCTCGATTTCTCTTACGGGCGCTTCGAACCCAGCGGCACGATCCGCGAGCACCGCTACAACAGCAATTCGATGACGGCCACCCATGTGGGCATGACCGCGAAGCACGGCTTCGACGGCGGCTGGACGCCGGGGGTGACGCTCGAGACCTTTGTGCGGTTGGAGAAGCTGCGCACCGGCCGCACCAACGACGACCCCTTCTTCTCGCGCAATGCCTACGCCTTTCTGGGCAGCGACTACGGCACGCTGCGCCTGGGCCGCCAGTTGACGCCGCTGTTCGACAGCACCACCCGCTTCAACGCGCTGGCCAACTCGGTGTCGTTCTCGCCGGCGGTGCGGCATCTGTTCGGCAGCGGCGCGCTGGAAGGTGCACAAGGCGACTTCTATTGGAACCGCGCGGTCGGCTATGTGTCGCCCAACCTCGACGGCCTGGTGGCCAACGTGATGTATGCGCGCGGCCCGTCCGAGCTGAAGGGCGATTACAGCGGCGGCAGCCTGGTGTACTCGCGCGGGCTGTGGGCGGTGTCGCTGGCGGCGCAGGACGTGCGGGTGCGTGACGACATCGACGATGGCATCGATGAACAGGTGTGGCAGTTGGGGGCGGCCTACAACTTCGGCTTCGCCAAGCTGTTCGGCCTGTACACGCAGACCCGCGACCGCGAACTGGAAGTGCGCAGCAAGATCGCCTCGACCGGCTTGTCGGTGCCGGTCGGGCCGGGCAGCGTGCTGGCGCAGGTGGCCTACACCACCGCCGAGGGGCCGGCCGTCGATCGCAAGCACACGACCACCAGCGCGGCTTACCTGTACGCCTATTCGAGCCTGACCGATTTGTATGTGGTGGGCATGGACGACCGCGTGCGAGGGCAGACCAAGGGGCAGTCGGTGGCGTTGGGGGTGCGGACGCGGTTTTGAGCGGCACGCCGTCCGGCGAACCGGGCAGCGTCGAGCCGCTCCTGCCGGTCGGCCGTTGACGGTTGTGGCGGGTCCCCGGAGGCAGTCATGCTGCAGGCGGTGCGCGAGCGTCGATTCCGTTCCATTTTCAGACACTTCCGAGCAATTACGTACGTACGTATAATTCGTCCGTAATCGTGGAGGATCCGATGGACCCGGCTTTGCCCTTCGTCTACCGGCGCACTGAGCTCGCCAAGGTCTACTGTGCCGCACTCGAGGGACGCGGCGTGCTCGACTTCACGTCCGGCCTCTTCCTGGCCGCGCCCCGACGCACCGGCAAGTCGACGTTTCTGCGGGAAGACCTGATCCCCGAGATGCGCGGCCTTGGCTGGGAACCGGTGTACGTCGATCTCTGGTCTGATCGCGCCCGCGACCCGGCGGAATTGATCACGGCCGCCGTGCGCGGGGCGCTCACGCGCCATGACGGGCCGGTGCTGAAAGCTGCGAAACGTGTCGGCCTCGACCGCCTGAACGTCATGGGCACTCTCTCGCTGGATCTTGCCAAGGTCGGCCAACCCGGCGGAGCCACCTTGGCCGACGCGTTGGAGCGCCTGCACCAGCAATCCGGCAAGCCTATCGCGCTGCTGATCGACGAGGCCCAGCACGCCTTGTCGACGGAGGCGGGCACGCAGACCATGTTCGCCCTCAAGGCGGCACGTGATCGCCTCAACCAGGGCACCGGAACCCGCGGCCTGCATCTGGTGATGACAGGCTCCAACCGCGACAAACTGGCCCATCTGGTGCTGCGCAAGAGCGAGCCGTTCTACGGCGCCGGCATCACGCGCTTTCCCTTGCTCGACCGCGGCTTCGTGGAAGCCTACGCGCAGTGGTTGAACCAGCAGTTCGCTGCGGGCATGCAGTTCGAGGTGGACGCCTTGGAGCGCGCGTTCGAGCTGGTGGGGCGCCGCCCCGAGATGCTCAAGCAGGTGGTCGGCGAAAGCGTGTCAGAGTTCGGCGGGGCCGCCGCGCTCTCGGCACAGGTCGCCTCCAACGCAAAGGAACTGCAGCGGCGTGCATGGCGCGATTTCGAGTCGGTGTACAACGGACTGCCGGACACGCAGAAAGCCGTCTTGGACGGTGTCGCCCGTTTGTCGCCGGACTACGAACCCTTTTCCGAGGACGCGCACCAGGCCTACCAAGCCGTGATGGGCAAGCGGCTGGCCGCGTCGACCGTGCAGGCCGCCCTCGACGCGCTGCGCGAAAAAGAGCTGTTGTGGCGTGCCGGGCGAGGCGCGTATGCCTTCGAGGACGACGGGCTGCGGGCTTGGTATCTGGAACAGCACCGGTCGCCTCCGCACATCGAAGGGCCCAGCGAAGGCTGACCTTCAAAGTGAGCGTCCTCTAACCGCGACCCGTCGCGAAAGGCCGATGGCCGACGTGTGCGGCAACCGCCGCACGACGAAGGCGGGCAGAAGCGCGTGGACCAAATCGCATCCATTCGTGGCACGGGTAAGACTTCGTTGCGGACCGCGTGGGATGTCGTCGCAACGCGGTCGGCGCGCGTTGAACGGTCGAACCTCTCCATGCAGCCTGAACGGGCCAAGATGACCACCTCCAACAGACGACGTTTTCTCTCGCTGTGCGCCGCCGGCGCGCTGTCCCTGTCATTGGCCGCGTGCGGCGGCGGCGGCGGTGACGACGACCATCATCACGACGACCCCGACGAGTCGCCCGTCTTCTATGCCGGCACCACGCTGGTGGTCGACGGGGTGAGCTATCCGCAGGAGCCGGCGCCGCCCTACAGCTACTTCGCTGGCACGGTGGTCGTCGAGGTCGACCATGAAGACGAGGACATCGCCGCCGACACGCTCGACTGGCTCGGCCTGCGGGTGCTCGAATACGACGACACAAACGGCCTGTGGGTCGTGGAGGTGCGGCAGGGCTTCGAGGTGCAATGGGCCCGCGCCCTCGCCGAACAGGACGGCATCCGCGAGGCCTACCTGAACGGCGCGCACTACCGCGCCCAGGCGGCCGCGAAACGCGCAGCGGCGAAGCGACTGGCGACCTGATCCGGCTGGGACCCGTCGCGGAACCTGTCCGCGACGGCCTCCTGTAAGGACACCTACCTCAACCGCCGGGCCCATCGAGGCCGGCGGTTCACACCTTATCGCCAGGGACGCAGCCGGTAGATGCCGTTGTCGCGGTCGGCGCTGAAGTAGACCGTGCCGTCGGCCGCCACGGCCACGCCGGTCGGCAGGTACGGTGCCGGCATACCGGGGCCGGGTTCGAACCCGATCGGCAGGTTCTCGGCCACACTGCGCTTGGCCCCGCTGACGGGGTCGATCTCGGTCAGGCGGCGGGCTGCCGTCTCGGCGACGATGAAGCTGCCCCACGGCGTTTGCGCCACCCCTTCGGGCATCGCCAAGCCGCTCGCCACCACCGTCTTCGCACCATCGGCGAGGTTCACACGCGTCAGCGTGCCGGCCGCCTCGGTCAGGTAGGCCGCGCCGTCCCGGCCGAGCAGCAGTTGCACCGGGCCCTGCAGTCCGGACACCACGACGCGGCGTTGCTGATAGTCGGAGCCGCTCATCTGCGTCAACGTGCCGGTGCCCAGTTCGACCACCAAAAGGCTGCCGTCGGGCAACACCACTGCGTCGGAAGGCGCCTTGAGTTTGTGGATCAGCGCCTTGGTCTTGTAGTTGGTGCGGTCGATCACGTGCACGGTGCCGGTGAACCAGGAGGTCAGCACGAACTGCTGGGCGGACAGCCCCAGCGAGAACGGGTACTCGAGGTCGGACGACTGCATGCGGAAGATGTCGCTGACGGCGCCGGTCATCAGGTCGACCTTGCGGAAGGCGAACAGGTCCGTCACGTAGAGGCTGTCGCCGTCGATCTCGAGGCCTCCGGGCACGGCCACCTTGCCGCTGGTCAGGGTGCGCAGCTGGCCGGTGGTGGGCTGGTAGGCCTGCACCGAGTTGTCAGCCATGTTGGCCACGTAGATGGTGCCGTCGGGCGCGATGGCGAGGTTGTCGACCGCCTTGTTGAGCTGCTGCACCACGGTCTTGCGGCCGGTCGTGAGGTCGACCGACGCCAGCTGGCCGTGGTAGGTGTCGACCACCCACAGCTTGCCCTTGCCGTCGAGGTTGGCCGCGGCCGGCACGGTGAACTCGCGGTTGATCGGCGTCACCTTGCCGTCGGCCGGGTCGAGCTTGACCACCTGGCCCTTGAACCACAGCGGCCCATACAGCAGGCCATCGGGGCCGACCTCGAAGCCGTTGAAACCGCCGACGTCCTTGGCGATCAGGCGAGGCGGCTTCTGGCCGGCCACGTCGATCTCCCACACCGCGTCGCCCAGAAACACCTGGCTCGCATAGAGCTTGCCGTTGCGTGGGTCGAAGGCAAGCGAGTTGAGGCCGGGCAGGCCGGAGGCCAGCACGCGGATCGGCGCGTCGTCGCGTTCGCGGTAGTGCAGCGCGCCTTGCAGATAGGCCGTCCAGGCCAGCTCGCCCTTGGGGCCGACGGCGATGTCGTCGGCCTGGCCCTGCGGTGCGCCGATGAAGACCTTGGCGGCGCCCGTGTTGCGGTCCACTTCCCAGATCGCATTGCCGACCACACTGCCGGCCAGCAGCCGCCCCTGGGCGTCGACCGCCAGGCCATGCACCCCCTTGAAGGCGGACGGCGCCACGAGCACTTCGGGTGTCGACCAGCCGTTGGGCCGGGAGGGGGGCGTGACGCTGCAGGCGCCGAGGCCGATTGCCAGCACCATCGCGGCCAGCAGGCCCGCACGTCGCCGGGGTGTCGTGGTCATGTCGTCTCCTGAGTTGAGGGGGCGGACCTGAATCTATGCGCCGAAAGACCGCTTACTGTCACCCACGTGACAAGCCCGGGGAAGCCCTAATCGGGTGGCGTGACGGGTGCGCAGCTTGCGACGTCGCGCCCTAGCCGGTCGAGCCCAGCATGGTGGCGGTGTGCGAGCCGTAGGCGCCACACGGCTTCGTGCGGGCTGTAGATGAACCGGTCGCCTTCCTGGCACAGGGCGAACACAATGGGGTGATCGACCTGCTCTGGACCATCGAGCGTGACGACGGGCAAGCGGCATGGCGCTTCAGCACCCCCTGCAACCTGATGCGCGGAGCCCTGGAGGTTGGGACGCCCAGGGCCGGCCGCGGCACGACAAGGAGACATGATGGACGACGCCGACCTGCAGAACTTCCAACCGCTGGACCGCGGCCGCATCAACCTGCTCGACCCGCTCGAGGTCCGCTATTGGTGCCGGCAGTTCGACTGCAAGCCCGAAGAGCTGAAAAAAGCCGTGGCGCTGGTCGGCGACCATGCGGCGGACGTGCGCGAGCACCTGAGCAAGTGACCGCGCTGTCGCCGCCACCCCCTGGCCGCTAAGCACGGGCCGGCGCGGTACGAGCAGTGCCCGCGACCCGCCCTGCCTCTCCTTCACCCCGATCACTCCCCGCGCGGCAACGCCGGCCCCCACCCCCCCACGTGTACCCACCAGATGGGGATGTGCCGGCGCCTGAAAAGGTCCACAGTGGTGCCGACGAACAGCCGAGCCGGCGCCCGACGGGCACGGCCCCCGGCACCTCCGGGCACAGAAGAACCCGGGCTCGCACCGCGGCCACCGACCGACAGTGGGCGAACGCCATCGCGTTGCCTGCGGGACGTGGTGAGGCCGCGTTGACGGCGTCGGCCCACCCTCGCGGCCCGCTGCTGCACCCGTTGCACTCGAACGAACCGCCAGGAGGTCGACCATGCCCCATCCCAACGCCATCGTCTCGGTGCCGCGCCGACTCGAGCCCACGCTCGACCAGGCGCCCGCCGACCTGCTGCGGCAAGCCCGCGGCCTCGCCGTCGAACTCGACGACGGCCGGCTGGTGCGCCTCGACCCGCGCAACCCGCGCTCACCCGGGTTTGCCCAGGTGCTCGACGGCTTGAGCCGGCAGCGGCTGCCAGCGTATCTGGAGCTGGACCCGGAAACCGGCAGCCTGGTGCGCCTGCTGATCCCCCATTACACCCGCGTGCAGGCGCTGCGCGACATCGGCGGCGGGTCGCTGGCCGTGGAACTCGAGCGTTCGCATGGTCGCCACCTGCTGGACCGCCATCACCCCGATTTCGCCTCGATGGAGGCGCTGCTGCTCGACGCGCTGGCAGACCGGTCTGCATTGGTCGTCACCGAAGACGATGCCCACCACATCCTCGACGTGCGCCGTGTCGCGCCCGGCCCGGACCAGACACCCTGGCCGAGCCTCAAGCCCGAGTGGCCGCCGCGTCGGCGAGAGCCGCTGGGCTGGCTGGACCGGCTTTGGCACCGCATCCGCCACTGGCTGATCTGGCGACGCTGGTGGTGGTGGTGGCGGTGCCTCTCCCCGAGGCGCGCACAGGAGGTGTTCGACCGCCTGGCGGCCACCACCTGCAACCCCTTGTCGGTGCCGCCGCCGTGCATCCCTTTTCTGTATCCCGACGACGGCTGCTGGGGCCGGGCGCATGAGATGTGCCGGCTGATGCTGGACATCGGCTTGTCGCCGCGCAAGGTGTGGATCGAGGGCAACCTGCGGGCGAGCACCCGCAACAACCCGAACTGCCAGGTGTTCTGGGGCTGGCATGTGGCCCCGACGCTGTGCGTGCGACGCGGCGGGTTCTGGTGGTTCCGCACGCGCCGCCTGGTGTTCGACCCGGCCCTCTTCACGACGCCGGTCACGCAGGAGACATGGAAGAGCGCACAGGGCGACCCCGGGTCAACCCTGACGGCGAGCGACGCCGAGATTTTCTACCTGTGGGGTATGGTGACCGACCCGAGTTATGTCGAGACCCAGGCGGTGCTGGCGACCTACCGGCTGCAGCTGCAGAACCGCTCGCTGACACAGGGGCCGCCGCCGTACGCACACTGTGGCTGAAGGGGAAGGCGGCGGCCGACCCGGCCTGGCCTGGCCGGCGCGTCGCAAAGCTCTGAAAGCTGCCGCCGGGAGGCGGGGGGTTCAGGCGGAGGGCTGCTGCCGCTGCAGTGTCAGGCCTCGCATCGGCACCCGCATCGCGCCGTCCGGCAGCAGGTCGACGTGCTCGCCGGTGGCCAGCTTGTATTCGGCCTCGCCAGTCGGCTCCCAGTGTTCGTTGCCGTCGGCCAGGCTGGGGTCGCGCACTAGGTGTTCGTAGCCGAGCACCTTGTACTGGGCGCCGTCGCTGCCTTCGGCGGTGAAGGTTTCGAGCAGGTGCAGCTTCTTGTCCATGGGATCTCCTCAGAGTTGAAGCAATCGAGATGAAGCGGGCCCGCGGGATCGCCTGGCCTCGGTCGATTCTGCGGCCTCACCCGCCGCGGCGCGGGCCCAGCCCCTGCCCTGCCCGGGGATTTGACGGGGCGGCGAGACCGCCCGTAGGTGCGCATGGTCAGTCGCGCAAACGCATCGAGCTCACCTGCCCGCTGCGCAGGTCGTAGCTGCACTCGAAACGGAACGGCCGCACCGCCCGCGCCGTGTGGTACTGGCCCGCGCCGCGCACGCCCACCTCGTCGTCGGAGACGCGGAACTCCTCGACCTCTCCGTCGAACAGTTCGACCCGGTCGACCCGGCCCCGCTCGTTGGCGATCGTCACGCTCAGCGCCTGGGTGCAGGCGGGCGTGGCGGGCGTCGGACCTGCTTCGCGCCCCCACCCGGGTGCCGGGAGAGGCGCGCGGTGCGCCTCGCGGTGGCGCCCGCTCACACGGCGGGCCGACGAGAGCGTGTCGTTGAGGCCATAAGGGCGCAGCGTCGGGTAGCTACCGGGCGACAACTCGATGCAGGTGCCGCTGTAGCCGGCGTCGCTGCACAGCTGCCACACACCACGGCGCACCACCACGGACGACACCTCGTCGTTCAAGCCGAAACGGTTGAGATCAGGCTCCCGGCTGTCGAGGCCGATGCTGCGGCCCTGGAAATCGGCGTGGCGGAACAGCACCAGGTCGCCGTTACGGTCGCCATGTCCGCGGTCGCCGCCGTGTCCAGCGGCGGGCCGGAGCGACGAGACGCGATCGTTGAAGTGCATCGGGTCCAGCGACGGATAACGGCCGGGGCCGAGCACGATGCAGGGGCCGTCGAAGCGGGCGTGGGTGCACAGCTCCCAATGGCCGCGCCGCACGATGACCGACGAGACGATGTCGTTGAAGCCGCGCGGGTGGAAGTCGCCGAGGGAACCGCTGGCCTGCAGCTGGCGTCCCTGGAAGTCGTCATGCTCGAACATGACGATGTCGGACGCCGAGGCGCCGTGGGCGGCGGCCATGCCGGCCAAGAGGCCTAGGGCGGCCCTGATCCATCGCTGCATAAAGAGTTCGCTTCCCTGATCGTGCGTGCGTGATTGTGGCGGAGCCGGGTCACGCCACGGCGACCCGCCGCCAGCACGGCCGCACACGTCTTCCGTACCGGACCCCACCCGGGTTCAACGCACGAAAACGAAAAACCGCATACCGCGCGGAGGCGGTATGCGGTGGAAGGGCCGGCGCCCCAGGGAGCGCCGGCGGTGGAGCTAAGCGGTATGCCGGCTCAGCGGGCCTTGCCGTTCTTCCACGCTTGCAGCAGCGTGTCGTAGGCGATCGTCTGGCCCTTCGGCTTTTCGTTCTCGAGCTTCTTCCAGGGCGCGCCCTTGTCGCTCAGGAACTTGGCCGGGTCGCCCTTCGGGTTCAGCTTCGGTGCGCAAGCGGCCATGCCGGCGCGCTCGAGGCGAGCCATCACCTGGTCCATCTCGTTGGCCAGGTTGTCCATCGCGGCCTGCGGCGTCTTCTCGCCGGTCACCGCGGTGGCCACGTTCTTCCACCACAGCTGGGCCAGCTTGGGGTAGTCGGGGACGTTGGTGCCGGTCGGCGTCCAGGCCACGCGGGCCGGGCTGCGGTAGAACTCGATCAGGCCGCCGTACTTGGGCGCGTTCTTGGTGAAGTACTCGTGACGGATGTCGCTGTCGCGGATGAAGGTCAGACCGTGGATCGACTTCTTCAGCGACACGCTCTTGCTGGTCACGAACTGGGCGTACAGCCAGGCAGCGGCGGTGCGGTTGGCGTCATGGTCCTTGAAGAAGGTCCACGAGCCGACGTCCTGGTAGCCGTTCTGCATGCCCTCTTTCCAGTACGGGCCGTTGGGGCCGGGCGCCATGCGCCACTTCGGCGTGCCGTCGGCATTGACGACCGGCAGGCCGGCCTTGGTCATGTCGGCGGTGAAGGCGGTGTACCAGAAGATCTGCTGGGCGATCTGGCCTTGCGCGGGCACCGGGCCGGATTCACCGAAGGTCATGCCCATGGCTTCCTTGGGCGCGTACTTCTTCATCCAGTCGATGTACTTGGTCAGCGCATAGACCGCCGCCGGCGAGTTGGTCGCGCCACCCCGCTCGACCGAGGCGCCCACCGGCGTGCACTTGTCGGCTGCGACGCGGATGCCCCACTCGTCGACCGGCATGCCGTTCGGGATGCCCTTGTCAGCAGTACCGGCCATCGACAGCCAGGCGTCGGTGAAACGCCAGCCCAGCGACGGGTCCTTCTTGCCGTAGTCCATGTGACCGTAGATCGGCTTGCCGTCGATCTGCTTCACGTCGTTGGTGAAGAACTCGGCGATGTCTTCATAGGCCGACCAGTTCAGCGGCACGCCCAGCTCGTAGCCGTACTTGGCCTTGAACTTCTCTTTCAGGTCGGCGCGCGCGAACAGGTCGGCGCGGAACCAGTAGAGGTTGGCGAACTGCTGGTCGGGCAGCTGGTAGAGCTTCTTGTCGGGCGCCGTCGTGAAGCTGGTGCCGATGAAGTCCTTCAGGTCGAGACCCGGGTTGGTGTAGTCCTTGCCGGCGCCGTTCATGTAGTCGGTCAGGGCCAGGATCTTGCCGTAGCGGTAGTGCGTGCCGATCAGGTCGGAGTCGGAGATCCAGCCGTCGTAGATCGAGCGGCCCGACTGCATCGAGGTCTGCAGCTTCTCGACCACGTCGCCTTCCTGGATCAGGTCGTGCTTGACCTTGATGCCGGTGATCTCGGTGAAGGCCTTGGCCAGGGTCTTGGCCTCGTACTCGTGCGTGGTGATGGTTTCGGACACGACCGAAACTTCCTTGACGCCGGCGGCTTGCAGCTTCTTGGCGGCTTCGATGAACCACTTCATCTCGGCCATCTGCTGCTCTTTGCTGAGGCTCGACGGCTGGAACTCGCTGTCGATCCACTTCTTGGCCTCGGGCTCACCGGCCCAGGCGCTCTGGCCGATCGCCAAAGCGGCTGCGGCAAACGCCACGGCACTCATGCGCTGCTTCATCAGGGTCTCCTCATTGCTCTTCTTCCCGGGTGCACTAGAACACAGGCCGCGGGAAGCACCGGCCCGAATTCTGAATATCGGTTCGACGACAGCTGCTGATCAGCCCTTGCGCATGATCAGCGCGAGCAGCAGCACCGAGACGACGAAGCTGATCCACACCGAGGGCTCTTGCTCGAGGGAGAACCAGCTGACCATCTTCTCGCCCAGGCCGACCCACGCGAGGTTGACATAGGCCGCAGTGAGCAGCCCGATGAAAAGGCGGTCGCCGCGCGTCGTCTCCATCGGCAGAAAACCTTTGCGGGTGTCGGTCGGGGACTTCAGCTCCCAGACCGTCATGCCGATCAGCATCAACACGATGCAGCTGAAGAATACGGCGACGGGCGTCGTCCAGACCATCCAGGCAAACATCTATAGCTCCTTCTTCACTCAAACGCCAGACAGTTCACGATGCCGATCAAACACGGCCCATCGCGAAACCCTTCGCGATGTAGTGACGCACAAACCAGATCACGATGGCGCCCGGCACGATGGTGAGCACCCCGGCCGCGGCCAGCAAGGCCCAGTCCATGCCCGAAGCCGACACCGTGCGCGTCATCGTCGCGACGATGGGCTTGGCGTTGACGCTCGTCAGCGTGCGCGCCAGCAGCAACTCGACCCAGCTGAACATGAAGCAGAAGAACGCGGCCACACCCACGCCCGCCTTGATCAGGGGCAAGAAGATCTTGAAGAAGAACTTCGGGAACGAATAGCCGTCGATGTAGGCCGTCTCGTCGATCTCGCGCGGGATGCCGCTCATGAAACCTTCCAGAATCCACACCGCCAGCGGCACGTTGAACACCAGGTGCGCCAGCGCCACCGCGAGGTGCGTGTCCATCAGGTTCAGCGTCGTGTAGAGCTGGAAGAACGGCAGCAGGAACACCGCGGGCGGTGTCATGCGGTTGGTCAACAGCCAGAAGAACACCTGGTGGTCGCCGAGGAAGCGGAAGCGCGAGAACGCATAGGCCGCCGGCAGCGCCACGGTGATCGAGATCACGGTGTTGATCGCGACGTAGATCAGCGAGTTGATATAGCCGTCGTACCACGACGGGTCGGTCAGGATGGTGCGGTAGTTGTCGAGCGTGGCCGCCTGCGGCCACAGCGAGAACCCGCCCAGGATCTCGGTGTTGGTCTTGAACGACATGTTGACCATCCAGTAGATCGGCAGGATGGCAAACAACAGGTAGGCGATCAGGAACAGCGACCGCTTCTGGAAGCGCTTCTTAACCATGGGAACCCTCGGCTTGGTCGACGGTGCCAAGACGCTGCATCCAGGTGTAGAGGATGAAGCTGACCAGCAGGATGATGAGGAAGTAGATCAGCGAGAACGCCGCCGCCGGGCCGAGGTCGAACTGGCCGACCGCCTTTTGCGTCAGGTACTGGCTGAGGAAGGTGGTGGCATTGCCGGGGCCGCCGCCGGTGAGCACGAAGGGCTCGGTGTAGATCATGAAGCTGTCCATGAAGCGCAGCAGCACCGCGATCATCAGCACGCCGCGCATCTTGGGCAGCTGGATGTAGCGGAACACCGCCAACTTGGATGCGCCGTCGATGCGGGCGGCCTGGTAGTAAGCGTCGGGGATCGAGCGCAGGCCGGCATAGGCGAGCAGTGCGACCAGCGGCGTCCAGTGCCACACGTCCATGATCAGGACGGTCAGCCAGGCGTGGGTGGCGTTGCCGGTGTAGCTGTAGTCGATGCCGAAGCGGGCCAGCGTGGCGCCCAGCAGGCCGATATCGGTGCGGCCGTAGATCTGCCAGATGGTGCCGACGACGTTCCAGGGGATCAGCAGCGACAGGGCCACCAGCACCAGCACCGCGGACGCCTTCCAGCCTTGTGCCGGCATGGTCAGCGCCAACGCGATGCCGAGCGGAATCTCCACCGCCAGCACCGCCAGCGAGAAGGTCAGCTGGCGCCACAGCGCCGCGTGCAGCTCCTCGTCGCGCATCACCATCGCGAACCATTCGGTGCCGACGAACACGCGCCGCTCGGGCGAGATGATGTCCTGCACCGAATAGTTGACGACGGTCATCAGCGGCAGGATGGCCGAGAAGGCCACGCAGATGAACACGGGCAGCACCAGCAGCCACGCTTTTTGATTGATCGGTTTCATGCTTGACTCGTCTCAGTGACCAGGATCGCGAGCAAACGGCTCATGCAATGCGCTCCTCGTTCTTGTAGAAGCAGGTGTGCGCGCCCACCACCGACCACCATTCGGTGGCGCCCACTTGCGGCGCCGCATGGTCAGGGCTCAAGCGCGCCTTCAACACCGGCGCGCCCTCGCCCTGGCCCACGCGGCCGGTCACCAGCCAGTAGGTGCCGATGTCCTGCACCTGGGTCACGTGCACCGGCAAGGCATGGTCGGCTTCAGGCGTGGCCGGCACGACGTATTCGGGACGCACGCCGAGCGTGATGTCCGGCGCCTGCTGCAGCGCGGCGACCTTGTCGATCGGCAGCGACAGCAAACGCGAGCCGATCTGCAGCTTGTTGTTGTGCACGCTGCCCTTCAGGAAGTTCATGCCGGGCGAGCCGATGAAGTTGCCGACGAAGGTGTGCGCGGGCCGCTCGAACAACTCGTCGGCCGAGCCCACCTGCACCGCGCGGCCACGCGTCATCACCACCACCTCGTCGGCGAAGGTGAGCGCCTCGACCTGGTCGTGCGTCACGTAGACCAGCGTCAGCTTCAGCTCGTGGTGGATCTGCTTGAGCTTGCGCCGCAGCTGCCACTTCAGGTGCGGGTCGATCACGGTCAGCGGCTCGTCGAACAGCACCGCCGACACGTCTTCACGCACCAGGCCGCGGCCCAGCGAGATCTTCTGCTTCGCGTCGGCCGACAGGCCGGCGGCACGCTGGTTGAGCTGGCCGCTCATCTCGAGCATTTCGGCGATCTTGCCGACACGCTGCTTGATCTTGTCTTCGGGCACACGCCGGTTGCGCAGCGGGAAGGCGAGGTTCTCGGCCACCGTCATGGTGTCGTAGATGACCGGGAACTGGAACACCTGGGCGATGTTGCGCTCCTGCGGACTGAGCTTGGTCATGTCGCGGCCGTCGAACTGGACGCTGCCGTGCGACGGTTGCAGCAGGCCGGAGATGATGTTCAGCAGCGTGGTCTTGCCGCAGCCGGACGGCCCCAGCAGCGCATAGGCGCCGCCGTCGCGGAAGGTCATCTTGAGTGGCAGCAGCGCATAGTCTTCGTCGCGCTGCGGGTTGGGGCGGTAGGCGTGGGCGAGGTCGAGGTCGATGCGGGCCATGTCAGCGGACTCCTGCAGCAGGCTGCGCGGCGCGGGAGGGCGCCAGCAGCAGACGACCGAGGTCGTCGAACACATACACCTGGGTGGGGTGCAGGTAGAGCGTGAGCGATGCACCGAGATCGAAGTAGTGCACGCCAGTGAGCTGGGCCACCAGCTCGCCGACCGGCGTGTCGACGTGCACGAAGGTGTCCGACCCCGAGATCTCGGCCAGCTCGACCTTGCCGGGCAGCGCCACGTCGCCGTCGCGGCGGGTCTCGCGCAAGGCGCTCGCGCGCACGCCCAGCGTCAGCTTGCGCGACCCGGTGCTGGGCAGCGGCACCGACACCTGCACGCCGGCGGGCAGCTGCACACCCAGCGACATCGCTTCGCCTTCGATGAGGTTCATCGGCGGGTCGCTGAAGGCACGCGCGACGCGGATCGACTGGGGCCGGTGGAACACCTCCGCGGTGGGGCCGTACTGCAGCAGCTCGCCGGCGTCCATCACGGCGGTGTAGCCGCCCAGCAGCAGCGCTTCGGTCGGTTCGGTGGTGGCGTAGACAACGGTCGAGTCACCGGTGGCGAACAGCTGCGACAGCTCTTCACGCAGCTCTTCGCGCAGCTTGTAGTCGAGGTTGACCAGGGGCTCGTCGAGCAGCATCAGGGGTGCCCGCTTGGCCAGCGCGCGGGCCAGCGCGACACGCTGCTGCTGGCCACCCGACAGCTCCGACGGCAAACGCTGCAGGAACTGCGCGATGTGCAGCTTCTCGGCCAGCTCCTTGACGCGAGCCTCGACGCCCGATTCATTGCGCAGCCGCAGCGGCGAGGCGATGTTGTCGAACACCTTCATCGACGGGTAGTTGATGAACTGCTGGTACACCATCGCGACGTTACGCTGGCGCACCGGCATGCCGGTCACGTCCTTGCCGTCGACGCGCACGATGCCCTTGCTGGGGGTGTCGAGCCCGGCCATCAGGCGCATCAACGTCGTCTTGCCGGCCTGGGTGGCACCGAGCAGCACGGTGACGGCACCGGGCTGCAGGGCCAGGTCCATCGGGTACAGGTGGGTCTGGGCGCCGACCTGTTTCTCGATGCGTTCAAGCATCAGTTGCATGTGATCTCCATCATCGTCTTCTCGTTCGTGCCCACAGGTGCGGTCTAACGTCTAGCGCATCGAGGCCAGCGTGGCGGGCTCGGTCGGCGCCGAGCCGCGCTCGAACCAGGTCGCCACCGCCTGACGCTGTTCGGGGGTCATGTGCAGCCCGAGCTTGGTGCGCCGCCACAGCACGTCGTCGGCCGAGCCGGCCCATTCGTGGTTGCAGAGGTAGCGCAGCTCGGCCTCGCGCAGGTGGGGCGCGACCTCTTCGCCCAGGTCGGACAGCTGCTGCGCGCGGCCCAGCACCAGGTCGACACGGCTGCCGTAGTTGCGCGCCAGGCGGCGCCGCAACGCCGGCGGCAGCCAGGGATGCCGGTCGGCCAGCGACTGGTCGAAACGCTCGAAGTCGGTGTCGGGCCGCTGGGCCGCGCCGATGTAGCTGCTCAGATCGCCACCGGGCAGGTGCTGGCCGCTCGTCCACGCGCCACCCTGGTGGCCGAGCGCCGGGCACAGGCGGTCGGCGGCTTCTTCGGCCAGCTTGCGGAAGGTGGTGATCTTGCCGCCCCACACCGACAGCAGCGGCGCTTCGCTGGTGTCGAGGTCGAGCAGGTAGTCGCGCGTGACGGCGGACGGGTCGCCCGATGCGTCGTCGAGCAGCGGGCGCACGCCGGCGTAGGTCCACACCACGTCGGCGCGGGTCACCGGCTTGGCGAAGTAGCGGCTGGCCTGTTCGCACAGATAGGCGATTTCGCTGTCGTCGATGCGGGCCTCGCCGATCGCGCCTTTGTGCTCGACATCGGTGGTGCCGATGAGCGTGTAATCCTGCTCATAGGGGATGGCGAAAATGATGCGCTTGTCGGGGTTCTGGAAGATGTAGGCCATCGGATGGTCGAACATCTTCTTCACGACGATATGGCTGCCTTTGACGAGGCGCAGACCCTTGGTGTCGCGCTGGTGTGCATGCTCGCGCAGGAACTGGCCCGCCCAGGGGCCCGCGGCGTTCACCACGGCACGCGCCGAGACCGTCACCGTCTCGCCGTCGCGCGACTGCAGCGTTGCATGCCAGCCGGTGGCGCTGCGACGCGCCTCGATGCAGCGCGTGCGCGTGTAGATGCGAGCGCCTCGCTGCTGCGCGTCGAGGGCGTTCAGCACCACCAGCCGGGCATCGTCGACCCAGCCGTCGGAGTAGACGAAGCCCTTGGTGTAGAACGGCTTCAGCGGTTGCCCCGCCTCGTGGTGGCGCAGGTTCACCGTGGTGGACGCCGGCAGCACCTCGCGCTTGGCCAGGTGGTCGTAGAGGAACAGGCCGGCGCGGATCATCCACACCGGGCGCAGCGAACGGTCGTGCGGCATCACGAACCGCAACGGCCACATGATGTGCGGCGCGCTGCGCAGCAGCACCTCGCGCTCGATCAAGGCCTTGCGCACCAGCGAGAACTCGTAGTACTCGAGGTAGCGCAGCCCGCCGTGGATCAGCTTGGTCGACGACGACGACGTGTGCTGCGCGAGGTCGTCCTTCTCGCACATCACGACGCGCAGGCCGCGGCCCGCCAGGTCGCGTGCGATGCCGGCGCCGTTGATGCCGCCACCGACGACGAGGACGTCGCAGCTGGTTTCGCGGCCGAGCGCCGACACCACAGGTGCCACGCCGGGCCGGCCTGCGGAAGACGTCGGGCCTTGGCGGCCGTGGTTGCCAGCGAGAGGCTCGCTCACCGCATGTCTCCTGTCATGTTGAGGGGTGACGCCGACGCTGCGTTCGCAGATCCGGGCCTGTAAGCTGTCGCAGGCTTCGTTCGCGATGTTCGCTTTCGTTCGTTTGCGTCCTTCTTTTTTCGTTTTATCGCAGAAACGAAACGAAAGCAACGCATCGCTAACCCTAATTCGTTTTCGTATCGCTTCGCTTATGGTTCGCGGCACCGAAAAACGAAAATTCCCCTTCAACCGATCGATCCCGGCGCCTTCACCGTGAGCGCCCACACACCCTATGACGCCCAACCCTCGCCAAGCCCAGTTACTCGAAGCCGTGCGTGCGCAAGGTGCGCTGTCGGTCGAAAGCCTGGCCGAGCGCTTCGGCGTCACGCTGCAAACCGTGCGCCGGGACGTCAAGCTGCTGTCGGAGGCCGGCCTGCTCGCGCGCTTTCACGGCGGGGTCAGGCTGCCCAGCTCGACCGTCGAGAACATTGCCTACCGGCAGCGCCAGACGCTCAACGCCGACGCCAAGCAGCGCATCGCCCGTGCAGTGGCAAAGGCGGTGCCCGAAGGCTGCTCGCTGATCCTCAACATCGGCACCACCACCGAAGCGGTCGCGCATGAGCTGATGCGCCACCGCGGCCTGCGCGTGATCACCAACAACCTCAACGTCGCGGCGATCCTGAGCGACAACCCGGATTGCGAGGTGATCGTCGCCGGCGGTGTGGTGCGCGCGCGCGACCGCGGCATCGTCGGCGAGGCGACGGTCGATTTCATCCGCCAGTTCAAGGTCGACATCGGCCTGATCGGCATCTCCGGCATCGAAGCCGACGGCACGCTGCGCGACTTCGACTACCGCGAAGTGAAGGTGTCGCGGGCCATCATGGAGCATTCGCGCGAGATCTGGCTGGCGGTCGATCACAGCAAGTTCAACCGGCCGGCCATGGTGGAGCTAGGCCACATCGGCCAGCTCGACATGCTGTTCACCGACGCGCCGCCCCCCGAGCCCTACCCCCGCTTGTTGGCCGAAGCCGGGGTGCAATGCGAGGTCGCGACCTGACCTGCCCCTGCCCGACCGCACAAGGAGCCACCCCATGACCTATTTGCTCGCCCTCGACCAGGGCACCTCCAGTTCGCGCAGCATCGTGTTCGACGCCGAAGGCAACATCGTTGCGATGGCGCAGCGCGAGTTTCGCCAGATCTATCCGCAGCCCGGCTGGGTGGAGCATGACCCGCGCGAGATCTGGAGCACGCAGCTGGCCACCGCCCGCGAGGTGCTGGGCAAGGCGGGGCTGCAGGCCAGTCAGATGGCGGCGCTGGGCATCACCAACCAGCGCGAGACCACACTGCTGTGGAACCGCAAGACCGGCGAGCCGGTCTACAACGCCATCGTCTGGCAGGACCGGCGCGCCGAGCCGCTGTGCACCCAGCTGCGCGAGCAGGGGCTCGAGCCCACCGTGCGCGCCAAGACCGGCCTCGTCATCGACGCGTATTTCTCGGGCACCAAGATCCAGTGGATCCTCGACAACGTGCCCGGCGTGCGAGCTGCGGCCGAGCGCGGCGAGCTGGCCTTCGGCACGGTGGATTCATGGCTGGTGTGGCAGCTCACCGGCGGCCGGCTGCATGTCACCGACGTCACCAACGCCTCGCGTTCGATGCTGTTCAACATCCATCGCAACGAGTGGGACGACGAGCTGCTGGACGCCTTGCGCATCCCGCGTTCGCTGCTGCCCGAGGTGCACCCGTCCTCGCACGTCTATGGCGAAACCGACGCGGGTGTGCTGGGCGCCTCGCTCAAGATCGGCGGCATCGCCGGCGACCAGCAGAGCGCGCTGTTCGGCCAGGCGTGCTTCCGCGCGGGTCTGGCCAAGAACACCTACGGCACTGGCTGCTTCATGCTGATGCACACCGGCGACCAGGGCGAGCCGTCGACCAACGGCCTGATCACCACTGCCGCGGCGCAGTGCAACGCAACCCCGCAATACGCGCACGAAGGCAGTGTCTTCATCGGCGGCGCCGTGGTGCAGTGGCTGCGCGACGGGCTGCGCGCGATCAAGGGCTCGGGCGAGGTGCAGGGGCTGGCCGAATCGGTGCCCGACTCGGGCGGCGTGATGTTCGTGCCGGCCTTCACCGGCCTCGGCGCGCCTTACTGGAAACCCAAGGCCAGCGGCGCCATCGTCGGCCTGACCCGCGGCAGCAGCGTCGCCCATATCGCCCGCGCGGCGCTCGAGTCCATCGCGTTCCAGAGCGCCGCGCTGCTGCAGGCGATGAGCCGCGATGCGCAGGCAGCCGGCGGCGCGGCGGTGGCCGAGTTGCGGGTCGACGGCGGTGCCTGCGTCAACAACCTGCTGATGCAGTTCCAGGCTGATCTGCTGGGCGTGCCGGTGGTGCGGCCCAAGGTCATCGAGACCACCGCGCTCGGCGCCGCGTACCTCGCGGGCCTGAGCTGCGGTGTCTACAAGGGCGTCGACGAGCTGTCGGCGCAGTGGCAGGTGGAGCGCCGCTTCATGCCCACCATGCCGCGCAGCCGCGCCGCAGAGCTGATGCAGCGCTGGGAGCATGCGGTGCGCCAGGCCACCCTCGAATAAACCAGCCGCCGGGCCGCGCCGGCACCGCGGCGCGGCGGCGCCGCCAGCGTCCGACGACTCCGCCATCAGAGCCGAGCAGAACAAGACAGCCGCGAAGCAAGACGGCCCGGGAGGACACGAGCACGCCCCGTCAGAAAGGCGGGGCGATGGCGCGTCGCGGACGACGCGCCCGATCGATGTCTAACGAGGAGAGGTTCATGAAGCAGTACTTGAGCGCCGCCGCCCTGGCCGCGCTGACCCTGGGCGCACCCGCGGTGCAGGCCGGCGAAGCCGAAGCGAAGAAGTGGATCGACACGGAGTTCCAGCCTTCCAGCCTCAATCCCAAGCAGCAGCTGATGGAGATGCAGTGGTTCATCGGCGCGGCGCAGAAGCTGCAGGCGCGTGGCATCAAGGAGGTGCACGTGGTGTCCGAGACCATCGCGACCCACGAGTACGAAGCCAAGACGCTGGCGCGTGCCTTCGAGGAGATCACCGGCATCAAGGTCAAGCACGACCTGATCCAGGAAGGCGACGTGGTCGAAAAGCTCCAGGCGTCGATGCAGTCGGGCAAATCGATCTACGACGGCTGGGTGTCGGACTCCGACCTGATCGGCACCCACTACCGCTATGGCGCCGTGATGCCGTTGAGCGACTACATGGACGGCGCCGGGCGCGAGTTCACCAACCCATGGCTGGACCTGACGGACTTCATCGGCACCCGCTTCACCCGTGCGCCGGACGGCAAGCTCTACCAGCTGCCCGACCAGCAGTTCGCCAACCTGTACTGGTTTCGGGCCGACCTGTTCGCGCGCGCCGACCTGAAGGAGAAGTTCAAGGCCAAGTACGGCTATGAACTGGGCGTGCCGTTGAACTGGTCGGCCTATGAAGACATCGCCGAGTTCTTCACCAACGACGTGAAGCAGATCGACGGCAAGCCGATCTACGGCCATATGGACTACGGCAAGAAAGACCCGTCGCTGGGCTGGCGTTTCACCGACGCGTGGCTGTCGATGGCCGGCACCGCCGACAAGGGGCTGCCCAACGGTTCGCCGATCGACGAGTGGGGCATTCGCGTCGCGATGGACCGTTGCACGCCGGTGGGCGCCTCGGTCGAGCGGGGCGGCGCGACCAATTCGCCGGCCGCCGTCTATGCGCTGACCAAATACATCGACTGGATGAAGAAGTATGCGCCGCGGGAAGCCACGGGCATGACCTTCGGCGAAGCCGGCCCGGTGCCCGCACAAGGCCAGATCGCGCAGCAGGTGTTCTGGTACACCGCCTTCACGGCCGACATGACCAAGCCGGGCCTGCCGGTGGTCAATGCCGACGGCACACCCAAGTGGCGCATGGCCCCCTCCCCGCACGGTGCCTACTGGAAGCCGGGCATGCAGAACGGCTACCAGGACGTCGGGGCGTGGACCTTTTTGAAGCAGCACCATCCCGACCGCACCGCGGCGGCCTGGCTGTATGCCCAGTTCGTGACCAGCAAGACGGTGTCGCTGAAGAAGTCGATCAAGGGCGTGACCTTCATCCGCGAGAGCGACATCCGCCACGACTACTTCACGCAGAACGCGGCCAAGTACGGGGGCCTGATCGAGTTTTACCGCAGCCCGGCACGGGTGGCGTGGACGCCGACCGGCACCAACGTGCCCGACTACCCCAAGCTGGCGCAGCTGTGGTGGAAGAACATCGCCACCGCCGTCAGCGGCGAGGTGACGCCGCAGGCGGCGATGGACACGCTGGCCGACGAGATGGACCAGGTGATGGCCCGCCTCGAGCGCGCCGGCATGGCGAA
Organism: Caldimonas brevitalea; assembly: GCF_001017435.1. Taxonomy (NCBI): domain Bacteria; kingdom Pseudomonadati; phylum Pseudomonadota; class Betaproteobacteria; order Burkholderiales; family Sphaerotilaceae; genus Caldimonas; species Caldimonas brevitalea. The sequence continues at coordinate 6,217,597 of NZ_CP011371.1, forward strand.
TTGCCCGCCCAAGCTCAATCCGCGGCACGACGCGGTCCACCGCCTGGTGACCTACGCCGCACCGTGGAAGAAACTGGCGAACGAGAAGCCGGCGGGCGAGACCATCGGCTATGACCAGCTGCTGCAGGCGTGGAAGGCCGGGCGGGCGCGTTGACACCGGGCCGGCGCGGTGACGTGCGGTGCAAGGCCGCCGTCCCGGCCAGGACGAGGCGATCCACCTATAGAAACAGCCTGTGCCGCCTCCCGCAAGCACTGGCAAGGACGTTCGCGGGGCCGCGATTCGGCTGGCGGCACCCCCCTCTCGGCACTTTCGTGCCGAACTTGATAGGCGATCCCCCCACTGTCTCGCGGGCGACATTCGGCCGATACCGTCTCAGTAGTTTCGGAAGCCGGCGCGCGGATCGCGCGCCGGGATGTGTTGCGACGGCCCTCGTGCCGTCACGCAAGTCGACTCTGGAGGGTCGCATGAAGTGGTTCAACCGCATGTCGGTCGGGTCTCGCCTGACCATCGGCTTCGGCCTCGCCGTGGCGCTGCTGGTGGCCGTCGCCGCGGGCGCCTGGGGTGTGCTCAACTCGGTCAAGTCGGGTGTCGACGTCATCGTCAAGGAAAACAACCGCAAGACGGAACTGGCCTACCGCATGCGCGGCGAGCTGGAGACGGTGGCACGTGCGGTGCGCAACGTCATCATCTCGCGCAACCAGGAGGTGCAGGCGGCGCAGCAGGCGGTGCGCACCGAGGCGATGAAGAAGTTCGACGCCGCCTATGAAGAACTGGGCCAGCTGCTGGTGAGCGAGGAAGAGCGCAAGACCTACGCGGCCATCGACGAGTTCCGCAAACAGGTGCTGCCGCTGGTTCAGGAAGCGCTGGACCAGGCCTTGTCGGGACAGAAGGAAACCGCCGGTGAAACCTTGCTCGACAAGGTGCAGGGCCCGCAGACGCAGTGGTTCGATGCGCTGGCCACGATGATCGCGCTGCAGGCGGCCGACACGCAGCACAGTGTCGAAGGGGTCAACCGCGGCTATACCGCGGCCACCGTGGGCCTGCTGATCGGCGTGGCGCTGGCGGTGTCGCTGAGCACGACGCTGGCGCTGCTGATCGCGGCGTCGCTGATGCGCCAGCTCGGCGGCGAGCCCGAATACGCCCGCGCCGTGGTGCGCCAGATGGCGTCGGGCGACCTCAGCGGCACCATCACCCTGCGCTCCGGCGACACGCGCAGCCTGCTGTTCGCGATGAAAGAAATGCAAACCAGCCTGCGCGAAGTGGTGGAAGGCATCCAGGGGGCTGCCGAATCGGTGTCGACCGCCAGCGGCGAAATCGCGCAAGGCAACCACGACCTGAGCAGCCGCACCGAAATGCAGGCGAGCAACCTGCAGCAGACCTCGGCGTCGATGATGCAGCTGACCGGCACGGTGCAGAACAACACCGCCTCGGCCCGCCAGGCCACCCAGTTGGCCGACACCGCCTCGGGTGTGGCGGCCAAGGGCGGCCAGGTGGTCGGCGAAGTGGTGCACCGGATGGAAGAGATCCGCAGCTCCAGCCAGAAGATCACCGAGATCATTTCGGTGATCGACGCGATCGCCTTCCAGACCAACATCCTGGCGTTGAACGCCGCGGTCGAAGCGGCCCGCGCCGGCGAACAGGGCCGCGGTTTTGCAGTGGTGGCCGGCGAGGTGCGCAGTCTGGCCCAGCGCAGTGCCGAGGCCGCCAAAGAGATCAAGACGCTGATTTCCGACAGCGTCGAAAAGGTCGAGGGCGGCAGCCGGCTGGTGCAGGATGCCGGCACCACGATGTCGGAGATCGTCGACCAGGTGAAACACGTGGCGACGCTGATCGGCGAGATCAACCGTGCGTCGGTCGAACAGGAAAGCGGCATCACGCAGATCGGCAAGGCCGTCGAGCAACTCGACCACATGACGCAGCAGAACGCGGCACTGGTCGAGCAAAGCGCGGCAGCCGCCGAGAGCCTGCGCGAGCAAGCCGGCAAGCTGACCAAGACGGTCGGGGTGTTCCGCCTGGCCGCCTGACGTCCACCCGATGCGGCACGGGGGCGCTCCCAACAGGGCGCCCCCGTTTGCGTTTGGACCGCGCGGATGACGCGGCGGCTCGCGCAAGAACAAGACGAACCAGGGCTGACAGCCTCCTGCCACCACGGTGTCAGGAGGCTGTCGTCACCATGGGCTGCTGTTTCACTTCTACAGGAGAGCCTTCATGGAACAAAACATCCGTCACGCAGCGAACTGGTTCGAGATCCCTGTGCAAGACCTGCCGCGTGCCCAGCGCTTTTACGAGACCTTGCTCGGACACCCGCTGCGGCTCGAACAACTCGGGGCCTACAGCCTTGCCGTGTTCCCGAGCGATGCCGCGGGCGCGGGGGGCTGTTTGCTGCACGGTGGCGAGACACCCGCGCCGTCGACGCAAGGCACGCTGGTGTACCTGAACGCGATGCCGTCGCTCGACACCGTGGTGGCACGGGTCGAGGCGGCCGGCGGGAAGGTGAGCATGCCGCGCGTCGACCTCCCCGGCGATTTGGGCTGCTTTGCACATGTGCTGGACACCGAGGGCAACCGCATCGGTCTGCACGCGCTCGCCTGAGACGCCCGATTCTGGCGGTAGCATCGCGTATCGGCAGGTGAGGCTCACCCCGAGCCTCCCGCCGTTGCCGTTGCCACTGCCGAATGGGGCCAAGCCTTGCTGTTCTTCTGCGCCCTGGATCATGCCCTGCTCTCAGCGCCCGTCCTGCTTCGGCACCGGCGGGGCTGCGCCGGACCCCGAACGAAGGACTCGCGTGATGCGTCGCGCTGAACGCCTGTTCGAGCTGGTGCAGTTGATCCGCAGCCGCAGGCTCAGCACAGCGGCGTGGCTGGCCGAGCGGCTCGAGGTGTCCGAGCGCACCGTCTATCGCGACATCGTCGACCTGCAATCGCAAGGTGTGCCGATCGAAGGCGAGGCGGGCGTGGGCTACCGCATGCACGCGGGCTTCGACCTGCCGCCCCTGATGTTCACCAGCCTCGAAGCCCAGGCGATGGCCGCCGCCGTGCGGCTTGCGCAAGGTTGGCTCGACCCGGCACTGGCGCGCCAGGCCGAGACTGCGCTCGGCAAGATCATGTCGGTGCTGCCGGCGGCCGCACGCGTGGCCGCCGAAAGCCTGGCCCTCTATGCGCCGCAGGTGGGCGACCCGGCCACGCTCGAACGCCTCGCGCGCCTGCGCGAGGCCATCGAGGCGCGCATCAAGCTGCGCCTGGGCTACGAAGACCTGCGTGGCCAGCACAGCGAGCGGGTGGTGCGGCCGCTCGGCTGCTTCTACTGGGGCAAGGTGTGGACGCTGGGCGCATGGTGTGAGGTGCGGGCCGACTTCCGCAACTTCCGGGTCGACCGCATCCGGCAGATCACGCCGCTCAACGAACGCTACCAGGACGAACCCGGCAAGACACTGGCCGACCTGTTCCGTCAGGCCGAAGCCGAGATGGCCGAGCGCGATCGCGACATCGACGCTTGAGCGCTGCCCGAAGGCGCTTATCGCGCAGCGTGTCGCACGGCGGTTCTCCATGCGCGCCTGTCGCCCTGCAGCAGACCGAGTGCGACCGGCGACGCCCGGGCGGGCAGATGCGCCACTACGGTCACGAGCCCGTCAAGGCTGCCAGGCTGTACCTGGCCATGCGGTGGGCTATGTTGGATCGAAACATCAAGCAGCAAACAGCACAAGGCTGCAGCAGCTGTCGCAGGGTTGCCGCAGAGTTTCAGCAGATCGATGTGCGCAAGGGCCCGGGTCTGGAGCGCTGGAGGGTCGGGCGGCGTGACGCCGCTCCTGCCCCCCGCGCCCTGCGTGCGTGACCCGGTGCGGGCCTTTCCCACCGGTCTCTAGGAGACGCGCCATGACCATTGCGCCGCCCTTGCACTGGACTGCCCGGCCGCGCTGCGCCCCCTCTCGGCTGCCCCCGGCCGACGTTCAACCTCGGCAGTTCAAGCCCTACACCCGACACACCATTCACACCGCCCCCCAATGGCAAGGCCTGCCCGAGGCACTGCGCGAGGCCACGCAGGTGGTGTCGCGAGTGCTGCCGCTGCGCACCAATGCGCATGTGCTGGACGAGTTGATCGACTGGCAGCGCGTGCCCGACGACCCCATCTACCGGCTCACCTTTCCACATGCCGACATGCTGGCGGCGGAAGACTACCGCCGGCTGCGCGACCTGGTGCTGGTGCGTCGCGACGACGCTGCCATCGAACGTGAGGTGCGACGCCTGCGGCTTGCCATGAACCCGCATCCGGGCGGACAGATGAGCCACAACGTGCCCTTGCTGGACGGCAATCCCCTGGCCGGCGTACAGCACAAATACCACGACACGGTGCTGTTCTTTCCCACTGCCGGACAGACCTGCCACGCCTATTGCAGCTACTGCTTCCGCTGGGCTCAGTTCATCGGCGATCGTACGCAGCGCTTCGGCGCCGCCGACACCTCTGCGCTGGTGCGCTATCTGCAACTTCACCGTGAGGTCAGCGACGTGCTGGTCACCGGGGGCGACCCGCTGGTGATGGGGGCGCAGGCGCTGGCCACCTGTCTCGAGCCGCTGTTGGTGCCCGAACTTTCGCATGTGCAGAACATTCGCATCGGCACCAAGGCCCTGGCCTACTGGCCGCAGCGTTTTTTGTTCGATGCCGACGCCGATGCGCTGCTGCGCTTGTTCGGGCGCATCACCGCGGCCGGCCGCCATCTCGCGCTGATGGTGCACTTCAGCCATCCGGTGGAGCTGCGCCATCCGCTCACGCAGCAGGCGGTGCGGCGCTTGGCGAACACCGGCCTGACGATGCGACTGCAGGCGCCGCTGGTGCGCCATGTCAACGACGATGCGGCGGTGTGGGTGGAGCTGTGGAACGAAGCGGTGCGGCTCGGCATGGTGCCCTACTACCTGTTCATCGAACGCGACACCGGCGCGCACGATTACTTCTGCGTGCCACTGGCGCGGGCTTGCGATCTGTTCTCGGCGGCCTACCGCTCGGTCTCGGGCTTGGCGCGCACGGTGCGTGGGCCGGTGATGAGCACCTTCGAAGGCAAGGTGGTCATCGATGGTGTCGTCACCCTGGGGCCGGAGCGGGTGTTCGCGCTGCAGCTGCTGCGCGCCAGAAATCCGGACTGGGTGCGCCGCCCTTTCTACGCACGCTTCGACCCGCACGCCACCTGGTTCGACGAGTTGCTGCCGGCCTTCGACGCACCCCACTTCTTCTTCCAGCGTGTCGACGACGCCCACCGGCGCGCGCCGATGATTCCCATCACGCCTGTGCGGCACGGCCCCTCTGACGGCGGCTCGACAGCACCGGCCTGTCCCTAGGAGCGATCATGCAGGTCTTCATCGACGGCGCTTTCTATGGCGAAGACGACGCCAAGGTATCGATCTTCGATCACGGTTTCCTGTACGGCAACGGTGTGTTCACGACGCTGATGGCGATCGACGACATGCTGTGTTTCGTCGACGACCATCTCGACCGTCTGTTCGAGTCGGCCCGGCTGGTGCGCATCCCGATACCGTGGTCACGCGATCAGGTGCGCCACTGGCTCTATCAGACGCACGAGCGCAACCTCGAGCTGGCCGGTCGCAAACGCATCCGCCTCAACATCTCACGCGGGGTCGGGCCCGAGATCACGCTCGAACACGGGCGCTACTGCCGGCCGGTGCTCAGCATCATCGTTTCGCGCTACCCACAGCTTGCCCCCGAGGTCGCCGCGCGCGGCATGAGTGTGTGCTGCATCGAGGCGGAGCGGGTGCTGCCCAAGGCGAAGAGCTTCAACTTTCTGCCCAGCGTGCTGGCTTATGAAGAGGCGCGCGAGCGCGGCTACGACGATGCGCTGTTCGTCGACCGACACGGCGAGGTGACCGAAGCCACCAGCGGCAATGTGTTCTGCTTCCTCTCCGGCCGGCTGCGTACCCCGGCGCGCATGATGCTCGAAGGCGTGACACGCAAGCACGTGCTGGGTCTGGCGCGTGCCTCGGGACTGCCAGTGGTCGAAGCGGCGCTGAGCAGAACCGAGCTGGAGCGGGCCGACGAGATGTTCGTCACCGGCACCACCAAGCCGGTCGTGCCGGTGACCCGACTCGACGGCCGCCCGGTGGGACGCGGCCGCCCGGGCGCGTGCACGTTGGCCTTGCACGACCTGCTGACGCGCGAGATGGTGCGCCGCCACACGTGCGCGGCGTCGGCCACCGCGGCCGAAGACGGCCTGGACGCGTGGAGCCTGTGGCACACCCAGGGGGGCGCGGCGGTGTTCCCGGTGCCCTGCCGGCCAAGCTGAGCGGGCTCGAGGGAGCGGCCGGCCCGGGCGGGGTCGCTACACTCGATGGCGATCCAATCCAGGGCCACGCGCCCGCTGCCGGCATGCCTGTTCCTCACCTGCTCCTCGCGCTCGCCGTCGTGTTCGTCTGGGGTACCAACTTCGTCGTCATCAAGGTCGGCCTGGCCGAGTGGCCGCCGTTCTGGTTCGCCACGTTGCGCTTCGTGCTGTCGGCCTTCCCCTTCGTGCTGTTCGTCCAGCGGCCTGCGGTGGCCTGGGGCACGCTGGCGGCCTTCGGTGTGCTGCTGGGGGTGGGCCAGTTCGGGCTGCTCTTCTATGCCATGCGCACCGACATTTCGCCCGGCCTCGCGTCGCTGGTGATCCAGACGCAGGTGTTCTTCACCATCGGCCTGGCCCTGTTGCTCAGGGGCGAACGCGTGAAGCGGGCGCAGGCCGTCGCGCTGGGGTTTGCGGTGGCCGGCATGGTGCTGATCGCCGTGCGCATGGATGCGACCGTCACCGTCTCGGGCCTGGCCCTGGTGTTGTTGGCCGCGTTCTGCTGGGCCGGTGCCAACCTGGTGGCCAAGTCGGCCGGACGTGTCGACATGCTCGCCTTCATGGTCTGGTCCAGCGTGTTCGCGGTGCCGCCGCTGGCCGCCCTGAGCCTCGTCTTCGACGGCCCCGCCGCAATGCTGCAGTCCCTGCAGCAGGCCAGCGCGGTCGCCTGGGGCGCCGTGCTGTGGCAGGCGCTCGGCAACACGCTGTTCGGCTATGGCGTTTGGAACTGGCTGCTGGCGCGGCACCCGGCCGCCACGGTGACACCCTGCGCACTGCTGGTGCCGGTGTTCGGCATGGCGGCCTCGGCCTGGTGGTTGTCCGAAGCGCTGCCAGGCTGGAAACTCGGTGCCGCCGCCTTGGTGATGGCCGGGCTGGCGCTCAATGTGCTCGCCAGTCGTTGGACGCTGTCGCGGCCGGTCTCCTCGTCATGAGACTCGCGTTCCGTGCCCCGGTAGCGCCGCTTGGACGGTGGGTGCAAGCGCTGTGGCTGTACCAGGGCGACGGCAGCGTCGCCGCTGGCAGCCACTGGCGCGAACACGTGCTGCCGGACCGCGGGGTGCAGATCATCATCGACTTCGCGGCCGGCGGGCCCAGCCCCTCGGTGCCTGAAGGCGCCTTGGCGATCGGCCTGCAGACGTGCGCGTCACAGGTCGAGTTCCAGGCCGAGATGGTGCTGGCCGGCGTGCAGTTCCACCCCGGTGCCGCCGCGCCGTTTTTCGGCCTGCCGATCAGCGAACTGGCCGACCAGGAAGTGCCCTTGCGCCTGCTGTGGGGCGCCGGCATCGACGACCTGCGCGAACGCCTGCACCTCGCAGGCGGCGATGCTCAGCGTTTCGACGTGCTCGAACAGGCGCTGGCATACCAGTGGCGCTGCCGGGCCGGTGTGCGACACGCGCCCCGCCCGGCTCACCCCGCGGTCGCCTTTGCGCTGTCGGCATGGCGGCCAGAAGCGCTCGAGACGGACCTGCACTGGCCTTCGGTGGCAGAGCTGGTGGAGCGCAGCGGCTTGAGCGCGCGGCGTTTCATCGACGTGTTCTGTGCCGAGGTGGGGCAGACGCCCAAGCGCTACAGCCGGCTGTGCCGCTTCCAGGCCGCGGTGGCGCGCCTGCACGGCCAGCCCGATCTCGAGGCGACATCCCTCGCGCTGCACTGCGGCTACTACGACCAGGCGCACTTCATCCACGACTTCCGCGCCTTCGCGGGCTTCACGCCGGGGGACTACCGGGCGCGCCGTACCGCGCAGGCGAACCATGTGTCGGCACTGGGCTGAGGAGCGCCTGCTAGCGATGGTACTGGGCGTCGCTCCGACGCTCGTATGCAGGTCGCAGAGCGGAAGCGGTTGTAGCCCCGGAAGCGAACAGTACGTTTTGGCATACAAGCCTTAGTTGGCTTATTTTTAAGTTTATGGCAGGATAGGCTGTCCCATTACTGCTTCCCCGAGGTAATCCGATGACCGCCACGACACATCGGCGGGCCAGCCCGCGTCTCCCCTCAGCCCTCTTGCCCGCGGACGCTGCGGAGGAGCGGCCCAGCAAGTCGGCACCCGTCACGAGGACGAGTCCCTTCGAACTCGTTCGGCAGTTGCAAGCGCTCGAGGCCGAGCGCGCGTCGTTGGAGAAGGCCGTCATCGATGGGCTGGCTGCGGTCGACCCACAGTTTCTAGCGAAGGTCGAAGGGCAAGCCATTGGCGCGGAGCTTGCGGCCGAGCAGGCCCGCTACCGTGCGCAACTGACGGCAGATCTGATACGTGGGCTGGTGGACGTCGCGGTCGAGGCGGGGCTCCTCAGGCTCAAGCTGGAACAGACGGCGCAGAGCGTGACAGCACCGCCGAAGGAGCCCTACCTGGTAGAGGCGGATACCGATTCCCGCGCTGCGCTGTCGGCGAGCGATTTGGGCCGTGCGCTGGGTGGCTTGAGCGACGAAACCGTGAGGCAGCGGGAGCGCGCCGGCGAGTTGTTCTCCATCTTGCGTCCGGGGCGCAAGCGTGGCCGCGAGTATCCGGCGTTTCAGGCGTGGACCGGGATCGCCGGAGAGCCACTGAACAGGGTGTTGGCCGCACTGGGCCGGCCCAACGGGCCGAGCGCCTATCTGTTCTTCACGTCGCCCATCGACTTGTTGGGTGGGCTGACGCCGATCGAGGCGCTGCTGGGCCGCCTGCCCCTCGCACGCGATCTCGAGCCCGAAGCAGCGGACTTGCTCGGGCGGACGGCTGAGGAGCGGCTGAGCTCAGTTTTACGCGCAGCCGAAGCCGAAGCGGCAACCGGTGCGGCATGACGCCCTTCGCCTTTTCCGGGCGAGAGCTTGAGCTGGAGCTGCTCGAGCCGGGCAGCACGCTGGTGCGACTGTTCCGGCATCCTGGCGGCGAATGGGAGCCACCGCCGGCACGGTCACGCCTGCTGCGCGTCGACCCGCCTGACGGGCAGCAGGATGCGTACGCGGTGCTCTACACCGGCGAGACGTTGCTGACGGTTGCGATCGAGTGCGGGGTGCTCCGCGCGGACCTGCGCGACCGGTATTCGTGGCACATGCCCAAGGCGCGCGAGTACCGGGTCGTGCGCTATCGCGTCGGTGCCCCGGTTGTCTTCATTCCAATCGACGGACGCAACCGGCGCACGCTCGGCCTGGCGGGAAGCCAGCGCGAGTTTCTCGGCTACGCGCCGTACCGCGCAGTGGCCCACGAGCTGCATCATCGCTATGGTGCGGCGGTGCACGGATTGAGTTGGGAGAGTTTTCACCGCAACCAGCCGGGGCGCGTCTATGCCCTTTGGCATGAGCACAAGGCAACGGTGGAACTGAAGATCATTTCGCCCCCGCCCTACGAGCTGCTGATCGACGATGGTGAGTGGATCGCTTTCATCGAGAACACGCCGGACATCGAGGGTGTCGACGATCTGCCCTCGACGTAGACGAACGGGGCGAGAACACCTCGCCGCCCTCAGGTCCGCCCCTCCCCTTCACTTTTCTACAAGACCGCGCCGCCTCGCGGTCGAACAATTGGGCCACCCTTGCCTATGGAAGGACCCGAAATGAGCCACACCCCTGCCGATTTCCGCCCGCCCGGCTACACCGCCGTGTCCCCCTATTTGCTGGTCGAAGACGCCCCCGCGCTGATCGACTTCCTCACCTCGGCGCTGGGCGCGACGCTCGTGGCGCGCCACGACGCACCCGAGGGCGGCATCATGCATGCGTCGATGCGGCTGCACGACGCGATGATCGAGGTGTCGGATGCCTGCCCCGCATGGCCCTCACGCCAGGCGGCGGTGCATGTCTACGTGTCCGACGTCGACGCCGCCTGCCGGCGTGCCGTGCAGGCCGGGGCGACGCTGCTGCAGCCGGTGGAAGACAAGCCTTATGGCGAGCGCGCGTGTGCGCTGCAGGACCGCTGGGGCAACCACTGGTATGTGGCCACCGCGTTGCCGGTGCAGCCCGTGCGTGACACGCCTGCCTGACACGCCGCGTAGCGGTACGCGCCTCAGCCGGCGAAGCGCCCCGCCCAATGTTGCGCGAGCGGCGTCACCGCCCTGGCCCCATGGCGTTCGCCGAGCAAGGCGCGCCCCATGCCCCGATGGCCACCGCGCGCCGCCGCGGCGAGCAGCGTCTGGTCGATCAGATCACGCTGCGCGTGACTGCCGCCGATACGTTGCGACTGCGACCGTGCCTTCAGCAAAGTCTCCAGTGCCTGCGTGTCGTCGCCCTGCGCATGCTGCAGCAGCCCGCGCTGCAAGGTGAGGCCCACCGCGGCGGCCTCGTCGCGTTCACGCAAGCCGGCAGCCTGCCACTCGGCCGTGCCGCGCTCGACCTGCGCCAGCCAGGCTCGCGCCTGGTCGACCCGGTCGGCGCCGAGCAACGCCAGCATCACGTGCAGGTCGTTGAAGGGCGACCAGCCCGAATGTTCGGGCGCCGTGTCCCAGCCGCTCGCCAGCGTGGTGAAGCGTGGACCGGTGTCGACGCCGAGCAGGTGCAGACGCCACAGCAAGGCCGTGGCGTCGAGTCGCTGCAAGGCGATCTGCACCGCGTCGCCGCTCAGGTGTTCGTCGTACAGCCGCAAGGCCCCTTCGGTGTCGAGCCGCTCGAGCCGGAACAGCCCGAGATGCCACCACAGGTGGCCAGCGAAACCGCTGCCCTGCGACCATGCGGCCTGGTGCTGGCGCAGCCAGGCCGCACCTTCGTCGTAGCGGCCCTGCATCTCCATCACATGCGCCACCGCATGCACCGCCCACGGCACCACCACGCCGTGCGCGAGCGCACGCCGGCCGTGGTCTTCGGCCTCGCGGTGCAGGTGGTCTTCTTCGAAGCCGAACGCGAGCATGCCCAGCAGATAGGGATAGAGCGGGTCGTCTTCGGACCATTGCGGCAGCACCCGCGCGACGCGGCGCCGCAACTCGTAGGCGTCGCCGCGGTGGAAGTCGAACAAATGGGCCCAGATCAGGGCCAACCCGTCGCAGGGCCATCTGCGCAGCACCGTGTCCCAGCAGCGGCAAGCGCCTTCCCAGTCGCCTCGCCAGCCGAGCTGCACGCCCTGCAGCAGCAAACGCTCGCGTTCGTGTGCCGTGCCGGCCCGCTGTTCGGCAGCGGCGATCGCCGCTGCCGCATCGGCCTGCCAGCGGCGCTCGGTGAGGGTCAGCCAGAAGCCGGCCTTCATGATGTGCGGCAAGGCCCAGCCGGGGTCGCTGGCCGCAGCGGCGTCGAGGTCGGGCTGGGGGTCGCCGAAGAAGGAGATCAACCGCCACAAGGCGCGCTCGGCGTGTTCGAGCGCGACCGGCGACGTGGTGCTGGTCGGGTTGCCGCGAACGTCGTGCATCACGGCCTCACCTCGGCACCGTGGGCCACGGCCGCTGCGCCGGCCGCATCTGCTCCCAGGCATGCGCCATCTGCAGCACCCCCAGATCGTCGAAGCGCCGACCTGCGATCTGCAGCCCGATCGGCAGGCCCTCGCGGGTGTAGCCGCAGTTGATCGAGGCCGCCGGCTGCTCGCTCATGTTGTAGGCCAGCGTGAAGGCGATGTGGTCGAACGGGCGTGTCACGTCGTTGGTGGGGCACGGCAGTTCGGCCGCGAAGGCGGCCATCGGCGCGGTCGGCGACAGCACGTAGTCGTAAGGCTGCGTGGCGGCGACGGTGACGGCGCGCAGATGGAGCGTCTGGCTGTAGCCCTCGTACATCGCTTCGCCGCTCTGCCCGGCCCCGCCATCGGCCCACGCGCGGATGAACGGCAGGACGCGCTCACGGCGCTCGGGTGGCAGCTTGCGCATCTCGATGTGAAAGCGCGTGCGCCAGAACAAGTCCACCCCTTCGATCATGCGGCGCTCCGCCCACGGCGACACCGGTTCGACGATGGCGCCGGCCGCTTCGAAGGCGCGCGCCGCGGCCAACACCGCGTCGCGTACCTCGGGCTGCACCGGTGTGCCCCAGCCGGCGTCCATCAACAGCCCCAGCCGCAAGCCCTTGAGGTCGCGCGCGAGCTGCTGCCACTCGATGGCCTGGTAGGGCAGGCTCATGTGATCGCGCGGGTCGGGGCGCGACAGCGGGCCCATCATCAACGCGGCATCGGCGACGGTGCGAGTGAGCGGGCCTGCGACGCGAGCGGGGTACGGCGGGTCGATGGGGATGCGGCCGAGGCTGGGCTTGAGCCCGAACAGGCCACACCAGCCGGCCGGCAGCCGGATCGAGCCGCCGATGTCGGTGCCCAGGTGCAAGGGGCCGTAGCCCGCGGCCGCGGCGGCCGCGGAACCGGAGCTGGAGCCGCCCGGGTTCTTGCTCAGGTCCCAGGGGTTGCGGGTCAGCGGGTGAAAGCTGGACAGGCCGGACGACAGCATGCCGTAGTCGGGCATCGTGGTCTTGCCGAGCAACACCACGCCGGCCTCGCGCAAGCGGGCTGCCGGCGGCGCGTCCTGCGCCGCGGGCACCAGCTCGGTGGCGGCGGTGCCGAGCGGCACCGGCACACCGCGTGTGGCGATGTTCTCTTTCAGCATCGTCGGCACACCGTCGAGTGCACCGACCGGCTCGCCGCGCATCCAGCGCTGTTCCGATTGCCGCGCTGCCGCGAGGGCGGCCTCGGGGTCGAGCGCGTAGCAGGCCTGCAGCCGCGGCTCCCAGGCTTCGATGTGCGCCAGCACGGCCTGCGTCACCTCCACCGGTGAGACCACACGCTGCTGGTACAGCGCCAACAGCTCGCAGGCGCTCAAGTTGTGCAGTTCGTTCATGCTCGACCTTTCCACCCTGACACCGTCCGTGGCCGACGCACCGGGCCTCATTGCCACGACACCGACGCCATGTCGTTGACGAAGATCGGCGAGCTGGCCCACAAGCCTTTGAGGCGCTTCTGGCTGACGACGATCTGCGGCAGCTCGAACATGAACAGGTTGGCGGCGTCTTCGGCCAGAAACCGTTGGGCGTCGCCGATCAGTTGCAGGCGCTGCTTGGGGTTGATGCTGGCGTTGTACTGCTCCATCAACTTCCGGAAGCCCGGCGAGTCATAGCCGAAGTAGTACTGCGGGTTGGTGTAGATCATGATGTCGAGCGGCTCGACGTGGCTGATGATGGTCAGGTCGAAGTTGCCCTTGAAGGCCCCCGACAGCCATTGCGCCCATTCGACGTTCTCGATCTTGGCGTGGATGCCGACCTTGGCCAACTGCGCGGCCACCACCTCACCGCTGCGCCTGGCGTACTGGGGCGGCGGCAAGGTCAGCGTCACGTTGAGCGGCGTGCTCACGCCGGCTTCCTTCAGCAGGGCCCGGGCCTTCTCCGGGTTGTGCGGGTAGACGCCGGTCAGGTCCAGATAGCCGAGGTCGCTCGGCACCATGTGGCTGCCGATGGGCCGGCCATAGCCGTTCATCGCACCTTCGATGATGGCCTTGCGGTCGATCGCGTGCGACATCGCACGGCGCACGCGCACGTCGTTGAACGGCTTGCGGCGGTGGTTGATGCTGACGATGGTCTTGCCGTTGGAGCCGCCCACCGTGACGTTGAAGCGCGGGTCGCGCCGGAACTGCTCGACGCTCTCGAAGGCCTGAAAGCGCGGGATGGCGTCGACGTCGCCGGCCATCAGCGCCGCCACCTGGGCCGCGCCGTCGTTGATGAAGCGGAACTGCACCTTCTTCAGCTTGACGCTCTGCGGCGCGCGAAAGCCGCTCCAGGCGCTGAGCATCACGGCCGAGCCTTTGGCCCAGCTGTCGAACTTGAAGGGACCGGTGCCGATCGGGCGGGTCGCGGTGGTCGGCGCGCTCTTGGGGTCGAGGATCACCGCAGTGTTCTCGCCGAGCCGGAACAGCATCGTGCCGTCGGGCTGGTTCAAGGTCAGGATCACCGTGTGCGGGTCGGGCGTGTCGACGCGCGCGATGTTGTCGAACACCGCCTTCTTGGCCTTGTTGGTGCTGCCCTCGGCCTTGGCGCGCTCGAAGCTGAACTTCACGTCCGAGGCGTCGAAGGCCTCGCCGTCGTGGAACTTGACGCCCCGGCGCAGCTTGAAGGTGTAGCTCTTGCCGTCGGGCTCGACGTGCCAGCTCTCGGCCAGCAGCGGTGTGACGCTGCCGTCGGGCTGGATCTTGGTCAAGCCCTCCAGCACGTTGTAGTGGACGACCTCGCCGATCGCGGCGGCGGCGCCGGTGGTCGGGTCGAGCCCGGGCGGCTCGAGCGTGATGGCGAGCACCGCCGAGGTCTTGCCCGGCTGCGCCCCGGCCCCGCCGCAAGCGGCGAGCACGGCCAAGGCGACACACCAGACGCGTGACTGCTGGCAGACGGTCATGTCGAGACTCCTCCTGGTACGACAACCCGGGCCCGCCCCGGGTTCACGCGGCTCATTGCACCACGATTTCAGGGTGGATTTGCGCTGGCCGCCGCATGGGCCCGGCGCCGCCGGCCGGGTTCCACCCGCGGCACCGCGTCGAGCAAGGCCTGCGTGTAGGGATGGGCCGCCTGCTGGAACAATCGCGCTGGCGTGCCGCGTTCGACCACCCGGCCGCGCTGCATCACGATCACCTCGTCGCACAGGTGCTCGACCACCGCCAGGTCGTGGCTGATGAACAGCAGGCTGAGCCGCAGCTGGCGCTGCAGGTCTTGCAACAGGTTGAGCACCTGCGCCTGCACCGAGACGTCGAGCGCGCTGACCGGCTCGTCGGCCACCAGCAGACGCGGCCGCGTGACGATGGCGCGGGCGATCGCGATACGCTGACGCTGCCCGCCCGAGAATTCGTGCGGGTACTTCTCGACGTCGCTGGCGCGCAGGCCGACGGCATCGAGTGCGTCGGCCACGCGCTGCCGTGCCTCCTGCGACGCGAGCGGCCCCAGCGCCCGCAGCGGTTCGGCGACGATACGGCCGACACGGTGGCGTGGGTCGAGCGAACCGTAGGGGTCCTGGAACACCATCTGGAAATCGCGCCGCGCCCGCCGCAGCAGCGCCGGCGGCAGGCGCTGCAGGTCTTGCCCGAGCAGGCAGACCCGGCCGGCGCTGGGCGCTTCGAGCGCCATCACGAGGCGCGCCAGCGTCGACTTGCCCGAGCCCGATTCGCCCACGACACCCAGGCTCCCGCCCTCCTGCAGCTCGAAGCTGACGTCGTCGAGCGCCTGCACGACCGGCGCGGGGCCCCACCAGCGGCTGCGCGGCAGGCGGTAGTGGCGGCTGAGGTGGGACACCTGCAGCAGCGGCGGCCCCGGAGGGGACGTTGTCGCGCCGGGTGCAGCGGGTCTGGAGAGGCTCATACCCGGGCCGCTCCTTCCTTGTCAGCGCCGCTGCCCATGGGCAGCACCTCCGGCAGCCGGATACAACGTGCCCGGTGCTCGGGACCCACCTCGATCGGCGGCGGCAGCTGGGCCTGGCAGGCGTCGATCGCGTAGGGGCAGCGGTCGGAATAGGGGCAGCCGGGCGGCAGGTCGATCAGTTCCGGCACGCGCCCCGGTATCGCGTCCAGCCGATGGCCGCGCCCGCGGCCCAGGCGCGGGCGGGCCGCGAACAGGCCTTGCGTGTAGGGGTGGGCGAGGCGGGCGAAGACCTCGTCGGTCGGGCCCGATTCGACGATGTGCCCGCCGTACATCACCAGCATGCGCTCGGCGTATTCGGCCACCACGCCAAGGTCGTGCGAGATCAACAGCAAGGCCATGCCGGTGTCGTCGACCAGGTCGGCCAGCAGCTCGAGGATCTCGCGTTGCAGCCGCACGTCGAGGGCGGTGGTGGGTTCGTCGGCGATCAGCAGGTCGGGGCCGCAGGCCAGCGCCATGGCGATCATCACACGCTGGCGTTGGCCGCCCGACAGCTGGTGGGGATAGGCGTCGAGCCGGCGCCCGGCGTCGTCGAGATGCACACGCTCGAGCAGACGCTGCGCCTCGGCGCGTGCATCACGCTCGCCGAGGCCGCGGTGCAGCCGCAAGGGCTCGGCCACCTGGCGGCCGATCGGGTGCAAGGGGTTGAGCGCGGTCATCGGCTCCTGGAACACCATCGCGATGCGGTCGCCGCGCAACCGGCACCAGTCGTCCTCCGACTGGCCCAGCAGGTCTTGCCCGTCGAACACGATGCGGCCGGCCGCCTTGGCGGTGTCGGGCAGCAGCCCCATCAGCGCCAACGCGGTGAGCGATTTGCCGCTGCCCGATTCGCCGATCAGCCCGACCGTGTCGCCACGTTCGAGCGTGAAGTCGAGGCCCGCGAGCGCGACCGCCGGGCCACGCGCCGTCTGGAGCGTGACGCGGAGGTTTTCGACCTGCAGCAACGGCACCGCCCTCACCTCGCGCGCGCCAGCTTGGGGTCGAGCAGGTCGCGCAGACCGTCGCCCATCAGGTTGAGGCCCAGCACCGACAGCACGATGGCCAGGCCCGGCCAGATCGCCAGTTGCGGCGCCTGGAACATCTGCGCCTGCGCCTCGTTGAGCATGCGCCCCCACGACGGCTGCGGCGGCTGGGTGCCGAGCCCCAGGTAGGACAAGGCGGCCTCCGCCAGGATCGCGGTGGCGAACTGGATGGTGGCCTGCACGATCAGGGCCGCCGCGATGTTGGGCAGCACATGGTCGAGTGTGATGCGCAGCCCGCCCTTGCCGCAGGCGCGCGCGGCCAGCACGTACTCGCGCGCCCACACCACCCGTGCCGAGCCGCGCGTGACGCGGGCGAACACCGGCACGTTGAACAGCCCGATGGCGACGATGGCGGTCAGCAGCCCGGGGCCGTAGACGGCCGTCAGCATCAACGCCGACAACAAGGCCGGGAAGGCAAAGGCCAGGTCGGAAAAGCGCATCACGCATTCGTCCACCCAGCCCCGCGGGCGGCCGCGAGCGCGCCGAGCGCGACACCGGCCAGCACGCCGATGCCGACCGCGACCACCCCCGCCACCAGCGAGTTCTGCGCGCCCACCAGCAGCAAGGTGCCGATGTCGCGCCCCAGGCCGTCGGTGCCCAGCCAATGTGCCGCCGACGGGCCCTGCAGCTTCTGCGGCACGTCGATCTCGAGCGGCGGATACGGGGTCCAGACCAGCGACACCAGCGCCGCGGCCAGCATCGCCAGCACCAGCACGGCACCGATGACAAAACCGGGGTGCGCAGCGGCACGGCGCCAGAAACCGTCGGCGCGCGCGCCCGTGGTGCGCAGGGCCACAGCGGCGGATTGCGGCGCGCTCGGCTCAGCCACGGGCGCCCTTCAAGCGCGGGTCGATCACGGCATACAGCACATCGACCGCGAAGTTGATCAACACCACGGCGGCGGCCAGCAACATGATGACGTTGCGCACCACGATCAGGTCGCGATTGCTGATGGCCTGGAACACCAGCCGGCCCAGGCCGGGCAGGTAGAACACGTTCTCGACCACGATGGTGCCGGTCAGCAGATTGCCGAACTGCAGGCCCATGATGGTCAGCACCGGGATCATCGCGTTGCGCAACACATGCCGCCACAGCGTCGCGTGCCGGCTCAAGCCCTTGGCCCGTGCGGTGCGCACGAAGTCCTCGCGCAACACCTCGAGCACCGCCGAGCGCGTCACGCGGGTCAGCACCGCCGCCTGCACCACCGCCAGCGACACGGCTGGCAGCAGCAGCGCCTTCAGGCCGGCGCCGATACCCCCGCCGTCCTCGGCGGACCAGCCGGGGAAGCCGCCAGCCGAGAACCACTGCAGCTTCACCGAGAACAGCAGGATCAGCAGGATGGCAAACCAGAAATTGGGCACCGCGATGCCGAGCTGGCTCACCGCCATCACACCCAGGTCGGCCGGGCGCCGGTGGCGCGCGGCGGCATAGACCCCGAAGCCGAGGGCGAGCACGGTGGTGAGCGCCATCGCCATCAACGCCAGCGGCAAGCTCACCACCAGGCGCTCGGCCAGCAGGTCGGCCACCGGCGTGTCGTAGGCATGGCTGATGCCGAGGTCACCGCGCAGCAGGCCCACCACCCACTGCCCATAACGCTCGAGCACCGGGCGGTCGAGCCCGAGTTGCCGCCCCAGCGCCTCGACCGCCTCGGGCTCGGCAGTGGGGCCCAGCATCACCTGAGCGGCGTTGCCGGGCAGCACTTCGAGCACGCCGAAGATCAGGGCCGACGCGCACACCAGCGTGGCGACGAAGCTGAGGCAGCGCTTGACGAGAAACACCAGCATCGCAACAGCAGGCGGCGCCGGCCAGCACGGCCCGACGCCGCCGACCGGCCCTCAGGCCAACACGGCGGCCATCGCGACCGCGACCGGCTCGACGTTGTGCTGGTTCAGCCCGGCCACGCACATGCGGCCCGAGCGCACCAGGTAGACGGCGTGCTCCTCGCGCAGCCGGTCGACCTGCTCGGCACTCAGCCCGGTGTAGCTGAACATGCCGCGCTGGGTGAGGAAGTAGTCGAGCCGGCGCCCGGGCAGCTTGGCGCTGAGCACCGCGTGCAGGCGCTCGCGCATCTGCTTGATGCGCTCCCGCATGGCCCCCAGCTCGGCTTCCCAGCTGGCCCGCAGCGCGGGCGTCTGCAGCACGCGCGCGACGATCTGGCCGCCGTGGGTGGGCGGGCTGGAGTAGTTGCGCCGCACGGCCGCCTTGAGTTGGCCGAGCACCCGCTCGGCCTGCGCCGCGTCGGGGCACACCACGCTCAGGCCGCCGCAGCGCTCGCCATAAAGCGAGAAACTCTTGGAGAAGGAGTTGGCGACGAAAAAGCTGACGCCGGCCTCGGCGAGCGACCGCACCGCATGCGCGTCTT
This sequence comes from Caldimonas brevitalea, assembly GCF_001017435.1. Taxonomy (NCBI): domain Bacteria; kingdom Pseudomonadati; phylum Pseudomonadota; class Betaproteobacteria; order Burkholderiales; family Sphaerotilaceae; genus Caldimonas; species Caldimonas brevitalea. The sequence goes on from NZ_CP011371.1 coordinate 6,236,556, forward strand.
CGGCGATGCCGTCGCCGAAGCCCTGGTAGGCGATGTCGAGATAGGGGATCAGACGGCGCTCGCGGATCACCGGGATCAGCTCGGCCCACTGCTCGCGCGTCAGGTCCACGCCGGTGGGGTTGTGGCAGCAGGCGTGCAGCAACACGATGCTTTGCGCCGGCAGTGACTTGAGTGCGGTCAGCATCTGGTCGAACTTCAGGCCGCCGGTCTCGGCGTCGTAGTACGGATAGGTGTTGACCTTGAAACCGGCGCCTTCGAACATCGCGCGGTGGTTGTCCCAGGTCGGGTCGCTCACCCACACCTGCGACCCGCCGAAATAGCGCTGCAGGAAATCGCCACCGACCTTGAGGCCGCCCGAGCCGCCCAGCGTCTGCAGGGTCGCGATGCGGCCGCTCTTGACGGCCTCGTGGTCGGCGCCGAACAGCAGCTGCTGCACCGCGGTGCGGTAGTTGGCCGCGCCTTCCATCGGCTGGTAGGGCCGCTCGCCGAGTTGTTGCAGCAGTGTGGTTTCGGCTTCGCGCACCGCGCTCATCACCGGCAGCCGCCCGGCGTCGTCGAAATAGATGCCGATGCTCAGATTGACTTTGTTCGGGCGGGGATCCTTCTGGAAGTTCTCGTTCAGGGTCAGGATCGGGTCGCCGGCGTAGGCGTCGACATGCTGGAACATCGGGGGTCCTTGGGCGCAAAGGAAGAAGAAGCGACCATTATCGGGCGCCCGGCGAGCGCCGTCTTGTACGCGCCGGGCCTGGCCCGGCTCGGTCGACCGCACCGCGGCGCCGCTCGACGCCGGCACGACCTCAGCCCGCAGCGCCGAGGGCTTTTTCGATGTCGGCCTTGAGCGACTTGGGCGAGTCGGTCGGGGCGTAACGCTTGCGCACCTGACCGTCGCGGCCGACCAGAAACTTGGTGAAGTTCCATTTGATCGCGCGGGTGCCCAGCAGTCCCCGGGCTTCTTCGGTCAGCCAGCGGTAGAGCGGATGGGCTTGCGGGCCATTGACCTCGACCTTGCTCATCATCGGAAAGCTGACGCCGTAGTTGAGCGAGCAGAACGACGAGATGTCGCTGTCGCTACCCGGGTCCTGGGAGCCGAACTGGTTGCAGGGAAAGCCGACCACGACCAGCCCGCGCGGCCGGTATTCGGCCCACAGTTCCTCCAGACCAGCGAACTGGGGCGTGAAGCCGCACTTGCTCGCCGTGTTGACGATCAACAGGACCTTGCCTTCGTAATCACGCAAGGCCACCGGTTTGCCGTCGATGCCGACGGCGTCGAAGTCGTACACACTGTTCATCAAATGACCTCCGTGCTTCGCACTGCGGTGCGAGCGCTCCCTCAAGGTGGAGCCCGATGTTATCGCCCGGCGCTATCCGGGTCCCGACCGCTCCGCCTGTTCGCGCTTGCGCTGTCGCACGCGCATCCATCCCCGAGGTGCGGGCTTGACGCCCAGCGACTGCCCCTGCAAACATGCTGTTACGTCGGCTTCAGGGGGAAACAGCGCCCCCGAGGCAATAACAGGCAGGGAGCGGCCCCGAACCGGGCACGAGACAAAGAGGGTCAGGCCCCTGCCAGGAGCCAGCATCGGCGCGCTGGGTCGGCGAGCGGCAGGGAGCATTTCATGAGCATCCGTTACCGGGTGGCGGTCCAGGGTTTCAGCAGTTTCGAGCGGGCCACGTTCGAGGCGTTTTTTCGCCTGGCCGCGCGGCGCTCGCCTGCCTATGACTACGTCGCCGAACTGACGGGCTGCGACTATGTGGTGGCCGATGCCGATGCGCCCGAGACCCAACCGGCGGTGGTGGCGGCAGGCAAATGGGAGCGCGCCCTGTTCGTCGGCGCCGCGCAGGTGAACGCCGCCCTGGCGCAACTGCCCCGGCCCATCAATCTGATGCAGTTGCTGCGAGCCCTGGACGACATCGTGCGCCGCGACACGCCCGAGTCACCGCCGCCCGAAACGCCGGCACACGATCCCCTCTCGGCACCGTTGTTCGGCCACAGCCTGCGACGCGTACCGGCTCTGGGCAGGCCTTCCGACTTCCAGTCCAGTTCGAACTTCAGCAATGCGGTGTTGGTCGAAGGCGACGAGAAGTTCGAGCACATCCTGGTGGTCGATGACAACGATCTGGCCCTCCGTTTCATACAGTCACGCCTGAAACGATTTGGCTTTAAGGTGCATCTGGCGCGCAGCGGTGACGAGGCGATGCAGCGGCTCGACGAGCAGCCTTTCGATTTCGTCTTCCTCGATGTGATGACCGACGACATGGACGGCTACCACATCTGCCGCAACATCAAGCGGCGCCGCCCCGCGAACGGGCAGCAGGTGCCGGTGGTGGTGCTGCTGGGCAGCCGGGCCAATGCCATCGACAAGATCCGCGGCGCACTGGCGGGTTGCGACGCCTATCTGGCCAAGCCGCTGGTCGAGGACGAACTGGTGCGGGTGATCGGCAGCCACCATGAGGTGTTCCAGCGGGCTTTCGACAGCACGATGGCAAGCATCGCCGCCACCCGCCCCACCCCGGATGCCTGACGGGCGGCCCGGCGGCGGCGGCCGACGCGCGAAGGCACGCCGCTGAAACGCTTCTGATACATCTCGCCCCCTCGGGCAGGGGGCAGGGCCCGCGGCACGTGGCTCCCGGGGGCTTGGCACGCTCCGCGCGCGCCTACACTGCGCACTCCATCGAGACCCGAGACCTCGCCGTGCAGCCCGACGCGACCCCATCCCACCCTGGCCTTCACGAACCGACGGCCCTTGCCCAGGGCGTCACCTGCGGCCCATGGTGGCTGGCCTTTCCGTTCAGCTGGGCGCGCAGTGTCGTCGACGACTTCGAACTGACCGAGGTGCCCCACGCCCCGCCCTGGCTGGCAGGGGCTGCGAACGTCGACGGCCGGGTGATCCCGGTGTTCGACCTGGTGCGCTACCTCGACCCGACGCAGCCCCCGCCCACCGGGCCCGGCGCCCTGCTGCTGGTGGGCGGCGAAGGTGAGCACAGTGCGGCCATCCTGTTTCGCGGCCTGCCGGCGACCGCCCGGCCGATGGCCGGCCTGGCGCCGCCGGACACGCCGGCGGGCCTGGCTGAGTTCGTGATCGGGGCCGCGACGGACAACCGAGGCCAGGCCTGGGCGTTGGTCGATGCCGACGCCCTGATGGAAGCACTTTCCGCCGAACTGGCCCTCGCGTGAGCGCACAGCCGGGGGCCGCAGCGCCTCGCCGCGCCGCGAGCCTGCGTCGCAAGCTGCTGATCGGCGGCGCAGGGCTCGCCTTGTTCGGAGCGGTGGCAGGCGCCGTCGGCGTCTGGCAGGCCGCGCGCGCGACCGCGCAGGTCACCACCACCCAGGTCTTGCAGCAGCAGCTGGAACTGCAGCGCGACCAGCACCGGCAGGCGGTGCAGCGTGAGGTCATGCACCGGCTCGCCGGCCTGCGGCTGTTGGCGGGCCAGCGGGGCACGATCGACGCCCTCAAGCAGTTCAAGGCAGCCCTCCAGACGATGAACGCGCGGCCCGCCGGCGACCTCGACGCCGCCGCGGCCGTCGCCCCGATGGACGAAGAAATGCAGGCCTGGCTGGCGCAGCAGTTCCAGCCGGAGTGGCGGCGCCACAACCTCGCGCCGCTGCCGCCGCCGATCACCCTGCTGGGCCAGCGCTCGCCCCTCACCGCCGAACTGCAGCAGGACTTCATCGTCCGCAATCCCCAGCCGCCCGGCCACAAGCACCACCTGGTCTACCCCGACGCGCCGACGCCGTACGGGCAGGCGCATGCGCTGCACCAGCGGGCCTTCGACAAAGCGCGCACCCAGCTGGCCGTGCAGGACCTGCTGCTGATCGACACCGAGACCGACCGCATCGTCTACAGCGTTGCCAAAGACCTCGACTTCGCGGTCGGCCTCCAGGACACACCGCTGGCCGGCACGCCGCTGGCCGCCGTCTACGCCCAGGTGCGCCGGGCCAAGTCAGCCGACGCGCTGGCGCTGTCGGACGCGGCGGCCTACCTGCCGGCGGCCAACCGCATCGTGGTGTTCGCGGCCGTGCCGCTCTACGAGGGCGATCAGCAGATCGGCGTGCTGGCCTGGCGCGCCGGCATCGAGGACCTGACGGCGCCGCTCGCGCAGGCGACGGCGAGCGCCGGCGACACCTACCTCGTCGGGGCCGACAAGCGGCTGCGCAGCGACCCGCTGGCCCTGCGTGCCGACAAGGCCGGCTTTCTGGCCCGTCACGGCAGCGGGCTGAACGAAGCCGACCGCCAGCTGGTGCTGCACCGGGGCAGCGGGGTCGGCCAGTTGCCGCTCGACTCCCCTGCGGCCAACGCGGCGCTGGCGGGCCACACCGGCACCCTGGTACAGCCGCACATAGGCGCACCGGTGCCGGCCGCCTATGCCCCACTGCAATTGGAAGGGTTGCGCTGGGCCGTCATCACCGCGGCGCGACAAGCCGCGGCCGCGCCGCCGCTGCTGCCGTCGCAGCTCGGGCCGGTGGCGCTCGCCGCCTTGTTGTGCCTGCTGACCGGCGCCCTGGTCGGGGCCTTCGGGCTGCACGGCGTGCTGCGTCGGCTGGCGGCGCTGCGCGCGGCCCTTGCACGTGTCGAGGGTGGCGACCTGAAGGTGCGCACCCGGATGGCGCCCGACGACGAGGTCGGCGCACTCGGGCACCGCCTCGACCGTGTGCTCGACACCCGTGTCGCGCCGCTCGCCGTCGCGGCCCGCCAACACGACGCCCAAGGGGACGCGGCCGTGCACCTGCTGCAGACGCTGTTCCAGATGGCCAACAAAGATTTGAGCGTGCGCGCCGCCGAAAGCGCGGACCAGATCGGCTCGTTGGCGGCGGCCATCAACCAGCTCGGCGACGACATGAGCGCGACGCTGGCCGAGGTGCGCCAAGTGGCGCGCCGGCTGCACGAGGCGAGCGTGTCGGGCCGGCAACAAGCCGCGCGCGTCAGCGCCGCCACGCAGGACCAACGGGCGGCGCTGCAGGCCCTGGCCGGCCTGCTCCAGCGGGCCGCTGATCAGGTCGCGCAAATGGCGCTGCTCTCGACCCGCAGCCGCGAGGCCGCCACGCAGACCGCCAACGCGGCCGAAGCGGCCTGGCGAGCGGTCGACCTGGCGGTCGAGGGCAGCGAAGCCCTGCGCGGGGCGGGCGTCGAGCTGGAGAAGCGCTTCAAGCGGCTCGCCGAACGCAGCAGCGACACCACCGGCGCGGTCAACCTGATCACCTCGATCGCCGAGCGCACCCGGGTGCTGGCATCGAACGCGGCCGGGCCGGCCGCCGCCGCCGGCTCGGCCGGACAGGGGTTGGCGCAGGTGGCCGAAGCGGTGCAGCAACTGGCCGACGTGTCGCGCGACAGCGCGCGGCGGGTCCGCGTGCTGGTGCAGGCGGTGCAGGTGGAGACCGGCGACACGTTGCAGAGCATGAACCGGCTGATCGCCCAGATCGCCCGTCAGTCGGAACAGGCGCGTTTGGCAGGCACCGAGATGGCGGCCAGCCGTGAGACTACCCACCAGCTCGCCGCCCTGGTGCAGCAGATCGCCGCCTTCTCGGACCCACAGACCGCACTGGCCCGCGCGCTGCGCTCGAGTGTCGACCAGCTCGACCGCGGTTCGGCCCAGACCCTCGCCGCCAGCGAGCAACAAACCGCCTCGACCGCCCAGCTGGTCGAGCTGGCACGCCGGCTTTCGGAAGCCGTCGGCCCGTTCAAACTACCCGCGCCAGAGGAAGACTAGCCGTGACGACGCCGCTCAAGGAACTGTTGCAGGTGCTGCAGGAAGAGTTCACGCTGGCCGCGCCGGAGATCGACTCGGCCCTGATGCAGTGGCTGAGCATCGAGAGCAGCGGGCCGCAGCAGGCCGACAAGGCCGCCGCCGGTTATGCCCGCCTGGCCCAGGTCGCGCGCATGATCCAGCTCGAAGGCCTGGCCATCGTGCTGGAGCTGCTGCGCGATTGCGCGCCGGTGTTTGCCACCCTGGAAGGCGAAGACCTGCATGAAGCCTTGGGTTGGCTGCTGCGCTGGCACGGCCCGGTGGCCGGATATGTCGAACTGCCGGCCGAAAACGAGGCCGTGCGCGACCTCAACCGCTACATGGCCGAAGGCCCGCTGGGCCTGACCTTCGAGCAGCAGGACGAGTTGCAGAAGCTGCTGCGCAAGCCCCCCACGGTGCCGGCCGAGATGGAGGCCCACGCCCCCACCACCGCCCCTCAGCCGCTGGACGACCACGAGGTGTCGCTCGAGGTGCCCGACGACGTCGACCCGACGCTGCTCGATGCCTTCCTCGATGACGCGCCCGCGCAACTGCACGCCCTCACCGCCGGCGTGCGCGCCTTGTCCCACGGGCATGCGGAGCTGAGCGCGTTGCGGCAGGCGGCCCGCGCCGCCCACACCCTCAAGGGCAGCGCCCGTGTGGTCGGCATCCGCGGCATCGGGCGCCTGGCCCAGCGGCTCGCAGTGCTGCTCGACCATGCGGTGGACCGGCGCGGCGAGGTGCCGGTGGCGATGGCCCGCGACCTCGACCAGGGCGCGGCCTGTCTCGACCAGATGCTGCACGCGCTGCGCGGCCACGACGCCGCCCCCGACGAAGCGCTGGCATCGCTGGAGCGGCTCGGCGACTGGCTGCGCGCGGTGGATCAAGGCGGTGTCGAGCGGCTGGCGCTCGACACGCTGCCTTCGGCCCTCGGCGCGCCCGACCCGGCCACGGCGGCCCGGCCGGCGACGCCGGCGGCGGCCTCATCCTCGGCGGCCGCGCACTCGCAGCCGCCCAACCCCGCCCTCGCCACCTTGCGCATCGGCGTCGACCGGCTCGATCGTCTGGTGCACCAGGCGGCGCAGTCGTTGGTGTCGCACGCGCGGCTGGAAGAACATCTGCGCGTGATCGAAGACCGGCTCGAACAGCTGGAAGCCAGCAACGGCCAGCTGCGGCACCGGCTGCACCAGCTCGACGCGGTGCTCGACACCCACGCTGCGGCGGGCGGGAATGCAGCCGGCGGCATAACCCCGGGCGGGGTCGAGCCGCTTGCCGAGTTGCGCGCCGAACTGCGCGCCCTGTCGCGTTTTGCCACCGAGATGGGCGCCGACGAGCAGGAACACGGCCGCGCGGCCCGCGAGGAGATGCAGACCGCGTTGCAGACCTTGCGCCAGCAAGGCCAGACGCTGGTGGGCCAGCACCGCGAACTGATGGCGGCGCGCCTGGTGCCGGCCCGGCCGCTGGTGGCGCGCTTGCGCCGCGCGGTCGTGCAGACCGCCGCGGCCACCGGCAAGCAGGCCCATCTCGACGTGACCGGCGAGCAGGTACTGGTCGACGCCGACGTGCTCGAACGGCTGGCCGAGCCGTTGCTGCAACTGCTGCGCAACGCCGTCGACCACGGCATCGAGGCGCCGGCCGAACGCGCCGCTCGCGGCAAACCCCGCGCCGGCACGCTGCTGCTGCGCTTCACGCGCGAACAGCAGCTGCTGCGGGTCGAATGCCGTGACGACGGGCGTGGCCTCGACCTCGAGGCGATCCGCCGCCGGGCGCTGGACATGGGCTTGATCGACGCCGAGGCGTCGCTGGCCCCCGACGCGCTGGCCCGTTTGATCCTGCTGCCCGGCTTTTCGACCACCGCCGAGGTGACCGACCTGTCCGGCCGCGGCGCCGGGCTCGACCTGGTGGCCGACCAGCTGCGGGCGATGAAGGGCCGTCTCGAGATCGACAGCCAGCCGGGTCGAGGCACTAACTTCACGCTGCAGGTGCCGGCCAGCACCGGCCTGCAGCAGGCGCTGATCGTGCAGGTCGAGCAGCAGTCCTACGCCTTGCCCAGCGATTCGGTGGTGCTGGCCCTGCCGGCCGGCCAAGGCGCGGTGGCGATGACGGCCGCCGGCCCCGTGTTCCGCCACGCGGGGCGTGAATGGCCCTACCGCCAGCTGGCGCAGTGGCTGGGCGTGGCCGTCGGCGAGGCGGAAGACGGTTCGAAGCCGGTGGTGCTGGCGCGCGGCGCGCACGGCGAAGTGGCGCTGGAAGTCGACCGCCTCGACGGCACACGCGAGCTGTTGCTGCAGGACATCGGGCGCTTGCTGCGCCGGGTGCAGGGTATTGCCGGCGGCGCGTTCCGGCCCGACGGCCGGGTGCTGTTCCTGCTCGACATCGAGGCCCTCGAACGTGCCGCCGAGTCGCCAGTGCGCCGCGAAGCGGCGGCCCAGCTGCGCCAGCGGCTGAAGGTGCCGCGCCGCCATGTGCTGGTGGTCGACGACGCCATCTCGGTGCGCAAGACCATCGCCCAGCTGCTGCGCGGCGCCGGCTTCGAGGTGTCGACCGCACGCGACGGCTTCGACGCGCTCGACGTGCTGGTGCGACGCAAGGCCGACATCGTGCTGACCGACCTCGAGATGCCCAACCTCGACGGCCTGGAGCTGACGCGGCGGCTGCGCGAGTCGCGCCTGTGGAAGGGGCTGCCGGTGATGATGATCACGTCGCGCGCCACCCATCGGCACCTGCGCAACGCACAAGAGGCCGGGGTCGACGTGTTTTTGACCAAACCCTATGCCGACGACGAACTGCTGGCCGAAGTGCGCCGTTTGCTGCCGGCGCAGGCGGCCCGCTAACCGGCCCGCCAACCGGCCCGCCAACCCACGCGCCTCCCGGCGCTAACCGGGGCGCCGGCGCCCGCGCCCCCAGCGCGCCGGGCCGACCGCCGCCAGCAAGGCGGCGCCGACGATCAGCAGCGCCCCCAGCAGTGTCCGGCCGTCGGGCGCGGCGCCGCCCACGGCGATCGACGAGGCCGACGCGAACACGACTTCGGTGAGCATCACCACCGACGTGACGGACGCCGGCAGCCGCGCCGCGCCATATTGATACGCCAGGTTGGACAGCATGAAGGCGCCGGCCATCGCGACGGCCACCCAGGCCCAGCCGGCCTGCAGCGCCGGCGGCCACGGCGCCACACCGCCGGCCGACAGGGCGCTGGCGAGGACACCGGCGACCAGCACACAGCCGAACAGCATCGCGACCGCACGCCCTTCCTCCTGGGTGCGGGGCGCCAGCCGCCGCAGCATCACGCTGTTGAACGCGAACGCGAAACCGCCGAACAGCCCGAGCCAGTCGGCCAGCCCGCGCGGCAGCGGCCACGCCGCCCCTTCAGGCTTCAGCACGATGGCCGCGCCGGCCAGCGCGAGCCCCACGCGCAGCAGCGTGTGGGGCGTGAAATGCTCGTGCAGCACCACGCGGGCCAGCAGCACGCTCCACAGCGGCATCAGGTAGAACAACAGCACCACCCGGACCACATCGCCGATGCTGACCGCCCAGTTGAAGGCGGCGTTGGTGGCGCCCGAACCGAGCGCGAGCAGCCACAAGGCGGGCTGTCGCACGATCTGGGCCGCCGCGCCCGGCCGCCAGGCCAGGATCGCCAGCGCAGCCAGCCCATACACCACCACGGTCGCCCACAGCGGGTGCAGACCGTGGCCTTGCAAGACGCGGAACGGCCACCACGACAGCCCCCACACCAGCGCGTTCAGCAGCAGCGCGAGGACGGGCCACGGGGAGGTGGCGGCAGGCAGGACGGATGTGGCGGACATCACGACTTTCTCGGCCGGTCACGGCAACCCGCGGCGGGGACCGGACGGCGGGGGAGCGGGCGGGTCAGTGGTGGTCGGTGCGGGCCAGCGTCATCAGCTGCTCGACTTCTTCGGCGTGCTGGACGACGTTGTGCTCGTGCCAACGCTTGATCAGCCACATGATGCCGGCCACCACCAGGCCGAACAGCGTGATCGCGCCGAAGGCCGACAGCCCCAGCTTGGTCATGCCGCTGTAGAAAGCGCCCAGGCCCAGGATGCAGGCCTGTTCGTTGAAGTTCTGCACCGCGATCGAACGGCCGGCGCCCATCAGGTTGTGGCCGCGGTGCTGCAGCAGCGCGTTCATCGGCACCACCAGGTAGCCGCCGAGCGCGCCCAGCAGGATCAGGAAGGGGGCCGCCACCCAGACGTTGTGGATGAAATTCATCGCGATCACGAGCACGCCCATCGCGATGCCCAGCGGCATCACCCGGGTGGCCATGTGCAGCCGCACCTGCATCGACGCGACCACCGCACCAACCGCCGTGCCGACCGCGACCACGCCGACCAGCGCCGAGGCCGAGGTGGTGCCGTAGCCGAGGGCCGCGGCGGCCCAGGCCAGCACGATGTAGCGCAAATTGCCGGACACGCCCCAGAACAGCGTGGTGGTGGCCAGCGAGATCTGGCCCAGCTTGTCGCGCCACAGGCGGCGGTTGCAGGTGCGGAAGTCGCGCACCAGTTCGATCAAGGTGCCGGGCAGCGGCTGCAGCGGGGCTTCAGTGCGTGGGATGTAAAGATTGAACAGCGCTGCGACGACATACAGCACGATCAAGGCCGCAATCGCGCCTTCGGAGGCCGTGTTGATGCCGGTTTCGAAGCCCGGCACGTCGAGCGACAGCAGGTGGGGCGAGATCACCGGGCCGACCAGTTGGCCGCCGAGCAGCACGCCCAGGATGATGGACGCGATCGTGAGGCCTTCGATCCAGCCGTTCGCCTTGACCAGCTGCGATGGCGGCAGCAGCTCGGTCAGGATGCCGTATTTGGCCGGCGAGTACGCCGCGGCGCCCAGGCCCACGATGGCGTAGGACATCAGCGGATGGGTGCCGAACAGCATCATCAAACAGCCCCCGACCTTGATCGTGTTCGAGATGAACATGACCTTGCCTTTGGGGATGCAGTCGGCGAAGGCGCCGACGAAGGGGGCCAGCACCACATAGAACAGCGCGAACATCGGCACCAGCGCGGCACGCTGCCATTCGCCCGCGCCGCTGGTGCGCAGCAACTCGACGGCGGCGACGAAAAGCGCGTTGTCGGCCAGCGAGCTGAAGAACTGCGCCGACATGATGGTGTAGAAGCCTTTTTTCATTCAGTCACTGCTCGCACGCGGCTTCTCACGAGTGCCGTCAAGGTCCAGGCGGCTGCCCCCGGCGCCGGCTCTGCGCCTGCCCGCGCAGCGCGCCCGGGTTTATAGCACGCCCCCCGGGGCTCTCGCCGGCGGCGGGGGGCCCCCGAAGGGGGTGCGGTCAGACGGCGCGAGAACCGAAAAAGCCTCGGCAAAGCGGCTGGCACAATCATTTGATGCCGCGTCCGATACAAGCCCTGATCCATTCCGCCGCACTGGCCGACAACTTGCGCGTGGCACGCGCTGCCGCCCCGGATGCAAAGGTCTGGGCGATCGTGAAAGCCAATGCCTATGGCCATGGCATCGAGCGTGCCTACCCCGGGCTGCAGGGTGCCGACGGGTTCGCGCTGCTCGACCTGGCGGAGGCCGAAAAGGTGCGGGCGTTGGGCTGGCGCGGGCCGATCCTGTTGCTGGAAGGCGTGTTCGAGCCGCGCGACCTGGAGCTGTGCTCGCGCCTGAACCTGTGGCACGTCGTGCACCACGACGCGCAGATCGACTGGATCGCGACCCACAAGACCACGTGGCCGCATCGGGTGTTCCTGAAGCTCAATTCGGGCATGAACCGGCTCGGCTTCACGCCGGCGGCGTTCCGGCATGCCTGGATGCGGCTCAGCGGGCTGACGCAGGTGGACGACATTTCGCTGATGACGCACTTCGCCGACGCCGACGGCCCGCGCGGCATCGAGCACCAGCTGGCGGTGTTCGAGGCCGCCACCGAGGGCCTGCCGGGGGAACGCTCGCTCGCCAACAGCGCGGCGACGCTGATCCATGCCCGCACGCGCGCCGCCGTGCGCGGTGATTGGGTCCGGCCCGGCATTGCCGTGTACGGCTCGTCACCCGACTTCCCGCACCACGACATCGCCCACTGGGGGCTGCACCCGACGATGACCTTGCGTTCCAGGCTGATCGCGGTGCAGACGCTGGAGGCCGGGGCGACGGTGGGTTACGGCAGCGTGTTCCGCGCCGAGGCGCCGATGCGGGTCGGCGTGGTGGCGTGCGGCTATGCCGACGGTTACCCGCGGCACTGTCCCAACGGCACGCCGGTGCTGGTCGACGGAGTGCGCACCCGCCTGGTCGGGCGGGTCTCGATGGACATGATCACCGTCGACCTGACGCCGGTGCCGACCGCCGCGGTGGGCAGCGAAGTGACGCTGTGGGGCCAGGGCCCGAGCGGTGCCGTGCTGCCGATCGACGAAGTGGCGCGCGCGGCGGGCACCATCGGGTACGAACTGATGTGCGCGTTGGCACCCCGCGTCCCGGTCACCTCCGACGCGCCGGGTGACTGAAAGCGTCCCCGCGCCGCTGTCGCGGCCCGCGCCTCCCCGGCGCCTCAGATCGACGGTACCGGCGCGCGGGCGTCACGGTCGGTGCTGCTGTCGTGCCGCGTCCCTTTGCCGCCCGCGGCCGGGCCGCCTTGCGCCAGCTGCGTGACGATCTGGCCCAGCTTGCGCAAGGCAGCGTCGATCCGGGGTGACCACGGGTCGCCGTATTGCAGCCGGATGAAATGGTCGAAGCGGCGGCTGCAGCTGAAGGCGGCCCCGGGCGCGACGCCGATGTGTTCCAGCCGCGCCAGCATGAAGACCTCGCGCGAATCGACATGCCGGGGCAACTCGATCCACAGCATCAGCCCGCCCTGCGGCAGGCTCAAACGGCAGCCGGGCGGGAAATAGCGGGCCACCGCGTCGGCCATCTGGTGGGCCTGGGTCTTCAGCGCCGCCCGCAGCTTGCGCAAATGGTGGTCGTAGCCGCCGTCGCGGATGAACTGCGCCAGCACCTCCTGCTGCAGCATCGGGCAGGCGACCGACGTGCGCACCTTGAGCGTCTGCGTCTTCAAGAAGTGCCGCCCGGGGGCCACCCAGCCGATGCGGTAGCCGGGTGCGACGGTCTTGGTGAAGGCCGAGCACAGCACCACATCGCCCTCGGTGTCGAAGCTTTTCAGCACCGGCGGGCGCTGGTCACCGAAATACAGCTCGCCGTAGATGTCGCTCTCGATCAGCGTGATCTTGCGTTCGGCCATCATCCGCACCAGCCGCCGCTTGTGGCCGATCGGCATCAGGCTGCCCATCGGGTTGGGGAAATTCGGCATCAACACGCAGGCCTTCACGGCACCCGGCTGCTGCGTCGCGAAGTCGAGCGCCTCGAGCGAGATGCCGTGGCGCGGATGGCTCGGGATCTCGAGCGCCCGCATGCCCAGGCTCTCGATCGATTGCAGCAGGTGGAAATAGGTGGGCGACTCCAGCACGATGGTGTCGCCCGGCGACGCCACCGACTTCAGCGCCAGGTAAACAGCCTCCATGCCGCCATTGGTGATGACAATCTCGTCGGGCCGCAGGTGCACGCCCGAGCCCACGGCGCGCCGCGCGATCTCCTGCCGCAGCGCGGTGCTGCCGGCCATCTGGTATTTGGACGCGTATTCGGGGTGACGCCGGTTCACGCCGGCCAGCAGGCTCTGCAGCTTGGCCTCGGGCAGCAGCGCGCGGGCCGGTGCGGCGTTGAACGAGGGCGCTGCGAGCGGGTCGTCGACCATCAGCAAAAAGTCGTGCAGCACCTGGTCCATGCTGACGAAGGACGCCGCTTCGATGCTGAGGTCGACCTGGGGCTCGGGCATCGCCGGCGGGCGCGCGGTGACGAAATAGCCCGACTTGGGCTTCGCCAGCACCAACCCGCGGTTTTCGAGGCAGCGGTAGGCCTGCAAGGCCGTCGTCATGCTGACGGCGTGCTGCTGGCTGAGCTGGCGCACCGACGGCAGCCGGTCACCCGGGCGCAACGCGCCGCTGGTCACCGCACGCTCGATCTCGCTGGCAATGCGGTGATAGAGCGGCAGGGCAGACACGGGCGGGGCGGGGGGGCCGTCGGGCGCGTGAGCGGAGTCCATGCGGCATTGTGTGCGCCGCAGCGGGGCCATGACAGGTACAGAGGTGCCGATCTGTCGCCAGTACAGACACCAAAGTCGCCGTCTGTGCTGCTCCTTTTTGCAACGCGCTGCGTCTTTGCGGCGCGGCCGCCGGCTCGAATACTGCCGACATCCCCCGCCCACCTCGGAGAGCCGCGATGTCCACGCCCACGCCCAAGTCCCCGGTTTTGCTGCAACTCAAGGCCGGGCAGCACGTGCGCTGGCAGCCGGCCCGGGCCGCCACCGTGCAGGTGGTGGGCGGGCGCATCTGGCTCACACAGGCCAACGATCCGTACGACCACTTCGTCGACGCCGGTCAGAGCCTGAGGCTGCAGCCCGGTGTCGCCACCGTGCTCGGCGCGGAAGTCGACGCCCAGGTGTCGGTGGCCATGCAGCCCTCGCGCTTCGCACGCCTGGGCCAGTTGGCCGCGAGCCTGGCGCGCGCCGCGCGTCGTTCGACCCCAAGACGTGACGAAGCTGGCAGTCCGGCCGTGTCGCGGTGAAACGGCGCCGCCGCGCGCTGCGGGGCCGGGCCACAATCGGGCCCGTCGTGTTTCCTGGCGCCGCATCGGCCGCCACCCGCCCATGGACCTGCCCAGCCACCAACTTTCGATGACCGTCCTGATGACGCCCGACATGGCCAACTTCTCGGGCAACGTCCACGGCGGCACCATCCTCAAGCTGCTCGACCAGGTGGCGTATGCCTGCGCCGCGCGGTATGCCGGCCGTTACGTCGTCACGCTGTCGGTCGACCAGGTGATGTTCCGGCAGCCGATCCACGTCGGCGAGCTGGTGACGTTCCTGGCCTCGATCAATCACACCGGGACCTCGTCGATGGAGGTCGGCATCAAGGTGGTGGCCGAAAACATCCGCCAGCAGGTGGTGCGGCACGCCAACAGCTGCTTCTTCACGATGGTGGCCGTCGACGACGAAGGCAAACCCACGCCGGTGCCGCCGCTGCAACCCACCACGCCGGACGAAAAGCGCCGCAACGAAGCCGCCAGGGTTCGCAAGCAGCTGCGCCAGGAACTGGAGCAGCGCTACCAGGGCATCCGCTCGCAAGGGTGACGCCGGCGGCGCGGGCCGCCAGGGTCATGGCCGACAATCGCGCCATGGCCAAAGAAAAGACGCTCTACACCTGCTCCGAATGCGGCGGCACCAGCCCCAAATGGCTGGGCAAATGCCCGCAGTGCGGCGCCTGGAACACGCTCGAGGAGACCGTGGCCGAGAGTGGCACCCGACACCGTTTCCAGGCGCTGGCCAAGTCGGCGCCGGTCACCTCGCTGGCCGAGATCGAAGCGGTCGACGTCGCGCGCATGCCCACCGGCATCGACGAGCTGGACCGGGTGCTGGGCGGCGGCCTGGTGCCGGGCGGCGTGGTGCTGATCGGGGGCGATCCGGGCATCGGCAAGTCGACCTTGCTGCTGCAGGCGCTCGATGCGCTGTCGCAGCAGATGAAGGCGCTCTACGTGACCGGCGAAGAATCCGGCGCCCAGGTGGCGCTGCGCTCGCGCCGTCTCGGCCTCGACGGCTCCAAGGTGCTCGTGCAGGCGGAGATCCAGCTCGAGAAAATCCTGGCGACCATCGAAGCCGAGCGGCCGGCCGTGGCCGTGATCGACTCGATCCAGACCGTTTATTCCGAGCAGCTCACCTCGGCGCCCGGTTCGGTGGCCCAGGTGCGCGAGTGCTCGGCCCAGCTGACGCGTACCGCCAAGGCCACCGGCTGCTCGATGGTGCTGGTCGGCCACGTGACCAAGGAGGGCTCGCTCGCCGGGCCGCGCGTGCTGGAGCACATCGTCGACACCGTGCTGTACTTCGAGGGCGACACCCACAGCGCCTTCCGGCTGGTGCGCGCCTTCAAGAACCGGTTCGGCGCGGTCAACGAGATCGGCGTGTTCGCGATGACCGAGCGCGGCCTGAAGGGCGTGGCCAACCCGAGCGCCATCTTTTTGTCGACCCACGGCGAACCGGTGCCCGGCTCGTGCGTGCTGGTCACGCTGGAAGGCACGCGCCCGATGCTGGTCGAGGTGCAGGCACTGGTCGACAGCTCGCCCATCCCCAGCCCGCGCCGACTCAGCGTCGGCCTGGAGCAGAACCGGCTGGCGATGCTGCTGGCCGTGATGCACCGGCACGCCGGCATCGCCTGTTTCGACCAGGACGTGTTCGTCAATGCGGTCGGCGGCGTGCGCATCAGCGAGCCGGCCGCCGACCTGGCGGTGATGCTGGCGATCCAGAGTTCGCTGCGGGGCAAGCCGCTGCCGCGCGGTTTTCTGACCTTCGGCGAGGTGGGGCTGGCCGGCGAGGTGCGACCGGCGCCGCGTGGCCAGGAGCGCTTGAAAGAAGCGGCCAAGCTCGGCTTCTCGGTCGCCGTGGTGCCCAAGGCCAACCTGCCCAAGAAGCCCATCGAAGGGTTGGAGATCCACCCGGTCGAGCGGGTGGAGCAGGCCATCGACCTGGTCCGCACGCTGGGCGGCTAGGGCCGCGCGGGCATCCGCCTGTTGCGGCGTCGCATAAGGTTCTGCGCTGGCGCCCTCTCGTGTGGAACGGCCGCAGCCCCTACACTGCCGGCCATGAGTGCCGCCTTCGCCCATACACCCGAGCCGCCCTATTACGCGGTGATCTTCACGAGCCAACGCACCGAGACCGACGCCGGCTACGGCGACATGGCCGACCGCATGATGCAGCTGGCCGTCGACCAGCCCGGCTATCTCGGGGTCGAGAGCGCACGCGGTGCCGACGGTTTGGGCATCACCGTGTCGTACTGGCGTACGCTGGAAGACATCGCCGCCTGGAAGGCCCACACCGAGCACCTCGAGGCCCAGCGCCTCGGCCACCGGCAGTGGTATGCGGCCTTCGAGTTGCGCGTGGCCAAGGTCGAGAGTGCACGGCGCAAGGCCCCCGGCTGAAGCAGCCGGCCCGCAGGCGGCTGCTTCAGCCGAGATCGTCTGCCCTCCAGAAGGAAACGCCATGCTGATCGCCGCCCTCTCCGACATCCACGGCAACCTGCCGGCGCTCGAAGCCGTGCTGGACGACGTGACAAAGGCTGGGGTCGACGTCATCGTCAACCTCGGCGACATCGTGTCGGGCCCGCTGTGGCCTTGTGAAACCGCCGACCGCCTGATCGCACTCGGCTGGCCGACGATCCGTGGCAACCACGAGCGGCAGGTGCTGCGGCCGCTCGCCGGCATGGGCGCGTCGGACCGGCACGCCGCCGAGCGCCTGAACGCGTCGCAACGCGACTGGCTGGCGGCGCTGCCGGCGACGCTGCAACTGAGCGCCGAGGTGTTCTGTTGCCATGGCACGCCGGGCAGCGACCTGCAGTACTTCCTGGAAACGGTCTGCTCCGACTTCGGGCAGCACGGGTCGCGCGGCGTGCGTGCGGCGACGCAGGCCGAGGTGGCGACGCGGGCACGCGACGCCGCGGCCGAGCTGATCCTGTGCGGTCACACCCACATGCCCCGCGGCATGCGGCTCGACGACGGACGGCTGGTCGTCAACCCCGGCAGCGTCGGCCTGCCGGCCTACGACGACGGCCACCCGCATCGGCATCTGATGGAGACCGGCAGCCCGCACGCGCGTTATGCGCTGCTCGAGAAAAGCAGCCGCGGCTGGTCGGTGCAGTGGCGCGCCGTGGCCTACGACTGGGACGCCGCCGCCCGCCAGGCCGAGGCCAACGGCTTCGGGCACTGGGCCGACGCGCTGCGCACCGGCCGGGTGGGTCGGCTGGACGCGGACGTGCCGGCGCGCTGAGGGGACGCGGCGGGCAGCGACCCCGCCGCCCGCTCAACGGCTGGCGGTCGTCGCGGCCTTCGGATCGCCGAAACGGCTGCGCAGTTCACGCGCGATGCGTTGCGCCACCGCACCCACACCGACCTGAAAGCCCTCGGCCACTTCCTCCCGGTTGGCGATCATCGCGTCAAAGGTGGCGTAGCGGTACTTCGGGGCGCTCGGCAAGCTCCAGTACTGCTCGCCGCGGGCGTCCGCGCCGTAGTAATAGGTCTCGTGCAACAGCGGATCGTCGACCGCCTTCGCGTCGACGAGGTAGGCCGACACGTTCACCTGCGGCAGGTAGTTCGCCGAAAAGGCGGAGGAGTACATGCCCACATACTCGAACCACACATGCAGGATCGGCTTGGACGCCGGCAGCGTCGTGTAGTCGATCGCGCTGGGATCGTCCGCGGGCGGCGCCGGCGCGTCGAGCATCTCGACCTCGTAGCCCTGCGCGGTCAGCTCGTTCACCAGCACGCGGCGCATTTCCGGGCCCATCGCCTGACGGGTTTGCTCCATCGCGCTCGAGAAGGACTGGGTCTTCAGACGGTTGTCGATCGCGGTGACCCAGTGCGGCAAGGCCAGATTGCGGTTGCCACTGTAGAGCCCGGCCGGGCTGAGCACCGGCAGCAGCGCCACCTGCTGGACGGTGCGAACCGGCTCTGCCGGGGCTGCCTCGGCCGGCGCGCCGCCGGGGGAAGAGGCACAGCCGGACAGCACAACTGCCAGCGCGAGACAGGGAAAGGATGCGAGAGAAGACAGGTACTTCACGGGACAACTTCAGGTGGGAGACGGTGCCCGCGCGCCAGCGCGGAGGAAAACCAGGGACCAGGGACCAGGGACCAGGGACCAGGGACCAGCGGCAAGCGGCTCTGCCCGGCCCGCGGCTCCCTCGTCTTGGGTCGCCAGCCTAGTCCGCGTAACTGAACGCATCAATCCCCGATTTCCGGGCCCTCCCGCGCTCGATTCGCTGGCGGGGGCGCCAAAGATTCGGGCCGGAGGCGTTTCGGGTCCGCAGGCCGTTGCGGTCAACCACAATCTTCCGACCCGTCGCACCCCCTACCATCGCCGCATGAACCCTTGGATTGGATGGACCCTGGCCCTCGCCGCGCTCATGATCGGCTGGCGCACACAAGGCTGGCCCGGCGTGCTGCTGGCCGCCAGCATGGTGGTGTTCTGGCTGTTGCTGCAGTTCAACAAGGCGGTGCGCGTGATGCGCCAGGCCGGCAGCGCGCCGATCGGCTACATCGACAGCGCCGTGATGCTCAACGCCCGGCTGGAGCGCGGCATGCGCATGCTGCAGTTGGTGCTGATCACGCGCAGCCTCGGCGACAAGCTGGGGGACCAGCCCGAGCGGTACCGGTGGACCGACCCCGGCGGCTCGCACGTGACGGTCGAAGTGCGGCGCGGCCGGGTGGTCGAGTGGGCGCTGGAGCGCCCTGCTGCCCCGGGCGAGTCGACCTGAACCGTCGCCGCGGCCGCCACCGCGGCCCGTGCTTCGCCTCCCCCCTGCTCACCCGTGCGCGGCGGCGCCCCACCCATCGCCGCCCCGTCGCCGCCCCCCGCGGCCGCCACCGCTGCCCGCGCTCGCTACCAGGCGCTGCCGTCCGCGCCGCCCCCTTGGCCGGCTCCCGATAAACCCTCGGTCCCTGCCCTGGACCTTCCCAAACCATTGACGCTTCCTTATCACCAGCCTACATTTCCCTCCGCTGGTGAAAGCGCTTTCATTCGCGCTGCCAAGACCGGTGTACTGATGGAGGAGACAAGATGAACCTGCCTTTGCGCCCGCTGCTGGGTGTTGCCCTGGTGAGTTGCGCCGCCGGCGCTTTTGCTCAGCAGACCTTGACCGTGGCCTCGTTCCCGAGCTTCGACGAGCACGTCAAGGCCGCCATCCCGCTGTTCAAGAAGGTGCGGCCGGATGTGGAAATCAAGCTGGTGTCCCTGCAGTTCGGCGACTACCACAACGCGATGACCACTGCGCTCGCCACCGGCCAGAACTTGCCCGACGTGATGGGCATCGAGATCGGCTTCGTCGGCAAGTTTGCCGAATCGGGCGGGCTGGAAGACCTGGCCAAGCCGCCTTACAACGCGCTCCAGTACCGCGACCAGTTCTTCAAATTCACCTTCCCGCAGGCGATGAACAAGGGCGGTGGCCTGGCCGCCATGCCGGCCGACGTGGGCCCGGGCGCGCTGTTCTACCGCAAGGACCTGCTGGACAAGGCCGGCGTCACCGAAGCCCAGGTCACGCAGTCGTGGGAGAGCTTCATCGAGGCCGGCAAGCAGGTCAAGGCCAAGACCGGCGCCTACATGATCCCGCATGCCAACGCGCTGATGGGCATCTACATCCGGTCCAACCTGAAGGACGGTGAAGGTGTGTACTTCGGCAAGAACAACACCGTGCTGGTGAACACGCCACGCTTCGAAAAGGCCTTCCAGCTGGCCAAGCAGGCGCGCGTGGCCGGCATCGATGGCCGCGTGACGGCCTGGACCAACGAATGGGCCGAGAGCTTCAAGCGCGGCAGCGTCGCCACCGAAATGATGGGCGGTTGGCTGGCCGGCCACCTGGCCAACTGGCTGGCACCGGACACCAAGGGCCAGTGGCGTTCAGCCAACCTGCCCAACGGCGCTTATGCCGCCTGGGGCGGATCGTTCTATGCCATCCCGAAGAAGATCGGTGACGACAAGAAGAAGCTCGCCTGGGAGTTCATCAAGTTCATGACCTTGAACAAGGAGATGCAGATCGAGGCGCTGCGCAAGGTCGACTCCTTCCCGTCGCTGATCGCCGCCACCACCGACCCCTTCATCGACCAGCCGATCGAGTTCCTGGGCGGCCAGAAAGCGCGTCAGCAGTGGCGCACCAGCGCGACCAAGATCCCGGCCATCGAGGTCCACAAGCTCGATCCGATCGCCAACGAAGTGATCACGGCCGAACTGGACAAGGTGCTGCAGCAGAACAAGGACATCAAGAAGGCCTTGGCCGACGCGCAGCAGGCAATCCAGCGGCGTATCCGCTGACGCGCGAGCCGCAGCGGCAGCCCTTCGCGGCCGCCCTGCGCCCTGAGACGAGGGGTGGGCCAGGCCCACCCCTCGTCGTTTTTGCTCGGTCCGTGCGGCCTTGCGCATTCCGGCCCGGCATGACATAAGGCCGGACCACGGCGCCGCGCCAGGCGGTGCGGCGGCGCGAGAGCGCCCACAAACGTAAAATCGCCGGCTTCAAGACCCAATAGACTGAGGAGTCCCATCATGTCGATGGACGATCGCGACGGAAAGATTTGGATGGACGGCACCCTGGTGGACTGGCGCGACGCCAAGATCCATGTGCTGTCGCACACCCTGCACTATGGCTGCGGCGCCTTCGAAGGCGTGCGGGCCTACAAGACGGCCAAGGGCACCGCGATCTTCCGGCTGCGCGAGCACACCCAGCGTTTGTTCGACAGCGCCAAGATCCTGCGCATGAAGATCCCCTTCAGCTTCGAGCAAGTGATGGAGGCGCAGCGTGAAGTCGTGCGCGCCAACCAGCTCGAGAGCTGCTACCTGCGCCCGCTCACCTGGATCGGCTCCGAAAAGCTCGGCGTCAGCCCCAAGGGCAACAAGATCCACCTGATGATCGCGGCCTGGGCCTGGGGCGCCTACCTAGGTGAAGAGGGCCTGCAGCGCGGCATCCGTGTCAAGACCTCGAGCTACACCCGCCATCACGTCAACATCACGATGACGCAGGCCAAGTCGGTGAGCAACTACACCAACTCGATCCTGGCCAACATGGAAGCCACCGACGACGGCTACGACGAGGCACTGCTGCTCGACAGCGCCGGCTTCGTCAGCGAAGGCGCCGGCGAGAACCTGTTCGTGATCAAGAACGGCGTGGTCTACACGCCCGACCTGTCGGCCGGCGCGCTGAACGGCATCACGCGCAACACCATCTTCGCGATCTGCGCGGACCTGGGGATCAAGATCGTCGAAAAGCGCATCACCCGCGACGAGGTGTACATCTGTGACGAGGCCTTCTTCACCGGCACCGCGGCCGAAGTCACGCCGATCCGCGAACTCGACCGTTTGCCCATCGGCGCCGGCCAGCGTGGGCCGATCACCGAGAAAATCCAGTCCGCCTTCTTCGACATCGTCAACGGCCGCAACGCGAAGTACGCGGAGTGGCTGACCCTGGTCTGAGTCCCCAAGAGGCCCCCCGATGAGCGAATTCGTCAAGTCCGTCGTCGAAGTCACCGCCCAGGACCTCCAAGGCCCTGGCGTCGTCTTCTGCCCCAACCCGAAAATGCCGCTGTGGAGCAACCACCCGCGGGTGTTCCTCGACGTGGCCGCCGAAGGCTCGGCGCGCTGCCCCTATTGCGGCACGCTCTACCAGCTGAAGGCCGGCGAAAAGGTGCACGGACATTGAAGCCGCCACGCCGCCCCGCCCTGCTGCCGAGCGCGCCAACGCGTCGAGTGACGCAGGGACGGGCGACGTGAGCTTCTCGCGCATCAAGCTGCTGCTGCTGTCGCTGCGCGACCTGATCCCCGCCGCCGCCCCCTTCATCGTGCTGGCGGTGGCCCTGATGGCCGTCGCCTACTGGGTGCTCGACCCGACGCCACCGAAGAAGCTGGTGATGGCCACCGGCACCGAGCAAGGTGCTTACGAGGTGCTGGGCCGGCGTTACCGCGACCTGCTGGCGCCTTACGGCATCACGGTCGAGCTGCGGCCGTCGGCCGGGTCGGGCGACAACCTCGCGTCGCTGCAGCGCGACGACTCCGGCGTCGACATCGCCTTCGTGCAGGGCGGTACGGTGCGCCGGCAACCGGGCCAGGAGGCGCTGCCCGACCTCGGGCTGGTGTCGCTCGGCAGCCTGTTCTACGAGCCGGTGTGGCTGTTCTACCGCGAGGACAGCGCCAAGCGCTTGCTGCGCCGGCCGCGCTTGCAGTCGCTCAGCGAACTCAAGGGATGGCGCTTCAACGCCGGCTCGCCGGGCAGCGGCGTGCAGCTGCTGGCGGCCGAACTGCTCGAACTCAACCGCATCGACCCGCAAGAGCTGAAGCTCGCCCACCTGCCCAACACGCCGGCGGTGGTCGAGTTGCTCGAAGGCCGCAGCGACGCGATGCTGTTCGTGTCGGCGCCCGATTCGCCGCTGATCCAGATGCTGCTGCAAACGCCGGGCATCCGGCTTTTCAGCTTCTCGCAGTCGCAGGCCTATGCGCGCAAGCTGCCGCATCTGTCGGCCGTGACGTTGCCGCGCGGGGTGGTCGATCTCGGCCACAACCTGCCGGCCGAAGACGTGCAGCTGATCGCCCCCACTGCCACCTTGATGGCGCGCGAGGGGCTGCACCCGGCGTTGATCCAGCTGCTGATGCAGGCCGCCACGCACATCCACGGCGAAGCCGGTTGGTTCGCGCGCGCTGGCGAATTTCCGAACGCGCTGAACACCGACCTGCCGGTGGCGGCCGAGTCGCAACGCTACCTGCGCAACGGCGCACCGTGGCTGCAGCGCTACCTGCCGTTCTGGGTCTCCAACCTGATCGACCGCATGTGGGTGGCGCTGCTGTCCATCGTCGCGGCGCTGATCCCGCTGTCACGGCTGGTGCCGCCGCTGTACGAGTTTCGGGTGCGCTCGCGGGTGTTCCGCTGGTATGCGCGGCTGCGCGAGGTGGAAGAGGGGCTGGAGCGACCGGACGCCGACACCGACGTGTTGCTGCAGAAGCTCGACGACGTCGAGGCGCACGCGCTGCGCATCAGCCTGCCGCTGTCGTATGCCGACGAGTTGTACGCGCTGCGCCAACACATCGATCTGGTGCGCGGCAAGCTGCAGCTCACCCGGGCGCGCCAGCGTGGCGAAGGGGCGCCGGCCGGCTCGGTGGTGGGCTGACCGCACCACCGCCCCGGCACCGGCGGCCTTCGTCAGGGTGATACCGTGGCCTGGCCCAGCACGTTGCCACTTTCGGCGTCGCGCACCTCGACGCTCTGCCAACCGCCGGCCGGCAGCACGGCAAACACGCAGGGGCGCGACAAGGCGGTCGCCGCATAACCGCCGGGTGCCGGGCGTGTCACCTTCACCGGCATCACCAGCGTGTCGCCGCGCCGGGTGAGCGTGGTGCCGGCGACACTCACCTGGTAGCCCAGCGTGGGCTGGGTGTCCATCACATACGCCACCACCCGCTGCTGCGGCCAGCGCAACGCCCGTCCCCAGCCGGTGTCCCCGGCGGCGCCGGCCCCCTGGCGCCAGCTCTGCGCGTTGCTGAACAGGCTCACCGGGCTGCTCGGCTCATTCAACGGGCACTGTCGATACGGGTACTGCGCGGTGACCGGGACGGTGGTGTTTTCGGTGCGGCCCACCTTCGCGCCGGCACCGGCGCCGCCCGCGCCGCCGATGCTGCCGGGCGTCTCGCAGCCCGTCAGCACCACCGCAGCGGCAACGCCGGCCAATAGTGCTGCGGTATGCCGGGCCGCGCGCGGCGAAGCAGAGGGCCTCGTGCGGGATCCAAAGCTGCGGGACATGTCAGGCTCCTTCATGATCTGATCGAAATGCATGCGGCGCTTTATACGCGAGCCGCCACGGCCGGCGCCGCGACGCCACGCCACGGGTGTGTCGGCGGGTTACGCCCGGGTGGGGGGCTGCTGCCGCTGCCACCATCCTTACAATTCGCGCTACTGAAAGCAGCTCATGAACCCGTCGCAAGAATTCATCCTGACCCTGTCGTGCAAGGACGCCAAAGGCATCGTCTACGCCGTCTCCGGCCTGCTCTACCAGGCAGGCTGCAACATCATCGACTCGCAGCAGTTCGGCGATGTGCAGGACCCCGACGGCACCGGCCTGTTTTTCATGCGGGTGCATTTCGAGGCGCCGCCTCACCTGGCCGACGCGGCCACGCTCGACCGCTTGTTCGTCAACGTCAGCCAGCAGTTCGGCATGGAGGCGAAGTTCCATTCGCTGGCGCGCCGCCCGCGCCTGCTGATCATGGTCAGCAAGCACGGCCACTGTTTGAACGACCTGATGTTCCGCTGGCGCTCGGGGCAGTTGCCGGTGGACATCCCGGCGATCGTCTCCAACCATCCCGACTTCGCCGAACTGGCCGCCAGCTACGGTGTGCCCTTCCACCACCTGCCCTTGCCGACCGGCGCGTCGGCCGAGGCCAAGCGGGCACAGGAGCAGGAGGTCGAACGCTTGTTCGAGCAGCACGACATCGACCTGGTGGTGCTGGCGCGCTACATGCAGATCCTGAGCCCGGAGTTCTGCCGCTTTCTGCGCGGGCGCGCGATCAACATCCACCACAGCTTCCTGCCAAGCTTCAAGGGCGCCAAGCCGTACTACCAGGCGCACGAGCGCGGCGTGAAGCTGATTGGCGCGACGGCGCACTATGTCACGGCCGACCTGGACGAAGGGCCGATCATCGAGCAGGATGTCGAGCGCGTCGACCATTCGCTGAGCCCGGAAGACTTCACCGCTGTGGGCCGCGACGTCGAATGTGTCGTGCTGGCCCGCGCCGTGCGCTGGCATGTCGAACACCGGGTGTTGATGAACGGCCCCAAGACGGTCGTCTTCACCTGAGTTTGGGGGCTCGGCGAGCCGCCCCTGCCTCGAAGCGAGGCGGGCGGCCCCTGCCACGCGCCCTGCTTCAACCCGCCTCTTCGTGACATCAGGAACCCGCCATGTCCAAACCTGTCGCCCTGCTCGCCTCGCCCGACGACATCGAAGCGCAGTTCTATGAAGCGCTGCAGCAGGGCGACGTCGACAAGCTGATGGCCGTCTGGTCGGACGACGACGAGATCGTTTGCGTGCACCCGGGCGGCCCGCGCCTGGTCGGTGCGGCCGCCATTCGGACCGCCTTCGAAGAGATGTTCGCCAACGCCCGCGTGCAGGCACGCGCCGACAAGGTGCGCCGCGTGCAGACCCTGACCACCGCGGTGCACAGCGTGCTGGAGCAAGTCGAGGTGGCCACCTCCGACGGCGTGCGCACCGCGTGGGTGGTGGCCACCAACGTCTATGTCAAAACCCCGCTCGGCTGGCGCATGGTGTGCCACCACGCCAGCCCCGGCACCACGCGCGAACTGCAGGACGTGGCCAATGCGCCCGCGCTGCTGCACTGACACCGGCCGGGGGTTGCGGCGATGCTGAGCTACCGCGCGCCACGCTGGTTGAGCGGCTCCGGCCCGGTCGGCGGCAACGTCCAGACCATCTGGCCGGCCCTGTTCTCACGGCGCTTTCTCGGCCCGCCGCCGGCCTATTCGCGAGAACGCTGGCCCACGCCCGACGGTGATTTCGTCGACGTCGACCGGCTGCGCTACGACACCGCGCACGCGCCGGCCCCCGATGCGCCGCTGCTGGTGATGTTCCACGGCCTGGAAGGCTCGTCGCGCAGCCACTATGCCGAGGCGTTCGCGCATTTTGCCGACCGCCACCGCTGGCACTACGCGGTGCCGCACTTCCGCGGCTGTTCCGGCGAGTTGAACCTGGCGCCGCGCGCCTACCACTCGGGCGACTATGAAGAGGTCGGCTGGATCCTGGCGCGGCTGCGCACGGCCCACAGCGGGCCGATGCTGGCGGTGGGCGTCTCGCTCGGCGGCAACGCCTTGCTGCGCTGGGCGGAAGAGGCGGGCGACACGGCAGTTCCGGTCGTCAAGGCGGTCGCTGCGGTGAGTTCGCCGCTCGACCTGGCCGCCGGCGGCATGGCCATCGGGCGGGGCTTCAACCGGCTGGTCTACAGCCGCATGTTCCTCAACAGCCTGAAGCCGAAAGCCTTGCGCATGCTCGCCCGCCACCCCGGGCTGTTCGACCGCGAGCGCCTGTTGGCCGCCTCGGACCTGTACGAGTTCGACAATGTGTTCACAGCGCCCCTGCACGGCTTCAAGGACACCGACGACTACTGGGCGCGCGCCTCCAGCAAGCCGCATCTGCACCGCATCCGCGTGCCGGCCCTGGTGCTCAACGCGCTCAACGATCCCTTCGTCCCGGCCGACAGCCTGCCACGGCCCGACCAGGTGGGGTCGATGGTGACCTTGTGGCAGCCCAGGCACGGCGGCCACGTCGGCTTCCCCTCCGGCAGCTGGCCAGGACACGTCTTGACACTGCCCGAACAGGTGCTGAGCTGGATGCGCAACCGGCTTTGAGCGAGCATTGCGGTTTGCAGTGAACGAGGAAGTCTCGATGGACGACATCGTCAAGGCCGCGCTGAAGAAATGGCCCAACGTGCCGGCATGCCACGGCTGGCTGGCCCTCGACGCACGTGGCGACTGGTACATGCGCGACGACCGCATCCAGGCGGCCGGCCCCTTCCCCGAGGTGAAGGGCAGCCGCATCACCCACGACAAGCTGAAAGACTTCATCCACCGCAACTATGCGGCCGACGAACAAGGGGCCTGGTTCTTCCAGAACGGCCCGCAGCGCGTCTACGTCGAACTCGAAGCCGCGCCCTACGTCTGGCGGCTGCAAGCCGACCCGAGCGGCCCGGTCGTCATCTGGGCCCACACTGGCACGCCGGCGCACTTCGAATCGGCGGTGCTCGATGAACATGGGCGCTTGTTTCTGCACACCGACCTCGGCTTCGGTGTCGTGCACAGCCTCGACATGGAGGCGGCCGCGCAGGCGGTGGAAACCGGCTTGTGGCCGCTGCAGGAGCTGCGCTTTGCCGAACTGCCCGGCCGCTTCGGCTACCGTCTCAGCCCGCAGCGCGATCTGGCGCCCGGCTGAGCCTCAACGCTGCACTTCATTGCCGCGCGTCGACGTCTTGCATCGGGCCTCTGCGCACCCATGAAAAAGGCCGGTCTCGAGACCGGCCTCTTCGCTTCAGATGGAAGCTTCAGCTGAGAAGCACAACGCTCACTTCGACGCGCTCACTTCGAGGCGTTCACCATGTAGGTGACGACTTCCTTGATGTCGGCGTCGCTGGCGCTCATCGCGCCACCCTTCGGCGGCATCGCGCCCTTGCCCTTGATGGCGCTGGCGGTCAGCGCGTCCAGGCCTTGCGCGAGGCGCGGCGCCCAGCCGGCCTTGTCGCCGACCTTCGGCGCACCGGCGACACCGGCCCCATGGCAGACCTGGCACGCCTGCGCGTAGAGAGCCGGCACGGCCGCAGCGGCGGCAGGCGCGGCGGCGGCCGAGGTGACCGGCGCCGAAGCGGCCGCCTGGGTCCCCATGTTGGCGGCGGCCACTGCGGCGGCCGCGTTCTGGGCCGCCTGGTTGTCCTGAGGGGTCGAGCCCGTGGCGGTTGTCGCGGTGGTGGGCGCCGCCTCCGCGGTCGGTGCAGCCGCCGGGGCCTTGGGCTCTTCGAACTTGCCGCCCGAGCCGTTGGCCATGTAGACCACCGCACGGCCGATCTCGAGATCGCTGAAGTCGCCGCCGCCTTGCGGGCCCATGGCGCCCTTGCCCTTCAACGCCGACTGCAGCAGCGTGTCGTAGCCCTTGGGCAGGCGGTCGGACCACGCGGCGGCATCGCCGAGCTTCGGCGCACCCGCAGCACCGGTCGTGTGGCAGGCCGAGCACTGGGCCTTGAACACGTCTTCGCCACTCTTCAGCGTGGCGGGGTTGGACAGGTCTTTCAGCTCCACGGTGCCCACCGGCTGGATGCGCCGCGCGACCGACTCTTCGCTGAAGGCGTCGCTGCCGGCGCCGGCCCGCTTGTCGGCGACCACGAAGGTGACCAGCAGCAGGATGACGACGATGGGGATCAGAAACGAGAAGACGACGGCGACGATGAGTTGCTTGGGCGTCTTGATCGGGCCCTCGTGCGGACTGTCGTGATCGTCGTGGGCGTTTCGTTGTTCGCTCATGGGCTCTATCCTCGACTGCGGGAGCTTGTGTTGGGGGGGCGATCGTCGCGGTGCAAAACCTTGGGATTATACGGGCCGCCCCCTCCCGCCCCGAGCCCCGAGCGGGCCGTGAAGCGCAGCACTTGGCGAAGATCGGACGATGAACTTCTGAAGTGCGGTTAACATACGCATCTTTGCGCCCGTAGCTCAGTGGATAGAGTATTGGCCTCCGAAGCCAAGGGTCGCTGGTTCGATCCCAGCCGGGCGCGCCATCTTCAGCAGCCGCAGCAGACACCGTCGTCGTCCGTCCTGTCCACCGGGCAGCGCACCGGACCCAGGTCGTCGCGCTGCGCTCGCGGCGTCGATGGCCGGCGTCTCTTGCCTGCCGTCTCTTGCCTTCCCTTCCATGTCTTGCCGTCGCTGAGGGCCGCGCTCCGGGGCCCGACTTCCAGCTGGCGCCCCCTCCCCGCTGCCGTGCTCCGCCGCCCGATCGACGGCCGGCCAGCTTTCACCATCGGTAACTTCGAGCCGACGGCCGGCACGACTACCATTTGACGACCCGGACCCGCCCGACCCGATCGCGCTGCCCGGCTGCCGCCCCCGCAGCTCGCGTGATACAAGGCCTGCCTGCGGTCCTGCGCACCACCCGCGCGAACAGGCGACAGCCCGCTGCCGCGCCGCATCCGGCGCACGGCGTCCGCGCACCGGCAAGCCGAGCATCGCCACACGAGAGGCATCGATGATGTGCACGATCGACGACGTAACCTCCGACCCGGCGGCCGAGAACGACAGCCCGCCGCTCGCGCCGCCACCCGGCCCGCCGGCCGCGTCGACACCCGGCCCGGTCACCCAGCTGTTGCAAAGCTGGTCGGGCGGCGACCCGCGTGCCCTCGACCGACTGCTGCCGATGGTGTACGACGAGTTGCGCCGCCTGGCCCGGCGCCATCTGCGTCACGAGCGCGAAGGACACACGTTGGGCGGCACCGGGCTGGTTCACGAGGCCTATATCCGTCTGGCGCAACTCGGTCCGGTGCAGTGCGATTCGCGCGCCCAGTTCTTCGGCTGTGCCTCGGTGCTGATGCGCCACATCCTCGTCGATCACGCGCGCGCCCGGCGTGCTGCCAAGCGCGGCGGCGGGGTGCCGGTACAGAGCCTCGACGTGCTGCAGGACGAAGCCGACACCGGCCTGCCCTCTGCGCTGCGCCTAGCGGCAGCCGACAGCGGTGACGAGGCGCTCGACCTGCTCGCGCTCGACCAGGCCCTCAAACGCCTCGAGTCGCTCGACCCGCGCCAGAGCCGGGTGGTCGAGTTGCGCTTCTTCGGTGGGCTGAGCGTCACCGAAACGGCCGAGGCGATGCAGATTTCCGAGGCCACCGTGAAGCGCGAGTGGGCGACTGCCCGCGCCTGGCTGCTGCGCGAGCTGGGCCGCACCAACGTCGACCGTCAGCCGCCTGGCCGATCGTCCGGCCGCACCTGAGATCACGCCCGGCGTCCCCTGCTGCGTGAGCCCCCCACCATGTCGTTTTCGCTTTCCGATCTTTCGGACGGGACGCAGCGGCTGACCGCGGCGTTCGACGCCGCCGGGGCCCACGCCCGGCGATCCCGGGCAGAAGGAGGCGACGGCATGGACGCGCGACGCTGGCAGCAGGTCAAGGGCCTGCTCGCCCACTGCCTGGAATTGCCGCTGACCGAGCGCAGCGAAGCGGTCGAGCGGCTCAGCGGCGACGACGACTGGTTGCGCCAGGAACTGGCGTCGCTGCTGGCCGCGGCCACCGCGGACGATGACCGCCTCGATGCGATGCCGGCGACGCGCGCGCTCGAAGCCCTCGACGCCTTCCGGCGGCCGGGCTGGGTCGGCCGGCACCTGGGGCGCTGGCGCATCCTGGCCCCGATCGCCACCGGTGGCATGGGCGAGGTCTACCGTGCCGAACGCGCCGACGGCCAGTACGAGCAGCAGGTGGCGGTCAAGCTGATGCGACCCGACCTGCCGCCCGACTTGCTGCTCGAGCGGTTCAAGGCCGAACGGCAGATCCTCGCCGGCCTCGACCATCCCAACCTGGCCAAGCTGCTCGACGGCGGCGTCACCGACGACGGCCTGCCCTATTTCGTGATGGAGCTGGTGCACGGCGAGTCGTTGCTGGCCTACTGCGACCGGCTGCGGCTGTCGCTGCACGAGCGGCTGCACCTGTTTCGCGCGGTGTGCAAGGTGGTGCACTACGCGCATCAGCAGGGTGTGGTGCACCGCGACCTGAAGCCGAGCAACCTGCTGGTCACACGCGACGGCACCGTGAAGCTGGTGGACTTCGGCATCGCCAAGCAGACCTCGGCGTCGACCGGCCGCGGCGCCGAACACACGGCGACCCTGCAGCGTGCGCTGACGCCCGAGTTCGCCAGCCCAGAGCAGATGAGAGGCGAAAGCGCCACGCCGGCCAGCGACATCTATTCGCTGGGTGTCGTGCTGTACCGCCTGCTTGCGCACACCAGCCCCTACGGCAAGGCTTGCGAAGACCGCTACGCCTTGACGCGCGCCATCTGCGACCTCGAGCCCGTGCCCCCCAGCCAGGCGGTGGCGGACGAGACTCCCGACGCCCGCGGGCTGCGGCGTCAGCTGAAGGGCGACCTCGATGCCGTGGCGCTGATGGCGCTGCGCAAACAGCCGTCACGCCGCTACGCCTGCGCCGAGGCGATGGCAGACGACTTGTTCCGTCACCTCGAAGGGCTGCCGGTGGCCGCGCGCCGCGGCGCGTGGAGCTACCGCGCAGGCCGCTTCGTGTTGCGCCACCGGGCCGTCCTGGTGGCGGCGCTGTTCGCCAACCTGGCCCTGGTGGCCGGCACCATGGTCGCCAGCTACGCCGCCTACGAGGCGCACCAGCAGCGCCAGCGCGCCGAGCGACATTTCGCCAATGTGCGACAGCTCGCCAACATGCTGATGCTCGATGTGCACAAGGCCGTCGAGACCCTGCCCGGCGCCACCCGCGCACGCGAACTGATCGTCCGCAACGCCCTCACCTACCTGCAGCAGCTGGACGACGAAGCGCGGGGTGACCCGGCCCTGCAGCTCGAACTCGCCGCCGGCTACCGCAACATCGGCGACATCCAGGGTGTGGTGTTCAGCCCCACGCCGGCCGACGGCCCCGGCGCCTTGGCCAGCTACGACCGTGCCCTCTCGCTGGTGCAAGCCCTGGCGGACGGACAGGCCGCGGCCGACACGCCGCAGCAGCAACAGCAGGGTGTGGCCGAGCAGGCCAGGCTGCACCAGCGCCGGGCCGCGGTGCTGGCGTCGCTCGGCCGGTTTGCGCAGGCCGAGGCGGCCGCCCGAGCCGGCATTGCCGCCGCCGAGCGGCTGCAACCTTCGGCGGCCATCGGCAGCGACGCCCTGGCCCGGTTGCTCGCCGCCCAACATGCCCAATTGGCACAGGTGCACCGACTGGCCGGCGACACCACCGCCTTCCTGGAAAGCTCTGACACGGCAGCCGCGCAGTTCGAGGCTGTGCTCATGCGCCAGCCGGACGACATCGAGGCCTTGCTGAGCCTGTCCGGTGTTCACGGCGAGCGTGGGGCCCACTTGCTCGAACGCAATACCTCCCCCGAAAGCGCCCGGCTGGCGCTGGAGGCCATCCGCAAGGCCATTGCGGTGCAGCAGGTGGCCGACGAGAAGCGTCCCAACCAGAAGCTGCTGGCGCGCAACCTGGCGGCGCTGCACAACAACGCCGGCGTGGCACTGATGCGTTTGCAGCGCCCGCGCGACGCCGAGGCGGAGCACCGCCACGCGATCGCATGGCTGGCCCCGCTCGTGGCTCGAGACCCGGGCGATGCGGCGCTGCGCATCGAAGCGGGCGCGGCGTCGGCCCTGCTCAGCGATGCGCTGTTGGCGCTCGACGACGTCGGCGGCAGTGTCGCGGCGGCACGCGCCGCGGTGGACGATTTCGAGGCCCTGCCCGCCGCGACCCGCGCGGGTGTGCTCAGCGAGCACACCTGGGGGCTCGGCCACTACCGGCTGGCCAAGGCGCTGCAGGTGCGTGCTGCGCGCCCGGGCCTCTCGGCCGCAACCGCCCGCGACGATGCCGAAGGCGCATGCCGCCACTACCGCCTCAGCCTGGCCTTGCTCGAGGCCCACCGGCCGGGCCTGCCTGGCACCGGCAGCGCGACCGTCGTCACGCCGCAAACCGTTCGCGAGGCCCTGCAGAACTGCCCGCCCTGAAGGCCGTAAGGGGCGGCGCGGCCGGCTGCCGTGACGTATGTGACCGATCTGACGCGGCGGTATCCAACTGCAACGTCGCGAGCTGCGCCGGATCATTTCTACGCTTGAGTCGACATGGGCAACGTGATGCGACAAGAGCTGGGTGGGGCGGCAGCCATGTGGTACGACGCGGTGATGCCGCGCGCGGCGAACGGGGCGTCGCACGAGCGGTCGGCCCCGTTGCCCCGCGCTGCGCCGGCCTCGGCGCCGCCGGCGGTGATGCTGCACGACGAGCCGCCAGCGCGCCGCTTGCCGACCCGTGCGACGCCCGGCCACCCCTCGCTGCTGACCGCACTGATGGGGTCGGAGAGCCCCGCCGAACGGCAACGTACGGTGAGCGCGCTGGTTCGCACGCTGGGCTTCGAATGGCTCGGCTATTGGCGGATCACCCAGGTGGCCGACCAGGCGGTGGTGCCGCTGTCTTTCTGCACCACCTACGCCGACCGCACCTGGGCCGAACGCTACTTCGCGCAGGCCTACCACGAGATCGACCCGCGCCTTCAGCTGGCGCTGCGGTCCAGCCTGCCTGCCGTCTGGGCCCTCGACCAGTTGCAGGCCCAGGCGAACGGCGACCTGCAGGGCTCGCGGCTGCGCCGGTTCGTCGCCGACTTGGCCGCCACCGGCATGCGCTCGGGCGTGATGTTCGCGTTGCCGGTCGGCTCCAGCACCGAACGCCACGTTGTCAGCCTGCTGTCAGCCACCCCGGGAAACAGCTGGATCGGCGACGGGCTGCTCGGCCAGGTGTTGACGCTGGCCTTGTGCCTGCACGAGTTCTACACACG
Organism: Caldimonas brevitalea; assembly: GCF_001017435.1. Classification (NCBI taxonomy): domain Bacteria; kingdom Pseudomonadati; phylum Pseudomonadota; class Betaproteobacteria; order Burkholderiales; family Sphaerotilaceae; genus Caldimonas; species Caldimonas brevitalea. The sequence goes on from NZ_CP011371.1 coordinate 6,269,867, forward strand.
CTACAGCGCCCTGCCCCAGGTCGAGCCAGGTGGCACGCCGCGGCTCACACCGATCCAGCGCGAGATCCTCGCCTGCGTCTCACAAGGGCTGGGCGACAAAGAAATTGCGTCGCGCCTCGACCTGACACTGCACAACGTCGACTACCACATGCGGCAGCTCCGGCGCCGGTTCTCGGTGCGCAACCGCGTGCAGCTGATGCAGGCGGCGCAGAGCCTCGACTTGCGGTAGTTGTCCTGTCTCAGAAATACGCGGCACAGCCTGTGCCGCAACAGCGCGACCCTGCGCCACACGCTGCGGCCTGCACGGCCGGTTGCTGACGTCGGCCGGGTGGCGCCGTTCTCAGCGCCTCCCGGTCGGCCGTGAAACGCACGCGGGTTCAGGTCTCCTGCACCGCCTGCATCGCCGCCTTCACCAACTGCACGCGATTGCGCACCGAGAACCGGCGTCGCAGCTGCCGCATGTGGTAGTCCACCGTGTGGGCCGACAACTGCAGTTGGTAGGCGATCTCCTTGTCGCTCTGCCCCTGGATCAGAAAGTTCAGGATGTGCTGCTGCATCGGCGGCATCTCGGCACGCAGCCCCGCGTGGGTCTCAGGCAGGCGGCGGTGCTGCGACAGGTATTCGTGCACGCTCAGGGCCAGCGTCAAGGCCTGCCCGAGCACGCTGTCCATGATCCAGCGCCGGTTGGGCGCGCTCGACATCAGGCTGATCACCGTGCGCTCCTGCACCCGGGTCGGCGACGCGAGGCTGAAGAACACGCCGCTGCCTATGCCGCAGTCGGCCAGTTCGTCGAGAAAGCGGCGCTTGCGCCCCGCCATCGGCCCGCGGCCGTCGGACGCTTTCAGGTCATCGAGGTCCCAGACCAGCGGCAGGCTGGAGCAGGGCGCGTCGTGGTGGCGCGTGTCGAGGTCGTGGTAGCGCTGAGAAAAGTAGCGCTGGGTCCACTCGGGATGGGCATAGCTGGTGAAGAAGGTGAGCGGGGTCGCCTTGCCGTGCTGCTGCGCCACGCTGCCGTAGCCCAACCAGGCGAAACCGATCGCATGCAGCATGCCGCGCACCAGACGCTGCCGTTCTTCGCCGGTGCGGGCGGCGATCAAGTCGTTGACAACGCTCGGCATGCGAGGGCGCGGGCCGGCCTCGCCCGACGTCTCGAGGTCGTCTTCGCTATACAGCAGCGGCATGCCGGGGCCTTGCCAACCGGGGCCGGCGGTGGCAGAGCCGAGCGGGCCCGCATCGAACTCCGTGTGCCCCACGGAGTCTGCAAGAGTAAGGGTCATGATGATGAACTTTGATTGAAAACCGAAACGCGCTGCGATACGACCGACACCCCGTGGTCCGCCAGACTCAGGCTGACAGGAGCGCCGCAGCCGAGGGGTTGCTTCACGTCGGCCGAAACCACGAAGATCTCGCCCAGCAGGCTGCCCAGCGTGTACTCCATCACAGGGCCTACATATGTCTGCTTGATGACATGCGCGGGCAGGCCGGTGTGGGCCGCCGGACCGATCACCCAGGCCTCGGGCCGCACCGCCACTTTCACCGGCCCCGGTGACAAGGGCTGCGGCGTGGCCACGCTCAAGGTGCCGAGCCGCACGCGCCCGTCGTCGTCGCACACCGCGTCGAACAACATCGCCTCGCCCATGAAGCCGGCAACGAACTCGGACGTCGGCGCCTCGTAGAGCTGCCGCGGCGTGCCGCTCTGCGCAATGACACCCTGATCCATCACGATGATCTGGTCGCTCACCGCGAGCGCCTCGCTCTGGTCGTGCGTGACATAGGCCACCGTCAGCCCGAGCCGCTGCTGCAGTGCACGGATCTCCTCGCGCATCGAGCGGCGCAAGCGTGCGTCGAGGTTGGACAGCGGCTCGTCGAACAGCAGCACGGCCGGCTCCAGTGCCAACGCCCGGGCCAGTGCCACCCGCTGCTGCTGGCCGCCCGACAGCTCGCTCGGCATGCGGTCGTCGAGGCCGCGCAGGCCCACCGTTTCCAGCATCAGTGCCGCCTTCTCGCGCGCTTGCTGCACGGACTGGCCCGACATGCGCAAACCGTAGCACACGTTCTCGATCACTTTCATGTGTGGAAACAACGCGTAGCTCTGAAACACCAGGCTGACATTGCGCTGCGCCGGGCCGAGCGCGGTCACGTCGACACCGTCGATGAAGACGCGGCCGTGTGTCGGGCTCTCCAGCCCCGCGATCAGACGCAAGGTGGTGGTCTTGCCACAGCCCGATGGCCCGAGCAGCGTGGTCAGCGTGCCCTTGGGCACGCCGAAGCTCAGGTTGTCGACCACCAGCGGCGCGTCCGGCGCCTTGCCGTAGCGCTTGGAGACATTGCGAAATTCGATGCCGTACATGGTTGCGTGGGTCTCTCGATGAGCGGAAAACGGTGCGGCTCAGAGCGGTTGCGCCGGCGCCAGCCGAGGTGGTGGCGCCCGCGATGAGGACGGTGCCCCGGCCGAGCGGCGGCCGAGCTGGCGATCGCCCACCGAGCTGTGGATGGCGGCCGTCGCCAAGGCCATCAGGACGATCAGCGCGGTGCTGTAAGCCAGTGCCACGCCGTAGTCACCCTGCCCGACGCGGCCGATGATGAAGGTGGTGGCGAGTTCGGTCTCGGCGGTGACCAGGAAGATCACGGCCGACACGGTGGTCATCGCCCGCACGAAGCTGTAGATGAGCGAGGCGGCGACCGCGGGCTTCAGCAGCGGCAGCACCACGCCCCACAGGGTGCGCGCGGTCGACGCGCCCAGCATCAGCGAGGCCTCGTCGAGCGATTTGTCGAGTTGGCGGAACGCCGCCGCGCCGGCCCGCACGCCCACCGGCAGGTTGCGGAACATGAAACACGCGACGATGATGAGGCCGGTGCCGGTCAGCTCGAACGGTGGCACGTTGAAGGCGAGGATGTAGCTGACACCGAGCACCGTGCCCGGGATCGCGAAGGCCAGCAGCGCCGAAAACTCGAACAGGCCTTGCCCGCGGAACTGCACACGTGCCAGCAGCCACGCGATCAACAGCCCGACACCGGCGGTGACCGGCGCGGCCAGCGCGGCCAGCTTCACCGTCGTGAACAAGGAGTCCCAGGCCACGCCGGTCCAGTGCCAGCCGGCCGGCGTGACTTCGACACCGAAGGCAGTGCGAAAGTGCGCCAGCGTGAGGCTGTGGTCGCGCCCCCAGGTCTGCACGAAACCGCCGCTGAAGGCGAACAAATAGACCACCAGCGTGAAGGCGAGCCACGGCGTCGCCACTGCCAGCGCCAGCCGGCGCACGCGGCGCGGCAGCCGCATCGCGATGCCCGCATCGCCTTTGCCCGACACGGTGGTGAACTGCCGGCCTTTGAGCAGGCCGCGCTGCAGTGCGAACACCGCCAGCGCGAACAACGTCAACACCCACGCCAGCGCCGCGGCACGGCCCTGGTCGAACTGGGCGCCGACGATGGCGAAGAAGATCTCGGTCGACAACACCGAGAACTGCCCGCCGACGACGATGGGGTTGCCGAAGTCGGCGATGCTCTCGATGAAGCCGACCAGAAACGCATTCGCCAGGCCCGGCAGCATCAGCGGAAAGGTGACGTGGCGGAAGGTGCGCTCGTCGCTCGCGCGCAGCGTGCGCGACGCTTCTTCGAGCGACGGGCTGATGCCTTGCACCACACCGCGCACGATCAGGAAGGCGATCGGCGTGAACGCGAACGACTGTGCCAGCCAGACGCCGAAGCCGCCGTAGAACCAGCGGCTGGGCTCCACACCGAACGCCCATTCGAGGGCCTGGTTCACCAGCCCGGCCCGCCCGAACAGCAGGATCAGCCCCAGGCCGACGACGAAGGGCGGTGTGATGATGGGCAGCGGCGCCAGGAGGCGCAGCACCCAGCGCAAGCGCGAGTGGCTGCGGTCCTCGATCAGCGCCAGCAGCGTGCCGAGCAGTGTGGTGCTCAGGCCGGTCGCGATGCCGAGGAAAAGCGTGTTCCAGGCCACGCCGCAGCGGACCTCGGAGGTCCAGCAGCCCAGGCCCCAGATGCGGGCATCGGCGATGCGCGCCCAGGCCGCCGCCGGGTCCCACTGTCCCTGCGCGTCGAGCAACGCCGTCGCCAGCACCCGTGCCACCGGAAAGGCGACGAAGACCAGCAGCAGCGAAGCGCTGGCCACCACCGCGGCCGACACGAACAGGTCGCCCCGGAACGCGCCCAGGCGCGCGAGCCCGAAGGCGCCCAGCATCAGCAGGGCCGTGAGGGTCAGCACGGCACCCCAGCCGAAGCCGGGCTGGGTGGCACTCGTGGCACCCCACCACGCGGCCAGCGCCGCCACGCCGTGGTCGGCCAACCCGATCGCCGCGCCTTGCGCCAGCACCGCCACCACACCGAAGACGGCGCAGGCGGACAGGGCCAGCCCTTGCCGGCGCGACGGTGCCATCGTGCCGCAGCCGAGCGCGGCCAACAGCGCCAGGCCGCCCCACAGCAACCAGTGGCGACGGTGCAGCAGCACCTGCGCCAGGCCCGATGAACTGTCGTGGCCGCCCAGCAGCTCACCCAGCCCCTGCAAGCCGAGCAGGCCGTCCGGCAAGGCGTACCAGGGCAGCAGCGTGTAGGCGGCGAGCCCCAGTGCGGCCCAGGTCCACAAGACGCGGTTGTGTCGCGTGTCCATCGGTGTGTCCGTGCCTCAACGTGCCAGCGAGTTGACCTCGCGCTCCCAGCGCTCGATCAAGCGCTTGCGCTCGGCCGAACGTCCGTACTTGGCGTGGTCGTAAGGAATGAACTTGATCTGCCGGAAGTCGGGAATGCGCGGGTCCAGCGGCGTCTGACGATGTGAGGGCAGCTGGAACTGCTTGGCCGCCACCCCCAGTTGCTGGGCCGCCGGCGACAACGCCCATTCGTAGAACTTCTTGGCGTTGTCGAGGTTGCGCGCGCCCTTGACGATGGACATCGAGCCGATCTCGGCACCGGTGCCTTCACAAGGGGTGACGGTGGCGATCGGAAAGCCCTGCATCTGCTCGCCCGGCGCATCGTGGACAAAACTGATCGACACCGCGGTTTCGCCTCGCGCCGCGGCCTTGATGGGGCCGGCGCCGGAGCGGGCGTACTGGCTGATGTTGCGGTGCAGCCCCTTCAAATAGGCGTAGGCGGCGTCTTCGCCCATCAACTGCACGATGGTCGCGATCATCGTGTAGGCCGTCCCCGAACTCGCCGGGTTGGCCGCCTGTACCTCACCCCGCAGGGCCGGCGACAGCAGGTCTTTCCAGCACTTCGGCGGCGGCAGTTTCTTCTTGGCCAGCAGCTCGGTGTTGTAGGCAAAGCCCAGTGGCCCGGAGTAGAGGCCCACCGTACGCCAGCCCGATTGCTGCGCCTGCCGCTGGGCCCAGTCGTGCAGCTGCGGCAGCGTGGGCGACTTGTGTTCGAGCGTCAGCCCCTGCTCGGCCGCCTGCAGATGCGGGTCGCCGGTGCCACCGAACCACACATCGGTCTTGGGATTGGCCCGTTCGGCGATCAGCTGTGCCAATGCCTCGCCGGTGCCACGCTTGAGCAGGTTGACCTTGATGCCCGAGGTGCGCGCGAAGGTGGTGCTGATCAACGAGCACCACTCGTCCTGCACCGAACACAGCAGGTTGAGCTGGCCGGCCGCGGCCGCCGGCCCGTGCCAGGCCAGGCCACCGGCCAGCGCCAGGAAAACAGCAGAAGGAAGGAGCAGATGACGCATCGCGCAGCGTGTCGTATGAACAGCCAGGAGGATGCCGCGCCCGCCCGGCCGCAACGCCGGAGGGCGCCACGGCAGGTCGAGCCTGCGGCTGGAAAAACGGGGTGAGGTGCTACGGGCGGGCTCAGGGGCCCTGTCCCCAGGCCACCACCGCGTCGACGCCGATCACCTTGTCGTCCTCGACACGGTTGTAAAGGTTCATCGAGGCGCCCATCGCGTCGGCGATCTGGCGGCAGATCGACAACCCCAGACCCACGCCGCCCTTGGCGGCCGAGAACGGCTGGAACAAGCGCGGGCGCACCTGGTCGTCCACCCCCGGGCCTTCGTCCCACACCACCAGTTCGACCCGCGGGCCATAGGCACGCAGGACGATGCCCAAGCGTCCATTGGGCGGCGTGTGGTGGATGGCGTTGGCAAGCAGGTTGCGGACCAGCTCGCCCAACATCACGGCATCGGCCGGCGCCTGGCACGGTTCGCCCTCGAGCGCGAAGTCGAGCCGCTTGGCGGCGATCAAGGGTGACAGCTCCATCACCGCGTCGCGCGCGGCCAGCCGCAGATCGACGGCCTGCAGCTCACCGGCCCGCTTGATCTGCTCCAGCTTGGTCAGGCTGAGCAGCTGGTGCACCAGGCCGGCCGCACGGTCCACCGTGTGCAGCATCTGGGGCAGCACCTCGGCGGCTGGCGCGTCACCTGCGATGGCCGACTGCAGCTGCGTGCGCAGCACCGACATCGGTGTGCGCAGCTGGTGCGACGCGTCGGCCAGAAACCGCCGTTGCTGGTCCACCCATTCGCGCTGGCGCCGGTGCAACTGCTGCATACGCTCCACCGCCGGGCGCAACTCGGACGGGCCGTCATAGTCGCGCGGCTCGTCATGCTGGCCGCCGCCCAGCGCCACGCGTGCGCGCGCGAGCCAGCGCAAGGCAATCGCCACGCAGCCGATCACGAGCAGCGACATCGCGCCCGCCAGCGTATAGAGCCAGGCCAGGGTGTTCAGCGGCAGGTCGCGCCAGCCGGCCCAGCGCCGGCTCACCGGCTCGGCCGCCTGCACCAGCCGCAAGGTCTCGCCCGCCTCGCCCGGGACATGACGGGCCGCGGCCGCCACGCGCACCAGCGTGCCGCCGAGATGTCCGAAATACAGCTGCGGCACGCCAGCGGGCGACAAGGTGTCGCGCCACGGGAAAGCGGCGAGGCCCGGCTCGCCGGCCAGCCAGTCACCGTTCATCGTGCTCACCCGGTGGTAGGTCGGTGGTTGCAGGCCGGCGGGCGCAGGCAAACCCGCCAGCGGCACGCGCGACAGCGCCGCCTGCAGTCGCCGGTCTTGCGCCTCGGCGAGTTGCAGAGAAGTGTGCACATACAGTGCTGCCGTCATCAGCGCGACGATCAGCCACAGCCCACCCAGCAGCCCGACCAGCAGGAAGCTGCGCAGCGAGGCCGTGCGGAAGCGGCGTGTGCACCATGACCGCCTCACCGCGCACCGGAGCGCTGGGCCGCGCTGCTGCTCTCGTCGCACAGCAGATAGCCAACGCCGCGCAAGGTCAGGATCTCGGCGCTGGCACCCTGCAGCTTCTTGCGCAGCCGGTGCACCAGCACCTCGACCGCGTCGGGCTGGGCCGCATCATCGGCGCCGAACACCGCAAGGCGCAGCTCTTCCTTGGGCACCACATGGTCGACGCGCGACATCAATCGCTTGAGCAGCTCGCTTTCGCGCGGCGACAGGTCGAGCGGGCTCTGGTCGCGGTAGAAGGCCCGCGAGGTGGCCTCGTAGCGCACCTGGCCGCAACGCAGGTCACCGTCACGGCCGAGGCGGCGTGTCAGCGCGCGCAACCGCGCCACCAGTTCGTCGAGGTCGAAGGGTTTGGCGAGGTAATCGTCCGCGCCGGCTTCCAGGCCGACGATGCGCTCGCTGACGGCGCCGCGCGCGGTCAGCACCAGCACCGGCGTCTGATTGCCGTCGGCCCGCAGCCGCTGCAGCAGTTCCAGGCCGTCGAGCCGCGGCAGCGTCAGGTCGAGCACGACCACGTCGAAGCTGTTCTTGCGGGCCGCTGTCAAGGCCTCCAGGCCATCGCCGCAGCACAGGACTTCGAAGCCGCGCGTGCTGAGGCTGTGCCCCAGCACCCCGGCCAAATCGAAATCGTCCTCCACCAGCAGCAGCTTCATGCCTGCATGCTGCCACCGAGCATTTTGTTGCAAGGCCGGGCTTGCACGGACGGACGGCGAAAGCCAAACGAAAGGAGCCGTCGCTAAGAGCGGTGCGGGGCACCGTGACGGCTCATCGCAATCGTTTCATAACGCAGCCGCCGATGCAAGCTGTTGCGGTGCCCCGGCACAGGACCGGCTCAGGTCATGGCGGGGGTCCGATGTTGAGCCGGGTGCCGTTGTTCAAGGCATCGGGGTCGTCCAGCCGGGTCGGATGCACATAGCCGTCCATCTGCGATCGCTTGTATTGCGGGTTGAGGTTGAACAGCTGGTCGAGCGCCTGGTTGTAGCCGATGTCGTCGCGCCGCGCCTTGGCCTCGGCAATGCGCGTGAAGCTCGAGCGCGACTCGATGGCGCCGTCCACCGTCCAGTACTCGTCCTTGGGCGGCGGCCGCACTGGTTCGTCGTCGGGTCCGTCGGTCCGCGGCGGCTCGGGTTCGGGCTCCGTGCTCGGCGGGACGGTGGGCGTCGGTGTCGCCGAAGGTGTGGGGGTGGGCACGCTGCCCGACGGCGTGGGGGTCGGCCCGCCTCCGGGCCCGGCCGGCGGCTTGGGCTCCTTCTCGTCGCCGCTGTTGAGGGCGACATACAGGTTCAGCAGCGGCACCGTGGTGCCGGTCAGCAGCATGCGGATGCGACGGCGGTTGGCGGCGCCCTCGACGGTGGGGTCGAGCTTGAGCGCGCTGAACAGGTTGTCGGTGCGCGGCAAGCGGTTGGCGAGCGGCAGCCGGTCGAGCGACCAATTCAGGCCCTTCGCGGCGCTCTCGCCATAGCGGGTCGGCACTGCGTCGAGCAGTTGGTTGTAGCCGCGGCCCAGCCGGCGCCCCACCCCCAGGAAGCCGTTCCCGTCGTCCAGCGCGCGGGGGGCCATGCGCAACCCGTAGATCGTGCCGGTGCCCTGCTGTGCCCGCAGCCAGCCGCCGTTGGACACCAGGCCGTGGTAGGCCGTGATGGCTGCCAGGTACGGGTGGCCCGTGACCGCGCCGAGGGTGGCCATCGCGCCGTAACGGTACATGCTCGCGAGCGCCATGAAGTCGCCCGCGGTGTTCATCGACTTGGCCGCCAGCACACTCTCTTCTTTGGCCGCCTTGCGCATGGTGGCCGCATCTTTGGACTCCAGGGCCGTGTTCAGGGCGGTGACCCGGTCCTGGGCCTGCTGACGGCGCAGCAGCACGTGCTTCGAGAAGGTGCGGTTCTCCAGCGGCGGGGTCGTGCCCTCGGCCTCGGCGCGCACACGCGCCTGCGCATCCGCTTCGATCGAAAGGCGCGCCTTGTCGCGCACGCCCGCTGGTATGGCCCGCTCCAGCCCGCCCCACCAGTTCTTGTCGAGCCCCTGCATGCGATCGCGGCGCTGCTCGAGATACCGCACCACCTGCTCCTGCGTGACCTTCGCAGTGTCGGAGGTGTCGGAGAACCGGGTGCGGGTCATCAGGCCCTTGAGATAGCTCCACTGGATCGCGATGTTGGGCACGTTGCCGACCACCTCGCCGGACAGCCCGATGGTCTTCAACACATCCTTGGGTCCGGCGACGCTCGCGCCGACGATGAACTTGTAGGTCGCCGCGATGCCGGTGTTGGTGGCGAAGCCGAGGGCGCCGTACTTGAACAAGCGGCCGATGCGCGAGTCCATGTGCATGGTGCTGCCCAGCGCCCCCTGCACGCCCTTGGTGTCGATCAGATTGCCGGACGTGCGCACCGCGTCGCGTGCGCTCGTATAGGCGAGTTCGGCCTCGCGGGCCGCCACCGCACGCTGTTGCAGCTCGGGGCTGAGCCGGCGCAGCGCCGCCTCGGCATCCTTGACGCGACGCGGCAGCCGGGCCGGCAGCGGGTCGGCCAGCTGGATCATGTCCTGCACCTGGCGCGGCAAGCCCGCGTCCCAGTGCAGCCGTTGGCCGGTGAAGGCGGCGTCGATCACGGCCCGGTGCGGTTCCAGCGCGGCAACACGCTCAGGGTCGGCCGCGGCGTCGCGCAGGTGCTGCCGCACGGCGTCGGGCAGGTCGTGCCAGCGCTCGTGGGCCAGGCGGGTGCGGTGGGCGTCGACCGCCTGCGCCAGCGCCCGGTCGGTGGTCCGGCGCACGCCGGGGCCGCGCGGCACGCCGGCGTCCTGCAGCACCGCCTGCACCAGGTGGCCGTCGCGCAATGTGCCCATCGGCAGCGGGGCACCGGTCTTGAGTTCGGCCTCGCTCTGCAAGCGGATGCCATAGCGGCGCTGCAGCGGCCCCGGTAAGCTGGCGGCATCGGCCTGCTGGCGATAGACCGCGCTGGCCTCGCCGAAGCGGTACAGCTCCTGGATGGCCGGCTCCAGCTTCTTGTTCACCTCATCGGGTGACAGGCCGTAGCGACGGCGATGCTGCGCCATGTGCCGCAGCTGCTGCACCGCCGCGTCGGGCTGCCCGGTGCGCGCCAGCTCCAGCGCGTTCTCGAGGCCGCGTTTGCCGCGGAAGTAGGCGGCCCGCGTGCCGACACCGCGCACCTGGCTGACGAAGGCCTGCCCCGGCCCGCCCGTCACATGGTCGAAGGGCGCGCCGCGCGAGATGGCCGTGAAGCCGAGCGGGATGTCCCAGCCGGCCAGCTTGTTGGCGAGCGAAGCCGATTGCAGTGAGGCCACGCCGAGCAGCGCGTTGGTGGGGCCGCCCGCCACCCGTTCCCAGGCGGCACGCCAGCGGCCGCCGCGGGGCGTGCCCGCCGGGTCGGCGCCGGCCGGTGGCGCCGGGGGACCTTCGGGCGGCGGCACGACACCGCCGCCGCTGCGCACGTTGACGGTCTCACCCTCATCGCCGCGCGTGGTGCGCTGCGGCGCGGCCGGGACTGTCGGCGCCTCGTCGCCCACGACGACCGGCGCCCTGCGACCCGCCGACACCGAGGTGTCGCCGCCCGGTGCCCGGGTGCCGGCCGGCTCGATCGACAAGCCGGGTCGGAAGCGTGCATAGACCGGCGGGCCCAACACCGGGATGTCGTCGTAGACCACACGACCACCGCTGCGGATCTCGACGATGGGCAGCGAATGCAAGGGCTTCGCTTCCATCACGCCGCCGTTGTAGGAGGAGCCGGCGTCCAGCAGACTGAGGCCGTGCACGTAGTTGGGCGCATCAGGGCCCGGCGAGTGGCCCCTCGACCGCACCGATTGGGTCGCGGCGTAGACATCGGTGCCGAGCAGCGTCGCGAGCTGTTGTGCGAACGGCACCGCACCGTCGCCGCTCAGGCACGACAGCAGGAACACCGGCTGGCCGTGATAGCCGTCGTGTTCCGAAATCAGCCGTGCGAGGTCCGCCGGCGCGAGCGGCTGGCCATCGGGCCCCTCGACCCGACCTTCGAGGCCGTGCCCGTCCACCGCGAACACACCTTCGGGCAGCGGCACTTCCTCGCGCGTGGGCGAGCCGTCGGGGCGGCGCGGTCGCTCCCCGGGCGCAAACAGATCGAGATCGGCGACCCGGCGACGGAACACGTTGACGCCCATCTCACTGCGGCCCGGCGCCGTGTTCAGCAGGTCGATACGCTGGCCGTTCTCGGTGCGGATCAGCGGCAGCGCCGGGTCGTAGCCCTGGGGATACGCCACCCGCAGCGGCTGGCCGGTGGGCGTGATGGAGGCCACCCGGGCCGGCCCGCCGCTGCTGGGCACGTCGAGGCCGACGGTGGCGAGCACGGCGGACGGGGGCACGCTGCCGTCGGGCGCTATGGCCGAGTCGAGCACGATGGCGATCTCGTCGCGTGCGGTGTTCATGCCTTCCGGCTGTGCCGCTGCCCTGGCCTCGTCGAGGCTGGCATAGCGGTGCGGGCGCACGTGCCCAAAACTGCCTTGCCGCTCGGCCTGCGCATACACCGCAGCACGACGCTGCGGCGAGGCGGCGTCGAACGCCGGCCGCAGGCCTTGGCGCGCGACGTTCGGCAGCAGGCCGGTCACGTCGTCATAGGCCTTGGGGTAGAGGTAGTAGCTGGCCCCTTCGAGCTGCCCACCGGCGCGGTAGAGCGTCAGCAGCAGATCGGCCACTGCCGTATCGCCGACACGGTCGGCCGGCACCGACCAGCTGGTCGATGCCGCACTCGGCTCGTCCGTGCCCACGTTGCGGCCGGCGGCGGTGGGCGGCACGCCGTCCGGGCTGCCACCCGGTACGACCCGCGGTCTGCGGGCGGTGGAGGTGGGGCCGGTGGCCGCCGGTCCCGCCCGCAGCGTCGTCGGTGTCGCTGCCGGCGCGCGCGGTGCCGAGGCGGCGGTGCGCGGTGCGCCGGACCTGGCTTCCGGGACGACCCACCCGGTATGCGGCTTCGCACCCGCCACCGTGCCGGCCGGCAGCTTGCCCTCGCTTTCCCACATCCGAGCGGTGCGCAGTTCCACCGGCACGCCGCCGATGTCGATCGCCTTGCGCTCGGCAAAACCGCCGATGTGGCGCTGCTCGATGCTCACGTTGTCGAGCTGGTTGGAATAGGCGTCCTGCAACGCCAGGTGCTCGGGGGCTGCGGTGGCACCGCTGCCCAGCGACCAGTTGCTGGTGAGGTGGCCCGATTCGACATAGTCGCCGCCGATCAGGTTGTGGTGCTCGCGGGTGGGCGGCACCAGGAAGCGCATGCCCTTGCCGCTCGGCTTGGGCTCGATCAGGAAGCGCAGCAGGTGCGCGGGGTCGCGCGCGATCTCGCGCAAGGCCCAGCCGCGGAAACGTCGGCGCGCCGGCGTGGTGGGGTTGGACGGCGCACTCGAGGCGGGGGCCGCGGTGTGGGACCCGGAGCCCGCCGGCGAGCCGCCGGCTGTGCTGCCGGGGCGGCCCCCGGTGCGGGTGGTCGTGACCAGTTCACCGGACCAGATGTCGGCCGCGGGCGCGACCCGGAACGGCGCCAGCACATCGGGAACCGGCTCTGCCACAACGCTTTGGCGCGGGGATGCCGCTGGCTCACCAGCGGTGACACGCGGCGGCTGGGCGGCATCGGCAGGCGCCGTACTGCGGGGGGCGCCGGTGCGGGTCGGCGACTGCGGGTCTGTATGCGACAACGGCACGACGCGCGGCGGCGCGCCGCCGTCGCGTGCTGCGATGGAAGTCGGCAAGCCGGTCTGCGGGTCGACGGTGCCGGTCGTGCGCCCACCGGCCGGCACACCTTCGCCCGGCGCGCCAGGCTGGCGTGCGTTCCACGCCGTCTTGATCGTCTGGTGGGTGCGCACATAACCGCGCGCGAACACCGGCGAGGCGAACCCCGCCGCGTTCAGGCCCAACATGCCCAGCTGCTGGTTGCGCTCGGCCGGGGTCATGTGGTCCCAGTTCTCGAGCAGATAACGCCCACCCTCTTCGAAGGCATAGACGCTGCCGACCGCCAACGGGCGGCCCAGGCTCCGCGCCATCGTCTCGGCCGTGCCCGCGGCGCTCGCCGAGCGGTCGAGCAGCTGTTTGGCCTCGGCCAGGTGGCGCGCCTTGCCGGCCTCGTCGCCCACCCGGGCCGCGTCATCGGCCGCCTTCAGCGCGCGGTTCGCGCGCACGCCGAGCAAGGCCACCCGGGACGAACTGCCCACCACCGGCACGCTCAGCGCCGACAGGCCGAGGTTGAGCCAATCGAGGCGGGCCTGGGTGCTGGTCAACGGGTTGATGTCCTGCCCGTGGCTGTACTGCTTGTGCAGGCTCTCGGCCGAGGTGGCGATGCCGTAGCCGGCGGCCATCAGCGTCAGCGAGCCGGCCGCGAGCATCACGCCCGGCGCCGACAAGGTGCCGAGCGAGCCGACCGTCAGCACCACGCCGGCCACCAACCCGACACCGCCGACGATCAGGTCGAGCTTGGTTTCGCGGCGGAAGGTCTCCCAGCCGGTTTCGGTGCGGGCGTCGCCGACGAACAGCTTGACGTTGCCTTGGTCGTCGAGCGTGAAGTTGCCGTCTTCCGGCATCACGAGGTTGACACCTTCGACCGGCAGGTGGTTGTTGGCGCGGTAGTCGTCGAGGTCGTCGTACTCCCAGCCCTGTTCGTCGACATATTTGACCTGGCCGGGCTTGCCCTGCTGCTCGACCTCGAACAAGGCCGTCTTGACGATACCGCCCTGGTCGCTGTCGAGGCCGTAGACCACCGGCAACACCGTCACGCGCGCCTTGTCGCCGCCGGTCTCGATGATCTGGTCCACCGTCTTGCGCAGCACCTCCTTCTGCTCGTGGCTCAGGTTGGTGAACAGCGGCTGGGTGCGGCGCAGTTCGGCGTTGTGAGTCGGGGTGCCGGGGTCGAGCGGCCGGCTGGGCTGCCAGCCGAGCGCGAGCGCCACCTCGTTCTCGAGGTGGGTGCGCCCGGCCATCTGCATCGGCTCGCTGCCGTACTGCACATAGTGCTGGTTGATGACCGACTGCGCCATCACCTGCGGGTTCTGCATGAACAGCCGGTACAAGGCCCGCCGGTCGTCGTACTGGTCGGGCCTGAGGTTGTCGGACAGGAATTGCTGTTCGCGCGCCGCGGCGGTCTCGTTGCTCGCCACCTGGTAGCGTTTGGCGTCGTCGACCTTGCCGCGGGCCTGCTGCAGCGCGGCCCAGGTGTCGCTGCTGGTTTCGGCCAGCCCCGGATGTTCGCGTTTCCAGCGGTCGTGGGCGGCCTGCTTCAGGCCCAGGTCGCGCTCGGCCGACTGCGTGTGGTGCTGGTTGCGTGTATCGAGCCAGGTGGCGCGGGCGGTGATGGCCTTGTTGCGCAACTCCTCGGCGTGCTCACGCGGCGGCTTTGCGTAGCACATCGTCTGCGGGCGGCCGGCCCGCTCGTTGGCCTCGTAGAGTTGGCGGGCGCGGTTGGCCTCTTGCCATTCGAGGGCCGCCTGCACGGCGGCCTGCTCGTTGCGGGCGATCGTCTCCTCCGCGATGGCGTCGTCGAGCGCGTTTTTCAGTTGGGTGCGGTCGCCGGTGCCGTTGTCGTAGTTGCGCTGGGCCTGCTTGCGCAACTCGCCGAGGTCGAGCACCCGCTGGTCGACCGTCTGCTTGCGCTGCGTCAGGTCTTCGCCCAGGCGCAAGGTCGGCACCGGCTTGCCGTCGGGGCCGATCAGCGGTTGGGTGTTCTCGGGCGGCGGGCCGTCGGCCGCCGCCGCGCGCAAATCGTCCTCGACCTGTTTGCGGGCCGCACCGGCGCGCGCCAGCCGGCCATCCGAGCCGCCGGCGGTCTCCCACAGCCGAGCGGTCGCCGGGTGCATCTTGTAGCGCCCCTCCTGCACCACGTAGTTGGTGGTCAGGTCGGACTGGCGGCCGAGCACCTCCGAGTCTTTCTTGAAGGTGACGTACCACGTGTCGCAGACCCGCTCGACCTTCACATCGTCCGGCGAGATGCCGCGGGGCAAACCTTGCGCGCTGACCTTGCCGTTGGCGTCGGGCACGATGTTCCAGGTCGGGTCGTAGCCGTCCGGGTAGATGTCCATCGTCACGCCGTCGCCGTAGCGGCTGCCGCTGCGCTTCTCGGTGAACATCGACAGCTGCGGCTTGGCGAAGCCGGTGCGGTCGTACTGGTGGCGGGCCGCCAGTGCATCGCGGTCGGCGTCGATCAGCTCGAGCTGGGTCTCGTAGTCGCGCACCTTCAGCTGCAGGGCGTCGCGCTGGTTCAGTGCCAGCCGGCGTTCGTCTTCGGTGGCCTGGCTGCCCGGTGCCGTCAACCGGGTCACCGTCTCGTCCTGCGTGCGCAGCTGCTTGCGTGCGTCGGGCAGCAGCTTCTCGCGCATCTCCTTTTCTTGCTCGGGCGCGAGCTTGGGCCGCAGGTCCTCGGCCTTGCGCTGCGCGTCGCGCGCCTCGGTGCGCAGCGTGTCGATCTGCTTGGCATCGACCGGCTTGCCGCTGGCTTGGTCGCGCTCGGCATTGCGCAACGCCTGCATCGCTTTCAACGCATCGGCATCGGCCTGCGCGCTGCGCTGCTGCTGCAGGGCCCGGCCCAGTTCCTCGGGCGTGGTGGTGCTGGCCACGACCGGGCCGATGAAACCCGGCGGCCGCTGGGTCGAGAGGCCACGGTAGGCGGCGTCGACCGCGGCATTGGCGTCGGCCAGACGCTTGTTGATGCCGTCGGCATCGCCGAGGTAGCGCGAGGCGTCGAGCTTCGGGCCGCTGCCATCGGCACCGCCCAGCAGGTCTTCCTTCACGCCCTCCAGCACCTTGCCGGCGTTGGTCACGTCGGTGCGGGCGGCCTCGCGTTTGTCGTGTGCGGCCCACCAGCGGGCGGTGATGGGGTCCAGCTCCTGCTTGCCGTCGTCGGTGACGTAGTAGTACTTGTCGCCCTGCCGCTCGACGTGCTTGCCCTCTTCGCTGCCGGGGGTGGCCCAGAAGGCGGGGTCGTAGCCGTCGGGCTTGACGGTCTTGGTCTCGGTCTCGTTGCCGCGCCGCTCGGTGACAGTGTAGGGGGCCGGCCGGCTGCCCGACTCGGCTCGCCACGCGGCTTCGGCATCGGTGTATTCGGTCTCGCTGTCGCGCAGCTCCAGCTGCGCCTTCGCGTCGTCACGCAGCGCATGCAGCAGCCGCTGGGCGTCACGCGCGTCGTCGAGGGCCAGGCCGGCATCGGCGATCTTCTTCGCATCGCCACCGGCCAGCGCCTGCTGGTATTGGTCGGCCAACTGACCGACCTCGAGGTCGGCCACCTTGGCGTTGTAGTCGGCATTGACCCAACCGAGCACGTTGGTCTTCGGGTTGGTCGGGTCGTTGGGGTCACTGCGGCCGTAGGCCTTGACCAGCCCATCGAGCTTGGCCTCGGCCTGGTTGGCCAGGCCCCGCAGCCGCGCCGCCTCGGCGTCGGCCTGCTGGCGGGCGGTGGCGACGGTGTCGTTGCCGGCCGGGCCGGCGCCGAAACTGGCGGCGTAACGCTCGGCTTCGTCGGCCTTGGCGTCGGCGTCCTTCGCCGCCTGGGTCGCATCGGCCACCTGCTGCTTGCCGGTCTGGTTGACGTTGTACTGCTCGCTGCGCAGCTGCCGTGCCCCCGGGCTTTCGGCGAGCACGGCGTCGCGGCGTTGGTCGACGTGGGCGCCGAGCGCCGCGGGGTCGAACTCGCCGCCGCGGTCGACCGCCTGCTTGATCTTGTCGGCCTCGCTGCGGATCGCCGCGTTGGGGTCACGTCCTTCGGCCTGGGCCTTGAGGGCGGCGTTGCGCATGTCCTGCTGCGCCGCGTCGAGCCACTCGTTCACCGCGGTGTTGAGGGCGTCCTTCTGCTGCTGCGTGGGCTCGCGGCCCTGGGCCTGCGCGTCGAACACCGGCTTGGCGGCCGCGTGTGCCTTGTCGAGCAGTGTTTGCGTGCCCGCGCTCGGCGGGGCTTGCACGGGCGGTTGGCCCGGCACCGAGACCGGCTCGTACAGCGCAACGGTCTGGCGGGCCGCATTCACCTCGTTGGTCGCGGCGCGGGTGGCCTCGGACGGGTCGCCGGGGGAGCGTCGCTGGCGGACGTCGTCCAGCTTCGCGTCGGCCAGCGTCTTTTCTTTCTCGGCCAGGTTGGCCTTGGCGTCCTGCTTCAGGGCGTCCAGCTCGGCGGCCTTGGCCTCCTTGCTCAACCGGGCCGCCTCGTCGGCATCCGCCTTGGCCTTGGTCTTGGCGGCCTGCGCCTCGGCCGCCTCGGCGGCCTTGCGCGCTTCGTCGGCCTTGCGTTGCGCCTCGGCCGCGAGACGTCGCGCTTCCGCCGCCCGGCGCTGTGCTTCTTCCGCCGCTTTGCGTGCGGCTTCCTCGGCGGCACGGCGCGCCGCTTCCGCCGCGGCGAGCGCGGCAGCACGGTCCTGTGCCGCTTGGTTGGGCACACAAGAGTTGACGGGTCCTGTCATGGTGGTTTCCTGTGGCCGCCGGGCGGCGGCGTCGGTGTCTGCGGGCCCCTTTTTTGCGGACGCATCACGCCACTCCTTCGGAAGCCGGCTCGTGCGGGCGGCCGTCCAACGGACCCGGCGCCATGATGCGGGGGCTGCGTGTCTGGTTCGTGTCGGACCAGTCCTTCACTTCGCCTTCCCAGCCGTCCTTCAGCACGCCGGGGCCGGCGTCCTGGAAGGTGCGGAAGTAGTCCTGCAACGAGGTGGTGTTCTGCTCCAGCGCCGACGGCTGCGACAGCTCGTAGATGGCGAGCCCCGCGGCGGTCAACACGAAACCGGCGATGAAGAAGGGGCCGGCCGCGGCGCTGCCGCCGGCGAGGATGCCGAGTTCGGCCAGGCCGCCGGCCGTGAAGGCGACCGCGCCCAACGCCTCGGCACTGCCGGCGATGATGAAGCCGGTGTTGTCGGTCTTGATGCCCTGCTGGATCGTCTGGTAGGCGAAGTAGCCCGACAAGGGGCCGGCCGCCACGTCCAGCAGCGCAATCGCACCCTTCAACGGCACGCCGACGTAGCGCATGCCCCGGCCGGCATCGGACGCGGTGTGCGCGGCGCCGGGCGGACGCGACAAGGTGCCGAGCACCGCGGCGTCGCCGACCTTGCTGGCCGCCGACAAGCCGCGGCTATAGCCGGTCGGGGCCTGGCCATAGGTTTCGTTGAGCAGCTTTCCGTACACCTCGAAGCGATCGCCGCCGCGCACCGGGTTGCCCGACGTATGGGTGTTGGCGATCCGCTCGCTGATGAATTCGGCACTCTGCGCGCCGAAGCCTGCCGTCTTCAAGGCCTGCTGCACGGCCTTCGCGTCCGACAGGTCGACACCGACCAGGGCCTTCGACTGTTTGGCGATCGACTCGCCCAGCGGCGTGGTGCCCAGCTCGCCGGTCGTCATCGAGAGGAAGCCGAGCCGGGCGTCGGCGCTGTGCTTCAACGACGTGATCTCGGCCGGCGTCAACTTGAGGTCGCCGGCGGCCTGGCTGATCTTTTGCGCCAGCTTGTCGTTGTCGTAGACGATGCCGGCGAAGCGTGTGCGTTTGGCGTTCAGGTTGTCGTTGAGGGCTTTCTTGACGGCGGCCGGGTCGCTCAGGTCGACACCCTTGAGCGCGTCGCTCATCTCGCCCATGGTCGGCCGCAGCGACTCCCGCACGTCCGAGATCACGTCGGCGAAGTCGCCCTTGTAGAGGCCGATCGCCTTGGCCAGCGGCGACTCCGCCGGCACCTTGGACTGGGCGCGCGCCACCACGCGCAGGTAGTGCTCGCCATAGCTGAGGCCGATGTCGAGATGGTTGAGCGTGACCATCCACGTGTCCACGTCGCCCTGCATCAGCTTCTGCCGGAACTCGGCACTGTCGAGCTTGTCGTTGGCGACGCCGGCGTTGATCAGGCCCGCGAACGACGCCCAGCCGCCGGCCTTGTTGATGTTCTGCACGCGGGTCCAGGTGGTCTTGGCCTCGTCCGCCGTGATCTCGCCGGCGCTCTGCTGCCGCTGGATCTCTTTTTCGATCTGCTGGAGGTCGCCGGTGTTGCCGCCCTGGGCATCGACCTTCTTGACCAGCTTGAACAAGTCGCCGGCCGCCTTCCAGTTCTCGGCGTCGGTGCCGGCCAGCAGGCCGGTGGTGCGTATCGACCAGCGCAGCACGTTCCAGGCGGTGTAGGTGGCGGCCTGCCCCTTGTCGTCGTCGGTCTCGCTCGGCCGCACATCGGCGTAGGTGGTCTCGAAGATGCGGTTGCCGAGCTGGTCGGCGGTGCGCGTCGCGATGCCCGCATCGAAGGCCTGGATGTTGAGCAGGTCCTTGTGCACCTGGTCGTTCACCTGGTCGGACGGCAGCGACTCCAGGTACTTGAGGTAGTCGGGCGACGTCATGTAGTCGGCATACCGCTGCGCGATCGACTGCGGCGAGGTCTTGGCGTCGAGGCTGCCGTTCACCGCCTTCGTGAAGTCGTCGCTGCCCAAGGTGGCAAGCGCCGGGTTGGCCTTGGGGGGTGGTTGCTTGTGGTCCAGCGTCAGGCCGGGCACGTCGTCGAGCGAGCCGCGCATCGCGGTGGCGTTCTGCAGCGCTTTCCAGGCGTCCACGGCCGATTGCGGCGCGTCCTTCTTCAACGTGACGTACTGCGGCGGGTTCTGCGTGTACTTGGGGTCATACTGGTCGTTCCCTTCGAGCTTGACCTTGCGCACTTCCAGGTAGGGCGCGGCGGCCGCGGCGTACTGCTTCGCCTGGCGGTCCGAGATGCCCAACAACTCGTAGGTCTGGCCGATCACGTCGGCCCGCTGTTGCTCGTTCAGCTCGGGGTGGTCCGCGGCCAGCTTGGCGTCGAGCTTGGCCAGCGACACTTCATCGGGCTGGAGGGCCGGGAAGGCGGTGAAGCCGTTCTGGCCGCCGGACTGTCCGGCCCGTTGCTTCAGGTCCCCGAGCACCTGGTAGCTCAGGTCGCGCGTGATCGGGTCGACCACCGGCGCGCTGCCGGGCACGCTCTTCTGCACGTTCTGCAGCCACTGGCCGTCCGGCTTGCCGAAGAGGGGGTAGCCGCCGGCGGTGGGGCCGGCGGGCGGGGCGTAGCCGGGCACGGCCACGGTGGCGATCAGCGAGTTGCCCCGCGAGATGTCGCCCGCGGTGAAGCTGGGGCCACCCTGGCTGACCGGCAGGCCACCCGACCACAGCGGCCCGGTGCCGCCCAGGTCGCTCTGCTTGTAGGCCGGGTAGGCATTGCCTTCTCCGTGCGTGAGCCCTGCCCACAGCACGTTGCGGTTGTCCGACCCAGCGCCCTGGTTGGGAAAGAACTTCGGGAACTGCGCGTTCAGCTCCTTCTGGTAGTCGGCCGCCAACCGCTGCGCGAACTCGGGCTTGCCGGACAGCTTCTGCAGCTCGCTCGCCACCTTCTGCTTGTCGATGATGCCGCCGGTGACGACATCGACCGGCATGTCCTCGCGGTAGTTCTTGTCGTCCAGCTGCACGCCATTCTGGGTCGCGCCCTGCGCCCTCAGCAGCATCGCGAAGCGCCGCTGGTCGGAGCCGGCCGGCGCGTTCGCGTACTGCTCCAGCAGGCTGGCCATCGTGGCCTCGTGCAGCGTCTTGCCGTCGACCTTGTTGTGGTTGACGTCGAAGGCCGTCGGCAGGTCGGGTGCGCGCGGGCGCGCCACGGCCGGTGCTTCCAGTGCGTCGGGCTGCACGCGCAGCCACTCGTTCACTTCCAGCCCGTCGGCGTCGCGCTTGTGCGCCACGGGCG
This sequence comes from Caldimonas brevitalea, assembly GCF_001017435.1. Lineage (NCBI taxonomy): Bacteria > Pseudomonadati > Pseudomonadota > Betaproteobacteria > Burkholderiales > Sphaerotilaceae > Caldimonas > Caldimonas brevitalea. Next base: position 6,290,707 of record NZ_CP011371.1, read on the forward strand.
CCGGGCTGCCCGGCAGGCCGTTGGCGGTGGCCGGGTCGAACTGCGGGTTCAGGGCCAGCACCTGGTCACGCGTCAGGTGGTGGCGCCGGGCGAAGTCCTCGAGGCCTTCACCCCCGCGCACCTGGCCGAACTCGCGGTGGTCGATCGGCTGGGTCAGGACCGGCTGTTCCGGGTTTTCGTAGAAGGCCACCGACGCCCTCGCCTGCTCGACCTCGGTCTGCGCGGTGCGGGTGGCTTGCGACGGCACCGTCGGGCCGCGTCGCGTCAGGTCGTCGAGCTTGCTCTGCGCGAGCTTCTGCTCTTTCTCCTTCAGCACGGCCTGGGCCTGCAGCTTGGCGGCGGCCAGCTCCTTGTCGCGCGCCACGCCCTCGAGCCGTGTCGCCTCGGTCTGGTCTTCGGGCTTGCCGGTGTCGCGCGCCTTGTCGGCGGCCGCCTTGGCGTTCTTGCGTGCCAGCTCGGCCTGTTCGCGCGCCTGTTCGGCCTTGCGGCGTGCTTCTTCGGCTTGCCGCCGCGCCTCGGCTGCCGCGGCACGTGCGGCTTCCAGCGCCGCATTCAACTTCGCTGCCGGATCGCTCGGGTTGTGCAAGGGGGAGCCGGGGCCTACGGTCGGTGCTGTCATGGGTACTCCTGGTGGGCGGCGGCACAGCGAGATCGCCACGGCGCCGAAGTCGTGAAGGCTTTTATTGCAGCGGTGTGACGACCGCCGTGCAACCACGACTTCTCGGAATACCCGCGCCCTGCCCCCCGGGCTGCGAAGGCCACTAATCATGACCTTGTGCCCAGCGCAGCAGCTTGGCCACCGGCGCATACAAGGGTCTGGGAATGGCCTGGTCGACCGGCACCTCGTCGTGCAGGCGCTCGGCCAAGGCCGGCTCGAACTCCATCGGGATCAGCGCTTCGGCGGCGAGACGGCGGATCTGTGCCGCCACTTCCCCTTCGCCGCGCGCGATCACGCGCGGCAAATCGTGCTCGCCGAGGTATTGCAGCGCCACGGCGGCGCGTGCCGAGTGGATCACCGCGGACGCCATGCGCACGCGATCCGCCAGGCTGAAGTAAACCGCCTCGAAGTGGGCCGAGCGGCGGCGGCTGGCGTTGATCGGGTCGCCCTCGACTTCCTTGTGCTCCTGGCGCAGCTCTTCGATCGACATGCGCTGCTGCTTCATGAACTCGTAGTACTCGTGCGCGTAATCGACCATCGCCATCACGGCGTAGATCACCGCGGCCCAGGCGAAGCTGATGCCGATCATCTGCGCGCCGGCCATCAGGATGACCGAAGGCCGCGCATAGCCGAGCTTGAGCGAGGAATCGACGAACAGACGCACCACCACGAACATCAAGACGGCCAGCAGTGTCGTCTTGAGCACCATCTTGAGCAGGTTGACCAAATTGCGCGTCGAGAAGATGCGCTTCAGGCCTTCGGCCGGGTTCAAGCGCTTGGCGTCGGGCTTCAGGCGCTCCCACGCCGCCACGCCGCCGACCTGGAACAGCGAGCCGAGGATGCCGGCGATGGCGGCCACCAGCGTGATCGGCGCGGCGCCCCACACCAGCGTCTCGCCGGTGTGCAGCAGCAGTTCAGCAAAACGTTCGTCGGGCCGGGTCAGCAGCTCGGTGCTGGTGGCGTGCAGCCACAGCTCGTGCAGCAAGCCGAAATAGAACGCGCCGCCCAGCCACACACACGCGAGCACCACGATGAACACCACCGTCGACGCGACATCCGAGCTGAACACCACTTCGCCCCGCTTGCGCGCGTCGCGCAGGCGTTTGGGGCTGGGTTTCTGGTTCTTCTCGGACATCGCCGCTACAAGGCCGACCGCAAAAAGTCGAGCACGCCGTTCTCGGGCCGCAAAAAGCTTTGCAGCGACTCGTACACGAAGAACAGGAACAGCAGCATCATCAAATGCGCCAGCAGGCTCTTCAGCGGCTGCGAGAACACGAACACGTTGAGCTGCGGCGCGACGCGGCTGATCAGGCCCATGCCCAGCTCGACCAGCATCAGCACGAACACCACCGGAGCCGCCAGCTTGACGATCCACAGGAACAGCGTGTCGCCCTGGCGGATCGCGAACTGCTCCAGCACGAAGCCGACGTCGGGGAAGAACGAGCCGACCGGCCACAGGCGGTAGGAGTCGACCACCACGCCGAGCATCGCGAGCAGCCCGCCCGCGGCCACGAACAGCGTGATCACCATCCACCCAAGGAACTCGCCGGTGGGGCCGTTCTCATGCCCGGCCACCGGGTCGAAGAACGAGGCGTTGCCCGAGCCGGTCTGGAAGTCGATCAAGTCGCCGACGCTCTGGATGGCCCAGATGAAGATGCCAAAGCTCAGGCCGAGCAGCAAACCGATCAGGGCCTCCTTGCCGGCGATCAGCACCCAGGTGCCGACCGAGACGCTGGGCATCTCGCCCGCGACCGGCGAGATGAAGATCGCCAGGATCAGCAGCAGCCCGTTGCGGACGATGCCGGTGATCATGCCGCCCGACAGAAACGGCACCACCGCGAACACCGCGAACAAGCGCGGCATCGTCAACGCCACCGAGGCGAACAGGCGTTCGGCGGCGGCCAGCTCGAGACTGGATTCCATGGCGCTGCCCGCTACACCTTGCGCCGCGCGGCCCACGCCTGCGCCGCCACGTCTTCGGCCACGTCGTCCAGCCGGGCCTCCTGCAGCCGGCGCTGCTCGGACTGGCAGCGGCGGTGCATCTGCTGCGCCTTTTCGACATCGCCGCTTGCCGCCCGCAGCTGGCGCCGGCTGGCGTCGAGCACCTGCTGGCGCTGCAGGTGTGCGGCCTGTGCACGCGCCGCGCCACGGCCGGCTTCGACGATGCGGGCATCGAGTGCGCCACTCCAGGCGCCCGCGTGGCGCAACTCGGCCACGCTGCAATGGCCGTCTTGCAAGGCCCCGGCGGTGGCCTGCCAGTGCTGCGCCTTGGCCGCCATCTCCTGTTGCAGCCGGGCTTGCGCCTGGCGTGCGTCGGCCAGGCTGCGCTCGGCGGCTTCACGGTCGCGTGCGACGGTCTCCATCGCGGTGCGCTTCTGGCGCTCACGCACGTCGATCAGGCGTTTCCAGTCGATGTCCATCGCGGCCTCAAGACTCGAAACGCGCGAGCCGCGCCAGCGTCTGCTCGAACGGCTCGCGCACGCCCGGCGGCTGCGACAGGAATTCGAGCATCGCCGGGCGCAAGGCGATGGCACGGTCGGCCAGCGCGTCGCTGCCGGCGCGGTATTCGCCGATCTGCACCAGCAGCTCCAGCTCCTGGTATTTGGCGAGCAGGCTGCGGAACCGGGCGGCCGCGCTGCGGTGGCGCTCGTCGGCCACCAACGGCATCACACGGCTGATGCTGGCCAGGATGTCGATCGCCGGGTACTGGTTGGCGGCGGCGATCTTGCGTGACAGCACCACGTGGCCATCGAGGATGGAGCGCACCTCCTCGGCAATCGGGTCGTTGTCTTCGTCACCCTCGGTCAGCACCGAATAGACGGCGGTGATCGAACCGGTCTTGCCCTGCCCCGCCCGTTCGAGCAGCTGCGGCAGCATCGAAAAGATCGACGGCGGGTAGCTGCGCCGCGTCGGCGGCTCGCCGCTGGCCAGGCCGATCTCGCGCTGCGCACGGGCGAACCGTGTCAGCGAATCGACCAGCAGCAACACCTGCTTGCCCTGGTCGCGGAACTGCTCGGCGATGGTGGTCGCCACATAGGCCGACTTGATGCGCTCCATCGGCGGCCGGTCGGAGGTCGACACCACCATGACCGTCTTGGCCAGCCCTTCGGCGCCCAGGTTGTGCTCGATGAATTCCTTCACCTCGCGCCCGCGTTCGCCGATCAGCGCGATCACGTTGACGTCGGCGGTCGAGCCGCGCGCGAGCATGCCGAGCAAGGTGCTCTTGCCGATGCCCGGCGGCGAGAAGACGCCGAGACGCTGGCCTTCGCCCAGCGTCAGCAGGCCGTCGAGCGCGCGGATGCCGGTGACCAGCGGCCGCTCGATCATGCGGCGTGCCAACGGCGCCACCGGCTCGCGGTGCACCGGCAGCAGCGTGTGCGGCGGCAAGGGACCGCGCTCGTCGATGGGCCGGCCCATCGCGTCGAGCACACGGCCGAGCAGCTGCGCGCCGACCGGGCAAGTGTGGCCGCGGCCGGTGGGCAGCACCTCGGTGAGGGCCGAGATGCCGGTGGTGGGACCGAGTGGCGTGAGGATGGCGGTGTTGTGCTGGAAGCCGACCACCTCGGCCAGCAGCGGGGCTTCGCCGGGCGTGACCAGCTCGCACAGCTCGCCGACGTGGGCCTGGATGCCCGTTGCGTGGATCAGCAGCCCCACCGCCTGGCTGACCCGCCCGCGCATGCCCACCGGCGTGATGCGGCCGAACGCTTGCTCCAAGTCGGCGGCGATGCCCAGGGCGGCGTCGGACAGCCTGGCTTCGCTGGAGGTGGTCAGCGGCTCGAACTTCATTCGGCGGCTTTCGCGGGCGGTTGTTGCGCCATGCCGCTGCGCTCCACCGCGCGGCGGAAGGCTTCGAGCTGCGCCTCGACGCCGATCTCGAGCGTGCCCGACGCGGTCTGCACCACACAGGCGCCTTCCTGCAGCGACGGGTCGCTCGACAGCGACAGATTCATGCCCCAATGGGCCTCCTCGCGCAGTGTGGTCAGCACTTGGCGCATCGCCGCTTCCTGTGCGGGCGCGACCCGCACCGTGATGAAGGGCTCGGTGCGCAGCAGCGATTCGACCCGCAGCAAGGCCGCCTCGAACAGCTGGCGCGGATCGGCATCCGCGATGAACTGGCTGACGGCCTTGACGACCAGGTGGGCCATCGTGGAGCGCAACGATTGCAGCTGCCGCTCGGCGGCGATGCTCTCGGACACCAGCTGCTCGGCGTATTCGGCCTTGGCGCGCCGCAGCCCTTCTTCATAACCGGCACGCTGTGCCTCCTCGGCCTGCGAGGTGGCCTGCTGCACGATACGGCGGGCCTCGTTGCGAGCGGCACCGACCACCGCGGACGCGTCGAGCAGCGCCGAGTACTCGGCCTCCTTGAGCACCTTACGTTCGCTCAACAGCTGCAGGTTCTCGGTGGTGATCAGAAAAGCCAGTCCCATTGCGGCACCCTCTCAGGAACGATACAGAGCAGCAGCAGCTCGACGAGTTGTTGCTGCTGTTGGGCTTGCAACGCGGGCGCCGGCAGCAGCGAGACACGCCGGGGCAGCTTGTGCTGCAGACGCTGCAGCACCGCCTCGCCTTCCGACGCCACCAGGCTGCGCAACAGACGGTAGCCCCGGTTGACGATGACACGGCCGGCCGCGATCGGCCGCTCCTGCAGCGAGGTGCTGCTCATCTTGAGCGCGGTGAGCTGGGGCACCCGCTCGAGGACGAACTCGACCGCGTCGTCGTCGTAGCGGCGCGCCTGGCGCCGCAGCTGGTGGGCCAGGCCACCGCGCACCCGCAGCAGCGGCAGGTGGGCGCACAGGCCGCAATAGGCGGCCAGCCGGCGCAGCGACGCCGCGTCGAGCAGCACCAGCCGTTTCAGCCGCGAATCGAAGTTGTAGTCGACACCCTCGGGCTGGCGACGGCGCAGCAGTTCCGCCAGCACCGCCTGCCCGCCCGGGCCGTAGCGCTGCACCCGCCGGTGGCGCACCGGCCAGCTGGTGGGCAACCAGCTCGGATGCAGATCGAGTTCGGGGTGCAGGTTGAAACGCGTGACGAGGCGCACCAGGTCCATCGGGCCCGGTGCTGCGGGGGCCACGGCAGAAAGGGCCGGTGTCGCGCTGACCATGGGGCCCGCCTCAGCGGCGCATCACCTGCCGGCGCATCCAGGTGCGCCAGTCGAGGCCTTGCCGGCGCAGCAGGCCGGGCAGCACGGCCAGTGCGGCGGCGCCCAGCAGCAGCACGACCAGCACGATCACGCCGGTCTGTGTGGGCAACCCACCGAACAGCTGCGGTGCGGCACCGGCCGCGGGAGTGTTGCCGTCGACGACGGGCTTGCGCGCCTCGAACAAGGACAGCGACACCTGGTCATGCGTCAGGCCCTCGATGCTGTGGGCCACCATGTCCTTGACGGCCGGCGCCAGCAATCGCAGGTCGACGTCGGGACGGTGCTTGATGAAAACGGCGGCCGACGAGGGGCGGATCTTGTCGCTGAGCGGGTCGTTGGCGGGGATCACCACATGCACGCGGGCCGACACCACACCGTCGACGGTGCGCAGCGTCTGCGACAGTTCCTGCGACACCGCGTAGATGTAGCGCATGCGCTCTTCCGACGGCGTCGACACCAGGCCTTGCTTCTGGAACACGTCGCCCATGCTCACATAGCGGTCGTGCGGCAGGCCTTGGGCGCGCAGCACGTCGAGTGCGGTCGCCAATCGGCTCTCGTCGACCAGCACCTGCCAGCTGTTGCCTTCGACGCGCTCCTTGCTGGCGGCGATACCTTCGACCGACAACGCCGCGACGATCTCGTTGGCCTCTTGTTCGTTGAGGCTGGAATACAGGCCGACCTTGCAGCCGCTCAGCAACAGCGCCAGCACCAGGGCCGGGCCGAAGCGCCGCCAGGACGCGAGACGAAAGGCAAACAGGGCGCGTGTCACGGCAACCTCACTGCTGGTTCTTCAGCAAGGTGCCGAAGAGACTGGTGGCGGCACTGGCGAGGCCGGTGGAGATGTGCAGCTTGGCGAACATCGTGTGGGCCTGCATCGAATGGTCGGTCAGCACGAACATGGTCTTGACCGGGTCGGACAGGTCGATCGACTCGAGCATGCTGCGCCGCATTTCTTCATAGGAGCGGACGTTGCCGCTGAACTGCGCGGCGACGGCCTTGGCGGCATCGCCCAGCGCACTCGGGCCGGTGTTCGCCGACACCGGTGTCGTCGGCACACCTTGCATCATGTTGGCGAACAACTGCGTTTCCGCCGGATCGAAGCGCGTGGCCGGGGCCTGCGCGGCGCCATTCGTGGCGGCGATTTCAGCTGGCTTGGCGGCCAGCGAGGCGGCATCGGTCATGGTTCACCTCCACTTTGCGGTACAGGCCCGCGAGCGCGCGCCCGGTGCCTGAAAAAACGGGACATACATCATCAAAGGAAAAAAGCCGCGCGGCGCGGCCGCACCGCGCGGGCCTTGGGTCACGACGACTTGGCCGCTTGACGGATGTCGTTGCCGGTGGACTTGGCCACCTCGCCGCCGGCGGCGTTGGCGCCGTTGACGGTGTGGGCCGTCGAGGCCACGCCCTGGATGCTGGTGGACGCGGCCATGCTGGCTGCCATCAGACGGGCGTTGTCCGCCGCGGCTTGGTTCATCTTGTCGATCGAGCCATCAACTGAGCCTGCCATGTTTCTCTCCTGGTAGATATCAAGTGAATCTTGTGCCGCAGCGTGCGGCACACCGGGTCCCCGGCGCCGAAGGCGCCAAGGGGTTCCACGTACGGGCTTCGCCCGTACGTGAAATCTCGACAGACGCACCGGCGTCCAAGCCGTTGCGTGTTGCGTTCGGGTTCGTGTTCATCTCATCATTTCGCCTGCTGCCCGCTGCCCTGCGGCGGCTGGCCCACCACCAGGCCATCGGGCTCGATGCGCTTGATCTCGGCGCCCGAGCGCAGCACCGAGCCTTCGTAGTAGCGGCTGCCGTTGGACAGCTGGATGTGGCGCATGCCGTTGCCGTCGTCGGTGATGCTCACCATGCGGCCCGGCAACACGTTCTGCCACGCGTTCCACTGCATCTGCGCTTCCTTGTCGGACGCGGGCTTGGGGCGGTAGACGACACGGTCGGACACCAGCACGGTCGGGTGCAGGTCTTCGCCGAGGCGGCGGATCTTCTGGCGCACCGCTTCGTCTTCGACCGTGCCCGAGACCACCAGCCGGCCCTGGCCGGCATAGGTGACCGCGATGCCCGGGTCGCTGACGTAGCGGCGGGCCTGCTCGATCATGTCTTCGGCCGCATGCACGTTGACGCTCACCTGGCGGCCGAACGGCGCCATCGCCTGCTGCAGCGCCTGGCGCCGCTGGCGCGACTCGACATAGCCCTTGACGCTGAACATGCCGCCCGGCGCCGCGATCACTTCCACCTCCGGGAAGGGCTTGAGCGCGGCCTCCACCTGGGCCAGGTCGACGCTGGTACCACCGCCACGTTGGCCGTCACCGACCCCGCCCAGGCCCAGCGCGCCGAGTGCGATCACGGCCAGCAGCACCAGCACGCCGGCGACCCAGCGGTCGAGGCGTTGCGGCCTCGGGCCGGCAGTCGACACGGGCGTAGCGCTGTCACCCGGCTGCACCGCCTCGGGCGGCGCGAACATCGAGTCCTCATGCTCCTGCACGGGGTAGCTGCGGTCGAGCTGGAAGTCGATCTGCCCGAGCGACACGACGTCGCCGGCGACCACGCTCTTGCGCTGCAGCTTCATCTCCTCGCCGTTGAGCCGGGCCGACGCCGTGCCCACCCGCTGCATCGACACCACCAGCTCGCCGACCGTGAACACCAGATGGCGCGGCAGCACGTCGCCGCCGGGCAGCATCACCTCGCAATCACCGCCCGAGCCGAGCACGTTGACGCCAGGCTTGAGCGCGATCGTGCGGCCCTTCACCGCGCCGCTCAAGAATCGCAAACACCAGCCGGGTGAGGATGCGGCGTGCATGCTCAGTTTCCTCCGGGTGAGGTCGGCGCCCGTGCCGGTGCCGGTACCGGGGTCAGCTGCACGGGGGCCTGCTGCGCCGGGGCCAGCTGCGAGGTCGGCCCAGGGGTGGGAGCCGGCGTCGTGGCGGGCGCCGGGACCGCCGAGGTCGGGATCACCAGCCGCGGCGTCAACAGGTAAAACCGCTCCATGTTGGCCTGCTTCTTTTCGTTGTACTTGAACAGGTTGCCGACGATGGGCAGGTCGGACAGCACCGGCACACCCGAGGTCGCATTGACCTTTTCTTCCGACGAGTAGCCGGCGATCAGCAGGCTGTTGCCTTCGTCGACCAGCGCCTGCGTGTTGACGGTGCGGCGGCGCACGATGGGGATGCGGTCGACGATCTCGTTGCTGAGGTTGCCGTCGACGATGTCGATCGACAGCATCACGCCGCGGCCGTTGCGTTCGTCGACCACCAGCGGCGTGACCCGCACCGCGGTGCCGGCGGTGATGCTGAACAGGCTGGCATCCTGGAAACCGTCGACCCGCACGAAGAACTCGCTCAGGTTCTCGAGCACGGCCTCGGTGTTGTCCAGCGTCATCACCTTGGGCCGCGCGACGAAGTTGGCGTCGCCCTTGGTCTGCAGTGCGTTGACTCGCGCGAGCAGGTAGTTGCGCACGTCGTTGCCGATGGCCGCGGTGAACACGCCGCCCAGCGGCATGGTCGGCACACCGTTCGGGCCGGTCGAGACGATCTGGCCGCCTTCGCTGGTGGCGCCGTTCCAGGTCAGCGGCGGGCGGTCGCCGCGGCCGATCTGCGCATCGCCATGGCGGCCATGCAAACGCCAGTCGACACCCAGGCTGGTGAGCGTGTCGGTGCTGATGTCCATGATCGTCACTTCGATCTCGATCAGGCGCGGGCGCACGTCCATCGACTGGATCAGCCGCTCGTACTGGGCCATCTTGTCGGGCAGGTCGCGCACCAGCACGGCGTTCATGCGCGAGTCGGCCTGGAACTGCGGCAGCTCGCCGGCGTTGCCGAAGCTCGGCAGGCCATTGCCGTCGTCCGCATTGACGCTCGGCATTTCAACCTTGGGCGCGTTGACGGTCTCACCGGTGCTGAGTTGCAGCTGCCGGCTCGGCCCGACGCGAAACGGCGCGCTCGCGCCCCGGCCACCACCGCCCTGCTGGCTGCCACCCTTGCCATAGAGGCTGCGCAGCACGTTGGCGACACCGGGCACCACGGTTTCCTTGCCCGAGCGCGTGATCTTCAGGTCGGCCGCCCAGGCATACCGCAACGGGAACATGCGGATCTCGGCACCTTCTGACTGGGCCGCCCGCTGGTTCTGGTCGACCAGCTTGACCGCCTGGCGCACCATCTCGACATAACGGCGCGGGCCCGACACATAGAGGCTGCCCTGTTTCTCGCTGATCGAGAACGGATAGCGGTCGTCGGCGATGCGCATCCGCACCAGCGTCTCGGCGATCGCGGTGGCCTTGCTGCCGGCGATCGACAGCACTTCGCTCTTGGCCTCGCTGGCCAGGTCGATGAACAAGAAGGCGCCGTCGTAGTACCAGGTCAGCCCGTTGGTCGAGCACACGCTGTTCAGGATGGTCAGGGCCGGCCCGCTGAACTTGCCGCTGATGACACCCGCCACCTTGGGGTCGACCACGGCGGTGGTGCCTTGCGACGCCGCCAGCTCGCGCAGGAAGTCGGGCAACGGCTTCTCGTTCGCGATGATCTGGAACGGCCGGCCGCGCCACGGCAGCTCGGCCGCCTGGGCGTGGACGGCCAGCAGCAACAGCCCGGCCCACAGGCCGAGCAGCAGCACCAGCCACTGGCGTTGAACGGAAGGCAGAGGCCGGGCGGCCGGGCGGGTGCTCATGGCAACGTCGTCAAGGTGTGGAAGGCGCGTTCGGCGAACCGCATCACGTCGCGCCCCATCCAGCCGGCGGTGGCGATGATGGCGATCATCACGGCGATCAAACGGATCGACTGGCCGATGCTCTGGTCCTGGATTTGCGTCACGGCTTGCAGCACCGAGACGATGAGCGCGGTGAGCGTCGCCACCAGCACGATGGGCAGCGCCACCCACAGCACGATCAGCAAACCTTCGCGTGTGATGTCGAGGATGTTCTGCGGCGTCATGTACTTCTTCGGAGAGGCAGATTTGCGTTCATTGCGCCTGCGGATTGGTGACCCAGCCGACCGGCTGCAGCGCGACGTCTTCGTCGAGCTCCTGGTAGGACAGCACCGGCAGCTGCGGCGCGACCGGCTCGATGAGCGTCTTGACATAGCGGCGCACATCGGAGGAAACGATGGTGACGACACGGCCGGTGGTGGCACCGAGGATGCGGCGCACCTGTTCGCGGATGTCCTGGCTGACCGCCGGGCTCAGCAGCAACAGGTTGCCGCGTGGTGAACGTTCGACGGCCTTCTCGATGCGGGTGATCAGGCTGGACTCGAACAGGACGGCCTCCAGCTGGCGGTTCGCGCCGACGTAGCGGCTGGTGATGTAGCGGCCCATGTCGATGCGCACCAGCTCGGTCAGCGCAATGCCGTCCTGCTCCTTGGGCGCCCAGATCGCCAGGCTCTCGAAGATGGCGTGCAGGTTGCGGATCGGAATGCCTTCTTGCAGCAAGCGGCGCAACACTTCGGCGATACGCTGCGGGGTCGCGACCCGCGACACCTCGGCCGCCAGTTCGGGTGCGTCGCGCTGCACCACGTGCAGCAGCTTCTGCACCTCCTGCAGGCCGATCAACTGCTTGACGTTGCGTCGCACCGTGTGGTCGACATGCTGCCCCACGACGTCCTCGCAGGTCCATGCGCGGGCATTGGGGGGCACGTTCGGCACCCACACCACCCGAGTGAAGGGGCCGAAGGGTTCGGCGACTTCCGCGCCCGCGGGCGCCGCGGCGGCCTCGGCCGGATCGAGCAGCTGCCACCCCGGGCGCAAACGTCCCTCGGCGACGGCCACGTCCTGCACCAGCAGTTGGTACTGGTGTTCGGCCAGGCCGTCGGCATACCGCACCTGCAGCCGCGGGAACACCGGGCCGAGGTCGCTTTCGACGGCCAGCTTGACCGCGCTCAACTGCTGGTCGAGCGCATAACGGTCGATCCCGCCGCGCAGGCTGGCCGACAGCCGCACGGCGAGCGGCGCGGCAATCGCGGCGTCCTGTTCGTTCTCGGCGTCTTCGTCGGTGCCGCGGGCGCCGTGCGAGATCCAGGCCGGCGTACGGCGCTGCTGCCGCATCCGGTGCGTGGCGAGCCCGGCGAACAGGATCACGCCGGCCAGCAGCGCGAACACCCACTTGGGAAAGCCCGGCACGAGCAGAAAGCTCGCGACCGCGAGGCCGGCGATGAACAGCGCGCGCGGATGGGCCAGCAGCTGCTGGCCGATCTGGCCCGCCAGCTGCCGCTCGCGACCTTCGCCGGCGCTGACGCGGGTGATCACGATGCCGGCGGCGATCGACACCAGCAGCGAGGGGATCTGCGACACCATGCCGTCGCCGACGGTGAGGATGGCGTAGCGTTGCAACGCGCCGGCGACGCTCATGCCGTGCATCAGCGAGCCGATCGCGACCCCGGCCAAGATATTAACAAGTGCAATGATGATGCCGGCGATGGCGTCACCCTTGACGAATTTCATCGCCCCGTCCATCGCGCCGTGCAGCTGGCACTCCTGCTCGAGCACCTGGCGCCGCTTCTGGGCCTGCTGCGACGACAACGCACCGGCGCGCACGTCGGCGTCGATGCTCATCTGCTTGCCCGGCATCGCGTCGAGCGCGAAGCGCGCCGCGACCTCGGCGACCCGCTCGGAGCCCTTGGCGATCACGATGAACTGCACGATCGCGATGATCAGGAACACCACGCCGCCGACCACCACGTTGTTGCCGACGATCAGCTTGCCGAAGGTGTCGATGATGTGGCCGGCGTTGGCCTGCAGCAGGATCAGCTTGGTCGATGCGATGTTGAGCGCGAGGCGGAACAGCGTCGTGAACAGCAGCAGCGACGGGAAGGTGGACAGCGACAGCGCCGACGGCACGTACATCGCGACGATCAGCAGCACCAGGCTGATCGCGAGGTTGGTGGCGATCAGCAGATCGAGCAGCGGCGTCGGCAGCGGCAGCACGAACAGCGCGACGATGGCCACCAGCAATGCGGCCAACAGCAGGTCGTTGTGACGCCCTGCCGTGCCGAGCAGATCGCGTACGCCGGAGCCGTACTGGAAAGGTCGCGCCTGAGTGGCCATGGATGTTGGGGTAGGAGCCGAAACTCGTGCTGAAGCAGCCATGGCCGCATGAAGCGGCACCAGGGCCATGATGCGGCGGACTTTAAGTCTCGCGCCAGACGCGGAGCAACCACGAGTTCTCGTAGCGCGATGCACCGTTTGCCGAAGGCATGACTACGGTTTTGCGTACTTCCTTGCCAGACGCTCTTTCGATACGCTGCCCCAGCCGCAGAAGACACGGCAAGCATGGCTCTCCATTTGTGAGAGCCGTGACAGGACCACACAAATACAAATACCGACACTCCATCATTGCGTGGCACACCGAGCTTGTGAATGTTGACGCCTCCTGACCAGGCCGTGACGGAGCTGGGCGCGTCGAGCGTGCTGCCGCGCGCCGACGCCGCCGCTGCACGCGCACTCAACCGCTTGTATGGCGCGTCGCCGTCGTTCAGCTTCGAGGTACGCGGCCGCCGCCATACGCTGCGGTGGCACGCCGAAAAGAACGCCCTCGAGCGCAGCCCGCTCGACCTCTATCGCTTCAGGTTCGGCTCTCATGCGGGCCAGCTCGGACTGGACGCGCCCAGCGTGTCGGCCTTGCTGGACGAGCGCCGTGTCGACCTGCTGCCGCGCGAGCTGCGCTACCTGCTGCTGGCCGATGCGCTGCAGGGCGCCGTCGATGCGGCGGAACGTGCCCTGCGGCTGCACTTTGAATGGACACCGCCCGAGGATGACGCCGCGGTGGAGCCCTGCGACCCATTGCGCGCGGCGTTCTTCGTCGCCACACCCGCCGACGGCGGTGTACCGCTGCGCGGCTACCTGCAGTTCGAGGCCGGTGCGTCGTTCGACACCCTGGTGCCGACACTGCAACCAGAGGGTGCACCGGCCACGCGCGCCTTCGACCGGCTGCGCATGCCGGTCAACTTCCGTCTCGGCCACACCCAGATCACGCTGCGCGAGGTCGGCAGCATCCGGCCGGGCGACATCATCGGCATCGAGTCTTGGGCCTCGTCAGGGGCCGCGCTCGTCGTCACCGCCGAGTTGGGCGGCGCCGGGGGCCGCGAACTCGTCGGGCTCGCCGAAGGCTCGCGCATCACGCTCACGCAATCGAGAGACCGCACCATGAACCGAGACACCGCTGCACCCGCCGGCCCTGCCGACGACACCGCCAACCTGCCGATCGACCGGCTCGACGCGCTCGAGGTCAGCCTGCGCTTCGAGGTCGGCGACTTGTCGCTGTCGCTCGGCGAGCTTCGAGCCATCCGGGCCGGCCATGTGTTCGACCTGGGGCAGCCGCTGAACCGCAGCCCGGTGCGCATCCTGGCGCACGGCAATGTGCTCGGCAAAGGGTATCTGGTGGCGGTGGGCGACCGGCTCGGCGTGCGGGTGTCCGAATTCGCGCCGGGCGAGATCTGATGAACATGGCGGCGGTCAACGCGCGCGCCATGACCGCGCACGTGCCAGCGCACGCCACGACACACGAGGGAGACTGAAATGCAAGGAGGCTTGCCGGAACCGCTCACGCTGGTCGCCCTCATCGTCGCGTTCGGCCTGGCGCCTTTCGTCGCGCTGATGGTGACCAGCTACACCAAGCTCGTCATCGTGTTCGGCCTGTTACGCACGGCGCTGGGCCTGCAGCAGACGCCGCCGAACATGGTGCTCAACGGCATCGCCATCATCTTGTCGATCTACATCATGGCGCCCGTCGGCATGGACGTGGGCGATGCCTTGCGCGGGCGCCAGTTCGGCGAGAAGGGCGAGGGGCTCAACGACATCATGGCGGTGATCGACGCCGCCAAGGTGCCGGTGAAGGAGTTCTTGCAGAAGCACACACAAGAACGCGAACGCCAGTTTTTCCTGAAGTCGGCCGGCAACATCTGGCCCAAGGAACGGGCGGACAAGCTGCAGGCGGACGACTTCATGGTGCTGGTGCCGAGCTTCACGCTCAGTGAACTGACACGCGCCTTCCAGATCGGCTTCGTGATCTACCTGGTGTTCGTGGTGGTCGACCTGATCGTCGCGACAGTGCTGCTGGCGCTGGGCATGTCGATGATCTCGCCCACCACCATTTCGCTGCCGTTCAAGTTGCTGCTGTTCGTGATGCTCGATGGCTGGACGCGCTTGGTGCACGGGCTGGTGTTGTCCTACCGCTGACGCGCGGTGCCGGCGTCGCAACCGCGGGCCACAGCGGTAAAGGACGTTGCCGAACGTGAACGCTCGCGTCGCCGGCACCGAGGCCGCGGCACCTGGAACGGCGCGGCTTCGCCGCCGGCGCCACCACCGTCCGGGGGTGATGGGTCCACCCCAGGGGGGTGATGCGTCCACCCAACGGTGGCGTTGAAGCCAGGCGTGGGGGTCGGCTACCCTCGCGCCATGTTTGCCTTGTCTGCTCCCCTCCCGACCGCGCCGCGTCCGGTGCTGCGTCGCCTGGTGTGCGCCCTCACCGTCGGCACGGCCGTCGTGCTGGTGGGCTGCGCCTCCAAACCCGGCGCGCCGCGTCCTGACGACGACGGGCCGGGCCGCCCGCCGGCCGCGGTGGGGAACGTCCCCGACGCCGAGCCGCGCATCGAACCGCTGGCCCGCGGCAGCAACCGTCCTTACACGGTGCTCGGACGCTCCTATGTGCCCACCACCGCCGACCAGTCGTATCGGCAGCGCGGCATCGCCTCGTGGTACGGCCGCAAGTTCCACGGCCGGCGCACCTCGAGCGGCGAAACCTACGACATGTATGCGATGACGGCGGCGCACCCGACGTTGCCCATCCCGAGCTATGCGCGGGTGCGCCATGTCGCGTCCGGGCGTGAGGTGATCGTGCGCATCAACGACCGCGGGCCCTTTCACGGCAACCGCATCCTCGACCTGAGCTATGCGGCCGCCGCCAAGCTCGGCATCGTGCGCCGCGGCAGTGCCGAGGTGGAGGTCGAACGTATCACCCACGACGAGATCCGCGCCGGCACCTGGCGGCGCTCACCCGGCGACGAGGCTGCCGTGGTGCGGGTGGCCGAAGACGAAACCCGCAGCAGCACGGCCGCGCCCGAACGGTCGAGCCCCCGTGAAGATCGGCTCGACGCGCCGGCAGCGCCCGCCCCTCGCAGCGAACCCGCGCCGGGCACCTCGCCCGACGTGTCGACGCCTACGGCGGGAGCAGCGGTCGCGCCAGCCGAGGTGACGCCGGCCCTGGCCGCGACGGCGCCGGCGGCACCTGCCGTCGCAGCGCTCGCGCCGCCCGCGGCGACCGATGCCGCCACCGCCCGCAGCAGCCAGGCAGCCCCCGAGGGCTTCTGGGTGCAGCTGGGCGTGTTCCGCCAGCGGGCTGGCGCGGAGAGTTTCCACCGCCGGGTCAGCGACGAGCTGGACTGGTTGCGCCCGCTGCTGGCCATCTTCGACGACGCGTCGATGTTCCGCCTGCAGGCCGGCCCCTACCCGAGCCGCGCCGAAGCCGCATCGACGGCCTTGCGACTGCAAGACGCCTTGAAACTGGTGCCGGTGGTGGTCGAGCGCTGAGAGCGCAGGTGCGGGGGCGGCGCTGCCGGCGCCATCGCGCGGCGGCCGGCGCTCAGTCGTCCGACTGCTTCAACGCCAGCGCCCGCTCGTAGAGCGCGTTGCGCGGCGCGCCGGTGACCTGGGCTGCCAGGGCCACCGCTTGTTTCATCGGCAGGGCCTCGACCAGGGCGCGCAGCACGGGCTCCGCCTGGCCGAGCGCGTCGGCCGGCGCCGCGCCGCCGGGGCGCGCATGCAGCACCAGCACGAACTCGCCCTTGCGCCGCATCGGGTCGCCGTCGAGCCAGCCGGGCAGCTCGGCCGCCGGCAAGGTGGTGACACTTTCGAACTGCTTGGTCAGCTCCCGACACACCGTGACCGGGCGAGTGCCGCAGGCAGCCGCCAGCGCCCGGCCGAGCGCCTCGATGCGGTGCGGCGCTTCGAACACGACCTGCGCCTCGGCACGCCCGGCGATCTCACGCAGGGCCTGCTCGAGTTCGCGCGGCTTGGCCGGCAGGAAACCGACAAACCGGAAGCCGCCCGGCTCGGTGTCGCCCGCCACGCTCAGCGCGGCGGTGGCGCTGCTGACGCCCGGCACCGCGACGACCCGCCAGCCGGCCTCGCGTACCGCCGCCACCAGTCGCGCTCCCGGGTCGGACACCGCCGGCGTGCCGGCGTCGCTGACATAGGCCACCCGCTCACCGGACGCAAGGCGCGCCAACACACCTTGCGCCGCCTCGCGCTCGTTGTGTTCGTGCACGGCCAGCAGCGGGCGCTCGATCCCGTAGTGGCGCAGCAGCCCGGCGGTGTGGCGGGTGTCTTCGCAGGCCACGGCGTCGACCAGGCCGAGCACGTGCAGCGCGCGCAACGTGATGTCTGCCAGGTTGCCGATCGGCGTCGCGACGACATACAAGGCGCTGGCGGGATAGTGCTGGCCGCCGGCCGCCTGGGCCGCCGCCTGAAGCAAGGACAAAGCCTCGATGGTCACGACGAAGGGCAATCCGAAGAAGAAGCTGGGGGACGCGGCCGAGACGCGAGCGCTTGCTCACTTGTGCCAGGCCGGGCTGGTGATGGTGCGGCGCAATTATCGCGTGGCGCTCGGCCCCCACCGCCCCGCCGGCGAAGTCGACCTGATCCTGCGCGAGCGCGACGGCACGCTGGTGTTCGTCGAAGTGCGGCAGCGCGCGAACCTGCGCCACGGCGGCGCCGCGGCGAGCGTGACGGCGGCCAAGCGCGGGCGTATCGTGCTCGCGGCGCGCCATTTCCTGGCGCCGCTCGCCTCGCCGCCGCCGTGCCGCTTCGACGTGGTCGCGATCGACGGCGAGCACCTGGAGTGGCTCAAGGGGGCCTTCGACGCCGGCTGATCCAGCCCGATCGCCCCTGATACCGCACGGGGGCGCGAATTGTGCCGGGTCCGGAACCGATTCGGCGGCCGAGAATCCCATTACGGTGACTTATCATCAGCGGCCATGCTGGAACAACGTATTCAACAACAGTTTTTCGAAAGCGCCGACCTGAAATACCAGGCGGCCGACCTGCTCGCGCGGCCGATCGCCGATGCGGTGCAGGCGGTGCTGGGCTGTTTGACAGCCGGTGGCAAGGTGCTCGCTTGCGGCAACGGCGGTTCGGCCAGCGACGCGCAGCACTTCGCCGCCGAGTTCGTCGGCCGCTTCGAACGTGAGCGCCCGGGCCTTGCCGCCATCGCGCTGACCACCGACACCTCCATCCTGACCGCGATCGGCAACGACTACGACTTCGGCCAGGTGTTCTCGAAGCAGGTGCAGGCGCTGGGCCAGCCGGGCGACGTGCTGATCGCGATGTCGACCAGCGGCAATTCCGCCAACGTGCTGGCGGCGGTGCAGGCCGCGCACGACAAGGAAATGACGGTGGTGGCCCTGACCGGGCGGGGCGGCGGCAAGATGAAGGATCTGCTGGCCGAGACCGACGTGCACATCTGCGTGCCGCACGAGCGCACCGCCCGCATCCAGGAAGTTCACATTCTGGCGCTGCACTGCCTGTGCGACGCCATCGACACGCAATTGCTCGGAGAACAGGACCACGCATGAGCCCAAAGGGCCACCCCCACTGCACTGAGACGGCACAGACCGCCCCTCAAATTCCCCCCTCCCCCCGTGTTTCGTTGCGGCTGCGCGCCTGGCAGCGCCCAGTGCTGGCCGCTGTGGCAGCCGCCTCGCTTGCCACCGCTTTGGCCGGCTGCGCCCCGCTGATCGTCGGCGGCGCGATGGTCGGCGGCATGATGCTGGCGATCGACCGCCGCACCTCCGGCGCCCAGATCGAAGACCAGACCATCGAGTTGAAGGCCGTGAACCGCATCCGCGACGCCGTCGGCGAGCGTGCGCATGTCAACGTCACGAGCTACAACCGCATGCTGCTGCTGACCGGTGAAGCACCGACCGAGCAGGACCGCCAGGCGATCGAGCAGACGGTGTCGCGGGTCGAGAACGTGCGCTCGCTCGTCAACGAGGTGGCGGTGACGCCCAACAGTTCGCTCAGCTCGCGCTCGAACGACGTGATCCTGGCCGGCAAGGTCAAGGCCACGCTGGTCGACGCGCGCGACCTGCAGGCCAACGCCTTCAAGGTGATCACCGAACGCGGCACCGTCTACCTGATGGGCCGGGTGACCGAGCGCGAAGCCAACCGCGGCGCCGAAGTTGCGCGCAGCGTGGCCGGCGTGCAGCGGGTCGTCAAGGTGTTCGAGATCCTGACCGAAGACGAACTCGCCCGCATCGTGCCAGCCTCGTCGTCGAACAAGGGCGCCACGCAGGGCACCACGCAGGGCGGCGCGGCCCAGTGAACGGGGCCGCCCGTTCGGGCGCTCCTCGCTGAAAAAGGCTCCCACGGGAGCCTTTTTTGTTGTGCTGACAATACCCGCGCGGCGAGCGCGGCCGCACCCCGCCCAGCAGATCTGGCAGGTCGCACTCGCGGGGCCAGACACTCTCAGGCCTCACGCCGTGCTGCAGCATCAAGTTGCAGATACACATTCATGCGTCATGACAATGGCGCCGAGTTGCCTGACCGTGTATCAACCTCACGATGCCCCTCGCCGACCTACCGTCTCGCCCGCAGCCCGTAGCTGCCCTGACCACCGCTGAGAAAGCGCGGCCGACTGGCCCCGCGCGGCCTTCGCAGCGCCACGTCACCACTGCTGTTTGCTGGCTTGCGCTGTTGCACCCGACACCTGCGTGGAGCCAAGGGTCCGTGCGCCCGGTGGCCTATGGTGAAGCGCTGGAACAGGCCTACGGCGTGTCCGGCACGGTGCAGGGCGCGCGGCTCGACGCGCAGGCCAGGCACTTGCAGGCCGAGGCGGTGGCCCACCTGAGCCGCCCGTCGCTGAGCCTGATAGGTTTCACCGGGCGGGTGTCGACGTCGTTCAACCTTGACACCTCGCCATTGGCCGGCGCGGTCAATCCCGTGCTCGGCGGGGTGGGCGCGGTGCTGCCGGGTGTGCAGGTGCCACCGATACCGAACAGCGTGTCGACCGAGCGCATCTCCAACCTCAACTCCCTGTGGTTGAGCAGCCTGTGGCCGCTGTACACCGCCGGGCGGCTGGACGCCGTGCACGGGCTGGCCGCCGGGCGCGCGGCCGAAGCGGAAGCCGACCGGCTGGACGCCGAGGACCAACAGGCCGCCGTGGTCGCGCAACGCTATTTCGCGGTGCAACTGGCACGCCGCGCCGCCGAGGTGCGAGCTGCAGCGACCACCGGCATTGCCGAACACCAGCGCATGGCCAGCCGGCTCGAAGCGACCGGGCTCATCGCGCGCTCCGAGCGCCTGCGCGCCGATGTCGCGCTCGACGCCGCGCGGCGTGACGAAGCGAAGGCCCGCAGTGACCTCGAAATCGCCCAGGTGGCGCTGGACCGGCTGCTCGCTTCACCCGAACGGGTGCAACCCACCACGCCGCTGTTCGTGCACTCGCAGCCGGTCGGCTCGCTGCAATCTTTCATTGAATCGGGGCAGTCCTTGCACCCGGCCTGGAAAAAGATCGACAGCAAACGCGAGCAAGCCGCCCAGGCCTTGAAGCTGCAAGGCAGCGAACACGCGCCGACCGTGACCGGGGTGGCCAACTACAACTTCAACCAGAGCGACAACCAGACGGTGCGGCCGAACTGGTTCCTCGGGGTGCTCCTGCACGTGCCGCTGGTGTCACGCGTCGACCGCGGCAAGACGCTGGCAGCGTCGCGACTGGAGCAGCAGCGCGTGGAGGTGACGGCCCAACAGGCGAGCCGCGACATCCCCACGCAGATCGAAAAGCAGTGGCGTGTGATGGACCATGCTCGCATCCAGTTTCTGTCGATGGGCTCGACCGTCGAGCTGGCGCAGGAAGACCTGCGGCTGCAGAGCGCTTCGTTCCAGCAGGGCCAGGCCACATCGGTGGACGTGACCGATGCGCGACTGCAGCTGGCGCGCGCGGAAATCGAGCGCGTCCAGGCCGCCTACGACTACGTCACGGCACTGGCCCAGCTGCTCGAGGCGAGCGGCCAACCGCACCGCCTGACCGAGCTGGCCGCCAAGGCCGACATCGTCGTTTCATCCGACGCCCGCTGACATTGCCACCACCACCACCATGCCAAGCTCCAGATCGAAACGTAGCGCCGTCGCAGCGCTGGTCGCCCTTGCCGTCCTCGGCGTGCTCGCCTGGGGCCTGTGGAAGGCCTTCGCGCCGCAGTCCCTCCCGCTGCAGGGGCAGATCGAGGCACAGGAGGTGCATGTCTCGGCCAAGATCCCCGGGCGGGTCGGACAGCTGCATGTGCAGCTGGGGCAGCAACTCAAAGCCGGGGACCTGGTGTTCGAACTCGACAGCCCCGAGGTGCAGGCCAAGGTCGTACAGGCCCGCGCGGCCCAGGAAGCGGCGCAGGCGGTGGCGGCCAAGGCCGACGCCGGCGCGCGGCCGGAAGAGATCGAGATGGCGCGCTCGAATTGGGAGCGCGCCGGCACCGGCGCCCGACTCGCCCGCACCACCTACCAGCGGGTGCAGGCGATGTACGACGAAGGGGTGCTGGCGCGCCAGAAGCGCGACGAAGCGGAGGCCCAGTGGCGCGCCGCGGAACAACAAGAACAGGCGGCCCGCGCGCAGTACGTGCTGGCGCGCAAGGGCGCACGCCGCGAAGACCAACAGGCCGCAAACGCCCAAGTGCGCCAGGTGGCCGGCGTGGTGACGGAGGCCGAGGTGGGCCTCGCGGAGACCCACATCAAGGCGCCGGTCGGCGGCGAGGTGAGCAAGATCCAGATCCAACCGGGTGAGCTGGCGCCGCAGGGGTTCCCGGTCGTGACCCTGGTCAACCTGTCCGATCTGTGGGCGGTGCTGCAAGTGCGCGAGGACGAGATGGCCGCCTATGCGATGGGGAGCGTGCACAGCGCCGAAGTGCCGGCGTTGAAGACGCGGGTTTCGTTCAAGGTCAGCTCGATCTCGGCGCTGCCCGATTTCGCCACCTGGCGCGCCGCCCGTCCCGGTGGCACGGACCTGCGCACCTTCGAGGTCCGGCTGCGGCCGACCGCCCATGCCGCGGCGCTGCGGCCGGGCATGAGCGTGGTCTTCCCGGCGCTGCTGTGAGGGCAGGTCGGCGGTGACAGCTCCCCCTACCCCGCGGCCCGGGCTGCACGCCGTGGTGCGGCGCGAATGGCGGCGCCTGCGCGGCGACTTCTGGGATCTGGGCATGCTGACCTGGATTCCTTTGTCGGTCTGTGCGCTGTGCTGGTGGATCTTCTCCGCGGGCGTGGCCCGCGACGTGCCGATCGCGGTGATCGACCAGGACCGCTCGGCGTTGTCACGCTCGCTGGTGCGCATGCTCGATGAATCCCCCGGCATCGCGGTCGTCGCGCAGGCGCGCAGCCAGGCCGAGGCGATGCAGCTGTTGCGCGAGCGCCGCGCGTTCGGCACGCTGTGGATTCCCGACGACCTCCAGCAGCAGGCCGTCGCAGGGCGGTCGGCCACCGTGCATTGGTTCTACAACGGCCAGTTTTCGGCCCATGTCGGCGCCCTGACACGTGACGTGCGCACGGTGGTGACGGCCTTCTCGGGCGGCATCGAACTCGCCGCGCGCGAAAAGCGCGGCAGTTCGACACCGCAGGCGCGGCAGCAGTTCGAGCCCATCCGGCTGCAGCTGGCAACGCTGTTCAACGAAAACGCCAACTACGAGGCCTTCCTCGCCCTCGCGGTGATCCCGTCGATGCTGCAGATCTTCATCGCACTGGCCGCCGTGACGGCCATCGGGCGTGAACTAAAGGCGGGCAGCGTGCCGCAATGGCTGGCTGCGGCGGGCCAGCGCTGGAGCACCGCCGTGGCGGGCAAACTGCTGATCCCGGCGCTGGCCTTCTTCGCACAGTCGCTGCTGTTCGTGCTGTTCTTCGCCGGGGTGCGCGGCTGGGCCATCGAAGGGAGTGCCCTCGCGGTCCTGGTCGGCCTGCTGCTGCTCGTCGCCGCCTACCTCGGCGTCGGCACCCTGATGATTGCTGCCACGCTGTCACTGCGGGCGGCCTTGTCGGTTGCCGCCTTCGTCACCGCCCCGGCCTTCGCTTTCTCGGGCCAAGGGTTTCCGCTGCTGGCCATGCCACCGCTCGCGCGTGGCTGGGCCGAGGCCTTGCCGCTGACCCATTACCTGCAATTGCAGAGCCGCCACTGGCTGGCCGGTGCGCCTTTCGGCTATGGCTTCGGCGAGATGGCGGTGCTGGCCGGCACCACCGTGCTGACCGGCGGGTTGGGGCTGTGGCTGCTGCAACGCCGAGCGCCACGGGCCACCGCGTGGGGGCGCTTGTGAGCGGCCCGCTGCGGCGCTGCGCAACGGCCTTCGTGCAGACCTGGCGCGCCGTGCTGCACGACGCTGGCGCCCTCACGCTGCTGTTCGTTGCGACGCTCATCTACTCGTTCTTCTACCCGCTGCCCTACAGTGCCGAGCAGGTCCAGCGCGTCCCGGTGGTGGTGGTCGACCAGGACCGCAGCGCCTTGTCGCGGCAGATCACACGTTATGCGCAGGCCCACCCTTCGGTCTCGGTCATCGAGGTGACGCCCGACCTGGCGGAGGCGCAACACCGCCTCTGGCGCCATGAAAGCGCCGGCACGCTGTTCCTGCCCACCGGCCTGCAAAGCAAGGTGCAAAGCGGCCGGGAGGCCGAAGTCGAGGTGGCCGGCAACGGCGTCTACCTGTTGCTCAACAAGGCGGCGCTGAACGGGCTGGCCGACGCGGTGGGCACGGTGTCGGCGGGCATCGAGGTCAAGCGCTTGTCGGCTGCGTCACCGTCAGGCGCGCAGACCCTGGCGCAGCGCCAGCCGATCGGCCTGAACGCGGTGGCGCTGTTCAACGTGCGAGAAGGCTACGGTGCCTACATCGTGCCGGGCGTCGCGGTGCTGATCTTGCAGCAGACCCTGCTGCTGGCGATCGCGTTGATGTTCGGCACCTGGGCCGAACGGGGCGGCTTTCCGGTCAGCCGCGATGGCGCCGGCTATGCCGGCATGCTGCTCGCGTTCGCCTCGGTGGCGCTCATCAACAGCGCCTACTACTTCGGCTGGGTGCTCTGGTGGCAGGACTATCCGCGCGGCGGCAATTTCGCCGGCCTGCTGGTGTTCGCGGTGCTGTTCGCCCTGTGCCTGGCCGCCTTCGGCATGCTGCTGGGCAGCTGGTTCGTGACGCGCGAGCGCGGCGGCCAGCTGCTGCTGTGCGTTGCGATGCCGTCGATTTTCCTGTCGGGGCTGTCATGGCCGGTCGAGGCCATGCCCGAGCTGCTGCGCTGGGCGCGGTGGCTGATGCCGTCGACGGCCGGCATCGAAGGTTTCATCGCCCTCAACCAGCTCGGCGCTCGGCTGCCGGAGGTGCGCCTCGAGGCCGCGGCCCTGTTGGCGCTGCTGGCCGCTTGCGTCCCGCTGGGGCTGTGGCGATGGCGGCGGCTGGCCCGCCGCGCCCTCAACCGAGCAGACGCCGGATGAGGCTCGAGGTGTCCCAGCGGCCGCCGCCTTGCGCCTGCACGTCGGCATAAAACTGATCCACCAGCGCCGTCACCGGCAGGCGGGCGCCATTGCGGCGCGCCTCGTCGAGGCACAGCCCGAGGTCTTTGCGCATCCAGTCCACCGCGAAACCGAAGTCGAAGCGGTCCTCGACCATGGTCGGCCCGCGGTGCTCCAGCTGCCAGCTCTGCGCCGCCCCCTTGCCGATCACGCCCAGCACCGCGTTCATGTCGAGCCCCGCCTTCTGGCCGAAGGCGATGGCTTCGCTCAAGCCCTGCAGCAGCCCGGCGATGCAGATCTGGTTGACCATCTTGGCGAGCTGTCCGGCGCCACTCGCGCCGAGCAGGGTGACCGCCTTCGCGTAGGCCATGGCCACCGGCTGCACCTTGGCGAAGGCCTCGGCGTCGCCGCCGCACATGACGGTCAGCACACCGTTTTGAGCACCGAGGTTGCCGCCGGACACCGGCGCGTCGATGAACGACAGGCCGCGCGCCTGCGCCACCGCACTCAGCTCGCGTGCCACATCGGCCGACGCCGTCGTGTGGTCGACGAACACCGCACCGGGCTTCATGCCGGCCAAGGCGCCCTGCTCGCCCAGCACCACACTGCGCAGGTCGTCGTCGTTGCCGACGCAGGCGAACACGATGTCGGCGTCGCGGGCCGCCTGGGCCGGCGTGGCGGCGCGTTCGCCGCCGTACTGCTGCACCCACTGCACCGCCTTGGCCTCGCTGCGGTTGTACACCGTCACCCGGTGGCCCGCGCGGGCGAGATGGCCAGCCATCGGGTGGCCCATGACACCGAGGCCGAGGAAGGCGACACGATGCGGGGCGATGGGGGCGTAGGTTTTTGTCTGGGTCATGGCACGCTCAAAAGCAAAACCCCAAGCGTACTACTCGTGCGCTTGGGGTTTGAGTGCAGCAGCGACGCCTGGCGAGGCCAGCGCGTGCCGACGGTTCAGACGATGGTCAGGTGCTCGGTGCCGGCGGCCAGGTCGGAGCTGCGGGCGCGGTTGCTGTTGAGCTTGATCTGCAGCCGCAGGTCGTTGACCGAGTCGGCATTGCGCAACGCGTCTTCGTAGGTGACCTGGTTGCCTTCGTAGAGGTCGAACAGCGACTGGTCGAAGGTCTGCATGCCCAGCTCGCGGCTCTTCTTCATGATCTCCTTGATCTCGGCGACTTCGCCCTTGAAGATCAGCTCGGAGATCAGCGGCGTGTTGAGCAGGATCTCGACCGCAGCGACCCGGCCCTTGCCCTCCTGGCGCGGCAGCAGACGCTGCGACACCATGGACTTGAGGTTGAGCGACAAGTCCATCAACAGCTGCGCCCGGCGCTCTTCGGGGAAGAAGTTGATGATGCGGTCGAGCGCCTGGTTGGCGCTGTTGGCATGCAGCGTGGCCATGCACAGGTGACCGGTCTCGGCGAAGGCCACCGCATGTTCCATCGTCTCGCGGTCGCGGATCTCGCCCATCAGGATCACGTCGGGCGCCTGCCGCAGCGTGTTCTTGAGCGCCTGGCCCCAGCCTTCGGTGTCGAGCCCGACTTCACGCTGCGTCACGATGCAGTTCTTGTGCGGATGCACGAACTCGACCGGATCTTCGATGGTGATGATGTGGCCGTACGAGTTTTCGTTGCGGTAGTCGACCATCGCCGCCAGCGTGGTCGACTTGCCGGAGCCGGT
This sequence comes from Caldimonas brevitalea, assembly GCF_001017435.1. Lineage (NCBI taxonomy): Bacteria > Pseudomonadati > Pseudomonadota > Betaproteobacteria > Burkholderiales > Sphaerotilaceae > Caldimonas > Caldimonas brevitalea. The sequence continues at coordinate 6,316,626 of NZ_CP011371.1, forward strand.
CGCCCCGACCAGGATGACCAGGCCACGCTTGGTCATCGTGACTTCCTTGAGCACCTGCGGCAGGCCCATCGCATCGATGTTGGGCAGCGTCTGCGGGATCACCCGCATCACCAGCCCGACCTGCCCCTGCTGCACGAAGGCGTTGACGCGGAAGCGGCCGACACCTTGGGGCGCGACTGCGAAATTGCATTCCTTGGTGCGCTCGAATTCGGCCGCCTGCTTGTCGTTCATGATCGAACGTGCCAGGGCCAGCGTGTGCTGGCCGGTCAGGGGCTGCGGCGACACCTTGGTGACGCGGCCGTCGACCTTGATCGCCGGCGGAAATTCAGCGGTCAGGAACAAGTCCGACCCGTTGCGGCTGATCATCAGGCGCAACAAGTCGTTGATGAATTTTGAAGCCTGGTCTCTTTCCATGCGTCAGTCCGGTTGGGAGAGCGAGAGCGAGAGAAGAAGAAATGCGAAAGAAGCAGCGAGTGGCGCGGAGGTGGCGACGCTCGGCTCAGCCGCGCGAGAGCACGGCGCTCAGGCGTGCGCTGACCTGACGCAAACGCAGCGACAGCCGCCGTGCCAGCGAGGCCAGCAGCGCGAGGCCGAGACGGGGCTCGTGGGTGATCATCGCGTCGAGGCCTTCGGCATCGACCACGGCCAGCACGCAAGGCGTGAGCGTGGTGCAGGCCGAAAACCGCGAACCGGCGTCGAGCAGCGACATCTCGCCCAGCATGTCGCCGGCCCGTGCCTCGGCCAGGCGGGCACGCCCGCCCCACGGCTGCACGCGGTCGACCGCGATGGTGCCGTCGAGGACGATCAGCATGTAGTCGCCCTGCTCGTCCTGGCCGATCACTTCCTGGTTGGCCGCCACCTGCACGAAGTCGAGGTACTCGCTCATGCGGTCCAGCTCGGACTTGTCGAGCGTGGCCACATAGCGGTCGACACCCCACAGCGCCGCGAACATGTCACGTCCGATGTCGCGGTCGTAAGGCGTGGCGCCGATTTCCTGCGCGCGCGCCTGCCAGGTCTTGGCCTGCTGCGTGTCGTCGAGCCGCTCCTGGAACATGGTCGAGAAGAAGCCGGTATCGTCGGGCGCCGCGGCGTTTTCGCCGGCGCCCGGCTCGGGCGCTTGGCCACCCTTGAGCTTGTCGATCAGTTTCTTCATCGCATGTGAGGCGTTGCGGCCTTCGGTGGCGTGGCGTGGCGAGGCAGCAGTGCCGTCAGCCCGGGAAGTTCTCGGGGAACTTGGCCTTGGTACGCGCCTCGGAGGGCGAGATGACGTTACGTCGCACCAGGTCGGCCAGGTTCTGGTCGAGCGTCTGCATGCCCATGCTGTTGCCGGTCTGGATGGCCGAGTACATCTGGGCGATCTTGTTCTCGCGGATCAGGTTGCGCACCGCGGCCGTGCCGAGCATGACCTCGTGTGCAGCGACACGGCCCGAGCCGTCCTTCAGCTTGCACAGCGTCTGCGAGATGATCGCGACGACCGATTCGGACAGCATTGCGCGCACCATCTCTTTCTCGGCCGCCGGGAACACGTCGACCACCCGGTCGATGGTCTTGGCGGCACTCGAGGTGTGCAACGTGCCGAACACCAGGTGGCCGGTTTCGGCGGCGGTCAGGGCCAAACGGATGGTTTCGAGGTCGCGCATCTCGCCGACCAGGATCGCGTCCGGGTCCTCGCGCAGTGCGGAGCGCAAGGCATTGCTGAAGCTGAGCGTGTGCGGGCCGACTTCACGCTGGTTGATCAAGCACTTCTTCGACTCGTGCACGAACTCGATCGGGTCTTCGACCGTCAGCACGTGGCCGTACTCGCTCTCGTTCAAGTGGTTGACCATCGCGGCCAGCGTGGTCGACTTGCCCGAGCCGGTGGGCCCGGTGACCAGCACCAGGCCGCGCGGCTTGAGTGCCAGCTCGGCGAAGATCTTCGGCGTGTTGAGCTGCTCGAGCGTCAGGATCTTCGACGGGATGGTGCGGAACACCGCCCCCGCGCCGCGGTTCTGGTTGAACGCGTTGACGCGGAAACGGGCCAGGCCCTGGATCTCGAACGAGAAATCGCACTCGAGCGTCTCTTCGTAGGCCTTGCGCTGCGAGTCGTTCATGATGTCGTACACCATGTCGTGCACCTGCTTGTGCTCGAGCGGGTCGACATTGATGCGGCGCACGTCGCCATGGACGCGGATCATCGGCGGCAGCCCGGCCGACAGGTGCAAGTCGGAGGCTTTGTTTTTGACGGAGAACGCCAACAGCTGGGTGATGTCCATGTTCCTCTGGGGGGGCGCTGCAGGGCGGCAGAAGGGTTAAGCTCGTGCCATTATGGCGACGATTGCTGCGAACATACAACAAGTCCAAGACCGAATTGCGGCGTCCTGTCAAGAGGCCGGGCGTGCCGTGGAAAGCGTCACGCTGCTGGCGGTCAGCAAGACCTTCCCGGCCCCGGCGGTGCGCGAGGCGGTGGCCTGCGGACTCCACCGTTTCGGCGAGAACTATGTCCAGGAAGCGCTCGACAAGATGGAAGCGCTCGCCGACCTTCGCGACCGGCTCGAATGGCATCTGATCGGGCCGCTGCAGAGCAACAAGACCCGGGTGGTGGCCGAGCACTTCGATTGGGTGCACAGCGTGGACCGGCTGAAGATCGCCGAACGCCTGTCGGCGCAGCGCCCGTCGCACCTGCCCCCGCTGCAGATCTGTTTGCAGGTCAACATCAGCGGCGAGGCCAGCAAAAGCGGGCTGAACCCTGACGAGGTGGCGGCGACGGCGCAGGCTGTGGCCGCCCTGCCCGGCCTGCGGCTGCGCGGCCTGATGGCGATTCCGGAACCCGCCGAGACGCTGCCGGCACAGCGCCAACCCCATGCGGCGCTGCGCCGCTTGTTGGAGCAGTTGCGCGCTCAGGGACTGGCACTGGACACCTTGTCGATGGGCATGACGGCCGACCTCGAAGCCGCGGTGCTCGAGGGCGCGACCATCGTGCGTGTCGGGACGGCGATCTTCGGCAGCCGGCCGCCGGTGCCGCGAGGCTGACCAGGCGAACGGCGCCGGCTGCGGCGCCGCCCGGGCCGGCCTCAGATCGGCAGCAGATTGGTGTTCTTCACCTCTTCCATCACCGCATAGGTGTGGGTCTCGCGCACCCCCGGCAGCGACCAGATGACCGAGCCGATCAACTCGCGGTAGGCCTGCATGTCGGCCACCCGGGTCTTGATCAGGTAGTCGAAGCCGCCGGCCACCAGGTGGCATTCCAGGATCTCCGGGCGCGATTGCACGGCCGCCTTGAAGGCATTCATCACGTCGGGCGTGGTGCGGTCGAGCACCACTTCGACGAACACCATCATGCTGGCGCTCAGCTTCTGGGGATTGAGCCGGGCCTCGTAGCCGAGGATGTAGCCCTCGCGGGTGAGCCGCTTGACGCGTTCGAGCACGGCGGTCGGTGACAAATGCACCGCTTCGGCCAACTTGAGGTTGGCAATGCGCCCATCCTGCTGCAACACGCGCAATATCTTGCGGTCGATCTTGTCGAGATCGTTGAATTCCGCCGACCCGTTTTTCATGATTTATTTTCCTCTGTCTCCGTCTTTCTTATTGGTGAATGATGCTAGGGGAATCCTCATAACCTAGCAAGTCATGCAAAACCCTGAGGCATATTCGATGTCCACCCCTGTTCGCTTCACCGCGCCGCCCGAGCGCATGCGCCTGCCCGCCCCCGACCGTCCCGAGGCGGAGGTGGTCAAGCAGTTGCAGCAGCAGCCCGCCTTGCCGTGGGAGCAGGTGAAGGCGACAGCGGCGCCCTGGGTGAAAGCGGTGCGCGAGCGGCCGGCGCCGTTCTGGGCGATGGAATCGCTGCTGAAGGAGTACCCACTGTCGACCACCGAGGGCCTGGCGCTGATGCGATTGGCCGAGGCCTTGCTGCGGGTCCCCGATGTCGACACCGCGATGGCGCTGACGGCCGACCAGCTGGGGCGCGCCAGCTTCGACAAGGCCGGGGCCAGCGACCACCCGGTGCTGTCGAACCTGTCGGCCAACGTGATCGCCCTGAGCAAGAAACTGCTGCCCGGCGATGCCCAGAAGCAGCCGGGACTGCTGCAGCGACTGGGCGCCCAGACCGTGGTGGGCGCAGCGGTGCGGGCCCTGCAGCTGTTGGGACGCCAGTTCGTGCTGGGCCGCAACATCGCCGAGGCGCAGCGTGAAGCGCAATCGCAGCGACGCGAGCAGGCGACGCTGTGCTTCAGCTTCGACATGCTGGGCGAAGGCGCCCGCACCGAGCACGACGCCGAGCGGTATCTCGCGTCCTACCGCCACGCGATCGAGCAGATCGCGCGGGAACGCCGCACCGATGCCCGCCCCGAGACCGGCGACGGCATTTCGATCAAGCTGAGCGCCTTGTTCTCACGCTATGAAGCGTCGCAGCGCGAGCGGGTTTTCGCGGTGCTGTTGCCCCGCGTCTGGTCCTTGGTCGAGCTGGCGGCGCAGGCCCATCTCAACCTGACCATCGACGCCGAAGAAAGCGAGCGGCTCGAACTGTCGCTCGACGTGTTCGAGGCGTTGGCCGCGCAGATCGCGCAGCACCATCCGCAATGGCAGGGGTTCGGCCTTGCGGTGCAGGCCTACCAGACGCGCTCGCTCGCGGTGGTCGAGGAAGTCGCCCGCATCGGCCGCGAGCACGGCCTGCGGCTGATGGTGCGGCTGGTCAAGGGCGCCTACTGGGACGGCGAGATCAAACGGGCTCAGGAACTGGGCCTGGCCGGCTACCCGGTGTTCACCCGCAAGGAACACACCGACCTCGCCTATCTGGCCTGCGCCCAGGCGCTGCTGTCGCATGCGCCGGCCCTCTATCCGCAGTTCGCCACGCACAACGCCGGCACCGTTGCCGCCATCCTGCGCCTGGCCGCCGCGCGGCCGGTGCCGTTCGAAATGCAACGCCTGCACGGCATGGGCGAGAGCCTCTACCGCGAGGTGCTGCAGCACGAGCGTGTCACGCTGCGCGTCTATGCGCCGGTGGGCGAGCACCGCGACCTGCTGGCCTATCTTGTGCGGCGCCTGCTGGAGAACGGCGCCAACTCGTCCTTCGTGCACCAACTGGCCGACGAGCAGGTACCGATCGACACCCTGCTGGCATCGCCGCTGCACCCGCCGGCACGGCCCGGGCTGCCGCTGCCCTTGGCCCTCTATGGTGCCGAGCGCCGCAACTCGCGCGGTGTCGACCTCGCCTGCCAGGCCGAACGCGAACCCTTGTTCGCGGCGCTGCGCAGTGCGGCCGTGCCGCCGGTTGCCGAGGCCACGCCGGAACAGGTGGCGCAGGCGATGCAGCAACTGCACGCGCAGTGCGAACGCTGGGACGCGGTGCCGGTGACCGAGCGCGCCGCGGTGCTGCGACGTGCCGGCGACGCCCTCGAGTCGGCCCTGCCCGAGTTTTGCGGCCTGCTGGTGCGCGAGGCCCACAAGGTGATGGCGGATGCCGTCTCGGAGGTGCGCGAGACGGTGGACTTCCTGCGCTACTACGCGGCGCAAGCCGAGCAGCGTTTGGTGCCGTTGACCTTGCCGGGGCCCACCGGCGAGTCGAACCAGCTGCACCTGCGCGGCCGCGGTGTGTTCGTCTGCATCAGCCCGTGGAACTTCCCGCTCGCGATCTTCACCGGTCAGGTGGTGGCGGCGCTGGTCGCCGGCAACCCGGTGGCCGCCAAACCCGCGGAGCAGACACCGGCAGTGGCACGCCGTATGGTCGAGCTGCTGCACCAGGCCGGCATCCCGCGGGAAGTGCTGCAACTGCTGCACGGCCCGGGCGAGACCGTGGGCGCGGCCTTGGTACGCGATGCGCGCTGCGCGGGGGTCGCCTTCACCGGCTCGACGCAGGTGGCCAAGCTCATCCAGCGCAGCCTCGCCGAGAAGGACGGGCCGATCGTGCCGCTGATCGCCGAGACCGGCGGCATCAACGCGATGGTGGTCGACTCGACCGCCCTGCCCGAGCAAGTGGTCGACGCGGTGGTGCAAAGCGCCTTCCGCTCGGCCGGGCAGCGCTGCTCGGCACTGCGGCTGCTGTGTGTGCATGACCGCATCGCCGATGGCGTGCTCGAGATGCTCGGCGGCGCGATGCACGAGCTGGTGGTCGGCGACACGTCCGTCTGGGCCACGGATGTGGGGCCGGTGATCGATGCCGAAGCACACGAGGGCATCGGGCGGCAGCTGGTACGGCTGGACCGTGAAGCCCGGTTGATCGCCCGCACGCCGGTCCCGGAGGGGCTGAACGGCCACTACATCGCCCCGGTCGCCTACGAACTGCAGCGCATCGCCGACGTACGCCAGGAGATCTTCGGCCCGGTGCTGCACGTGGTGCGATGGGGCGGCGCTGAAGGGCCGACACTCGACGCCCTGATCCAGCAGATCAACACGCTCGGCTACGGCCTCACGCTGGGTGTGCAGACGCGCATCGACGGACGCGCCCACCAGATCGCCGAGCGCGCCCGCGTCGGCAACGTCTACGTCAACCGCAACATGATCGGTGCAGTGGTGGGCGTGCAGCCCTTCGGCGGCGAAGGCCTGAGCGGCACCGGCCCCAAAGCGGGCGGGCCGCACTATCTGCCGCGCTTCTGCGCCGAGCAGACGGTGACGATCAACACTGCGGCAGCCGGCGGCAATGCGACGTTGCTCGCAGGCGGCTTCTGACCTCGCGGCGGCATTCGTTCCGTACACTTCGGCCATGAACCGAACCGACAAGATCGCCTTCATCGGCGGGGGCAACATGGCCTCCGCCATCATCGGCGGGCTGCGCAGCAGCGGCCGCGACGCGGCCGACCTGCTGGTGGTCGAGCCCAGCGCCGAGCAGCGCCAACGCCTGGCCACCGAGCACGGCGTGCAGGCGGCCGAAGCGGCCACCGCCGCCCTCTCGGAGGCCACCGTGGTGGTGTGGGCCGTCAAGCCTCAGCTGTTCCAGACCGCCGCGGCGCCGTGCCGTGCTCATGTGGCGAACGCCCTGCAACTCAGCGTGATGGCCGGCATCCGCAGCGATGCGATGGCCACCGCCACCGGGAGCACGCGGGTGGTGCGGGCGATGCCCAACACGCCGGCGCTGATCGGGCGCGGCGTCTCGGGCCTGTACGCCCGGGCGGAGGTCAGCGCCGCTGAGCGCGAGGCGGTCGAGCGCCTGCTGGCCCCCACCGGCGCCACGGTGTGGGTGGCGCAGGAGTCCGATCTCGACGCGGTGACGGCGTTGTCGGGATCGGGGCCGGCCTATGTGTTCTATTTCATCGAGGCGATGATCGAGGCGGCGCAGTCGATGGGCCTGAGCGCCGAGCAAGGCCGCCAGCTGGCGCTGGCCACCTTTGGCGGGGCAACCGAACTGGCCCAACGCTCGAGCGACCCGCCCCAGGTGCTGCGCGACCGTGTCACGTCCAAGGGCGGCACCACCTACGCGGCGCTCACGTCACTCGAGCGCGACGATGTGAAGACGGCGTTCGTGCGCGCGATGGCCGCCGCACGACAACGCGCGCGTGAACTCGGCGACGAGTTCGGCGGCTGAAGAACCGCAACGCTGAACCGGTCGGGCCGCTGATGGGCCCGCAGACCTGCCGTCCCGCCGCCTTTTCAAACGTATCGACGCGGCGAGCGACCGTGGTCACCGGGCTGCACAGGCCCGGTGACCACGGCGGCTGCGCGCCTCCCTGTGTTGAAGAAGCAATGCACGTCGCCCGCCCGTCTGCGCGGATGATGCGAAGCGCACCGTGCGGCACCCGCGTGCCGCGGCGTGACAGCGTTCATTCCTTCAGTCGCGCAAGCGCCGGCGTGTGAGCGTCAGCACCATCATCAGGCCGGCCAGCAGCAGCGCGTAGGTCTGCGGCTCGGGCACGTTCGAGACGAGGGTGTACAGCCCGCCGGCGGCTGCGGCGGTGCCGCTCACGAGGTAGTAGTAAGAGCCGGCCGCGAGGCCGGCAAAGGTGTTGACGAGCGAACCGGTCGCGCCGCTGAAGTCGAACGAGCCGATGAACACGTCGGGACCCGCCCCATCCGAATAGAGCGACACCTTGCCGCCCGCGATGCCGAAGCTGGGTCCGATTTCGGTGCTGGCGGCCGAGGCGTACAAGGTCGTGGCGTCGGCCAGCGTGAACAGGAAGACATCGGCGAAATCGCCGCCGGCGAGTACTTGGCCGCCGGCCTCGAAGGTGTCGTGCGTGCCCCAGTCCCCGGGCGTGGGGATGGGAGCCGCGCCAGCCGACACGCTGGCCGCAACGCCGAAAGCGACGATCCACGGCTTGAACACACGTAGCAACTTCATCGTTGACTCCCTGGGGTAGTGGTTGAGGGCCGACGACTTACTGCAAGGCCTATGCCACAGGGTTTTCACCCATGTGAAGCCGATTTCCTCGTTGTGAAGCGCAATTGCGGGTCGTGATGGGCTGAAAAGCGTCCGATTTGCGCAATGATGGCCACCTTCCCCGGCACGGGGCCAGGCCAGCTTGGTGCAAATGCAGCACCAAGGAGCGGCGGGCGTCAGGTTCCGTGCGACGTCAGCCCCAGCACCATGCCCAGCCCGACCGCCAGGCCCACCCAGTGGTTCGCCCGGAAGGCGCGAAAGCACCCGTCGCGGTCGCGCTCCCGGATCAGCCGGTAGTGCCACAGCACCTGTGCCGCGCCCGCCATCAGGCCGATCGCGCAAGGCCAGCCCAGCCCGAGTTGCCAGCCGACATGGCCCCATATCGCCAGGTAGGCTGCGTAGAGCAGCATCACGGCGGCGACGTCGAAACGGCCGAAGGTGATGGCCGAGGTGCGGATGCCGATCTTCAGGTCGTCGTCGCGGTCGACCATCGCGTATTCGGTGTCGTACGCCACCACCCAGCACAGATTGCCCAGCAACAGCCACCAGGCGAGCGCCGGCACCTCCCCCTGGACGGCGGCGAAGGCCATCGGGATGCCGAAGCTGAAGGCCACGCCGAGCACCGCCTGCGGCATCGAGAAGAACCGTTTGGTGTACGGGTAGGCGATCGAGACGGCGAGCGCGCCGAACGACCACAACACGGTAACCGTGTTGGTGGTCAGCACCAGCACGAACGCGAGCAAGGCCAGCACGGCGGCCACCGCGAGGGCTTCGCGCGCCGGCAAGGCGCCGCTCGTCACCGGGCGTTGTGCCGTGCGTTTGACGTGTCGGTCGATGTCGCGGTCGGCCACGTCATTGACGGCGCATCCGGCCGAGCGCATCAGAAAGGTGCCGAGCGTGAACACGGCGATCAAATGCCAGCCGGGGAAACCGCCGGCCGCCAGCCACAAGGCCGCCAGCGTTGGCCACAGCAGCAGCAGCGTGCCGACCGGCTTGTCCCAGCGGATCAACTGCAGATATAGCGGGAACTTGAGGGCGACGTGGGTCATGGTGGCGTCAGTGTAGAAGGGCCGCGCCGATCGCTGGCCCAGTCGCCGCTTGGTGCACCGGCCCCAACCTGCAGGTGATGCGTGAGCAGGCGGCCGTCAGGCCAGGTCGCTCATGGCCTGGTGTGACGACTCATTCGACTGGCCGTGGGGATGATGCCCCGCGACGCGGGGCTCGTCGGAACAAACCACGCGTGAACCCGTGGCGGGCAGCCGCGGGCGGATCTTAATGCAGGCCCCCGCACTCGAGACGCGAGGGAGGCCGGGGGCCGACGCCAAGCGCCCCCTCCTTTCGGTGTCAGCTCGCGCGCTCCGTCGCCTGATGGCGCAGCTCGAGGTCCAGCATGTCGCGCCACCGTGGTAAGCCGATCACCCAACCCTTGCGCACCACCTCGGCCGGCTCGATCTTGTCGCCGGGGTGCAGTGCGAAATACCGCTCGCTGGCTTGGAGCAGATGTGCCGCCTCGGCGGGAAAGTGCGGCTGGACGACCAGCGCGGTCAGCCCGAACACATTGGCTTCACGCTGATCCAGCGCGGCCAGCACCTGGCCACGTGCGGCGGCGACACAACGGGCGAGCAGCCTGCTTTCCGTTTCTCTTGCCGTCATCCGCTCTCCTTTCATTCGCCGAACGGTTTTTGGGCGAATGCCGAAACTGTACGGCAGGTGGCCCAGAGGGCCGCCGGCCCGACACAGGGCGAGCGCGACGCCCTGACCCTCGCCGGCCTCCTTCGCCGCTCGGCCGTCAATCCTCCAGCAGGCTGCGCAACATCCACGCCGTCTTTTCGTGAATGTCCAGACGCTGCGTCAGCAAGTCGGCGGACGGTTCGTCCGACGCCTTCTCGACCACCGGGTAGAGGCCACGCGCGGTGCGTGCCACACCCTCGTGCCCTTGCACCAGGATGCGGATCATCTCCTCGGCCTTGGGCGGTTCGCTCGGCGCATCGTTGAGCGAGGTCAGCGCGCCATAGTCCTTGTAGGAGCCGGACGCGGTGTGCCCCAAGGCGCGGATGCGCTCGGCGATCGGGTCGACCGCGTTCCACAACTCGGTGTACTGCTCCATGAACATGTTGTGGAGCGTGTTGAACATCGGACCGGTGACGTTCCAGTGGAAGTTGTGGGTCGTCAGGTAGAGCGTGAAGGTGTCGGCCAGCAGCTTGTTGAGGCCAGCGGCGATCGCCGCGCGGTCGCCTTCGTCGATGCCGATGTTGACCGGCATCGGCGAGCTCTTGTGCTTGTCTTTGCTCATGCGGGGGTTCTCCTGAGTGAATGATGATCCGGCTCACCAGCAGCCGGCGTGCCGCTCACGACAGCTTCTGCACGCCTTGCAGTTCGCAGCCGTAGACCGCGTTGCGCAGCGCGGCGATCGCCTCGTATCGCGTGAAGGTGCGTCGCCAGGCCAGCACCACGCGGCGCGTGGGCACCGGGTCGTGGAACGGCACATAGGCGACGTGCGGCTGGGGATCGCGGGGCACGCTCAACTGGGGCACCACGGTGATGCCCATGCCGGAAGCCACCATGTGTTTGATGGTCTCGAGCGACGAGCCTTCGAAGCTTTTGCGTATGCCCTCGGCGTCGCTCGAGAAGCGCGCGAATTCGGGGCACACCTCGAGCACATGGTCGCGAAAGCAATGGCCGGTGCCGAGCAGCAGCATGGTCTCGCGCTTGACCTCCTCCGAGGTGACACTCTGCCGCTTGGCCAGCGCGTGCTGGCGCGGCACGGCCACCATGAAGGGCTCGTCGTAGAGCGGCGCGATCGCAAGGCCGGTGTCGGGAAAGGGCTCGGCCATGATGGCGCAATCGAGTTCTCCGGTGCGCAGCATCTCGAGCAGCTTGACGGTGAAGTTCTCTTGCAGCATCAAGGGCATCTGCGGCACCTGCTCGATGGTCTGCTTCACCAGGTCGGGCAACAGATAGGGCCCGATGGTGTAGATGATGCCCAGCCGCAGCGGCCCGGCCAGCGGGTCCTTGCCGCGCTTGGCGATTTCCTTGATGGCTGCGGCCTCGTCGAGCACCGCCTGGGCCTGTCGGACGATGTCTTCGCCCAGTGGAGTGACGCTCACTTCGCTGGCGCCGCGCTCGAAGATCTTGACGTCCAACTCGTCCTCGAGTTTCTTGATCGCCACGCTCAAGGTCGGCTGCGACACGAAACAGGCCTCGGCAGCGCGCCCGAAATGTCGCTCACGCGCGACAGCGACGATGTAGCGCAACTCGGTCAAGGTCATGGCAACAACTCCGGGGCACGTCGCACATCGTCTGCAGGCCTCCACCCGGCTCGCACAGCGAGGTGGAGGGCCATGCCACTGCCCGCGGGCCGCACGTTTTTGAAGCGGTGACCCACTTCGTGCGTCTCTGCGACACCGTCGTGGAAGGCGGCGCCGCGCGACCGGCGGAAGGCGACGTAAGAGAGAAAATCTATCGCACCCATCCGGCGATTGTGCTGCGCGAAGACAGCCGATGCCAGCCCCCGTCAGCAGCCACCCTGATGGGGACAGGCCCGTCACTCCCCCATCGCGGGGGGGAATCGAAATTGGGATAGAGAGGGGTCGAGCGGTAACAATGAGTGTCTGAACCCGGGGTGAGGGGCTGGTCGGGCTGCCCGGGTCAGTAGAGCAACACAATCGGTAGACACATCATGATGAAGAAGTTGGTTTTGGCTGCGCTCGGCGTCATCGCTTCGACCGCCGCGTCCGCAGAGGGTTATGCAGGCCTGCAATTCGGCACGTCGCGCGCGAACGAAAGCTGTGAAGGGACCCTCAGCTGCGACAAGAGCAGCTCCACCTACAAGCTGTTCGGCGGCTACAAGTTCACGCCGCAGCTGGCCGCCGAAGCCAGCTACACGCAGTACGGCAAGGTCACCGCCTCGGTCGACGTGCCGCCGGTTGTCGACCTCAGCATGAAGGCCAGCGGTTTCGGCTTCGGCCTCGCCCTGCACGGGGATCTGGCCCCGTCTTGGACCGCCGTGGCGCGCTTCGGCCTCGCCTTCAACAAGATGAAGGTGAATGCGACCGTTTACGACGAGAGCGGCAGCGACAGCGACAACACGACCACCGCCTACGTCGGCTTCGGCGTCGGCTACAAGCTGACCAAGGCGCTGCACCTGAACGCGACCTGGGACGTGTCGAACGCCGAATACGCCGGCGAGAGCCTGCGCTTCAACCTGTTCTCGTTGGGCGTGAGCTACGGTTTCTGAACGCCACGACCGTGCGAACCGGGGGCCGCCGATGCGGCCCCTTTTGCTTTTGCACGGTGCGAATCGAACGCTGCCGCCGCCCGCAGCGGCGCGCCCGCCTCAGGCCTTCAGGTATTCGGCCTTGCCACCCAGCCAGCGCTGCACATGCGCCTGCGCGGCGCCCACGTGGTGCTCGAGCATCAGCGCGGCCGCTCGCCTGGCGTGGCGGACCAAGCCGATGTCCTCTTCGAGATTCGCGAAACGCAGCAGCGGCGCGCCCGACTGACGTGCGCCGAGGAACTCCCCCGGGCCGCGTATCTCGAGGTCGCGCCGGGCGATCTCGAACCCGTCATGGGTTTCGGCCATGGCCTTCAGCCGCGCCTTGCCGGTGTCGGACAGCGGTGTGGTGTACAGCAGCACGCACACGCTCGCCACGGCCCCCCGGCCCACCCGTCCGCGCAACTGGTGCAGCTGGCTGAGCCCGAAGCGTTCGGCATGTTCGATCACCATCAGGCTGGCATTGGGCACATCGACGCCCACTTCGATCACCGTGGTGGCGACCAGCACCGCCATCTGCCCGCCGGCGAACAAGGACATCACGGCCGCCTTCTCGGCCGCCGGCATGCGCCCGTGCAGCAGCCCGACCATGTGACCCGGCAGTGCCTCGCCGAGCTGCTGGTGGGTGGCGGTGGCGTTCTGCAGGTCGAGCTTCTCCGACTCTTCGATCAGCGGGCACACCCAATACACCTGCCGCCCCTGCGCCACTTCATGCCGGATGCGCTCGATCACCGCCTCGCGGCGGGTGTCGGCGAACACCTTGGTGACGATGGGCGTGCGTCCGGGGGGCAGTTCGTCGATGGTCGAGACGTCGAGGTCAGCGTAGTAGGTCATCGCCAGCGTGCGCGGGATGGGCGTCGCGCTCATCATCAGCAGATGCGGTTCCTCGCCGGCACTGGGCTTCATCTTGCTGCGCAGCGCCAGGCGCTGCGCCACGCCGAAGCGGTGCTGCTCGTCGATGATGGCCAGCCCCAGCCGCGCGAACTCGACCTGGTCCTGGATCACCGCGTGGGTGCCGACCACGAGCTGCGCCTGCCCGTCGGCCACCTGCGCCATGCTCTCGCGACGCGCCTTGCCCTTCTGGCTGCCGGTGAGCCAGGCCGTGACGATGCCCAGCGGCTCGAGCCAGCCCACCAGCTTGCGGAAATGCTGCTCGGCCAGTATCTCCGTGGGCGCCATCAGCGCACACTGCCAGCCGGCCCCGATCGCGATCGCGGCCGCGAGTGCTGCCACCACGGTCTTGCCCGAGCCGACGTCACCTTGCAGCAACCGGTGCATCGGCTGCGGCCGCTGCAGGTCGTGTGCGATCTCTTCCACCACGCGGCGCTGCGCGCCGGTCAGCTGGAACGGCAGCGCCGCCAGCAATCGTTCGTGCAGGCCGCCGCGCTCGAGCGGCAGCGGCGGTGCACGCAATCGGGCACGCTCGCGCTGGGCCTGCAGCTGCGAGAGCTGCTGTGCCAGCAGCTCCTCGAACTTGAGCCGCTGCCAGGCGGGATGGGTGCGGTCTTCCAGCGTCAGCACCGACGTGGCGGGCGGCGGGTGGTGCAGGAACTGCAAGGCCTGCTGCAACGGCGGCAGGCCGGCGGGCAGCACCTCGGCCGGCAGGATCTCGTCGAGCCAGGCACGCGCGAGGCCCGAGGCGACCGCCTTGCGCAGATAGGCTTGAGGCAAACTGGCCGAGGTCGGATAGACCGGCGTCAACGAGGTGGCCAGCGGCGTGTGCTCGTCGACCGCCCTGAAGCTCGGGTGCACCATCTCGCGGCCCAGAAACCCGCCCCGCAGCTCCCCCCGTGCCCGGACGCGCTGGCCCACCGCGAGCGTCTTCTGGTGCGCAGGGTAGAAGCTGAAGAAGCGCAGGTGCACGGTGTCAGTGCCGTCGTCGAGCGTGACGACGAGCTGGCGGCGCGGCCGCAGCGTGATCTGGCTGTCGGTCACCACACCTTCGACCTGCACCGTGTCGCCGTGGCGCGCGTCGCCGAGGCGGGTGACACGGGTTTCGTCCTCGTAGCGCAGCGGCAGGTGCAACGCGAGATCGATGTCGCGCGCCAGGCCCATTTTCTCGAGCGCCTTCTGAGGGGCGGACTTGGCGACCTTGCCAGCGGGGCTGGAAGCGGAAGCAGAGGGCGAAGCGGCGGCCGGCGGCATGGGGGACAATTCTGCCTTTGCTTTGCATTCCATCGGCACGGGTCTGTCCGGCCCTCGCATCCATGCCCTCTTCCGATCCCCACTCGCCTGCCACGCCCGCCTCTGCTTCCCCCACCCCGGGCGCCTACACGCTCAGCGACTTCGACTTCGAGCTGCCGCCCGAGCTGATCGCGCAGCAACCGGCGCCCGAGCGCAGCGGCTCGCGCCTGCTCGACGGCCGCGGGCCCACCCCGGTGGACCGCATCTTTCGCGAACTGCCGGGCCTGCTGCAGCCGGGGGACTTGCTGGTCTTCAACGATACGCGCGTCATCAAGGCGCGGCTGTATGGCGCCAAGGCGAGCGGCGGGGCGATCGAGGCGCTGGTGGAGCGGGTGCTGCCCGGGCACGAGGTGCTGGCCCATCTGCGTGCCAGCAAGTCGCCCAAGGCCGGCACGGTGGTGCGCTTCGCGCAGGCCTTCGACGCCGAAGTGCTGGGCCGCGGCGGCCCGGACGGCGGTTTGTTCCACCTGCGCTTTCCCGAGGAGCCGCTGGCCTTGCTGGAGCGCCATGGGCATGTGCCGCTGCCGCCCTATATCACGCATGAAGACACCAGCGAAGACGCGCGTCGCTACCAGACGGTGTTCGCCGACAAGCCGGGCGCGGTGGCGGCGCCCACCGCGGCCCTGCACTTCGACGACGGTGTGCTGGCCGCCTTGGCCGAGCGTGGCATCACAACCGCGGGCGTGACGCTGCATGTCGGCGCCGGCACCTTCCAGCCGGTGCGCACCGAGAACCTGGCCGAGCACAAGATGCACAGCGAATGGTTCGAAGTGTCGGCGGCGACGGTCGCCGCCGTAGCTCAGGCCCGGGAACGCGGCGGTCGGGTGGTGGCGGTCGGCACCACCACCTTGCGAGCGCTCGAATCGGCGGCGCTTGGCGGCCGCCTGGTGGCCGGAGCGCGCGAGACAGACATCTTCATCACACCCGGCTTCGAGTTCCGGGTGGTCGATCGGCTGGTCACCAACTTCCACCTGCCCAAGAGCACGCTGATGATGCTGGTCAGCGCCTTTGCAGGGTATGCCCATGTGATGGCGCTGTATCGTCATGCGATCGCGCAGCGGTATCGGTTCTTCAGTTACGGCGACGCGATGTTGTTGGAGCGCCCCTTCTGACGTCGTTGGACTGCGACCGCAGCGAAATCCGCCTTACACCACGGTTCCCCATGGATCACCACACCCTCCCCAGCTCCGCTTCGGCTCGCATTCCCCTGCCCAGCGGCCTCCAGTTCGAAGTCCTCAAGACCGAGGGCCACGCGCGCCGGGGCCGATTGACCCTGAACCACGGTGTGGTCGAGACGCCGATCTTCATGCCGGTGGGCACCTATGGCACGGTGAAGGGCGTGATGCCGCGCTCGCTCGAAGAGATGGGCGCGCAGATCATCCTCGGCAACACCTTCCACCTGTGGCTGCGCCCCGGGATGGACGTGCTGCGCCCCTTCGGCGGGCTGCACCGCTTCGAAGGCTGGCACAAGCCCATCCTGACCGACAGCGGCGGCTTTCAGGTGTGGAGCCTGGGCGACATGCGCAAGATCAGCGAGGAAGGCGTGAAGTTCGCGTCGCCGGTCAACGGCGACAAGCTGTTCCTGACGCCCGAAGTCAGCATGCAGATCCAGCATGTGCTGAACAGCGACGTCGTGATGCAGTTCGACGAGTGCACGCCCTACATCATGGGCGACAAGGCGAGCGGGCGGCTGACCACCGAGAAGGAAGCGCGCTACTCGATGGAGCTGAGCCTGCGCTGGGCCAAGCGTTGCCAGCTCGAATTCGAGCGGCTGCAGAACCCGAATGCCTTGTTCGGCATCGTGCAGGGCGGCATGTTCACGCATCTGCGCGACGAGTCGCTCGCAGGGCTGGAGCTGCTGGACTTTCCCGGCCTGGCGGTGGGCGGCCTGAGCGTCGGCGAACCCAAGGCCGAGATGCTGCGGGTGCTCGAACACATCGGCCCGCGGCTGCCGGCCCACAAGCCGCACTACCTGATGGGGGTGGGCACGCCCGAAGACCTGGTGGACGGCGTCGCCAACGGCATCGACATGTTCGACTGCGTGATGCCCACCCGCAACGCGCGCAACGGCCATTTGTTCACCCGCTACGGCGACCTGCGCCTGCGCAACACGCGCTACAAGACCGACGAACGGCCGCTCGACGAGAGCTGCAGCTGCTACACCTGCACCAACTTCAGCCGCGCCTACCTGCACCACCTCGACCGCTGCGGCGAGATGCTGGGGCCGATGCTGACCAGTGTGCACAACCTGCACTACTACCTGGACCTGATGCGCGAGGTGCGCGAGTCCCTCGACGCGGGGGGCTTCGAGGCGTTTCGCCGCCAGTTCGCGACGGACCGGGCCCGCGGGGTTTGAGCGCTGCGGAGGCTGGAAGCGGGGACCCTGCGGGCAGAAAACGGCGGCATTCCGGCTGAAATGCCGCCTGGCGCCGACGTGTTGACAGGCACAAGATGTACATATAATGTACATAGACCGCTAACCGAGGAGGTGCACATGTCGGCTGCCATCGAACGGATCGTGGTTCAGGCCACACCGCAGGACAAAGAGGCGATCGCCGCCAAGGCGAAGGCCCTCGACCTGCCCATCTCCGAGTTGATGCGCCGCGGCGCCTTCGCCTACCGGGCCGACGAAACCGATGCCGAACTGAGTGCGCTGGCCGACGCGGCCCGCAGCGCCGCAGAACGTGCCGGTGAGGCGATCGACGACGCGCTGGCGTTTATCGAAGCCAGCAATCAGCGGATCGCGACGATGGAAGCCGAGGCGAAAGCAGCCCGGCCGGCACAGCGGAAGGCCGCCTGATGGGCGTCACCGACAGGGTCTGGGGTGCACTGACTTCGATGATCAAGCTCGAAGACAAGGTGAACCGACAGTCCGAGGCGATGAAGTCTCAGCAGCAGAAAATCGAAGACCTGACGGCGCGCGTCATCCGCCTGGAAGCGCAGCTGGAACTCCTCACCAGCGCGGCCATGGTCAGGCGGCTCACGGGCAACTGACGGTCCGTGTTGTGCGCGCGCCGAACACGGGCGCCGCCGGCTCCGACACCCACAGCGCCCCTGCCGCTCAATCCGTGCGCTGCTCCAGCAGATACGACGCGCCGTCGTACTGCGCCAGCGCCTCGGTCAGCCAGGGCAGCACATCGCGGAGCGTGTCGTGCAGCACCCAGGGCGGGTTGATCACGAACATGCCACTGCCCAGCAGGCCGAAGCCGCGCTGATCGGTCTTCTGCACCGTCATGCGCACGTGCAGCCAGCCCTTGGGCGCCAGCGATTTCAAACGCTGCGGCAGCTGCTGCGATTCGAGCCGCGGCAGCTGCGGGTACCAGACCATCATCACGCACTCGGCAAACCGCTTGAGGCCGTCGCGCACCGAGTTGACCACCAGGTTGTAATCGGCCTTGATCTCGTAGGGCGGGTCGATCAGCACCGCGGCGCGGCGCGAGGGCGGCGGCAGCTGCGCCTTGAGCGAGGAAAACCCGTCGGCATGGTGCACTTCGGTGTGCGGCTGCGAGCCGAAATGCGCCGCCAGCAAGCGGTGGTCGGTGGGGTGCAGCTCGAACAATCGCAGCCGGTCTTGCGGGCGCAGCACCTGCAAGGCCAGCGCCGGAGAGCCTGGGTAGTGCTTCAAGTCACCGCTGGCGTTGTGGGCCCGTACCAGCTCGACGTAATCGGCCACCGGCGGCGGCAGGTCGTCGCGCTGCCACAGCCGCGCGATGCCCTGCTCGAACTCGGCGTTCTGCTGCGCATAACGGCTGTGCAGCTTGTAGGCCCCGGCACCGGCGTGGGTGTCGATCAGCCAGTACGGCTTTTCCTTTTCACCCAGATAGCGCAGGACCTGCACCAGCACCAGGTGTTTGAGGACGTCGGCATGGTTGCCCGCGTGAAAAGCATGTCGATAGGCGAGCATGGAAAGAAGCGTCTCGGTAGCTGCGCGGCAAGCCGCGCCGAGGGCTCACTGTAGCGCGTTCGCCCGCCCGCCCTCAGCCCGCATCACCAGAACTGCCACTGCCCGGTGTGTACCACCCACACCCCCAGCACGCCGTTGGTGACCGCATGCGAGATGGTCGGCACCCACAGCTTGCCGGTGTGGCGGTACAACCAGGCATAGGCGAGGCCGGCGATGATGGCCGCCAGCCACAGCGTGTGCGCCAGCGCGAACACACCGGTCGACATGGCGATGGCCTTGAGGCCGACACGGCGCGGGTCGACCCCCTCGAACTGCGGCTGCTCGATCCAGCGCATCAAAAACGAACGCCAGAACAGCTCTTCCATCACCGGCACCAGCAGCGCCGCGCCGACCCAGCGCACCGCGATCAGCGGCCAGTCGAGGCGGCCCTGGTCGTCGACCGGCGTGAAGGCGGCGGTCGCCTCGCCCACCACCATCCACGGCAGGGTGAGGTTGATCCACAGGGCGAACACGGCGACGCCGACGGCGATCGCAAGCACCCACTCCTTGAGGTTGGGCCAGGTCCCGCGCGCCAGTTCGGTGTATTCGCGCCAGAAATAGGCGAGCAGCGCCCCCACCGCCACCACGCTGACCCCGTAGACCCAGCGCGCGTCGAGGCCCGCGTCGGCCGGGATGGCGCCGCGCACCGCCAACAGCACCATGAACAGCACGAACGGCGCAATACGCGCGACGGCGCCGCGCGACAACTGGAATGGCATCTGGAACCCCCTGAGACTCTTGGATTGAGACTGCAAATGGCCGCAAGGATGCCGCAGCTTGCCCACCGCGAAATTGACAATTCGTATCAGCAGTGATGCCAGTCTTGCACTTATGAAGATTTTCGATGGCGCTATCACGCCTGGGTGACAGCCCTATGACCGCCTTGCGCGCGGCGACCCGCGGTCAGCGGGACTGCAGCAGGTCGACGTAGGCCGGTGCCAGCAGCGCGTCGTCGGCGATCTGCAGCGCCTTGAGCAGCGCCCGGGCGGTCGCCTCGCCCTGCTCGATCGGCTCGCCCGACTGCAGCACCACCTCCAGCTCGACGAAACACCCCAGCTCGTCGACCTCGTCGAGGTGCACACGGGTGGCGCCCACCAGGTAGAGCGTGCGCCGTTTGCGCACCCGCCCGACGACGCCCAGCGCCTGCGTCAGCACCTCGCGCAAACGCGCTGGCTCGTCGGTCACGGTGATCTCGTAATGCGAGCATTTCGGCGCCAGTTGGTCGGCCCGGCGGTAGAAGATCAGCTCGCCGTGTCCGTCGCCGAAGTCGCGCAACTTCAGACGACCCTGGTCACAGCGGAAAAACGTGTCGTCCTGGTGCAGCTCGATGGGGCCCTGGTCGGCCAGCGGGCGCACCCGCGCTTCGACCGCCTGGAGGTCGGCCGCCCTCGCCTTGATTTCGACGTTGCGAGCCATCGGGTCAGGCCGCGAGCAACCGGCCGACCCGCTCACGCAAGCCGTCGAGCGACACGGTCTCGGCCGGCATCGCCGGACCGGCGACCACCCCCACACGGCTGAACACGCCGCGGCGGAACGGCCGCACCATCGCCGTGCCTTGCTCGACGCGCGAGAAGTAGGAGCCCCACAGGTTCTGCAGGGCGACCGGCACCACCGGCGCCGGCTGGGCCTGCAGGATCTTCATCAAGCCGCCCTTGAACTCCTGCAGCGTGCCGTCCCGCGTGATGGCGCCTTCGGGGAAGATGCCCAGCAGGTCACCCTCACGCAGCACGCGCTGCGCTTCCTGAAAGGCCCGCTCGTAGGTGGCCGGGTCTTCTTTCTGCGGCGCGATCGGGATCGCGCGCGCCAGCTTGAACAGCCAGCCGAGCACCGGGATCTTGAAGATGCGGTGGTCCATGATGAACACGATGGGCCGCGGGCTGGCCGCCATCAGCAAGATGGCGTCGACGAAGCTGACATGGTTGGCCGCGATGACGGCCGCACCGTGCGACGGGATGTGCTCGTCGCCGTGCACCTTGAAGCGGTAGATGCAGCGCGAGACGAGCAAGGCGACGAAACGCAGCAGGTATTCGGGCACCAGCATGAAGATGTAGAAGCCGACCAGGGCATTCAGCAGCCCGGTGACCAGGAACACCTGCGGCACGCTGAAGCCGGCTTGCAACAGGGCACCGGCGAGCACTGCGCTGGCGATCATGAACAGTGCGTTGAGGATGTTGTTGGCGGCAATGATGCGAGCCCGGTGGCTGGCCTGCGCGCGCATCTGGATCAGCGCATACATCGGCACGCTGTAGAGGCCGGCGCTGAGGCTGAGCAGCAGCAGGTCGAGCAACACGCGCACATGGCCGGGCTGCGCGACGAAGCTGCCCAGCGTGTAGGACACGGCCGGCTGGGGCAGCCCGCGCGACGCGAAGTACAGGTCGATCGCGAACACACTCATGCCCAGCGCGCCCACCGGCACCAGGCCGATCTCGACATGGCGCCGCGACAGCGTCTCGCACAGCAGCGAGCCGATGCCGATGCCGACCGAGAACACCACCAGCAGCAGCGACGCGACCTGCTCGTTGCCGTGCAGCACCTCCTTGGCGAACGACGGGAACTGGGACAAAAACACCGCCCCGAAGAACCACATCCACGAGATGCCGAGGATGGAGCGGAACACCGCGACGCTCTCGCGCGCGAGGCGCAGGTTGCGCAAGGTTTCGCTGAGCGGGTTCCAGTTGATCTGCAAGGCCGGGTCGGTGGCCGGCGAGACCGGCACACGCTGGGCCGTGACACGCCCCAACACCGCCAGGCCGAAGCAGGCCCACGCGACGTATTGCGCGCCGACCCCGGGCATTGCGATCAACAGGCCACCGGCGACGTTGCCGAGCAGGATCGCCACGAAGGTGCCCATTTCGACCATGCCGTTGCCGCCGGTGAGCTCGCGCTCGCTCAGGTGCTGCGGCAGGTAGGCGTACTTCACTGGGCCGAACAAGGTGGAGTGCAAGCCCATCAGGAACACGCACAGCAGCAGCACGGCCACCTGCTGGGTGACGAATCCGATCCCGGCGACGGCCATGATGGCGATCTCGAGCGACTTCACGAACCGGATCAAACGGGCCTTGTCGTACTTGTCCGCCAGCTGTCCGCTGGTCGCCGAGAACAGCAGGAAGGGCAGGATGAACAAGGCCCCGATGGCCAGGCCGGCGACCGCCGGCGGCAGCCAGGCCACCTGCACCTGGTAGGTGACGAGCACGGTGAAGGCGAACTTGAACAGGTTGTCGTTGCCGGCCCCCAGGAACTGGGTCCAGAAGAACGGCGCGAAACGGCGCTGCGTCAGCAGCGCGAACTGGCTGGTGTGGGACTGGCTCATCGTGTTGTCTTCTGGACCCTCGGCGTTGCCGCGATTTAACCACCCGGCACACAGCGCGGCGGCGCCCGGCGCGACAGGAATACCGCGCTGGCGCGCAGTACGCCGCATACCCGGCGTCAGTCGACCGTGGCCACGCGGGTGCCGAGGCCGGCGCGCGGCAGCCATTCGAACACCGAGTCGACGGTGACGGTTTCGATGCGACCGCTGTAGCGCTGCGACCCGGGATGGTCGTCGAACGCGATGTTGGCGCGGGTCGCGCGGGCACCGAGCCGTGTGAAGGTGCCCAGGCGCAGCTGCGTCGGTCGGTAGTCCTTCAGCCGCAGCCACGCCTGGGCGCGCTCGCGGCTGTCGGCCCCCGTGTCGGCCGCGAACGCCAGGGTTTCGATGGCCCACTGGTTGGACTGCTGGTAACGCCCCGACCAGGGGTAGGCAAGCATGTTGTAGGCCGGGGTGTGCAAACGGGCCAGCTGCGACGGGTCTTGCAGCAAGGGCAGCAGCCGCTCCTGCAAGGCCGGCGCCAACAGCACCACGCCGGCCTCGTACCGGTGCAGGTCGTCGAGGAAGAACTGCCCGAGCCCTTGGCGGTAGAGGTCGGCCTGGGCGCTGTCGCAATGGTTGAGCTTGTGCACCACGCGCCACACGCCGCTACCGGTCTCGCGGTAGGCAAAGCCGAGATGCGAGTAGCGCAGGCCGTAGCGGCTCAGGTCCTGTCCGGCCCGGGCCAGCACGGCCACGCGCGCGCCGGTGCTGTCGAGGTAGCGGGCGGTGCGCTGCGCCAGCTGCAGCCCACGGTCCAGGGTGTCGGTCGTGAGGGGCTTGCTGTCGCAGTCCCGGCCGGCATGTGCGGCCACGGCGGTCAGCGCGATCGCCACGGCGGCGCCGGCGCGTAGTGACAAGAGTCGGGTCATCGCGGTTCAGCGTGTCAGCCGTTGGTCGTACAACAACGCAGCGCCGATTTCATTTGGAATGAAGGCGATGGCCCGGCCGGCGGCCGACAACACCCAACCGGCGCTGAGCGCGACCACGGTGACCGCCGTGCCGACGGCCAGCGAGGCACCACCGGCGAGCTTGACGCTGGCCCGGGCACCATCTGACGCGCGCTCCAGCACCCAGACCGTGCCGGCGGCCGAGGCTTCGACGGCCACCACCGTGAGGGCGGCACCGGCCGACAAGACCACTGCCGGCGCTGCCACCGACACCGCCACCGGCAAGGCCGACAAGACGCTCGCGTCGGACGCGCCCGGGTGGGCTTGCGCCGGGCGCCAGGCGGCCAGTGCCGACACGAGCAGGAGCTGGGCAGCCAGCGCGGCCGCGAGGCGGCGGGACGAACACCGAACGGACATCTGCTTCACGGAGCATCTCCTTCCAAGGGTCGAGGGGTTCATCACGCGTTGTCAGCCGTCACCGCGGCGCGGCTGGCCGCGCCTTGCATGCGGGCTTCGGCGAGGTCGGCCTCGTGTGCGTCACGCAGCGTCTTGGCCAGCGTGAACACGGTCGAGATCAGAAACAGCCAGCTGACGCCGAGGTAGGCCTTGTAGGTCGGGTTGACGTCCATGCGCCACAAACCCCAGCCGGTCAGCGCCATCGCGAGCCCGAAACCGCCCCAGACCACCAGCTTCCACATCGGCGTGTCGGTCTGGCGCAGTTCGTTGTCGCGCACGAACTTGCTGAGCGCGAAGGCGGTCGAGAGGCAGAAGACGTAGCCCATCACCATGAAGGCCCGGTGGATGTCCTCGCCCGGCAGGTAGGCCAGGCCGGTCCCACACAAGGTCACGGCGGCACCGAAGGACACCCACACCTGGGTCTTCCAGGCCTTGGTGTCACGACGGATCAGGGGGACGGTACGCATGCAAGCCTCTGGGCTGTTGAACATGGCGTGCATCGTGCCGGCCGGCTGCCCCAAGGGCAACGAAACAGTACGGGGTGGCGCTGACGGAGGCAGGCAGTATCTTCAGGAGATACTTCAGGCCCTGAAGGAGCCCTGTAGATGAGCACCACCCTCGACCTCGTCGTCGCCCTGAAAGCCGAGCTGAAAACCGCCGGGCTCACCTATGCCGAGCTGGCGCCGCAGCTCGGCATGGCGGAGTCGAGCGTCAAGCGCATGTTCGCCAAGGCCGACATGCCGCTGTCGCGCATCGACGAGATCTGCCGCGTGCTGAAGCTCGACTTTGCCGACCTGGCACGCCAGGTCGCCGATGCACAACCGCTGCGGCGTGAGCTGACCCTGGAGCAGGAGAAGGCGGTGGTGGCCGACCGGCGTTTGATGCTGGTGGCGATCTGCTGCCTGAGCCTGTGGACCTGCGAGCAGATCGTCTCGACCTACACCTACAGCGAAGCCGACCTGGTGAAATGCCTCACCCAGCTCGACCGCCTGGGCATCATCGAGCTGAAGCCGATGAACCGCTACCGGCTGAAGCTGGCCAAGGGCTTTCGCTGGCGGCCACACGGACCGGTGATGCAGTTCTTTCGCGAGCAGGTGGTGGACGACTACTACAGCGGCGGCTTCGACGGCGACGGCGAGATGCTGACGCTGGTGCACGGCTCGATCGGCAAGAGCCTCGCCAACTTGTTCAACGAGCGGCTGCAGCGGGTGGCGCAGGACTTTGCCCAGCAGCACCTGGCCGACCAGAAGCTGCCGCCACAACAGCGCGCGCCCTACACGCTGGTGATCGGCATGCGCTCGTGGTTCTTCGCTGCCTTCCGTGACCTGAAGCGGCCCAACGGCGGCGGCAGCTGAGGCCGCTCAGACGACACCGCGCGCCCGCAACGCCTGCAGCTGTTCGGCCGTCACGCCGATCTCGCGCAGCACCGCCTCGGTGTCTTCTCCCAGCGCTGGCGCCCTGCGCGTGATGCGGCCGGGCGTGGCGCTCAGCTTGGGCACCACGCCCGGCACCTCGACCGCCAGGCCGGTGTCGCTCACGACCTGCTCGATCATGCCGCGGGCCCGGTAGTGCGGGTCTTCGGCGATGTCCTTGGCGGTGTAGATGCGCCCGGCCGGGACCTGGGCGCCGGTCAAGGCCTCGAGCACCTGTGCGACCTCGCGCGTTCGGGTCCAGTCGCCGATGGCGGCGTCGATGTCGTCCACCCGCGCCACGCGGCCGGTGTTGTGCGCGAGGGCCGGGTCTTGCGCCAGATCGTCGCGCCCGATCACCGCCATCAGGCGCTTGAAGATGGAATCGCCATTGCCTGCCACCAGCACATAACCGTCGCGGCAGGGATAGGCATTGCTCGGCGCGATGCCCGGCAGGGCCGAGCCCGCGGCTTCACGTACCACGCCGAACGCGCTGTACTCGGGCAGCAGGCTTTCCATGCAGTTGAACACCGCTTCGTACAGCGCGACGTCGACCACCTGGCCGCGACCGCTGCGCTGCCGATGCTGCAGCGCCAGCAGCACGCCGATGACACCGTGCAGCGAAGCCAGCGTGTCGCCGATGCTGACGCCCACGCGCACCGGTACCCGGCCGGGCTCGCCGCTCAGATGGCGCAGGCCGCCCATCGCCTCGGCCACCACGCCGAAGCCGGGGCGGTCCTTGTAGGGCCCGGTCTGGCCGTAGCCGCTGATGCGCAGCATCACCAGCCCCGGGTTGTCGGCGCTGAGCACCTCGTAGCCCAGCCCCCAGGCCTCCATCACACCCGGCTTGAAGTTCTCGACCACCACGTCGGCTTCGGCGATCAGGCGGCGCGCGATCTCGCGCGCTTCGGCCTGGCGCAGGTCGAGCGTCACGCTCTTCTTGTTGCGCGACTGCACCTGCCACCAGACGCTGGTGCCCTCGTGCAGCAAGCGCCACTGGCGCAACGGGTCGCCCTGCCCCGGCGGCTCGATCTTGAGGACGTCGGCGCCGAAGTCGGCCAAGGTCTTGGCGGCAAAGGGGCCGGCGATCAGCTGGCCGAGTTCGACCACCTTGAGGCCGGCGAGCGGCCCGCCGGGTGGGGGTGTGGTGTCGGGTGAGGTCATGAGGAAGCAGCTCCAGAGGCCGGAGGGGCGGCGGGCACGGCCTTCCGGCGTAAGGCGTCGCACGGGTCGCTCTTGGTCGGCGTGAGCCGTGCGGGACGTGTTTCGTCGAAACCGGTGCGGGTCTCGGCGCCGGCCGCGGCAAACACGATGGTGCGCACGACCAGGCCCGGCGCGACGTTGTCGAGTTGCAGCGGCACGCCGGTGCCGCGCGAGGCGTGCACCGCGCCGCTGAGCATCACGGTGACCCGGTCGCGGGCGGCGCCGGCGCTGGCATCGCGCAAGGTTTCCGCCAGGCTGCGGTCGCGTGCCAGTTGCATGCGCACCATGCCGGGCAGGTGCGCCTCGGGCAACAAGCCGCAATGTCCCTCCCGCACCGCCTCGATGAGGCGCGCATGGGCGGGCGGCGGCACGGCGCGGTCCCAATGCGTCTGGCCCATCGCCTCGCGCAGCGCCGGCCGTGGCAAGTCGCCACCGTAGACGGGCCGGCCGGCCTGCACGGCGTGCATCACCACGTCGCGGTACTGTGACCACGGCCAGGCCTTGTCGTGCCAGCCCAGCGCGTCGCGCACCTGCGCCTCGCTGCTGTGCTTGGGCAGTCCTGCGGTGTGGCGGCCGCGCTCGGCCATCTCGACCACCAGCGCGTGCAAACGCCCCTGTTGGGCCAAGCGTTGCACTTCGGCGGCCACCTGGCGCTGCTGGTCGAGCTGGTCGTGGCGCTCGCCGAACAGCCAGGCGGTCTGCGCCGCAGCGCACCCGCACAGCAGGCTCAGCAGCAACCCGGCCAGCCGCCGCGGAGCATGGCCGCGGAAGGCGCGTCGCGTGGAAAAGGCGTTCATGCTGCGATGCTACCGCTCGCCATCGGCGCCGCAGGCGGCCTCCAGGCGGCCCGCGCCGACGGCCCGCTGCGCAGGCCTTGCAGGTAGGCCTGCACCGCGGCGATCGCGTGGCGCACCTTGGCCGGCTGGGTGTCGCGGCGCGGCGTCACGACATACATCGGCAAGGGGGCCAGCCGCCACTCGGGCAGCAGCGGCACCAGCGCGCCGGAGACCAGCGACGCTTCGATGTCCTGCAGCGCCAGCACCGCAAGGCCGATCCCCGCCTCGCACAGCTGCTGCAACGACAGCTGGTTGTTGCTGGTGACCCGGGTGGCCGGCCGCAGCCGCTCGACCACCCCCTGCGGCCCGGTCAGTTCCAGCGCCGCGAGGCCCGGCCGCGCGTCGACGCGCAGCCACTCGTGGTGGGCGAGATCGGCCGGCAGCGTCGGCACCCCGCGGCGGGCCAGGTAGGCCGGCGAGGCGCACACCGCCAGTTCGAGCTCGGCCAGGCGCTGGGCGACCCAGCTCGAGTCCGGCAGGCGGCCGAAGCGCACGGCGAGGTCGATGCGCGCGTCGACCAGGTCGATCAGCGCGTCGTCGACCTGCAGGTGCAGGCTGAGCCCCGGGTTGGCGGACAGCAGCGGCGCCAGGGCCGGCCCGAGGTGGCGTGCAAAGCCGACCGGCGAGGCCACCCGCAGCTCGCCCACCGGCGCGTCACGCAGCTGCGCCAGTTGTTGCTCGGCGGACCGCGCCGCCGCGAGCATCGTCGCGCAGCCGCTGAAGAAGCGCTGGCCCGCCTCGGTCAGCTGCAACTTGCGGCTCGAGCGGTGCAGCAAGGTGACACCCATGCTGCGCTCCAGCTCGCGCAGCTGTTGGCTGACGGCCGAGGTGGTGGTGCCCAGCGTGCGGGCGGCGGCGCTCATCGAGCCGTGTTCGACCACTTCGGCAAACACGGCCATGCGCTTGAGCTGGTCGATCATGAAGTTTTTCTAAAGCAGAGTTGCCAAAAAGCGGGACTGGTGTAGCGCGGTTGAAGGTTCTATCGTCGCTCGGTCTTGTTGTTTCGTCCACTTCGAAAGGAATGTCATGCGACTCGCCCTGATCGGCGGCACCGGTTTCGTCGGTGCCGCCCTGCTCAACGAAGCCCTGCAGCGCGGCCACCAGGTGACCGCCCTGCAGCGCGACCCCAGCCGCTTGCCCGCGCGACCCGGCGTGGACGTGCGGCAAGCCGACGTGCTGCACGCCGCCCAGGTGAGCGACGCAGTGGCGGGCCACGACGCGGTGCTCAGCGCCTACAACGCGGGCTGGCAGAACCCCGACCTGTACGAGGAGTTCTTGCGCGGCAGCCGCGCCATCGCCGAAGGCACCCGCGCGGCGGGCGTCCAGCGGCTGCTGGTGGTGGGCGGCGCGGGCAGCTTGTACGTTGCCCCGGGCGTGCAGTTGGTCGACACGCCGGACTTCCCGGCGGAGTGGAAACAGGGCGCCCTGGCCGCGCGTGAGGCGCTCAACCTGCTGCGCCAGGAAACGGAATTGGCCTGGACCTTCGTCTCGCCGCCGGTGTTTCTCGACCCCGGCGCCAAGCGCGGCGGCTTCCGGCTGGGTGGGGACGAGGTGCTGATGGACGCCGGGCAGCCGGCGCGGGTGACGGTGGGCGACCTGGCCGTCGCAGTGCTCGACGAGGTCGAGCGGCCGGCGCACGTGCGGCGCCGTTTCACGTTGGGCTATTGAGCAGCGCGGGGCCCGGCCGGCGACGCCGCCGGCCGGGCGCGTTATCGTCCTTCGCCCGTTGCCTCTGCGCGGGTTCAGTGCAAGCGGTTATTGTTGTTGTCGACCCGGTTGGTATTGTTATTGTTATTGTTATTGCCGCTTGCACTCCCACCCTTATATTTCAGAATATCCGGTCTCCAAACGAAATACGGGCTGCCTTCAACCTTGATCGCCTCGGCGGTGCCGCGCACCTCGTCCGCCTTACCCTTTTCGGTCGACTTGGCGAGCTGATAGATCACACTGACGGCCGCCACATTTTTGCTTGAGCAGAAACGCAGAATATTTTCCTGGCATGACTTGCAGGGACCTTCGGAGCACAGCATCACAAATGTCTGCTGGCCCTTGTCGATGCCGCATTTCACCTGTTCGAGGATGTTTTGGGTGGCGACCAGACAGCCCACTTCTGCGTCGCCCAGCTTCGCGGCCTTGATGTTGGCCGCCAGCCGATTCACCCTGTCGTTGGCCGCTTGCGATGCCGCAACCCGCTGCCGTTCCAACTCCGCCCGTGACGGCTGCTTGGGCGTCGGCTGGTTCTTCATTGTCTTTTCGCGATCCGCTTTTGCCTGCTTTTCGCGGCGTTCTCTCCCGGCTTTTTCCTCCTTGGTTTCCTGCGAGAAAACCGGCGGCTCTCTGCCCTTTCCGCTGTAGCAGACCTGGGTCGTGGCACCGGCAACAAGCTGGCAGGTTTTGTTGTCGACCCAGCAGCCGATCGCGTCATTCTTCTCCGCTACCGACTTGCCCTTTTTCGCGCTTTCGAGGTGTCGGAGCGCCGCGTTCTCGGCAGCCGTGAGTTCCTTGTAGCTGACCTGAACCTCCAAGGCTGGCGCCTCGTTCTTCCCAGGTGGCCCGGAGGGCGGGATGGCGCGAAGTTTTTGGCCGGACGGGGGCTGAATTGAACCGCCCCCACCCGGCATGCCGTTGCCGTCGGGCCTCTTTTGCGGCTGTCGGTTGTCCATGAAGTCTCCCTGCAGATCGGACGCCCAGCGTAGGGTCGGCACAGCAGGGGCGAACAGAGGACAGTCACGCCTTGAAAAATCGACATGGCCCCGGCGGTACTGCTGCCGTCCGGGTCGGGCACCCGCTCCACGGCAGCCGAGCCGTGCCCCGCGAAATAAAAAAGGGGCCTGTTGAACTGACCCCAAGAAGTTGGACACTTTGGAAGCTATTGGCCCAAGGCCTGAGTTCGGTACTCCACCGGGCTCAGGCCTTGTAGCTTGAGCTTGAGCCGATGGTGGTTGTAGTAATGGATGTAGCGCCGCAAGCCCTGTCGTAGCTGTTCGACGCTGTTGTGATTGACCACCTGGCCGCTGCGGCCGAGCTCGGCCGCGATGCGCCGATAGCCATAACGCCCCTTGTGGCGCTCGTACACGGCGCTGATGCTGGCCTTCAGGTCGGCGTACCTATCGCCGGCCTGCAGTCCTTGGCCTGGTAGTAGAACGTGCTGCGCGACAGGCCTGCCGCTTGTAGCAGCATACGCAACGGGTAATTTGGCCTCAGCTCGAGGACGGCTTGCGCCCTTTGGGCGCAGCTTGCCGGTTGGTTCGAACCAAGGCCTCGAGTTTTTTTAGGTAGGCCACCTCCGCGCGCAGGGCTTCGTTCTCCTTGCGCAGTTCCTCCAGGGAGCGCGTGTCCTGCGCCTGAGGCGGCGGCAATTCTGTAGGTTTGGGCTTGGGCATCGTCTTCGGGCGGCCTCGGGGTTTGGGATGAAGCGCTTGCAGGCCGCCCTCATCGTACTGGCGCTGCCACGTCGCCACGACGCCGCCCCCGCCACGCAGCTCGAAGAGCACGGCCGCCTGCGTGTGCGACAACTCTTGACGCTTCACTTGGCGCAGCACGGACAGCTTGAATTCCGCACTGTAGTGGCTGAGCTTCTTGCGCAGCCCCTTCTCCCCATGCTCGCGATAGGCCGCTATCCAGCGGCGCACAGGCTCCCGGCCGATGCCGTACTCCGTAGCCAGGGCCTTGTAACCGACCGGTCCTGATAAATATCTTTGAACAACTTCGAGCTTCAAGCTCTCACTGTGTCTCGCCATGAAAAACACCCCATCGGTTGGATTGATGTCCAACCTTTGGGGTGCAGTTCAGTCGGCCCCTTTCGGTTCAGCTGCTAACGCAACCGGTTTCGGTCACTGCTCGGCAAACGCGCGTTCGATGACGTAGTCACCCGGCGTGTGGGTGTTGCCCTCGTGGAAGCCCCGCGAGTCGAGCAGATGCTTCAGGTCTTTCAGCATGTGCGGGCTGCCGCAGATCATCACGCGGTCGTGCGCGGGGTCGATCGCGGGCAGTTGCAGGTCGTCGAACAGCTTGCCGGACTCGATCAGCGTCGTGATACGGCCCTGGTTGCGGAACGGCTCGCGGGTGACGGTCGGGTAGTACAGCAGTTGCTGGGACGCCAGTTCGCCCAGGAACTCGTGGCCGGGCAGCTCTTCGGTGATCAGGTCCTGGTAGGCCAGTTCGGCGACTTCACGCGTGCCGTGCACCAGCACCACCTTCTCGAAGCGCTCGTAGGTGTGCGGATCGCGGATCACGCTCAGGAACGGCGCCAGGCCGGTGCCGGTCGCCAGCAGGTAGAGGCGCTTGCCGGGCTTGAGGTAGTCGAGCAGCAGCGTGCCGGTCGGCTTGCGGCCCACCAGGATGGTGTCGCCCTCTTTCAGGTGCTGCAGCCGCGAGGTCAGCGGGCCGTCAGGTACCTTGATGCTGAAAAACTCCAGGTGCTCTTCGTAGTTGGCGCTGGCCACGCTGTAGGCGCGCAGCAGCGGCTTGCCGTTGACCTTCAGGCCGATCATCGTGAAATGGCCGTTCTGGAAGCGGAACGCCTGATCGCGGGTGGTCGTGAAGCTGAACAGGCGGTCGGTCCAGTGGCGCACGCTCAGCACGCGTTCTTCGTTGAAGGCACTCATGGCAGGGTGTCAGAAAGCGGTGACAGGGAGAAACCGGAACCAAGATGATACAGATGATTCAGCAATAGATCACCCATACCGACATTACTTCTTGATCTAAGCCAGCTGGTGCGCGGTTTGTTCACGCTCGCCGGGGCCGGTCCCGGCATCCGCCGCGCCGGCCCGCTGTGCAGCACGGCGGGCGCGCCGCTTCTTCAGCCAGATGACCACCCCGGTGACCGAGAGCATCGCGACGACCAGGCCCAGCACGACGATCAGCAACCGCCACGGCAGGCCGAACACCTTGCCCATGTGCAGGGCCATGAGCCAGCTGGTGAAGGTGTTGCCGGGCGCGACGGTGGGGTGTTCGAAGGCAATCTCCTCGGCCTCCGGCGTGGCGGCCGAGAAATAGACGGCGGTGCGGCCGTGGTCGGAGGCGAAATCGTGGCTGCTGCGCACCGCATAACGCCACGCGCCGTGGTCGCGCTCGAGCATCAGCGAGTCCTCGTGCACCAGCTCGAAACCGTCGCGGCGGGCATGTTCGGCCATCAGCGCCCGGCCGCGCTCGCGGGCCTGGTGCCAGTCGAGCGCCGGTGTTTCCAGCGGGGTCGCCAGGTTGGGCAGGCGCTCGTGCACGTCGACGGTGGGCACGATGCGCTTGAGCACCGGCATGTACACCTCGTGCCCGAGGTTCAAGCAGATGCTGGACAGCGCGAACAGCAGCAGCAGCGCCCACACCCACAGGCTGGCCGCGCGGTGCAGGTCGAAGTTGAGGCGGTAGGCGCTGCCCGCCCATTTGACGCGCCATGACGGCTGCCAGCGGCTGAAGAAGCGCTGCCGACCGCGCGGCAAGGTCAGGTAGAAGCCGACAAAGCCGTCGAGCAGCCACACGAGCGAAATCGCGCCGAACAGCCACATGCCCCACGGGTAGGGCAGGCTGAGCGCGTAGTGCAGGTTGTAGATCAGCGGCATCAGGTGCGCGCGGTCGAGCACCCAAGCACCCCAGCGGCGCTCGCCGAGCACCTCGCCGGTGTAGGGGTCGGCGAAGACCTCGTAGAGGACCGGTGTTTGCTGCCCCGGCGGGCCCTCCATCCGGTTCACGTAGAGGCGCGCCGACTCCCCCGCGGGCCGGTGCAAGGCGTGGTAGTCGATGCGCGCCGCCGGCAGGGACCGCTCGACGCGCTCCCGCAGCACCAGCGGATCGAGGGGCGCTGCCCCCGGCCGCTCGGGCGCGAGGCGCAGCTCGGGCACCAACGCGATGTCCAGCTCGTCGAGGAAGGCGAGCAGGCTGCCGGTCAGGCCGGCGATCAGCAGAAAGCCGGCGATGGCGAGGCCGGCATAACGGTGCATCAGGACCCAGGTTTGGCGGTTCATGGCTGGCGGTGGCTGGCGGTTGATGACAGCGGACATGACCAAGGCTCCAGGACGGCTGGTTCTTGTTCGCCTTGCCTGGGCCTGGGCATCTGCGTGCCGTGGCCGTGGGTACCGACGTTTTGGAAGACGGGCAGGAATCGGACGGGGGCGCGGCCCGCAGGCCGGTGAACCGGCCGGCCCCTGCACACGACGAGTGCGTGCAAGGGCAACAGGTGCGCTACTTCTGCTCGGGCTCGCTGACGAAGCCGATCTTGCCCAGCCCCGCCTTGGAGGCGTCGGCCAGCGTCTCGGCGACGTAGCGGTACGGCACGTTCTGGTCGGCACGCAAGTGCACCTCGGGCTGCGGCTGCTTGGCGCCTTCGGCGGCGAAGCGTTCGGCCGCTTCGGCCCGGGTGATCACCTGACCGTTCCAGAAGCGCTGGCCGGACGCGTCGATCGCGAACTCGACCTTGTCGGGCTTGAGCTGGTTGGCCTCGGCCGACGCCTTGGGCAACTCGAGCTTGACCGCATGCGTCAGCAGCGGCGCGGTGACGATGAAAATCACCAGCAGCACCAGCATCACGTCGATCAACGGCACCATGTTGATCTCGGCCATCGGCGCGCCGGAGGACTTGTTGTCGAAACTGGCAAAGGCCATGTCGGGACTCCGGGGGTGACGTCAGGCGGCGTGCGCCGGGGAGGCCTTGCCGACGGGCCGGCTGCCGCTCGGCAGCGGGCGCACGTTGTCGCCCTTGAGCGACTGGCCGAGCGACAGGAAGGTGAACAGCTCGAAGGCAAACGCGTCGAGCTTGGCGGTCAGCACCCGGTTGCTGCGCGTGAGCCAGTTGTAGCCCATCACCGCGGGGATCGCGACGGCCAGGCCGATGCCGGTCATGATCAGCGCCTCGCCCACCGGGCCCGCCACTTTGTCGAGCGTGCCGGCACCGCTCATGCCGATGGCGACCAGCGCGTGGTAGACCCCCCACACGGTGCCGAACAGGCCGACGAAGGGCGCGGTGGCGCCGACCGTCGCGAGCACGGTGAGGCCGTTTTCGAGCCGCATCGTCTCTTCGTCGAGCACCTTCT
Organism: Caldimonas brevitalea; assembly: GCF_001017435.1. Lineage (NCBI taxonomy): Bacteria > Pseudomonadati > Pseudomonadota > Betaproteobacteria > Burkholderiales > Sphaerotilaceae > Caldimonas > Caldimonas brevitalea. The sequence goes on from NZ_CP011371.1 coordinate 6,350,478, forward strand.
TGATGGTGCGGGTCAGGAAGTCCTGCGCGGTGCCCGCCTCTTCGAGCTTGGCGGCACCGTATTTGGCATGGTGGGCCTGCGCATGCATTGCGTGCGCGGTGAGGTGCGCGAACGGGTCACGCACGCCATGGGTCGAGATCTCGTTGTGCACCGCGTCGAGCGAACTCGCGTTCCAGAAAAAGCGCAGAAACTCCTCGCTGCGCTTCTTGCGCACGAACTGCGTGATGCCCTTCATCACGATGAGGTACCACGACACCGCCGACATCAGCAGCAGGATCACGAGCAGCGCCTTGCCGACCACGTCGGCCTGCGCGATGAAATGGCCGAAGCCCAAAGAGGTCGAGGGGTTCACGATCAATTCTCCAGTTCAAAGAGGACCGGCATTTCTGCCCAGACGGCCTCGGGCTGGCCGTCTTTCATCTGTGGCTTGAAACGCATGCCCCGCATCGCGCGCTGCGCGGCGTCGTCGAGGCGGGCGTAGCCCGAAGATTTCTTGACCAGCACCTGCGCGGGCCGGCCGGTGGGGTCGATCAAGCAGCGCAGCACCACCTGGCCCGACTCGCCCAGCCGCTTGGACTGCGGCGGATAGTCGAGCGACATCGGCGTGACCACCTCCAGCTCGCTGGCCGACACGGTCCGCGGCGGCGCAGGAGGGGCCGGCGGTGCCGGGGGCGCGGGCGGCGCGGCGACCGGCTCGGGCGGTGCGGGCGGCGGTGGCTCCACTGGCGGCGGCGGTGCGACGAACGGGGCCGGTGCCGGGGTCGGCGCGGTCGACACCACGGGGGCCGGCGGCGGCGGTGCCTTGGGTTTGGGTTTGGGGGGCTCGGGCGGCGGTGGGGGTGGCGGCGCGGGGACCGGTGGCGCTGGCGCGGCCTGCACGAACTCGACGAACACGGGCCCGGTCTGCGGCAGCGGCGCCGGCTCGGTCACAAGCTGCATCAGCCCATAACCCGCCGCAAGGTGGGCCGCGACCACCGCGCCGAGCGCAGCGGCACGGCCCGGTCGCGACAGGGCGACACCGTCGCTGTCCTGCGGCACGCCCAGGTCGAGAGCGAGCAGTCGGCCAGGGGGCGGCGCTGAGGTCATAGTCGAGGCCAAGGTGATTGTTTTAAATGCGAACCATTCGCATTATAGGGGCAAGCTTCAGGGTTGTCCCGCACCTCGGCGGCGGCGGTCAGGCGCGGGGCGGGCCTTCGTTCAGGCGCAACTGCATCCAGGTGAGGTCCAACCAGCGTCCGAACTTGGTTCCGACCTCACGCATGCAACCACTCACTTCAAATCCGAGCCGCTGGTGCAGCCGAATGGAGGCGGTGTTGCCCGACTCGATCGCTGCGATCATCAGGTGCTTGCCCAATCCGCGCGCCTCGTCGATCAGCTGCGACATCAAGGCCTGCCCGATGCCCTGGCCCTGTCGCCCGGAGCGCACATAGACCGAGTGCTCGATGCTGTAGCGGTAGCCGTCGAAGGCGCGGAAATCGCCAAACGAGGCGTAGCCGGTCACCTCGTCGCCGTCCAGCGCGACCAGCACCGGGTAGCCGGCAGCGCGGCGCTGCGCCAGCCACGCGGCCCGGTTCGCCACATCGACCGTCTGCTCGTTCCAGATCGCGGTGGTGTGCACCACGGCATGGTTGTAGATGTCGGTGATGCCGGCCAAATGGTCGGCGGTGGCGTGGGTGAGGCTCAAACTCATGACGGAGGACTGCTTCGGTGGGGGGTGCTGCATGCTACCTGTCGGCCGCTTGAGCCGCGGCGAAGTGCTGCCCATACTACGTCGCATGCAGCCCTCGCCTCCCCCCGATGATGTCGTTGCCGCCCGTTTCCTCGTCAGCGGCGAGGTGCAAGGTGTCGGCTTTCGAGCGGCGACCCGGCGCCGCGCGGTCGGACTGGGACTGGCGGGTGTCGCGCGCAATCTGGACGACGGCCGCGTCGAGGTGCTGGCAGAAGGTGCGCCGGCCGCCGTGGAGGCTTTGGCCGCCTGGTTGCACCAGGGACCGCCGTCCGCCCGCGTGGCCACCGTGGAGCGGTCGGAGGCGCCGGCGAGCGGCTGGCGCGGCTTCGAGATCGATTGAGCCCACTGCAGCTCAGCGCCTAAGAAAAAGCCTGCCGCCCACATGAGCGGGCGGCAGGCAAGGCATTGCAACTGCAAATTGCGTTCGCAGTGTACTGTATTTGCATACAGTGGTCCCGGCCACCCTCGTTGCCGGCGGGGTGGACCCGGGAGCATCAGCGGATGCGGTAGACGTCCAAACGGAAGCGGTGCTGCGAGGTCCACTGGTGCAACTGCACCCGCACTTCATGCTCGCCGTCGAGACGGGCGTGCGCGAAGTGCAGGCCGCCCCTGTCGCCGGGGTGCAATCGCAGCGGCCGCCCGTCGACATTCACCTCGAAGGTCACGGGCAGTTCGAATTGAAAGCGGTAGACCCCAGGGTTGAAGCAGGCCAGGCCGGTCCATTGCGCCGTGCGCGGCGCAGTGGTGGGCGCAGTGGTGGACACCTCGGCATCGTCGGCCGGCAGTCCGTCGTGACACTGCGCCGGCTCCGGGCCATCGTCGAGCGACTGCCGGCACACCTGCAACCACACCGGCCGGCTCATCGAGGCCAAAGGGGCCAGCAGCTGGGCCGCGCACACCATCCGCACGGGCCCGTCCGCATGGTCTGCCGTCGGCAGCGACTCTTCCACCGCGTCTGCCGCCGTCTGCGCGCGCGGTGCGGCGTCGGCCGGCTGCACCACGCTGCCTGCCAGCACGCGCATGCGCAGCTTGTCGCGCAGCGCGGCGACGAACAAGCCATATTCCTGTGACCCGGTGACCACCAGAAAGCGCCGCAGCCGGGGCGTGAACGATTGCAGCGCGGCGGTATGACCGACACCGCTGAACGCCGGGGCGGTGGTGAAGCCAACCAAGGCACTGTTGCCGATGGCGGTCAGGCCCGGGGCACAGACGATGTGCTCGACGAAGCCGTCCAGCACTTCGGTGCTGCTGCCGACGTCGGCCGTCGCCTCTGCACCGCCGACCTCGAGGCCGACGATGCGCAGTTCGCGAGCCGCCACATGCAGCACCACCGGGGTGCCACGGTGTTGGGCGGTGCACAGCTGGTCGAGCAAGGCCTGGCCCACACAACGCTCGGGGATCTGCAGCTCGAGCAGGTATTGCCGCACATGCCCCTCGGCATCGAGCACCGTCACGGCCGCCGTGTCGCTCAACTCTGCCGTGGCCCCGGCCTGGTTGTGCGCGAACAGCGCGACGCCGACGACATGCACCGGCACCGCCTCGGTGGACTCCGACGACAGCAGCGCGTCGCGCGTGATGCGCGTGACCCGCTCCAGGTCGCGCGGGCCTTGCGGCGCCTCCTGTGCGTAATCGATCTCGATCGGCTCGGCGCGGCTGAGCGCATCGCGCAGCAAGGCCAGTTGAGCTGCCGCCTCACCGGCCCGCACCGAGTTCACCGCCAGGTCCGACAAGCGGTAGTCGGCTCGCGTGCCGTCGTCGTGCAGTACGGCGGCAACGGCACGACCGGCCCGCCCGACCTCGAGGCGTTCAACGAATCCGCGTAGTACTGGCATGGTCCGCTCCTCGACGCCGTGCGGCGTGTAGCGCGGCGCCTCCAGGGCACCGCCGGTGACTGACGGGGCGCGGCTCGCTCGATGCGACCCGCAGCGCCCATCTGCCGCAACCCGAAGGTGTCAGCAGGTGGGGGCAAGCGTGGGGGGACTGCGAAGGCTGGCGGGGTCGCCGCGATCAGAGCGGCTGCAGCGTCTGCGGCGTGCGTTTGGCACTGGCGGCCCGCTCTGCGGTGAGGCTCACGCGCCAGAAGGCCTGGGCCGGGCGGCTCGCGTATCGCGTCGTTTCGTGACGCACAGGGGCGCTGCTCGCCTCATGCGCTGCATCCGAAGGAACCGGAGCGACCAAACCACCCATCGCACCCTCCTTGCCGTGAGCCGCTGGGGCCTCACTTCGCCAGTGTGAAAAAAATATAGTGTCGGGCCGAGCGGCGGTCAAGCAGGGGCTGGCAGGGGCGGCTTCCCAGGAGGCCCTTCCATCACCGTGTCACCTGCCGCCAGGTGACAGCCCGTTCAACACCTGCTGCGGCAGCCGGCCCAGACGGCTACGCTGCGGAAAGCTGTCCACCTGCACCCGCGCCACCTCCCGCGCGCCGGCGTACTCGATGACCGAGACCGTGTGATCGCGGCTGTTGGACACGAAACAATGGGCCCCGTCAGGGCTGGTGGTGGCCCAGTAAGGCAGATTGCCGGAGGGCAACACGGCTTCGGTGCGCATCTCGGGAACCGAGACGATGGCGACATAGTTGTCGATCGTGCCCGCCAGGCACAGCCGCCGTTCATCACCCGAGATGGCCATGCCGTGGTGGGCCGAGTTCTGCGGGTAGTCGTCAGGGTGTGGGAAATGTGCTCGGGCCCAGGCGCTGTAGGGCAGTTCGACCTGCTGCAGGACCGACCCGGTGTGCATGTCCACCTTGGCATAGCCGTTGAGATAGGACAGCTGCGTGTACATCAACGCACCGTCACGCGTCACGACATTGGGCCGGATGCCGTAGGGCAAGCGGAACGACCTCACCACCTGCCAGCTGCCGGCATCGATCACCGTCAGCTGACGCCGGCCCTTCAAGGCATTCAGCGCGTGGGGCAGCAACACGTTGCCGATGCTGGTGTTGTAGACATGGCGCCCGTCGGCCGAATAGTCGTTGGCATGCGGGAAGTCGCCCGTCTCGACACGGGCCACCAGCGCGCCGCTGGTCGCATCAAGCACGAAGGCCGCCGCTACGCTCGAGGCCGACACGACGACGCGGCTGCCGTCGGGGGACAACGCCATGTGGTCGGCGTTCAGACCGGGCAGCGGGTAACGCCAGCGCACCGGATGGCCCGGTGCAGCGAGATCGAGGGCCACGACGTCGGCCAGCGAAGAACGCGAAACGTACAGCGTGCGGCCATCGGGCGATGCTGCAAGGTCGTCGATGTAGCGGTCGCCGCCCTTCTGCGCTTTCACGGTCTCGTAGACGATGCGCCGCAACGGGTCCATCTCGCGCAAGCGCTGCGCCAGGTCGGGCACGGCGTTGACCGAACCGAGGTTGGTGTACCCGGCGGTGTCGATCACGCTGACCGTGCCGGCCTCGGAGTTGCCGACCAGCAGCACGTCCTTCAGCGCCTCCTCAGCCGTTGCAGGCGCGCCGAGCCCGGCGGCCACCGCGATGCCCACCATGGCCCCCGCCCTGCCCAGCCAGGAGCGGCATCGCTGCGGCCACCGAGGTCGCGCGGGTCGACGCTGTGGGGGGCGAAATCGCAATGGGGTGAACATCTCGCATCTCCTTGGCAGAAAGCCGTCGCGGCGCGACGAAGGCGCCACGTCACCTGTTCAGGCGACACCGCCGCCGCAGCGCTTGGTCTACAGTCGCGCTGCGTCGCTCCAGGGTCCGCGGCGCTCGCCTTGGTTTATCGCCAGGCCGGCATGCCGCCGCAATGACGTGAGGCCCCAGGCAACACCGTCGGCAGCGGCAGCCCGATCACCGAAACAGGGGGGGCCGGGCGCGGGTCGGCCCCGGTCGATGGGCCGCCGGATCGGGCGACAATCGCGCACTCGCAGCGCCGGCTGCGCGAGGGCCCAGAGAACCGCCATGACTTCAGCACCTGAAGACGACCACGAGCAGACCGTCATCGGTTCGTCGCCACTCACCCAGCTCCAGCCGGCTGACGTCGCCGGCGGGCCCCTCAGCCATACGCTGCCGGTGGGGACGCGGCTGGGCGAGTTCGAGATCGTGGGCCTGATCGGCGAAGGCGGTTTCGGCATCGTCTACCTGGCCTACGACCCGTCGCTGGAACGCCAGGTGGCGCTGAAGGAGTACATGCCGTCGTCGCTGGCCTCGCGCTCCGTCACGACCGCGACGGTGGCGCCGAAGTCGGACCGCCATCTCGAGACCTTCCGGGTCGGCCTGCGCAGCTTCGTCAACGAAGCACGTTTGCTGGCGCGCTTCGACCATCCGGCGCTGGTGAAGGTGCACCGCTTCTGGGAGGCCAACGGCACCGCCTACATGGTGATGCCGTACTACAAGGGCCCCACGCTCAAGCGTGCGCTCGCCGACCGGGGTGGGCCGCCGGACGAGGCCACCTTGCGCGGCTGGCTCAACCCGCTGCTCGACGCGCTGGCCGTGATGCATGCCGAGCAGTGTTTTCACCGCGACATCGCGCCCGACAACATCCTGTTGACCGAGGGCGGCCCCTTGCTGCTCGACTTCGGCGCAGCCCGTCGTGTCGTCGGCGACATGACACATGCGTTGACCGTGGTGCTGAAGCCCGGCTACGCGCCGATCGAGCAGTACGGCGAAGTGCCCTCGATGACACAAGGCGCGTGGACCGACCTGTATGCGCTCGCCTGCGTCGTCTACTACGCGATCACCGGCAAGACGCCGATGTCGTCGGTCGAGCGGTTGATCTCGGACCGCCTGACGCCGATCAGCCAGATCGCCGCCGGACGCTACAGCGACTCGCTGCTGCGCGCGGTCGACGCGGCCCTGTCGGTCAAGCCACAGGACCGCCCCCAAGACGTGGCGCAATTCCGCCGCATGCTCGGTCCGGCCCCTGCTGCCGCAGCAGCAGCAACAGCAGCCAGCGCCGCTGCGTCGCCGACACGCAAGCGCCCGCTGCTGGCGGTCGGGGTTGCGGCAGTGGCTGTGCTGACGGTGGCGGCATCGGCCTGGATCTACCTGATCCGCGGCGACGACACACCGCGTGCCCCCGACCCTGCCCCCACGCCCGAGTTGCCGGCCGCGCTGCCGCCTGCGCCTGCGCCTGCGCCTGCACCGGCACCGGCACCGGCACCGGCACCGGCACCTACCCCTACGCCTGCACCGCCACCTGCGCCTGTCCCGCCCCCTGCTCCCAAGCCTGCCCAGCAAGACATGCGGCCGAGCGCGAAGGCGACAGAGCCCAAGCCGTCCAACCCATCACCGAGACCGCGTGCCGAGACGCCCGCGGCGGCACCGACACCCCCCTCAATGGGTGAGTCGCGCCCCCCTAGAACCACGGCGATCCAGTCACGGTGCAGTGATATTCTTCAAAAGGCTTCTTTGGAAGCCTTGAGTGCCGAGGAAACACAGTTCATGAAGAGGGAGTGCAGATGAAGTACGCTGCATCGAGGCATCCACGATGCCTCTTTTCGTTCCTGGGGGCCTTGCTGACGCTGGCCATCGCCGGCTGCGCCGCACCCCAGGCCACCACGCTGACACAAGAACTGCCGTTCGAGCAGGCGGTCGCGGAAGCCACCGACGGGCTGGTGTCACAGACGCAAAAGCTGCCGGCCTTCCTGGCCAAGGTCGAGTCGAAGCTCGCCAAACGCGCCGTCGTGGTCGACCCGATGCTCGATGCCGGCAGCGGCCAGCAGACACAAGCCACCGAGTTGCTCGAGAAGCGCGTCAGCGAGCGGCTGTCGTCCAAGTACGACCAGTTCGAGCTGCTGCCGTTCCAGTCGAACCATCTGGCCAAGGCACAGTACCTGTTGACCGGCACGATGACACGGGCGCCACGCTCCGGCAACAAGGCCGGCGGCCTGCACCTGAACCTCGCGCTGACCGATCTGCGCAGCGGCAACGTTGTCGCGCAGGCGTCGGCACTGGCGCAAGACAAGGGCCTGGATCACGACCCGCTGCCCTACTACCGTGACAGCCCGGTGCTGGTGAAAGACAAGGTCATCGAAGGTTATGTGCGCACCTCGACAACCGCCCCCGGGCAGCGCGCCGACGCCTTCTATCTCGAGCGCGTCAGCGCCGCATCGGTGATCAACGAAGCGACCGACCTCTACAACACCGGCCGCTACCAAGATGCGCTGGGCCGCTACCGCAGCGCGCTGGCGACGCCGGCCGGCGAGCAGTTGCGGGTGCTCAACGGCATCTACCTGACCAACGCCAAGCTGGGCCGTGCGAACGAAGCCGAGCAGGCCTTCGGACGGGTGGTGGCGATGGGCATCGCCTACAACGAACTGGGCGTGAAGTTTTTGTTCAACCCGGGCTCGACGGAGTTCTGGTCCGACCCCAAGGTCAGCGGCCCGTACGGCATGTGGCTGCGGCAGATCGCCCGCGAAAGCACTGCGGCGAAGGCCTGCATGCACATCGTCGGCCACACCAGTCGCACCGGCAGCGAGCAGACCAACGAGACCCTGTCGCTGCAGCGTGCCGGCTACATCAAGCAGCGCCTGACCACCGAGGCGGCCGAGCTGGGCCCGCGCACCAAGGCGGTCGGCATGGGCGCACGCGAGAACATCGTGGGCAGCGGCACCGACAACGCGGTCGACGCGCTCGACCGCCGGGTCGCGTTCAAGATCGTGCCCTGCACCTGAGTCGGCGCGACCGAAGAGAACGGCCACCTCCCGGTGGCCACGGACCCAAACAAAAACGCAGCCCGAGGGCTGCGTTTTTTCATGGTGGTGAGAGGGCCCGGCCCTCTCGGCCCGTCCTCAACGTGCCAGGTCGGGCAGCTCGATCTTGACTTCCAGCACCTCGAGGTTGTCCTGGCGCTCCAGGTGCACCTTGATGTCTTGCGGGCTGATCGACACGTATTTCGAGATCACCTCGACCAGCTCGCGCTGCAGCGCCGGCAGGTAGTCGGGCCCGACCGTACGGCCGGCCCGCTCGTGGGCCAGGATGATCTGCAAGCGCTCCTTGGCGACGGTGGCGGACTTCTTCTTCTCGCCCAGTAGGAAGGAGAGGAACGACATGCCTCACCTCCCGCGGAACAGACGCTTGAAGAAGCCGGGCTTGACGGCATCGACGAAGCGCATGGGTTTGTCTTCGCCGAGGAACCGGGCCACGACGTCCTTGTAGGCTTCGGACACGTCACTGTCCTTGAGGTGGATCGCCGGCACGCCCTGGTTGGACGCCTGCAGCACCGTCTCCGACTCGGGGATCACGCCGATCAGCGGGATGCGCAGGATCTCCTGGATGTCCTCGAGCGACAGCATCTGCCCGTCTTCGACCCGGTGCGGGTTGTAGCGCGTGATCAGCAGATGCTCCTTGACCGACTCCGCGCCGTCGATGGCGCGTTTGGTCTTCGAGCTGAGCATGCCGAGGATACGGTCCGAATCGCGCACCGACGACACCTCGGGGTTGGTGACCACCAGCGCCTCGTCGGCGAAATGCATCGCCAGCAAGGCGCCGGTCTCGATGCCCGCGGGTGAATCGCAGACGATGTATTCGAAGCCCATCTCGGCCAGGTCTTTCAGCACCCGCTCGACACCCTCCTTGGACAGTGCGTCCTTGTCGCGCGTCTGCGAGGCCGGCAGCACGAACAGGTTCTCGCACTGCTTGTCCTTGATCAAGGCCTGGTTCAGGTTGGCCTCGTTGTTGATCACGTTGATCAGGTCGTAGACCACGCGCCGTTCGCAGCCCATGATGAGGTCGAGATTGCGCAGGCCGACATCGAAGTCGATCACCGCAGTCTTGTGGCCTCTGAGTGCGAGGCCGGACGAGAAGCTCGCGCTGGTGGTGGTCTTGCCGACGCCTCCCTTGCCGGAGGTCACCACGATGATTTTGGCCATCAGTTGCGGGTCCTTTTATAGATTCTGGTTCTGCCGCCCCGGATGCAGGCGGCTGGCTCGTCAGGGTTTCAAGGCTTCCATCACCAGCTTCTCGCCGACCAGGCGGATCTGCGCCGCCTTGCCTGCCACCTCGGGCGGCAGCGCGGTTTCGGTGGTGCGGTAGATGCCGGCGATGGACACGAGTTCGGGTTCGAGGCAGGTGGTGAAGATGCGGGCGTCGGTATTGCCCCGCGCCCCTGCGATGGCCTTGCCACGCAAGGGGGCGTAGACGTGCACGTTGCCGTCGGCAATCACTTCGGCACCGAAGCTCACGGCGGCCAGCACCACCACATCGGCGCCGCGGGCATAGACCTGTTGCCCGGAGCGCAGCGGTCGGTCGACGATCACGGTGCCGTTGACGGCGGCCGGCACCGGCACCTCGCGAAACACTTCGACTTCTTTGACCACTTGCTGCACCACCGTCTCGGCCGGTGCCGGTGCCGGCGGCGCAGCGCCGGCGTCGGGGGCGTCGACCAGGCCGCGCTCGCGCGCGGCGGCAGTCTGCTCGGCGCTGCCGCCGCGCACGGCCATCGGCGCCATCTTGAAGCGGCGCAGCAGCGCCAGCAGCGCGTCGACATCGAGCGCGGGCTCGGCGTCCTGCACGCTGCCGAGGTCGATCACCACCGGGTCTTGATCGAACAACCCGGGGGAGTCGGCGAGTCGGGCTTCGAGCGCTTGCTCCAGCGCCTGCAAGTCGGATGACTTCAGCACCACGGCCAGCAGCGGCAGCGTGGCGCTTTTCAGATCAAAGATGGCAGGGGCGTTCCCTGGGGCAGCAAGGGCCATGGAGCAGCTAACACCTCGAAAGGTGTGGAGTTTACCGGCAGGCCAGCGGCCAAGGCCGTTGAGCCAGCCCGAAATCCCTCTATCCGTCCCTCTGTCAGGGCTTCGACGCCATGCGCCGCGCCGGCCACACCGGCGGCCGCGCCACTCGCGTACCCCGGATTTGCGTGATCCGCCGGTCGCCCATAGGATCTTTCCTGCCTCGACTCGGAGGCAGGGAGAGACGCATGCACAAGCATGGACCGGGCTTGTCGGTTTCATCGGGTGCGCCGGAACTCGGCATGGCCCCCCAGCATCGCGCCTGGGCGCTGCGTGCGCCGTGCCGGTGGCTGGGCGCGGTGGCGCCGCGGCTGCTCGGTCGTCTTGCCGCCGATGCCTTCAGCTACACCCGCAGCCGCCACACGCCCACGCGCGACGTGCCGCCACCCGGTGCCCAGCGCTTCGAGATCTACGGCGCGCCGGGTGTCGAGCACGGCTACCTGTGGCGCCGACGTGGCCCCGGCGCCTTGCTGGTGCACGACTGGGGCGCCGACAGCAGCAGCATGCGCGGCTTCGTGCGGCCGTTGCAGCAACTCGGGTTTCGCGTCGCCAGTTTCGACGCGCCGGCACACGGCATCTGGCCGGGCAACACCACCACCTTGCGCGACTTCAGTGCCAGCGTCGAGGCCGCGATCACCAGCCTGGGCGGCGTCTCGGTGGTGATCGCCCACTCGGTCGGCTGCATCGCCGCGGTGGCGGCGCTGGCCCGCGCCGGCGGCCTGCCCGAGCCCACCCGCTGCCTGGTGCTGCTGGCCCCGGCTGCCTCATGGCGGCGTGTGATCGACACCTGGGCGGCCGGCCCCGCGGCGGTGCCGCCCAAGGTGCTGCAGGAGATGCTGCGCGAGCTGCAGCGCCGCGAGGGCCTGCCGCTGCATCACTGGGATGTGGTGGCGCTCGGCCGCCAGCTCTGGGCGCCGACCCTGGTGCTGCACGACCCCGCCGACCCCGACGTGGCCTTTTGCCAAGCACAGCAGATCAGCCGCTGTTTCGTGTCGGCGCGCTTGCAGCCGGTGCCCGGCCTCGGCCATCACCGTCTGCTCGGGTCCGCCCATGTGCGCTCGGAAGTGGCACGCTTCGTCGCGGTCCACGCACGATTGCTCCCCAGCCTGCCACCCGGCATGCCGGCGCTGCGCCAGTGAGGCCGCCGCGACGAGGCGGCGTCAGCTGAGCGAGGCCAGTCGGCTCGCGACGTCGTAGGCGCGCGCGTCGATGTCGCGGACGTTCTGCATGCCGGCGGCCATGCGCAGCTCTTCCTGCGCGTCCTGCCAATCCTTCTGGCTCTTGTTGAGCGTCGAGGAGCCCAGCCGCGTGACGCGCCAATAACGTTCGCGCAAATCCTCGGCCCCGACCTCGCAGTCGACCAGGCCGGCGCGCTTCAGCGTCGCAAGGGTCCGGCTCAAGGTGGTCGAGTCCATCAACAGGCCCTTGGCCAGTTCGCCCGTGGTGACCCGTCCACGCTCCTTGACGACGGACAAGATCGTGAACTGCGTGATCTTGATGCCGTGCCGGCTGAGCTTGGCGTCGTAGACCTTGGTGATTGCGCGAACGGCCTGTCGGAGCGTTCCGCAATGGCACAGAAGTCGGATCGGGGTGTCGGACATGGCTAGCTTGTAATTTTGAGCCGCTGAACAAGAGGTATAGGCGAGGGCCCGTCAGCGCGATGCAGCGGGCCCTTCGTGCACGAACGATGCCCGTGCCGGCAGCGAATGGTAGAGCTTCCCAGTACAGTGAGTCGGACGATCGCGGGGTATCCATGTGTCGCCGTAGGGCATGCGACGCAACCGGTTGTGGCGCCGGGCGCAAGCGTGTCGCAGCCCGGCCATCGTCCAAGGCCCTTGCCGGGCCGCGCCTGTTCATATGTTGATCGCGGTCGCACCTCGCGCGCTTAGGAATATCCCGTAGCCTTTCGGGCCTGTTGTTTCACATCTTCGTAAACTGCTTTGCACCCGTGGGCGAACGTCCAACAGGTGAACCAGTGCGTGCACTCACCTGCCGCCGCCGGCGCACTCCAAGGAGAGCGACCAGGCCGAGCAGCATCAACCCCCATGTCGACGGTTCGGGTGCCGCGGTGACGGTCAGATCAAGATAGTCGCGTCCGTAGCGCGGCACCAGGTGGAACAGCGTCGGATCTGCGTTGCTGCCGAGCGACGCGAAGGTGCCGCTCAGGCCGCCCGCCGCCGTCAACACCCGGTAGGTGCCGGGCACCATCGCCGAGCCCATCTCGACCCACAGGTCGATGCCGCCCAACACCACCGCGCCATCGGCCGAGATGCGGTCGAAGCTGTCGGCTGTCTCGACCTCGATGTCGAGCACCCCGCCCGTCAACAGCACCCGCGTCGCCTGCAGCTGCGCGCGGCCCACCTGTCCCTTCAGGCCCGCGCCGAGGCTGCCGCCCTGGATCAACAGGTCCGACGCCTGCAGCGCGCCGGCCACCCACGTGGCCGCGGTGTCGTCTTGCTGGACATAGCGGCCTCGCCCGCGCTGCACACCGAGCCGACTGCCCTCGCCGACCTCGAGCACCCCGGCGTTGCGCAGCTCGGTGTCGAGAAGCAGCACGGCACCTTCTTGCAGGCGCAGTCGCCCGGTGTTGCGCTCCAGGCCGGCGAGTGCGTTGTGGTCGGCCCCCGTCGCGGGGTTGACCAGCTGCGCCTGCGGGCCTTCGAGCCACAGCGTCGCGGCGTTCTCGCGCAGGCCCACCGGCGTGCGGCCGTCGGCTTCGAGCCCCAGCCGCAACGCGATGCGCCCATCGCGCATCACGTAGTGCCCGCCTTGCAAGCGGCGGTGATCGGCGTCCCACTGCGCCAAAGGCGCGTCGACGTCGATGCGGGAGCGCACGGCCTCCAGCGTGCCGGTGTTGTCCAGCGGCCCGACGAAGCGCAGCCCTCCTTCACCTTGGCTGCCAACGGTGCCGCGGTTGCGGAACGGCGAGCGGATCTCGGTACGGCCCGGGCCGCTCTTGAGGTAGTGCCCGTCGTTGTCGAATCCGGCGAGCGCGATGCGCGTCGGTCGGCGCCCATCGCTCCCGTCGCGGCTCGGCGTGCCACTCGGGTTCGTGTCGCGGAAGATGGCGCTGCCACCGACGAGCACGCGACCGCTGCCGAACAGGTCGCCAGCGCCGTCCCATTGGTTGTCGCCGTCCAGCTGGAGTGTGGTGTCGAGCCGCTTGCCGAACACCGGTGCACCATCCTCGCCACGGTATTGCGCCTCGCCGCTCAACCACGCCCCCTCCAGCACGCGGATGCCTCCCGACGCATGCAGCCGCCCAGCCCCCCACTCGAGCGTGGTGAGCCGCAGCCGGCCGGCCACGTCGACGCTGCTGTAGGCCGTGCCGACCTGTGTCTCACTGCGGTAGAGGGTCCGGCTTTCCTCGACCTGCAAGGCCCCCGCCAGCAGATCGTCGGCCACCTCGAGCGACGCACCGCGCCGCACCTCGATGCGCCCGCCTCCACCCAGCCATGCGCCCGCGCGGAACACCGCTCGCGTCTCGTCCAGGATCAGCCGGCCTTCATTCAAAAAGGCGCCGGCGCTGAAGAGATGCGCATTGGCGGCCGGCGTGTCGGGGTCGGCGTCGGCGTCGGGGTCCGGTGTGGCGCGCAAATACACCGTGCCTTCGCGCGCGACGTTCCAGTCGCCGGTGCTGTTCAAGCCCGAGCCGAACGTGGTCAGCGAAAAGCGACCCAGGTCGACATTCAGCGTGCCGCTGTGCAGCACATCGGCACTGCGGTAGAGGCTGATGCCGTAATGGCCGCCTTGCACCGTCAAGGTCCCGGCATTGCGCCACGTCGTGCCCGGGCCACCGTCGACGTTGACCTGCCCTTGCAAGACGTTGAAGAAGCCGTGGTTCTCGAAGCTGGCGCCGGGCGCGCGCAACTCGACGTTGGTGCCGGCGATGCCGGTCTTCTGGTAGAGCCCGTGGTTGACGAAGCGGCCGCTGCCCAGCGTCAGTTGATGCTGGTTCTCATTCGCATGGTCCTGCCACCACCCGGCAGCACCGACGCGCAGCTCGCCGTCGACCGACAGCTGCGAGCCATCGTCGACCCACTGCGTGGGGCCACGCCACTCGACATCGGCCGACGCTTCGATATGACGCGTAGGGCCGCCTTCCAACCTCACCGCACCGGCCACGATGAAGCGCAGCGTGCCGCCCGGCGAGGCCTCGGGCGAGGTTCCCAACGCACCGCTCGCCCACAGCAAGCTGCGGGTGGTCAGCGCGCCGCCGCCTTGCAGGCGCCCGTCCCGCAGGCTGAGCGCCGCGAGCCAGGAGCCGTTGTCGGCGATGTGTAGCGACCCGCCTTCCATCGTGAGCCGGCCATTGCCCTGCACCCGTCGCAGGCGGAAGTCGCCTTCGCGCACGCTGGTGTCGTGGTCGCCCAGCTGCACGTCGACCGTGTCCGCGAGCGGCAGGCCCGCGGACCAGTTGTCGCTCAGGTCCCAGAACGACTGACCTTCGCCCGCACCGCCGGTCCACACGGTCTCGACGGCTGTTGCACTGCCGACGCAGAGCAGGAGGGGGAGCGCGCGCGACCAGCCAGACGCGGACAGCCGTTTGTGGACGGCGCACGCGGCACCCGGCGCAGGCCGGACGCGCACGGTAGAGGTGGTGCGCTTCATGTAGTTTGTCTCCTCGGCAGAAGGCGAATACTTCAGCATCGCGGTGGAGCGACGACGACCTGCGCGAGGGATGACCCGGGTACAGCGACGGGCGTGAGTGCGAGGCTGGAGGCCCGATACAGACGAGCAAAAAGGCTGCCGACCGCTTGGGGGGCAGCCTTGGGCGGGTCACCGGTGGGAGGGCGACACCGCGGCGTCGCCCGAGGCCGGGGCCTCAGAGCCCGGCGTTCTTGAGCCGGTTGGCGTGCGAGCGGTAGAACGCGACTGGATCGGACGCGAACCAGTTGCGCAGACCGAACACATGGTTGACCTCATCCATGTGGTTCCAGCCATAGTCGTCGCGTAGCACCTGACCCCAGCGCGACGAGCAGCGGCCGACCAGGCCGTCGTTGGCTTCGCCGTTGAAGACCAGCCCGGCCATGCCCAGCATGGCGTCGCCGACGTCGAGCACATTGGTCAGCGTGGACGTGCCACTGGCGGAGTAGTAGCGCACGCCGTTCACCGAGGCCGGCCCTTCGCCACATGCCGTGGTGGGCGCGCCGGCTGGAAAGCGTGCGTTGAAGCTGGCCGCCCCTTCGGTGGTCAGCGACAACATGGCCGCCTCGGAGTTTTGTGGGAGCGAGCCGCCACCGGACAGCACGTTGATCAGCTTGGCAAAGCCGTTCACGATGGCCGACACCAACGCGATGCTGCCGGTGGCATCCGTGCCGCGCTTGATGAGGTCGGCCACCGGGCTGCCCTGGTGCGGCGTGCCGACGGTGGTGACCGAGGCCACCAGGCCCGGGTCGACCGCGGCGACGTAGCGCACGCTCTGGCCACCATGGCTGTGCGCGATCAGGTTGAAGCGGGTGTGCCCGTAGGCGGCGCGCAGGCGACGCAGTTCGGCCAGCAGTTGCTCACCCCGCATTTCGGAGCTGTGAGCAGCCGACTCCTGACTGACGAAAACCTGGGCGCCGCCGGAACGCAGCGCCGACGGGATGCCGAACCAGTAGTCGGCGATGCCGACCGAATCGAAGCCGAAAACGCCGTGCACCAACACGATGGGGTATCGGGTGCGGGCATAGTCGTCGGCGTGGGCGGGGGTGGAAGCGAGCAACTGTGCGCCGGCGATCATGGCGGCGGCCACAAGAGAGCGTGCATGTCTGCAGGTCACGGAGAACTCCTGTCGAGGTTGCCGCGCTGCGTGCCGGGCGCGAGGCGACGGCCGCGGCAGAGCGCGGTGCTCGAATTGAAGGGGGACTGCCACGCTTGAGCGCCCAGGATTAACCCAGCGATGCGGCGCAGCAAAGTGATCAGGACGGCTGGAAGACCGGCACTGGCTCGCTGAACCGATCACGCCACCCCCCTATTCAGGGGGGATACAACGTCGCCTACATGACAGCCGGGCTCGCGCGAACACCGCACCCCGCGCGCCGCGCGCAGGTGGGGGATGTCGCCGCCCGTCCCAGCGAGACGTCGCGGCCCGACCTTTGGTTTGGTTACGTCACCCGGGCGGGCGCTGTCCGAAAGTTGCCTTGGCAGCAGATCCGCGAAGGGCAGTGGCTCGCGGGGCTGAAGGGGCGACCGCCCCTGCACATCCAACCCAGATCTTTTGGAGGAACCATGAGAACCAAAGCAGGTACCGAGGACCTCTGTGACGTGCTGCGCCGTATCGAGGCGCTCGAACTCGACGCGGTGAAACACCGCTTGATGCAGACCGAAGGGGGGGCCGACTGGGACGCGCAGCGGGCCGATGCCGCCGAGTTGGCCTACCGCCGCTATCTGGTGTTGCGGGCCAAATACCCCCGCCTGGACTTGAGCCCGACCGAAGAAGCGGACGCCTTCTGGCATGCGCACATCCTCGACACCCGAAAGTACGCGCGCGACTGCCGCTGGGTTTTCGGCCGCTATTTGCACCATGTCCCCAGCCAGCATGGGAACGACGTCGACGATGCGTCGCGACAGCGAGCCGCGGCGCGACGCATGGCCGAGTTGCACGAGCGGGAATTCGGGGTGCCGCCGATGCCGAAGACGCAGTGTCTGGCCGACCCGACCCGGGCGTGGGAGCCGCCGGACCTCGACGGGGACCGCGTCGGGTGCGACCCGATCGTCTGGGCCTCGCCACGCACGGCCGTACCTTCGCGCCGGAAGGACGCGCCGTGGGGCGCTGGCTCGCAGTCGATGGCCTATTGCATGTAGCGTGCGGCTGACCCGCCACTGGCCGCCGTCCGTGCCGCTCACCACCCCGGAGATGACGAAGATGACCCCACGCGCTACGTCGGTGAAAACCGCCGATGACTTCCGCTTGCTGGAGCGCTCACGCCTGCAGGCACTGGTCGAGTGCGACATGCCGCGCGCCCTGCCCTTGCATGCCGTCGACTTTCAGCTGATCACGCCGAGGGGCGCCAGCTACACACGCGACCAGTACCTGCAGGAAGTCGAGAGCGGCGGCCTGCGCTACTTGAAGTGGGACCCGGAAGACATCGCCGTGCATGCGTTCCCCGAAGTGGCCGTGCTGCGCTACCGCGCCCAGCTCGAAATGGACTCGGGTTCGGGCGCACCCGCCCGTTTCGTGTGCTGGCACACCGACACGTATGAGTTGCGCGAAGGCCTTTGGCAGGTGGTGTGGTCGCACGCCACGGCGGTGAAGTAGCTGCCGCAGCGGCTGGGGAGCGGCGCGACACCGGCCCTCCCCCTCTTGCCCGGTCGTGCCCCGCACAACGACCCTTCACAGCGTGACGCCTGCCCCCCCGGCGTGGGTCGAATACACCTTGGGCTGCGGCGCCGCGGTGAGCGGCGCCAGCGATTCGGCCAACAGCTCCAGCGGCACCGGCTTTTCCAGCACCTGCACGTTGCTCTCGCTGCCCCGCAAGGTGCGCGCATCGGCGGCGTCGCCGGTGATCAGGATGGTCAGCGCCTTCGGAAAGAGCTTGCGAGCGAACATCACGACGTCGAGCCCCGAACTCGCGGGCAAGCGGTAGTCGGCCAGCACGCCGTCCCAGTCGTGCCGGGCCGACTTCAACAACTTGATCGCCGTTTCGGCATCGCGTGCCACTTCGACCTCCAGCCCCCAGGAACGCAGCAGCTCGGCGGTCGTGTCGCCCACCAGCACATCGTCTTCGACCAGCAGCACCCGCCCGTGGAAAGACGGCGCGATACCGGCGATACGCACCGGTTCGGGCCGGGGTGCGAGCGGAATGCTGACCGTGAACGTGGTGCCCTCACCGGGCTGCGAAGCCAGCGTGAGCGGGTGCTGCAGCAAGGCGCTCATGCGTTTCACGATCGACAGGCCGAGGCCGAGGCCCAGCGCCGGGTTGCGCTGCGGATTGCCCAACTGGCGGAATTCCTCGAACACCACCTCCTGCTTGTCGAGCGGGATACCTTCGCCGGTGTCGGCGACGAGCACGCGGGCCTCGCCGTCGGCCTCCTGCACGGAGATGCGCACGCTGCCCCCGGCGCCGGTGTATTTGATGGCGTTGCTGACGAGATTGCGGAGCATGCGCCCGAGCAAGGCCTTGTCGCTGCGCACGGCGCAGCGACAGGCGTCGATGCTGAAGTCGAGTCGCTTTTGCTGGGCCGCGGCCGAAAACTCCTCGCCGATGGTCTGCAACAGCCCCTGCAGGTCGAACTCGGCATAGGTGGGCTGGATCAGGCCGGCGTCGAGCTGCGAGACATCGAGCAAGGCATTGAGCAGATCGACGAGGTTGGCAACCGATCGGCGCAGCCGCTCGATGGTTTCGGCATCGCCCCCGTGCTGGTGGCGCGCGGCCAGCAAGGCGATGTTGAGGTGCATGGCCTGCAGGGGCTGACGCAAGTCGTGGCTGGCGGCGGCCAGGAAATGCGTCTTCGACAAGCTGGCCTTGAGCGCCTCGTCGCGCGAACGCCGCATCTCCTCGGTGGCGTCGGACAGCTGATGTTGGCGCAAGGCCAGGTTCTCGGCCATCTGGTCGAGCGTGGCGCCCAGACCACTGAACTCGATGTCGTTGAGCCGGGCCAGGTCGGTGCGCGCGCCCAAGTCGCCTTCGCGCCAACGATTGGCCGTCTCGGTGAGCCGTGAAAGCGGCCCGTACAGACCTCTGCGCGCCACCATCCACGCCAGCGCGAGCGCCAGCGCCACGGCGCCCAGCACGGTGGCGGCGCGCCGGACCGCCATCTTCCACACCGGTGCGAGCACTTGCTCACGCGGGAAGGTCAGCGTGACCGCCATGCCCTGCAAGGCCGTGCTGGGCGGCACGTACCCGACGATACGCTCGGCCCCGCCCTCGCCGGGCAAGGCCGCGGCGCCGGGCTTCGCCTGGCCAAGCAAGCGTCGCAAGTCGGGGGAGACGGTGCTGCCCATCGCCCCGGTGTCCGGGAGTTCGATCAACACGGTGCCACGGCGGTCGGTGACGACCAGGTTGGCGCCCGGCGGCAAGGGGTTGTCGGCCAGGCGGCGCGACAAGCCGGTGAGGCTGATCGAGGCCCAGACGACACCGATCACGTGGTCGGCGTTGTCCTTGATCGGGTAGCTGTAATGGAACACCGGTTCCTGGGCCGCCTTGGCGTAGGCGTACTCGCCGACCGTGAACTCGCCGCTCAACACCGCCTGCTTGAAATACCAGCGGTCGGCGTTGTTGGCGGCCTTGAGATCCCGCACGTAGGGCACGCCGACACAGTAGACATTCCCCTCGGCATCCGAGGCGCCGACGGTGAAGGCGCTCTTGAAGCGCCGTTGCAGTGTTTCGAGATACGCGTAGCACGCGGCGGGGTCGCGGTTCTTCACGACCGGGGTGGCGGCCACCGCGACCAGCAGCTCGCGGTAGCCCGTCTCCAGCTGCTCCAGCTGGCGGCTGACGAGCTCGGCCTGACGCTGTGCCTCTTGGAAGGCGGCCTCCTCGTGCCGCTTGAACTGGTGAACCTGCTCGATCGTCTCCACGACCATCACGGGCGCCAGCGCAACCAGGACGAGGGCGACCAAACGCGTGCGTAGCTTCATTGCGGACAGAAGAGGACGAGGGGGTCGGGGCCGGCCCGGCTGTTCTTGCTTGTGCTGGGAGACGGCGTGGGGTGCGCCGCATGCCTCACGGGCCGGCCTAGCTCCGGCTGCCCGCAGTCACCACTCTAGCTTGCAATGCAGCGGGGGGCCATCGTCCTTCCCGCCGCATGTAAGACATTTGTCAGGTTTCACCTGAGAACGTCCACAGGCCTCTGGCAGGACGTGCGCCAGACGTGCCGGGCCGAAGGCCGGTCAGAGGGGCACCTGGCCAGCCCCCGAAGGGGCTCACACCCCAGGCGGTTGTCCAAGCAGCAGCACCAAAGGACAGCGTCAGGGGGCTGCGCCGAAGGGGGTGATGCGTCAGGCTTCGCGGCGCATGCGCGCCGCGAACAGCTCGGGGATCGACACCTCGCGCGGCCCCGGGATCAGCTCGAAGGGCTCGCCGGCGGCGATCTGCCCGGGCTCCCGCACCGCAAGGTAGAAGCCGCAGTAGCCCGATTGCGCCATCATCCGGGTGGCCTGCTTGAACCCCATCACAGCCTGGAACTTGAAACAGGGGAAGCGCGGTGCGCTGACCGCCAGCGTGCAGCCCGGAAAGCGCAGCACGTCGCCGACCCACACGCCGGACTCGAGCAGCCCTTCGAGGGTCAGGTTTTCGCCCAGCGCGCCCGGGGGCAGCGTTTCGGCGCCCCACGGCGCGAGGCCGGCCTGGGCCCGCACCGTGTTCCAGAACGCGTAGTGCTCGTGGGGATAGGCGTAGACCGCCTTGTCGAGGCCGCCATGCACGTCCGGATCGGCCTGCTCGTCACCTGCCAGGCCCAGGGGACGCACCCCGACGGGCCCGGTCGCCGGCTGTTTGACGTAGCCGGTCATCACCTCGCGCCCGGCGATGGTCATCGGTCGCACCAGCCCCACATTCACCGTCAACACCCGCGGCATGTCGTCTCCTCAAGCCGGGCGCGACACGCTGGCGCGGTAGCCACCGGGGGCGCTCTGCACCGCTCGACGGCCGTTCGGGCCGGTCAGCCACTGAACCAACAGCTTGGCCGCCGGGTGTCCGCCGCGGAAGGGGCGCATGGCATGGTAGACATCGTCCAGGCGCGGGTCGCCTTCCACGATCACGCCCAGTTGGCCGCGTCGGCGGGCGTCGGCATTCCAGGTCGGACGGTCGACCAACACGTAGGCGCGTTCGGCATTCGCCAACGCCAGCGTGTCGCCCATGCCGGCACTGCTGCGTACGTACCACCCGCCCGGCGCGGCCACACCGGCAGCCTTGAACAGGGCCGCGTCCTTCAGTTGTGCACCAGAACGGTCGGCGCCACCGACGAACTTGGCCTCGCCGCGCGCGCCGGCCTCGGCGACTGCGGCCAAGGCGCGCACCACGTCGCGCTGGCCCTTCAGCCCCAGCGGATCGCGGCCGCGCCCCTTGCCGCCCTGCAGCGGCCCGGCCAGCACGAAGTCGCACGCCGCCACCGGGCGCCGGTCGTGCACCAGCCCCTGCTTTTCCAGCGACGCTTCCAGTTCAGGGGCGTGCGTGAGGGCGGCGTCGAGTTCGCCGCGCTCGAGCAGGCCGAGCAGCTTGCCGCTGGCGCCCGGCACCAGTTGCACCGCCAGACCGGCGTCGTGCAGGAAACCTTGCTGCAGCCGTTTGGCCAAGCCGCCGTCGACCAGCGAAGTGGCGACCCCGAGCAACAGCGGCTCCTGCTGCGACCGGGGCGCTGCCCAGGTGGGGAGTGGGACGGCGGCGCCGAACAGGACGGGCAGGAAGTGGCGGCGGGGCAAGCGCATGGTGGAGACACCGGCAAACGACAAAACGGCAATGAACGCGGGCGGGCAGGCGGCGCGCGACGAGCGCGCATCTTAATCAGGAAGCCTGCCGGAACAGGCAGGAGCGCGTCCGCTGCCACACTTGTCCCGCCAGGCGGACCGGTGTCTCGCTTATGCATCGCCTCATTCCAGATACGCATAAGGGGGGGTCGGCGGCGGGTTACCCCAGGATTACACTCGGGCCTGGTCGCCTCGCCTGGGCGGCTTTGCGTCGCCACCCGCCGCAAAGCCGCATGCCGCCTCGACACAAGCCGCGCACGACGCTTGCTTATCCAGGTGCCGGCAGCTTCTGGCTGCCCCGACCCCGGACGTAACCCGCTGAAACCCAGCGGGCCGCGCGGCATCCGGAAAGCCACGTGACAGCAGCCGCCCGCTGCACCCGGTTTTCCGAATCCCGTGCTTTTATATGTTTGGAGAATCCATGAACCAGCCTGTCATGCAGGGGCTGCAGCTGAATGCGCCCCCCTATGTCAAGAACGCGAAGCTGCTCGCCTGGGTGGCCGAGGTGGCGGCGTTGACACAGCCCGACCGCCTGTACTGGTGCGACGGCAGTGAGGCCGAATACGACCGGCTGTGCCACGAATTGGTGCAAGCCGGCACCTTCAAGAAGCTGAACGAAGCCAAGCGCCCCAACAGCTACCTCGCCTGGAGCGATCCGAGCGACGTGGCGCGCGTCGAGGACCGCACCTTCATCTGCACGCAGAACAAGGAAGACGCCGGCCCGACCAACAACTGGGTGGCCCCGGCCGAGATGCGCGTGACGCTGCAGACCGGGCCCAACGCCCTGTTCAAGGGCTGCATGCGCGGCCGCACGATGTACGTGGTGCCGTTCTCGATGGGCCCGCTCGGCTCCCCGATCGCCCACATCGGCGTCGAGCTGTCGGACAGCCCGTATGTGGCCGTCAACATGCGCCTGATGACCCGCATGGGCCAGGCCGTGTATGACGTGCTGGGCGTCAACGGCGAGTTCGTGCCCTGCGTGCACACGGTCGGCGCGCCGTTGCAGCCGGGTCAGAAGGACGTGTCGTGGCCCTGCAACCCGACCAAATACATCGTCCACTACCCCGAAACCCGTGAAATCTGGAGCTACGGCTCGGGTTACGGCGGCAACGCGCTGCTCGGCAAGAAGTGCTTTGCGCTGCGCATCGCCTCGACCATGGGCCGCGACCAGGGGTGGCTGGCCGAACACATGCTGATCCTGGGCGTCACGTCGCCCGAGGGCAAGAAGCGCCACGTCGCCGCGGCCTTCCCCAGCGCCTGCGGCAAGACCAACTTCGCGATGCTGATCCCGCCGGCCGGCTTCGAGGGCTGGAAAGTGACGACCATCGGCGACGACATCGCCTGGATCAAGCCCGGTGCCGACGGGCGCCTGTACGCCATCAACCCGGAAGCCGGCTATTTCGGCGTCGCCCCGGGCACCAACGTCAAGACCAACCCGAACTGCATGGCCTCGCTCGGCCGTGACGTGATCTTCACCAACGTGGCGCTGACCGACGACGGCGACGTCTGGTGGGAAGGCATGACCGACACGCCGCCGGCCCACTGCATCGACTGGCAAGGCCAGGACTGGACGCCGGCGCTGGCCGCCGAGACCGGCCGCAAGGCGGCACATCCGAACGCCCGTTTCACGGTGGCTGCCACCAACAATCCGGCGCTTGATGCGCAGTGGGACGACCCGCGCGGTGTCGCGATCGACGCCTTCATCTTCGGCGGCCGCCGTTCGACCACCGTGCCGCTCGTCACCGAGGCGCGCAACTGGACCGAAGGTGTCTACATGGCCGCGACGATGGGCTCCGAGACCACCGCCGCCGCCGCCGGCCAGCAAGGTGTGGTGCGGCGCGACCCGTTCGCCATGCTGCCCTTCATGGGCTACCACATGGCCGACTACTTCCAGCACTGGCTCTCGCTCGGCCAGAAGCTCGAGGCGGGCGGGGCCCAGCTGCCCAAGATCTATTGCGTGAACTGGTTCCGCAAGGGCGACGACGGCAAATTCGTCTGGCCCGGCTTCGGCGACAACATGCGCGTGCTGAAGTGGATGCTCGACCGGGTCGAGGGCAAGGCCGAGGGCACCGAGCACGTGTTCGGCGTGTCGCCGCGCTACGAAGACCTCGAATGGAAGGGTTCGGGCTTCAGCCCCAAGCAGTACGAGCAGGTGGCGAGCATCGATTTGTCGGCATGGCAGCAGGAGTTCCGGCTGCACGATCAGCTGTTCGACCAGCTCGGCACCCGGGTGCCGGGCGCACTGCTCGCGGTGAAGCGCGAGTTCGAGGCGCGCGTCGGCTGACGACACCGCGGTCGGGAAGACCGCACTCGCATCAAGGCGACCCCACCGGGCCGCCGTCACAAGGGCACCTGCGGGTGCCCTTTTTCATGCGCCGCCCGCTTCAGGGCGGGGCGCCTGTGCCACATTTTTGGGCATTTGCCAGTCCTTTTATCAGGTCAGACGCACCAATTGGCAGATGGTCAAGATTAACATGTTCACAAACGTGTCCATCGCTTGTGAGCGCCTACTGCGAGCAATAGCATCGCGTGGCCATGCATCCCAGCCTCTACATCCGGAGGTCCCGGTGCAAGGCGCGGATAACGGTCCGCGCGGTGCCCGGCCTCCCACACGGAGGCACTTTGATGCCTGACGCCCGCTCCACCCGCGGGCGCCAGGGATCCTGAACGGCAGCCCGCGGCCACCGTCCGAACCCGGACGGCGCATCGTGGCCCATCGCCGGGGCCGAAGCCGATGCCGCTGCTGCTTTCATCTCGACTTGCGAGGTCTCTTCCGATGAACCGCCGACCCTCCCACCCTGCCCTCCGTCGTGCAGCCTGTGCCATCAGCCTGGCCGCTGCCACCGCTTGTTTGCTTGCGCCTCACGCCGCTTTCGCCGGCGGCCCTGCGCAGCCCACCGCCGGCACGCCGACCTTCGGCGCCGCCGCTGCCAACGGTGGCTCCGGGCCTGCCACCGACCAGCTGATCGTCAAATACCGCAGCAGCACCTCAGCCCCGCGTTTCGGTGCCACTGCAGCCCAGCAGCGGCCCCAGACCGGTGCCGCGCTGGCACGTTTCGGCGTGCAGATGCAGGTGCAGCGCCAGCTGGCACCCGACACCCAGGTGGTGAGGCTGTCCCGCAAGCTGGCCGCCTCGGAAGCTGCCGACCTGGCCCGTAGCCTGGCCGCCGACGATCCCAACGTCGAATACGCCGAACCCGACCGGATCATGACGATCCAGGCCACGCCGACCGACCCGCGCTACGGCGAGCAATGGCAGTACTTCGACCGCACCGGCGGCCTGAACCTGCCGGCCGCCTGGGACCGCGCCACCGGTTCGGGTGTCGTCGTCGCCGTGCTCGACACCGGCTTCCGCCCGCACGTCGACCTGAAAGCCAACCTGCTGCCCGGCTACGACTTCATCAACGACAGCTTCGTCGGCAACGACGGCAACGGCCGTGACGCCGACGCCAGCGACCCGGGCGACGCGATCCGCGCCGGCGAGTGCGGCGGCGGTCAGCCCTTCTTCGACCAGCCCAGCAGCTGGCACGGCACCCACGTCGCCGGCACGGTGGCGGCGGTGGCCAACAACAGCACCGGTGTCGTCGGCGTCGCCTTCAATGCCAAGGTGCTGCCGGTGCGGGTGCTGGGCAAGTGCGGCGGCTATACCTCCGACATCGCGCAGGCCATCATCTGGGCCTCGGGCGGCAGCGTCTCCGGCGTGCCCGCCAACCCGACGCCCGCACGCGTCATCAACCTGTCGCTCGGCGGCGGCGGCGCTTGCGACCGCACCACGCAAGACGCGATCAACACCGCACGCCAGCGCGGCACCGTCGTGGTGGTCGCCGCCGGCAACGAGAGCCAGGACGCGGCCAACTCCTCGCCGGCGAGCTGCCAGGGTGTCGTGACGGTGGCGGCCACCAACCGCAGCGGCGGGCGGGCCTCCTACTCCAACTTCGGCAGCACCGTCGAAGTGGCGGCACCGGGCGGCGATACGCGCAGCGGCGAGTCGGGCGGCATCTTGTCGACGCTCAACACCGGCTCCACCTCGCCCGGGTCCGACAGCTATGCCTACTACCAGGGCACCTCGATGGCCAGCCCGCACGTGGCCGGCGTCGTCGCCCTGGTCCTGGAGCGCAACCGTCAGCTGAACCCCGACCAGGTGTCGTCGCTGCTGGCCAGCACGGCCCGGGCCTTCCCCTCGTCCTGCAGCGGCTGCGGCCGAGGCCTGGTTGACGCCGCGGCGGCGGTGGCCGCGGCGGCCGGCGGCGGCGGCGGCGGTGGTGGTGGTGGCGAACAGCCCGGCACGGTGAGTGAATCCGAGCCGAACGACACGCTGCGCGAAGCCGACGTGATCAGCCAAAGCGGCAGCGTGGCCGTGGGCGCGATGGACCGTGCCGGCGACCGCGACTTCTACAGCGCGACCGTGCCGGCCGGCGGCACCCTGAACGTCAAGCTCGCCCCCGGCGCCACGGCCGACTACGACCTGTACGTCTGGAACGCCAGCGGTCGCCTGGTCGGCCGCAGCATCCGCGGCGCCGGCGAGCGTGACGAGGTGACCTTGGTCAACCGCGCAGGTGCGGTGCCGTATTACGTCGAAGTGCGCTACTACGACGGCGACACGGGCCGCGACGAAGGTCGCTACACGCTCGATTTCTCGTTCTGAGTTCTCGTTCTGTGGCGCGGCGGCGGCCCGATCGGGTCGCACGCCGCCGGGGCCTGGCGGCCCCATGTAAAAAGCCCGCAGCATCGGCTGCGGGCTTTTTGTTTTCCGGCGTGGCAGGCTTGTCGCCTGCGTGCGGTTCAGCGGTCGAAGTCGCCGTCGAAGCGGCAGGCGGCGGCGCGCAGATCGGCGGCGAACCCGGGCTGGCTGCGCTCGTAGTCGCGCGCCATCTCCAGGACCGCCTGGACCGACTCGTAGGGGCTGGGTTCACGGCGGAACACACGGCCGAGGGCGGAGACGCCCCGCTCGGCGCCGGTCAGCACGGCGGCGAACACATGGGCCAGGGCAGCCGCGCCACGCGGCGCGGTACGAGGGGCTGCGACATGCAGTTGAACAGTGGTGGCGGTCATGATGTTGTTCCTTTTTTCGGGGTCAGGTCAGCGGGCAAAAGCGGCAGCCAGGTAAGCCTGGGCTGCGGCCCGCAGTTCGGCCGCTTGGTGTGGCTGGGAGCCCTGGTAACGGGCGGCCAGGCAATTCAGGTCGTGGGCCACCCGCGCGGCATGCGGTCGCCCCGCCAGAGGCCGGAACGGGAGGCTTGCCAGGTGCAGGGCCCAGGCGGCGATCGTGGCGATCGCTGCGGCTCCGCGAGGCGCGACGTCGCGCGGGGCGACTTGCAGTTCGACGGTGGTGGGTTGCATGGTGAGGTCCTGTTCGGTTCTGGTACGGAACGAAGTATGGGGTTAACCCTAGGTATGCATCCAATGAATTGTGTGAATCTTCGACATTCACCAATCGCATAACTTCGATGAACTTCCGCACCCTCGACCTCAACCTGTTGCGCGTGTTCGACCAGGTGATGGCGGAGCAGAACCTGACGCGCGCCGCGGAGCGCCTGGCCATGACGCAGCCGGCCGTCAGCAATGCACTGCGCCGGTTGCGCGAGGCGGTCGGGGACGAGTTGCTGGTGCGCACCGCCTACGGCGTCAAGCCGACGGCGCGTGCCGAAGCGCTATGGCCGGAGGTGCGGGCCGCGTTGGGCCGTCTGCGCGAGGCGCTCGACCCGGAGACGTTCGACCCGACGGTCTCGGAAGCCACCTTCCGGCTCGCGATGGCCGATGCCACCGCGGCCACCTTGATGCCGCTGCTGGTGGCCGGCATCGAGCGCCTGCAGGCGCTGGCCAACGTGCGTGTGTTTCCGCTGACCACCCGCGACCCGCGCGCGCTGGTCGAGCGCGGCGAGGTGGATTTCGCGATCGGCTACTTTCCCGACGCCATCGCGGCCCTGACCGCACAGGGCAGCACGGCCTCCCTGCAGCACCAGCGTCTGTGGGACGGCGAGTATGTGTGCGTGATGCGCAAGGGCCATCCGCTGGCCGACGCGGCGCTGACGCTCGACACCTTCTGCGCCGCCCACCACCTGCTGGTGAGCTTTTCAGGGCGCGCCCATGGTTTCGTCGACCAGGCGCTGGCCACGCTGAACCGCACGCGCCGCATCGTGTTGACCGTCAATCAGTTCTTCACCGCCGGGCGCGTGGTGTTGCACTCCGACCTGCTCACCGTGCTGCCACGCGACTTCCTGCCCGCCACCGGCTTCGAGCGTGAACTGCTCGCCAAGCCACTGCCGCTGAATCTGCAACGGGTGCACGTGGAGGTGCTGTGGCACCGGCGGCATGAACACGACCCGGCACAGCGTTGGATGCGCGAGCAGATCTTGGCCGCCGGCGCCCAGCGCGACAGCCGAGGTCGCCCAAGCGACGCGCTGCTGGACGCCGGCTGAGCGGCGCTGGCCTCAGACCGCGACGCGCTGGCGCCCCTCGCCGGTCACGGCGCAGCCGGAGGTGCCCAGAAAGCCGAAGTCGAGCGCCGGCCGGCGGCCGCTGATCAGTTCTGCCACCGCCCGGCCGGAGCCGGCGCCATGGGTCCAGCCCAAGGTGCCGTGCCCTGCGTTGACCCACAGGTTGGGGAGCCGGGTGCGGCCGATGTAGGGAATGTTGGTGGGCGTGCTCGGCCGCAACCCGGTCCAGAAATTGGGCTCGCTGAGGTCGGCCACGCCAGGGAACACCTCGTCGTAGCGGCGCACCAGCGCATCGCAGCGCACCCGGGCGGTGGGTGTGTCGAGACGGGTGTCGTAGCCGGCGAGTTCGGCGGTACCGGCAATGCGGATGTAGTCGCCCAGGCGCGAGATCGCGATCTTGCGGGCGTCGTCGATCATGCTGACCACACTCGCCCGTTCGGGGTGCCGCAGCCGCAACGTGGCCGAATAGCCTTTGGCCGGATAGATGTTGAGCGCCACGCCGAGCGGACGCAGCAAGGGAGCGGTGTACGACCCGAGGGCCGCGACGAAGACGTCGCCTTGCAAGGTGGCCGGCACGCCGCTGACACGGTCGCGCACGCGCACGCGCTCCACCCGCCCCCCTTCCACGTCCAGGCCCAGGATGTCGTGCTGGTAGAGGAACTGCACCCCCGCCGCCTCGCAGCGACGCGCCAGGGCCTGCGTGAACACGCGGGCGTCGCCCGACTCGTCGCTGGGCGTGTAGGTGCCGCCGGCGATCTGCGGCGCGAAGCTGGCCAGCGCCGGTTCGATGGCCAACACCTGCTCACGGGTCAACACCTCGCGGTCGACGCCGTAGCGGCGCATCAGGTTCGCCGCGGCAGCGCCGGCGTCGAGGTCCTTCTGCGACGAGAAGAAATGCAGGATGCCGCGCTCCAGGCGCTGGTACTCGATGCCGGTCTGGGCCACCAGGGCCTTCAGCGACTCATGGCTGTAGCGACCCAGCGCCACCAACTGGCGCACGTTGCGCTCGAAGGCGCCGTCGTGGCACTGCATCAAGAAGCTGAGGCCCCAGCGCCACTGCTGCGGGTCGAGGCGGGGGCGAAACAGCAGCGGCGAGTCGTCGCGCGCCAGCCACTTCAGCACCTTCAACGGCGCTTCGGCGTTGGCCCACGGCTCGCAGAAACTGACGGAAATCTGGGCGCCATTGGCGAAGCTGGTCTCCTGCGCCGCGTCGCCCTGGCGGTCGATCACCACCACCTCGTGCCCCTCCTGCCGCAAATACCAGGCAGTGCAAACGCCGATGATGCCGGCGCCGAGGACAAAAACTCGCATGACAAGCTCCTTGTGAGTGCTTGGGTCGGTTCAGATTCTGATGGGCAGCACGAGCAGTTGCACGGCGGCCCAGGCCATGGCGACCGCGACACCCATGTCGATGGCCCGCCACACCCGCGGCTGGCGCAGCCAACGGGACGCAGCGGCAGCGCCATACCCGAGGGCCGAGAACCACAGCAGCGAGGCAAGCCCCGCGCCAGCGACGAAGGCCCCTTGCGCCGCGCCGGCGTGCTGGGCGCCGAGGCTGCCCATCAACACCACGGTGTCGAGGTAGACGTGGGGGTTCAGGTAGGTCATCGCAAGCGTGGCGACCAGCGTGGCGCCCAACGGTTGGGCGGCGCCACCGGCCTCGAGCACAGCGGTCCCCGGCGCCCAGGCCCGCCTCAGCGCCTGCACGGCATAGACTGCCAGAAAGGCGCCGCCTGCAAATCGACACACTTGTAACGCCATCGGTGAGGCGGCGATCAACCGGCCGAGGCCGAACACGCCGGCCGCGGTGAGCAGCCAATCGGAGAGGGTGCACACGGCGATCACGGTCCCGACATGTGTGCGCGCCAGCCCTTGCCGAAGAACCAACGCGTTCTGGGCACCGATGGCCACGATCAGGCCCGCCATCGTCAGCAGGCCCTGAAGGCCGGCAGCGGTGATCACGGCGACCGGGACTTTGTCGGACAGGGTGGCAGGCAACACGGCGTCGAGCATGACCGGGATTCTCGGCAGCGCCGCACCCGGCGTGAAGGAAGATGAATATTCTTCCTGTTACATTAGCTGTGCTTATGCATCACTTCGATCCCGCTGCCCTCGACTGCCTTGCCGCGCTGGTCGACGAAGGCAGTTTCGAGCGCGCCGCACAGCGGTTGTCGATCACGCAGTCGGCCGTGTCGCAACGCCTGCGCGCACTCGAACAAGAGGTGGGCCAGCTGCTCGTGGTGCGCGCCCGGCCGCTGCGGCTGACCGAGCCCGGCAAGGTGCTGCTGCGTTTCGCGCGGCAGTGGCAGGCGCTGCGGGCCGACGTCGCGCGCGAACTGGAGGAAGGCGCCAGGCCCGACGAGCGGTTGCCGATCGCGGTCAACGCCGACAGCCTCGCCACCTGGGTGCTGCCGGCGCTGGACCCGCTGGTGCAGCAAGGGGTGTCGCTGGAAATGGTCGTCGACGACCAGGACTTCACGCACGACTGGCTGCGCCAGGGCGCCGTGCTCGGTTGCGTGTCGACCGTACGCCAGGCCTTGCGCGGCTGCCGGGTGGTGCCGCTGGGGGTGATGCGCTACATCGCCGTCGCCAGCCCCGGCTTCGTGGCCCGCGAGTTGGGCGGCGGCCTCACCGGCGCCAACTTCGCGCAGGTGCCCTTCCTCGTGTTCAACCGCAAGGACGACATGCAGGCGCAATGGGTGTCGCATGCGTTCGGCGTGCGCAGTCCCCGTTTGCGCGAGCGTTTCGTGCCGTCTTCCGAAGCTTATGTGCGAGCCGTGTTGATGGGGTGGGGTGTCGGCGTGGTGCCCGAGTTGCAGGTGCGCGAGCAGCTGGCCGACGGCAGCCTGCTGCCCTTGCATCCGCAGGTGCAGGTGGAGGTGACGCTGCACTGGCATCAATGGAAGCTGGGCAGCGAGCAACGCCCTGCCGTGCGGGCGGCACTGCTCGACCGCATCGGCCAGGCCCTGCTCGACGGTGCCGCCGCCGCGCTGGCACCGCCCGCAGCGCAGTCCTTGGGGATCGGAGATGACGTCACGCCCTGACGACACCCTGGGCCCGGGCATTGCCGCCGGCCTCGCCGCGGGCGCCTTGTGGGGCCTGGTGTTCGTCCTGCCCCGGGCGGTCGACGCATATTCCGGCCTCGAAGTCAGCTTCGGCCGCTATGCCGCCTACGCCGCCCTCTCGATCGGGGCGCTGGCCTGGGGCTGGCGCGACATCCGGGTCCATCTGACGCCGAGGCGGGTGGGGGCTGCGCTGATGCTCGGCTGGGTGGGCAACAGCCTCTACTACCTGTTGGTCGTGAGGGCGGTGCGCTGGGCCGGCACCGCCCTCACCGGCCTGATCATCGGCACCTTGCCGCTGTGGCTGCTGTGCATCGGCCGCCCGGCCGGGCTGCGGCCGGCCCGGCTCGTGCCGGGCGCCGTCTGCACCGCTGCCGGCCTCGCGCTGATGTACTGGAGCACCACCGCCCAGGACGGCGCCGGCCCCCGCTTCACGGCAGGGGTGGCGTGCGCCACCGCGGCGCTCGCGTGCTGGACCGCTTATGCGATGCTCAACGCCCGCTGGCTCAAGCGCGAGCCGTCGCTCCCCAATGCGGTGTGGACCCATTTGCTGGGCGTCGCCACGCTGATCGGACTGCTGCCGCTGCTCGCGTTCAACGAAGCGCCCGCCGCCACACCGGCTATGCGCGAGGCGCAGGCCGGGCTGTATGCGGCGGTCTCGCTGACGATGGGGTTGGGTGCGTCCTGGCTCGCCACCTGGCTCTGGAACATCGCCAGCCGCCGCTTGCCGACCTCGCTGGCCGGCCAACTGATCGTCAGCGAAACCTTGTTCGCGCTCGCTTACGGCTATCTGTATGAGCAACGCTGGCCGCAGCCGGCTGAATGGGCTGCCGCGACGTTGTTCACGCTCGGCGTCGTGTGGGCCGTCCGCAGCCACCGTTGAGGGGGTCGGCGGGGGGCCGGGCAGAATGGAGGCCGGCTCGCCCTCGCCCGCCAGACCGCGACCGCGGGCTTGCTGGCCCGCCGCTTTCGTCTTTCGCCCTGTCTGTCCGCTGCGCTCCCTTGGCTGCTACCGACCGTCTTCCACCTGCTTGCGCTCCTGCCCGATGCACCGGCGCGCCACCCTGACCCGTTTGTCGCGATGGGCTGCCGCCCTCGCTTTGGGCAGCCTGTTCGGTTCCTCGCCCCACCGGCCGCCGCTGCAGAAGCCGGTGGCGCCGCGCTTCGGCGACGACCCCTTCAGGCTCGGCGTCGCCAGCGGCTGCCCGCGCCCCAGCTCGGTGGTGTTGTGGACCCGGCTCGCGCCGGCGCCTTACGAGCCGGGTGGCGGTCTCGCACCCCGGCCGGTGGCGGTGCGCTGGGAGCTGGCCCACGACGAACATTTCGCGCAACGGGTGCAAACGGGCGAGGTGTGGGCGCAGCCGCAACATGCCCACAGCGTGCACGTGCAGGTGACCGGGCTGGACAGCGACCGCCGCTATTTCTTTCGGTTCATCGCCGGCGGCGTCGCCAGCGGCGTCGGCCGCACCCGGACGGCGCCGCGCGAGGATGCAGCGGTCCAGCGGCTGCGCATCGCGCTGGCCTCGTGCCAGCACTATGAACAGGGCCGCTTCGCGGTGCACCGCGAGATCGCGTGGCGCGACCTCGACTTCGTGCTGTTTGTCGGCGACTACCTCTACGAGTCGTTCCATCCGCACTTCCAGGTGCGCCTGCACGAGGGACCGCCGCCGACACGCCTCGACGCCTTCCGCCGCCGCCACGCGACCTACAAGCTCGACCCCGACCTGCGCGCCGCCCATGCCGCCCACCCCTGGGTGCTCACCTGGGACGACCATGAGGTCGAGAACGACTATGCGAGCGACCGCTCCTGGTTGGGCGGTGACCCGCAGTCGTTTCTGCGCCGGCGCGCCGCTGCCTACAAGGCCTATTTCGAGCACCTGCCGATCGCACCCGACATGGCGCCGACCGGCGCCTTCATGCGCATCCACGATCGCTACACCTGGGGCCGGCTGGCCGAGCTGTGGACGCTGGACCCACGGCAGTTCCGCAGCGTGCAGGCGTGCTCGCTGGGGCGCCCGGTGGGGGGTGGCCGCGTGCTGATCGACTGCGACGAGATGGACGACGAGCGGCGCACGATCTTCGGTGCGGCGCAGGAACAGTGGCTCCAGGAAGGGCTGCCCGGCAGCACCCGCACCTGGAAGCTGCTGGGCCAGGGCAGCCAGATCAGTTCGTGGGGCGTCGACACGCCCTTCGGCCGCAGCGTGCACAGCGACAGTTGGGATGGCTATCCACAGGCCCGCGAGCGCTTGCTGCGCGGCATCGCCGACGCCCAGGTACACAACGTCATCGCGCTCGGCGGCGACGTACACCGGCATGTCGCCGCCCACCTTCGGCTGCGGCCCAACGACGACGAAACGCCCATCGTCGCCAGCGAATTCGTCACCAGCTCGATCACCACGCGCGGCATGCCGGGCGCCGCCATGGCCTTGATCCGCAGTGCCAACCCCGACCTGTTGCACGCCCGGGGCGACGAGCGCGGTTATGCGCTCGTCGAGCTGCGGCCCGATGTCGCGCGCTGCGAGTTCCGGGCCACCGCGTTCCCGGTGACCGAAGCGGCGCAGCTGCACACGCAGGCGGTGTACGCGGTGGAACGCGACCGGGCGGGCGTGCAACGGGAAGCGTGAGCACCTGCTCGGCCGCCTGAAGGGGGCTCGCGCCGCAGTGCCCACAAGATCACCGGCAAGCCTCGACCCAACCCTGCGTCTGTACCCCTTTCACCCTTGAGTTCGGGATATCGGCGGCGCGAGCAGACGCGCACACTGCAGGACATGAGGTGCGCTTGCAGGATGCGCGCCTCGCTGTCGAGAGGTTCGCAATGGGCAGTTTTCATCTCCCGGCCTGGCTGCAGCCATGGATGCGCCAACAGACCCCAGAGACCGTGCAGGACCCGGCCGACCTGGGCACCGAACTGGGCTTGGAGATCCACCTCGCCGCCCAGGCGCAGACCCAGCCGGTGCGTACCCCGGCAGCGACGGCCCCGGACCCTTGGCCGCGACTGCCGCTCGCATCTTCCGCACCGTCGGAAGACTGAAGCAGCCGCTGGCAACCCGCCATCGGCGAGCGCCGGCGGCTGCGTCGGGCCGCTCAGCGCACCAGCAGCACCGGCGTCTTGCAATTGGCCAGCACGTTGGTCGCCACCGACCCGAGCACCAGGTTGCCGAGCGCCGAATGGCCGTGCGACCCCATGACGACCAGATCGAAGCTGCCCGCCGCCGCCGTCTTCGAGATCACGTCGGCCGGATGGCCCACATGGAAGCTGGTCTCGGCCTTGAGACCCCGGCCCTCGAGGAAGGTCCGCACGGGCGCGAGGACCTTCTCGGCTTCGTCGGCGTAGTACTCCGTGAGCGTTTGCTTGTCGATCACCGCGGCCGCCCGGGCGGGCACCGCCGGCACCGCCGTCAAGACCGTGTATTGCTGCTGCGGCCCGAACAGTTCGCCGTGCGTCGTCAGGTAGCCCAACATACGTTGGGTGAATTCGCTTCCATCTACAGCAATCAAAATCTTCATCGAACGGCTCCTGTTGTCATCAGTGTGAACGGGTGGTGAGGATGTCACCGCGGCAGGCGTCCGGCCTTGACCGGCATCAAGAGGATAGGGCCGCCTCTGCCGCGCTGCCGAAGGCGCGGCGAATAACCGGCGGGGCCCGGCCGCGGGCATAAAAGTCGACGGCCAGCATGGGCTAAAAACCCATTTGTTGCCTGGGCTGGAAGTTCTCGAGTTTGCGTTACTTTCACTTGCGCTTATTTCACAGCGGAGTGTTCGGCGCTGCGGTTTCTCCCCTAGTTGAGGGATGTCGCCGCAGCGGGCGATCAGTACAGTTCTCTCCCAGCAAGCTGTCACACGGTTCTGGGATTCTTTCAATTCGGCACGCACGCCACAGGCGCCCCAGAGCGCCCGGCGCGACTAGACCAACGGCTCCCAACGACGTCCTTTTGAGGACTTCTGCAGCCCACCCGGGTTCCCGGGTGGGCTCTTTTTTTGGGCCTGCCGTCACAGCGGGAATCCGCCGCCCAACACCTCTCGCAGATGGCTCACCAGGCATTGCACTGCACGTGGCACCTGCGGGCTCCACGGCCGGATCGCAAACAAGCGCTCGCCGAAAAATCCGACCGGACGCCAGTCCGGCAGCAAGGCCGTCAGGCTGCCGTCGCGCAAGCCATGCGCAGCGCTGAAGTCGGGCAGTAGCGCAATGCCCAGGCCGCCGAGCACGGCCTGGCGCAGCACTTCGCTGTTGTTCGCCTTCAGCGGCCCGTTCACCTGCACCGTCACACGCTCGGTGCGGCGGCGGCCCGTCGGCCCTTCGAACGACCAACTGCTGGCGCCGGCATCCCGCAGGTAAAGCAGGCACCGATGGCGCGACAAGTCGGCAGGGTGGGCAGGCGTTCCGGCACGCTCGAGATAGTCGCGGTGCGCGACCAGCACCGAACGTGTGTCGCACAATGGCCAGGCCACGTGGGTGTCCGGTGCCGCCTGGCTGTGGCGTACGGCCAGGTCGAAACCCTCCTGTGCCAGATTGACGAAACGGTCGGACAGATCGAGTTCGAGACGGATCTCGGGGTAGCGGTGCAAAAAGGCCGGCAGGTGGGGGGCCAGCGCCTGCCGCCCGAGGGCCACCGGCGCGGTCACACGCACCAGGCCGCGGGGCATGCCGGCCAGGTCACGCACGCTGGCAAAGCTGTGCTGGATGTGCGCAAACGATGCCCGGGTGTCATCCACCAACTGCTGGCCGGCCTCGGTCAACCCCACCGAACGGGTCGTGCGGCGCACCAGCGGCACACCCGCAGCCCGCTCCAGCTCGCTGATGCGCATGCTGACCGACGCCTTCGACACACCGAGGCGCCGCGCCGCCTGGGTGAAGCTGCGGGTTTCGGCGAGCACGCCGAGCAGATGCAGGTCGGCGAGCACGGGAGCCACGCGGTCCATCTGGGCAGGCGACGACGGTCGGCCTCGTTGTTCAATGAGTTGAACAATGTACCCACCGCAGAAGCGTTTTCCAAGCCGGGGCAGGAGCTGCGCGTGCACCACAGGCCAGGTCCCGAGGAAGGGCCTTGTTTGCCATCGAGCCGCATGGCGCCCATGCAATTCCGAGCGCCGTTGTGCCTTGGGGGGCGCAAGGCGTACAGACAGATACGGAAAAAATTCCCTGGTGACATCCCGCCCGTCTTGTGTGCGCACTGCCCCGCACCCCGCTCGAGCCAGCTGGGAGGCGCTCCGGCGGTCGATTTCGGCGACTTTCAGCGACACCGCGCCCCTCCAGCCAGCCCCCCTCGCAGACGGCATGCCTCTTGCTGTTTAAGCAGTGCGACGAAGAGTCTGCGAGCGACCCGTGCTGTGAGGCGCCGCCGTCGTTGCCGAGTGTTGGCCAGTTTGAGTAGTACGGCGTGTCACGCGCAACCGGTCTCTCACGCTGCCGTTCGCCTTCGGGCCCGGCAGTGCCAGAACCGACTTCCGTGTGATGTGCCCTGAGCCGCAGCGATCGCGCATCGGCCGACTGCCACGCCCCGCCGACGGGTCAGGCTCGCGACTCTTCGTTTCGCCTTTGTCGTGTCATGTCCGTGGCGTCATCCGCTTCGCCTCCCTGCATCCTGAGCGACCTGCTTGCCGTGTGGCCGGCGCGCGCCGGGCTCGGCGAAGGCCTCAGCTGGTCGCCACGTCAGCAGGCCTTGTACTGGGTCGACATCGTGCGACAGCGCCTGTATCGCTACACGCCGGCCAACGGTCATCGCGAGCGCTGGTACTTCGACGAGCCCATTACCGCGGTCGCCGAGCGCCGCGACGGGCCCGGGCTGCTGGTCTCGCTGCGCAGCGGCTTTGCCTACTTCGAACCTGAGGCTCATGACGGATATGGCCGACTGCGGCGGCTGCACGAGCCGGAACCCGAGCGCCTGGGCAACCGCTTCAACGACGCAAAGTGCGACCCCCTCGGCCGGTACTGGGCCAGCACCATGGACGCCGCGGCGCACGCCGCCACCGGCGCCTTGTACCGCTACGACGGCGACGGCCGCTGCACCCGCCATCTCGACCGCCTCTTTGCGGTGGCCAACGGTCCCTGCTGGTCGCCCGACGGCACCACGCTGTACTTGAGCCACACCAGCGGTGGCGAGGTGTGGGCGTTCGACTTCGACCTGGAGCGCGGCGAGTTGTCGAGGCAGCGGGTCTGGTTGTCGCTCGCCGCCGGTGACGGGTTGCCCGACGGTCTGACCACCGATGTATTGGGACGGGTGTGGGTCGCGCGCTGGGGTGCCGCCTGTGTGACCTGCCACGCACCCGACGACGCACGCGAGTTGTTCCGGCTCGCGCTGCCGGCCAGCCAGGTGAGCAATGTCGCCTTCGGCGGGCCGACGCTGCAGACCCTGTTCATCACCACCGGGCGCTTCGGCTTGTCCGCAGAACAGTTGCAGGCCGAACCCCTGGCCGGGGCCTTGTTCGCGATCGAGACCGACACGACCGGCTTGCCGCCCACCCCTTACGCCGGTTGAGCGACCTCCGGCCCTCGAGAGCGGACCGTGCCGCGTCAGCTCGCGCGACTCAGGTGCCGATCACACCGCCGTCGAGCCGACGCACCACCACGGTCGCCGAACGAGGCCGGCCACCGTCGGGCCAGCGCGAATAACGACCGGGATCGGCCGGGTCACTGCGCTCGGAGGGTGTCTCGCCGGGATGCTGGATGTTGACGAACAGCGTGCGCAGGTCGGGCGACATGGTGGCGCCGGTCACCTCGCTGCCGGGCGGCGCGACGAGAAAGCGGCGGATCTCGCCGGTGCGCACGTCGGCGGCCAGCATCGCGTTCTGCGGCAGGCGCGCGTAATCGCCCTTGCCCATCTGCGTGCTCGACGCATCGGTGTCGATCCACAGCACGCCGCGCGGGTCGATCCACAGGCCGTCGGGGCTGCCGAAGGCGTCGCCCTTCACGTTGCCCTGCGCCTCGGCACGCGTGTTGGCCGGGTCACCCGCCAGCACGAAGTGATTCCAGGCGAAGGTGATGCCGTCGAAGTCACCGTCTTCCTGCCAGCGGATGATCTGCCCCATCGTGTTGTTGGCGCGCGGGTTGGCCGCGTCGGTCGCCGGCTGGCCCTCGGTGCCGCGGCTGGTGTTGTTGGTCAGCGTGCAATAGACCTCGCGGCGCTGCGGGTCGACGGCCAGCCACTCGGGCCGGTCCATCTTGGTGGCGCCTAGCGCGTCGCTGGCTTGCCGCGCCTTCACCAGCACTTCACCCTGGTCGGCAAAACCCTGCGCGGCCGTCAGCGGGCCCTGGCCCTGCACCAGCGGCAGCCAGCGGCCGCGGCCGTCGGCGTCGAAGCGCGCGACATACAGCGTGCCGTGGTCGAGCAGCTCACGGTTGGCCTTGGCACCGCCGGGGCGGATGGCATCGCGCGAGACGAATTTGTAGAGGTATTCGAAGCGCGCGTCCTCGCCCGAATAGACCACCGCCCGGCCGTCGCGTGTCACCGCGACCGTCGCGCCTTCATGCGTGCCGCGCCCGATGGCCGTGCGCTTGACCGGTGTCGACTCGGGGTCGCTCGGGTCGAACTCGACGATCCAGCCGAACCGGTTGGGCTCGTTCGGGTGGCGCGTGGCATCGAAACGTTCGTCGTGCTCATGCCAGCGATAGCCCCAGCCGTTGGGCCGCAAGCCCCATCGTTTGGCATGGGCGTCGGGTTGGGCCGGCCCATGGAAGTAGCCGAAGAAGTTCTCCTCGCCGGCCAGGTAGGTGCCCCAGGGTGTCTTGCCGCTGGCGCAGTTGTTCATCGTGCCGAGCACCCGCCGGCCGCCCGGGTCGGCGGCGGTGCGCAGCAAGGCATGGCCTGCGGCCGGCCCGCCCACCAGCATCGGCGTGTAGGCCGTGACGCGGCGGGCGTAGCGCGACGGGCGCACCACCTGCCAGCTGCCGTCGGTCTGCCGCGCGATCTCGATCACCGAAAAGCCGTGCGCCGCCTGTGCCTTGCGCACTTTCTCGGCCGACCACGTGGCCATGCCGTCGGGATGCAGCAGCCCGTCATCGGTGTATTCATGGTTCATCACGAGCAAGCCGCGGTGCGGGTCGCCCCCGAGCGGGTAGAAGTGCAGGCCGTCGTGATGCATGCCCATCTGCACCGCCTGCTCATCGGCCGTGTTGCTCGCATCGGGCTTGAAGGCCGGCATGTTGCCTGGCACCCCCACCGGCTCACCCCAAGGTGCCAGCACGCTGGCGACATAACCGCGCGGCACCGTGACCCGATCGCCCACGCTCATCGACACCGACTCGAAACCGAGCAACGGGCCCGTGCTGTCACCCGCGGGGGTCGCACATCCGGGCAGCAGCGGCGCGAGCACGCCGGTGACCGCTGCGGACAGGCCGCCCCAGACAAAACGGCGGCGCCGTGGATCG
The DNA here is from genome assembly GCF_001017435.1 of Caldimonas brevitalea. NCBI lineage: Bacteria > Pseudomonadati > Pseudomonadota > Betaproteobacteria > Burkholderiales > Sphaerotilaceae > Caldimonas > Caldimonas brevitalea. The sequence continues at coordinate 6,390,136 of NZ_CP011371.1, forward strand.
GAGAGGCTGTGGATGTCGGGGTTGCCGGACCGGTTCGAATCTTCCAGCGTGTCGTGGTCTTTGGCCATGGTCGGTGTGCAATCTCTCGTGGGAACGACGAGCGATTGTGCCGAGGCCCTGCCCCGGGCCGCAGGGGAAGTGTGACGCGGTGAAGCGGCGCGCACGCAGCGCTTCACCGCCCACGACGCAAAACGACCAGCGGCGGGTGTGGCCCGCCGGCCTTCAGAACGGCTCGTCCGCCGGACGCACCTCGATGCCGAGGGTCGACGCCAGGTTCAGCATCTCGGCGTCGTCCTCGCGCCGGGTGATCCAGCCGCCGTAGGCATCGCCCTCGGTGTTCCAGTTCCACAGCGTGAAGCCGGCCTGCTGCAACTGCTCGTGGGCCAACTGCATCAAGTCTTCGACGCTGGTGCTGTCGAGAAAGTCTTCATCTTCGGTGTCGTCGATGCCCCAGTCGATCTCCAGCCCGGCGGCCTGGGTGAGACGGTCGAGGCAGGCAATGAAAGACTGGGTGTCTTTCCAGTCGACGTAATAGCCCGACTCCCAATCGATGACGTCCTTCAGGGTCCACAGCAAGTCTGCGGGGTCGAGGACTTCTTCGTCGTCGGCGCCCATTTCTTCCGAGAAAGTGGCGAACTGCTCCTCGGCCACTTCCGCACTGGCGACATTGATCAACTCCAACAGACGCTTGACGGCGGCGCGCTGGTCTTGCGGCTCCTCGTAGCTCATAGCTGGCTCCTCCCTGGTGCCCGATGAGGTCGCAGAATAGCGGCGCGTGCACGCCATGTGAACCGCCCCTCAGACGGTCTCGCCTTTCAGGCAGCACTCAGGTCGGGTGGGCACTATGGCGCGCGGCCGCACGGGCCAACGTTGTGCCGAGGCCAGTCGCAGTGGGCGCAGCGGGCGCGTGAGCTCAATGCCGCGTCGCGTGTATCACCTCCTCGACGCTATGCGTCACATCGGTCGACGCGACCTCGGCGAAGTCCCCCCGCAGCACCTTCAGCGCATAACGCTCCCGGTTGATTTCGTCGGCGCTGCGGATGCCCAGACGGCGCAGCACCGGCAACGGCGGGCACCAGCCCTGCAGGGTGTGTTGCAACAAGAAACCGGCAACGGCAGCCGGCACCAGCAACCACTTGCGGTTGACCGTCAGGCCGAGGGCCATGCCGACCAGGCTGAACGACGCTGCGCCCGTCTCGAGGCAACGCTCCAGATCCCACTCACGGTCCAGCTCGCGCAGCCGGTACTCGATGTACTCCGGGCCGCGCTGCGCGGCATAGGCAATCTGCGCCTCGGTGTTGCGACGGATGCGCTCGTCGGCGTTTTCGCTGCTGACCGCGATGTGCCGCGCGGTGGTCTTGAGGGTCTCCATGCGCACTCCTTGTACTGATCACTGCACAGCCTTTCGAGCAACCGATGTACCCGGCAGACCCCGCTCCCCGGCGCCCGCCCGCTGCCGCACAATGTCCCCATGAGCACCTGCCCCATCACCCTCATCACCGGTGCCAGCCGCGGCATCGGAGCCGCCTGCGCCGTGTTGTGTGCCCGCCGCGGCCACCGTGTCGTCGTCAATTACGCCCGTGACGAGGCGGCCGCCGAGGACGTTGCGCGACAAGTGCAACAAGCCGGCGGGTCGTCGCTGTTGCTGCAAGCCGACGTGTCGGTCGAAAGCGACGTGATGAGGATGTTCGACAGCATCGACCGTCAGTGGGGCCGGCTGACCGGGCTGGTCAACAACGCCGGCATCGTCGACGTGAAGGCCCGCGTCGACGAGATGAGCCTCGAGCGGGTGCAGCGGATGTTCGCGATCAACGTGTTCGGCTCGTTCCTGTGCGCGCGCGAAGCGGTCAAGCGCATGAGCCGCCGCCATGGCGGCGACGGCGGGGCCATCGTCAATATCTCGTCGGTCGCGGCGCGTGCCGGCAGTGCCGGGCAATACGTCGACTACGCCGCGAGCAAAGGGGCGATCGACACTTTCACGATGGGACTGGCCAAGGAGGTGGCCGCCGAAGGCATCCGCGTCAATGCCGTGCGTCCCGGCATCACCGACACCGACATCCACGGCTCCGGCGGTGAACCGGACCGTGCGCGGCTGCTGGCCTCCCAGATCCCGCTGCAGCGGCCCGGCCGCCCGGAAGAGATCGCCGAGGCCGTCGTGTGGCTGCTGTCGGACGCGGCCAGCTACACCACCGGTGCCTTCCTCGATGTCGGCGGCGGGCGGTGAAGCATGGACTTGCTCAAGCCGTTGATCGCCTTGCTGGCCATCGTCAACCCGATCGGGGTGGTGCCGTTTTTCATCCACTTCACGCGCGGCTTCAACGCCGTACAGCGGCGCCACACGATCCGCGTCGCGTCGTTCAGTGCCTTCGTGGTGGTGGCGGTGAGTGCGGTGGCCGGCCTGCGGGTGATCGAGTTCTTCGGCATCTCGATCGCGTCGTTCCAGGTCGGCGGCGGCCTGCTGCTGCTGATCAGCGCGATGCAGATGCTGCAGGCACACCCTGCCGAGACCAGCGAGGACGATGTCAACGAGGGCGCGACCAAGGCCGACGCTGGCGCCAGCATCGCCGTCGTGCCCCTGACCATTCCGCTGCTCACCGGTCCTGCCACCATTTCGACGATGGTCATTTACGCGCAAAAGACGCAGCACTGGTGGGAGCTGGGGGTGTTGGTGGGCTACGGCGTCGTGATCGGCGCGGCGGCCTTTCTTGCGTTGTCGGCCTCCAGCCGCATCGCCAAGCTGCTGGGGCAGACCGGCATCAACGTGATGACCCGCTTGATGGGCTTGATCCTCGCGGCACTGGCGGTCGAGATCATGGCCGACGGGCTCGGCAAACTGTTTCCTGCATTGGGAGGATGACGTGATGATGAAGAACCCCTTGATCGACCGCCTCGGCATCCGCCATCCGGTGATGCTCGCGCCGATGGGTGGCGAAGCCGCCTGCGCCGAACTGGTGGCGGCCGTCAGCGAGGCTGGCGGTTTGGGCATCCTCGGCGCGGCCTACATGGCGCCGACGCGCATCACCGAGGTGATCGCGCAAATCCGTTCGCTGACTTCACAACCCTTCGGGGTCAACCTGTTCTGCCCGCAACGCTGGCAACCCGAGGAGGCCTTGACCCAAGGTTATGCACAACGCCTGGCGCGCTTCCATGCCGAGCTCGGGCTGCCCCCGGCCCAGGTGCCCGAACGCTTCGAGGAATCCTTCGACGCGCAATTCGACGCCGTGATGGCGGCCCGGGTGCCGCTGTTCAGCTACACCTTCGGTGACCTCGGCCTCGAACGCACCCGCGCCTTGCAGGCCCAGGGTGCGGTGGTGGTGGGCACCGCCACGCAGGTGCGCGAAGCGGTGCAACTGCAGGCCAGCGGTGCCGACGCGGTGGTGGCGCAAGGCGCCGAGGCCGGCGCGCACCGCGGCAGCTTTTTGGGCGAGCGCGACGAAGGGCTGGTCGGCACCATCGCTTTGGTGCCTCAGGTGGTCGATGCGGTCCAGATCCCGGTCATCGCAGCCGGTGGCATCGCTGACGCTCGTGGTGTACGCGCCGCTCAGGTGCTGGGCGCGAGCGCGGTGGCGGTGGGCACGGCCTTTCTGCTCGCCGACGAATGCCCGATCGCCCCGGCCTACCGGGACGCCTTGCGCTCGGCGCACGAGAGCGACACAGTGCTGACGCGGGCCTTCAGCGGCCGCTGGGCGCGCGGTATCGCCAACCGTTTCACGCGCGACATGGCGGCGGCGCCGCTGCCGCCCTTCCCCATCCCGAACGCCTTGACCCGGCCGCTGCGGCAAGCCGCCGCCCGCAGCGGGCAAGCCCAGTTCATGTCCTTGTGGGCCGGCCAGGCCGTCACGCTGGCGCGGCCGATGCCGGCGGCGCAGCTGGTCGCAGCCTTGGCCCAGGGGTGGCAGCCGGACGCCTGAGCGCGTCGCCGTTTCAGCCGTCCTCGCGCTCGGGGCTGTCGAGGATGAAGAAGTTGCTCTGGTTGCCGGCCTTCATCCGCTCCTGGAAGACGAACACCAGGTGGCGCTCCTCGAAGGTGCGCAGCCAGGCGTCCCACGAGATCTCCTGCAGGCCTTTGTCGTAATCGGGGAAATCGAAACGCAGCACACGCGGGCGCTTCGGATCGCCGTTGGCGGTGGTGGCGGGCCGGGCGCGCCGCTCTTGCGCCCAGTGACGGATCACCTCGGGATTGCGGGTGGCCAGCGTCTGGCCGTCACGGTCGGGCTGGTCTTCCAGCGAGTGGATCCATTTGGCCCGCTCGGTGCTGCGCGACAGCTCGCCGGCGTGTTCGGCGATGTACTGCTCGTCTTCTTCGGTGGTGTCGAGGCCGGTGTCTTCGGACGCCGCTTCGACCGCCTCGCTGTCGTCTTCGCCTTCGGCGTCGGCCGACACGGCTTCGGTCTCGACCTCTTCACCCGCCTCGGCGCTCATCGCGTTCCCGTCGACACCAGGGCCACCTGCGCGGCGGTCTTCCAGTTCGAGCCCCAGCGCTTCAAGGTCGACGCCGGTTTTCTCGACCTGCGGAAAGATCTCGCTTTCTTCTTCCTTCACGTGGTGCGCGACATATTCGCCCAACACCTTCACCATGGCATGGAAGCGCGGCGTGCCCGGTTGTTCTTCCTGCAACTTCGCCAGTAGATCTTTCGTGGTCTCGTGTTCGAGCGTGGCTTCTTCGAACAAGTCTTCGCGTGCGGTCGCCTCTCGCAGGTAGGGGTAGAACACCTCTTCCTCGATTTCGGCGTGGGTCTTCAACTCGTTGACGATTTCATCGCACAGTTCCCGCTGCTCGCTCTCGTCGTCGGTCTTTTCGAAACGGTGGAACAGCGTGAGGACTTTCTTGTGGTCGCGACGCAGAACGTCCAGCGCGTTGGGGGATCGGGGCATGTGCGGCTCCTTGGGCGTGGCGTTGATACCTCCCCTGCTGCAATCCCCGTTCCTGTGGCGCCGGCGACACGGGCGCCCGGCTTCAGTTCACGCGCACCTTCAACTGCAGTGCAAATGCGCCGTCGACCCGCTTGTCGACGCTCGGGATGTAAACCAGATTCGCGCCCAGGCGGCTGCCTTCGAGCGAGACCACCGGCACCAGCGTGGGGAAAAAACCGCCGTCCTTCACTTTCGGGTAACCGTTGACGACGCCGACGCTGGCGCCGACGCGCAGCTGCAGGCGTTCGCCCAGCGACACGCCCAGCGGGGTCCAGCCGGCTTGCAAGTAGGAGCTGCCGTGATCGAGCGAGTTGCGGTAGCGGCCCGCGTTCAGCTGCCAATGGCGCGGCAGATGCCACTCCACACCCAGGCCGTTGTTGGCGCGCCGATAGCGGCTGGCGTGCCGGGTGTGATAGGACAGAAAGCCGCTGGTGATCCACCACTTGTGGGCATCGTCCGCCTCTGCGCGGCGCGCCTCGCAAGGCACCGCACCTTCGCCCGCCGGCGTGGCGTCGCATGCGGCGTGTGCGGCACTGGCGGCGCCGAGCGCCAAGAGCGCCGCAACGCAGCAACGTGTGTAGAGGTGTGAGCGAGCCATCTGCTCCTCCGGGCGCGACAGCAGAGACGGAGGACGTCGAGAAGTGCTGCCGTTCGCCACTGCCGACGTGTAACACCTCGGCAGGGCTGCGAGAGCCCGCGCGACGGCGCCATGTCATGGCTATCGACGAAGTGACCGGGTGCTTGATAACGGCACGTGCCGCGCCTGTCACCACCGCGACATCGGTCACGAGAATGTGCAAGACGGCGCCGCCTGCCGCGGTCGCGCGCGGACCGCGAGCGTCAGCCGCCCGACGACGGTAACGAGCGTCCAGCGACGATGGGCACCGTCTCATCGCGCAGCTGGAGGTCGCTCGCGTCTTTCAGCGCCACGCCGGTGGCACCCAGCCGCCGCGCCTCGCGGGCCAGCCACAGCAGTTTGCGGGCGGCCTCGTCGTGGCTCAGCCCTTCCGGCCGCACATTCGACAAACAATTGCGCTCCGCGTCGGTGCGACCGACGCGCGGCGCCAGGGTCAGGTAGACGCCCAGGCTGTCGGGCGAGCTGAGGCCGGGGCGTTCGCCGATCAGCACCGCCACCAGATCGGCGCGCAACCGCTGGCCGATCTCGTCGCCGAGCGCGACCCGCGCCTGGGTCGCGACCACCACCGGGCCCAGGCGCCAGTCGGCCGGCCAGCGGGCCAGCACGCGCTCGATCAGTGGCACTGCCTGGCGCTCGATGGCCGCCGACGACAGCCCGTCGCCCACCACCAGCAGCAGATCGCAGCCGGGTGACGCCTGGGCCTCCAGCAGCGCGACGCTGGGCGCATCGAGCCGGCGCCCGAGGTCGGGCCGCAGCAGATAGGTGGCCCGGTCGGGCGCGGCGCTGTGCAGCGTCAGCACCGGCAAGCCCAACGCCTGCAGTCGGGCGGTGAGCGCCGCCACGTCCAGCGGCAGATGCACGGCATCGCGCGCCTGCGCGTGGGCGCAGCCGAAGGCGAGCAGTTGGTCGGTCGGCAGGCTCGCACCGACCCGCCCCAGCGCAATGCGTGCGGGTGTCAGGCTGCGCCACGCGGCCCAGCCGTCCGCTTGCACCGCGGGCGTGTCGGCGGGCGGTGCCGAGGTGGACTTCTTCATGCCAGCGACCCCGCCGCAAGGCCCAAGGGCCCGTTGGACAGCAGCGGACTGTTCGACGGCGCCGGCAACACCTCCCCCGCTTCGTCCGTGATGCCCATGCGCTGCAGCCAGGCCTCGAATTCGGGAGCGCGCTTGAGCCCCAGTACGCGGCGCAGGTACAGCGCGTCGTGAAACGAGGTGCTTTGGTAGTTGAGCATCACATCGTCGGCGCCGGGTACGCCCATCACGAAGCAGACCCCCGCGACGCCGAGCAAGGTCAGCAGGTTGTCCATGTCGTCCTGGTCGGCCTCGGCGTGATTGGTATAGCAAACGTCGCAGCCAATCGGCAGGCCCAGCAGCTTGCCGCAGAAATGATCCTCGAGCCCGGCGCGCGTGATCTGCTTGCCGTCGTACAGGTACTCGGGCCCGATGAAGCCGACCACCGTGTTGATCAGCAACGGGTCAAAGGCGCGCGCGACGGCATAAGCGCGTGCCTCGCAGGTCTGCTGGTCGACGCCATGGTGGGCATTGGCCGACAGGGCCGAGCCTTGTCCGGTCTCGAAATACATCACGTTGTGGCCGACAGAGCCGCGCCGCAATGACAGCGCGGCCTCGCGTGCCTCGCGCAGCAATGCCAGGTCGATGCCGAAGCTGCGGTTGGCCGCCTCGGTGCCGGCGATCGACTGGAACACCAGGTCCACCGGCGCGCCTCGCTCAATCGCCTGCACGGTGTTGGTGACGTGGGTCAGCACACAGGCCTGGGTCGGCACCTGGAAGCGCTGGATCACCTCGTTCAGCACTTCCATCAGGTCCATCAGGGCGGCCACGTTGTCGCTCGCCGGGTTGATGCCGATCACCGCATCGCCGGCGCCATAGAGCAGGCCGTCGAGCATCGACGCCGCGATGCCGCGCGGGTCGTCGACCGGGTGGTTGGGTTGCAGCCGCACCGCCATGTGGCCGGGCAAGCCCAGCGTGTTGCGGAAGCGGCTCACCACGTGGCATTTGCGCGCCACCGTGATCAAGTCCTGGTTGCGCATCAGCTTGGACACCGCCGCCGCCATCTCGGGCGTGATGCCCAGGCGCACCTGCTGCAACACCTCGGGGCCGGCCGCATCGCTCAACAACCAGTCGCGCAAACCGCCGACGGTCAGGTGGGCGATCGGGGCGAACGCGCGACGGTCGTGCGTGTCGACGATCAAGCGTGTCACTTCGTCGTCTTCGTAGGGCACGACCGCTTCTTCGAGAAAGCGCTGCAGGGGCAGGTCGGCGAGTGCCAGCCGTGCCGCCATACGTTCGGCCGCGCTCTGCGCCGCGATGCCGGCCAGTTGATCGCCCGAGCGCAGCGGCGTGGCGCAGGCCAGCAGCGCCTTCAGGTCGGCAAACTGCCAGCGCTGCAAGCCGACGGTGTGGTGGTAGCCCGCCATCGCAGCTGGCTCCTCACCCAGGGCCTGCCAGCCCCGGTCGTGCCAGCGCGACGGCCGCGCGCTGCACGGCGGTCAGGCGAAAGTAGCCGTAGGCCACCGCCATCAGCGCGGCGAACAACGCCGACACCAGCGGATTGAAATAGACCATCGTGAGCAGGCAGACGACGGCGAGCCCGAGCGCGATCGCCGGCACCACCGGATAGCCCAGTGCCGGGAACGGCCGCGGTAGCTGCGGCTCGCGGCGTCGCAACGCGAACAGGCTGGCCATCGAGACGATGTACATCACGATCGCACCGAGCACGGCCATCGTGACGATGTTGGCGGTCAGCGTTTGTCCGCCGAGGGTCACCCACTCGTCGCTGAAGATCGCCGCAATGCCGACCGCGCCACCGGCCAGCACCGCCACCCACGGTGTGCCGAAGCGGGGATGGATGGTCGCCAGGCCGGCCGGCAGATAACCTTCGCGGGCCAGCGCGAAGATTTGGCGCGAGTAGCCGAGGATGATGCCGTGGAAGGACGCGACCAGCCCGAACAATCCGATCCATACCAGCATGTGCAGCCAACCGCTCGAGGCGCCCACCACCGCCTTCATCGCCTGCGGCAGCGGATCGTTGATGTTGGACAGCTGCCGCCAGTCGCCCACGCCGCCGGCGAACACCATGACCCCCAGCGCCAGCAGCAGCAGCGTGACGATGCCGGCGATGTAGGCGATCGGCAGCGTGCGGCGCGGGTCGCGCGCTTCCTCTGCCGCCATCGCCACGCCTTCGATCGCCAGAAAGAACCAGATCGCGAACGGGATCGCCGCGAACATGCCGGGGATGGCCGCGGCCGAAAACTCATGCTGCCCGGCCCAGCCGTGGGCCGCGAAACGGGCGGCCGAGAAGCCGGGGGCCACCACCCCCATGAACACCAACAGCTCGAAGATGGCCAGCACCGTGACGAACAGCTCGAAGGTGGCCGCCGTGCGCACGCCGAGGATGTTGAGCGTCATGAACACCGCATAAGCCCCCACTGCCAGCAGCTTGGCGTCCAGTGCCGGGAACTGCACCTGGAGGTAGGCGCCGATGGCCAGCGCGATCGCCGGCGGCGCGAACACGAATTCGACCAGCGTCGCGTAGCCGGCCACGAAACCGCCGGTGGGCCCGAAGGCGCGTGCCGCATAAGCGAACGGCCCGCCGGCGTGCGGGATCGCGGTGGTGAGCTCGGTGAAGCTGAAGATGAAGGTGGTGTACATCGTCGCCACCAGCGCCGACGTGATCAGGAAGCCGAGCGTGCCGGCGCTGGCCCAACCGTAACTCCACCCGAAGTACTCGCCTGAGATCACCAGTCCGACCGCGAGGCCCCACAGATGCCAGGCGTTCAGGGTGGGCCTCAGCGCCCCGGGTTGGGGCGATGCGCTGGGCTGCCGAACATGCTGTTGACTCATGCCGTGCTCCGTTCGAGGTCGTGACAGGATCGACCATAGGCCGGCATCGGTCGCCCGGCTATGCCGTTTTCCGTTTTAGCAAGTCGCGTTCCAGGACGACGGCGCCCTCTTGCTTCTGCCCACTGGCACTGGTGGTGACACGGTTCCGATGCCCACGCTGCCATGCCCTCTCATCGGGCGCTCAGCGGCGGTCTGGTGGCGCTCGTTGCCCCTCAAGCGGTACCAGCGGAAGCACCCGTGGCCAGCCATGACAATGCGCCACGACCGGCCACCCTGCCGCTGGCGAAGCAGGCGGTGAGCAGATAGCCCCCGGTCGGCGCTTCCCAGTCGAGCATCTCGCCGGCACAAAAAACGCCCGGGAGGCGGCGCAGCATCAGCGTGGCGTCGAGCGCCTCGAAGCTGACGCCGCCCGCACTGCTGATCGCTTCCTCGACCGGACGGGGCGCCACCAGCCGCAAGGGCAGCGCCTTGATCGCCTCGGCCACCCGTCGTGCATCGGCATAGGCCTCGGCCCCGAGCACTTCACGCAGCAGGCCGACCTTCACGCCCTTCAGGTTAAGACGGCTTTGCAAATGGCTGGACAGCGAACGCGAGCCGCGCCCGCGCGTGACCTCGGCCAGCACCCGTGCGGCGGTCCAGTCCGGCAACAGGTCAAGTTCGATCTGGGCCTCGCCCTGATGGTCGATGTCGTCCCGCAAGCGGGCCGACACGGCGTAGACCAGGCTGCCTTCGATGCCGGTGGTCGTCACGACGAATTCACCACGGCGCCGGAACACCTCGCCGTCGGCGCTCGTGTGCTGCAGCACCACCGACTTCAGCGGCTCGCCGGCGTGGCGGCCGGCAAAGTGGGCACTCCAACCGAGGCTCGAGCCGTCCGGTCCAGCCACATCGAAGCCGCAGTTCGAGGGCCGCAGCGGTGTCACCTCGACCCCGCGCTCGCGCAGCAGCGGCACCCAGGCCGCGTCGGAACCCAGCCTCGGCCAGCTGGCCCCGCCGAGGGCCAGCACGACGGCATCGGCCGACACCACCCGCTCGCCGGCGGCCGTGTCGAAGCGCAACTCACCGCGCGCGTTCCAGCCCCGCCAGCGGTGCCGCATGTGGAAGCTCACGCCGGTCTCGCGCAGCCGCTGCAGCCAGCGCCGCAGCAGCGGAGCGGCCTTCATCTCGGCCGGAAAGACGCGCCCGGAGCTGCCTACGAAGGTGTCGACCCCCAGGCCATGCACCCAGGCCCGCAAGGCCTCGGGGCCGAAGCCCTCGAGCCAGCCCTGCACTTGCGCCTCGCGCGCACCATAGCGCGACAAGAAGGGCGCGGCCGGCTCGGAATGGGTCAGGTTCAGCCCGCCCTTGCCGGCCAGCAGGAACTTGCGGCCGACCGAAGGCATCGTGTCGTAGAGGTCGACGCGGTAGCCGGCTTGCGCGATCACTTCGGCAGCCATCAGGCCGGCCGGACCACCGCCGATGACCACCACAAGCGGGGGCAGCGAGGAGGCGGCCCGAAGCGGTGCGGGTGCGGGAACGGGAGGTGGCGTGGACATCGCGCGATTCTGCAGCACGCCCTCGTGTCATAGGCGCCCTGGTACGGCGAGCACTGCACTGCACCGCATCGCCGACGTCTCACCTCACGCCTTCAGATCGAAACAAAAGCCCGAGTAGTGCGGCACGTCGTAGGCCGGCTCGAACGGGATGCGCATGGCCTTGCCGGTGTTCTCCCATTCACCGCGCTTTTCGTAGCCCAGCGCGATCAGGCTGTCGACAAAGCTGTCGTGGGCCTGCACCCGATAGGGGCAGAACGCAGTGCCGATGCTGTTCAACGTGAAGAAGCTGCGGGTGGCGTGGATCGGGGTGGTGTTGATCACCAGCCGGCGCGGCAGACGCGGCAGATCGCTCAGCAGCTGCGACAGCGGCAGCGGCAGGTATTGCAGGCTGCCCGACGCATACAGCACATCGAAGCCGCTCGCCTCGGCGTAGCGGTCGGTGAAATGCAGCGCGCCTTCGGGCGCGCGCGCCAGCGCCAGCTCGCGCCCGCGCGCCACCACCGCGGGCACGTCGCAGACCGTCCAGATGAGGGCCTGGGGATACGACAGCGTGCGCCGGAAAGCGTAGTACTTGATGCCGACATGGCCGCCCAGGTCGAAGACCGAACGCAGGCCTTCGGAAAACGACTTGGCCAGCCAGAACATGGCCGGATAGTCGGACGGGAAGATGTTGCTCGCGTACAGGTCGGCGGACGCGCTGTTGTCATAACCGACCGGGCGGCTCTGGGGCGCGCTCGCTGCGGCCGCCTCGAAGCTGTCGAACACACCGAAAAAAAGGTTGGCGTCGCGGTTGCGCTCGAAGCGGCGGCGTGACGCGCGTCGGCCCGCCTGCTTCACGACCGGCACGGCCGCCAGCCAGTTCACCGCACCCTGCATCGCGTGGCTCAGATCCATTGCATGTCTCCCTGCAAGCTCGTTTCTCTACCTCGGTTGTCTGCCTCGGTTGTCTACATTCGCCCTGCTCGGCCGGCGGAGCCGCTGGCGCCGCTCTTGCGTGGTCGGTCGGGTTGGAAGCGACGCTGATCATCTCCGACACCGGGCGCGCTTGCCCCTGTCCTTTCTGACAGCCCACTCCCAAGATAGCGTGCACACACCTCTGTTGGTCCGGCCGCGCCTCCCGGGCCCTCGAACAGGGGGTGCGATGACACGGCACGCCAGGAGACACCCGCCAACCGCAGGTACGATCACGGGCGTCGGTCCACCGCGGTCCGCCGCGCATCTCCCTTGCGCCGGCCACTGCACGCGGCCCTCTTTTCCAGCTCAGATGACCCACACCCCGCCGCGCTTGTTGCTGCTCGAAGACGACCCCGCCATCGCGCGGACCGTGGCCTACGCCCTGCAGCGCGAAGGCCATACGGTCGAGCACGTGTTGTTGGTGCGCGATGCCCGCGCGCGGCTTGCGGCCGGGGCGGCCGACCTGGCGGTGCTCGACGTCGGGCTGCCCGACGGCAGCGGCCTCGACCTGTGCCGCGAGTTGCGCCAGCAGGGCTCCGGCCTGCCGATCGTGCTGCTGACCGCGCGCGGCGACGAGACCGACCGCGTGCTGGGCCTGGAGCTGGGCGCCGACGATTACGTCAGCAAGCCGTTCAGCCCGCGCGAACTGGTGGCCCGCGTGCGGGCCCTGTTGCGGCGCTCGAAACTCACGTCGGCCGAGCCGCCTGCGCCGCCGCCTTCGCCGCTGGGGCTGTTCGAGGTCGACGAGGCGGCGTCGCGCATCCGCTACTGCGGCCAGCCGCTGACGCTGACGCGCCGCGAGATGGGACTGCTGCGTTTGCTGCTGCGCTCACCCGGGCGCATCTACTCGCGTGAAGCCTTGCTCGACGCGGTGTGGGGCAGCGATGCGGACAGCACCGACCGCACCGTCGACACCCACATCAAGACGCTGCGCGCCAAGCTGCGCGAAGTGCGGCCCGACGCGGAGGTCATCACGACCCACCGCGGGCTCGGCTATTCGCTCGACCCCAAGTGACGCGCCGCAAGACGGCTTCTGCCCGCGCGGTGTCGCCTGACGCGCAAGGCGCGCCAAACCCGGAGCGACAGCAGCGATGAAGCTCGGCTTGCGGCTGTTCCTCGGTTTTTTCCTGATCGCCGGCATCGCCGCGTTTTTCGTGCTGCGTGTCTTCGTCGCCGAGGTCAAGCCGAGCGTGCGCGAGGTGATGGAAGACATCATGGTCGACACGGCCAACCTGCTGGCCGAGCAGGTGGCCGACGAGATGGCCGCGCTGCCGCCCGGTGCCACCCTCGCCTCCAGCCGCTTCGCCGAGCGGGTGCGCGCCTACGCCAGCCGTCCGATCGACGCCAAGATCTGGGGCCTGAGCAAGCAGACGCTCGACTTCGGGGTCTATGTGACCGACGCGAGCGGCACCGTGTTGTTCGATTCGCGGCCGGGCATGCCGCTCGGCCGGGACTACTCGCTCTGGAACGACGTTGCGCGCACCTTGCGAGGCGAGTACGGCGCACGCGCCACCCGCGAGGTCTATCTCGACGACCTGACCTCGGTGATGTACGTCGGCGCACCCGTGAAACACCAGGGACGCATCATCGGCGTGCTGACGGTGGCCAAGCCGCTCTCCACCGTGCAGAAGTTCGTCGCACGCGCCGAACGCAAGATCCTCGTCAGCGGTTTGTGGCTGCTGGCCCTGTCGCTCGCTGTCGGCGTCGCCGTCACCGGGTGGCTGGTGTGGTCGGTGCGCCGGCTGCGCCACTATGCGCAGCATGTGCAGGCGGGCCGGGCGCCCAAGGTGCCGCAGCTGTCCGGCGAGCTGGGCGACCTGGCGGTCGCGGTCGACGCGATGCGCGAACGGCTCGAAGACCGCGAACATCTCGAGCACGTGGTGCGGGCGCTGACGCACGAGTTGAAAAGCCCGCTGGCCGCCATCCACGGCGCTGCCGAGCTGCTGCAGGACGAATTGCCGGCGCCCGACCGCCACCAGTTCGCGCTGCAGATCACCGAACAGAGCGAGCGTTTGCGCCTGCTGGTCGATCGCATGCTGGAGCTGTCGAAGCTCGAGGGTCGGCGCGCGCTGGACCAGGCCACCAGCGTGTCGCTGCGCACGCTGGTCGAACGGGTGCTGGCCGATGAATCGCCCCAGCTGGCACGCCACGGGGTGACCCCTCGCTGGCTGTCGAGCGACGACCTGACGGTGCACGGCGATGCCGAACTGCTGCACCTGGCCTTGAGCAACATCGTCCAGAACGCCATCGACTTCGCACCGCCGGGCTCGACGCTCGACCTGTCGCTGCGCCGCGAAGGCGGCCATGCCGTGGTCGAGATCCGCGACCACGGGCCCGGCGTCGCCGACTATGCGCTACCCCATCTCGGCGAGCGCTTCTACTCCACCGTCAAACACGACGGCAAGAAGGGCAGCGGGCTGGGCCTGGCGATCGTGCGCCAGGTGGCCGAGCTGCACACCGGCGGGCTGGAACTGCTGGCGGCCGACCCCGGCCTGCGGGTGCGCATGCGCCTGCCGCTCCGCTCATACCGTTGAGCGCGCCACCCGTCGGACGGAGCGAGCGCTTACGTAACTCGACGTTCATCGGCCCAAGGCGGGGTTCTCGCCTTCCGCCCAGTCAGGTCCTTTCACACAGGGCGCAACACCTTCAAGCGCCGCGTTACACAACGACATCGTGTGTACAGCCCGCGTGGGACAGTGGCGGCGCCACCCGTCCTGTCGGCATGAAGAGGCTGCTTTCCTTGTGCCTGAACACCGGAGCCTGTTGAATATGAACTTGTTCGATATCTTTCGCGCCAGCCCGTCAGGGCCCCGCGATACACATGCACGCCGTGCCTGGCTCGCGGCCCTGCTGGTGTCGAGTCTCGGCGGCCTGCTACCCGCATCGCAGGCCAGCGCCGCGGCCGAGCCCCCTGCCTCGCCGACCCCGCAGGCGCGCCCGCTGCGCCCCTTCGTCCAGCTGCAGCTGCCCCAGCACCAGGTGCAGGGCCAGCGCGCCGTGCAACAGCTGGGGCCGCGACTGCACGAGATCGCCAGCCGGTACGGCCGCACGCCCGAACAGCTGCGCGAGTTGCTCACCACCGACCGCGCCGCCTGGCTGGACCGGCGCGGCCGCCTGTTTTTCGTCGAAGAGCCGAGCCCGCTGCCGACGTCGGCCGGCCTGCGGTCCGACCCGCTCGGCGCCGCCCGCCCCAGCCTCGCGCCGCTCGACCAGACCTTCGCGCTGCACAGCCGGCCCGGTGCGCGCCGCACCCTCTACCTCAACTTCCGCGGCGCCGATCTGAGCCAGAGCGTCTGGGGCGAGAACCGCGCCGGCCTCTATGCCGAGCCGTTCAGCGTCGACAGCGACCCGAACAGCTTCAGCACGCTGGAGCTGGAGCGCATCCAGTACGTGTGGCAACGCGTGGCAGAGGCGTACGCCGCCTTCGAGATCGACGTCACGACACAAGACCCCGGCCAGGATGCCTTGCGCCGCAACGATGCGAATGACGAGCGCTACGGCACCACCGCCGTCATCACGCGCGACACCTTCCTCAACTGCGGATGTGGTGGCATCGCCTACGTCGGTGTGTTCGACGCCGGCGACGACCACCTCAAGCCGGCGCTGGTGTTCTACAACGCGCTCGGTGGCGGCGACGAGAAGTCGGTAGCCGACGCGGCCGTGCACGAGGTGGGCCACAACCTCGGCCTGAGCCACGACGGCACCGCGACCCAGGGCTATTACCTCGGGCATGGCGAGGGCGCCACCGGCTGGGCGCCAGTGATGGGTGCCGGCTACTACAAACCGCTGGTGCAATGGAGCCGGGGCGAGTATGCGGGCGCCAACAACACCGAGGACGACTACGCGGTGATGGCGAACAACGGCTTGCCGCTGATGCGTGACGACCACGGCGCATCGCTGAACGACGCCACCCCCTTGCAGCCCGGCACGCAGGGCTACTCCGCCCGCGGTGTGGTCGAACACCCGGGCGATCGCGACGTGTTTCGCATCGTCGCGACGGCCGGCGCCTTCAGCTTCACGGTGCAACCAGCCGCACGCGGCGCCATGCTCGACGTGATGGCCTCGCTACACGATGCCAACGGCCAGCCCATCGCCTGGCACGACGCCCCCGGCAGCCTGGCCACGACCGTGTCAGCCACCCTGCCCTACAGCGGCACCTACTACCTGGTGGTGGACGGCAGCGGCCAGGGCGACCCGCGGGGCACAGGCTACAGCGACTATGGCTCGATCGGGCAGTACACGCTGAGCGCCGGCACACCGTCGGCCCAGACCTTGAGATCGGTGGCGCTGCCCGCGGCTACGGCACCAGCCACCAGCGGTCCTGTCCGCACCATGACGCGCCCTGCCTCCGCATCGCGCTGATCCCCGGGGGGGGACTTTCCAACAGCGCCTTCGGGCGCTTTTTTTGTGGCCGCTGCAACCTCAGCCGGTGCGACGCGAACCCGGACGGGCAGCCGGGCGGGTGCGCGCGCCGCCACTCGACATCACACCCAACTTCACACCCAACTTCACACTCGCTTCACACACTTCATCCTCACCTCACCTCCGCGCTTCACACTGCAGGCTGCTTCATGTTCTTCACATGGCCCAGAGGGGCACGGTCGCGAGAGCAGCGCGGTCGTGCCACAGAGAGTCACCTAGCGGTGAGCCTGCACACCAGAGGCTCGCCGATCCCCGGGGGGGGATTGCTTGAAAAGCGCCTGAGGGCGCTTTTTTTTTGGCCCACGGCCGCCCTGCCGGCACGCTGCGGCCGACTTCACGGCCGCTTCATCCACTTCATCCAGGCCTCACGGCCGACACTGAGACTGCGCCCGTTTTCATCTTCATCACCTGCCTTGCACATGAAAAACGGGTTCGTCACCAAGTCACTCTTCATCCTCGCCATCGCGCTGGCGCTCATGATCGCGCTATGGCGCGTCGAAGACATCGTCGATGAGCGCCACCTGCGCCAACAGGAGGCTCAGCAGAACGTCGAGAACAGCCAGGCCGGCGCCCAGGCCTGGGTCGGTCCGGTGCTGCACAGCAGTTGCACCGAAGAGTGGCAGGCGGTGCCGGCCGAGGGCCAGGACAAGGCCCCGCAGTTGCAGCGCCGCGAGTTCATGCTGACCGCCGTGCCGACGCAACTCGACGTCGAGGCCAGCGTGGCGATCGAGCCGCGCCAGCGCGGCCTGTTCAAGGTCAACACCTATGTCACCAAGGCCCGGCTGCAGGCACGCTGGCCGCATCTCGGCGCGCTGCTGCCCAAGGCGAAGCGCACCGATTCGCACGTGGAGTGCAGCGCGCCGAAGCTGATGGTGTCGCTCGGTGACGCGCGCGGCATCCGCGTGGCACAGGTGCAGGTCCAGGGAGGTGCACTGGCGGTGTTGAGTGGCACGGGCCACCCCGCTCACCGGCGCGGCTTCCACAGCGTGCTGCCCGAAGCGCTGCGCAACGACCGCGACGCCGTGCAGGCCGAGGTGCAGCTCGAGCTGCTCGGCACCGGCTCACTCGCGCTCGCGCCGGTGGCCGAAACCACTCAGGTGCACCTGACGTCCAACTGGCCCCATCCGTCGTTCGGCGGGCGATTCCTGCCGGCGTCGCGCGAGGTCAAGCACGACGGCTTCGAAGCCAGCTGGCGCGTGTCGTCGCTCGCCACCAGCGCCGCTGCCGATTTCGCACGGGGTGCGACCCTGTGCAGCCTGCGCGGCGAGGCCGATCTGTCATCCCAGGAGGTGTCGGGCGGGACGGCGGCACCTCAGCCGGCCAGCTGCATCGAAACCTTCGGCGTGTCCTTTATCGACCCCGTCAACCCCTATGTGCTGAGCGACCGTGCCACCAAGTACGGCATGTTGTTCGTCGGCCTGACCTTCGTCGCCGTGGGCATCGTCGAGGTGTTGCGCCGGCGCCGTGTGCACCCGGTGCAGTACCTGCTGGTGGGCAGCGCGCTGGTGATCTTCTTCCTGCTGCTGGTGAGTCTGTCCGAGCACCTCGCCTTCGGCCTGGCCTATGGCCTCGCCAGCTTCGGCTGCATCACGCTGCTGACGTACTACGCAAGGCACATGTTGGGCAGCTGGGGCGCCGGCCTGGCCTTCGGCGTCGGGGCGTGCGCCTTGTACGGCGCGCTCTACACGCTGCTGCAGATGGAGCAGACCGCCCTCGTGATGGGCTCGCTGCTGCTGTTCGTGGTGCTGGCCCTGGTGATGGTGGCGACCCGCAAGCTCGACTGGTATGCCCTGCCGTCGACGCTCGGCACGCTGCAGGCGGACGACGACACGGGTCGACGGTGAACACACCGGCGCCTGCCGGCATGCGCGTTGCCTCTTGGACCTGAAGGGCTTGCGCGCGGCACGGCAGGCCTCGCGGCGGCGAGGCCCGGGGCTGGTCTGCGGCACAACCCACAGGAGGAGAAGCTTCGGTGACCCGCGACGCGCTGCTGTCGATGCTGATGTATTTCGTGATCCCGATCTGGTTCATCGCCGGCATTGCCGACTGGCTGTGCCACCGCGCGACCCGCATCGAGCACACCAGTGGGCCCAAGGAGTCGCTGATCCATTTGCTGATGTTTGCGCAGGTCGGGCTGCCGCTGGCAGCGGCGCTGATGTTCGAGATCAACGCCCTGCTCATCGCGTTGTTCATCGTGATGTTCTTGCTGCACCAGGCCACGGCGTTGTGGGACGTCAGCTACTCCGTGAAGCTGCGCCCGATACCCCCCATCGAGCAGCACGTGCACAGCTTCCTCGAGATGTTGCCGCTGATGGCGATGCTGATGGTGTTCGCGATGCACTGGGGCCAGTTCCTGGCCCTGTTCGGCCAGGGTGACGAAGCGCCCCGCTTCGTGCTGGAGCTGAAGGACGATCCGCTGCCGCTGCACTACGTGGTCGGCGTGCTGGTGGCAGCGGCCTTGATCGAGTTCGCACCTTTCGTCGAGGAACTGATCCGGGGTCTGCGGGCGCGCGCCCGCGTCGGCAACCGCCGCACCGACGCACCCCGCCCCTGAACGTTCAGGCCACCGACGACGGGGCCATACACGCCAGCAGGTGCGCGATGAAGCTGCGCAACTTGGGCAGGGCCTGCCGATCGGGCAGATAGACGAGGTGCACCGGCCGCGGTGCCGGCAGGAAGTCGTCCAGCACCGGCACCAGTCGCCCCGCCGCCAGGTCGTCGGCCACCAGCACCTCCGGTTGCATCAGCAGCCCGGCGCCTTGCAAGGCCGCGCGGCGCAGCGCCTCGCCATTGTTCGACGCGAACACCGCGTCCTGCGGCCAGTCGCCGCCCGGCTCACCGCCCATCAGCTGCCAGCTTGTGCGGCGTGTCCACACCAGGTGGCTGAGGCAACGGTGCCGGGGCAGATCGGCGGGTGACAGCGGCCGGCCATGGCGGCGCAAATACTCGGGCGCCGCGCACACCACCACGCGGTAAGGCGCCAGCGGCCTGGCCACCAAGTGCGCGTCGACGCGCTCGCCGATGCGCACCGCCAGGTCGTAGCCCTCCTCGACCAGATCGACCAGGCTGTCGCTGAGCACCAGTTCGACACGCACCTGCGGATGGCGCTGCAGGTAGTCGCCGACGTGCGCGGCCACCACCGCCGCCCCCAGCGTGACCGGCGCGCTGACGCGCAGCAGCCCGCTCGGCTCGGACCGCAGCCCCTCGATCGAGGCCTCGGCCCAGCGCACCTGTTCCAGCACCTTCTTGCAGTCTTCACAGTAGGCACGCCCGGCCTCGGTCAGGTGCTGGCGGCGGGTGGTGCGCTGGATCAAACGTGTGCCCAGATAGGTTTCCAGTTCCTGGACATGCTTGCCGACCATCACGGCCGACAGGTCGAGCCGCCGCGCCGCCGCGGCGAAGCTGCCCGCCTCGGCGACCGCGACGAAAACCTCCATGCTGCGCAGCTTGTCCATCGATTCAAAACCAACAGTTTCGGATGCGCGAAATTTATCGCCATTTATCGCATCGAGACGAAGCAAAACAATCGGGCTTCCTTCCACCTCTCTCAGGAGTCCTGATGAAAAAAATCCTCCTCATCGGTGCCACCGGCACCGTCGGCTCGGCGGTCGCGCAGCAACTCGGCGAGCGTCACCAGGTGATCCGGGTCGGTCGCCGCGGCGGCGACCACCAGGTCGACATCACCGACGCCGGCAGTGTCGACCGCTTGTTCGCCGCCGTCGGCCGGGTCGACGCGATCGTCTCGACGACCGGCCAGCTGCACTTCGGACCGCTCGCCGACACCACCCCGGACCAGTTCGCCATCGGCCTGCACGACAAGCTGCTCGGGCAGGTGCGGTTGGCGCTGGTCGGGCAGCACCACCTGAACGACGGCGGCTCGATCACGCTGACCACTGGCATCGTGGCGCAGGAACCGATCGCGCAGGGGGCCAACGCGACCACCGTCAATGCTGCGCTCGAAGGTTTTGTGCAGGCCGCCGCCATCGAGCTGCAGCGCGGGCTGCGCATCAACGCGGTCAGCCCCAGCGTGCTCACCGAGTCGTGGGCCGGCTACGGACCGTTCTTCCCGGGCTTCGAGCCGGTCCCGGCCGCGCGCGTCGCGCTGGCGTATCAGCGTGCGGTCGACGGCGCGCAGAACGGGCGTGTCTACCGCGTGTGGTGAGCCAGGCGGCCCCGGCTGGCAAGTTTTGCTCCCGGGCCGCAATAGTTGCCGGGCCAGAGGTGGCAGGTCCTGCCGCACCTGACGGCAGCGGGGCCTTGGGGCCCGGCACGCTTTCCGCTACTGGCGATGGCCGGCTCGGCGCGGCACCTGGGGCCAGGTGCCGCCGGCTGCGACCAGGAGACCGCCATGCCCAGCTCGATCCAACTGCTCTTGCCCGTGCTCGTGATGCTCGGCGGCCCTCGCGTTGGCGCTCAGGCGCCGGCCCCGGCGCCGCAGGCCCAGCAGCCCCAACAACAGGCCGTCTCGGACATCTTGCGCGCCCCCATCGAAGGCCGCGAGGTGCGGCTGCGGGGGCGGTTGATGCGCGGCGTCGGCGAGGGCAAGTATCTGTTTTCGGACGGCTCCGGGACCATCCGGCTCGACGCCTCCCAGATCCAGCTGCCCCACGACACCAAGCTGAGCGGCCAGACCACCGTCGAGGTGATCGGCGAGGTCGGCAGCGGCGTGTTCGACGCGCCTTCGGTGCAAGTGCACAGCGTCACGCTGATCTCGCCCTGACCCCGGCCACGCAGCAGCGCGGCGCGTCGTAGACTGCGCCTGCCGCCAGGGCTGTTCACACGCTTGCAGGCCACCGGCCCTGCGGGCGATCTCCGCAAAGCGAGGTCTTACAGGCACCGCTTTGTGTCCTCATGCGAGTCCTCGCAGCGTGTGAACAGGGCACCAGACACGAACAACAGGCCGCGCGGCGCGACCGGCATCCGCACGCCCCCCTGGCGGCTCCGGCGCGCACAGCGTGCCGCGGAGACCCCCGTGCCGAGTTCCTCGACTTCCGACAGCTTCGACTACGTCATCATCGGCGCCGGCACCGCCGGCTGCCTGCTCGCCAACCGTCTGAGCCGCGATGGCCGCCACCGGGTGCTGCTGCTGGAAGCCGGGCGGCGTGACGACTACCACTGGATCCACATCCCGGTCGGCTACCTGTACTGCATCGGCAACCCCCGCACCGATTGGCTCTACCACACCGAAGCCGAGCCCGGCCTCAACGGCCGTCAGCTGCGCTACCCGCGTGGCAAGGGGCTGGGGGGCTGCTCGAGCATCAACGGCATGATCTACATGCGCGGCCAGCGGCGCGACTACGACGGCTGGGCGGCCCTGTGCCGCGACGACAGCTGGCGCTGGGACGCCTGCCTGCCCTACTTCAAGCAGCATGAAAACCACTGGCGCCTGGACCCCCTGCACGCCGACCAGGCCTCCGACGCCTTCAAGGCCGCCCATGGCCACGGCGGTGAATGGCGGGTGGAGCGCCAACGTTTGCGCTGGGACGTGCTCGACGCCTTCGCGTTGGCGGCGCAGCAGGCCGGTGTCCCCGCGAGCGACGATTTCAACCGCGGCGACAACGAGGGCGTGGGCTATTTCGAGGTCAACCAGCGCGCGGGCTGGCGCTGGAACACCGCCAAGGCGTTTTTGCGCCCGGTGTGTTTGACCCGGCCCAATTTCGTACTCTGCACCGGTGCCCATGTGACACGCTTGTCGACCGAGCGCGATGCCGACGGCGTGTTGCGGGCGACCGGCTGCGAGGTGGTGACGCGCGAGGGCCGCCGCACGGTGACGGCGACGCGGGAGGTGATCCTCGCGGCCGGCGCCATCGGTACGCCCCAACTGCTGCAGCTGTCGGGCATTGGTCCGGCCGACTGGCTGCACCGGCATGGCATCGCGGTGCAACACGACCTCCCGGGCGTCGGCGAGAACCTGCAGGACCACCTGCAGATCCGCGCGGTGTATGCGGTGCAAGGCGTGAAGACGCTCAACACGCTGGCCCGCTCGTGGTGGGGCAAGGCCATGATCGGGCTCGAATATGCCTGGCGTCGCAGCGGGCCGATGAGCATGGCGCCTTCGCAGCTGGGCGCGTTCACGCGTTCCTCACCCGAGCAGCCCTGGCCCAACCTCGAATACCACGTGCAGCCGCTGTCGCTCGACGCGTTCGGCGAGCCGCTGCACCGGTTCAACGCCTTCACCGCCAGCGTCTGCAACCTCAACCCCAGCAGCCGCGGCCACGTGCGGGTGCACTCGCCCCGCTTCGAAGACGCACCGCAGATCCGCCCGTGTTACCTGAGCACCGAGGCCGACCGGCAGGTCGCGGCCGACTCCTTGCGCATGACACGGCGCATCGTGTCGCAGCCGGCCTTGCAGCGCTTCAGGCCCGAGGAAGTGAAACCCGGCGTGCAATACCAGAGCGACGAAGAACTGGCGACGCTGGCCGGCGACATTGCCACCACCATCTTTCATCCGGTCGGCACCTGCCGCATGGGCCGGCCCGACGACCCGATGGCGGTGGTCGATCCGCGTCTGCGCGTGCGCGGTGTGCGTGGGCTGCGGGTGGTCGACGCGAGCGTGATGCCCACCATCACCAGCGGCAACACCAATTCACCGACCTTGATGATGGCCGAACGCGCTGCGGAGTGGATTCTGGCGGCCTCCACCGGCTGAAGAAGAAGGTGAAGGCCTTGGCCTAATTCCGCGCCGCAGCCACCCGACGCAGATCGGCCGCCACCTCGCCCAAGTCGATCGGCTTCGTCCAATAGCCGGTGAAGCCAGCTTCGCGCGCACGGCGGATGTCGTCGGGCAGCGCATCGGCCGAGCACATGAAGGCCGGCACGTGCTCGAGGCCGGGCACCTGGCGCAACTGCGCCAACAACTCGAACCCGTTCAGGTCCGGCAGATTGGCATCGAGCGCCAGCACGTCGGGCGGCCATACACGTGCCAGTTGAATGCCCTGCTCGGCGCTGTCGGCCACGCGCAACTCGACCTCGGTCTGCAGCCGCATGGCCTCCTCGAACAGCAAGGCATTGACCGGGTTGTCCTCGACATACAGCAGCCGCAAGCGTGCGCCGCCGCCCGCGGCGTCCGGCACCGGCACCGACAACGGCGGTGGCACCGGGGGTTCGGCCGGCCCGGCCGGCCGCCGCAGCAGCACCGCCATCACCAGCGGCAGCTCGACGCAGGCCTGGGTGCCTTGTTCCGGGACGCTGCTCAGCCTGAGCGTGCCGCCCATCTCCTCGAGGAAGCGGCGCGCGATGATCAGACCGAGGCCGGTCCCTTCGATGGCCGAGCTTTCGTGTCCGAGGCGCTCGAAGGGCTGGAACAAGGCCGCCATCTGCGCTTCGGTCATGCCGTGCCCGGTGTCCGCGACCACCAGACGGATCGCACCCTCCTGGGTCTCTTCGGTCGACAGCCGCACGCTACCGCCGTGCCGGTTGTACTTGATCGCATTCGAGACCAGGTTCAGCAGCACCTGGCGCAAGCGTTGTTCGTCGGCCTGCACCATCACACCGGCCGGCACGTGCTGCTGCAGGTGCACGTTGTTTTGCTCGGCGAGCGGCCGGAGCAGTTCGGCCGTCTCGGCCGCAACATGGCCCAACTCGACCGGCCCGAGCTGCAGCTTCAGCGCGCCCTCCTCGACCTGCTGCAGGTCGAGCACGTCGTTGACCAGCGCGACCATGTGCCGCCCCGCGTGCAGGATGTGATGCAGTTGCTCGGCCTGCTCGGTGTCGCGGCGCTTGGCGGCCTGGTGCGCGAGCAGTTGGGCAAAGCCCAGCACCGCATTGAGCGGCGTGCGCATCTCGTGGCTGAGCCGCGCCAGAAAGCGTGTCTTGGACCGGCTGGCGCGTTCTGCGGCCTCGGCCACGTGCCGTGTGCGTTCGGCCTCGTGCAAGGCCGACACGTCCCGAAAGTAGACAGCCAGGCCCAGCTCCGACGGATAGGCATGCACCTCGAGCCAGCGCCCGAGCGGCGCGTAGTACTCCTTGAAGTTCACGGCCTGGTGCTGCGCCATCGCACGTTCGTATTCGCGCTGGAACACGCTGCCGACCGCGGTCGGAAACTCGTCCCAGACGTTGCGGCCGAGCAAGGCCTGGCGCGGCCGCTCCAGCACCTCTTCGGCGCGCCGGTTGATATAGGTGAAGCGCCAGTCGCGGTCGAGCGTGAAGAAAGCGTCGGTGAAGCTTTCCAACGTGGTGACCAGCCGGTCCGCCAGCTCGCGCAACTCGCCTTCGGCCTGCTTGCGGTCGGTGATGTCCTGGATGGCCCCGCTGACCTGCACGATCGTGCCGCCGGCGTCGCGCTGCGCCAGACCGATCACACGCACATGGCGTCGCTTGCCCTGGGCGGTGATCAGCTCGGTCTCGAGATCGTAGGGGGTGCCGCGGTGCAGGCATTGCATCACGGCCTGCTGCAGGCGCGCGCGGTCGCGCTCCACGTAATAGCCGAGGGCGGTCTGGAGATCCGGCGTCCAGCCGGGCGGGGTTTCGTAGATGGCCGCCACTTCCTCCGACCACCGCAGGCGCGAGGTGGCCGCGTCCAGCGACCACGCCCCCAGGTGCGCCACGCTGCCCGCGATGCGCAGCAAGGCCTCGTTCTGCCGCAGCCTGTCTTCGGTGCGGTGTTGCTCTGTGAGATCCGAGGCCACTACGAGCGACGCTTCGCGCCCTGCGAAGCGGACCGCTTCGCTGATCAGCTCGACGTCGATCAGCGTGCCGTCGCGGCGGCGGTGGCGCAGGCTGGTGCGATGGTGACGCCCGTCGGACGCCGGCAGCCCAGGGCCCGCGCTGGGATCGGGCGGCGCGTGCAACTCGCCCAGGCTCATCGCCAGAAACTCCGCTTCGCTGTAGCCGTAGTGCTGCAGCGCGGCCCGGTTGACCGCCAGCACCCGCTGCGTCTCGATGCATACCACCCACATCGGCAACGGGTTGCGTTCGAACAAGGTACGCCAGCCCGACGGGTCCTGGCCGCCCCTGTCCTGCGGGTGCTCCTGGCTCATCGCGCGCCTCGCTTCGGCGGCGGCGTCAGGGCCGACCGACCTCGATCACGTCGAAGGGCAGCAGCGGTGGCGGGTTCTTCTGGCGTTCCAACTGCCCGTTGACCACCAGGAGGCCGGCGCCGCGGCCCGCGGCCAGGGTCGTGGGATGCTTGAACGGCAAACCCGTCGTCCGCTGTGCGACGCGGGCCCGCGTGTAGCCCTCGTCGAGTTCCAGCCGCACCAGTTCCGACTCGACATTGCGCACGACGAACAAGCTGCGCCCTTGCAGCAGCAGGCCGTCGCCATGCAGCAGCGACCCGCCGTCCACCGGGATCTCTCGCACTTCGCGGCTGCGCGGGTCGATGCGCCACAACTGGCCGGTGCTGGTCTGCACCGCCAACAGCCAGCGGCCATCCGATGTGGCGACGATTCCGTTGAGGTTGGGTGCGTCGCCGCGGTAGCGGACCGGCGTGGCGCCGAGGTCGAGCCACGCTTCCAGTTGGCGGGGCAAGGGGCCCGCATGAGCTGCCCGGAACAGCACGGGGCGGGCTGAATCGGTCACATAGGCAAAACCGTCGGCGGCCAGCACCACGTCGTTGAGAAAAGTCTGCGGGCCAGATGGAGTGTCGAGCACGGCCTGGGTGCGGCCGGTGGCGGCATCCACCACCGCCAGCTTGCCGCTCGCGCCGCCCGCCACCCACAGCCGGCCCTGTGCGTCGAGCTTCAGGCCGAGGGCGGCCTCGCGGCCCGGCGACCCGCCGAGCGCGAGCAGTTCGGCCTTGGCGCGGCCGGGCACCAGCTTGTAGAGGTGGCCCTCGGACGACGAGCCCACATAGGCCACGCCGGTCTTCTCGTCGACGGCGATGCCCTCGGGAAACACGTTGGCGCCGTCGAAGGTGTGGCGTGCCAGCGGCGTGCGCCCCGGCAAGTCGATCACACCACAGGCGATGCGGGGTCCGGCATTGCCGGCCGGGTCGCTGCGGTAGTCGTCGGGCCGCTCGTGCACCACCAGGCTGCGGCCCAGCACCGAGGTCTTGTCACCTGGCCGGGCCGTCAGCTTGGCGCTGCGCAGCGTGAGGCGGGCACGCCCGTCGGGGCCGACGGCGAGGTTGGGCAGGTCGCCGCCGTGCACCTGGTCGGCCGGGGCGGAGGGGTCGCCGTGGTTGCGGCTTTGGGTCGGGTCGAAATGCGGGCCGGCGGCACCGAAAGGCACCACCTTGTTTTCGGCCGGGTCGGGCCCGGGCGCGCACTCGCCATGGCGGTGCACATGCACGGCATGCTGGCCCGGCGGCAACCCCTGCAGGTCGAGGTCGATCTGCAGGCCTTGCGGCGTGTCGGTGAAGCGGGCCGTGCCTTTGGCAAGGCCGGCGCTGTCGACCAGCGTGGCCGAGGCAGCGGAAGCCGGGGGCTGGGCGGTCGCGGAGCCGACCAGCATGAGCAGGGCTGCGAGGGTGTGGGCGTGGTGGTGCTGCTTCATCTCATTTGCCCTCGTAGCGCACGCGGTAGATCACGCCGTTTTCGTCTTCGGCCACGAGCAGGGAGCCGTCCGCCGCTTGCGCCAGCCCGGCCAACCGGCCGAAGCGCGCCGGCCGGCGCGCCTCCTGGTGCTCGTCGGCGGCCGTGCTGCCCCCTGGCTGCGTGAGCGGCGCCGGCGGCGGCATCAGCCAACCGGAAACGAAGTCGTCGATGCCGACCGGCTTGCCGGCATTGTCGAAGCGCACCCGCACCACCTTGTAGCCGCTCGGCGCGGCGCGGTTCCACGACCCTCGCATCGCGACGAAGGCACTGTGCCGGTACTCCGCGGGGAACTGGCTGCCGGTATAGAAGAGCAGCCCCAGGGGCGCGGCATGCGCGGTGTAGGTGAGCACGGGCGGCTCGGTGCGCAAGCAGAACTCGGCCTTGGTGGTATGCGGCGGCTCGTTGGCCTGCAGCCGGTCGACCTGCCGGTCGCCATAGCAATAGGGCCAGCCGTAGTGCTTGTGCTTATCGATGCGGTTCAGCTCCTCGGGCGGCTGGTCGTCGCCACGCCCATCGGACCCATGGTCGAAGCCATACAGCGCGCCCGTCACCGGGTGCCAGGCGAAGCCGATCGTGTTGCGCAAGCCGCGCGCATAAACGTCGCGCGCCGAGCCGTCGGGTGCGGCGACGAGCAGCGTGGCACTTTCGGCGTTGGTCTCGCGGCAGTTGTTGCAGGTGGAGCCGACGGTGATGTAGAGCAGGCCGTCGGGGCCGATGGCGAGCGTGCGGTTCGGGTGCTGCCCGGCATCGGGCAAGTCCTTGATGAGGACCCGCGGTGTGCCCAGGCCACCGTCGGGCTGCACGTCGGCCACCAGCACCTTGCGGTCGGACGCCAGGTAGAGCTGCCGTCCATGCAGGTACAGGCCATTGAGCCACTTGATGTTCTGCGCGACCGTCTTGCGCTCGTCGGCCACGCCGTTGCCATCGGTGTCACGTAGCAGCAGCACGTCGCCCTGCTCGCGGCGCGACGCGTAGACGTCGCCGTTGGGCGCCACCTGCAGCCAGCGCACGTTCTGCAGGTCACGCGCGTACACCGACACCTTGAAGCCCGGCGGCACGGTCAGCCGTGACAGCAGCCGTTCGTCGAACGGCACCGGGGTCGGGTCCACCACAGCACCCGTCAGCGGGTGCGGCCCGTCTCCGGGCGGCAACTGGGCCAGCACCGCCGGTGCAGCCACGATCAGGCCCGCCAGCACTGCGAGGGGCGAGGTCATCACATGCTCTCCTGGGAATTTGACCCGGGCGCACTGAGCACGGCGACCTGCCGTACTTCGCCCGTTGCAAGCCAGGCAGCAAGAAGCAATCCCAGATGGGACGGCGCCTGGCGCCCTTTGCAGCGCCTGTCGCGGCCCGTCCGGTTCAGGTGCCAGCGTTGAAGATGGCCACCACTTCCACCGCCAGATCGGCGTGCTGCGCGGAGGTGCGCTGAACGCGCAAGGTCAGTTCGCGGCCCAACTCCTGCAGGCGCCAGCGGATCTCGCGCAGCACCAGCGTGAGCTCGAGTTGGATGGCAGGCGAGACCTCCCCCTGGCGCAGGCGCTGCAACTCGTCGGGGTTGCGGGTGTTGACGCCGGCGCTGATGAGGGCCATGCAGATGCGCTCGTAGCGAAACGCGGCGCCGCTGAAGGTATGCCGCGTCGCCGGGTCGATCGTCGCCAGCCGGGCGGCCAGCAGGGGTCGCAGTTGGTCGACCCGCTGCATGCCCGCCACCAGGTGCTCGACTTGCGCCAGCGTGTCGTCCCAGGGCGGCAACACCGGCGCTTCGAGTTCGGCGGCCAGAGCCGCGCGGTTGGACGCCACCGCATCGATCAGCGCGCGGTCGAACTCGTCAGGCACCAGCTTCAGCGCCACGCAGGCGCTGTTGAGCGGCGTGCGGCTGCCCTCTGCGATACCGGCCAGCAGTTCGCTCGCGCCCAGGATGCGCCCGGGCCTGCCGATCGCATCGCCCTTCAGGCCGGCCGGGTAGCCGAAGCCGTCGAGGCGTTCATGGTGCTGCAGCACCGCCTCGGCCACGCTCTTGTGGAGTTGCGGGATGTCGCTGATCAGGCGGTGAGCCACCAACGGGTGGACGCAGACCTGCTTCCATTCGGCCAGGCTGAGCGCGCCACCGCTTTGCAGCACCGCGGGGTCGATGTAGAGCTCGCCGACATCGTGGAACAGGCCCGACAGCATCGCGGCCTGCAGTTGCGTCTCGTGGTCGTGCTGCAGGCGCTGGTGCAGCGAGATGGCCAGCAGGCTCACGGCGACCGCATGGTCGAGCTTGTGCGGGTCCTGGCCGCAATAGAGCGTCAGCAGCGTCTGCAAGGTGTCGATCGACGGAAAGGCACTCAAGCAGCCGAGCGCCGACTTGGTCGCCGCGGGCAGTCGCACCGCCTTCAAGGTCGCGTGCTGTTCGAGCAGACGCAGACCGGCCTCGGCCAGTTGCTCGCTCGACACGCCGCCGGCCACGCGCAAACTGCTCTCCAACGGCTTGCGCAGCTTGTACTCCAGCAGCCGCTCCCTGACGCGCTCGTCGATGCGCGCGCCCTTGCTGAGCAACTTCATCCCGTTGCCCGCGACGATGTCCTCGGTTGCCTCGATCTCCTGCGACTTGGCCGCATCCATGACCCGGTCGAGGTAGTGGCGGTTCACATCGGCAGGGGCGGTCATGGCGGGCACCGGCAGCGGCGCGGCAAGCAGGCCGCTGCTCGGGAAGCAGTCGTGGTGACCGTTTTATCGGCCGGTACGTCGCCGCCCTTGAGCAGCGCCGTGCGCAAAAAGTCCAGAACGTGCTGACAACGGGCTGAACAAGGTACAGGGCCCGCCCTGCGCTTACTTCAGCCGGAACGGCCCGCCTTTTTCCAGCGCACGGCGATAGGCAGGGCGGGCGTGGAGACGCTCGAGAAAGTTCATCAGCCGGGGCCGGCTCTGGTCGAGCCCTGCTCGCGCGGCGGCCGCCTCGAGCGGGAAGCTCATCTGGATGTCGGCCGCACTGAAGGTGTCGCCGGCAAACCAATCACGCCCGGCCAGTTCACCCTCGAGGAAATCGAGGTGACGAGCCAACTGGGGCGTGACCATCATCGCCTTTGCGCGGCCGGCGATCGAGCGGGCCACGGGCTTGGCGAAGAACGGCATCGGCGCGGTCTCGATGCGATCGAAGATCAGCTTCAGCAGCAAGGGTGGCATCGCCGAGCCCTCGGCATAGTGCATCCAGTAGGTGTAGCGCAGCCGCTCGGGGCTGCCTTCCGGCGGCACCAGTCGGCCGGCGCCATAACGCCCGGCCAGGTACTCCAGAATGGCCCCGGACTCCGCCAGCGTCAGGTCGCCGTCGCTGATCACGGGCGACTTGCCCAGCGGGTGCACGGCGACCAGCGAGGCCGGCGCGAGCATGGTCTTCGGGTCGCGCTCGTAACGCTTCACTTCATAAGGAAGTTCGAGTTCTTCGAGCAACCAGAGCACACGCTGAGAGCGGGAGTTGTTGAGGTGGTGGACGACGATCATCTGCACTCCGCAAGGCCGTGACGGGCCGGTGACGAGGCCGCCAGCATGCCCGAATTGGGCGCGAGACGGTGCCCAGCCGAGAGGCCGAAGGCCGTCGGCAAAGATTCGACTGCTCGAAAATAGGGCAGGAAAACCCCTAGTGCTGACGTGCGATCATCAGCCTACAGTCACGTCACTCGCTGCGAGCCCGGCCTTCCAGGTGCTTGCACAGGGCGGGGGTCTGAGGAGACACAGAGAAGCAGTACAAAAGTACTCTGTGACGCATAGCGAATGTCACAATTGCGAGGGCGCTGGCCGATGTCAGCGCCCTTTGTTTTTGTGCTGCGCCATGGCGGCATCGCGGCCCACATGCCCGCGGCAGCCCGCGGTCGAGGCGCTTCAACTCTTCACCATGTCCCTCTGATGTTCGAGTTCGTCTTCGTCACGCTCGCGTCCGGGTTTGCCGGTTTCATCGACGCGATCGTCGGCGGCGGCGGCCTGATCCTGGTGCCGGCACTGTTCGGTGTTTTCCCCGGCGCCGCCCCCGCGACGCTGTTCGGCACCAACAAGGGTGCCGCGGTCTGGGGCACGGCCTGGGCCACGCTGCAGTACGCCCGACGGGTCGAGATGGTGTGGTCGGCGCTGCTGCCCGCTGCCGCGGCAGCCTTGTGCGGCGCGGCGCTGGGTGCCTGGACCGTCACGCAAGTCTCTCCGGAGGGCCTGCGCAAGGCGCTGCCGCTGATCCTGCTGGCGGTGCTGCTCTACACGCTCGCACGCAAGGACCTGGGGCGCGAGCATGCGCGCCGTTTCGGTGGCGGCATCGAGGCCGCCCTCGCCTCGATCATCGGCCTGCTGGTGGGCTTTTACGACGGCTTTTTCGGCCCGGGCACCGGCAGCTTCTTCGTGTTCCTGTTCGTGCGAGTGCTCGGCTACGACTTCCTGCACGCGTCGGCCAGTGCCAAGCTGTTGAACACCGCCACCAACCTGTCGGCGCTGGCCCTGTTCATCTCCAAGGGGCACATCTGGTGGCACTACGCGCTGGTGATGGCGGTCGCCAACATCGCCGGCAGCCTGCTCGGCACCCGGCTGGCCCTGCGCCACGGTGCGGGCTTCGTCCGCGGCGTGTTCATTGCCGTGGTGTCGGCGCTCATCTTGAAGACCGGCTACGACGCCTTCCTCGCTGCTTGAAGCCCTCGGTGCGGTGGCCACCGTTGTGGCCCTGCTTCACCTGCCAGGGGTCAAGCGTGCAATCCGCCACCCCATCAGGCGATCAAGCCCGCAGGCGCCTGGGTCGATGCGCCATGCGCTGCGCATGCGAGTACAGTCCGGCGCCATCCACGGATGGAACATGCGCAGCAGTACCCTTGCCCTACCGTCGCGGCGCCGCTCCGGCGTGAGCACGCGCGTCAAGATCGGGCTGGGGTTCGGCAGCCTGGCCCTCGCCGTGTTCTTGTTCGTCGGCTGGGCGTCGGCCCGATCGGCCCGCCTGCAGGTCACGGCCGACGCCGGCCTCAGCCTCGCCGAAGTCGCACGCCACCTGTCGTCGTCGCTCGACGCGGGCATGGGCGAACGCTACCGTGAGATCCAGAACATCGCGGGACTCGAACACCTGCACCGCCGCGAACTGGACCCCGCCGCCTGGCGTGTGGTTCTCGAACAGCTGCAGCAATCGTTTCGCCACTACGCCTGGATCGGCGTGACCGACCCGCAGGGTGTGGTGGTGGCCGCCACCGGCGGCGTGCTCGAAAAGCGCGACGTGGCGCAGCGCCCGTGGTTCGTCGAAGCACGCACCCGGCCCTTTGTCGGCGACGTGCACGACGCGGTGCTGCTGGCGCGCTTGCTGCCGCAGGTCGACAACGAGCCCCTGCGTCTGGTCGATGTGGCAGCGCCGATACGCGAGGGCGAACGTATGGTGGGCGTGCTCGGCGCCCACCTGAGCTGGAAATGGGCTCAAGAGCTCCGCGAGCAGGCGCTCGCGCCGGTGGAGGCGGCACGGCACATCGAGGTGATCGTGGTCAACCGCGCGGGCGAGCAGCTGCTGGGCCCCAAGGGCGGACCCCGCGTTCCATTGGCACCGGCCACCGTCGAACGGCTGACGCAACAGCGCCATGGCATCGAGCCCTGGCAGGACGGTCGGCGCTACCTCAGCGCCGCCCATCGCGCCGGCCCGCGCGCCGGCTACCCCGGCCTGGGTTGGACCGTGCTGGTGCGCCAGCCGGTCAGCATCGCGACGGCGCCGGCGCGCCACCTGCAGTGGCGGATCTGGGGTTATGGCCTGTTCGGCGTGCTCGGCTTCGGCCTGGCCGGCTGGTGGCTGGCCGGACGGCTCGCCGCGCCGTTGCGCCGCGTCGCGCGCGAGGCGCAATTGCAAGCGCCGCAACACGACGCGGTGGGCGGTTCGCCTCAGGACGAAGTGACGCAGCTGGCGTATGCCCTCGGTGCCCTGGTGACACAGCTGCGCGACCGAGAGCGCGAACTGGTGAGCTTGAACGAGACGCTGGAGCACCGGGTGGCCGAACGCACCCGGGCTTTGGAGCAGGCCAATGCCGATCTGCAGAGCTTCACACGCACCGTCTCGCACGACCTCAAGGGCCCGATCGGCTCGGTGGGCAGCGCCACCCGCATGGCGCTCGAGCTGAGCGGCCCGCAACTCGACACGCGTGCGCGCGACCTGCTCTCGCTCTCGGCCGCCGAGTGCGACCGCCTCGGGGTGCTGGTCGACGAGTTGCTGGCGCTGGCGCGCGTCGACCAGCAGGCGTTGCGCCGCGAGCCGCTGGACATGAAGGCGCTGGCCCAGGCGGCCGCGGCCGATGTGTTGCGCAGCGCTGCGCCCGCCGCCGTGCCACTCGACCTGCGGATCGACGACCTGCCACCGATCGACGGTGACCCGGTGCTGCTGCGACAGGTCTGGCACAACCTGTTGTCCAACGCCGTCAAGTTTTCTCGCCGTGCTGCACAGCCGCGGGTCGAAGTCGGTGTCAGCAGCGACGAGCGGCGCCATGTGTTCCATGTGCGCGACAACGGCGCCGGCTTCGACCGCCAGCTGGCCGATCGATTGTTCGACGTGTTCCAGCGCCTGCACTCTCAAGACGAGTTCCCCGGCACCGGGGTGGGCCTGTCCATCGTCAAGCGCATCGTGAACCGCCACGGCGGCGAGGTGTGGGCCGAGGGTGCGCCGGGCCAGGGCGCCTGCTTCTACTTCGCGTTGCCCCGCTCGGCGTAGGCATGGGATCGGCGTGAAACGCCGAAGGCACGTCCCGCCGCGGCCCACCCTTCCCGCAACAGTTCGACACCAGTGCTTACCCGGGCCTCACCCGGGGCCTTGCACGATGCGTTGGCGGCCTTCCGGGCCGTTTTCCCTCTTCCCGCGGCCGCGGCCGTGCCCTTCGACGATACGACCAGGAGATCTTCATGCAAGCTCTGTCTCGCCAGGCGCGCGCCTGCGCCCTCGTCCTCGGCAGTCTGTTCGCGGCCGGCAGTTCGCTCGCCGCCACGGTGGCCGGTGAACTGTTCGATGTGTCCTATGACGACACCGGCTTCCCCGCAGGTAGCGGCTTCAGCCTGGTCGCGCCCGACACGGTGCGCTTCACGCTGCGCGGTGACGGTGACATCACGGTGGGCCCGACCCCTGACTCGATCGAAACCGACTCGGCCAGCGACTCACTTGGCTTCACGCTGCTGCCGAAGGCGGGCATCACGGTGAGCGGCGTGCAGATGTTCGTCACCGGCAGCTTCGACAACCCGACCGAAAGCGCGACGCTGACCTACAGCGAATCGCTCGCCGCCGCCGGTGCAAGCGACGGCGACGCGGTGTCGTTGGGGGTGTTCACCTCCGGCGCGCTGCCGAGCGGCTCGGAGGTCAGCTTCGCCGGGACCACCCTGCCGGTGGCCGTGTCGTTCAGCTATTTGCTCAACGGCTTCAGCAGCGACCCCTTCGTCGCCTCGACCGCATCGCTGGCCTACATCGATTTCCGCGTCGCGGCCGTGCCCGAGCCGGAAACGTATGCGCTGCTGTTGGCAGGCCTGGGTCTCACCGCCGCCGTCGCGCGGCGTCGCAAGGCCGGCTGAGCGTACCGGCAACGGCTCGGGTTGCAAGCCAGCAGGGCCCGAGCCGGCTTCAGGATGCGAACAGCCGTTGGTGCTGCTCACGCAGTAGCGCCTTCTGCACCTTGCCCATCGCGTTGCGCGGCAACTCGGCGTCGAAGAACACCCGCTTGGGCACCTTGAAGCCGGCGATGCGGTCCTTCAGCGCGGCGATCATCGGACCTTCGGCCAACTCCACGCCCGGCTTGGGCACCACCACCGCCACCACCGCTTCGCCGAAGTCGGGGTGCGGCACGCCGATCACCGCCGACTCGGCCACACCGTCCATCTCGTTCAGATAGCCTTCGACCTCGGCCGGGTAGACGTTGTAGCCGCCGCTGATCACCAGGTCTTTGCTGCGGCCCACGATGGTGAGGTACCCCTCGGCGTCGAAGCGGCCCACGTCGCCGGTCTTGAACCAGCCGTCCGCGGTGAACTCTTCACGCGTCTTCTCGGGCATGCGCCAGTAGCCGGCGAAGACGTTGGGGCCGCGCACTTCGATGCCGCCGATCTCGTTTGCCGGACATGGAGCCCCCGTCTTGGCATCGGTCACCCGCACCTGCACGCCCGGCAACGGCCGGCCGACGGTGCCGCCGCGCCGCTCGCCGTCGGCGGGCTTGCAGGGGTTGGAGGTCAGCATCACCGTCTCGCTCATGCCGTAGCGCTCGAGGATGGTGTGGCCGGTGCGGTCGCGAAAGGCCTCGAAGGTGTCGAGCCGCAGCGGTGCCGAGCCGCTGATGAACAAGCGCATCGAGCGGCAGGCCTCGTGTGTCAGTCCGGGCTCGGCCAGCAGGCGCACATAGAGCGTGGGCACGCCCATGAACACGGTCGCCTGGGGCAGGTGCTCGATGACACGCTGGGGATCGAACCGCGGCAGCCAGATCATCTTGCTGCCCGACAACAGCGCGCCATGGATGGCGACGAACAGGCCATGGATGTGGAAGATCGGCAGCGCATGGATCAACACATCGTCGGGCTGCCAGTCCCAGTAGGCTTTCAAGGTCAGCGCATTGCTGAGCATGTTGCCGTGGGTGAGCATGGCGCCCTTGCTGCGCCCGGTGGTGCCCGAGGTGTAGAGGATCACCGCCAGCTCGTCGTCGCCGGGCTCGACCACCGCGTGTTGGTCGCTCATGTGCGAGGCACGTTCGAGCAAGGAGCCGCTGCGGTCTTCGTTGAGCGTGAAGACATGGGCCGTGCCACGCGAGAAGGCCAGCTTGCTGATGGCCGAGAAGTTGCGCCCGGCGCACACCACCACGCTGGGTTGGGCGTCTTCGATGAAATAGGCCAGCTCGTCCTGTTGGTAGGCGGTGTTGAGCGGCACGTGGACATGGCCCGCTCGCAAGGTCGCGAGGTAGAGCATCAAGGCCTCGACCGACTTGTCGGTCTGCACCAGGATGCGCGCGCCGCGTGGCAGGTCGAGCGAGGCGAACAGGTTGGCGATCATCGCGCTGCCGCGCTCCAGGTCGCGCCAGCGGTAGCGCAGGCCGTCGTCGGTCTCGACGGCGATGGTGTCGAGGTCGTCGGGAAAGGCGGCCCGCAAGGCGGCGTAGAGGTTGGGATGGGCTGGCATGGGGGTGTCGTCGCAGAGGTTCGAGGGGCGCGCACACAGGGCCGGCGCGTCGGCCACGGCAGGCTGCCGAGGGTAGCACCGTGGGACGCGGCATCGGCAGGCCGGTCTCTACCGACTCAACCCTGTGGCATCAGGTGCACTCGCCCTCACCTGCCCTCGGCCTCGGCTGCTGCAGGCATGGGCTCCGGCGCCGCCAGTTGCAGCCGTTCGCGCAGACGGGGCGCGGCAAAGTCGACGAAGGCCCTGACCTTGGCGGCGGCCTTGCGGCCCTCGGGGTAAACCAGATGGACCGGTGTGGGCGGCGGTTCGTGCTCGGCCAGCACGATCTGCAAGCGCCCTGCCACCACGTCAGCGGCGACCTGATAGGACAAGGCGCGTGCGAGCCCGTGGCCGGCCAGCGCCGCACCGATTGCCACGTCGCCGCTGTTGACCACCAGCCGCACGGCCGGCTCTGCGGCCGTGGCATCGCGGCCGAAGCGCCAGGGTGCGGCACGGCCGCCGGTCTGGGCGATGCCGATCGCATGGTGGCCTTGCAAGTCGGCCGGCACGGCCGGTATCCCCCGCCTGCCGAGATAGTCGGGCGAGGCCACCACGACGGCGCGCACCGAGCCGACGCGCACAGCGGTGAGCGACGAATCGGGCAGGCGGGCGATGCGCACCGCGACATCCAGGCCTTCGTCGACCAGGTTCACCACCCGGTCGACGAACAGGCTGCGCACGTTCACCTTGGGATAGGCCGCGAGGAAGTCGAGCAGCAGGGGCGCGACGTGCAGGCGGCCGAACATCGACGACGCCGTCACCGCGAGCCAGCCCTGCGGTTCGGCATAGTCGCCGCCGGCCGCCGCATCGGCTTCCTCCAGGTCTTGCAGGATGCGCTTGCAATCGGCCAGGTAGCGCTCGCCCGCTTCGGTCAGCCGCACGCTGCGGGTGGTCCGGTGCAACAGGCGTGCACCGACCCGCTGCTCGAGCGCCACCACCGCGCGGGTCACCGCCGGGGCGGACAGGCGCAGATGGCGAGCCGCGGCCGCAAAGCCGGCCTGTTCGGCCACGGCGACAAACACGCGCAAGGTGTCGAGACGGTCCATGTCGCTATTCCACGCGGTGGAATGCTGAAGTGTCAACAGCGGCGATTCTGCAAGCGCAGGGCAATGGATAAGGTGGCGGCTGTAGTTTTCACCTGCTCATCGACACACAAAAGGCTTCCCATGAACCCCAACGGCACACACCCCCTTCCCTCACAGCCCCTGCGCCTCTACCGCCATGAACTGTCGGGCCATGCGCACCGCGTCGAGCTGTTGTTGTCGCTGCTGGGCCTGCCCTTCGAGCGGGTCGACGTCGATTTGCGCCGGCGCGAACACAAGCAGCCGGCCTTCCTCGAGAAGAATCCGTTCGGCCAGGTGCCGGTGATCGAGGACGGCGAGCTGACGCTGGCCGACAGCAACGCCATCCTGGTCTACCTCGCGACGCGCTACGACGGCAGTGGCCGCTGGTGGCCGCGCGACCCGGTGGGAGCGGCCAACGTGCAGCGCTGGCTCAGCGTCGCCGCCGGAGCGCTCGTCAACGGGCCCGGCAATGCCCGCCTGGCAGTGCTGTTCCGGCAGCAAGGCGACCCGCAGGCGCAAGAACTCGCGCACGTGTTGCTCGAACGCCTCGAGGCGCACCTTGGGACCCGCGAGTACTTCGCAGCCGATCATCCGACCGTGGCCGACGTGGCCCTCTACAGCTACACGGCGCATGCGCCCGAAGGCGGCGTCTCGCTACAGCCCTATGCACGGCTGCGGGCCTGGCTGCAACGGATCGAGGCACTGCCCGGTTTCGTGCCGATGCAGCGCTCGCCCACGCTGGCTTGAGCGCCATGTCCGCTGGCCCAGATCTGAAGGCGGCTTCCATGTCGCCCCCGCCCCCCGCCTCGCCCGAGACCCTGCCCGGCTGGCCCGGCCCGGGCTCGCCGTTTCATCCGGGCGAGCGCGAACTGCAGGAGCGGGCCGGCCTGCGCGAGCGCATGGAGCAGGTCGGCCGCAAGGTGGTCCGCGGCATGATGCCGGCGCAGCACCGGGAACTGTTCGCCCAGCTGCCCTGGATGCTGGTGGGCAGCCTGGACGCGCAGCAAAGACCTTGTGCCTCGGTGCTGGTCGGGCCGCCCGGCTTCGTGCACGCCCAAGACGAGCGGCATCTGCGCATCGCCTGCCTGCCGCGGGCAGACGAGCCGCTGGCCGCGCATTTGGCGCTCGGCAGCCCGGTGGGCCTGCTGGGGCTGCAGCTCGAGACGCGGCGGCGCAACCGGATGAATGGAGCGGTGGCCGCGCTCGACGAGCAGGGCTTCACGGTGCGAGTGGAGCAGAGCTTCGGCAACTGCCCGCAGTACATCCAGGCGCGCACCCCTCGCTTTGTCGAACGGCCCCACCTGCCCGCCGCATCCTGGCCCGAGGGCACGCTGTTGAGCGAGCATGCACGATCGCTGGTCGCCGGTGCCGACACCTTGTTCATTGCATCGGCGGCGGCGCCGGTGCCGGGTGATGCGTCGCGCGGAGTCGACGTCTCGCACCGCGGCGGACGCAGCGGCTTTGTGCGGCTGTCCGAGCGCGACGGGCAGACGCTGCTGACGCTGCCCGACTACCGGGGCAACTTCATGTTCAACACGCTGGGCAACTTGCAGCTGTGGCCTCACGCCAGCCTGCTGTTCATCGACTTCGATCGGGGCGATGTGTTGCGCCTGGCCGGGCAGACGGAGATCGTCTGGGACGGGCCTGAAGTGGCGACCTTTCCCGGTGCGCAGCGGCTGTTGCGCGTGCAAGTGGAGGCCGGCACGTGGCAGGCGGGGGTGCTGCCGTTGCGGTGGTCGGCGCCCGAGTGGGCGCCGCAACTGCGCGATGCATGAAGCAGGGCGCGCGCGTACAAGGCGCGAGCCCTGCGGCAGTGGCCTCAGGCCACCTGCACGGCGATACGCCGCGGCTGTGCGTGCTCCTGCTTGGGAATGCGCAGGTTGAGCACGCCGTCTTTCAGCGTGGCCTCGATACGGCCGGCGTCGAGTTCACGGCTCAGCGTGAAGGCGCGCCGGTAGCGCGGCACGCGCACTTCGGCATACACCGCTTCCAGGCCTTCGGGCGTGGCTGAGGCCACCGGCCCTTCGATCTGCAGCGTGTCGCCGTCGACCTTCAGCTCCAACTGGTCTTTGGAAACGCCCGGCAGATCGGCCAGCAGCGTGATGCCGGCGTCGTCTTCGAGCACGTCGACACGCGGCACCATGGCACGCACTTCAGTGCCGTTCTGGGGGGTCGTCAATGGCTTGTTGTCGCTCATGATGTTTACCTCCTGGTGCAGCTGCTTCACTGGATCGCGATACGTTGCGGCTGCGGCGATTCACGTCGCGCAATGCTCACGTGCAGCACGCCGTCGCGGTAGGTGGCGGTGACCCGCGAGGGGTCGATGTCCTCGGGCAAGGTGATGGCGCGCTTGAAGCTGCCGTACACCCGCTCGCGGCTGTACACCGTGACCTTGCGGTCTTCCCCTTCGGGCAAGGTCGACGCTCGCTCGCCGGACAGCGTCAACACGCCACGGTCCAGCGTCACGTCGAGCTTGGCAGGGTCGAGGCCAGGCGCGAAGGCGTAGATCTCGACACTGCTCGGTGTGTTGCCGATGTTGAGCGCCGGGAAGGTGCCCGGTGCCACCGAACGGAGGCTGGTCGGCAGACCGGCGCTGCCGAACACGTCGTCCAACTCCCGGCGCAGGCGGTCGAATTCGCCGAACAGGCTGGCCGGGAAGCTCTGCAGGGATGCGTACATGATGCTTCCTCCTCGTGATGTGGGCGGAGCCCGTGCTGCAGGTGTGCACGCCATCGTGGACACGGTTGCAGAGGGCCTCCAGGCCCGAGATAGTTCTGCGCTGCCTGTTTTCAAGAGGCCGCAAGAGGTGGGTTCGCGCGTCGTGCGGCAATGGCCGCAGGCGCCCTCTTTCCGATAGCGTTAGTCGCCGGGTGGAGCCCCGGGCGTCTTCAGCCCGACGTCACGCCATGGATTGCGGCGCCCGCCCCAGCGCTCACGACGGTCCAGCGCGGCCCAGTACCAAGGTGCGCGCGCCGGTGCGAGAGCGGGCAGCGACAGCAAATCACCTCCGGTCCACGGCAGGAACGGGTTGCGGCGTCCGTAACCCCACAACTCGATGCGCATCGACGGCCGTACGCTGGGCCCTCGCGCGTGGAAGCCGAAGGTGTCGGCCACCACCAGGGTGTTGGCCGGCACATCGAACAGCCGCGGTGCCGGCAGCCCCAGCCGGGCCAGCGCGTCAGGCGCGATGCGGAACGAGCCGCGCGCGGTGTAGCGGTCGGGGTGCCGGTGCGCGATGAGGCTCAGCTCGCGTTCCCACGCGAGGCGTTCGTCGCTGAGCCGGTGGGAGCCGGGCACGTAGCAAAAGGCGCCTTCGTCGGCGCGCACGTCAGTCAGGAAGTACCAGGCCTTCACGGTGGGATGGAAGGTGTCGGCGTGCAAATGCGTCTGGGGGTCGGGCGCTCCCGGGCGCGCCTGCGACAAGATGGTCTGGATGTAGGCCACGGGGCGCTGGTCGAAGCTGCCCGCATAGCGGGTCAGGCCGCGCCACAAGGCGCCTTCGACGATGCCGAGCAGCTCGGGCACGGCTTGCAGCACGGTGTGGTCGAGCGCGATGCGGCGTGTCACGGTGTCGCCTTGCACCATCTCGCGAGCGGGCGCTGGCCGGGCCAGCAGGCGCTCGCGCAAGCGTGCGAAGTCGGCGGGCGGCAGCACGTCGCGCCGCACCACATAACCGTCACGGTCGAAAGCGGCACGGTCTGACGGCGCCACGCCGTCGGCGAGGCGCCGCCGGCGTGCGGCGGCCAGCGCATGGGCGCAGCGCAAGCGGCGTTCATGCAGCCCCCAGGCGTTGAGCCGCGGCGAGCCGATCAGCGGGTGGTCGTGGAAGGACTTGGCCGAGGTGAACAAGGACAGCAGCCACCAGGGCGCCAGCGCGACGTGCTTCAAGGGGTTCATGGCGTGACCGTAGCAGCGAGGCACGTGCCCGCGCCGGGCGCGGGCCGTGGTCCGCCCAGCCCGCGTGGCCGCTATCCGTGTCATCGAAGCAAGCAATTGGCTTCGGAGGATGATTAACTTCACACTATCACCTACCGACTGCCCCGCAGCCCCACCTTCTCTCGCAGGAACCGTCCCATGGCCAAAACCGCAAGCTTCGGCGTGATGCACCTCGGCATCGCCTTCACGGTCAGCTACATGCTGACCGGCAGCGTCGCGATCAGCGGGGCGATCACCATCGTCGAGCCCTTGTGCAACACGGTGGCCCACTACTTCTTCGACAAGTACTGGGGCCACCCGCCTCTGGTGGCCCAGGTGCGCCAATGGCGCGACAACCTGTTGCGTCCCTTGCGGCGATCGTCGGTGCCCGTCTGACGGTCAAGGAGCGGTTTTTGCTCTAAGGTCGGGGCCATGCAACTGCCGCCCCGACCGGAGCCTTTGTCCCCCTTGTCCTCGCCGCGACCCTCGATCGACGCCAACACGGCCCTGTTCCTCGACTTCGACGGCACCCTCGCCGACCTGGCGCCCCGCCCTGACGCGGTCCACGTGCCGACGTCGTTGATCGACACCCTGCTGCTCTTGCAGCAAGTTCTGCAGGGCGCCCTGGCCATCGTCTCGGGCCGGCCCATCGCACAACTCGATGCACTGCTCGCACCCTTGCGCGCGCCGGCGGCCGGCGTCCACGGCGTGGAACGTCGCTCGGCCGACGGTTATGTGTGGCACCTGGCGGCACCTTCGCTCGACCGGGTCGAGGCCACCGCCCGCGCGCTGCAGGCCGAAGTGCCGGCCCTGCTGATCGAACGCAAGCCCGGCGCGGTCGCGCTGCACTACCGCCAGGCGCCCGAGCTGGCGCAGCATTGTTTCGACGCGATGAGCGCGGCGGTGCGCGAGTCCAGCGGCCTGACGCTGCTGCACGGCAAGATGGTGCTGGAGGTGAAGCCGGCGATCGCCACCAAGGGCCACGCGATCCAGGCTTATCTGCGCGAGCCTCCCTTCCTCGGCCGGCGCCCGCTGTTCGCGGGCGACGACGTCACCGATGAGGCGGGCTTCCAGGCGGTGCAGGCGGAAGGTGGCGAGACGATCAAGGTCGGTGAAGGCGAGACGGTGGCGTCGCACCGGATGGCCGATCCCGGCAGTCTGCGACACTGGCTGGCCGAGTGCGCTGCACGCCTCGCGCCATGACATCACGACACGGTGTAGGGCACCCTGCAGACGCACCTCATCCATGAGGAATCACAACATGAGTGCCCATCCTGCCGACGCCGCAGGCCCGCGCGGTCTGCCGCCCCCTTCTTCGCTCGACGTCGGCGTCATCGGCAACTGCGCCTACAGTGCTTTGGTCGATCGTTACGCCCGCGTCGTCTGGTGCTGCTTGCCCAGGTTCGACGGCGACCCGGTGTTCAATGCCCTGATCGACCCGTCGGACGACGGCGCGCTGTGGAGCTTCGAGCTGGAGTCGTTCGC
Source organism: Caldimonas brevitalea (assembly GCF_001017435.1). NCBI lineage: Bacteria > Pseudomonadati > Pseudomonadota > Betaproteobacteria > Burkholderiales > Sphaerotilaceae > Caldimonas > Caldimonas brevitalea. The sequence goes on from NZ_CP011371.1 coordinate 6,432,551, forward strand.
GCGCAGCGAGCAGTACTACGAGCCCAACACGGCCATCTTGCGCACGCGCTTGTACGACACGCAGGGCCAGGGCATCGAGGTGGTGGACTTCGCGCCCCGCTTCATCAGCCGCAACCGCATGTTCCGGCCGCTGACGCTGGTGCGCCGCGTCAAGCCCATCGCCGGCGCGCCACGCATGCGTGTGGTGCTGCGCCCTCGCTTCGAATGGGGCACGGTGCGCCCTACGCTGACGCAGGGCAGCCACCACATTCGTTATGTCGGCCCGACCCAGACCTTGCGGCTCAACACCAACGCGCCGCTCAGCTACATCTTCGCCGAGTCGCACTTTGTGGTCGACCGGCCGATGGACTTCATCCTCGGCCCGGACGAGACGCTGCAAGAAGGCATCCGCGAAGTGGCGCGCGCCTTCGAGCAAGACACCGCTGCCTATTGGCGCACGTGGAGCAGCCGGCTGCACATCCCGCTCGAATGGCAGGAAGCGACGATACGCGCGGCCATCACGCTCAAGCTGTCGCTGTTCGAGGACACCGGCGCGATCATCGCGGCGATGACCACCAGCATCCCCGAGGCGCCGGGCAGCCAGCGCAACTGGGACTATCGTTATTGCTGGCTGCGCGATGCCTTTTTTGTCGTGCGGGCGCTCAACAGCCTGTCCGAGATCGGCACGATGGAGGACTACCTGCGCTGGCTCGGCAACGTCGTCGCGCAAGCGGCGGGGGGGCACATCAAGCCCTTGTACGGCATCGGCCTCGAGCTGGACCTGCAGGAGCAGGTGCTGCCCCACCTGCCCGGCTACCGCGGCATGGGCCCGGTGCGGGTGGGCAACCAGGCGCACGAGCACTTTCAGCATGATGTGTATGGCAACGTCATCCTGGGCGCCGCGCAAGCCTTCCATGACCGACGTTTGCTGCGGCCCGCCGGCCTGGCCGAGTTCCAGCAGCTGGAGCAGGTGGGCGAGCAGGCCTGGCGGGTGCACGACCAGCCCGACGCCGGCATGTGGGAGCTGCGCACGCGCGCCCGGGTGCACACCTCGTCGTGTTTGATGAGCTGGGCCGCCTGCGACCGGCTGGGCAAGATCGCCACACGCTTCGGTCTCGGCGACCGGGCCCAGTTCTGGCACCAGCGCGCCCACCACATCCGCGAGCGCATCCTGCGCGAGGCGTGGTCGGAACGGCGCCAGGCGTTTGCCGAAAGTTTCGGCGGCCAGGACCTGGACGCCAGCGCCTTGCTGATGGCGGAGGTCGGCTTCATCGAGCCGCGCGACCCGCGCTTTGTCGCCACGGTGGACGCGCTCGAACGCAGCCTGTGCGACGGACCCTACATGCGCCGTTATGAAGCGCCGGACGATTTCGGCAAGCCCGAGACGGCCTTCAACATCTGCACCTTCTGGCGCATCGACGCCCTCGCGCGCATCGGCCGTACCGCCCAGGCGCGCGAGATCTTCGAAGCCATGCTGGCGGCACGCAACCATCTGGGCCTGCTGTCCGAAGACACCCATCCGCTGACCGGCGAGATGTGGGGCAACTTTCCGCAGACCTATTCGATGGTCGGTCTGATCAACGGAGCGGTGCGCCTGTCGGTGCCGTGGGACACCCAGATCTGACCGACATCTACACACAAGCAACAAGGAGGACCGCATGGGACGAGTCGTCGTCGTTTCGAACCGCCTCGCCGACCCTCGCAAGCCCGCAGCCGGCGGCCTGGCCGTGGCCCTCGGTGAAACGCTCAACGCCACCGGCGGCCTGTGGTTCGGTTGGAGCGGCAAGATCGTCGAGGCCAGCGAGGGCGGCACCCCCGGCGAGGGGGAGTTGCACCTGCAGCAGGCCGGCAATGTGAAGCTGGCCACGGTGGACCTGTCGCGAGACGATCACGACAGCTATTACCTCGGCTATTCCAACCGGGTCCTGTGGCCGGTGTTCCATTACCGCCTGGACCTCGCCGACTTCAACACCAGCCATCTGGCCGGCTACCGCCGCGTGAACCAGTTGTTCGCGCGCAAGCTGATGCCGCTGCTGCGCTCGGACGACGTGATCTGGGTGCACGACTACCATCTGATCCCGCTCGCAGCAGAACTGAGGGCGATGGGCTGCGCCAACCGGATCGGCTTCTTCCTGCACATTCCGTTGCCCCCGCCGCTGATGCTGGCCGCCCTGCCCGGCCACGAATGGCTGATCCGCGCGCTGTTCGCGTATGACCTGGTGGGCCTGCAGAGCGAGGCGGACACGATGCACTTCGCGCGTTATGTGCAAGCCGAAGCCGGCGCCGAGGAACTGGGCAACGATCACTACCGGGCCTTCAACCGCACCGTGCGGGTGAGTGCCTTCCCGATCGGCATCGACGTCGATGAGTTCTCACGGCTGGCCGAAGGCAAGGAGGCGCGCGAGACCTATGAAACCATGCGGGAGCAGTACTCGCGCCGGCGACTGTTGATCGGCATCGACCGGCTCGACTACTCCAAAGGCCTGCCGCAGCGCATTCGGGCGTTTCAGGAGTTGCTCGCCAGCTACCCCGAAAACCACCGCAGCGCGACGCTGATCCAGATCGCCTCGCCGACCCGCGAGAGTGTCGACGCGTACGCCGACATCCGGCACGAGCTGGAGCATCTGTGCGGACAGATCAACGGCGACTACGGCGAGCTGGACTGGATGCCGGTGCGCTACATCCACCGCACGGTGGCGCGCAAGCGGCTGCCGGGGCTGTGCCGGGTGGGCCGGGTCGCGCTGGTGACGCCGTTGCGTGACGGCATGAATCTGGTGGCCAAGGAATACATCGCCGCGCAGGACCCGGCCGACCCCGGCGTGCTGGTCTTGTCCCGTTTCGCCGGCGCCGCCGAACAACTGCGCGAGGCCTTGCTGGTCAACCCGTACGATGTGCAAGGCACCGCCCAGGCGATCCAGCAGGCCTTGCAGATGCCGCTCGAAGAACGCCAGGCGCGCCACAGCAAACTGCTGGAGCGCATCCGCCTGCACGACGTGCACTGGTGGCGGCGCGCGTTTCTGGACGCGCTGGCACAAACGCCGACCTGAGCCACAGGCGCCTTCCGGGGCGCCCCTCACCTCACGGCAACGGGCCGGTGGCCTGTTCCACGTAGCCCAGCCAGCGCAAGGCCTGCTCGCGGCTGTCGCCGCACATCTCCGGGTCGGGCCGCAGCGAGCCGCACACCGCCGGCCGCTCGGCATGGCCGAACAGCCGACAGCGCAGCTCCTGGTCGAGTTGCACGCAGGGCACGCCGGCCGGCTTGCCGTTCGGCATCCCGGGGATCGGGCTGCTGATCGACGGCGCGATACAGCAGGCGGCGCAACGGGGGCGGCATTCCATGATGGCGGTGGACGTGTGGGGCGTGAGGCCCTTCAAGGTGAGTGGGCCGGCAAGCGCAGGATGGAGGCGAGGCGGGAACTTTAGCGGCATCCCGACCACGGTGCGCGTGGGCAGTGGCCACCAGCGTGCAAAGTTGCCCGCACCAGGCGAAGCAAGCCCCGACCCCCTAGAGTGACTTCCCTCCGGGGCACTTCTAAAATCACACGTTTGCCCCTTCCTTTTCCTCTGCGGCCCGACGGCTGGCCGCTGCACGAGGTCTCAAGATGCTTTACCCGAAAGAGTTCGACGTCATCGTCGTTGGCGGCGGCCACGCCGGCACCGAGGCGGCGCTGGCCGCCGCCCGCATGGGCTGCGACACCCTGCTGTTGACGCACAACATCGAGACCTTGGGGCAGATGAGCTGCAACCCGTCCATCGGTGGCATCGGCAAAGGCCATTTGGTGAAGGAGATCGACGCCGTCGGCGGCGCGATGGCGGCCGCCACCGATGAGGCCGGCATCCAGTTCCGCATCCTCAACAGCTCCAAGGGGCCGGCGGTGCGGGCGACCCGGGCGCAGGCGGACCGCATCCTGTACAAGGCCGCGATCCGCCGCCGGCTCGAGAACCAACCCCATCTGTGGTTGTTCCAGCAGGCGGTGGACGACCTGATGGTCGAGGGCGACAAGGTGGTCGGGGCGGTCACGCAGGTGGGCATCCGGTTCCGCGGCCGCGCGGTGGTGCTGACGGCCGGCACCTTCCTCGACGGCAAGATCCACGTCGGACTGCAGAACTATGCCGCCGGCCGCGCGGGCGACCCGCCGGCCGTCTCGCTGTCGGCCCGGCTGAAGGAATTGAAGCTGCCGCAGGGGCGGTTGAAGACCGGCACGCCGCCGCGCATCGACGGCCGGACCATCGATTTCAGCCGGCTCGAGGAGCAGCCGGGCGACCTCGACCCGGTGCCCGTCTTCAGCTTCCTGGGTTCTGCCGAGCAGCACCCGCGCCAGGTGCCCTGCTGGATCACCCATACCAATGCGCGCACGCACGAGATCATTCGCTCCGGCTTTGACCGCAGCCCGATGTTCACCGGCGTCATCGAAGGCGTGGGCCCCCGCTACTGCCCCAGCATCGAGGACAAGATCAACCGGTTTGCGGACAAGGACTCGCATCAGATCTTCCTGGAGCCGGAAGGGCTGGAGACACACGAGTTCTATCCGAACGGGATCTCCACTTCCCTCCCCTTCGACGTGCAATTGGCCGCCGTGCAATCGATGCCCGGGTTGGAGGCCGCCCACATCCTGCGGCCGGGCTACGCGATCGAGTACGACTACTTCGACCCGCGCGAGCTGAAGTCGAACTTCGAGACGCGGGCCATCGCCGGGCTCTTCTTTGCGGGCCAGATCAACGGCACCACCGGTTATGAAGAGGCGGCGGCGCAAGGACTGTTCGCCGGACTCAACGCGGCGTTGCAAGTACGGGGGCAAGCGCCGTGGGTGCCCGGGCGCGAGCAGGCTTATCTAGGTGTGTTGGTGGACGACCTGATCACCAAGGGCGTGACCGAGCCCTACCGGATGTTCACCAGCCGCGCGGAGTTCCGGCTGCAGCTGCGCGAGGACAACGCGGACCTGCGGCTGACCGAAGTCGGGCGTCAACTGGGGCTGGTGGACGATCGCCGCTGGGAGGCCTTCAACCGGAAGCGCGATGCGGTTTCACGTGAAACAGAGCGACTGCGTTCGACCTGGGTCCACCCCGGCATCCTGTCTGCCGAACAGGCGGAACGCTGGGTCGGGAAAGCATTGGAACGTGAATACAGCCTGGCCGACTTGCTGCGCCGTCCTCAGGTGGGGTACGCCGAGGTGGAACAAGTGGCGCGCGCCGCTCGCCCTGACGCTGGTGTTTCACGTGAAACCTTGGTTGGAGAGTTGGGCGCCGCCCTCGCCGACGCAGTGCTCGAGCAGGTGGAAATCGGCATCAAATACGCCGGGTACATCGACAAGCAGAACGAGGAAGTGGCGCGTGCGGCCTATTACGAACACCTGCAGCTGCCCGAGGATCTGGACTATTCGCAGGTCACCGCCTTGAGCCACGAGGTCCGCCAGAAGTTGAACCGGCACCGCCCGCAAACCTTGGGACTCGCGTCGCGCATTTCCGGGATCACGCCAGCCGCCATTTCCCTGCTGCTGATCCACCTGAAGAAGGGCCGCTTCAAGGGTTTCACAGATGCGGCCGGCCCGAACGGCACCGGGCGCCCGACCCCGGCGGAAACGGCGTGATGCCGCCCCTTCTGACACACGAGCTCGCGCCGACGCTAGAGCTCGGCGCGCAGCAACTCGCCCTCGCCCTGACCCAAGAAACGCAACAGCAGTTGCTGCGCTACCTCGACCTGATGGGGAAGTGGAACCGGGTCTACAACCTCACCGCGATTCGCGACCCGCGCGAGATGCTGAGCCAGCACCTGCTGGACAGCCTCGCGGTGGTCGGCCCGTTGCAAGAGCACTTGCGTCGGCAGGCGCCGCCGACGGAGCAGCCGTTGGTGCTGGACGTTGGCAGCGGCGCCGGGTTGCCGGGGGTGGTCCTCGCGATCTGCATGCCCACACTGCGCGTCGTCTGTGTCGACGCCGTCGCAAAGAAGATCAGCTTTTTGCGCCAGGTGGCGGCTGAGCTCCACCTGCCGAACCTGGACCCGCGGCACGCCCGCATCGAAGAGCTGCCGCCCCTCGATGCCGACGTGGTCACCTCGCGCGCCTTTGCTTCGCTGCAGGACATGGTGCAGTGGACCCGCCGCCACGTGGCGCGTCACGGCGTTTGGATGGCGATGAAAGGCCGGCGACCGGAAGCCGAGATCGAGGCGGTCGCTCGGGAGATCGACGTGTTTCACGTGGAACAACTCCAGGTGCCCTTGTTGGACGCCGAGCGCTGCCTCGTGTGGGCCCGCCCCACCCACACGAATCGCTAAATCACCCGATGCATTTCGGGAAGTCGAGAGAACGACGGCTCGTGGGGCCCACTTGCCTTGACGCCCCTATCGGCCACCCGGACAATCGGTCGAGTTTGCAAATCAGCCCGATGGACAGCACCGCCGGCCGCCTCAAGGTCCACCCCCACCCGCCCGCCCCGCCCCAACCCACCCCAGGTGGCGTGACGGTCTCGGCTCGTCGCATTCGGCAGCGGGCGCCCCGCCGCACGACTGCCACCATCGCCGCCGGGACGGCGCGGCATGTCATGAGCCGCACCCGGACGGTGCACAGCGGCCCGGCTGCCTCCGGCCCCGAACGGAAGACGCTCACCCACGAAGGCCGGCACTGAGATGCCGGCTCCTGCTCCGACTCGCACCGCGCCACACTTCGCCGCGGCGCTTCCAGACCGCCAATCCCACCCGCCGCTGCGCCTGCGGCGGGCCGCTGCCTCCGACCGACGAGCGACCACCTCCGACCTTTGAACATGGCCAAGATCTTTTGCATCGCCAACCAGAAAGGGGGCGTCGGCAAGACGACCACCGCCGTCAACCTGGCCGCCGGCCTCGCCAAGGTCGGGCAGCGCGTGTTGCTGGTCGACCTCGACCCGCAGGGCAACGCGACCATGGGCTCGGGCGTCGACAAGCGGGCCCTGAGCACGACGGTGTACGAGGTGCTGCTCGAGTCGGCGAGCATCGCGGAAGCCAAAGCGCGCTCTGAACTCGGCGGCTACGATGTGCTGGGCGCCAACCGGGAACTGGCGGGGGCTGAGGTCGAACTGGTGGCGCAGGAACGCCGCGAGCGTCGGTTGAAGGGCGCACTCGATGCCGCGGACGGCGACTACGACTTCGTGCTGATCGACTGCCCACCCAGCCTGTCGATGCTGACCCTCAACGGCCTGGTGTCCGCCCACGGCGTGATCGTGCCGATGCAATGCGAATACTTCGCGCTCGAGGGCTTGAGCGATCTGGTCAACACCATCAAGCAGGTGCACGCCAACCTCAACGCTGACCTGAAGATCATCGGTTTGCTGCGGGTGATGTACGACCCGCGCATCACCTTGCAAAGCCAGGTCAGCGAACAGCTGAAGCAACACTTCGGCGACAAGGTGTTCCACACCGTCATCCCCCGCAACGTGCGCTTGGCTGAAGCGCCCAGCTTCGGCCAGCCCGGCGTCGTGTTCGATCCGGCATCGAAGGGCGCGCAGTCCTATGTGGACTTTGCCCGCGAGATGGTCGCCCGCATCTCGGCGATGTGAACACCCGCCTTAGCGCCAATCCATGCTGACACGCGACTTTCCCTTGACGCTGCTGTCCCGCACCGAGGACGCAGGCCTGAACGCGGCGGCACCGCCCGAACAACGCTGGGTCGACGGCTGGCTGGTGCGCTACAACGCGGGCAAGGCCAAACGGGGCCGTTGCATCAACGCGCTCGCCGCCGGCCAATTGCCTCTGGCGCAGCGGTTGTCGCTGTGCGCAGAGATCTATCGCGCCGCGCAACTGCCGCTGATCGTCCGGGTGACGCCTTTTTCGGCGCCCGCCGACCTCGACACGCAGCTGGCCCACCTCGGCCTGCCCCGCTTCGAAGACACCCGCGTGATGGTGCTGGCGCGGGGGATGCGTTCTGGTGCCGACGAGCCGCCCCGGGTCGAAGCCGTCGATTGCCAGACCTTCGCTGAAGTCGTCGGCGAGCTGCGCGGCTCGCCGGTCGCCCAACGCCGGGCCCACGCCGAACGCCTGCGCCATGCACCGGTCCCGCTGCGCGGCTTCGTCTTGCGCGATGCCGACCACCAGGTGGTGGCCTGCGGCCAGTACACACTGGAGTCGACCATGGCAGGTCTGTACGACATCGTGACGGCCGAGCGCGCCCGCAACCAGGGATGGGCCACCCGGTTGTGTACCCAGTTGCTGCAGCAGGCCTCCGCCGACGGCGCGCGCAGCGCCTATCTTCAGGTCGATGCCGACAATCACGCCGCCCGCGCCCTGTACCACCGCATCGGCTTTCGCGATGCCTACGCCTACCACTACCGCGGCGAGAACCGGCTGCCGCCATCGGGCGCCGCAGCGCTGTCACCTCCTGCCCACACCACTGCATGACCACGCCTCGCATCCTCGTGTTGCCCGGCTGGCAGGGCTCGGGCCCGGACCATTGGCAAAGCCGCTGGGAACGCCTGTATGGTGACCAACGCGTCGAGCAGGACGATTGGCATTGGCCCAAGCGAGGCGACTGGATGACGCGCCTTGAAGAGGCGGTGCTCGCCGACGACCGACCTGCCTTGCTGGTCGCCCACAGCCTGGGCTGCCAGCTGGTGGCCGCGTGGGCGGCCCATTCCCGGCACACGGACCGGGTCCAGGGCGCCCTGCTGGTCGCGCTGCCCGATACCGAGCGCGAGACGATACCGCCGCAGCTCTATTCGTGGCGGCCGATGCCCCGGCAACCGCTGCCCTTTCCGGCCACCGCCGTGATCAGCACCGACGATCCTTTCTGCACCCCTGAACGCGCGGCCGAACTCGCCGCCGCCTGGGGCGCGACCCTGCTCAGCCTGGGAGCGCGCGGCCACCTGAATGCCGACTCGGGGCTGGGCGACTGGCCAGAAGGCCGCGAGTGGGTCGCCACGCTCGTCGGCCCCTGAAAACACACCTTCGCACCGACACCGCCACCATGGTCACCAAAAAACCGAAAGGCCTCGGCCTGGGTCTCGAAGCCTTGCTCGGCCCCAAGGTCAGCGACACCCCTGCCTCGGCCTCCGCAGCACGCGGCGACGGCCGGCCGTCGACCCTCAAGTTGGGGCAACTCCAGCCCGGCAAGTACCAACCGCGCACGCGCATGGACGAAGGCTCGCTCTACGAGTTGGCCGAGAGCATCAAGGCACAAGGGGTGATGCAGCCCATCTTGGTGCGTCCGGTCGGGCCGGACCGGTACGAGATCATCGCGGGCGAACGACGTTCGCGTGCGGCCAAGCTGGCCGGCCTGGACGAAGTGCCGGTGTTGGTCAAGGAGGTGCCCGACGAAGCCGCGGCGGCGATGGCGCTGATCGAAAACATCCAGCGCGAAGACCTCAACCCGCTCGAGGAAGCACAGGGCCTGCAGCGGCTCGTCAGCGAGTTCGGATTGACGCACGAGCAAGCGGCGCAGGCGGTGGGCCGCTCGCGCAGTGCCGCCTCCAACCTGCTGCGCTTGTTGAACCTGGCCGAACCTGTGCAACAGATGTTGATGGCCGGCGACCTCGACATGGGCCATGCGCGCGCCTTGTTGCCGCTCGAAGGTGCACAGCAGATCCTCAGCGCCAACGAAATCGTCTCGAAGAAGCTGAGCGTGCGGGAGGCCGAGAAGCTCGTGACCAAGGCTGGCCACGCACGCCAGTCGCCGCTGCTGCGCGTCAAGAAGGACAAGTCGCGCGACATCACGCGCATCGAAGAGGAACTGTCCGACCATTTGACGGCACCGGTCGAGATCCGCATCAAGAAGCGCACCAAGCGCGGCGAACAAGGCGAGGTCGTGATCGGCTTCGGCTCGCTCGACGAACTCAACGGCCTGCTCGAGAAGCTGGGGCTGGCGGAGACATAGCCCGTCCGAGGGGCGAGCGTCTTGTGCTGACCCGCCCCCGCCCCTGTGGCGGGACTGAAGAGACAGCCGCCCGGGCTTCAACCTTGCCTACCGCGGGGCCACCCCCCTTGCCCCTGTCGCGGTTCCGTCTGCACGTTGCGACGGATGGGACGAAGTTGGTGCATCACAGCGTGCCTCCCACCCCCTGATCGCAGCGTGCGTTACACGCAACACTGCGCGCGCAGGACTCCCGCCATTCGTCCCCCTCGGCCGGCAAGCGCCGCCACCACCCTTCGTGGGCCCTTTCCAGAGGGAGTTGGACCTTGCAGCCCGCTGAACCCTGCGTCTGCGGGGGTGTTTGCACGCGCAGGATGTCACATGTCGATGCGGATGACGGCAAATACCCCGTGGAACTTTCCGCGCGGCTGTGCTCTCCTTGGGACAGGCGTACGCTGGATTGCATCGGGTGTCGCCACCCCTCTCGGGGAGGGCACGCTCCTTGCACACTGGAGGTCATAGAACAGACGGTTCACGCTGCCTGTTCTGCGCTAACGCGCAACAGTTATCGCCCATGCTCAAACCATGGCAATGCGCAAGGCCCGAAGATGGGTTGAACGCGGAGTCGGAAAGGGATCTAGGAGGTCTGCGATGGACGTCATGAGCAACTTCGCCGCTCGCTACGAGCGCACCCGGGAAGAGGAATTCTCCTTGCAGGAGTACCTCGACATCTGCAAGCGTGATCCCTTGGCATACGCCACGGCCGCCGAGCGCATGCTGAAGGCCATCGGCGAGCCCGAAGTGGTCGACACGCGCAACGACACGCGCTTGTCTCGCATCTTTGCGAACAAGGTCATCAAGATCTACCCGGCCTTCCGGGAGTTCTATGGCATGGAGGACTCGATCGAACAGGTCGTGTCCTATTTCCGCCACGCCGCCCAGGGGCTGGAGGAAAAGAAGCAAATCCTGTATCTGCTGGGTCCGGTCGGCGGCGGCAAGAGCTCGATCGCCGAGCGCCTGAAGCAACTGATGGAGCACGTGCCCTTCTACTCGATCAAGGGCTCACCGGTGAACGAGTCCCCGCTGGGGCTGTTCGACCCGGACGAAGACGGCGGCATCCTGGAACGCGAATACGGCATCCCGCGCCGCTACCTGCAGCGCATCCTGTCGCCGTGGGCGGTCAAGCGGCTGGAAGAATTCGGCGGTGACATCCGCAAGTTCCGCGTCGTCAAGCGCTACCCGTCGATCCTCAAGCAGACCGGGATCGCCAAGACCGAGCCGGGCGACGAGAACAACCAGGACATTTCTTCCCTCGTCGGCAAGGTTGACATCCGCAAGCTCGAAACCTATGCGCAGGACGACCCGGACGCCTACAGCTATTCCGGCGGTCTGTGCCTGGCCAACCAGGGCCTGCTCGAGTTCGTCGAGATGTTCAAAGCGCCGATCAAGGTGCTGCACCCGCTGCTGACCGCCACCCAGGAAGGCAACTTCAAGGGCACCGAAGGTTTCGGCGCCATCCCCTTCGACGGCGTGATCCTGGCGCACTCGAACGAGAGCGAATGGAAGGCGTTCCGCAACAACAAGAACAACGAGGCCTTCCTCGACCGGATCTACATCGTCAAGGTGCCGTACTGCCTGCGCGTCAGCGAAGAGATCAAGATCTACGAGAAGCTGGTGCGCAACTCGTCGTTGTCGCAGGCGCCTTGCGCACCGGGCACCTTGAAGATGATGTCGCAGTTCGCCGTGCTCACACGTTTGAAGGAGCCCGAGAACTCGAGCATCTTCAGCAAGATGCAGGTCTACGACGGCGAAAGCCTCAAGGACACCGACCCCAAGGCCAAGTCGCTGCAGGAGTACCGCGACTATGCGGGTGTCGACGAGGGCATGACCGGCATCTCGACGCGCTTCTCGTTCAAGATCATCTCCAAGGTCTTCAACTTCGACTCGACCGAGGTGGCCGCCAACCCGGTGCACCTGATGTACGTGCTCGAGCAGCAGATCGAACGCGAGCAGTTCCCGGCCGAGACGGAACAGAAATACCTCTCGTACATCAAGGAGCTGTTGGCGCCGCGTTATGCGGAGTTCATCGGCAAGGAGATCCAGACGGCGTATCTCGAAAGCTATTCCGAGTACGGCCAGAACATCTTCGACCGCTACGTCACCTACGCCGACTACTGGATCCAGGACCAGGAATACCGCGACCCCGACACCGGCGAGATCTTCGATCGCTCGGCGCTCAACGGCGAGCTCGAAAAGATCGAGAAGCCGGCCGGCATCAGCAACCCGAAGGACTTCCGCAACGAGATCGTCAACTTCGTGCTGCGCGCCCGCGCCAACAACGCCGGCAAGAACCCGTTGTGGACGAGCTACGAGAAGCTGCGCACGGTGATCGAGAAGAAGATGTTCTCGAACACCGAGGAACTGCTGCCAGTCATCAGCTTCAACGCCAAGTCGAGCGCCGACGAGCAGAAGAAGCACGAGGACTTCGTCAACCGCATGGTGCAAAAGGGCTACACGCCCAAGCAGGTGCGGCTGCTGTGCGAGTGGTACCTGCGGGTGCGCAAGAGCTCCTGAGGGAGCTCGGCAAGGTGCGCCTGAAGTGCAAGGCCCGGACGGATCGGCAACACATGGGGAGGCTGTGCGGCATGGACATCTCACCGCGATATTCAGGCACTGCTTCCCCCCTGTTGCCCCCCGCCGGGCTGCGAACTCCCGGCGCGCTGCGTAGGTCCAAGCTACAGCTACCCCGGAAAGTACACGACCATGCCCATGCTCCAACAGATCATTGATCGGCGGCTGTCGGGCAAGAACAAGTCCATCGGCAACCGCGAGCGCTTTCTGCGCCGCTACCGTGACCAGATCCGCGAGGCGGTGCGCCGCGCGGTGAGCGGCCGGGGCATCCGCAATCTGGAGCAAGGCGAAGACATCACCCTGCCCCGTCGCGACGTGTCGGAGCCGGTGTTTGGCCACGGCCAGGGCGGCAAGCGCGATTACGTTCACCCCGGCAACAAGGAATACATCAAGGGCGACCGCATCCAGCGGCCGCAAGGCGGCGGCGGCCAGGGCGGCGGCTCCAACGCCAGCGACAGCGGTGAAGGCGAAGACGACTTCGTATTCCACCTCAGCAAGGAAGAGTTCATGCAGGTCTTCTTCGAAGACCTGGCCCTGCCCCATCTGATCCGCACCCAGCTCGCCGAGGTGCCGGAATGGAAGAGCCACCGTGCCGGCTTCACCAGCGACGGCACACCCAACAACCTGCACGTGGTGCGGTCGATGCGCGGCGCCTTGGCGCGGCGTATTGCGCTGGGCGGCGAATCACGCCGCGAACTGCGTCAACTCGAACAGCATCTGCTGCATTTGAAGCAGCATCCGCACCCGACCGACCTGATGGTCGAGCGCGAGATCCGCGAACTCGAACTCGCCATCGAAGCCCTGCGGGCGCGTTTGCGGCACATCCCCTATCTCGACCCGATCGACCTGCGCTACCGCAACCGGGTGCGCGTGCCGGTGCCGAGCGCGAAGGCCGTCATGTTCTGCTTGATGGACGTGTCGGGCTCGATGGACGAGGCGCGCAAGGACATGTCCAAGCGCTTCTTCATGCTGCTGTACCTGTTCTTGACGCGGCACTACGAGAAGATCGAGCTGGTGTTCATCCGCCATCACACGCAGGCGGCCGAGGTCAGCGAAGACGAGTTCTTCCACGCCACCGAGACCGGCGGCACCGTGGTCTCGAGTGCGCTGACGTTGATGCAGGACATCATCCGCGCGCGCTACCCGAGCGGCGAGTGGAACATCTACGGCGCGCAGGCGAGCGACGGCGACAACTGGCACCACGACAGCGGCCGCTGCCGCGAACTGCTGTCCGAGCAGATCCTGCCACTGTGCCGCTACTACGCCTACGTGCAGGTGGCAGAAGCCGAGCAGAACCTCTGGGAGGAATACACCCAGTTGGTCGAGCGCCACAAGAACTTCGCGATGCGCAAGGTTTCCGAAGCGTCGGACATCTACCCGGTGTTCCGCGATCTGTTCAAGAAAGAGGGAGCACCTGCATGAGCCCCGATGCTGTGATCACCGCCCCCGTCGAACGCGCGCGCGAGCCGCTGCCCAGCCCGTCGGACTGGACCTTCGACCTGATCGAGACCTACCACAACGCGATCGCCCGCACCGCGGCCGGGTACAAGCTCGACACCTATGCCAACCAGCTCGAGATCATCACGGCCGAGCAGATGATGGACGCGTATGCGTCGGTCGGCATGCCGGTGATCTACCGCCACTGGTCCTACGGCAAGCAGTTCATCGCGACCGAGAAGAACTACCGCCGTGGTTTCATGGGCCTGGCCTATGAGATCGTCATCAACTCCGACCCCTGCATCTCTTACCTGATGGAAGAGAACACGATGGCGATGCAGGCACTGGTGATCGCCCACGCGGCCTATGGCCACAACAGCTTCTTCAAGGGCAACTACCTGTTCCGCATGTGGACCGATGCGTCGTCGATCATCGACTACCTGGTCTATGCGAAGAAGTACATCGCCGAATGCGAAGAGCACCACGGAGTCGAAGCGGTCGAAGACCTGCTCGACTCCTGCCATGCGTTGATGAACCACGGCGTCGACCGCTACCGCCGTCCGCAGAAGCTGTCGCTGGCCCAGGAGCAGGCCCGCCGCACCGAGCGCGAGGCCTATTTGCAGCAACAGGTCAACGACCTGTGGCGCACCCTGCCCCGGCGCGCCGACAAGAGCGCCGAAGAAGAGGAAGCGGCCAAGCGTTTCCCGGCCGAGCCGCAGGAGAATTTGCTCTACTTCATCGAAAAGAACGCGCCGCTGCTCGAACCGTGGCAGCGCGAGATCGTGCGCATCGTACGCAAGGTGGCGCAGTACTTCTATCCGCAGCGCCAGACCCAGGTGATGAACGAAGGCTGGGCCACGTTCTGGCACTACACGCTGCTCAACACCATGTACGACCGCGGCCTGCTGGCCGACGGCTTCATGCTGGAGTGCCTGAAGTCGCACACCAATGTGATCTACCAACCGCCGGTGGGCCACCGCGCGTACAGCGGGCTCAACCCCTATGCCTTGGGCTTCGCGATGTACACCGACCTCAAGCGCATCTGCGAGGCGCCCACCGAGGAAGACCGGCGCTGGTTCCCCGACATTGCGGGCAGCGACTGGCTCACGACGCTCGACTATGCGATGCGCAACTTCAAGGACGAGAGCTTCGTCGGCCAGTTCTTGTCGCCCAAGCTGATGCGCGACTTCCGGCTGTTCGCGATCCGCGACGACGAGAGCGAGCCTGAACTCGAAGTGGCCGCCATCCACGACGACAGCGGCTACCGCGAACTGCGCGAAGCCCTGTCACGCCAGTACGACCTCAACCACCGCGAGCCGAACATCCAGGTGTGGAGCGTCAATCTGCGCGGCGACCGGTCGCTCACGCTGCGCCACACGCAACACAACAACCGACCGTTGAACGACGATGCGCAGGAAGTGCTCAAGCACGTCGCCCGCTTGTGGGGCTTCGACGTCCACCTCGAAAGCGTGGACGGACGCGGCCACATCCAGCGTCAATGGACGGTGCCGGCGCCCAAGCTCTGATCAGGGCGCTTGCGTCCCGCCGCCATCGTCGTCGCCTGCCTACCAGGCGAACACCTTGCCGGGGTTCATGATGTTGTAGGGGTCGAGGGCGTGCTTGATCGACCGCATCAAGGCCACCGCCCCCACCCCGGCTTCCTCGATCAGGAAGTCCATCTTGTGCAGCCCGATGCCGTGCTCGCCGCTGCAGGTCCCGCCCAGCCGCAGCGCCCTGGCCACCCCCTGGCGGTTGAGCCGCTCGGCGAGGTCGCGCTCTTCGGGGCGCGCCGGGTCCAACAGGTAGCCGACATGAAAGTTGCCGTCGCCGACATGGCCCACCACGAAATACGGCAAGCCCGACACCTCGGCTTCGGCCACGGTCTCGATCAAACACTCGGACAAGCGTGAGATCGGCACACAGGTGTCGGTCGTCACTGCGCGGCAGCCGGGGCGCATCTGCAGCGCCGCGAAGTACGCATGGTGGCGCGCGGTCCACAGCCGCGTGCGCGCCTCGGGTGTGGTCGCCCATTCGAAGTCTTCGCCGCCCTGCTCATGCGCCAGCTGCTGCACCGCTTGCGCCTGC
Source organism: Caldimonas brevitalea (assembly GCF_001017435.1). Taxonomy (NCBI): domain Bacteria; kingdom Pseudomonadati; phylum Pseudomonadota; class Betaproteobacteria; order Burkholderiales; family Sphaerotilaceae; genus Caldimonas; species Caldimonas brevitalea. The sequence goes on from NZ_CP011371.1 coordinate 6,448,495, forward strand.
TCCTGCACGCTGGCCGGCGTGCCGTGAAACTCCATCAGCAGCATCGGCACTTCCCGCAGGCTCAGACGGTCGTGCCGGTTCACCGCGCGCACGGCGTTCACATCCAACAATTCGCAGCGCGCGATCGGCACACCCGACTGGATGATGCTGATCGTGGTGGCCACCGCCGCATCGAGGCTGCCGAAGCTGCAGACCGCGGCCGATACCGCCTCGGGCAAGGGATAGAGCCGCAAGGTGATCTCCGTCATCACACCCAGCGTGCCTTCGCTGCCGACGAACAAGCGTGTCAGGTCATACCCTGCACTCGACTTGCGCGCCCGCGTGCCGGTGGTGACGCTGTCGGCGTCCGCCGTCACCACCTTCAAGCCCAGCACGTTCTCGCGCATGGTGCCGTAGCGGACGGCGTTGGTCCCGCTGGCGCGCGTCGCGCACATGCCGCCGATCGACGCGTCGGCGCCCGGGTCGATCGGAAAGAACAGCCCGGTGTGTCGGATCTCGTCATTGAGTTGCTTGCGCGTGACGCCGGCCTGCACCGTGACGGTGAGGTCTTGCGCGTCGACGGCCAGCACCTGGTTCATGCGGCTCAAGTCGATCGACAAGCCGCCCTGCACCGCAAGCAAGTGCCCTTCAAGCGAGGACCCGACACCATACGGTATCACCGGCACCCGGTACTGCTGCGCGAGCCGCACCGCGTCGGCCACGTCCTCGGAACTCTCGGCATACAGCACCGCATCGGGCGGCGCCACATCGAAAGGTGATTCGTCGCGGCCGTGCGCTTCACGCACCGCCCGGGAGGTCGTGCAACGGGGACCGAAGCGAGCCGCCAAGGCCTCCAACATCGCCCCAGGGATCGGGCGTGGCTGCAGGTCGGCAGCGACCTCGGCAGCGGGAACGGCGGGCATCACATCCATGGACTTCTCCGGCGGGCACACGGTTCATTCTAGGCACCGCCGAGGCACCCCTGTTGATCCCAGCAGGTTCTATGTGAAAGCCACGAAGCGACACAAGCCCTGACATCTCGTCGCCACGCGGATCCACCGGTCAGAGGGCAGAACTGCCCACAATAGGTGCTACTACAAGCAACTAGGGCGCGCCCCGAAGGGCGCAGAGGGAGGACCCATGGGCACTGTCCCGCAACATTGGCCGCCGGGTCATCGAAGTGGCGGCGTCGAGCTTTGGCGAGGATGCCACCCGCCATACCGACATCGCTTGCACCACGCGTCACACCATCCGTCCGACCTTACATCGGACCCATCCCACCCGCGGTCGTTCTCACGCCCCCACTCGTCAGCGCGGCCAAAGATCCCGGTGCTCACCCGAGTGCTGACGCCAAGGCCGGCCACGCCCGTGCGGCCCTGCCGCCATCGCCGCCGTGCGACCAACACGCCGACACCCGGCAGCGAGAGCGGCCGCGCCGGCCCGACGCCCGCACAGCCGGTCGATGCCGATCACCGCGCCGATCACCGCAGCTTGCACACCGGTGGTTGTCCTCGGAGCCATCCTCTCGCGGGCACTGCTGGCCGGGAACACCGCCGCTGGACCGGCCGAAGGGCGCATCACCGGCCGCGACTGGGGTGCGCCGCCATCGCGCTGGGGCCACTGCTGTGGGCACAAGCAGCGCTCGCTTGCGCACTGCCGCAGCTGGAGGTCGAGGCCAGCGAACCGCTGACCTTCCCCCTGCGGCTCGCCCCGATCGTGTCGATCAGCCTCCGCGCCGAGCGCGGTGGGGCCGACGCGAGGCCGGCCGCAACGGAGGACTGCCGTCGCTTCCGCCCCTCGGTCGAGGACGTGCGGCACTACCTGCAGACAGCGCGCGAGCTCTCGAGCCGCGACCACCGAGGGCCGCGCCCGTCGGCACCCTGCTCGGTCGCCGGCATGGTCCGCTTCGCCGACGGCCGCACAGCCCAGTGGCGCATGCAGCAAGACATGGGCGGCACGCTGAGCTTCGTCAACGGGCGCGAGCATTACCTCTATTGCCGCACCTGCCAGATCACCGCGGCGCCAACGCTCCCCGGGTCGGCCGACCCCTGACCGCAGCAGCAGCGGGCGACGCCGCGAAACGCGAGACCGCCCGAGTGATGTCGCCCGGGTCTGAGGGCGGCGCTGTGGGTCGTCCGTGCACCGCGAGCAGTGTTTCTGCTCGCGACCGGCCCACCTCGCACGCGACGCCTGACACCCGCGGCATCGGCGCCTACATGTTCCTCCAGTCTCAGAGGCCATGCATTGGAGGGCTGTGCCCGCCGCGGCTGTGCCCGCCGCATTTGCACCGGCCGTCGCCCGGCGGTTTCGTATCGGTGGCGTCGTCCCGCTGGACCCCCCAACCGCCGCCCGCGGCGGCTTCATCTGCCATCGAAGGATCGCCATGTCTGATTTCTACGCCTACTTCAAACAGAACATGGACAGCCTCGGGCTGCCGGCGCCCGAGTCGCTGTTCGGCCAGGTACAACAGGCGGTGAACAACACCAGCACGCTGCTGGCGCAGGTCGACCGATTCGGTACGGCCGTCACGCTGCGCGAGATCTCCGGGGCCGGGTCCAAACTGGAGGTGCTGTCCGTGCTCGGCGGTTTTTCTGCCGCCTTCTATGTGGGTGCCGTCATCGGCAGTTTGGCCGTCGCCACCGGTCGCTCGCTGGCGGGGGGCACGTCGCTCGCCGACGTGTTGCTCCATGCTGCGCAGCACCGGCTCCACCGACCCTGGTTGATCTCCAGCCTGCAGCGCTGGCCCGGCCTCTACGATGCGCAGGTCAGCGACCGCCACCTCTACCGCTACCAGCTCGTCACCCCCGCCTGACCCTGCGTCCACCCGCAGGCCCTGACGGCAATCCGCCCGGCATGCAGAGGGCCGGCTGGGTGCCATCGCCAAGCCCTCGCGACAGACGCACACGCGCCCGACAGAGACAACCAGACTTTGAGGAAGCGATCGACTAGCATCACCGGATGGGAAACCGCTTGACGCAGATTGCCACGCGCACGGGCGATGACGGCAGCACCGGACTCGGTGACGGCAGCCGTGTGCGCAAAGACCACCTTCGGGTGCATGCCCTCGGCGACGTGGACGAACTCAATTCGCAACTCGGCGTGCTGCTGGCCGAAGCGCTGCCGTCCGACGTGCGCGAGCTGTTGGTGGTCGTGCAACACGAGTTGTTCAACCTGGGCGGTGAGCTGTCGATGCCGGGGCACGAGTTGTTGGCCACCGCCGCGGTGGCCCACCTCGACGAGGCGCTGGCGCACTACAACACCTCGTTGCCCCGCCTCAAGGAATTCATCCTGCCCGCAGGCAACCGCGCCGCCGCGCTCGCCCATGTGGCCCGCACCGTCGCGCGCCGCGCAGAACGTGCCGTGGTGGCGTTGGGCGCGGCCGAGCCGGTGCGCGACACGCCGCGCCACTACCTGAACCGCCTGTCCGACCTGTTGTTCGTGCTCGCGCGCGTGCTGAACCGCGCCAATCTGGACGGACGCAGCGGCGACGATGTCTATTGGAACAGTGAGCGGCTGCGACGCGACGCCGCAGCCGATGGAGCCGAGCCGCAATAGGGCGAGTGCACGACGTGTCTCCACCGCCGGCGTCCGGTAGCCCGTGGACGCGCGCAGGCCGTTGCGCCATCCCTACCGCCCGAACGACGGCCCCGCCGCGAAGTCAGGGCGCCCGGTCACCGCGTTGTGCCAACCCGCCCGACCAACCGGAGGCGCTTGAGGCGGCGACGTGGCGCGCCGGCGGGTGCCGGGGTGCTTCCTGGGATGCGGGCCGGGGAGCTGCTGAGACGCCTGCGACTCGATCGCGAACCGATCCCTCATACCCCCCCGCTAAGGCCCTGTGGGGTGTTGCTGAGGGTCAAGGACGCGCTCCCGATGACTTACCGGAGCTGCCCGATACGCGCAACGCACAAGCTCGCCACAGCAGCCCTTCAACGCACCGGTGCGACCGCCCCGGCCTGGAACTCCGGCAAGCTGAGCGCGCCGTCCGCGTCGACGTCGAATTCGTCGAAGCGAGCCGAAATGGCGGGCAACCGGACGGCCTCGTCACGGCTGAGCTTGCCATCGCCGTTTTCATCCACCCGCACGAACAAGGCCTGGATGGACGTCTTCTTGGGCGCCTGCTCTCCATTGCGCACCTCGCCCTGCGCCGAGCCTCCGGGGACCGCCGCGCCGGACTGGGCTTGCACCCCCAGCGCCAAAGTACCGAGAGTCACCAGCAGCACACGGCGCACTTGCACGACCAGGCCTCGGTCGAAGGTTCGTTTGGACCGACAGGACATCGGTGTTCTCCAGCATGAGACAGGCGAACCATTGAAACGGCGCGATCCGGGAGATGCCAGCAGTTTTTCGCCGCCTTACCCGCGTTACAGCCACCCCTCAGGGAAATCCTGTAGGTGAGCCCTCGCTCCGTTGAAAGGGGGCACACGGCGTACCGTCGTCGCCCGGAGATGCGCCGCAATGCAGGCCAAAAAAAACCCGCCGAGGTTCGAGAGAACCAGGGCGGGCGTATCCCACTCGACGTGGGCTCTGCTGAGGGAAATCGAACAATTCAACGGAAAAACAGCAACGCGGCAAATAGCGCCGCAGACGATGAGCATCCCACCCGGTCGCCGGCAACACCGGCACCCGGCAGGCGGCTCAAGGCCCCTCTTCCCGGTCAGTGCTCATCGCACCAATCCGGTACTGATGTGCGAATTCCACTACGACAGCGCCCCCCGCGCCAGCCTTCTTGCCGCTCCTTACTGCGCTTACAAGGCCCCGCATACGGCCCGCCGGCCGCTGCGGCCGCTCCGGCAGCACCGGCTCAGCGGGCGCGACGGCGTCGCACCGCGTCCGACAACACCTCGAGCACCTCGAGCGAGTCGTCCCAGCCGATACAGGCGTCAGTGATGCTCTTGCCGTATTCCAGCTGCCGCGCGTCGTCCTTGCCGGGCGTGAACTTCTGTGCGCCGCCCTTGAGATGGCTTTCCACCATGACGCCGAAGATGCGCCGCGAGCCCGCCGCCACCTGGTCGGCGATGTCTCGCGCCACGGCAACTTGCCGCTCGTGCTGCTTGCTGGAATTGGCGTGCGAACAATCGACCATCAAGTTGCAGGGCAGCTTGGAGGCTTCCAGGTCGCGGCAGGCTGCCTCGACGCTGGCGGCGTCATAGTTGGGCGCCTTGCCGCCGCGCAGGATCACGTGGCAGTCTTTGTTGCCCTTGGTCTCGACAATCGCGACCTGCCCGTTCTTGTGCACGGACAGGAAATGATGGGGCCGACCCGCCGCCTGGATGGCGTCGGTCGCGATCTTGATGTTGCCGTCGGTGCCGTTCTTGAAGCCGATCGGCGCCGAGAGGCCCGAGGCCAGCTCGCGGTGCACCTGGCTCTCGGTGGTGCGGGCGCCGATGGCGCCCCAGGCAATCAGGTCGCCGATGTACTGCGGCGAGATGACGTCGAGGAACTCGCTGCCGGCTGGCACGCCGATACGGTTGATGTCGATGAGCAGTTGGCGGGCGATGCGCAAGCCCTCGTCGATGCGGAAGCTCTCGTCGAGATAGGGATCGTTGATCAACCCCTTCCAGCCGACGGTGGTGCGCGGCTTCTCGAAATAGACCCGCATCACGATCTCCAGCGTGTCGGCGTACTTCTCGCGCTGAGCCAGCAACTGGCGTGCGTAGTCGACGGCAGCGGCGGGGTCATGGATCGAACAAGGGCCGATGATGACGAGCAGGCGGTCGTCCTTCTGCGCCATGATCTTGCGGATGCGCTGGCGGGTCTCCCCCACAAGCGCCTCGACCGGCGTGCCGCGGATCGGGAAGAACCGGATCAGATGCTCGGGCGGTGGCAGCGGCGTCACGTCCGTGATCCTTTCGTCGTCGGTCTGCGAGGTCTTGTCGACTGGCGCATACCACCCCTCGACAGCGCTGGTGGACTTGGCGTTCATGAGACGGGTTCTCCTTCGTTTCGGGTTGCAGTGCTGGAGGGGTGCCGGCCAAAAAAAAACCGCCGGGGGGACCCCGGCGGTTTCTCGGATTCGGTTCGCTCGTTTTGCCTACGCGCTCGCCTCTCCTCCGCCGGTGCGGTGCGAGAACCAAAAGAAAAAGAAAGCGTAGGCGCGAGACATGGGCGGTAATGTAGCACGCAGCATTGCCTGGCGGTCAAGTGCTGTCGTGCGACGGTCGCCGCATCGCGTGGCGTGCCCGACCCCCACTCACACCAGGATGTCGGGCTCCGGCGGCGGCCCACCCGGCTCGGGGCGCAGCCCGCGCGTGATGGCGGCCCACCACCCGGGCTTGCGGCCCGGGGGATCGAGCACAGGGTCGGGCTGCCGCAATACCTCCAGCTCGCCCAGCATGCGGGTGGCCACGTCGATGAAGTCGTGCCGCAGTTCCTGGTCGTCGCCGGTGTTCCGCTGCGTCGCCTCGATCCAGGCGTCCAGCAGCCATTGCACCTCGGTGAAGGTGACGGCGTAGTGCCGCAAGGTCTCGGGGAGGACATGCTGCCCGCCGAGCATTGCCGCGCGCTCGGCTTCCAACCGCTCGCGCATGTCCTGCTGCAGCTTCGCACGCACTGGCCCAGTGGCCGTGCGCACCTGGCGCACGAACTTCATCAGGTCGGCGTTGATGCGCTCCGCCCGCTCAATGACCAACGGGTCGGGCGGGGCACGAGGAGGAGGCGGCGGCAGCGGATGGTCGTCAGACATCGAAAACCAGCACGACCCGATGCCGTGCTCGCGTCAGCGTATCCGGTCACGTAGGGCGCCGCAAGCGCCCGCGCCACCCAGTCGACCCTGCCGTGAGAAAGCTCTCAGTCGGCAGGCGGCGGACCATCGGCGCACGGTCTGGCGCCACCGGCGGGACCACCGCGCCGGTCAGGGCACCGCGCCGGTCAGGGCACCGCGCCGGGCCGGCTTCAGGCCGCTCCGGCGCAGCCTCTCAGGCCGTCCCGCCGACGGTCAGGCCGTCGATGCGCAGCGTTGGTTGGCCGACGCCCACCGGTACGCTCTGGCCTTCCTTGCCGCAAGTGCCCACACCGGTGTCCAGCTGCAGATCGTTGCCAATCATGCTGACGCGGGTCAGCGCGTCGGGGCCGTTGCCGATGATGGTCGCACCCTTGATCGGGTACTGGACGCGCCCGTTCTCGACCCAATAAGCCTCGCTTGCCGAAAACACGAACTTGCCACTGGTGATGTCGACCTGGCCGCCGCCGAAGTTGGTGGCGTACAAGCCCTTCTTGATGCTCGCGACGATCTCGTCACGGGTCTTGTCGCCGGCCAGCATGTAGGTGTTGGTCATGCGCGGCATCGGGACATGCGCATAGCTTTCGCGGCGACCGTTGCCGGTCGGGCGCACCTTCATCAGGCGCGCGTTCATCGCGTCCTGGATGTAGCCGCGCAGGATGCCATCCTCGATCAGCACGTTGCGCTGCGTCGCATTGCCTTCATCGTCCACGTTCAACGAACCGCGCCGGTCGGGCAAGGTGCCGTCGTCGAGCACGGTCACACCCTTGGCCGCCACCCGTTCACCGATGCGCCCCGAGAAAGCGCTCGACCCCTTGCGGTTGAAATCGCCCTCCAGCCCATGCCCCACCGCCTCGTGCAGCAGCACGCCCGGCCAGCCGGGACCCAGCACCACGGTCATTTCGCCGGCGGGGGCGGGACGGCTTTCGAGGTTGGTGAGCGCCGCGCTCACGGCGTCGTTCACATAACCTTCGATCACGGAATCATGGAAGTACCCCAGCCCGAAGCGGCCACCGCCGCCGCCGGAGCCGACTTCGCGACGGCCGTTCTGCTCGGCGATCACGGTCACCGACAGCCGCACCAGGGGCCGGACGTCGGCAGCGATGGTGCCGTCGGCGCGTGCCACCATCACGACGTCGTATTCCCCCATCAGGCCGGCCATCACCTGCACGACGCGCGGATCGCGCGAACGCGCCATCTTCTCGACACGTTCGAGCAGCGCGACCTTCTGCGTGCTGTCGAGCGTCGCGATCGGGTCCATGGGCGCGTACAGCACCCGGCTTCCGGCCACCTGGGGCGCACCGCCCACCTTGACACGTCGGCTCTGGCCACCTGCGGCGATGGTTCGCACGGTACGCGCCGCATCGAGCAAGGCCTCGAGGGAGATGTCGTCGGAGTAGGCGAACGCGGTCTTCTCGCCCGCCACCGCGCGCACGCCGACGCCCTGCTCGATGCCGAAGCTGCCCGATTTGACGATGCCCTCTTCCAGGCTCCAGCCTTCGCTGCGGGTGTACTGGAAATAGAGATCGGCGTCGTCGATCCGGTGCTCGCCGATGACGCGCAGGGCCTGCGCGAGTTTGGCCTCGTCGAGGCCAAACGGATCCAAGAGCAGCGACTTTGCAATCGCCAGACGTTCGAGGGTGGGTTCGCGCGAGATCATCGGGCCATTGTAGGCCTGCACCCCAACCCCGCAAGGGTGTCAGGGACGGTGGCGGAACCGGCTGATCAGGCCGGCGTACCGTCGAGCACCAACCGCCCGCGACCGCCCTCCTTGGCCCGGTACAGCGCGCGGTCGGCGCGCGCCACCACCTCCGCGAGCGACGTGTCGTCGGCCTGCAGTTCGGCGGCGCCGGCACTGAAGTCGAGCGTGAAACCGAGTGCCGGCGACACGTCCGCCGCCAGCGTCTCCCGCAACCGCCCGTCGACCGCGCACGCGGCCTCCAGGCCCGAGAGCGGCAGCACCACGCAGAACTCCTCGCCGCCGTAGCGCCCTGCCAGGTCGGACGGCCGCATGCCCCGCTGCAAGGCCTGGGCGAACAACACCAGCGCATGATCGCCCACCGGGTGGCCCCGCTGATCGTTGATCTGCTTGAAATGATCGATATCGAGCATCAACACCGCCAGCCGCTGCCCGTGGCGACGCGCCAGTGACCAGGCTTGCTCGCCGCGCTCGAGCAACACACGTCGGTTGAGGCTTCCGGTCAGGCCGTCGATATTCGCGCGCCGCTCCAACTCCTGCTCGGCTTCGTCGCGGTGCGCGAGCAGGAAGGCCAGCGTGGCGATCATCAGTCCCGCATTGGCCACCACCAGGCCCAGCACATTCAGAGGATGGGGCGAGTCGAAGGCGGGGTACTCACTTGGCGCCCACATCGCCAGCACGGTGCGGGCGAACACCAGGAGCGCCGAGGCGAGCAGCGCTGTGCCCGCCAGCCAGCGCCAACGCCAACCCGCGTGGCCCACGCGGGGCCTCAGCAGCAGCCACGCCAGCCACGACATCTGCGCCGCGAGCGCCGCATTGACGACGGCAATGCGGACCGCGAAATGATGGAAGCTGATCCAATGCAGCAGGGTGGCCGCGGCCGGCAACCCATACACCCACCATCTGTGCGCCGGCTGCCGCAAATAGGCCTGCGCCGCCAGATACGCGCAGCTGTGGCTCGCCAGCAGCGCGCCGACGCCGGCCGTCGAGAGTTGCATCGGCCAGATGCGGTACGCCCCCATCAACAAGGCCCATCCCAGCGATTGCAGCCACATCGCGGCATGCCACGCGCGGATGCCGCTGCGCGCCTGGCGCCAGTTGACGCCGATCAGCAATGCGATGCTGGTGAGCGTCACATTGGCCCACATCGAGAGGAACAATGTCTGGGCGTCGAGTTTCATGGTCCTTTGGAGGGTGCATTCCTAGCCTAGATCGGCCACGCGCCGGCGGACTTGAGCGGCACCGGGGCGCGGCCCAGGCCGCCGCCTCAGTCGGCGCGACGCGCTAGCTCGCGCAGGTAGCGCACACCGGCCACCGCGCGGCTGCCGTACCAGCTCAGCCGTTCGCCGTCGACACGTCGCACGCCGGCCCGCAGGCCGTGCAGCGCCAGAAGGCGCCGCACTTCGTCCTCGTGCGCGGCCTGGAAGCGGTAGGGCTCGCTGCTCAGCAACACCTCGTCCACCTCTGCGAGCCAGCCCTCGGACCACTCGAAGCTGGGATAGCGTGCGGCGCCACAGAGCCCGCCCTCGACGTGTGGCGCCGTGAGCCAGCCGATCAGCGCCAGCATGCGCGAGATGTACGTGTCGCGCGCCACCGTCATCCAGGGGTCCCGCCAAATGCAGTAGAGCACCCTGCGCCGCGGTCCCGCAGCGGTGGCCTGCAACTCCGCCTCCAGGTCGCGAGCGACACGGTGCGCCCGCTCGGCCACGCCATCGACGGCTCCGAAGACGTCGGCCATCTGGCGGTACAGGGCGAAATTGTCCTGCGGACCGCACGGATGGGTGACGACCACGTGTGGCACGAACTGGCGCAAGGCGTCGACCGTCTCGCGGGTGTTCTCGTCGACGTTGACCACCACATGCGTCGGCGCCAGCCGCCTCAACTTGTCGACCTGAACGTCTTTGGTGCCGCCGACCTTGGGCACCTGCGTCAGCAAGGAAAGCGGGTGCACACAGAAGCCGGTGCGTGCCACCAGCCACGGTGCCAGCCCGAGGTCTGCCAGCAATTCGGTCACCGACGGGACCAGGCTGGCGATGCGCAGGGTCATGCGGTGCGCCGTCCGAGCCCGTGCCCGGACCTCACAGCGTCGGCCTCAAGACCGCACCGCATGTCCCGCAAAAACGGTCGTCGCGTGCGATCGCGTGGCCGCACACCGGGCAGGCAGGCGACGGCAGATCGTCGAGCAGCAGGTCGACCTCGCCGGTCGGCGTGCCATGGCGGTCGCCGCCGTAAGGCGCGCGAGCCATCGTGATGGTCGTGTCCAGCCCACTTGGCGGCGGCGGCGGGGCCAGGATGCCGCGCAGCGGACGTCGCGCGGTGGCGGGAGGCGGCGACACGGGCGGCGGCTCGTGCGCGTCGGTCTTGCGGAAGGCCGCGGGCTGCTCGAGCGCCAGTGCCACATCGACGTGAGCGAGATACACCGCACACGCACCCCGCAGGTAGACCAGCCCCGGCAACACCAGGCCGACCGCGAACACCACCCCACCGCCGATGAGCGCGGCCACCGCATAAGGGCTCGCCCCCACGTTGACGCCGGCCCCGGCCATGCTACGCACACCAAAGCCGAACATGCCCGCCATGAGCTGCTGAACCGTGGTCTCTCCGCCCAGGATCGCCACGGCCAGCCGGGCCACCGCCTGGCCACCGGTCATCACGACGAACATCACCATCGCGCCGACCAGACTGGCCAGCAGCCCGACCACCAGCATCATCACGACAACACCGATGAGCCGTTCGCGCGCGATGGCGAACAAGCGCGTGCCACATTGCAGGGTGTCCGCGCCGTCCCACACCGCGGGTGCCGCCAGCGGCATGATCACGGTCGGCAGCGCCAGCAGCGCCAGCCCGCACACGACCACGGCCACCGGCATCACGAAGGTGAAGGCGACCGGCCCGAACAGCGGAATCTTGCAGATCAGCAGCACCACGGCCAGCACCAGGGCACCCGCGCCGTAGGTCACCGCGATCAGCCCCAACACCCCCAGCAGACGATGGGCGGTGCGCAGCGCCACGGACAGCGCATCGGCCACCGAGCGGCGAGGTTTGGCTTGCTTGACGTCGTCCATCAGCACGATGCCGGCCGCGTTGCATCCGTAGAACGCCGCGACCAGGGCCAACAGGCCATAGACCGAGCCAGCGACCGTTTTGCCCTGGTTGAACGCCTGCCCGGTCATCGCGAGCAGCAAGCCGGACACCGAGAACGTGCCGAGCAGCAGCACAAGGGCGCGGCCGTTGCGCACGGCCTCGAGACTGCTCAGAAGAGCGTCTGCAAACCGGAGGTTCTGGCTGATGGACATGGTGGATGGGTCAAGTCGCGCGGCGCGTCCGACGCATGCAGCAAGGGGCGCGCCGGCGTGTCAACGGAACTGGCTCTGCTCCTGACGTCGACGCTCCTGATCGAGGTACTCCACGCACTTGGGATGCCGGGCCGGGCCCGGCTTCTGGCATTCGACCCTCAAACAGCTGTACAAGGAAATGAACACACGGCCAGCACAGACATCCTGTGCGGCAGGTTCGACCGGCTGCGGTGCCGGCGCCGCCGCGCGCTGTGTCTCCGAGGGCCTGGCCGCCGTGCCCTGCGGCGTCTCCGCCCTGGCCCGCGCCTTCGCCTCGGCCTCAGCCTTGGCTTTGGCCCGGGCTTCGGCACGCGCTTTGGCGCGCGCTTCGGCTTGCGCCTTTTTCGCATCTTCCTTGGCAGACGACAAGGGTGCGGGCGGCGCCGCAGGTTCAGACGCCGCGGCCACCGGCGCCGCGGGCGGTGCCGGCGTGGCGGGCGGGGGGAGCGGTACGGCACCCGCCACCGGGGGCGCCGGCGCAGGCTCGACCGGCGGGGCAGCAGGTTCGACAGCGGCCTGGCCCGACGGCATCGCGTCGGGCGCCGAGGCGGGGGCCGAGGCCAGCTCGGCCGGCGGTGCTGGGATCGGTTCGGGAGCCGGTGTCGGTGCCGGCGCTTGTGCCGGCGGCGAAGTGATCACCGGTGGCGGCGCTACCGCGGACACAGCGTCGGGCGGCGTTTCAGGCGTTTTGACCAATAGCCACACCGCGGCGCCGACCAGCACCACGGCAGACGCGAGGTACACCAGCGCTGTCGACTTCTTACGGCCACCCGGATCTCTGGCGGGCACCGCGGGGGCCGGAGCCGCCGCCGGTTCGGCGAGCGGTCGCGTGTCGACGGCCTCCGGCCAGACATCAAGAGGTGCTTGCGGCGCAGGTGAGGATGCGGGCATTCCGGGCGCCTCGCGTTCCGAAGCCGGGGACATGGCAGGAGCGGGCGCAGGCGGGAGCACCGCGGGCGGGGGCATGACGGTTTCGGGCGCGGGAGGCAGCTCGGCCTTCGGCACCGAGGTCGGGATGGGGGACGGCGTCGCGGCCGGGGCCGGCCCTGCCGGCGGTTCGACCAGCGGTGCCGGTGCGGCAACGGTCTGTGACGCATCCGGCTCGGGTGCAGCGTCCCCAAGGCCCAGCAACTCGTCGAGCGACGCGGGCGGTTCCGGAGCGAGGGCCGCGCTGGTGAGACTGACGCCGCACACGCGGCACTGTGTCGCCGAGGCCTCGTTGGGGGTGCCGCAGGTGGGGCACGGCTTGAGGCTCGGCCCGGTCGGCGCAGGCGCCGGCTCCATCGCTGGCGGCTCGCCCGAACTGGCGACCACACCGGCCAGCGACGCGCCGCAGCCGCGGCAAAACCGTGCTTTGTCCCGGTTGTCGGTTCCGCATTTCGGGCAAGTCAAACTCATCTAGCGTCCTCCTGATCCGCACTGAACATCAACGCGATGTCGCAAGAGATCACCGCCGGCCGCCCGAAAGGGCTCGCACCGCAGTGCGTAGCACGGAGGTTATCCAATGAGCACCGAGCCGTGCGCGCCAACATCTGGTTCGCGGAAGGGCGCTGCTGTGGGCGCCCGGCGACCAGGGCGCCTGGCCGGGGCGGGGCGATCATACCGAGTGGTGTTTCAATCACCAACCGCGGGGACCCGGAGGGGGTCGACACAGAAAGGGAGATTTTGCCGCGGGAAAAGCGCGCTGAAACAACACTTTTTCACACATCATGCGCACATCCCCCCCCTCCTCCCACATAATGGGTTCCCTGTTCTGGATGCGGCGCCTGGATCTGAGTGGTTCATGATGGGTAGAAGCTCCAACTGTGTGACTGTGTATTGAAAGGAGCTCTCTCATGGGCAACAAGCTTTATGTAGGCAATCTGGCCTATTCGGTGCGCGACGAAGATCTGAACGAAGCCTTCTCGCAATATGGTGCCGTCACTTCCGCCAAGGTCATGATGGACCGTGACACCGGCCGCTCCAAGGGCTTCGGTTTTGTCGAAATGGGTTCCGACGCGGAAGCCCAGTCCGCCATCAACGGCATGAACGGCCAAGCCCTGTCGGGCCGCGCCATCGTCGTCAACGAAGCTCGTCCCCGTGAAGAGCGCCCGGGTGGCTTCGGCGGCCCGCGTGGCGGCGGCGGCGGTTTTGGTGGTGGTGGTGGCGGCGGTGGCCGTCGTGAAGGTGGCTTCGGTGGTGGCGGCGGCGGCGGTGGCCGTGGCGGCTTTGGTGGTGGCGGCGGCGGCGGTGGTCGCGGCGGCTTCGGTGGCGGCCGCGGCGGCTACTGAACCCACGACTGAGGCAGCCGGTGCCAACCGGCACCTGACTGAATCAAAAGCGGCGCGGCGCGAGCCCCGCCGCTTTTTTCATGGCCGCGCAACCATCGCCGCTGGGCCGCCCGGGCCTACGCTGCCCGGCGCCGGACAGCCTCGCTTCAACCCGGCCGCGTCATCTCGAGCGGATTGATCCAGCGGTCGTAGTCCTCCGCGCTGAGCTGGCCGGTGGCCAGCGCCGCTTCTCGCAAGGTCAACCCTTCGTGGTGCGCCCGCTTGGCGATCTGCGCTGCCAGGTCGTAGCCGATATGCCGGTTCAAGGCTGTCACGAGCATCAGGTTGCGTTCCAAGTGCTCGTCGATCACCGCCTCGTTCGGCTCGAGTCCCTGGGCGCAGTAATGGTCGAATGCATGACAGGCATCGGCGATCAGGTCGATGCTTTCCAGCACGTTGTGCACCATCACCGGCTTGTAGACATTCAGCTGAAAATTACCTTGGGTGCCTGCAAACGCGACCGCGGCGTCATTGCCAAACACCTGCACACATACCATCGTCATCGCCTCGCACTGGGTCGGGTTCACCTTACCCGGCATGATCGACGAGCCCGGCTCATTCTCGGGAATGCGCAATTCGCCGATACCACAGCGCGGTCCGCTGGCCAGCCAGCGTATGTCATTGGCCAGTTTCATCAGCCCCCCTGACAAGGTGCGCAGGGCCGCCGAGGTTTGCACCAGCGCATCGTGGGCCGAGAGCGCAAAAAACTTGTCGGGCGCCGACTGGAACGGCCGGCCCGTCAGTTCGGCGAGCCGTTCGGCGACCCGGTCGCCGAACAGGGGATGCGCGTTCAGCCCGGTGCCCACCGCGGTGCCCCCGATGGCCAGCTCCTGCAGGCCGGGCAACACGCCGCGGACGGCGCCGAGGCCGAAGTCGAGTTGCGCCACCCAGGCACCGATTTCCTGCCCCAAGGTGATGGGCGTCGCATCCTGCAAGTGGGTGCGGCCCGTCTTCACCAGGTGGCGGTACTGCTGCGCCTTCGCGGCGAGGGTGTTGCGCAAGGCACTCACCGCGGGGAACAGGCGCAAGTGCAGCTGCTCGACCACCGCCACGTGCATGGCGGTCGGGAAGGTGTCGTTGGACGATTGGCCCCGGTTGACATGGTCGTTCGGATGCACCGGCTTCTTGCTGCCCAGCACGCCACCGGCGAGTTCGATCGCGCGGTTGGCGATCACCTCATTGGCATTCATGTTGGACTGCGTGCCCGAACCGGTCTGGAACACCACCAAGGGGAAGTGATCGTCGAGACGGCCGTCGATGACCTCGTCGGCGGCCCGCGAGATCAACTGGGCCACGTCTTGCGGCAACTCGCCCAGCTCGGCGTTCGCAAGCGCCGCCGCTTTCTTCAGCAAGCCCAACGCACGGATGATGGGGCGCTGCCATTTGAAGCGCGCCACGCCGATCGGAAAATGATGAACCGACCGCTGCGTTTGCGCACCCCAATAGCGGTCGGACAGCACCTCGATGGCGCCCATCGAATCGGTTTCGGTCCTGGTGCTCAGGTTCATGGATGGCCGCTCCTGCGTCGTCACGATGAGCGGCAAGCATAGTGGCACCGGGCACCCGTCTTCGGCGCCCCGCACCTAATCCCCTTGAGCTCGAGGGAAGGCCGCCATTGCCGCCGTACGGGACAACGGCGCGCGCGCTCCTCCCACAGGCACCTCCTTGCCGGCGGTGTCAGGGCCTGGCGTCGAAGCGGCGCGAGGGAGGCGCCGGCGTCTCCCACAACACCGACTCGCGGAACCCCAGTTCCTCGAAGTCACCTGCCCGCAGTGCCGCATCGCTGGCACAAAAGAACTCGTCCAGCTGCGGCGGGGGGATGTCGGTGCCGGCCAGCATCGCGTGCACCTGGCCACGATGGTGGATCTGGTGTTGCAGCAAATGGGCCAGCAGGCGGTCGAGACGCTCGGGCTTCAAGCCTTCCTCGCGCGGCACGGGCACCTGGAGGGCGAGCACCTCGTCCGTGAGCCTGCGGCACACGTTGATCAGCCGCTCGTCGCAGGCCTGCTGCGCGGCCGCCAACTCGGTACAGGTCTCGTACGGCTCGGCCGGATCGAAGTAGGCTCGCCATGCGTCGTTGGGCGGCTGGCCGCGCAAGCTGCGCTCGATGGCGTCTATGTAATACCAGTCCACCGTCAGGATATGGTTGAGCGTCGCCTTCACTGACGGGAAGAAGCTGGTGCGGCGGGCCGCGAAACCGTGCGGCCCCAACTTGGCACAGGCCTGCAGCAGGCGGTGGTTGGCCCAGCGGTTGTTGCAGGCACAGGTCAGCAAATGGTGGGATAGGCTCGGCATGGCATACCCTCGTGGCGGCGGCATGCACTCATTCTGCTCGAGAGCCATCGGTGTGCGTCGCAACAGGTTCAAGGGTTTGTGTCCTGAGCCTGCCGCGCCGCCGCCTATTCGCCCCGGCGCTTCTTGCGCGCCCGGCCCGCCAGCAGGCGGTCGAACACCGCGTTGGGCAGCACCCGCAGCAACTTCGTGACGATGGCCATCTGCCACGGAATGACACGGTAGCTCGCGCCCGCGTCGATGGCGCGGAAGGCGCGCTCGGCAAACGCGTCGGCGCTCAGCAAGAAGGGCATCGAATACGGATTCTCGCGAGTGAGCGGCGTGTCGATGTACCCCGGTGCGATGGTGACCACCTTGACGCCGGACGGGCGCAACTCGCCTCGCAGGCTTTCGCAGTAGTTGACCACCGCCGCCTTGCTGGCGCAGTAGGCGCCGTGACCGGGCAGGCCGCGGATGGCGGCCACGCTGGCGATGCCGACCAGCGCACCCGAGCGGCGTTGGCACATCGGTGCGACAAACGGATGAAAGGTCGCGGCCATGCCGAGGTTGTTGGTCTCGTAGGTCGCGCGGATCACCTCGAGATCGTCGTACTGCGCGGTGTCCACCCCGACGCTGATGCCGGCGTTGGCGATCACCACGTCGGGCACGCCCTGGCGCTCGATACAGGCACGGCCGGCCGCGGTGATGCTCTCGATGTTGCGCACGTCCGCTGCATACACGCCGAAGCGCTGCGCCTCGAACCCCTGCGCCTTGCACCACGACTCGATCTCGGCGGCCCGCCGGGCCACCAGGGCCAGCCGGTAGCCCGCCCGGTAGTAGCGCGCCGCGAGTGCTTGGCCGATGCCGCTCGAGGCGCCGGTGATGTAGACGAGAGGCAAACTCATGAGGCAGCAGACGGTGAGGTCGGACGGGCTGGCATGCTGCCGCGCACCTGGCCTTTCAGCTCCAGCACCCGCTCCTGGTTGTCGTAATACAGCGAAGCGCCTTGCACTTCCACGTCGCCCTGACGCAGCGTGACGGGCAAGTGCGAGACCACGCGCTCGGTTTCGGTGAACACCTGCAGATACTCGCCGCTGAACTCCAGGCGCTGGTTCTGCGACGTCTTGGGGCCGCTGCCCGCCTCGCGCACCACGTGGGCCGCGCCCAGCAGCTGGATCTCGCTGCCGTCTCCGTTCGACAAGGCCCGGTTGGCCGTGCCGCGTGTGATCCGGCCCTGCTCGTCCACCGAGCGCAGCTTCACCTTGTCGATCTCCAGCGTGTCGGTGTCCGGGAAGTGCCGCAGCTCCAGGCCTTCGACCCAGGTGCTGGGCCGCCCTGCGCCGGTGAAATGCTGCAGCGAGAACTTGGTCATCACGTAGTCGGGCTCGTGCCGCGGTGCAGCTTCGCCCTGCGGGCCGTCGGGTACCGGCGTGTGCTGCACCAGCCAATAAGTGCCGGCGGCGAGCAGCGCGAGCAGCAGCAGCGGCAGATACCCCGAGACGTCGTCGATCCACCGGCGCCACGATTGCAGCCCCTGGTTCGACGGCGCCCCGGCCGGTGCCGCAGCCACCCTGCCCCCCTGCCGCTGCCTCATCCTGTCTGTCCGTCGTCCAGGGTCTCGAGATGGCTGTGCAGAAGGCTGGCGTAACGCCCCTGGGCGCACAGCAGCAGGTCGCAGAACTCCCGTGCCGCACCGTAGCCGCCACCCGCCTCGGTCACATGGTGCGCCGCTGCCCGCGCCTCCGCATGAGCACCTGCCGGGGCACAGGCAAACGCGGCACGGACCATCAGCGGCAGGTCCGGCCAGTCGTCGCCGATCACCGCCAGGTGCTCCCAGCCGAGCTGCAGCTGCGTGAGCACCGCGCGGCCGGCCGCCAGCTTGTCGTGCACACCGTAGTGAGCATGCTGCAACCCGAGGTCCGCCACCCGACGGCGCACCGCCGGCGAGTCGCGCCCGGTGATCACCACCGGCGTGATGCCGGCCCGCACCAGCAGCTTCAGCCCATGGCCGTCGAGCGTGTTGAAGGCCTTGAAGACCTCGCCGCTGTCGGCGATGTAGATGCGGCCATCGGTCAGCACACCGTCGACGTCGAACACCGCCGCCCGCACATCTTGGGCGAGCAGCAGCAATTCGGGCGGAAAACTCAGATGGGGCCGGATCTCTCGCATGGCCTCAGATCACCTTTGCGCGCATCAGATCGTTGAAGTTCAGCGCCCCCACCAACTGCCCGGCGGCATCGACCACCAGCACGGAGGTGATGCGAGCCTCTTCCATCAGGTCCGCCGCCTCGACCGCCAGCGCGTCATCGCGCACCTGGCGCGGCCGGAGGGTCATCACGTCGGCGGCGGTCAGGCCGCGCAGGTCACGGCCCTTCTCGATCTGGCGGCGCAAGTCGCCGTCGGTGAAGATGCCCAGCACCTTGCCCTGGTCGTCGACCACCGCGGTCGAGCCGAGCCCCTTGGCCGACATCTCGCGCATCATCTCGGTGAACGGTGTGTCCGGCGCCACCCGGGGCACGGCCGCGCCGCCGCGCATCACGTCGCGCACATGCGTCAACAGCTTGCGGCCCAGTGCGCCGCCGGGGTGCGAGCGGGCGAAGTCTTCTGCCTTGAAGCCGCGCGCGTCGAGCAGCGCGACGGCCAGCGCGTCGCCCATGGCCAGCTGCGCCGTGGTGCTGGCGGTGGGCGCCAGGTTGAGCGGACAGGCTTCCTTGGCGACCGAGGTGTCGAGCGCGACGTCGGCATGGCGCCCCAGCGTGGATTCGGGGCGGCCGGTCAGCGCCAGCAAGGGGATGAACAAGCGCTTGAGCACCGGCAGGATGGCGGTCAGCTCGTCGCTCTCGCCGGAATTCGAGATCGCCAGCACCAAGTCTTGTGCGGTGATCATGCCCAGATCACCGTGGCTGGCTTCGGCCGGGTGCACGAACATCGCCGGCGTGCCGGTGGAGGCGAGCGTGGCGGCGATCTTGCGTCCGACATGGCCGCTCTTGCCCATGCCCATCACCACCACCCGGCCCTCGCAGCGCAGCAGCAACTGCACCGCGTCGGCGAAGCTCGGGCCCTGGCGTGACTTCAGTTCAAGCAGCGCGGTCGCCTCGATCTCGAGCGTTTCGCGCGCGAGCGCCACAGCCCGCTCGGGGTCGAAGGCGATCGGCGGCTTCTGGGACAGCGTACGTTCAGACACAGGGCGCGGGGGTCGATTACGATGCACGGATTCTAGGCTTCGGCCGCAACCCCCTGCCGAGCGCGTCTCGCACTGCTCGGCACAGCCCTTGCAATCCTCGCCTCTCGATGGCCTCGACCCTCGAACTCGTCCTGCTGTATTTGCTGGCCGCCGTGATCGGCGTCACGGTCTGCCGCACCTTCCGCCTGCCGCCGATGCTCGGTTATCTCGCCGTCGGCGTCCTGATCGGCCCCAACGCGCTGGCGCTGGCGCGCGACAGTGCCGAGTTCGGCTACCTCGCCGAATTCGGCGTCGTGTTCCTGATGTTCGTGATCGGCCTCGAATTCAACCTGCCCAAGCTCAAAAGCATGCGGCGCATGGTGTTCGGCCTCGGGTTCAGCGAGGTCCTGACCACCATGCTGGTGACCGTGCTCGGCAATGCCGCCCTGGCCTGGATCTTCACGATGCTGGGGCGGCAATGGAACTTGCCATGGCAGACCGCCGTGGCGCTGGGCGGCGCACTCGCGATGTCCTCCACCGCCATCGTCGTCAAGCTGATGGCCGAGCGCCTCGAACTCGAAAGCGAACACGGCCGCCGCGTGATGGGCGTGCTGCTGTTCCAGGATCTGGCCGTGGTGCCGCTGCTGGTGCTCATCCCCGCCCTCGGGTCGTCGGCCGAGGAGCTGGCCCAGGCGCTCGCCTGGGCCACGCTGAAGGCCGCCTTGCTGCTCACCGTGCTGCTGGTCGGCGGGCAGCGGGTGATGCGCTGGTGGCTGACCCTGGTGGCACGCCGCAAGAGCGAAGAACTGTTCATCCTGAACCTGCTGCTGGTCACCCTCGGGCTTGCCTGGCTGACCGAGCATGCCGGCCTGTCGCTGGCGCTGGGCGCCTTTGTGGCCGGCATGCTGATCGCCGAAACCGAATACAAGCACCAGGTCGAGACCGACATCCGCCCCTTCCACGACGTGCTGCTGGGGCTGTTCTTCATCACCATCGGCATGATGCTCGACTGGCGGCTGGTGCTCGAGCAATGGCCGCTGGTGTTGCTGCTGACGGTCGCGCCGGTGGCGTTCAAGTTCGTGCTCGTCGCGGTGCTGGCCAAGTCCTTCGGCTCGACCACCGGCGTCGCGCTGCGCACCGGGCTCTACCTGGCGCAGGCCGGCGAATTCGGGCTGGTGCTGCTCAACCTGGCGGCCGAACATCGCCTGGTGACGCCCGACCTGCGCAGTGCGGTGCTGGCTTCGATGGTGTTGTCGATGCTCGCGACGCCGTTCATCGTGCAGTACAGCAACCGCATCGTGATGCGGTTGTCCGCGAACGACTGGCTGATGCAGTCGGTCGAGATGACCAGCATCGCCAAGCGCGCGATCAACACCGACCGCCATGTGATCATCTGCGGCTATGGCCGCAGCGGCCAGAACCTGGCGCGCATGCTGGAGGTCGAGCAGATCCCCTACATGGCGCTCGACCTCGACCCCGACCGGGTGAGGCAAGCGGCCGCGGCCGGCCAGAGTGTGGTGTTCGGTGATGCAGCCCGGCTGCAGAGCCTGATGGCGGCCGGCCTGGCCCGTGCCAGCGCGGTGGTGGTGAGCTACCCCGACACCGCCTCGGCCCTCAAGATCCTGCAACTCGTCCACGAGCACGCGCCCAAGGTGCCGGTGGTGGTGCGCACCATCGACGACGCCGACCTCGAGAAACTGCGTGCCGCCGGTGCCGCCGAAGTGGTGCCGGAAGCGATCGAGGGTTCCCTGATGCTGGCGTCGCAGGCTCTCGCGCTGGTGGGGGTGCCGATGCGGCGCGTGATCCGCCTGGTGCAGGAGCAGCGCGACGCCCGCTACAGCCTGCTGCGCGGCTACTTCCACGGGGCCGACGACGACACCGTCGACGAGCGAGAGCAAGCCCGACTGCAGTCGATCACCCTGCCGGCCGGCTCCGCGCTGTGCGGCCAGCCTCTGCTGCATGCCGCGCTGCACGCCATCGGCGTGTCGGTGGTGTCGGTGCGGCGCGCCCATGGCGGTGTGGTGAGACCCCACGACGAGCTGGTGATGGCACCGGGCGACACGCTGGTGCTGTCGGGCCGTCCCGAGCCGCTGGCCCTGGCCGAACAGAAGCTGCTGACCGGCTGAGCCCTGCCCTGCCGCCGTCGCGGCCATGGCATCACCGCCATGGCGGCCGATCGCGCGACAATCCGCGACACCGGGGCGCACCGCGCCGCTGGTCGTAGTCCCCGCCGACCCTCCAACCACAGCAGCAGCTGCCGCACCGACCATGGACGACCGCGCCTACATCAAGAGCCACATCCGTACCGTGCCCGACTGGCCCGAGCCGGGCGTGCAGTTTCGCGACATCACGCCGCTGCTGCAAAGCCCCAAGGTGTTCCGCGTGCTGATCGATCAGTTCGTGCACCGCTACTTCGACACCCGGCCCGACGTCATCGCCGGGCTGGACGCGCGCGGTTTCATCATCGGGTCGGTGCTCGCTTACGAGCTGAACATCGGTTTCGTGCCGATCCGCAAGAAAGGCAAGCTGCCGTTCACCACCGTCGAAGAAACCTACGAGCTCGAATACGGCTCCGCCACCGTCGAGCTGCACACCGATGCCGTCAAGGCCGGCGACAAGGTGGTGTTGATCGACGACCTGATCGCGACCGGCGGCACGATGATGGCCGGCAAACGCTTGCTGGAACGCCTAGGTGCGCAGGTGATCGAAGGCGCCGCCATCGTCGAACTGCCCGAACTCAAGGGCGCCGAGAAACTCCGTGCCAGCGGCCTGCCGCTGTTCACGCTGGTGTCGTTCGAAGGGCACTGAAGTGCCGCGGCAGTGGCCGGCGCGTCAGGCCATCGGCATCTGACGGGCCAGCATCGCCTGCATGCGGGCCGTCATCACGGCACCCGCGGCACGCAACAGTTCGAGCGCGATCGGTGGCACTCGCAGCGCCAGTTCGTCGAAACGGGGCAGGCGCAAGGCCCAGATCACCCCCGGGGTCATCGCCTCGACATTGGCCGCACGGCCGCAGTCGGCGAACAAGCTGGGCTCGCCGAACACCGCCCCCGGGCGCAGGATGGCCACCTTGGTCGAGCCCGGCGTGGCGCCGCTGACATAGACCTGCATCGAGCCCTGGGCCAGGAAGTACATGGTGCGGTCGTGGTCGCCCTGGCGGATCACGAGGTCACCGGTGCGCACATCGTGGCGCGTGAGGTACTGCGAGATGGTGCGCCACTGCTGCACGTCGAGACGCGGACGGAACGCATCCTCGGTGTTGAGCGACTGGATCGCGATGACCAGCTGGTCGAAGTTCATCTCGAGTTCCCTCTACTGACTGCTTTACTGACGTGCGATGGCACCGCCCGCGCGGCCACCCCTCCTACCGTGGGGCGATTATGGGGTCAGGGTCAAGCCGTCACAATGCCGGCGCCCTGCCATCCCCCCTGAATCGGCGCTCCGCCGGCGTGATTTATTTGCCGATGCAGAACCGGCTGAAGATCTCGCCGAGCAGGTCGTCGGCGCTGAACTCGCCGGTGATCTCTCCCAGCGCGTTGTGGGCCAGCCGCAGCTCCTCGGCAAACAAGTCGAGCGCGTGGTCGGACACCGCGGCGTGCTCGGCCGCGACCTCGAGGTGGGCCGCCGAGCGTCTGAGTGCCCGCACATGTCGCTCACGCGCAATGAACACGCCCTCGGGCTGCGCATGCCAGCCGGCCAGCTCCAGCAGCAGCGCCCGCAATGCGTCGAGCCCTGCCCCTGTCTTGGCCGACAGCGCGACGGCCCGCTCGCCGTCGCGCTTCGGCACCGGCAGGCCCCGGTCGACCTTGTTGAACACGTGCACCAGCCGGGCGCCTTGCGGCAGCCGCGCCAGAATGTCCGCCTCGCCGGCGTCGTAGCCGGGCTCACCGAGCCGGGTCAGGTCGTGCAGGAACAGCACCGCGTCGGCGGCCGCGATCTCGGCCCAGGTGCGGGCAATGCCGATGCGTTCGACCTCGTCGGTCGCCTCGGCGTCCGAGCGCAGCCCGGCCGTGTCGATCACGTGCAGCGGCACGCCGGCGATCTGGATCGTCTCGCTCACCTTGTCGCGCGTCGTGCCGGGAATGGGGGTGACGATGGCAAGTTCCGCCCCGGCCAGCGCGTTCAGCAGCGAACTCTTGCCCACGTTGGGCTGCCCGGCCAGCACCACCTTGATGCCCTCGCGCAGCAGCGCACCCTGGCGCGCCCGGTCGAGCACGCCGTCCAGCGTCTCCCGGATGCGCCGCAGCTGTCCGCGGGCGTCGGCCTTTTCGAGGAAATCGATCTCCTCTTCGGGGAAGTCGAGCGTGGCCTCGACCAGCATGCGCAGGTGCACGATCTGGTCACGCAGCGTGTGCACCTGCTGCGAGAACGCACCACTGAGCGAGCGGCTGGCGGAGCGGGCGGCCGCTTCCGTGCTGGCGTCGATCAAATCGCCGACCGCCTCGGCCTGCGCCAGGTCGAGCTTGTCGTTCAGGAAAGCGCGCTGGGTGAACTCGCCGGGCTCCGCGATGCGCAAGGCCGGCAACAGCGATTGCGCCACCTCGAGGCAACGCGCCAGCAACAGTTGCAGCACCACCGGGCCGCCGTGCGCCTGCAGCTCCAGCACGTCCTCGCCGGTGTAGGAATGGGGGGCCGGGAAGTACAACGCCAGCCCATGGTCGATCGGCTGCCCCTCGGCGTCGCGCAACGGCAGGTAGGTGGCGTGCCGGGGTTGCAAACGCACGCCCAGCAGAGCCTCGACATAGGGCCCGAGTTGGCGACCCGACACCCGCACGATGCCGACGGCCCCGCGGCCCGGCGCTGTGGCGATGGCGACGATGGGGTCGTGATGGCGGCTCAGCATGTCGAGGTGATTGTGCTACTGCAGAAAGACACACGCCCCGCGCCTTGCGGCCGCGGGGCGTGACGGGTCGCAGGCCCCGCAGGGCGCCGCTTACTTGTTGACGCCCAGCTGCTTGTTGATCACCCACTGCTGGGCGATCGACAGGACGTTGTTCGTCACCCAGTACAGCACCAGGCCGGCCGGGAAGAAGAAGAACATCACCGAGAACACCAGCGGCATGATCCACATCATGCGGGCCTGCACCGGGTCCGGCGGCGTCGGGTTGAGCCAGGTCTGCAGCAGCGTCGAGGCGGTCATCAGCAGCGGCAGGATGAAGAACGGATCTTTCACCGACAGGTCTTCGATCCACAGGATCCACGGCGCGTTGCGCATCTCGACCGACGACAGCAACACCCAGTACAGCGCGATGAACACCGGGATCTGGATCATGATGGGCAGGCAGCCGCCCAACGGGTTGACCTTCTCCTCTCGGTAGATGCGCATCATTTCCTGCTGCATCTGCTGGGGCTTGTCCTTGTAGCGCTCGCGCAGCTCGGCCACGCGCGGCGCCACCACCTTCATCTTGGCCATCGACTTGTAGGCCTTGGCGTTGAGCCAGAAGAAGGCCGCCTTCAGCAGCACCACCAGCGCCACGATGGCCCAGCCCCAGTTGCCGATCTTCGAATGCAGGAAGTCGAGCAGCGCGAACAGCGGCTTGGACAAGATGGTGAACCAGCCGTAGTCCTTCACCAGCTCCAGCCCCGGGGCCAGCAGTTCGAGCTTCTTCTCTTCCTGCGGGCCGATGTAGAGCGTGGTGTCGACGCTCTGCGTGGCGCCGGGTGCCACGCTGGGCAGCGGCTGCACCATCGCGACCGAGTACAGGTTGGACGCCACCTTGGCGGTGCGGAACTCGCGCGGCGCCGGCTGCGTGTTCAGCCAGGCCGACACGAAGTAGTGCTGCACCATCGCCACCCAGCCGTTGTTGGCCGCGGGCGGGGTCTCGGCCTGACCCTTCTCGATGTCCTTGAAGTCGATCTTCTGGAACTTGGTGGTGTCGGTGAACGCCGCCGGGCCGGTGAAGGTCGAGTAGAAGCTCGATTCGCCCGGGGGCGGGTTGCCGTCGCGCACCAGTTGCAGATAGAGCTGCGGCTCGCGCGGCTGGTCGCTTGTGTTGACCACCTCATGCTTGACCGCGATGGCGTAGCTGCCACGCTCGAAGGTGTAGGTCTTGCGGTACTGCAGACCGTTCACCGGGGCCGACTCGAGCACCAGACGCAGGTCTTTCTGCCCCTCGGCCAGCGTGCGTTCGCCCGGCAAGGCGGTCATGGGCGTCAGGTGGTTCGGGAAGGCGCCGCCGTTGTCTTGGCGGTTGACGAGACCCGTCTGTGCGAGATAGACGCGGTCGGCCGACTGGTCGAGCAGGGTCACCTTGCGGGTCGGGTCGATCTGGTCGTCGAACCGCAGCAGCTCGACACGGCTCACCGTGCCGCCTTGCGTGTCGACCACCAGGCGGTAAACGTCGGTGGTGATGGTCACCTTCTCGGACGACGACGCCGGCGCCGGGGTCTGCGCCGCGATCGCGTTGGCACCGCTGCCGGTGGCCGCCGGCACGCCTGCGACCGGCGCCGGGACTCCGGCGACGCCGGCAGAAGCGCCAGGGGCCGATGCCGGCGCCGTGGACACCGTCGCGGGCGGCGCCGGCGTGAACATCGAGGGCTGGCCGTTGTGCTTGTTCCAGGCGTCCCACAGCAGGACGAGAGACATCGTGAACACCACCCAGAGGATGGTGCGGCGCATATCGGTCATGGAGACGACTCGCTGTTAGAGGTGCTTGCCGCGCGGGCCGGACGAGCCTGCGCCGTGAAGCGGGAAAACAGACGTGGGGGATCGGCCGGCACCGGGTCGGCACCGCCTTCGCACCAGGGTTGGCAACGGCACAAACGCCGCACCGTCAGATAACTGCCCGCGGCCGCGCCGTGGCGTTCCAACGCCTGCAGCGCATAAGCCGAGCAGGTGGGATAGAAGCGACAGCTGGCGCCCAACCACGGGCTCAGCATCAGCTGATAGCCACGTACCAGCCCCATGAGCGCACGTCGGAGGATCATCGCGGGCCTGTGGAATACAGCATGAGGGTACGCCTTCAGGGCGACGCCGCAGCCTTCGGCGGCGGCCCCTGCTTGGCAGCTGCACGCGGCAGAGCCTGCCGCAGCAGCGCGTCGAGTTCATCGCGCGCGGCATGACGCAGCGCGTCAGACGCAGCGCTGACAAACTGCGCGCGGTCGAAAGTGGCGCGCAAACGCACCACCCAGACCCCGGGAGGCACGGCGGGCCCTTGGCGTTCGAACGCCGCAAACACCTGACGCTTGAGCAAAGACCGGGTCACGGAACGGCGCGCCCAACGTTTGGGCAGCACCGTGCCGACTTGCGCCACCGGCGCGCGTCGAGCGGTTTGCGCGACAGAGACATCCACAAGGCCAGCGGCCTCGGTGCCCACGCCTGTTGACAACTCGTCGGCAGCGGTTGCGTCCGGCGCTTGAGGCGCCAGATCGGTGCCGGGCACGAAGTGGGCGATAAAGTGCGGGCTGCGGCCTACAACGCCGGCAGAACCGGCGCCCAGGGCGCGTTCAAAGTCCGCTTTTTGCTTGAGACGCCGCATCGACACCTCGGCAGGGCCGGCGCCACCCGGGCTCGCTGCGGCGCTCACGAGCAAGGGCTCTGCGGCTGCGCCAACGCGCAGCGCAGTCCCCTCGGCGACGTCTCGCCGCGCCACGCCGGCCGGCGCCGCGGACTCAGACGGCCAGGCGTTTACGGCCCTTGGCACGGCGCGCGTTGATGACCTTGCGGCCGCCACGCGTCTTCATGCGGACCAGGAAACCATGCGTGCGAGCGCGGCGGACCTTGGAAGGTTGGTAGGTGCGTTTCATGTTCGATTCCTTGTTCGGCGCCCTTGTCCAGCGCCCGTGTTGAGCGCCACTGCGGCGAGCGCCTTGCCTTCGCCGAGTGGGCTCAGGCCGTCAAACCAAAGCCCGCGGGCTGCGGGCTTGAGACTCCCGGGCGGAACACCGAGCCCCTTCACGCCTGACCGGCCCGCGTGCCCACTGTCGCCGCGCCCGGGGAAGCCCCCGAGCCAACAGTCAGCCCGCTCAAGCTCGGCGTGGGCGACAAGAAGTCACACAATCCGCAGATTCGGGAAACCCTCTATTACAGCAAAAACCCCCTTTGCCGTCAACGAGTTACCCGGCGCCGGGGTGTGGACGGCGGCGCGGCAGGCGGCGCGCCGCCTTGTGGATAACTGTCCGCGACGACGCCGTTGGGGGGTAGAATCCGGCCGCTCCAAGAAGAGTTTTCCACAAATAC